>JAHHGX010000085.1 GCA_019359675.1 Calothrix sp. FI2-JRJ7
ATTTAAAATTAGAGCGTTTATAATCAGGTGCCCCTCGTAATGGTATTTCTGCCAAAACTGGATGCTCCTAGTTTTTCGCTCTGCTCAATAACTCCCTGGCATCCGAAGCTCCCCTGCCCCCTTTCGCGCGACTTGTGTGTACACCGTAGCTGCTCTGGAGGGGGGCTAAAAATCATCTCTTGTCCCTCTTAATAACAGTAGCTAGGAATCATCTCTTGTCCCCCCTTATTAAGGGCTAGGGGTAGGGTGTTTACTTTGTGTATAAGCCCTAAAAAAAGTTCATGCAGAATTTGTGTCTCGTGGCGCCAGCGTAAAAAGTTTGTATAATCAGGGTTTTGAGCTTTACGATTAAACACAATACTCTAATGAGCGATTGATACCTAAATTATAACAAAATCAACACCCTAGGCTAGGGGAATGGTTTCATATTCTTCTCCCTCAGTCACATCGGTAAATATTTCTTTATCCAAAAACTCGATTGAGGATGTGTCTGTATAAGCTAGCACCTGCGGGAAAAACAGTTCTAAAAATTCGATAAAAAATGTCGAAATTAGTTCTTTGAAGAGCCTATCGTGGTCAATCATACTGATTTTACTGCACCAATCAGATGATTTTACCAAAGTTGAGTGTCTTCTCTATCCTTGCTTATAATAATTTAGGAGTTAGGAGTCAAATCACGTTTTACAGCTTCGCAAATAATCCTTCGTAAATACTTAACTCGCTCTTCTGGCGCCAGTGCGTGCAGCGTATCATGAACACTCTGCGGCAATCTTAAACCTGTTACCTGCTTTGCTAAGGGTTCGTTAATCCAGTCCTCAATATAGCCTTTTTTTTGTTGCTCAATAAATGCTTGCGTCTGCTTAGGTCTTGGGTTTGGCATAATTTCCTGGTTAACTAGGTTATATAGATATAATAATTTACAAAACCTTTCTAGTCAAATATTGACTTATCCTTGTTAACAGGGATATAATTCAGCATGGAAAGTTTATACTTTCCATACTGAACCTTGGAAACAAAAAGGAGGTTAAATGACCGAAAACGGCAACGGAAACGGGCGCCTTAGATTGTTCGATCCAGTATTGGTTTTCATCAAACTTTTAATAGGATGGAAGCGCGAAAATCGGGTTTCGGGGGAAGAAAACATTGTAGAAATTTACGATGTTTTAGATGACCTGGATGACCGACTGGATCAGCCGGACAATCCAAGCGAAACCGAAAATTAAGTTAAACGTTCTGCCCCTAGCTGCAACTAGGGGTTTTCTTGATTTAATTATAAGTTATGGACACTATTGTTTATCCTGGTTACATCTGTTTAGTGATGCGGCTTAAAAACCGCTGGCGCTTTCTTGGCGGCGAAACTTTCTATAACCCTTACAACTTTCCAAGTTTTAAGCTCGAAGACTTGTTTCTTTTTCTTGGGTTGACCATGAAAGAAGTCGCAAACGAACTCAGAAAAATTAACAATGCGGCGCCTGGTTATTACTTAGCTGATATTGTTGAGAGAAAGTACTACTATTGCGGCACTGAGTGGGATGATGTAAAACGCACTCTAAGAGAAGAATTAGGCATTGGGCGCCTTGACCCATCGGTGGGATGAGTTATTGCCATTGATAAATTCGGGTTCCTTGTTTCCAGCAAGGAATCTGACTCCATATATGTATAGACTGAGTTTTTTATTTAAGGATGTGTGCAATACTCAGTTTTCGAGTGTCCTTTACACGAGAATATTTTGAATCACCTACTTGATAACCATTGGTTGCCAATTCTCAAGTTGAGCGAGGACAACCTCAGAGTTTATCCCCTAAATGAAAACACAAAGCAGCAGATACGGGTATATGGCAGTCCCCCACCATACGAACCACCTGATTGTTTAATTTTGTAAACACTACACCATCCTCCAAAAGTAGTATATGAACCCTGGAACAACCTGAATGGAATGGCGCCAGCGATTGTAACAGATTGTAAAGAACTACTCTAAATTGACGCAGCAAGCCAGTACAACTATTCGCCCCATTAGGACTCGCTTTCGCTGTGACTTCGACATATCGTCTTAATCTGCCAGTGCCTATAACTCGCCGACTCATTCTAGATTCCATAATTTTTTACTTATAATTAGGGGACATATATTAGCTTGTCCCAATGTATAAAACTTTTTAAACGAGAATAAATGGTTTCTTTTGGCTTTGAAACTATTTTTTTGTCTTAGTTCAGCAGTGGCGCCAATTAGCAGGGTGTTTATCTTGACTAATTTAGGGTAACTCATAATTAGCTATAGAAGTCTCAACTATATTAAAAATCTACACTTCAACTAATGTTTAGTGTAGATTTATATTGTGATGCGGGTTTATTGAATTGAAATTACTGATGGTAATTATTTTTATTGTATAAAAGTACTTCCACAAAATCTTGATTCAAACCTAAGCTTTTTGGACGGTTATCTGAATAAAAGACGGATTTAAATATATTTAAGTAATGGTGATTTTGTTGTTGGTTCAATTATAACTTAAAAGGGTTGGGAAGCTCGGCGCCTGTTTAATACGGTACAGCTTAGTATAGCTGATTACAATAAAACTTAACTTTACGCATAAATTTTACAAAAATTTACGAATACTGTGTAAATTCAGTTGTTTCAAAAGTAAATAACTGTTCATCCTAAAGACAGAGAACTGTAACCGTAATAGTAAGTAAATTTGGATGTAATAGAGTGATTGAAGAGTATTTGCAATGACAAGTAAAGATGTAATACATGCATTAGGAGTGTTTGACAACTCTCAAAAAGTCGAGCAAGCAGTGAATGCGCTTAAAGCTTCTGACTTTCCTATGGAGAAAGTTTCTATTATTGCTAAAGATGTAGAGAAAGGCGAAAGTATTAGCGAAACCCAATTAGGCGATACTATTGGTGAGCAAAATGTAAATGCCACGGGAGCAGTAGGAGATACGCTGGCAGCAACAACTTGGGGCAGTGTTTTAGTTGGGTTGAGTAGTCTGGCACTTCCCGGTTTAGGAGCTATTTTAGCAGCAGGATCTGTGGGTGTTGCATTAGTAGCTAGCGTGGGAGGTGTTGCTGTAGGAGCAGCAGCAACTCAGAATTTGGTGAAAGCACTAGCTGATTTAGGCGTACCCGAAGAACGCGCCATAGTTTATAGCGACCGTCTTCAGCAGAGCAATTATATGCTTATACTAGATGGTACAAAAGAAGAAATTGAGCGCGCGGAACCAATACTACGTGACCAAAATATTGAATACTGGGGTATTTATGATTCGCTCCAAACTCAAAATGCATAAAGACTCAAACTAATCAAAACACGCAGTAAAAAAATGGTTACAACCCTTGATGACAGCAAACGCATTTCAATTGCAGCAAAATTGGCAGATATGAAAGTAATACAAAATCTGCTGATTAGCAATGAGCAGCAATTTATCGAAGATTGTACTGATGATGATATTTGCGGACGCCTACAGCATATGCTTAAAGACGATCACAAAAATCTAGGTGTTCTCGATACTGTAATTGTTCAGTACGGCGTCAAGGGTGAGCCTAATAAAACCACCCAAAAAATGGTTGAGCAAGTTCGGGAACTAATGGAAAGTTCCGATTTGAGTTTGTTTGAGAAAGTACAAGAGCATGAATTGCTCAAGCATAAGCAAACGATGACTGGACTGCTTATCCACAAAGCTGCTCAAGTTGTTGGCGCCGATATCGAAGCTGCGATTACTCCTTTAAATACAGTTAACTTTGAAAACCGCGCGCATCAAGAGCAACTCAAAGGTATTCTAGAACTTCTGGGTGTTCGTGAACTGACGGGAAAAGAGGCAAAACAGGGACTATGGGCAAGGGTTCAAGATGCTGTTGCAGCCTTAACTGGCGTGGTAGGTAGTGTAGTAACACGCACTGATGACGAAATGAGCATCCGTGAACTTCTGCTGATGGATCATACTAAGGTTGATATTCTATTTACAGAAATTCGCAGTACTGACGACCCTCAAAAAATTCAAGAGTATTTTGGGCAATTGTACAAAGACATAAAAGTTCATGGTACAGCCGAAGAAGAAGTTCTTTACCCAGCAGTTCGTCCGTATTATGAACACACCCAGGAGATATATGATCAGACTGACGAAGTGATAGATATGTTAGATGAAATTAAACCTATTGACCCTTCTTCGTCTGAATTCAAAGCAAAACTTGAGCAGCTAAGAACTGCGGTACGAACTCATATTAATCAAGAAGAAAACGATATATTCCCCAAACTCCGCGACAATTTTAGCCATCAGCAGCTTCTTCAAATGGCGACTGAGTTTAAAACAGCTAAAAGCAAACTGCAAGAACAAATGGCTCGTGCTAATTCTGAAAGCGCGAGGTGAAAATTTATAATATGAGAAGGTATAAAATAGTTTTCCAAATTATGCTCGCAGTTGGAATGGTAGTAGTTGGTATTTTACATTTTACTCACACAGAGGGATTTGAGAAGATTATACCAGACTTTCTTCCCTACCATTTACCATTGGTTTATGGTAGTGGGTTTTTAGAAGTTTTGGCTGGCATCGGGTTATTAATTCCTAGTGTCAGCCGTTTTGCTGCATGGCTTCTTGTTGTACTTTATATTGTTGTTTTTCCAGCTAATCTTTATCAAGCAGTTAATAACATTGAGGTTGCAGGATTGCCACACGACCCACCACTGATTTGGTTGCGGCTTCCTTTTCAGGCTCTATTAGTCGCTTGGGCTTGGTGGTTTACAAGAGAAGATATAAATGAAGTATCACAAGATAACTAAATGAGTAAGCTGCAAATTGGTACTAGCGGTTGGGTTTATAAACATTGGATGGATATTTTCTATCCACCCCATTTGCATAGCGACCAGCAACTACCATTTTATGCTCAACACTTTTCTACTGTAGAAATTAACTTTTCCTTTTATCGTTTGCCAGAGCGGTCTGTGTTTGAAACTTGGCGCCAACAAACACCTTCTAACTTTATTTTTGCCGTCAAAGGTAGTCGCTATCTCACTCACATGAAAAAGTTGAAAGACCCAATAGAACCCCTAGAGCGTCTAATGCAACGCGCGTCTGGATTACAAGAAAAGCTTGGCCCTATTTTATTTCAGTTTCCTCACACTTGGCACATTAATATTGGGCGCCTTCAGCCGTTTTTAGAGTTACTGCAAACCTATCCACAACAACGGTTTACCTTTGAATTCCGTCATCAGAGCTGGCTAATACCCCAAGTTTACAAACTATTGGAAAATGCGGGTGCAGCTCTTTGCCTACCTGTAAGCCCAACAGTTCCCCTTGATGTATCTTTAACTACCTCATGGACTTATATTCGGATGCACAGCGGGCAATGGGGTGTAGGTTACAATGATGAAGAGCTATCTATATGGGCTGAACGTATCCGCTCATTTCTTACGCAAAATATTGATGTTTACCTGTACTTCAACAATGACCCCGATGGACATGCTATTCGTGATGCTCAGAGATTGTATATTTTGCTGGGGTATTGTTGAAATACTTGCTTATATTTTTTGTTGAGAATGCTTATTAATTTCTAAATAGCTTTCCCAAAAAGCTTGATTAGTAAGCTCAGGTAAAGTCTCTTTATAAAGTTGTTTAATAGTTGGAAACTTGATTAATACTCTTATAGCAATTGCAATTGTCTTAAACAGAACTTGAAAAAATTCTTCCCTGGAAAATTTCACAACAAACCCTTCTTGATTGACCAAGTTGTAATACAAACCTTTTTTGGCTCTAAATAAGTTCAACGGTCTATAACCATGTATTGGAGCGATTTTGTATCCTTTATCAGTTAATTTACTATCTTTGTGAAAAAGGAAAGGTGGCAAAATATGACCATTTAATGTAATTAATCGCATTAAACGATGAATGGTATTTTCTGTCTCGTCAATACTTTTTTCATACTTTGTGTATAGAAATGGTAAAGGAGCACCTTTTACTGCTTTTTCTCCCAGGCTCAAAAGTTCTACATTTTTTTCTTCTGGGTCAAGACATCTTAAGTAGTCAGGACCACGCAAAAAATCTTCCGCAGCTTTGAGGATAATGTTCGCACTTTTATACTTGTAGCAAAATGCCTCTCTAATAGTATATTTAATAATATACTTGATTACATCGAGTTGATTAAAGTCTTTAGTATAAAGCGTGTTGATTATTAATTCATTCTTTCTGAGGTAATAGTTGATTAAAGGAGAGTACTTAGTTTCCAATGCCTCGTGCCATACGCAAATACCATTTAATGTAATAATTTTCAAATTTAATCTAATGGGAAGTTCCATATCATCCATTTTGATAAAAAATGGGTAGGGTAATTTTGAATCATCGATAACCTGTATAGGAAAGCAAAATAACCACCAGCCATTATAATTAATGTATTCTTCTAGCTCGTTTAACAAAACGTTTTTTAGGCTTCTTAAATCTAGGTCTGGTTTTAGCCTAGTTACTTCTCTATCCCAAACCGCTCCATTTTCATGTTGAATGTATTTGGCATCGAGTCTTAACATACTGCCACCAATACAAAGGTTTTGGTCGCGCGCTGCACTTTGAAAATTGTAAATTCTTTCAAACACTTCTGGAGCGACAACTACATCGTCATCCATAAATATAATGTGGGAAAAATCTGACTTACGCTTTAAAACTTCTATAATGCCTCGAGTATAACCGCCACTCCCACCTGCATTTTTGTTGTGTAGTAGATGTATTTCCGGATTGCCGAAATTTTTTAATGTTCTACCGTTATCAATGATAAATATTTCAAACTTATTTTTTAAATCTGGATGATTAATTAATTTTTGTTTTAATAATTCGAGATTTTTATATATATAATTTTCTCTTTTATAAGTACAGATGACAATAGCAATTTTTTTGTCTGTTATTAAAGGAGTATTAAGCTTAGTATAAAAATATCCACCGAAGAACTGACAATTATTTCTTAAAGCCTCAATTTCTAGATACAATAAACCTTTGTAGGGTTGTAGATTTATTTCGTTAAATATACTGACTTCATTTTCATCGCTAGAAATGACTTTTTGCTGAATTAATTGTGCAGAATCTGAAAAATTATCTACATTTATCAGCTTGACTAAAAATTTGCCTTGAAACCTTAGTTTTATACTAATTGTTTGAATATTAGTATATTCTTGCCATTTTTTAATAGAGAAAGAATTAAAGTAAGTATCAAAGCTGATAATGCCGCCTTGTTTCAGTTCAATCATGTTTTGCTCATAATTGAGCAAGCATTTTGAGTTACTTCTTAAAAAAAGTTCTTCTTCTGTACAAACATCTATATTTGGTAAGACTATATTTTGAAGCTTAACGACAGTTTGAGTGTTTCTCTGTTCGAGCGTTGGGCTGACAAGAATATGTGTCATTGGTATTTTCTCCTTGTTATATAGCAAGCAATATTATTAGTTTCTCAAGTAAGCTTCAACGACTTTGGGCGCCTCTCCAACTAGCTTTACTTGTCCTTTCTCCAACCAAATTACTCGTTTGCACGCGCGTTTTACAAACTCCAAATCATGCGAAACGACTAAAACCGTCGCTGACTCTTCCCAAAACTTATCAATCCGCTGCCTACACTTAGTTTTAAAATTCTCATCTCCAACCGATAGTACTTCATCTAAAATCAAAATATCTGGTTGCACGTCGGTTGCAATTGCAAACCCTAACCGTGCCGTCATCCCAGATGACAAAACTTTGACTGGTGCGTTTGAATAGTCTTGAAGTGAGGCAAACTCTAAAATTGATGGCGCCCGTTCTATCATTTCCCTCCGGGTAAACCCTAACATGACTCCATAAAGAATAATGTTATCTATCACTGAAATTTCTGCATCAAACCCTGCTCCTAACTCAATTAATGGAGCAATTTTTCCAAACACTCGCACAGTTCCATTTGTTGGTTGCAAAATTTTACATATTACCTTTAAAAGTGTCGATTTTCCTGCTCCGTTTGCCCCAATAATTCCAACCTTCTCACCTACATTTATCACTAAATCAACTTTGTTTAAGACTAATCTTTTTACAGGGTGGCGATACTTCCCTTCTAAAAACGACAAGATAGTTTTCTTCAAATCATAAGAAAACTCTTCTTGCGTCCGGCGCCATAGCGAAACTTGATTGAGACGAATAGCTTCCATTTATAGCAAATCCATGAATGAATGCTGCAAGGAGCGGAAAAAAGTTAAACCCAACGTTAAAAAAATTACTCCACTTAATAATGATTGCCCAATGAACGATACATCTGGCATGGCGCCTGATAAAGAAATTTGGCGGATACTTTCAATTACTGGCATTAAAGGATTTAGTATCAACAAAGACCTGACTGATGCAGGTACAATTGCTGCTGGGTAAAATATAGGACTACTTAACCACAACATAAATACAATCAACTCGTAGAAGTAAGGTAAATCTCGAAAAAATACAAACAGCGCACTTACTAATAAGCTAATGCCAGTACATACTAAAATCAGCCCTATTAAGGGTAACACCAATGCAATTACATTTACTAAGCTCCTAGAATTAACTAGCGTCATAATAGCCAGCAGTGGAAACACCCCAATTGAAAACTGGAAAATATTTGCTGTAACCATCGAGACCGGAAAAATATTTACTGGCAAGCAAATTTTGTTCAACAAAGCTCCATTGTTCACCACACTCCATAATGCTTGTGTAGTAGAAGCTGAGAAAAAGTTAATCACCACCAATCCAGTAAACACTGCCAGCACGTAATTCAAAATTGAATTGCCATAATAAGATGCAAACGCAGTTCCAAAAATTGCTGTGTAAACTCCTGTCATTAGTAGTGGATTCAGCAATGACCAATAGACACCTAATAACGACCCTCGGTAACGCACCTTCAGATTTCGTGCTACCAAAACTCGTAGCAATTCCCAGTAATGCTCTGCTTCTTTTTCCTTAAGCAGCGTTTTTAATTGCAACATCTCCATTTTCCCGCATCGATAGACTTTTTAATGGACTTTTTAATAAACTTTTTCAACTCTGAAATTATAAATTACCTTTATGCAAATTTAACCCAGCCCATAAACCAACGCGCATTCCGTCGAAAGCTTGTTGAATATATTTGATTAAAGTTGAATTGGGAAGACGATGGGTGAATTTAAGACGAATAATTCTTAAAAGACAGCGATACGTTAAAAGTAAAGCCAAACGGGCAAAAAATATTGGAGATGATACTTTTTTAAGTCCATGTTTTAAAGCAAAGTAAGTTGTATTTTTTGCTAGTGAATACCAGCAAGTAAGATGTTTTTGGTCAACCCGATTGTGACTTGGTTGAGGAAAGTGACTTACAGTTACATCAGCATAATGAACTTCATACCCTGCCTGAATTAACCGCAAACAAACATCTGTTTCATCTAAAAAATAATCAAAAAACTCATCGTAACCATTAATTTTCTCAAGTGAATCTTTTCTAAAAGATGAATTTGTCCCCATTAGACCGTTATACCAAAAGCCATTAGCACGATTATAATTAATATAACTATTAGGACGGAGTGCAATCGTTTCACTAAGAACATTAGTAATACCACGGCAAAATTGTAAGGGAGAATTAGGACGAGTTAAGTCTCGAACTGCACCACCAACAGCAGCGCATTTATCTCCATGCTGTGAATAGATGAGTACTAATTGTTCTAACCATTCAGAGGGCACAATCGCATCATCATCACAGAAAGCAACAATCGTACCTAAAGCCATCTTAATTCCCATATTTCGAGAGTAACTAATGTTTTTAGGTTCAACTAGAGCATAATGAAGTTTGAAGCTATTCTTACTCGACCAAGTATTGATAATTTGAGTCGTCTCTGTATTTGATGAGGAATCAATCACAATTACTTCAAAGTTTTTGTAACTAAGTACTTCCAACGATTTAATAGCTTTTTCTAAGAAAGAAGGGCGATTAGTTGTACAAATTACAATTGAAACCAGAGGAAATATTTTAGTAGATATTGCCTGTTGTGTATGTGAGGAGTTTAACTTCCGAGTTTGCCAATATATGTGCCACATTTCGCTAATGGTTTGGCTTATAGCCGTCAGGAGAGTGAAAGGATTAATTGATACAGGTATGTAACCATTACCTGTATAGTAGTAAATTTGTCTTGCTAGATTTAAACACATAAGGTTAGGACGTTGGCAAGTCAGGATTGCAATATCGATTGGCTTCCAAAAGAAAGCGACTAGCCAAAGGCATAAACGACCATGCAATCTCTCAGGAGGATGCCAAAGAGTCAGTTTTTGCTCAACCTCCATCTTTGTTAAAATCTGACAAAGTAAATCATCTTGATAAATAGTAGATTGTACAAAAACCAATTTTGATGCGTTAGCGTTGATAATCTCTTCTAAAGGGTATTCATTATAATTCACTGCGCGCGGCATCTGACCGCGAATCCCCTTTAGGAAATCTTGATAACCTGAAATTGCAGCAACAGCAAGAAAGTGTCTTCCTGTAGCGGCTTGAATTACAAGTCTTGGCAAACTCACAACAATTCTTTTTACTAAAAGCTCAGGTCGGTGTTTTTGCCAACAGTAACAAAGATTGCGCTCATCGTAATAATTAATCCAAGGTCTGAATTTAAAATCGGGTGAATGGTGCCAAACTACTGAAGCGGGATTGACGGCAACCACCCAACCAGCTTGGGACGCGCGCAAACACCACTCCACATCATCGAAGTGTAAAAAATAATCTTCAAACACTCCTATTTGCTGAACTACTTGACTCCGTACTAACAGTGATGCTGCTGCACAAACATCAACGCTAAGGTAAGGTCTACCTTTTAATATTTCTTCATTGGAAATGTTACTAAGGAACGCAAAGTTTGTTTTTAAGTGTGCTTTAGTAGTATTGATAAAGGCGCCTACTTCTTGAATCTGATTAGGTTTTTGCAACTTACGAATTTGAGAACCTACTAAACCGACTTCATGATGGTTTTGCAAAGTTTGAATTAGCGCGCTTAATGCTCTATTAGAGAGACGAACGTCATCATCAAGCAACCAGATGTAATCATACCCAAGCTGACTAGCAACTTGTAAACCTTTTGAAAAACCTCCAGAACCACCTAAATTTCTACCCGTTTGCAAAACCTGAACTAGAGTAGAATAATGTTGCTCTAAGTAAGTTTGAGTACCATCGGTAGAACCATTATCGACTACATAAATATCAAGCTTTATATTCTCTAAGTTAAGTTTACTAATGTCTTCAAGCAGTAAGCAAAGATGACTTAGTTTATTCCAAGTTACAATAACAGTAGCTATTGTTACACTTCCCATACATTTAATTATGTTTATTGTATCAACTAAACTAACCGAAAATCCGGTTATGACTTGACGACAAAATTCATCATCAAGTTCATAACATAAGTATTAGAAGTGCAAAACTACTTTATTGCTCTAGAATTTACCTGTTTTTATGTTTTAATTCTTCACTCATTGGGTAGAGGTTATTATGTTCGCTCTATCTAAAGATTTAGCCGATTGTTAAATTAATTTGTTACCTAATATACGATACAACTTTATACTAAAAACTGGCTCAACTAGATAATCAAGGTTTTGCAACCTATTGATAGTGTCTAGAGCAAGAGTGTGGTGATTACGTAAGTAAGTCGTAATGTTATTTTAAAATTTAACAATTTTTTAAAAAAGTTTATTTTTGTAATCTTGATAATATATAAAAACTATGGAGAGAATTATATTTTTTTATAATCCTTAAAATATATCCAAAATTAATAATTTTTCAAGGTATGTTTTGACTGAAGTCAAACATTTTCATGAATAGTTCGCCTATGCTTGACAGTATGGATGAATGAACCGAAATTACAAGCTTGAGGCAATGGCACCTTGGAGCGTGGCTTTGACGGTTGTCGTCGTCGGTTCTGTTGTAGCCGCCTGGGCAGGTATTCAGGGTTACTTGGGCGATAAGAGCTTCTGGGCTTGGACATCAGGGTTATGAGTACGTGGAACTAAGGCGCCTTTGGCAACTGTTACTACTCGGTGGCATGATGTTCTGGTTCAATTCAAATAACTTCCATTCAATAATTAGGAGAATTATGACAACTTTATTTGAAAAACTCGGTGGCGTCGCTGTTGACTTAGCGGTTGACAAATTCTATGAAAGAGTTTTAAAGGACGACCGCATTAAGCACTTCTTTACTGATGTGAATATGGTGAAGCAACGGGCACATCAGAAAGCTTTTCTAACCTATGCCTTTGGTGGAACAGACGAATATGACGGTCGCTATATGCGGGAAGCACACAAAGAACTAGTAGAAAAGCAAGGTTTAAACAGCGAACATTTTGATGCAGTTGCACAAGATTTAATGGAAACCTTGAAAGAAATGGGGGTTTCTCAGGATTTACTCGCAGAAGTTGCTGCGGTTGCTACTGCACCTCAACATCGGAAAGATGTTTTAAACCAGTAGAATTAATTGGAAAATGCTTCAGGTTATTAATTTACCTCTGGAGCATTTTCTAACCTGCTCAAACCAAAGCAGGTTGGGGCTTTAATTCACAAACTTGTACTTCTTGACGCGATACAATCCGCAATTCATGGGGATAACGTGGACGCGGATTATTCACTAACCAGATTGGAGGCACCATCATAGCTTCATAGTAATCAATCCGATACAAAACTCCGGGTTCGTTTATGAGTTCTACAATAGTTCCCGGTAGATACTCAAACATTTCATCCCAATCAATAGATAACTCAGTGTTCATAGCACTCTACCATTTCAATACCAGTCAAAGAATAAATAATTTATATATTGATTTAACTTGTGATAGCATCCGCTATGAACGCACCCTTCAATTAACAATAAAAATGGCTTTTATCGAGAATAACTTCACCATAGTCTGGCACCCAGGCAACCCAAGTGTCTGGGGATTCTTGACAGAGTAATTTAGCTTCATCAAATGCGTATTCACTAGGCGCCTGTAGTAGTTTAACCCAGGTATCGCGAGTGTAGGTGATGTGGCAGACCGGGTTCCAACCTGAAACTATCGCTCTAACGAGGGCGGGTGTTGGTGAGCAAACTGAATGAGTTGTTTGAAGAGACATTACCTTCCTCCATTGAAACTTCTGAAAATACTTCCTTTTAACCAAGTTGCGGGGAAGTAATTGAAATAATTTCTGTATTCATTTTTACAGAATGCTAGGGGAATAGCTTAATTTACCTCAATAAGTTAACAAATCTTGACATAATCTACTCTAATGCTATTCAAAATTCTCTCTAAGCAAATACAAATATTGTTTTCATGTATACATTGTTTCTTAAAGGGGAATCATCCTTACGATTACTAGCGGTTAAAACTATAGATAGGGCATTGTTATATCTAGAGAAATTACTATCGAAATATCAAATAAATGTTGGGATTTGTTTAGGAGTTGATTCGCTAAACTTTTAACTACATACTTTGGTGTGAGAGTGCAAGATGATAGGGCTTTTGCTCCTATCTCAACCGTTGAAGGTGCCAGTTACAATCAGCTACTTTACTATAGATTGGAATATATATATGCAACAAATCCAAGACTTGTTTCTATTCAGATTCTCGCAACCGCCATACTTTCTACTTGTGATTGGTTTACTAATTAGCTTGAGTTGTGCATTACCATTTGCTCTAATGCTGCGACAACTAATTGAATATTGGAATAAATACCATTCTCAAGAAGCTTTTACCAGATGGAGAAAGTTACAACTGTTAACTCCCTTCCTTGGAACGCTGGTTGGAGCTTGTATCGCTTCTGCTTCAACGTTAGAGATTTTCGGCTTTGCAACAAGTGCTTCTTATCTAGTTGCTTTACTAGTGACATCTGTGATTGGCATATTAGTATGGTTGCTAATTGGTAGAATTTTAAGTAAAAATCTACTGCGTTCATATTTATCTGAGTCAAAAGAATTTTTCCCTCAGAAATAAAAGCGCTGAGTACAAATCAATCACCAGGAGGAAATGCTGCTGGTGACAACGATGTCATTGATGCCGATTTTAGTGAATAACAAACCAATTGTGTAGAGACGCGAAATTTCGCGTCTCAGAATTAGCCAGGAGACGCGAAATTTCGCGTCTCCACATTTCGGTATTACACCATCGGTGGCGATATAAACAAAAAATTCTATAAATATGGCAGCTACAGATTTTAAAGACTATTACAAAATTCTAGGGGTCGAGAAAAGCGCCACAGCTGATGATATCAAGCGTGCGTATCGTAAGCTCGCGCGTAAATATCACCCTGATGTCAACCCTGGCGATAAACAGGCAGAAGAACGCTTTAAAGAAATCGCGACAAAGTGATATAACTCGCATTGCCCAAATTCAAAGATTACGTCAAGATTTGGGATTAAATTTAGTAGGTGCAGCAATGGTATTAGATATGGCGCAAAAAATTGCCCAACTAAAAGCTCAACTTCAAGTGTATCAAGATTAACAATATCTTTGCCAAAAAATCGAGAGCGACGATTTTAGGGCGTTTCGGACGATGTAGAGACGCCATTTAATCACGTCTCTACGACAATTGGCGAAGGTATTGGATTAGACAATGAATTCTAGAGAGCAGAAGGATAGGTCTCAGGTGGTTCTACATTGTCTTGATGCGGGATACGGTCAAGTGGTTGAACGCCCTTGGTATCATCGATGTGAATCACTGCGTCGAATTGGTCAGGAAGCCGCGCGTAAAAGTAATGACTTATCCGCTCAGTCTGTGGTTGGTAAATAACACCAATTGCCCGTTCTAATCTAGGTTTCTCTAACTCTCTCACTGCATCCGCATCTTGCTTTAAATTCAGGAAAAAGCTAGGTAATCCTGTATCATGAAATAAAGCTTCGTAACTTTCTGGCAAAGCCGGACGCACTGTTTTTAATTCGGATAACCCACCCCAATCCGATGCTGCGGTGACTGTTCCTGTATAAGTTGTAAACCCTACCAAGATGGTATCATCACTATATTTATCACGTACCATTTGCCCCAGGTTCAGTTCACCCGCTATTCCCATATCTGTCGCGCGCACGTAACCTAAATGAGAGTTATGTGCCCATATTACAACTTTGGTAGGAGCGTGTTGACGATTAAGATGCTCAACGAGATAATCAAGAGTTTCTGCCATATGCTTATCCCGGACGTTCCATGACAGTATTTGCCCGATAAAAATTGTTCGGTAGTATTCCTCAGCATTCTTTACCAAGCGCGCGTTTTGTTCGGCATAAAATAACTCATCTTCTGCTACCTGCCCATCGCGCTCCGCATATTCTTGCATTCGCTGTTGCAATTCGCACAACTGATTAACAACTTCTTTCTCACAAGACTCACTCAAACCATAAGTAGCTGCATATCCATACGCTTGGTTATCCTCCTCAAAATGTGAGAAGCAATTATATCGAGAACGAGCGCGCTGTGCCGCTTCTGGGTCAACTTTGTCTAGAAATTTCAGCACTTCATCGATTGAAGCATACATGCTGTATAAATCAAGTCCATAAAAACCCGTTTTAATTGCCTGTGGGGGTAGCGCATCATTATATTGTCGTAACCAGCCAATAAAATTCACTACATCAGTATTGCGCCACATCCAACTGGGGAAGCGCTCAAAACCCTTTAATGCTTGATTCGGTGTGGAGTCGTCATTTACTCCACGCACATAACGATTAACCCGATAAGCATCGGGCCAGTCTGCCTCAACACCTACTGCTGTAAAGCCTTTTTCTTGAATCAAACGTTTGGTAATTTCCGCGCGTTGTTCATAAAATTCGTGGGTACCGTGGGAAGCTTCACCAATTAGAACAAACCGGGCATCACCAATTAAATCTAATAATTTATCGTAGTCTGATGCGGCGCCTTCCAGTAGGTGTGCTGCATCTCTGACCACCAAAGCTGCTTGCGTAGAAGTTGCTGTCATAACCATTCCTTGTTTTTTATTACTTATATTAGTTAAATTGTATTAATCGTATCTATGTACGCTTATCCTAGAAAAAAGTAAATTTTATTGCCTCTAACTATGGGGATTCAAAACTCATTAAATACTATTCCCAAAAGCAGGTTTTATTGTTAAATATAATTGTCAAGGTTAATACAAATTATTCTTAATATTACCCAGATGCACGCTAGCTATTTTTAACTGCTAGGAATCATTCTTTAGATAAAGGTAGGCAGTAATTTATTCCTATAGGGTTGAATTAAGAAAACAAACAAGACGGTTACGAATAAATAGGGCTTACGCTCCATTTCTAGCATCTCGCACACCAATGCTAATAAAGCACTATTAAGCACTAATCAGCAGATGTGGAACGCACGAATAACGTAAGGGTCGCATGTAGCGAACAAGGAGAAAACTTATGGTAGATGACATAAAAGCAGCACGAGCAGTCCAAGATTATAGAAAAATTGGCACGGAAAGAAGAAAAATAAAAAGGAATGATTTAGAATATTACGATTTAAATGCTAATAAATGGTGGCAGTCAGGAGAAACTTTGCACCTTTCTAACCATCTTAATGAGTCAAGATTTAAGTTTTTTTCTAGTTTTGTTCCTAATTGGGAAGGGGTCAGAGTTTTAGATATTGGTTGTGGAGGTGGACTAGCTTGTGAATTTTTAGCCAAGCAGGGGGCTAATGTGTCAGGTATAGATTTGTCTTTGAATTCGATTGAAGCTGCTCAAGAACATGCTCAACACAATAAATTAAAAATTGATTATCGCTGGGGAGTCGGCGAAAAAATTCCTTACGATTCAAATACATTTGATGTTGTATTGTGTTTTGATGTTTTAGAACATGTAACCGATTGGCAGAAAGTTCTAGCTGAAATTTATAGACTTTTAAACCCAAACGGTTTATTTTTATTTGATACAATCAATAGAACTTTCAAATCTAAATTAATAATGATTTGGCTTTTGGAGAATATTCTTAATCAGATGCCGCGCGGGCTTCATGACTGGAATAAGTTTATTAAACCTCAAGAACTGATTGATACCAGCTATAATACTGGCTTTACAGACGTTCTGATTAAAGGATTTGATTTAACAGGAGGCATGAGTATTAAAACACTTAAAAATATCCTTTTTCAAGGCTTAAATAACACGAAAAAAGGCGCCGATTCCGAATTATTTGAAATTGAAATCAATGATGATATTTCTATTTGGTATATTGGTAAAGGTGTTAAATTATTATAGAGACGCTATAAATCGCGTCTCTACATTATGTAATGTGTCCGATACAAATTCATCGGTCAACGGAACCCATAATGATATCGATACTACCGAGAATAGCCACAACGTCAGCAACCTTCACCCCTTTAAGTAAGTAAGGTAAGATTTGCAGGTTAACAAAATCAGCAGCACGAATTTTCCAATGCCACGTAATTACTATAGAAATTGCTTACCAGTAATTTATTTTTGGAAGCTAAACACGAGTAAAAAACTTTTGTTTTGGTAACGCTACTATTATCAGAGTAATTACCTCACGTTTCGCCTAGCTTCTATCAAAAGGAAGACTACAAGTTAAGTCAATTTGTAAGCATCAATACAATTCATGCATTAGATAGGCAAGATTTGCATTGTATACGTTGTAGAGACGTGGAAACCGGAGGTTTTCCCGCAGGGATTAATCACGTCTCTACATTTGTGTTTTTCGTTACAAAATAACTTAATACATAGACATTCCTAAAGGAAGAAGCAAGAACGCAATTACTAGAACTATTCTTAAAAAAGCTTGTAATTATTACATGCTGCGGTATCTCTAGTTTGCTCTTGTAGGGGTAAGCACTACTCCCCTACCTTATTATCTATAGCTGGGCATAAGTTTATTTAATAACTAAATAGGCATAAGTTATGAATAATCAAACTACATGGAAATACGTATTTCAGTTAAAAGCTGTGATTAATTGGGTCGAATCTGTGTTTTTACTATTATCCGACCAATGGATTCGCAAGTTACTTAATGTAGATCCCTTAATCAATCCTGAATATTCACATCTATTTCTAGCATTGGTATTTGTTATTGGGATTGGCTATTGGTGGGTTGGTCAAGATATCCCTGAGAATTTCAGCATTGTAAAACTAGGAATTTACGCGCAATATTCGGTTTTTTCTGTCTTGGCTTATCATACTATAGTAGGCAATATTCACCCATTTTATTTGCTCCCAGGTGTAATTGACCTAATTTTCGCCATTTTATTCACCATATTTGTATATTCCTCTGCTTCACCTAAATCGGCTATATCAGAAGTCAAATAACGAGGCTAATTTAAAATGCTAATACAACACTGTTCCTTTAGATATTGCTGTCCAAATGGTAATGAATAGTAAAATTGCCCACGCTCCTAGTTGCTTGTTGATTTTAAAAGCAGCTAAACACTTACTAAAAATTTGATTTTTCAGCGTTCATTTTGCTACGCTATCCCCTGCCTTTGAAGGCCATCTAACAGTCAGAATAGTACAATCAGACTCAGCCTCCCAGGTATGCGAAACACCTGGGCGCCACAAAACATAATCGCCTTCACAAGATAGTACAATTTTTCTATCTTCAAATTCCAGCCGAAATCGTCCATTGATTAATATAGACAACGTTGTGGCTTCATTATTTACTGCCCATTCGCTTCTATTATCCCCTTCAAAGTGAACAGCCCATTTAACTTCAACTTCTTCACTGTAGCGCGCGTCGTCAGGAGGGTTGATAAAGTGGCCAACAAACCAACCCCCCCGACTTGCACCTTCTTGTTTAGCGTTACCAAAAATAACTTTATTATGACTCGATTGCATTACTGTAATCCAATATTTGAAATTCGATCCCACTACAAAAGATAGTTTATCAATTTTTAGCCAGTTTTTTGAGCAGGCTTTTCAGTTGCTTCAGTTTGAATTGGTTTATCTTGATTAGATGTTTTTTCTTCTGCCATATCTTTAAAATTTCCTACCACCAAATTTGATTTCCATTCTCGTCAATTCGCGCTTATCGAACGATATCAGAAATTTACTCCGCATCTTTCACATGATGAAGTGCTTTTGTTTCACCATTCGGGTAATCCACAATAAAGTAAGTAGCAACTTTAATCCAGTCACCCGTAATATCCGGTGAATCAACTGCTACTTGCACTCGTTGAGGCGCCTTGGAAAGCAGTCGTAGTAGTAGTATTGTACGTAGCGATTCAGCAAGTGGAAAGTCTGATTGTGGTTCCTATAATAATGGCACAAGAAGTATCTTTGCTGCCTGTGTTTACTATATTAGCAGTAGTTGTTTTCGCAAACTTTTTCGGGTTTTTAGGTTTATTCCTAGCTATTCCACTACTGATTGTCACTCAAATTTGGCTTAAAGAAGTGTTGGTTAAGGATGTACTTAATAAATGGCAAGCAAGTTCAAAAGATAATCAGCAGCAAGATTGATTTATTTATTAAATATTTAAGTAAAAGCAATAATCTATTGTATAAATTTCTACATAATTATCTAAATTAAGTAATATTAAGGGTTTCACTTGCTTACATATAAACCCTGTCTATGTTGGGTTGCGCTGCACTACCCTGCGGGAAAGCTACACTTACACCCAACCTACGTATTTATTCTACGTATTAATTTTAGAATTGTCAACTTCTGATTAATGTGCTACTTTATAACAGTGTGTGGCTCGATTATATACTATTTTGTAGTATTTAGTTCTATCTCCGGGTAGATTATAAACGAACATGCAAGATTTAAGAGGAGCGTTTATAGAATAATCTGTTTACTCTGGGCGCCTTGGTTAAAGCGCTCAAACAAGCTGCTGTTAAATCTTGCAATATTGGCTATGAACATGAATTTAAAAGTCAGAGAGGAAATCTCGTATTTAGCGTGTCCTGTAACCTTTGAGCAAAGTCAACAAAGGATATTAGCAGAAAGCGTACTTGTTGCAGAGAAGCTTCAAAAAATTTCTAAACCAGAAATTAGGTCTAGCCTTCGAGCATCAACTATTGAAGGTGTTTTCGCGGCCCTGTTTTACAGCATTATTGGTGGCGTATTACTAAGTAATTTCTTGCTAGATTTGGGCGCCAGTCCGGTGTTTATTGGTTTGCTTGCTTCAATTCCTCAACTTCTAAACCTATTTCAACCACTGGGAGCTTATTTTGCAGATAGAAGTACTAGCAGAAGAAGCTGGTCGATAAGCATTTTCTTATCGTCGCGGTTGCTATGGTTGATTGTAGCGCTCGCTATTTTTTGCGGAAACGAGTTCCATATCATTGACCATCTTCAGTTGGTACAGTTGACATTGGCAATTATTTTACTGGCTAATGTCATTGAAGCTTTTGCTCGTGCTTCTTGTGTTAGTTGGATGGCTGCTTTAGTACCAGAGCGTTTGCGAGGACGATATTTTGGCTTTCGCAATAGTTCCATTAACTTAATGAATCTTTTGGCTGTACCTTTGTTGGGATTAGTGGTATCAAAATATCCTGGTGGAAGAGTACAGGGCTTCGGTGTAGTCTTGATTATAGGAATTGTGTTTGGGCTAATCAGTCTGGGCTATCAATTTTTGATAACTGATGTAAACCCGATAGAAGAATCTGTATCAAGCAAAAATACAGGCTCATTAGAGGGATGGGAGACAGTTCTTAGCTTCCTTAAAGATACTAATTTTTTGAAATTTCTACTTTACTCTGGTTTATGGAGCTTTGCTGTTAATGTCAGCGCTCCCTTCTTTAACCTTTACCTACTGGACAAACTATCTATAGATGTTAGCGTCGTAACGATTTATAACAGCTTGGGAACAGGCGCCAATTTACTCATGTTAATTTTCTGGGGTAAGCTGGCCGACCGAGTTGGAAATCGACCGCTTTTGGTAATGGTGGGAATTTTGGTAGCGCTGACACCTTTACTCTGGCTGTTTGGTCAAACTGATGCAATTTCGCTTTGGATTTGGTTTCCATTATTGCATTTACTGGGCGGCGCCACTTGGGCAGCAATTGACTTGTGCAGCGGAAATCTTTTAATGGGAGTAGCACCGACAGCGAACAGGTCTATTTACTTTGCGCTTGCAGCAGCAGTTCCTGGTGTGACTGGAGCAATGGGAATCATTGTTGGTGGTGTCAGTACAACTCTTGCTAGTACTGATGGTTGGGATGTGCTATTTTCCCTCTCTGCTGGTCTACGGCTTTTTGCACTACTACCATTGTTATTTATTTGGGAACAGCGTTCTATACCTCTAAGTCGCCTTTGGGAAGTGTTGTTTCCACACTCCAAAAAGCTTTCAAAAGCTGCTAATATTTGATGCTAGTTTGGTTCGCACTTATTACACTGCCTCTGCAACGAAAGAATATTGAGGTTTGATGGCTTGCTCAATGATATTTACTGCCTTTTTTACGCCAAGAGCGCCAGAAATTGACTGCTGAATTTGGAGTGCATTTTTTCTGTAGGAATTTTCCTCTAATACCCGCTTAATTGCTAATCTTAAGCTTGATTGATTCAATTTTGATAGAGAAAGTACTTCTCCTACTCCTGTCGAGCGAATTCGGGCGCCAGTTCCTGGTTGCTCAAACGTGATCGGAATTGCGACCAGAGGTACACCATAGCTAAGGGAGTCTAATGTTGTATTCATTCCCGCATGAGTAATGGTGAGATTAGCGTATGCTAGCACGTCTGGTTGTGGAGCATACTCAACGACCAACGGAGAACCAGGTAGAGAACTCACAGCTTGTGCATTTAACCCACCCCCATGCGCGATTACTAATTGTACATCCAAGCCAACGCAGGCAGCAGCAATGCAATGAAATATTGAGTACTTGGTATTTTGTACGCTACCTAAAGAGGCATAAATCATTGGCTGTTGAGTTAATTTCTCATATGGAAAGGAAACTAACTGTGGCGAAGCATTTCGCAACGGGCCTACGTAATGGAGATGTGATGGTAAGTCAGAAATCGGGAATTCAAACGCTATAGGCTGTTGACTAATATGAGCAAGTCTTGAGTTGGAAGCGTAAATATGACGGTAGTCAGTCAACTTCCACTGTTTGCGGTAATGATTAATTGCTCGTAAAATCGGTTGACAGCTACGGTCTAATAGAGAATACGCTATTTGATTGCGAATTTTTGCCCACTGTGTATTCTCGTAACTCCAAGAAGTGAAAAAAGGAGGAACATCGGCTCGACGGTGAATCACCTGAGCGGAAGAAACACAGATAAAGGGGAGGTCGAGATATTCTGCCACTGTCTCACCAGCAGGTGCAAGTTGATCCACTAGCAAAGCTTCAATGCCTGTCGCTGCTATCGCTCTGGGTGCATCTTGGCAAATTATTTCAACCATTTGCGTTTCAAAGTCGAGGGAGTAGCGCAGCGCTTCTATTGCGCTTAATTTACCCAATTGAGCAAAGGTTTCAGCAATTGAGCCAGGTCTATAGATATTTTGCCCTATAGGATAAAAATTTACCCCCTCTAATTGCACTTTCAATTCTAAATCTGGGATTTGTAAAAAGGTTACATAATGACCGCGCGATTGAAGTTCTCTAGCTAATGCAGCCAAGGGGTTTAAGTGTCCAGGATAGGGAGGACATATAACACCAAAATGAGTCATAAATTGGTTAAAATTGATTTAATAATTATTTCTTGACATCTCCCCACCTTGAGATTTCTTCAAGTATTCACAAACTCCTTGACTCATTTGTTGAAAATTCGGTGTAATCTGTTTTGTTAATGAATTCTCAACGATGCGGGCAATCACTGCTGTTAACTGCTGTGGCGTACCTTTTATTTGCTGCGGGTCAATGATTAGTTCGCCTCGGCTCTGAATTACCGTTCCTTTATCATCTTCAAGAAAGTGATTTTTGCCTCTACAGTACACTGCTTCAGTAAAAAAGTGGGTTCTAATGTGCCAAGTATTTGTATATTCCGAATTATTCCAAATAGATTCTTCTGTCCAATTGAGTAAATCTTCGCTTAAAAAAGCGCGCGCTACTGCTGGAACATTGGCGCCGCCATACCACTCATGTACTAGATGTAAAAGCCCGTCTTGCTCTTGCCGTGATTTAAACTGAATTTGCCTAACCTTTGACATGTAGGGTACAAGGTCGGTTAGGTTATTTCGATAAGTGGCGTAAACCAAAGAACGAGGAAAGGGGATATGAGCATCGATGGAGATCAACATAGGAAGTCACGCGGGGTTCCGAACCTTGGTAGAGACGTTACATAGGAAGTCTCTACTTTATTTAGTTTGTAATTAAGAAAGCTTTGAGTTGCTTCTACCAAAGTGCGTACTTACTGCTTGTTATTAATTCTGAAGGGTAAGAGGAATGAACCACATAATCCGGAGGATTTCCCGCTTTCTTAGACACAAATTACACAAAGTAGAGACACAATTAATCGTGTCTTTACAGAGAGATGGAGGAGCTGTGCCTATCCCACAAAATTAATAGCATCGAGTAATAGTTGCCTTGATGCTCACTTTGCCTCAGTAGCTATTGTTGAGCGTTCAGTATCTTCTGTATCTTGCCAATACTCCGTTGCTTCTTCTTCTTCTGATAATGGAGAAATAGTTAGAGGATTGCTTGCCGAATCGCCTAATGTAACACTTGCATCTGGCTTTGGCATCGCTGGTGTATCTGGTACATCAACGTTTCCAGAAATTTTTAGGTCTGTTTCTTTAATGTCGCGCTCTGCTGGAGTTGCCATAAATGTTTCTTAGTAGTATTAATTTAGATTGGTTAATTTTTGTGATAAATAAAATACTGTGGAGACGTTGATATGTAGAGACGTTACATGTAACGTCTCTACATATCAACGTTCTTCATAATCTTCCGAAGACATAGGGTCTAATTCCCATCTACCAGAATCACGTTCATCCAAAATATCGATTGTTTGAAGCGATACCCCGTCATCATAATCTAACCCAACAGCGGCGCCGAGTTCTTGAACAATATTTTGGTCGGGAGTCGCAACAGTTCCCCCTACAGCTTCGTCGCCAACCGCTTCAGCCTGGTCCCAACGAGCATCGACATCACCTCCCGTTAGTTCTGGACTAGTCGATGTGTACTGCTCCATGCGGTCGTGCATGGTTCGCCCGCCAATTTCAAGCCCAGGTTCTACGGCAACACCCGTTCCAAATGATTCAGTTATTGCTTGGGGTAAATCTGAAATAATTTCTTCGTCTGTATTTTCTACGGGTATATCCGAAACAAGGTCAATATCTTCGTCGATGGGTATATCTGAAATATTGCCCTCGACCCTTGTATTTAGTTCCTTGTCTGTTTTGCTAGTCGAGTCAGCCATAATGCTCCGAATCATTCAATTGCCTATAAATGCAAAATATCTAAAAATGAAATCACTAAAATCCGCTTTGAGGATGAGAATTTATTAGTTGATATGGGTAAAGTTTAGGCGCCTACCAATATATTTCCGCTGTAACCAGCATGACTGTATTGTTCTAGGACTTTTTGAGCAATATTTTTCTCTTCTCCTGTTGCCACCAAAGCAACAGTCGCACCCCCAAATCCAGCGCCTGTTAACCTGGCACCAAACACTCCCGGAGTTTTCTGCAATATATCTACTAATGTATCGAGTGCAGGTACAGAAACTTCGTAATCATCACGTAAGCTAGCGTGCGAAGCATTCATCAATTCCCCAAATTGTTCTAGAGACGCGACATTTTGTAATGCCTCTAAAACACGATTATTTTCTGTTACCACATGACGCGCGCGTCGCCGCAACGGTTCTGGTAACGTTTCTACCAAGTTGACATCAGTAATATCTCGTAGAGCTTTCACACCCAGTAATTGCGCTGCTTGTTCACACTCTGCACGTCGTTGGTTATATCCACTACCCGCAAGAGTACGAGGTACACCGCTATCTATTACTACAATAGAGGCGCCTTCAGGCAAAGGTAAAACACGACGTTCCAAACTACGAGTGTCTAAAAACAGCATGTGTTTAGTATCAGCCAGACTCGAAGCCATCTGATCCATAATCCCACATTGTACATGGGCATACTGAATTTCAGCTTGTTGTGCAAACTGGGCAATTTCTACATCATTGATAGGCAAATTAAAAAGTTGACGTATTCCTCTAAGAGTTGCTACCTCTAATGCTGCACTACTAGACAACCCGGAACCTATCGGAACTGATGATTTTACGTACAAATTCAATGGTGATATTGTATACCCAACTTCTTTCAAAACTTGAATACAACCAAAAATATAGCTTGCAAATTCGTATTGTAGGGTAGGCATCTTGCCTGCCCCAGACATATTACCTGGTCTAAAATACTCCTCTCCAATATCCACCTGTTCATTTAAATTTTCTGAATAGAAGTGGTACATACCATCATCACTCAACCCAATTTGCACTACTGTTTTTTGGGGAATTGCTGTAGGCAGAACGAATCCATCATTGTAATCAGTATGTTCACCAAGTAGATTAACTCTTCCAGGCGCCAACGCTTCAACTTGAGGCAATTTTTGATTAAATATTGTTTGAAAATTCATAGTTTCAATAGTAAATTTGTCAAAAAATTATACTAAATATTAAACTTCTAAAACAAGTGGACGTAATCTCCCTTCTACTTCGACGCTAGGAAAGTTAGGGTCATAAGTCAAATTTTCCAACTTACCATCAGCACTAATTACAAAAGTATCTTCAATTTTTGCACCTACAAGACTTGGATTCCACGCAACAGCGATGTTTTCTTTCAAAGTATCACTTGTAGTGGGATTTGCGACAATTTCTCGCGCTAGGTATCCAGTCGTTCCTCCCTGATGATGTTCGCGGATTGAATTGGGAAAACCGTGTTGTTCATAAGTCTCAGCTAAAGCTTGGTAAACCTCATTCATCGCAGTTCCTGGTTTACACATATTTAGCGCTACGCTTTCTACTTCACGGCAAACACGATGCAATTCGTTTTCTTTATCTAAAATAGTACCAAAAGAAACGAAACGGGTTAGATTTGCATACAAACCATACCCCCGCGCGCAAAATACCATCATTGCTTTGACACCAATTGGTTCGTTTGTAGGTGTAGCATGACGATATAACGGTAAGCGTCTTTCTCCAGCAACAAGTGTTAATGCTGGGTGTAATCCTCTTGCCCATAGTGCTTCTGCACCTGCACCAGCTAATTCATATTCCGTCCAGGTCGGTTTTGCTGCTAGTAGTACTTGTGTCATTGCAGCGCTTGCTTTGCGTCCTACTTCGCGATAGCGCTCTAGTTCGCTCGACATCATTACTCTTTTATATTGCTGTAAAGATTCAGGTAATGGCTTTTCACTTTCAACTGGACGGTCGCTTAATATTTTTCCATCTCCTGTTGCATTACGTATAAATGACTTACGCGCGTTAGTATCTGCCCAAGGATAGATTTCTAATTTAAAGTTCGTTGGCAATTCTTCGTCTTGCAAACGTTGCGCTTCAATTTCGTCTGTTAATACCCAAGCATCATCCGCAGTTACCAATACTGATGCTATTCCGGTTTCAGCAGTAAGCAAAACAGTATTTGAGGCGCCAGCAGTTATCCAAGCAAACCAGTCTGTACCGCATAAGTGAACACCTTGGGCGCCGTTTTCTTTAAGAGTTTGGCGGATAAATTCGAGTTTGGTAGATACTTCATCAGTATACTGATTCATTTTTTAACACCCCTTTTATAAACGTGATGGTTCTTCAATATTTACGATAACTGCTTGTAACTCTTTGGCTTTTTCCTCTGGAAGCGCATCGTTTGCGAACATTCCTGCAGCAAGTTCTGTACCTGCTAAATATTTGAGTCTTTCACTTGTTCGATATGGTGGATAAAACTCGGCGTGTAAATGCGCTTCGGGATGTGCTTTCCCATCTGTTGGTGCAGTAAACCAAGCCATTAAATAAGGAAACGGGCGCCCGAATAAGCCATCATATTTAAGTGTCACAGTTTTTAAAGCTTTAGCAAGTGACCACCTTTGTTCTGAGCTGAGATAATGAAACGTCGAAACTGGCTGAATTGGTGCAAGCCATACTTCATACGGATAGCGCGCGCATACTGGCACAAAAGCGATAGCGTGTTCATCTTGATAAATAATGCGTTTGTTATCAGCTATCTCTTTTTGTATCAAATCGGCTAATAATCCCTGCTGATGTTCCTCATAAAATCGCTGCTGCATTTGTTGCATTCGAGCGGGAACGGGAGGGATAAATGGATAAGCGTATATTTGACCGTGGGGATGGTGGAGTGTCACCCCTACTTCTACACCTTTGTTTTCAAAAGGTAGAACATACTGAATTTCAGCATTTGCACCAAGGCAACGTACACGTTCACCCCAAACTTGTAATAGTAAATCTAAATGGTCTAGTTCTAATGAACTTAAAGACGCTTTCGGGTCTTGAGTAAAAACTACTACTTCACAGGCGCCGTTAGCAGGTAAAGTATCAACAATAGATTTTGGTGGGTTATGTGCCGTTAAATTTAAAGAAGGAAAGCGGTTATCAAATACAGCAACATCATAATTTCCTTCAGGAAGCTCTGTAGGAATATTTTTGTCTTTAGTGGGCGCCAAAGGATTATACTCTGGAGGTGGCATAAAAGTACGTCCTTGACGGTGACTAGCATAAGCTACCCATTCACCTCGTAATGGATGCCAGCGTAAATGAGGATTTGCTAGTACTGGTTCATTGCTAGGACTAGGAGCAATTATTCCCCCTGCAATTGGAAATCTACTATATAACGTTAGGTTACGGCCATCAGGCTTTATCAGTTTTTGAGTATACATTTTTTCTTATTTAGTTACCATCAAAGTTGTATCTGAATTAGAGCAATCAATATCTCTATCAAACGATGTAGAGACGCGATATATAATTCTGTTAGCCAGTTACTTAGTATCATATAATTCATTAATCTTTATAAGTATAGTTCAATCCAACTACTATTAAAAATCGATTTATAAATACGGTTATGCACTTTTAAACAACCTTGGTGCTTAATCAAAAGTCCTGCCAAGAGCAATTCCCTTTTTTCTGGACTGTCAACTGCGGCAACTTCGACCTGTTGCAATACTTGTTTATAAATCTCTAGTAGTCGAGCAGGTTGGTATTCACTTCTAAGGATGCGGTCGCGAATAGTTATTAGATGCTCTGGTTGGTCTTGGGATTCCCAATTATCTAAAATAGACTCCTGCACTAAGTTTTCAATCCATTCTGCTTCTTGATTTGTCAGAATAGGAGATGAAGAATTGCGAATCAGCTTACAAAGTTTTTGAGTTAGAAAAGGCTGACCGTTTGTCCAGCCTAAAACTTCTTTCAGCACCACTTGCGGATTACTAACTTTCTCTGTTAATCCTTGAAGCAAAGGTTGAGCTTCATGCTCTTTGAAACCCTCTAGCTGAATTGCTTGACCAATATTAAAAGGTGTTCTTTTATAATCAACTATAAATTCTGTTGGTGTTGCTACTCCCAATAGAACAAAGGTTAAACGCCGATATTCTATATTAATGGTGCGTTGGTTGTAGCAGAAGCGGATGAACGCAAAAAAATCATTAACTGGAAGATTTGAACCTAAAATACTATCTATTTCATCTATAAAAATAAAAATTTTCTCAGCAGTAGTGAGGTTTTCCCCATTTCTCTAGGTGCCTTAATTGTCACCAAGGCGCCTGCTTTAATAATCTCTTGACAAATAATATTTTTTAGGGCAGAGTCTTCAATATAAAAAGGAGAGCCAAGAGGAACTGAGCCACTAGGGAAGCAAGGCAACATATCTTGGCTGACATTCTCTCTTAAGCTAGTAGGAAGTTGCTCTGATGGCATTTTGTTTGCATTCAAACTAGCCGCGTAGTCTAAGAGCAGCCCACGACAATTTTTTTTAGTCAGGCGCCTGTCAATAAGTGCAGAAAGTCTTTGCCACAAAGGAGGCGCCACGACATTAGAAAGATATCCAGGACTATAACTTCCCTCAGTAGCCATTTGGTTATAATTCCAATCGTGCCAAATTCCCCGCAAAACCAAACGTTCTGCCGAATTAAGAGGGTGGCTTTGGATAGCAATTAGCTTGCTGTTAATAAGTTCAAGCAGAGAATCGAGATTCATGGAAGCCACAGGAGCGTATAAAGTTGTAAATTTTCAATTTTTCAAAATTTATTCATAATTAATAAAAATATAAATGTATCATATTACACATTTATATTCATCGTCAAATAAAATTATATGAGATTTATATGAGATTTATATGAGGTTGATGTATTCGGCAATTGCTAAAATTAAAATAATTAAAAAATAATATAAGTTGATCTCGGGCGAGTACTCCCAGTTCAATCCTAATAATTTTAAGGTAAAAAAATGTCTTGTGATGCAATTAAAGTCATTTATAGTATACAACCAGATTTGCTGGTAGAGGCTGCTAACATCGCGGCTTTAGTATTTCCGGAAACTGAGTTCAAGTTATTGTATCGACAAGCTAGCTGTTTTGATGCAGCTTTTATGTTCCCAAAAAATCAATATAGCTTGTTGGCTCAAAAAATTGGTAGTAATAATTTATCTATAACTTTCAAAAAAGAAAAACATATAGGCAAAAACGTTAATTTCAGCGTGTGCTTTTTTCCAAAAATTAATACTATGACCTTATCAGGGTACTACTCTGAAGGAATGGCTCATTTTATTTATACGCCAAATAATCATAATTGGTTAAATGGCAAAGGATATAAAATTAGTACCCCTGATTGTGTTGGAGAAAAATTTGAGTTTCTGGCGCCGAAGTTTTACGCATTTTTGCAAGAATTCTTTCTTGGATAAAGCTAAACTTGAAACCTAGAAACCTGGTTTCTTCGTTGATAGCGTGTAATAAAAATGATGATTTGTCTGCGACAATGAATGCGTAGAAACCAGGTTTTTAAATTATGAAGCTAGAAAATGCCTGTAGTATGAACCAACGTTGTATTTTGATGGTGCGTGCGGAGGCGGGAGCTATTGCACATCCTGATTTAGGTGAAGAAATATACACTGCTTGGGTAGAAACGATGGACTTAGCAAGTCCTAACCATGCTGATTTAAACAATTGGATTGATGTACTAACTGTTAAATATCAAGTAAGTCCAAGCAGTCTGCGCGTGCTGTTTGAGGCAATTAGATTGATTATCATTTGGTATGGTCAGATATTATAATGTAGAGACGCGATTAATCGCGTCTTTACATTATGTCGTGATTTTACCTACAACCATCGCTACCGCAATAAGCAGTTTCTTGCACTAATGTTGACTCTAACCATTCGGTTTTAGCTGCTGAGTGTTGCTGGTCATTACCAAGAGTTGCACTAGCGATTGCCTCAATTGGGATTTTGGGTGTACGGTCTATATATAACAACCCGTTTGCTTCTTGGAAAGTATCGGTAAGCTGGGTGTAGCAGAAACCACTAAACATTTCAACGCGGTTTACTACTGTTAACAACCCACTGTACCGCATTTGTAGCTCAGAAATATTTGAACTTCTGGCATATCCCCAAGTGCTATTAGTTTCATGTTCCTGGGTGTAAGCAATGCCACCAAATTCTGTTAGCATTACTGGCTGCCCATTGTGAGCATAGTTATCAAGGGTGAGAACTCGTCCTCCGGGACGTTCGCGATTTAATAAGTCAGATAACTTGACTTCATCACCATAACGTTTTGCCAAGGTAGTTGGGTTATTGTCATAGTCATGAATAGCAAGAATATCAGTATCAGTACTCTCCCAACCATCGTTACCAATTACTGGACGAGTTGGGTCAAGGGTCTTGGTTAAGTGATACATTGACAAGACATAATTTCGATGAGCAGCCGTTTGTGTTAAATTGGGAACTCCCCAAGATTCATTGAACGGAACCCACGCCACAATACAAGGGTGACTGATATCTCGCTTGATAACTTCAGTCCATTCCCGCGTCATGCGTTCTACAGCTTTTGGTGTAAAGCGGTAAGCACTTGGCATTTCTTCCCAAACTAATAAACCTAGTACATCCGCCCAATATAAGAAACGGGGGTCTTCAACTTTCTGGTGCTTACGTACTCCATTGAAACCCATTGCTTTGACTAGTTCCACATCACGACGCAACGCTTCATCAGAAGGCGCCGTCATCAGTGACTCTTCCCAATATCCTTGGTCAAGAACTAAACGTAGATAGTAAGGGTGCCCATTGAGCATAAAGCGGTCACGCTGAATTCCTACCGCGCGCATTGCTGTGTAGGATTTGACTTCATCCAAAAGTTCGTCTTGATGCCAGAGTTGAATGGAAGCATCAATCAAAGTTGGTTTCTCTGGACTCCACAGCAGCTCGTTCCGGTAATCATCAATACCAGGGTCAGAAAGCGCAATACGACGGTGAATTTCTCCCTTAAATACTGTATATGTATCGTTTACTAAAACAGTCTCACCAACGCTGAGTTTTATTTTGATTTGTAAATCGTTTTGGCGCTCACCTTGAATAAACGCTTCAAAACCAATTTCCCAGCGCTCCATGTGGGGTGTCCACTGGATGCTATCTATATAAGTGGCGCCTACACGTTCGAGCCAAACTGTTTGCCAAATACCACTCGTGCGAGGATACCAAATACTGTGTGCGTCCAGTTGCCAGTCTTGTTTACCACGAGGTTTTGCTAAGTCGTGGGGGTCATCATGTGCCCAGACTGTTACTTTTGTGATGCCAGTATCTGAGAGCATATCGGTGATATCGAACGAGAAGGATGTATGTCCACCTTCATGCTCTCCCACAAATTGGTTGTTTACCCAAACGCGCGCACGATAGTCTACAGCACCAAAGTGCAATATTAGTCTTCCCTCTCCGGGAGGAGTTTCAAATTCCCTCTCATACCAGCAATTTGGATGAAAACCCGTATCACCAATCCCACTTTTGATAGATTCCGGAGCAAAGGGAACTTCGATATTATTAATCCACTGCCTGATATTATCCGGCTTCGTGCATTTGCCTTCGTCGTCAAATGCGAATTTCCATTGACCATTTAGGCTTTGCCAATGCTGTCGCTGTAATTGCGGACGTGGATAAGCAGTTTGTCTTGGGTTGAAACTTATATTTTTATCGTTACTCGAAGTGAGCTTCACTTCTTCTGTCAATTTTAACAAGTTCATCACTATTTACTCCTAGTGGTGATAGAACAAATGTCTTAAATCTAGATAAGCGTGATTTCTTGGACAAAATCACGTTTTTCTGTTTTTAGTCGCTTAAGTAGTCTGCCATGTCCATTTTGGTTTTGATTAACAACCGCAAAGGACGCTACATGACGCAAAGGAAGTCAAAAACTCGTTGATTGTTGGCTTTGAATGCTTTGTACGGCGGAGTACTAAGTGATGGTATTGAATACTACATTTATACAGCGGCGCCAAAAAATAAATTATCGAGTACGTGTGTGCTTAGAAGCGCTCGTGGCGCCAAGCCAAAAGTAGGCTTTTGTATTTTAACCCTTTTGAAGGGTTAATAGTTCCAAACCTGTAAGCCTCACTTACCCTGTATAGTAATTTATTTAATTGCTTAACTCGTGACATTATTACACATAAATACACGAATAGTTGTCAAAAATCTGAGAAACTAATATTAAAATTTTGCGGCACTCATTTTTCCTTTGCCCAATTAATAATTGTATTGTGGGAAACACCCGTCTGCCGCTCTATTTCCCGAAACGCCATACCTTTATTGTGCAACTCTAAACACTGTTGTTTGATATCATCGCTATAACCTTTGGGTGAATAACTTTGTATAAATTGCTTACCACAATCTTTACAAATATATCTTTGCTTTTGATGCCTTAGTCCATTCTTGGAAAGGCGCCGGGAATTACAGTGTGGACATATCATTACTTTCATTACTTGATTGTGCATTTCATCCCTAACATCCCCAGCATAGGGACGTAGATAAGCAATCATTAACTCTTCAATTTGCTGAAAAATCTCTTCACGGCGTGGTTCTGGGTTGCGAAGGGCGACTACAAGTAAAGCATTTGCAGCTTGAACACATATTTCGGCAATCAATTGACACTTTTCATCGCTCAATTTTGGGTTGCGTGCGTGTAGTAGCTTTGCCTGGAAATCTATTCCTTGTTGCGTCAGACTATCATCGATAGTTTGGAACATCGCGTTAGAAGTGAAATACTGAATGAACAGTAACCGCGATGTTGGCTCATCAAAGATTTCTTTGAATATCTTTAACATCGTTTGAATAAACGTCTCGAATGGCAGTTCGGCAATATTAAGACTGTCGAGTTTTGCCCAGGCAGCATGAACTCGTTCAAGATGACGCAGTTCTAAAGCTTGAAAAATAGCTAGTTTATCAGGAAAAAACTGATACACGGAACCGATAGCAGTTTGCGCGCGCAAAGCGATATTATTCATCGTCGCAGCATCAAACCCAACTTCATCAAATACTTCTACTGCTGCATCCAAAATTCGCTCAACACGCTCCTGACCACGCTTTTGCTTAGGTTGGCGCCTCATTTTTACGTTTTCTTGGGGGTCTTGAGAGTTGGGGTTCATACCATTAAATTTGATGAGTTGGTTTGCAACGGATATAACGGATGTAACGGATAGGCTAATCTTTACAAACAAAAGCACGGTGCGTGAAGGCTACAAAATTTTAAAACGAAGCGCAGTACTGGTAGCCTTCACGCACCCTACTCATTTTTTGTGTAAGGTATTGACAAATGTGAGTTAATACTCATATTTTTAAATTATAAGCACCGTAGCGTCAGATTTTAAATCTTTTTTATTGCTCGTATTAAACACGTGGTAAATCTTTATGCCGATGTTAGAAGGCGCCCCTTGGTTATTAGCGCACAAATCAATGTTACAAGTTAATAAACCATTCAAAGTATCGCTGTATGGTAATGACTATGTACTATGGAAAGATGCGCTAGGTAATGTAAATGCTTTACCAAATGCTTGTCCACATATGGGCGCCATGCTTAGTGAGGGATGGTGTGAAGTACAGCAAGATAAAACCAGTGTAGTAGTTTGCCCGTTTCATGCACTGCAATTTGACAGTGAAGGTTGTACTGTTTTACCAGGTTCAAATAAAAAGACCTTACCGCAGTTGGCGCCTTTAGAGTTAATTATCCAAGGTGATTTTATTTGGTCATACGGAAATACTGAACCAAAACAACTTATACCTAATATTTTGAATGAAATTGCCGCAGAGTATGAATTAATAGGATGTACAGCAGATACCAGCATTGAAGCTAACTTAATGTCGCTGTTGCTAAACATGCACGACTACAATCACCAAAACGGTACGCATCGTTCATTATTCAAGATTCAAGAAGTCAATTTTGAAAAGTTTATAGACAATGGGCATCATTCACACGCTTATTTTAGTATGCCTGTTGCGCTTACCGATTTGAAGGAGAAACTGAGCAACCCTGGTTTATTCATGTTTCCCAAAGTACTTAATGCTCACCTTGAAAACTATTTTCCCTCACTTGCAGTACTTCATGGTGAAACAGGCGCCGGGAAATTCAAACAAATTCATGCATTTATTCCAGAGTCACCAACAAAGTCACGTACTTATGCAATAATGTTTGGTTTAGCAAAAAACCCAATATTCAAATTGCTTAAATTCAAATTCCTAGATTTAGTCAAAGTCGTAATTGAACAAGACTCAGATATTTTAAGAAAAATTTATCCCAACACACCACAAAAAATCAAACTCAATAACGAAGTTGGCATGGACTGGGTACGACGTAACTATGATAACTATCCTCAGATAGTCGAACCAAACTTGTCTAAAAAATAAAAGTCAAATAACTCAAACTCATAGTGTAACACTCTTGTGGAATGACTCTTGTGGAACGGGCATCCCTGCCCGTCCTTTCCATCAAGGGACAGGCAAGGATGCCTATCCCACAAGAGAAATGTAGCAAACATAATTAGCAAATCTATCCGTTAAATCCGTTACATAATCCGTTGCCAGTCTTCTTACAACCCTTCTGTGACATTTTTATACAAAAATTTTACGAAGTAAGACTAATTACAAGCATGAAGTAAATAACAATGGTCTATGTTTCCCGCGAAGATTTAATTAGAAGATATTTAGCAGGTGAACGGGATTTATCTGGTACAGAAATATATTTAGAGTCAGATTTATCAAATCTTAATTTAAGTAGCATTAATATGATTGGAACTGCTCTACATGAATTATATCTTGAAGGTACAAATTTAACTGGGGCGAATTTAAGCAATGCTGGTATGTCAATGGTTAATTTAGAGAATGCTAATTTAACCAGCGCAAACCTAAGTGGTGCAAATTTATTTTTAGGTTATTTAAATAACACAAATTTTACTAGTGCTAATCTTACTGGCGCCAATTTATCGAGTGCAGAACTAAAGAATGCGAATTTTAGTAATGCTAATCTGAGTGGCGCCGATTTAAGTGGAACTATATTTGGTAATACAATAATGCCTGATGGGAGCATACAAAGTAGTCATTAATTAAATGCTAATATATTCCCAGTATTATAATTCCTATTTATTTACTGATAGATAATCGACCATATTTATAATAAGCAGCACAGGCGCCTTCATTAGAAACCATACAAGTACCGATTGGGTTTTCTGGTGTACAAGCGGTGCCAAAAACTTTACATTGCCAAGGTTTGAGAACTCCTTTGAGTATTTCTCCACACTGACAAGCTTTATGGTCGGCAACTTGATTGTTAGGAATAGCGAATTTTGCTTCGGTGTCAAAGCGTGCGTATTTAGGACGGATTTTTAAACCCGAAGCAGGAATATAACCTAAACCTCGCCATTCAAATTCAGAGCGGATGTCAAATACTTCATTCATTGCTGTAATTGCTTGAATGTTTCCTTGTGTCTGTACAACACGACTGTATTGATTTTCTACTTCGCAGCGATTTTGTAGTAATTGCTGTAGTAACATCCAAATTGATTGGAGAATGTCTACTGGCTCAAAGCCGGATATTACAATAGGTATATTATAGTCTTTAGCAATAAAATTATACGGGTTACAGCCAATTACCATGCTGACATGACCGGGCCCAACGAACCCATCTAGTTGTAAATCTGGGTTATCGAGTAAAGCTTGTAATGCCGGAATTACTAGTACGTGATTAGAAAATAAACTAAAATTATGAAGATTTTCTGAGAAAGCTTGCTTAATTGTATAGGCAGTGCTTGGAGCAGTTGTTTCAAAACCAATACCAAAAAAAACAATTTCTTTATCTGGATTATCTCTGGCTATCTGTAAACTATCTAATGGTGAGTAGACCATGCGAATATCGGCGCCTTCTGAAGAAGCTTGTAATAAACTAGTCTTAGAGCCGGGAACCCGCATTGTATCACCAAATGTTGTAAATATGACATTTGGGTGTTTAGCTATAGCTATAGCATCATCAAGTTTTCCTTTTGGCATTACGCATACAGGACAACCTGGTCCATGAATTAATTCGATTGTTTCTGGTAAAGCATCTTCTATACCGTATTTAAAAATGGAATGCGTATGTCCACCACATACTTCCATAATTTTTATACGTCTGTTTAATTTTTTTGATAATGTCTCGATTTCACGGAGTAATATTTCTCCCTTTTGGGGTTCTCGGTATTCATCAACGTATTTCATCTGATTTTGAGATTTTATATTAATTTAATAGTCTAAGTTGTTTGAACTTCGATATGATTAGCCTTAGCCAATTAATTGCTAAGTGCTGCTTGCGCGGCTGCTAGTTCTTGCAAGATTTGCAAGGTTTCAGCCGCTTCTTTCTCATTAATTCGATTCATTGCAAAGCCTACATGTACTAATACCCAATCTCCAACGCAGTCAGCAGGAGAGTGATTTTCGTCAACTATACAGGCAATATTTACTTGGCGCCTGACTCCACCAACATTAACAACAGCTAGTTTATTATTAGTATCAGTAATTTCAACTATTTGACCAGGAATTCCTAAACACATAAATACCACCAATAAATAATAAAGAAACCGGGTTTCTAACTAAAATAGTTATTTTGATTACAAGTTATCGACTAAGAAACCCGGTTTCTGTAATCGTGCAGCGGCAATTACTGCTTGTCCCAACGATATGCCACCATCGTTACAAGGTACTAAACTATGAGTAATGACTTTTGTATCAAATTTTGCTAATTTGTCTTGAAGCTGCTCTAACAAAATAGCATTTTGAAAAACTCCACCTGTTAAAGCTATTTGATTAAATTTATACTCTTGTCGCAGATGGTTTACCATTTGAACGATAACATTAATCAAACCTTGGTGGAATTTAGCGGCAATAACTTGCTTTGGTATATTTTGCTGCAAATCATCTAAAAGTTGAATCCACATGTAGCTTGAATCAATATAACTAATATTATTTGATTTTTCGATATCAAAACTATAACTTAGCGATTCTTTATTATTACCAGCGTTAACTAGTGCTTCCATTTCAATTGCAGCTTGTCCTTCGTAACTACATGTGTCGCGACAAATACCAATAGCAGCAGCAACAGCATCGAATAGGCGCCCAACAGAAGAAGTTAGAGGTGAATTAATTTGTTTACTTATTAATTGATTAAGTAGTGATATCGGTTTCGTTTGTAAAAACTCGAATAATTCTAAGCTTCCATACTTAGACTCTAACTCTTGCCATTTAGTTACTAAGTGTGAATAAGTGTTACGCCAAGGTTGATGAATGCTTAAGGCGCCTCCTATCATTGGAACAGGTTTGAATGTTGCGACTCGCGTAAATTCACGATAGTCAGCTAAAAGAAATTCTCCCCCCCAAAGTGTCCCATCTTCACCATAGCCTAAACCATCGAAAGCAATACCCAAAACAGGCGCCGTATTTATATCTATATTATTCTCTGCCATACAAGCAGCAACATGAGCATGATGATGCTGTACTTCAATTAACTGGTTACTAGCTGCTAATTGTTTGCCAAGCTTTGTAGATAAATATTCTGGGTGCAAGTCTGTGGCAATTGCTTCCGGTTTATGCTCAAACAAGTCTAAATATAAATCAAGCGCTTCTTGGTAACTATTAAACGTTGCGACATTTTCTAAATCTCCTAAATGTTGTGAAATAATAGCTTTGCCGTGACGTAATAAACAGAAGGTACTTTTTAACTCACCCCCCATCGCTAAAACTTGAGGTGAAGTAGCGAAACCAGAGGGTAAGTTAATAGAAGCAGGTGCATATCCTCGTGCGCGTCGAATAATTCGAGTTTTATCACCAACGACTCTAACCACCGAATCATCCACACGATTAACTATATCTCGGTTATGGAGAAGGAAATAATCGGCGATATGTCCTAGCTTCTCGCGCGCTTCCTCATTATCAATACACTGCGGTTCATCAGATATATTACCACTAGTAAATACAATCGGACGATTCATCCGTTTGAGAATAAGATGATGTAAAGGAGTATATGGCAACATGAAACCAATAGTACTTGAGGAAGGCGCCACTAATGGAGAAAGAAAATCACCTTCTTTTTTCTTAATTAAAACAATAGGCGCCTGGTGAGATAAAAGTAATTCACGTTCTTTGGCATTAGGAGTACAATATTTTTCAATGACAGTAATATCACGCGCCATCAAGGCGAAGGGTTTGTGGTATCGTTGTTTTCGTTCGCGGAGTTTTTTAACTGCGGTTTCGCTCTTAGCATCGCACGCCAAATTAATTCCACCGAGACCTTTGATGGCAACAATTTCCCCTTTTTGTAACAAAGTGCAAACGGCATCAACTTCATCTAGCATTGAGAACATAGAAGCTGCAAAAGGTTTGCCATCAGCACGTTCTAACCATGCTTTCGGACCACAAACATGACAAGCTGTTGGTTGAGCATGAAAGCGACGATTTGTAATATCGTTGTATGACTCCATGCATTCCGGACACATCGCAAAGCTTGCCATGCTAGTGTTATTGCGGTCATAAGGTATAGAACGAATAATGCTTAGGCGTGGTCCACAATGGGTACAATTGGTAAAAGGATAACGAAACCAGCGACTATGAGGGTCGAAGATTTCGCTTTGACATTGTACACAGGTCGCAGTATCAGGTGTAATTTCGGTATTAATTACATTATTAATACTTTTAGAAATTACAAAATCATCAAAGTTAAATTCACCCTCAGATATATGTTGTGTGCGTGTTATTTCATTTATTTTTGCCAAGGTCGGGCATTCTTGCTGTAATTGGCGAACAAATTTTTCTAAAGATTCTTCACTTCCTAATGCGCGAATTACAACTCCTTCACCGTCGTTATAAACTTCACCGCGCAACCCATTCGCTACGGCAATACGATAAACTGTAGGACGAAATCCTACTCCTTGAACTGTACCCCGTACTCGTATTTCTTCATACATCATTTATAAGATATTCCTTCTCTTCTTTCTTTCCTTTGCGCTATGAAGCGTCCTTTGCGGTTCGTTACAAATCCCCCCTAACCCCCCTTGATAAGGGGGGAACAATAAGCACCTCTTAGCCCCCCTTATTAAGGGGGGTTGGGGGGATTAATTAAGGCGCCATAATAAAATTCTATTATTACCAGAATCAGAAATCACAGCAGTATCACCACATATATTAATGCCATAACACCAATTAACACTGTCTCGCTTTGGTAATCCATAGTCACCATTTTCTGATTTACTTTTAAAATCCTTTTGTCCAACTAACACACCAGCATCTACCCCACATGATGTAGAATTTTTCCATCCCAACAATCGCGAATTTGCTGTATCAGCAACTATTAACCAATCACCAACAGCATCAACACCATATGGCATACTGAGACTACTAGCATTAGGGAAATAAACACCTTGATTTAACTCAACAAAATCAAAGCTTTTTTGTCCCAATACAACAGTACAGGGAGTATTATTTTCTGTTGGCATTCCTTCCCAAATCATGACGCGGTTATTACCAGCATCAGTCACAACTAAATTTTCTTGCCAAAATGTAATATCATGGCACCAACGCATACTCGAAGCGGATGCAGTTCCACCACCATTTTCATTCCGGGAAAACATATCTGGTTGTCCCAAGACTAAATCAGCAGGTTGACCATTCTCGCTTGGCAACTTATTCCAAACTAATACGCGACGATTACCAGTATCAGCAACAAACAGCTTTCCCTGATAATAAAAAGCACCGTAACACCAATTAAGAGTATTTGCGTAAGCTTCTTGCTCACCTCTATTTGGTCGATTATCAGTAAAATTATTTTGCCCTAGTACAATATCTGCCGGCACATTGCTATCTTGTGGAATTTGTTTCCAAATTAAAACGCGATGGTTCCAAGCATCCGCTACAGCTAAACCACCACCACAAACACAAATACCTGTTGGTACACTAAGCGTTGTGTTTCCTGGTGTACCTTTAGCATTTTGTCCTTCGTGAAAAAAATCAGGTTGTCCAATTACCCAGTCAGCAGGTTGACCATCTTGAGTTGGTAAGTTTCGCCATCCCAATAACCGATGATGTCCTGTATCCGCAACCCATAGAGGGCCACTTTGTGATGTTAAACAGGCGCCGCGTGGAGCGAACATAGATACTGCACTAGGTGCCAGAGGTACTGCAAATTCTTCACGTGTACCTAATATGATATCGGCGCCTAAATTTGAAAAGGGCAATTTTGGAATGAACATTACCTATACTGCAACAACTTTAGTAATTTCAGGACAGTATGCTTGAATAGTCTGTTCAATGCGTTGAGACAAAGTAAAATTAGAAGAGGGACAATTTTTACATGTGCCAATTAATCTAACTTTTACTGTACTTGGTGGTTTAATTGCTACCAATTCAACATCACCATTATGACTTTTTAAACTAGGACGGACTTCTTCGATAGCTGTTTGTAAACGCTGTTCGAGAGAAGGTTTTGGTGGCTTAACTAATTCGTGGTAAGCTAGGACACCATATACTACTTCATCTTGAACTGCATTACGCAAAGCCGACATTGATTCTTGCTTGACGCTTTTAATTAAACGCGCGAAAGCTTCCTTGTGTAAGGCTTCAATAGCCCTTTTGAAGCCGACAGCCACACCTCGCTCTCGTTCATCCCAATCAGCTATAATTGCCTCAAAGCGACTAATTTCCGTAACCAACTCTTCCAAATCATTCATAAATTAAAATTTAATAGCGTAGGTTGGGTGGAGCGATAGCGGAACCCAACATAAACAAAATATTTTTACCACAGAGACACAGACTAGACAGAGAGTGAATAATTTCCAAACAACCTAAAATTAAGTTTTTGAGTTTAAGTAAGTGACATGAAAATGTAAGTATGTAGAATTACTTTGATATATCATTTTATTACATAAATTAATAGCTTTTACGCATCGACTCAGAATTGTGGCAATATCGTAAGTTATGCTTGTTTTCAGTGTAGCTATTTAATTATTAAATAAAGTATATATTCTTACTTTTAATTAAATTTTTAAAAGAAATTTGGGTTACAAATAAGAATTACAATTTTTTGCTTGGTGGACAATCTTTATAATTCCACTGTGGAAATGGCGCCTCTATAAAAATAATCGTAAATATAACGATGTCAATTAAAATTTAAGTAATTATAACTATATAAACAAGCAAATATCACAAAACCAATACAATATAAAAAATTACGCTTAGATGATGCAGAAGTTCGGGGTCAGTACTTATATTTTCTGCTGCTATTCTTGCTTGTTCTAGATTGTTAACAAGACTAGTATCTATAGATTTAGGTAGAGTTTTTTCATCCATTGTTGGAATTAGATTGCGAGGTGGATGCTAGCCTGTTGAGTGTTTGTAGCAGTTTCAGCACATGGCAATATTTACCATTTACTTTTTGACGCACACGCAAGCTCTAATTATCTATACTATTGCTCCTTTTGTATAATAGTCATCTTGGTAAATACGTAAATACGGTAGTGATATGAGCCAAACATGCGCCATTGTTTTTGAAGAAAATCCTGATAGTGCATTTACAGAAGCTATTCAAGAAGGAATCAATCAGTTTAACCAAGAGCAAGCTGGAAATTATAATTATAAAAAGCTGTGTCTTTCACTTCGAGATGCGGAACAAAAAATAGTTGGTGGGTTGGTTGGAGAGACGTATTGGGATTGCTTTTATATTGAGTTGTTTTGGATTAGCGAACCATATCGGAAAGGTGGGTATGGAAGTACTATTTTAAAGATGGCTGAGGATGAAGCTCGTGGTAGGGGTGTTAAACAAGTTTTTCTCAATACTTTTAGTTTTCAGGCGCCTGATTTTTACGAGAAACATGGTTATCGGGTGTTTGGTGAGTTATCTGGTTTTCCGCCAGGTCATAGGTGTTTTTTTCTTAGGAAGAATCTTTGAATGGAAAGCACTGAAGTGCTTACAACGAGGGTCACTACAATTTATACGTGAAACTTGCCATTACCTATGAGGGGTGTCATAATGTAGGGGTGAAGCCCTCGAAGACAGGCGAAATAAGTAATTGGCGATGCATAGCGCCTTAATTTATAAATGATACCGTGATTTACACTGAACTTCAACGGTGGTTAAGTAAGAATTTCAGTGTTATCACGTATTCACTTTAGTCTTATTACTGTTCATAATATCAACCATAGCAATTCGGTGAAAACCGAGGCTAGAATTCCTCCCTGACAAGTCGAAAAGCCTATCTGAATATGGGTAAAAGTTAAGTTAGAGAGAAAAACCCGGTGGGTAAAGCTCAGGAAATTAAAGGTAAAAAAATTAGTAAATTTCCTTACCTGTATTTTTTTGGCTATCTCGCATAAAATTTTTCTTGACCTTATCTTTTGCCCTTTATTTAAAGTCGTCAGTACTTACATTACCCTCCAAAAAGTAAGGTTTAAGCAATCTTGTGTGCGGTGGTCGCACTGAAACCAAATTAATTTATAAAAGGATTGACAATATGCAAAATAATGACTTTAACGCTTCGGGCAATGGAAGCGTCAATGGTAATGGCAATGGTAACGGTAATGGTAAGTCTAAACAGGCGCCTCCATCATCCAACTCTAGTAATATGCCGTCTTTAGGTATGGGTGAGTCGCGCGGAACTGGGGTGATGAGTAGCACGCAGATGAATGCTGACTCTTACAGTGCTATGCAAAAGGTTCTTGTAGAGTTACGAGTATCTAGAACACAAGGTATAGTCGGTGCATCAGAAAATGTTGGCGCCAGTATTGACAGTTTTCGACTCGATACCGCATATGAGCCAGTTCCAGTTGCTCCCGGAAGCAACATTGTTGCAAGTATTATGGCTGCTAACGAAGAGACTTATATCATTCGTGGTGAAGTCGAAGAACGTAGAATTGCTGAACTCGAAGCTCAACCAAGTGTTGTTAAAGTCTACAAAGATACACCTATTGCTCCATTCAATCAATCGGTTTTGGAAAAGACTACCTACGATTTAGTCAAACCGATGGATGGTAAAGGTAACTGTCCTGTTGGCACTTGTGACTGTTCACCGACTACAGCAAAAGGCACAATTGCAGATGTAGCAAAATATTTTGGTGTTGACCAAATTTGGGCTGCTGGATTTAGAGGTCAAGGTATTGTAGTTGGTGTCGTTGATGGTGGTATTACTGCGGAAGGGCGTCCTGTTGACCCATTTGAAGGTATTCGTCGCATTCCAAATGTAATTGGCGGTCCTGCACAAGATTGGGGAACGAAAGCGCGTTCTTGGGGTGAACACGGTAACATGTGTGCTACAGATATTCTCGGTATGGCACCTGAAGCAAAGTTATATGATTGTCGCATTGCTGGTGGTGATTCTATATCTAACGCACTATCTGTATTTCAATGGGCAATTAACCAACATCGTATTGATGGTACACCACATATTCTTTCCAATAGCTGGGGTGTGTATCAGAAAAGCTGGGATGAATTTTACGCGACCAACGCAGACCATCCGTTCACTCGTAAGGTTGTAGAAGCAATCAACGAAGGCATTATTATGCTGTTTGCAGCAGGGAACTGTGGTGGCACTTGTCCAGCAGACCGTTGCGGTAGTGATATTGGTTCTGGTAAAAGTATTTGGGGCGCCAATGGACATCCTTTAGTAATGACAGTTGGTGCTGTTAATAAAGACGAACAATTTGTAGGTTACAGTAGCCAAGGGCCAGCAACACTCGACCCCAACAAACCAGATTTCTGTTCAGTTACACATTTCCGAGGTTATTTTGGCAGCGATAACGGTACTTCAGCGGCTTGTCCAATTGCTGCTGGTGTGGCAGCATTATTCACACAAGCAAAACCAGGAATCACCCAAGAGGAAATGAAAGACCTCTTTAAGCAGACCGCAAAGAATATTGGTGAACCTGGTTTCGACCAAAATACTGGTGCAGGTATTCTTCAACCCAAAGTTGCTTTTGATAAATTAAATCCCCAATTACCTCGTTGGAGTGAGTGGGAAAGTTTGGGTGGAAATGCCTTCTCTGCACCTGCTGCTGTATCTTTAGGTGAAAAACGTCTTAATATTTTTGCTATCGGTGGTGATAGTGCCGTCTACGAAAAAACATGGGATGGTACGACTTGGAGTGAGTGGGAAAGTCTAAGTGGGTTTAGCTTGTCGGCGCCTGCTTCAATATCACCAGCACCTAACCGCATCGATACATTTACTATCGGTAAAGAACGCCAAATACAGCGTTTATCTTGTAGTGATACAAGTTGGGGCGCCTGCGAATGGGAAAATTTAGGTGGTTTCTGTAAGCAAGGTGTCGCTGTCTCAGGTTGGGGTACACGTCAAGATGTATTTACTGTAGGTGCAGATAACGCTGTTTACCAAATGACTTGGGATGGTAGCACTTGGAGTAACTGGACTAGTTTGGGCGGACTTGCACTATCGGCGCCTACAGCAGTATCTTGGGGTGAAAATAGAATTGACTTATTTGTACGCAGTGGCGACCATGCTATTTACCATAAATATTGGAATGGTCAAGTATGGAGTGATTGGGTATCTTTAGGTGGTTTATGGTTATATGCTCCAGCCGTCACTTCATGGGGCGCCAACCGTTTAGATATATTCGCAGTTGGTACAGATAATGCAGTCTACCGTAAATACTCAGATGGCGTAACTTGGAGTTCCTGGGAAAATATCGGTGGTACAGCTATCTCGGCACCTGCTGCAACTTCACAAGGCAGCAATAAACTTGATGTGTTTATTGTTGGTGGCAATAACGCTGTTTACAAAAAATCACTCTCCTAAAGAAACCGGCTTTCTATGCAAAATCATCGTTTTTATTACAATATCTCAGCTAAGAAACCCGGTTTCTAGGATAAGTTTATACGCGATGGATTACGCGACATATTAAAAATGTCGCGCTTTTTTATTGCTTTTAGGACTTACGCAAAGAAACCAGGTTTCTACGCATTCATTGTCGCAGACAAATCGTCATTTTTATTACATGCTATCAACGAAGAAACCTGGTTTCTAGGTTTTCGTGCGTAAGTCCTGGCTTTAAAAAGTTAATGACGTTTTGAGCAATCACTTCATTACCATCTTTAGCTATTACTTCAGATTGACTCGGTTGCTGAAATTCTTGGTTAAGAAAATTCCAGTCTCCTTCAAAAAATTCTTGTGGTGAAAGAATTTTGTGCTGGCTGTAGTTTGTAATACCTTCGAGTAAGTACGCAGCTTCAGCAAAGTTATCGCGCGTAATTGTTATTATGGGGATGTTAAGTTTGCTTGCTTCGGCAAATGTTCCGTAACCAGGTTTAGAAATAACTTGACCGCAAACTGGCATAATATCTACTGGACGATATTTACGGTCTGTAATTTTGATTATATTTGGTAATTCTGGCGCCGGAGCATCGAAGGTGATAAATTGCCAGTCGGGAAATTTATTGAGGTTATGGTAAGGAATTTCTTGTAAACCTAAACCACCAAATGTAAGTAACGCAGTTTTTTCTTTGGGAGCATTAATGTTCCATTTTTGACTAATTTCTTCAGCTTTGTAATGGGGAGAACCACCAGTTAAACCTACATCGGTAATGTTAGAAAACATTGACATTGGTTCGTGGAAAGGAAGACGAAAAGTGCGCTGGCATTTGCTATAACATTCACCTATCCAGTCAGCAATGGCAATAAATTCTCCACCCCAGTCACGATATATAAAATCCCAACCAAAGTTTGTCATCATCCAACAAGGTATATTGGCTGCACTTGCAATTGGCGCCGCAAGAAAGGGAACATCTGCCAAAATTAAATTAACGCGGTTTTGGCGAATAAAGTTGACTTCAGAGGCAATTATTGAATTTTGCTTTTTCTTAATTTCTAGTAACTTAGACAATGTTGCATCCTTGTCCATTGTTAAACTATCAGCTTGCACCACACCTAAATCGTATGCACGCGGACGATGTATAAATTCTCCCTGTATATAACATTCTAATAACCATCGCGGCGCCGTAGTCACCAAAATCAGCAAAACATCAGGAAACATTTTTTGAATAGTAGCAGCAACAGCAGCAGTACGTGTTGCATGACCAAAACCATGATTAGTGATAGCAATATATATAGTAGGACGTTCCATAATAATACCGTGTGAAATACCGTAAAATACCGTAGGGGCAGATTAACCAAGACTTATAACCTATCACAACAACCTCGTAAACCTGCCCCGACCCACGCAAATCACACACAAAATTCCTGAACCACCGCAACCAAATCATCAATTTCCGATTCCAGAGTAAAATAATGTACACAAGCACGCACACAATCAGGATTTGCAATAGTCCGAGTTAAAATATTGTGTTCTGCCTCCAAATAATTAACCAACTTCTGGTGTCGCGCATCATTTAATTGAAACGAAACCAACCCACTTTGCGGTGGAACACTTAACAAACACTTCACCCCAGAAACACTCTGTAACTTACACCACAAATACTCGCTATTTTTCAATATTTGCTCATAACGTTCCTGAATACTTCCCCACTGCTCATGAATTACCATTGCCTCCCTCAACCCTGCAAGTAGCGGTATATCAGAAGTTGCCACCTCATAACTTCGTCCATCTGGTTGCCAGTCTTGCGGTTGTCCCTGTGTATCTGTTATTACACTACGCCATCCCACAAATGTTGGTAACAAATTTTCTCTAACTTCTTTCCGCACGTACAATCCACCTAACCCAGCGGCGCCACACATCCATTTATGTCCAGTAAAAGCATAAAAATCTACGGGCAACTGATTCAAATCTAGAGGCATTGAACCAAACGACTGCGCTGCATCCACTAACAACAACGTTTTATTAGCTCGGCATAATTGAGATATTTTATCAACAGCCAAAACCTCACCCGTATTCCACAATATATGACTAATCGCTAGCAAACGAGTATTCGGGCGAAGGTGTTGGGCAATTATATCTATAGGATTATCTGCTGCGAGAATTGGACAAGTTGTAATTTCTACTTGAAAACGGTGCCTAATAGCTTGGGCAATTGCAATCACAGCATGATGCTCACAATCTGTAAGTAACAAATGATCCCCTGGTTGCCAATTTATACCCCACATCGCAATATTACAACCTACGGTAACATTTTCTGTAAGGGTGATTGTTTCAGATGTAACATGTAAATGCGATGCGATGCTATCGCGTGCTGTCACTATTTGTTGATTCATCCAGGAATACACCGCATTACTAAATGGGCCTAGCTGCTGCGTTTGAACTTGTGCTGCAACAACTGCGTCAATAGCAACTTGTGGCATTGGGCCTTGTCCGCCATAGTTAAAGTAAGTCTTATTTGCCAATGCTGGAAACAAAGCGCGATGCTGATGTAGTTTATCTGTCATATTACGTATGTTTTACTCCTATTCGTACCAAATTATTGTTAGCCTAGAGGAATGTTAATTAACGCTGAACTTCTGCTGCAATTCCAACGCTGTAGGCGCCGACCGTTTTTAGACATCTACGGCGACTATACATTGCGCTCTGAACCGACCGATTTACTGGTTAAACTTCAACAAGATAAAATTAACCACCAAAAAAGTATTTTACGACGCACTGAGTACACTCGACCGAACTATCGACCGCGTGATTGGCGTGCGGGTGCGGTGGAAACTTTGGAATTGATGCAGCAAGGTGTTGATTGTATCTACCAAGGGGTTTTATTGGCAGATTATGCTGATATTGAATGGCGTACCCAAGTCTCTAATAGCTTAGAACAAAATATTTTGAGTACTGAGTTAGCTGCTGTCGGCGCCGTTGCTGAAGACGACGAAAGTGATGATAATGTTTCTACGCTTCCTTTCTCGCTTGAAGATTCTTTTACTAATTACACGGCGCCGCCATTATTTTCTCCTTATGTTCCAAGTCGTGAGTATACACTAGTAAGTTGCCCTGATTTATTAATTAAACAACCAGGAAAATCACGGTTTGGGGATTTTCAGTACATTCCAACCACTATTGAACTTGGTAAGCGTCCTAAACAAGAGTATCAAGTTATTGCTGCTTACCATGCCGAAATACTTAGAATAACGCAACTCGTCGAACCTACAACTGCTGGGTTGATACTGCGCTCCAAAGAAACGAGTTACCACGTTGATTTAAAAAGATGGTCTGTGCAAATGCAGCGAATTTTGTCGCAATGCATAGAGTCACTCGAAGCAGAAATCGCACCCGATATATTTATCTCACGGCAAAAATGCACTTTTTGTCATTGGCATACTGATTGTTATAATGTTGCGCGTGCTTCACGTCATCTTTCGCTAATGCCTGGAGTTACTCCAGTTCGTTATGCTCAACTTCAAGCTCTGAATATTAATACTCCCGAAGCTCTGGCTAATACAAATCCCCTTGATTTAGAAAATTTACCTGGATTTGATAGTTATATTGCCCCAAAGCTGGTAGTACAAGCTAAATCGATTACCGAGAATCGCGCTTTGCTACTTCAATCGTCAACACGCAAAGTGGAAGAAAATATCGGTTTAACCCAAGCGTATACATATACAAGTATTTCTTCGTTGCGTCAAAGTCAAATAGCCGTTAAAGATATTCGTCTAGAGTATCCTGTAGAACTTTACTTTGATATAGAAGCACAACCAGATTTGAATCTTAATTACTTACTGGGAGTGTTGGTTGTTGATAAAATAGCAAAGACTGAACGGTTTTATTCGTTTTTGGCAGAGAAACCTGAAGACGAAGAGTTAGTATGGCAGCAGTTTGTGGATTTAGTAAATCAGTACCCAGAGGCGCCGATTTACCATTTTTGCGTGTATGAGTTTGATACCGTCAAACGACTCGCAAAACTATATCACACTCCCAACGATGTTGTGTTGCCAATACTCAGTCGTTTTGTTGATGTGTATGAAGAACTTATTAAAAATGTGGCTCTACCCATAGAAAGCTACGCACTCAAAGTTATTGCTAAGTGGTTAAAATTTGAATGGCGTGATAGTGATGCTAGTGGGGCTAAGTGTATTTACTGGTATGACCAATGGTTAAAAACAGGAAATCATGCGATGCTTTCAATCATTCAGCGTTATAACGAAGATGATTGCCATGCTACACGCTGTGTAAAAGACTGGTTATTTAAATTCTTTGCCGAAGCTTAAATTTATCAACTCGAATTAATTATGATATTGTGTTGGTGATTTTGACGAGATGGCTAGAATTATGCAGCTAATCAGAAAAAACAAAGCCTTACAACTAACTGTTTTCTTTTGTATACCTATTCTAATTATTAGTTTATTTTTTTTAAATCTACCTTCATCTGCGGTTGAAATTACTGGTATCGAGTTTATTGGGCAAGCTGTTATCCCGACAGGTACGATTTTTCAAAATACACCTATTGGAGGACTGTCTGGCATTACTTACGACGATACCAAGCAGCTTTATTATGCAATTTCAGACGACCGCAGCGAAAAAGCTCCTGCACGGTTTTATACTTTTAGAATCGATTTGAGTCAGGGTCTACTCAAAGATGGAAAGGTGGCGCCTGTTGGAGTTACTTTATTAGTAGATAAAAATAATCAGAATTTTGCCAGCAGCACTATCGACTCTGAGGGAATCGCTTTAACTAATCGAGGTACTGTATTTATATCTTCCGAAGGTGATGCGGCAAAGTTCATCAACCCGTTTATCAAAGAGTTTTTGCTTGCTTCGGGTAAAGAAGTTAGTAGTTTACCTATCCCAGATAAGTTTTTACCTTCACGTGATGGTAAAAAAGGTATTCGCAATAACTTAGTGTTTGAAAGCCTGACGATTACACCCGATAATAAGTATTTATTCTCTGCTACGGAAAATGCACTTATTCAAGATGGTTCCGAAGCTAAACCAGGTCTTAGCACATCTAGCCGCATTTTGCAATATAATCTTTCTACTAACCAGTTAGAAAAAGAGTATTTATATAGAACCGAAGCGGTAAAGCCATTGATTAATATAACTGGTAAATACGCTCAAGGTTTACCAGACTTACACGCGATTGATAATCAAGGACATTTTATCAGTATCGAGCGGGCTTTCACTGGTTTAGGGTTTGCAATTTCACTATTTCAAGTTTCCCTTGAAGGCGCCACTGATATCCACAACGTTGACAGTCTTTTACAGGTAGACACAAAAGCTATCATACCTGTTCAGAAAAAACTACTGTTAGATTTACGTAAACTTGACGTTTCCCTCGACAATATAGAAGGTTTAACGCTCGGTCGTGTTCTACCTAATGGACAACCTACCCTAATTGTTGTAAGTGATAACAATTTTCAGAAAATCCAGCGTACACAATGGATCGCTTTCAAGCTCAAAACCGAATCTTCATCACGATTACAACGACTACTACGTCGCTTGTTTCCGTACTGACAGTAAAAACTACATAAGTATATGTACTGAACTAATCATAACCGCTTATTGAGCGGTTTTTATGTTTCAGTGGATTTTCTCATATGGATAGCTTGAAGTATGTGTTAAACCTTAGTGTAGATAGTTTTACACAGGCTATTTATTGACTTTATATATATTTTCTTTTTACTTGAACTAATTTTTATGGACTCTATTCAATTCTTTTATAATAGTGATTTTTATCATCGCTATACTTAAAAAGTAAGTAACTGTAAGGGCAATTAAAATTATGGGATGAAAGCTTAATATTTATGAAAACTTCTATGTTGTCGAATATTCAAAATGAAGTAATGCATAAGGCTGAGTTAGACGGATACATAGGAAAATTTTTAAATAATCGTTATTTAATTAGAGATTTAATTGGCAAAGGTGGAATGGGCAGGGTTTACCTCGCTGAAGATGCTGCTAAGGGTGGAATGCCTGTAGCTGTCAAAATTCTATCTTTAAGTATTGATAACCAGCAAATGTCACAACGCTTTGGTAGAGAAATTTTTATCGGCGCCCAATTAGGACGTAAGAGTAAACAAATTGCTCGCGTTTTAAGCTATGGTGTCACCGATGATAAAATTCCGTTTTATGTGATGGAATACCTACAAGGTAGAAATCTCAAAGCTGTTATTAAATCCAATTCACTAAACCTAACTATATCATTAGAAATTATCTATCAAATTTGCTTAGGTTTACAATGCGCGCATCAAGGAATTAGCCTCAAAGGTGAAATATATCCTGTTTTACACCGCGATATTAAACCTGAAAATATCTTTATTGCCGAAGACCCAAAACAAGGGGATGTAGTAAAAATACTAGATTTTGGCATTGCTAAGTTTTTGACAGAGCGTGCTGGAATGACCCTTACAGAATCTTTTATTGGTAGTTTGCCTTATTGCTCTCCAGAACATATGGAAGGACGCAAATTGATAGATGTGCGTTCTGATATATATAGCTTGGGAGTACTAATGTACGAAATGCTTGCAGGACAACACCCTTTTGCGCTCAAAACCAATTCATTTGGAGATTGGTATCAAGCACATAAGTTTCAAGCACCACCAACATTTAAAGAAATTAATCCTGACTTGAGAATTCCCAGAGAGCTACAAGAGCTAGTAATGACTTGTTTAGCAAAAGAAGTCAAAAATCGTCCTCAAGATATGGGAAAAGTTTTAAGTAGTTTGGAGCGTATCCAACAGTTGGAGAATGGCGAAGTTCTTAACTCAACAAACCAATCTTACAATCCCACAAATGTACAATTAGTACCCGTTACCTCAATATCCGAAAAAATTTGTTTGCAGAAAACATGGCCTGTGAACAAACCAAAGGCACTTATTTGCTTTCCGCATCTACTACAATCAACCCAAGGTAGCATCCCTACCCTATGGGCAATGTTACCTAAAAAAGAAATAGATGTACTAGTTAAGCAAATCAGTAATACTGAATTTATCTTTCAGAAAAATTTGTACCCCTTATTAGTTTGGGTAACAACTTTATGTGATAAAAAGTTTTATTTAACACGTTGGTTGTCGTATTTTCTCGACATGAAAGACAGCAAGAGCCAAAAAATTGCACAAGCTCTTGTGAATACAGGTTATTACCATTTACTGTTTTTCTCGCTTGAGAATCCAGGGAAGTGTGAAAAAGTAATGACTCTGACCCTGTCTGCACGTCAACGTCAACAAATTATTGATTGTTTAGAGTCGATTGAAAATACAAAGTCAATTATCGAATTGAATGAGAGCAAAAATATGTTGCGGTTACATCTGGAAAAAAAGAAGCCAGAAATTATCAGTCAATTAGCCGAAAACCAGCGAAATCAAAAATTCAGCGTTCGAGAATGGCTTAACTATGCTGTCTCTAAAGTATCGCGCGTTGTCTTACGCCCAGTATTCCGAGGCAAAAGTGTATAATGTAATACAAAAAAAATCTAAATAGGCGCCAGTTGATAAAATTTAGTTGATAAAATTCAAAAAAGCACTTGACAAATTTATTTTATCTGAGCATAATGAGTAAGTTGCCGAAAAGAGCAGACGCTCTTTAAAAGAAACTACTACTTGGGGTCGTAGTTCAATCGGTTAGAGCACCGCCCTGTCACGGCGGAAGTTGCGAGTTCGAGCCTCGTCGACCCCGTCTCAAAAGATTAATAGTCTACTGAACGCTGACGCTGACTGAATAATGTGATTCATTAATAGTGGCGACTTCCAGTATAAAATCTCCGCGTGTAGATACTAAACCTTGCCATTGGGTTTTTTGGCTCATAGCTTTAGTTATAGCGGTAGCAATAGTAATACCATCTGGGTCGATTACTTTTATATTTATGTCACCTTCTAATAAATCTAGTGTTAGCTGTTGTCCTTGTTCGCAAGTGATTGTATAACGAGTAATTTGATTTGCTCTCGATTCTCCTTCGAGTACGGTATTCCCAGAACCTTGTAAAATGCTAATTGGTGGAACTGTTATTAGCTGTGAGTGGCCAACTTGTTTTTGTATTCTAGATATAGAAGTGCGAGGAGTACGGATTTTCAATTGATGTTTATTCAAATAAACCCGTAAACCTGCTACCATCCATCCTGTTATTATTAAAGCCAGAGCTGGAGCAATTAGAGGTACCCAGCCGGACTGCATAAAAATATAGAATGTAGTTACTAACAGTACGAGCAATATAGCAACTTTGCTAGGGAATAAAACCCAAAAGCGACGTAGTGGCCATGAGAGAATACCTCCAGCGAGTGCCCAAAAACTAATCCATGCTATTTGCTCATATTCTGACCAAATTTTTAATAAAGGACGATTATCAGTTACAGCGTTCAAAATTTGACTAACTGCTTGTGCTTGAAGTTGTACACCGCTAATTTGGCGCCGTTGACTATAGGGAGTGTAAAAACCTGGGTTAGATTTTGATATACTCGTCCCAACTATAATAATACGGTCTTTCACCTTAGCAGGGTCGATTCGGTTTGCCAGCACATTATCTAGACTAACTTTCTCTGCTATTTCACCGACTGAATGATAATCAAGCATAATTTCATAACCCCGCGCATCAGGTGTTCTGCGATACCCACCAGAATTGGAATTGAGGGGTTGTATTGAGACTTGACCTATTTTCCACTCTCCTTTTGGAGTAAAGTTAGCTTGTAAACCCTTCTGTTGGAGAAATTGAGTTGCAAGTAAAGCTGCAAAGGAATATTGGGTTGTGCATTTTTTGCTTGTATGAGGATTGGCAAATAGTAAACTGCGTCGCACAATATTATCGTCGTCTACCAACACATCGTTAAAACCGATGTTTTCTATTGGAAGTGAAGGTGGTGAAATGGCTGGTTGTGATGAGCTACCAAGACCACAAACACCAATAATATTATTATTTTGATTATTCTTTTGCGTACTAAAAGCAGCTAATTTTTGTTGAGGTTTATATAAATTTAAGCCAATTATACTTGGTTTGTAAGATTGAAGCTTAATTAATAACTTATTTATACTATCGTTAGATATGTTTTCATCACCAACAGTAACTACTAATAAGTTTCGGTCGGTATTTTGGTTTGCTTGTTCTTCGTAACTTAAACTTTGGTAAAACTCAGTTGTAAACCGCAACCGCATCATTCGGTCGTAAGCTGCAAGTTCCAATGGTTGAAATAATTTTAGTTCACGAACTCCCAAAACCAATGCTATAGTTATTAACCAACTGGCGCCAATAATACTCAAACCACTACGATAAAATTGTTTCCAAGTGTAACGTTTATTTGCTAAATCCGGATTTGTTATTTCTTGTAAAGCTTGTAGTACTTCAGTTGCAGATTGATAGCGAGTACGATAATCGTAGCGCACCATCTTATCGATAATATCCGCTAGCTTGTTACTGACTCTTGCTTGATGGCGCCAAACTATTTCACCAGTGTTAGGGTCTTCGGGTAACTTTGAAGCACGTAAGCCAGTTATCGCTTGAATTGCTACTATACCTAATGCGTAAATATCACTATTTAGTCTCGGTTTACCAGCAGATTGCTCATTTGGCATGTATCCTTGAGTGCCAATTGCAACACTCATTTCCGATTGCCCCGAATTATTTGGTAGTTGACGAATTTGTTTAACCGCACCAAAATCAATCAAAACCAACTTGCTATCGCTAGCACGTCGAATTAAATTACTCGGTTTAATATCCCGATGAATACAGTTGTGCGAGTGGACAAATACTAAAATACTAAGAATATCTTGCAAAAGCAAAATTACCTGAGCTTCATCAAACTTAGCATTACTAACTAACTCATCAGAGAGTGAAATACCATCAATAAATTCCTGAACTAAGTAAAATTCCTCGTTTTCCTCAAAATATGCGAGTAATTGGGGTATTTGCTCGTGCCGACCAAGCTGCTCAAGAATTTCTGCCTCTGTATTAAATAGGCGCCGTGCAAGTTCCAAAAAATTTAATTCCCTACTGGCAGGCTGGAGATGCTTGACAACACATCTAGGATTACCAGGGCGCCGAGTATCCTCAGCAACATAAATACGCCCAAATCCTCCGCCTCCAATAGCTGCGATAATTCGATAACGTCCGTCTTGTAGACTCTTTAGCATCGCGCGCTCGTTTAACTTAATAGGATATAGAAACCGGGTTTCTTTTTTATATTTTGTAATAAAAATAAAGATATTGCATAGAAACCCGGTTTCTTAAATCTTGATAACATTTAACATGCGTAACCCAACTTCCGGTTCTTGTAAAATTGTTGGGTTCCGTTCCTCCACCCAACCTACGATTAAACACGACTTCACTTTTAGCGCTCATCCTATCTGTTTTGATGTTTTGTTCTTGGTTAACTGATGCAGTTGGCATATATGCAGTATTTGGTGCATTTATTTTAGGAACAGCAATGCCGCGTGGGGAATTTGCTCATAAATTAACATCCTCCGTCGAATCATTAACGACAGGGTTTTTATTGCCAATATTCTTTGTCTACTCAGGTTTAAATACACAAATTGGCTTAGTCAATACGTAAGGATTGTGGGGAGTAACGGCAATAATTATTTTACTTGCAGTTGTGGTAAAGGAATTGCTTGTATGTTGGCGGCAAAAATCGCTGGTGAAAATTAGAGAGAAGCAGCTACAATAGGCGCCTTAATGAACGCGCGCGGTTGAATGGAACTAATTATTCTGAATATTGGATTAGAACAAGGAATTATAACTCCAACATTATTTACAATCATGGTAATTATGGCAATAATGACAACCTTAATGACATCTCCACTAGTTGCCATATTATTGCAAGGAACCAGCCATGAAAAATCGTTAGCTTGATTAATTAAATTGATCCCCCCTAACCCCCCGCGTGGAAGGGGGAACAAGAGGGCATTTTAAGTCCCCCTTAATAAGGGGGGTTGGGGGGATTAAAAACATTTGTAACATAATCTACATAAAACTTCACAATTAATCTTTAATAAAATATATCTATCTAAAAATTACTATACAGCAATGTATACAGAGGTGTGTTGACATAAATTCCTAAATGAGTCTAATTAAAATTTGAAATAGTTTTTACATAAATGATAAGAATTAACTCGACATTACAAATTATTTGTGTTAGCAAGATTATAAATCATGAAAAAAGAATAAAAAGTTTAGAAAACAATTAAATGACCGATAAAAGCAACTAAAAAGAGTTGACTTTCGTGACTGATTCCATTAATTATCTTAAAGACACTGGACATTAGCTAGTGAGGGAAAGATGCATATAGTCGTTATAGTTTTACTTGAAATCTTAGTAGTAATAGGGTTATCAAGGCTTGTAGGGGTGGCATTTAGATGGATTAATCAACCATTAGTAATCGGTGAAATTGTTGCTGGCATTATGCTGGGACCTTCGCTGCTTGGTATGATTGCTCCTGGGGTAGCAGCTAGTTTATTTCCTCCTGAAGCAATTCCTTTTTTAAATGTGCTGTCGCAGGTAGGGTTAATATTTTTCATGTTCTTGATTGGATTAGAATTAGACCCAAAATATTTGAGCGGAAATCTGGAAGTTGCAATTTTGACGTCAAATGTCAGTATTATTGTCCCGTTTTCACTAGCTACAATTTTGTCTCTGTTCATATATCCCTTGGTGTCAAGTTCTGATGTTCCATTTACAGCATTTGCATTATTTCTCGGCGCCGCAATGTCAATCACAGCATTTCCCGTGTTAGCGCGCATTATCACAGAAAATAACTTACACCGAACACGTTTAGGAACGCTAGCTCTAACTTGTGCAGCAGTAGATGATGTGACGGCATGGTGTATTTTGGCAGTTGCGATAGCTGTGGCACGGAATGGCAGCATCGACCAACAAGCAATTTTGACAATTGTAGAAAGCTTAGTTTACATAGGTTTCATGTTTACTGTCGGACGTTGGTTTCTAAAACGTCTTTCTCATCATTACCAACGTGCTAGACGATTAAGCCAGTTAATGATGGCTCTAATTTATGGTGGTGTTGTTGCGTCAGCTTTAATTACAGAATATATCGGTATTCACCTAATTTTTGGAGCATTTTTACTTGGGGCTGTTATACCCAAAAACGAGGGTTTAGTACGCGAACTCGCCGTCAAAACTGAAGATTTTGTATTGATTTTTTTACTACCAGTATTCTTTGCTTATAGCGGGTTACGAACACAAATAGGTTTGCTCAACCGACCAGAGTTATGGGGATTGTGCTTGCTTATACTTGCTGTTGCAATTGTAGGCAAGTATTTCGGAACTTATGTTGCCGCGCGATTTAGTAGCATACCACACCGTGAAGCATCTGCCCTCGGTTGGTTAATGAATACTCGTGGTCTAACCGAGTTGATTGTTCTTAATATTGGTTTGGAGTTAAAAGTGATATCACCACTATTATTTACAATGCTAGTAATTATGGCGTTAGTAACAACATTCATGACTTCGCCATTACTAGAATTAGCATATCCCAAACATTTAATTCGTAAAGATGTTGTTGACAGTCACAGCGATAGTGATAGTGAAGAAATTAATCCCACGGTGGTTAACGTCGAATCATCTAACCCTCCCTACCGAATTTTGGTACCAGTCGCTAATCCTACTACTCAAAAAGGATTGTTACAACTCGCAACCGCTATTGCTTTTAATTGGCGCCAAAATGCAATAGTAAACCCCTTGAGTTTAATCGAACTTCCTGAAGATTATGCTTTTGAAAGCACACCTGCGGAAGCAGAGAAAATGATTAGCCAACGTCATCAGGAGTTAGAAGAATTAATTTATCGTTTTCGACCGGAAGTACGTTTACAAATTCAGTCAATTGTTAGAATTACCAATAACGTTGCGCGCGAAACTACCCAAATTGCCCAGATTGAGCAAGCGAACCTAATATTACTTGGTTGGCACCGTCCAGCTTTCAGCAAAAATCGTCTAGGTGGCAGAGTCGGTCAAATTCTTTCCACTGCTGATGTTGATGTCGCAGTATATATAGATAGAGGTCAACAAAAAATAGAAAGTATCCTAGTACCTTTTTCTGCCAATATTCATGATGATTTAGCCATCATTTTGGCACTGAGACTACTACTAAATAAAGATACTTGTACAGTCAAAATACTTCAAGTCGTCACAGATAAACACATCAAAAAAGAATTGAGTTACGAAGTGCAAACACTCATGCAACAGCTACCATCTAGTGTACGCGAACGTATCCATGTAGAAACCGTTGAAGCAGTCGAACCAATTCAAGCAGTAGTTGCAGCATCTCAAGGAATTGATTTAACCATTGCCGGAACTAGTCGTGCTTGGGGTATTGAACGGCAAACCCTTGGTAGATATACTGACCAACTGGCAATTTACTGTCGTTCCTCGCTTCTAATTACCCGTCGCTACAGTCCAGTTACCGCACATCTAACATCTGTACTTGCAGATATGCACTCACCAATTGCTAGTTAGAGATTGAATAAAAAAAGGGAATTTTTATGCACCAATTTAACGTCAAATCTCTAACCTTCTACACTATTGCCATAACTTCAGTCTTGCTGGTGTTTAAAGTCGTTACAGCATATGGAGAAAGTCAACTCAAAGCTCCGAAATCAATTAGCGGCAAATACTATATTACACTTGCCGAAAATTTATCTAACTGCAAACAAAATACTTTGGTGTTAGATATTCAACAATCTGGAATTTTTCTGAATGCGTCTTTATCGACTCCAAGCAACCAAGAAATATCTACTTACAGAGAAAAAAATCTTTCGCTAAATGGCAAATCTAATAATAATTCTTTCAGCTTATCTGGAAGGGTTGATAACACTAGATTGTGTAATGCCATACCTGAGACGTTACAAGCTAGCTTAGTACCAGAAGGAGGACTTTCTGGACAAATCACTTTCAAAGATGTGCCAAAATCGATTAAATTTAATGCTATTCTCCAGAAACCTCAAGAGCAATCAACACAGTCATTCAAATAAATCTTGAATGTTTTAAATAGCAAAGGATGATAATATGCTGAAACGAAGTAGAAGTACGAGTAAACGATTTTTTAGTTTACTGTTGTGGCGCCGTCTTAACGCTAATAGTTGGTGTAAGCGATTATTATCAACTAGTATAGTAAGTCTGTGTGGAGTGTTAACACTTTCTAGCATAACTATCGCCGTCGCACCAAATGCTCAACTTCAGGATTGGCGGTTTTCTCCGGAATTTGGACAACTTGAATTTACTCTATCTGCTGTTTCTCAACCAAAAGTTTTTTTTCTTTCTCAACCAGAGCGCTTGGTTATAGACTTACCTGGAACAAAATTAGGCTTTGTACCAACTCAACAAAATTATTCTGGCGCCATTCAACGTATTCGTCTATCTCAACTTAATGCGAGCGTTACACGTATTGTCTTAGATTTAGCGCCAGGAACACCAATAAATCCAAGCCAAGTACTCGTACAACCAACCTCTCCTACTAGTTGGGTATTACGACCATTTGCTAAGTTTGCAAACAACATCCCACAAGGAATTTACGCACCACAACCACCGAACAATAATATCCCACAACCCATTTACGCACCACAACCACCGAACAATAATATCCCACAACCCATTTACGCACCACAACCACCGAACAATAACATCCAACAACCCATTTACGCACCACAACCACCAAACAATACGGCGCCCATTTATACACCAGAACAACCAGGAATAATTACACCACCTGGCACCAGTCTGCCCTCAACAAACACCAATATTCAGCAGCAACAACCATTTGTGAGCGTACCTCCACTAACTATTAATAACACTTCACCAATACCTGGCTCAATACTTCCACCCGCAAATTTTCCAAACCCATCTGGAGGAATTATTAACACTCCACCATTAATTACGCCTAACAATAACTTTCCTACTACTATAGTCCCAACCACTACAGTCCCAACATCCCCAAATACTCCAATAACCAATACTAATCCTAATGACGTCGTTCCTTGGGGGCAAAACTTACCAACTCAAAGATAGATAGTATGGTGGGCAGTACCCACCATACGTTTGACTAAAATCTATCTGTTTCTTGGGGTGTGCCAACCGCCCCAGGTTGACTAAGGAACAAGTTTTGGGCTGCTTCGTTTTGATAAATACAGCGAATATCAGGTTTATCACTACCTAAATCGCCCGTAAAACCAAAAGTGTTCAAACGGTTTTTACACTCATTAACCTGTTGAGCAGTTACAAGCTTTCTTGATTCTAAAATTGCCCAGTTGTTCTGCCGAATAACACATCCAGGACGCATACTCGGTTGAGCAACGTAAACGTTAAACGGGTTGAGCGTCACGAACAAGCGCGCGTCCATAACCATTGCGCTAGCTCCATACTGAACACAAATTTCAGGGTTTGGCGCCTTGGTATCAATAAATTCACGTGATGCCACATTCGAGGGAGTTAATGTAGTAGTCGAACTAAAAGCTATACCAATCCCAATACCCAATACAAACACCCCTCCCAAAATCGCTATAGTCGTGAAGTTGAAAAGTGGGGATTGTAAAGCAGATGGTTTAGAAGTAGTAGCTTGTCTACCGGGAGGTCTGCGTCTCATTTTTAAATTATGAGTTAGTTTAATTGAAGTATCAGGAGCAAGTAGTCTAAATCTAAACTGCTTTCCCCTTTATATAAGTATGACTAATATTCTGAATAATTGTGTCACCCGTAGCACAGGCATCCTGCCTGTGCCATAGTCAAGCAGAATGCCTGTGCCACATAATATGTTATTAGCTAGCAACAGCCAAAGTTTTCTCTAAAGGTGTCCAACGGAAACTGCGGTCACCTCCCCGTTCGATAATTACCTTAACTTTCGGTTCCATACTAGGTAATGCGGCTAAATATTCTATCTCTTGGTCAGAGAGAATATGTCCCTCAATAATCCACAATACAAGTCCCTTTGACTTTGGTGGTAACTGTTCGATTTGATACGACAAAATTGGTGGTACATAATATACAGCACCAACAGCCGCACCACTACCATTACTCTTTTTACCAAGGTGTGGAGGTCTTACACCGTGAATGCGAGTTAAATAAGCAGCCACGTCACCCAAACCGCGCGCAGTAATATTGAGAGTTGCGTATCCGTTTGCACGTAGACGGCGCCGATACCGACCCTCAAAACCGCCTTCGAGTGGTACGTAAACGCCAAGGGCGCCGTATTTCTCCAAATCGCGGATTAATCCTTTACCAGTGGTTATTAGTGCCATAGATTTTTAGTCATTATCCGACTTTAATATATCTATTATCAACTCCGAACTGCTAATTTAAGTTACGCGATAAACTTATAGTCAGCATAGAAACCGGGTTTCTTACGATAACCTACATGCTTAACTATAATCTTTCATCAGAAACCCGGTTTCTTTAAATTACCTCTAGACAAATCTTTATAAACGGTTTATATTGTTAGATTGTGACCAAAGTAAAATTTGGTTGCCTCGTCGCATTGTCTGAAAGTCACAGCTAGATGTGCCGCCATTTGAATTTAGATATATTATAATGTCTAGGTTATGAATCGCGATAAACCGCTAGTTGAAACTGGCGCCAGTGGCTGATAGACTTAGAGAGCTTGGGAAAAGTTTGTAGATTCGTTTGTAAATGCATTCTCAGACCCAATTGACTGGTATATTAGTTTTATTGACTAGTCCCGACAAGTAAGTTGAACCTTGAATATTATATTTAAGGTTGATGTTAAGGCGAAGAACAAAAGGATACTGGAAGCGAATAGCTGTCTAAGTCCATTTAAAGGCGCCACAATGTCAGAGCAGAAGCAAAGTAAATTAATTCCTTGCTTTCGGCATTGATAAAGGTTTTGCTTTGATAAAAAGTGAATCCCTAAATTTATATTGGGCGCGAATAAAGAAAAAGATAAGTACATAGGTACGTATTAAAAAAAGGAGAACCAGTAACTGTGTCTGTAGGTATTCTCGGCACCAAACTGGGCATGACTCAAATTTTTGACGAAGCAGGAGCTGCAATTCCTGTTACGGTCATTCAAGCGGGGCCATGCACTGTTACACAAGTAAAGACAAAACAGACCGACGGTTACTCTGCCATTCAGGTTGGCTATCGTGAAGTGAGACCCAAATCTTTGAATAAGCCAAAGTTGGGACATTTAGCAAAGTCGGAAGCGACTTCTTTGCGTCACTTACGGGAATATCGCATTGAAAATTCTAGCGAGTATTCTTTAGGTCAACAGATTCTGGCAGATATTTTTAGCGCAGGTCAAATAGTTGACGTATGCGGTACTAGTATTGGTCGAGGTTTTGCGGGTAACCAAAAACGCAATAACTTCGGTCGAGGACCCATGTCACACGGTTCTAAAAACCACCGTGAACCAGGTTCGATTGGTGCGGGTACAACCCCTGGTCGTGTTTTTCCTGGTATGCGGATGGCTGGTCGTCTCGGTGGTAAGCAGGTAACTATTAAAAAGTTAACTGTCATTAGAGTTGATACTGAACGTAATTTGTTGCTAATCAAGGGAGCTATTCCTGGCAAACCTGGAGCTTTAGTAAACGTCGTCCCTGCCAATTTAGTCGGTAGACAATAGTAGCTTTCTTACGAAGGAAACAGAAATGTTTGAGTATACAGTCAAAAACTGGCAAGGTGAGCAAGTCGAGCAAAAGACGTTCGAGATGAAGGTTGCTAAGGAATCATCAGCTTCTCACATCGTGCATCGCGCTTTGATTCGACAATTGCACAATTCGCGTAGCGGAACGGCAAATACTAAAACCCGTTCGGAAGTACGAGGTGGTGGTCGCAAACCTTGGCGCCAAAAAGGAACTGGTCGCGCACGTGCTGGTTCGATACGTTCACCGTTGTGGCGTGGTGGTGGTGTCATTTTCGGACCCAAACCGCGTGATTTTAACTTAGATATGAACCGCAAAGAGCGGAAGTTAGCACTGCGTACAGCATTTGCTAGTCGAATTGACGATTTAATCGTTGTAGAAGAATTTGGCACCCAAATGTCTCGTCCTAAAACCAAAGAATTGGTGCAGGCAATAACTCGCTGGGGTTCAGAACCTGAGAACAAAACTTTATTAATAACTTCGGAACGTGACGATAACGTTTATTACTCAGCTCGTAACGTTGAAAATTTAAAGTTGTTACCAGCAAATCAACTCAACGTTTACGACTTGTTAAACGCTGACAAAATTATTGTTACCGCCAATGCTTTAGAACAAATTCAGGAGGTCTACAGTGCCTAGAATTGAGACCCGTGACTTACCTGATTTAGTACGTCGCCCGATTGTGACTGAAAAAGCGACTATTAATATGGAGCAAAATAAATATACTTTTGAAGTTGCTCCAAAAGCTGACAAATTGCAAATTAGAGAAGCAATTGAAAGCTTATTTGATGTCAAAGTTGTAAAAGTCAACACTGCAAACCCACCACGTAAAAAACGTCGTGTAGGTAAGTTTGTTGGCTACAAGCCCCATTACAAGCGTGCGATAGTCACTGTCGCTCCTGGGGATGAAGAGAAAATTAGAAAAGTCCTATTCCCAGAAGTGTAAAAAAGCAAAATGGGTACTCGTTCTTTCCGTCCCTATACTCCCAGTACGCGACAAGTCACAATTTCGGACTTCGCAGAAATTACTAAAAAAGACCCAGAAAAGTCTTTAACCGTCTACAAACACCGCGCTAAAGGTCGTAACAACCAAGGACGCATTACATGTCGTCATCGCGGTGGTGGACACAAAAGACTTTATCGGATTATCGATTTTAAACGCGACAAGCGCAATATTCCGGCAAACGTCATCGCTATTGAGTACGACCCAAACCGTAACGCTCGCATTGCGCTTGTGCAATACGAAGACGGCGAAAAGCGTTATATCATTCAACCTGCTGGTTTAGCAGTTGGAACAATTATAATCGCGGGTCCAACTTCTCCAATTGAAATTGGCAACGCATTACCTTTAGCTAATATTCCTTTGGGTACTACAGTTCACAACGTAGAACTCAAAGCTGGTAAAGGTGGTCAAATCGTGCGTTCGGCAGGCGCCGCAGCTCAAGTAGTAGCTAAAGAAGGCGATTATGTAACTTTGAAATTACCTTCAACTGAAGTCCGTATGGTGCGTCGCGAATGCTACGCCACAATTGGACAAGTAGGTAACGTAGAAGCGCGTAACCTCAGTGCAGGTAAGGCAGGGCGTAATCGTTGGAAAGGGCGCCGTCCTACGGTTCGTGGTAGCGTAATGAACCCAGTAGACCACCCACATGGAGGTGGTGAAGGTCGGGCGCCTATCGGTCGTTCCGGGCCTGTTACACCTTGGGGTAAACCAGCGTTGGGTATGAAAACCCGTAAGCGTAAGAACCCAAGTTCTAAATATATAGTACGTCGTCGTCGTAAGACATCGAAACGTGGACGCGGCGGACGCGAATCATAAATTTGTTTGTAGAGACCGAATTAATTCGGTCTCTACACACCCCAACCCTATCCAACTAAAAATTTTTGTTATGGGTCGTTCTCTAAAAAAAGGTCCCTTTGTTGCAGACCATTTGCTGAAAAAAGTAGATAGGCTTAACGCTTCTAATAGAAAAGAAGTTATTAAAACTTGGTCGCGTGCTTCGACAATTCTGCCACAAATGGTTGGACATACAATTGCTGTACACAACGGTAGACAGCATGTGCCTGTGTTTGTAAGTGACCAAATGGTTGGTCATAAATTAGGCGAATTTGCTCCTACACGTACCTATCGTGGTCATGCTAAGAGCGATAAGAAAGGTGGGAGATAGAAGAAACTATGCCAAAAACTGAAGTTACTAGCCCAGAAGTCAAAGCTATCGCGCGCTTTGTACGCATGTCTCCTTTAAAAGTGCGACGTGTTCTCGACCAAATACGCGGACGCTCTTACCGCGAAGCTTTGGTAATTCTAGAGTTTATGCCTTATCGCTCGTGCGACCCAGTTTTAAAGTTATTGCGAAGTGCAGCAGCTAACGCTGAACATAACAATGGACTTAACCGTGCGGAACTAGTAATTACACAAGCTTTTGCTGACCAAGGCCCAGTTTTAAAGCGTTTTCAACCTAGAGCGCAAGGTCGAGCATACCAAATTCGCAAACCAACGTGTCATATAACTCTTGCTGTAGCTGCTGGTGCAGTTGCGGAATAAGAAATGAAAAACTTCTACAGTAAGAAATTTTAGAGGAAGTATTTGTGGGACAGAAGATTCATCCAGTAGGTTTTCGCCTAGGGATTACACAAGAACATCAATCTCGTTGGTTTGCTGACCCCAGTCGTTACCCAGAGCTTCTGCAAGAAGATTATAAGCTTCGTAAATATATAGAAGAAAAACTGGGTAGATACGCACAAAACAACGCCGGAATTTCAGAAGTACGGATTGAGCGTAAAGCCGATCAAATTGACCTTGAAGTTCGTACAGCTAGACCTGGTGTTGTTGTTGGTCGTGGTGGTCAAGGTATTGATTCACTCAGAACCGGGTTACAACAACTTTTAGGCAGCAATCGTCAAATTCGTATCAACGTTGTTGAAGTACAGCGAGTTGACGCTAACGCTTTCTTAATTGCTGAGTATGTAGCACAGCAACTCGAACGTCGGGTTTCGTTCCGTCGTGTAGTTCGCCAAGCAATTCAGCGCGCGCAACGTGCGGGTGTACAAGGTATCAAAATTCAAGTAAGCGGTCGTCTCAACGGTGCTGAAATTGCACGTACAGAGGCTTCGCGTGAAGGTAGTGTGCCTTTACATACTTTACGTGCTGATATCGATTACTCTTATTGCACTGCGAAAACTATTTACGGAATCCTTGGTATCAAAGTTTGGGTATTCAAGGGAGAAATTATTCCTGGTCAAGAAGACCGCGAATTGCCGCCAGTAGCACGTGACCGTGGAGACCGCGACCAGCGTGGAGACCGCGACCAGCGTCGTCGTGGTGGTGGTGCTGGGCGGCGCCGTCAACAGTTTGAAGACCGTTCAAATGAAGGATAAATAGATTTTGGATTTCTAAAATCTAAAATGTTTGGTACCCAATTATGTTAAGTCCAAGAAGAACTAAATTCCGCAAACAGCAACGCGGACGAATGAAAGGGTTGGCATCGCGCGGTAGCTCTTTGTCGTTTGGAGATTTTGCACTTCAAGCACAAGAGCCATGCTGGATTACTTCCCGACAAATCGAAGCTTCACGCCGTGCGATGACTCGTTATATTCGTCGGGGTGGTAAAATCTGGATTCGTATTTTCCCTGACAAACCTGTAACAATGCGTCCTGCTGAAACCCGGATGGGTTCTGGTAAGGGAAACCCAGAATTTTGGGTAGCTGTTGTGAAACCCGGTCGAATTTTGTTTGAAATTGCTGGTGTTAGTGAAGAAATTGCACGCGAAGCAATGCGTTTGGCATCATTTAAACTGCCAATCAAAACAAAATTTATTTCGCGTACTCAAATCGAACCATCTGTTGATATAGATGATAGCGAAGCCGTTGCAAATGAAGCAGTTGCAAATGAAGCAGTTGCCAGCGAGCCAGTTTTGAGTGAACAGGAGTAGGTAATGGCACTTTCCAAAGTTTCAGAAGCAAGAGAATTGAGCGACGAGCAACTGTCAGAACAAATAACCGCAGTTAAAAAGCAGTTATTTCAGTTGCGTTTACAAAAAGCCACACGTCAGTTGGAAAAACCTCACCAGTTTCGTCATGCTCGTCACCGTCTCTCGCAGTTGTTAACTGTAGAAAACGAGCGTAAACGTGAAGCAGCGAAACAAAGTTAGGAGACATTATGGCACTTAAAGAACGAGTTGGTTTAGTGGTTAGCGACAAAATGCAAAAGACGGTAGTTGTTGCCGTTGAAAACCGCGCTCCACATCCTAAGTACAAAAAAATTGTTGTGAAGACCAAGCGTTACAAAGCTCACGACGAAGAGAATCAGTGTAAAATTGGCGACCGTGTTCGCATTTCTGAAACTCGTCCTTTGAGCAAAACCAAACGCTGGAAAGTCACAGAAATCCTCAAATAAGACTAAAAATGTAAATCGTGCTTTCACGGTTTCACAAGTTAAGGAGAACAAATCGTGATTCAGCAGCAAAGCTATTTAAATGTCGCAGATAACAGCGGCGCCCGTAAATTAATGTGTATCCGCGTATTGGGTGCAGGTAACAGCCGTTACGGTTTCATTGGCGACCGCATTATCGCCGTCGTTAAAGATGCTTCACCCAACATGGCAGTTAAAAAGTCTGATGTTGTTGAAGCAGTTATCGTTCGGACTCGTCATACTATCCGTAGAGATAGTGGCATGAGTATTCGTTTTGACGACAACGCCGCAGTCATCATTAACAAAGATGGAAATCCTAGAGGTACTCGCGTTTTTGGACCAGTAGCTCGCGAACTGCGTGATAAAAGCTTTACCAAAATTGTATCGCTGGCGCCGGAGGTTCTGTAATGGGTAAAACAAAAGAAAAACCCAAATTTCACAAGATGCACGTCAAAACAGGTGATACCGTTCAGGTAATCACAGGCAAAGACAAAGGCAAAGTAGGGGAAATCATGAAAGCGTTTCCTCAAGACAGCGAAGTCATTGTTAAAGGCGTAAACATCAAAACAAAACACGTCAAACCCCAAGCAGAAGGGGAATCTGGACGTATTGTTACCCAAGAGTACCCCATTCACAGTTCCAACGTCATGCTGTACTCCACGAAGCAAAACGTCGCTAGTCGCGTTTGCTACACAGTAACAGCCGAAGGAAAGAAAGTGCGGATGCTCAAGAAAACCGGGGAAATTGTTGACAAGTAGAGACGTGATTAATCACGTCTCTACACGACGAATTTATTACTTTTTTCCTGACCAAGACCAGGGACTAATACGACCCTTCTAAGATTTATGGCAAATACACTCAAAACTACATATCAGGAAACAATTGTTCCTAAACTGATTAAACAGTTTGAATATACGAACGTTCACCAAGTTCCCAAGGTGATTAAAGTTACTGTTAACCGAGGAATGGGAGAGGCAGCGCAAAACGCGAAATCTCTCGAAGCTTCATTGGCTGAAATTGCTTTGATTACGGGACAAAAGCCAGTTGTCACGCGCGCTAAAAAAGCGATTGCGGGCTTCAAAATTCGTCAGGGAATGCCCGTTGGTATCATGGTGACATTACGTGGTGAGCGGATGTACTCGTTTTTAGAACGATTCATCAATTTGACATTGCCACGTATCCGTGACTTTCGTGGTGTTAGTCCAAAAAGTTTTGACGGACGCGGTAATTATACACTCGGTGTTCGTGAACAATTGATATTCCCTGAAGTCGAATACGACAAAGTTGACCAAATTCGCGGGATGGATATTTCCATCATTACAACTGCGAAGAGCGACGAAGAAGGTCGCGCGTTGTTAAAAGAAATGGGTATGCCCTTTCGCGACCAGTAATTTAACCATTAGAGGGTAAAGATGGCGGCAAACGATACAGTTGCAGATATGCTTACGCGCATCCGCAATGCTAACATGGCGCGGCATCAGACTACAGAAGTGCCCGCAACCAGAATGACTCGCAGTATTGCAAAAGTTCTTCGTGAAGAAGGCTTTATTGGTGAGTTTGAAGAGAAAGGTGAAGGTATCAAAACGAACTTACTAATTGCCTTGAAGTATAAAGGCAAAAGTCGTCAACCTTTAATCACCGCTTTAAAAAGAGTTAGCAGACCCGGACTTCGCGTTTATTCAAACCGAAAAGACCTGCCACGAGTTTTAGGTGGTATTGGTATTGCGATTATTTCAACATCCAGTGGCATTATGACCGACCGTGAAGCACGTCGTCAAAATGTTGGTGGTGAAGTACTTTGCTACGTTTGGTAAAGAAAGGTAAACATTATGTCTCGAATTGGTAAACGTCCAATTACGGTTCCTGCCAAAGTTCAAATAACTTTGGATGGCGCCAAAATAGTTGTCAAAGGTCCAAAAGGCGAACTGTCTCGTGAATTGCCAGTTAACATTCAGGTTGTCCAAGATGGAGAAACTCTTAATGTTAACCGTATAGATGATTCGCGCGTATCTCGCCAACTACACGGTTTGTGCCGGACACTTGTTGCCAACATGGTTGAAGGTGTCTCAACTGGTTTTCAACGGAAGTTGGAAATTCAAGGGGTTGGTTATCGTGCTGCTCTTTCCGGACGTAACTTAGTATTAAGCATGGGTTACAGTCACCAAGTACAAATACCACCACCAGATGGTATCCAATTTGCAGTAGAAAATCCCACAAACGTTGTAGTTAGCGGTTACGACAAAGAAATCGTTGGTAACACTGCTGCGCGTATTCGTGCGGTTCGACCACCTGAACCTTACAAAGGTAAAGGTATTCGTTACGCCGGTGAGGTGGTTCTTCGTAAGGCTGGTAAGACTGGTAAGGGTAAGAAGTAAAATATGAAACTGACTCGCAAAGAATCGAAACAACGGCGCCATCGTCGTGTTCGCGGCAAAGTAAATGGTTCACCCGAACGTCCAAGATTATCAGTCTTCCGCTCGAACGACCATATATATGCCCAAGTTATTGATGATGCTGCTCAACATACTTTAGTCGCAGCTTCAACAGTCGAACCTGAAATTAAATCAAAAATAAGTTCAGGTGGAAATTGCTCTGCTTCAACCGAAGTCGGTAGGTTAATTGCCCTGCGTGCGCGAGAAAAAGGTATTACCCAAGTTGTGTTTGACAGAGGTGGAAACCTTTATCACGGTCGCATTAAAGCTCTCGCCGACGCTGCGCGCGAAGCTGGTTTAAGTTTTTAAGACAGTCGCAAACAACAAAACGAGAGAGTAATACATATGGCTACAGGTGGTCGTCGTAAAACTAACAAAACGAAAAAAGAAGAAACCAACTGGCAAGAGCGGGTTATTCAAATTCGTCGCGTTAGCAAAGTTGTAAAAGGTGGTAAAAAACTCAGCTTCCGTGCCATTGTTGTTGTCGGCAACGAACGCGGTCAAGTTGGTGTTGGTGTTGGTAAAGCATCTGATGTAATTGGTGCCGTCAAAAAAGGTGTTGCTGATGGCAAAAAGCACCTTGTTGATATTCCAATGAACAAAGCTAATTCCATCCCTCACCCAGTTAATGGAGTTGGTGGTAGTGCAAAAGTTCTCATGCGCCCAGCATCACCTGGTACAGGTGTAATTGCAGGTGGTGCCGTGCGTACTGTTTTGGAACTAGCCGGAATCCGCAATATATTGGCAAAACAACTCGGCTCGAACAATCCTTTAAATAATGCACGCGCCGCAGTTAATGCACTCTCGACTCTACGTACTTTCTCGGAAGTAGCAGAAGATAGAGGTGTGCCAATCGAAAATCTCTACGCCCAGTAGTAGATGAGTTTTAGTATAATTAAGGACTAAGTATATAGTCATGAGACTTAATGATTTAAAGCCGCAAGTCGGCTCGAAACAGCGTCCGCGCCGTCTAGGTCGCGGTATTTCTGCCGGACAAGGCGCCAGTTCAGGTAAGGGGATGCGCGGTCAAAATGCGCGTTCTGGTGGTGGTACCCGTCCAGGTTTTGAAGGTGGTCAACAACCTTTATACCGTCGTTTACCGAAATTGAAGGGTTTTCCCCTCGCTCCGCGCAAAGAATACACTACGATTAATGTAGAAAAGCTAGCATCGCTCCCCGCAAATACAGAGGTAACTTTGGAATCGCTCAAAGAAACTGGGATTCTCACAAGTGGTAAAGCACCTTTGAAAATTTTGGGTAACGGAGAGTTAGGTGTTGCGCTTCAAGTTAAAGCCGCAGCCTTTACAGGTTCGGCACGCAGCAAAATTGAGGCTGCTGGTGGGAGCTGCGAAGTTATAGGGTGAGCCTCGGCGCCCACTTCTTTGCTAAAAGCAAGCTCCGTGCATGTTGGCGCCTCCGTTCGTTCTCTAGGTAACACCCGCTATGATTAGTCGAGATAAACCCCCAACCGCTCAAGAAACTTTTATGCAAATGGCGCAAGCAGCTGGACTAAGAGGTCGGCTGCTTGTCACGGTCGGTATTCTCATGTTGATTCGCCTTGGTATCCATTTACCAATTCCAGGAATCAATCGTGTAGAATTTGCCCGTGCCGTTGCCAGTAATAATCAGATATTAAGCTTTTTGGATATCTTTTCGGGTGGCGGACTTTCGGCGTTGGGAATCTTTGCTTTAGGGATTCTGCCCTATATTAATGCTTCGATTATTATCCAACTTTTGACTGCCGCCATTCCATCATTAGAAAATTTACAGAAAAACGAAGGTGAAGCCGGTAGACGCAAACTGTCTCAATATACACGTTACGTGTCATTGGGATGGGGGATTGTACAAAGTGTTTTCCTCGCGTCATTCTGGTTGAAACCGTATGCTTACAACTTTGGGCCTTTATTTGTTGCCCAAACTGCAATTGCATTAGTGGCTGGTTCAATGTTCGTAATGTGGGCTTCTGAGGTAATTACAGAACGTGGAGTTGGAAATGGCGCCTCTTTGTTGATTTTTGTCAACATTGTGTCAACACTGCCAAAATCATTAGGCGACACAATTCAATTTGTTGAATCTGGTGGTCGTGAAATTGTCGGTCGCGTCATCGTCTTACTACTGCTGTTTTTAGTAACAATCGTCGGTATCGTCTTCGTACAAGAAGGTGTTCGACGTATTCCCATTATCTCAGCACGGCGCCAAGTTGGTCGTAGGGTTCTAGCAGAACAACGCAGCTACTTACCTTTACGCCTTAACCAAGGTGGTGTAATGCCCATCATTTTCGCTGCGGCAATTCTCAGTTTGCCTCTATTAATAGCTAACTTTACTAAAAATGCTGAGTTAGCAAATATCGTCAATACTTATTTGAGTCCTGGTGGCAGTGGTTCTTGGGTTTATGCGCTCGTTTACCTTGTATCGATTGTTTTCTTTAGCTATTTCTATTCCTCATTAATTGTTAACCCAGTTGATGTGTCACAGAACTTAAAGAAAATGGGTTCCTCGATTCCTGGTATTCGTCCAGGTAAAGCTACAAGCGAGTACATTGAGCGTGTATTAAATCGACTAACCTTTTTGGGTGCTATCTTTTTAGGCTTGATTGCGATTATTCCCACTGCAATTGAGCGCGCGCTAGGAGTTCCAACCTTTAAGGGATTGGGTGCTACTTCGTTATTAATTTTGGTTGGCGTAGCAATTGATACTGCCAAACAAGTACAAACCTACGTCATCTCTCAGCGCTATGAAGGAATGGTGAAACAATAGTGACGCGACTTATCTTCTTGGGACCGCCTGGAGCTGGTAAAGGGACGCAAGCGAAAGCGTTAGCTGACCACTGGCAAATTCCCCACATTTCGACGGGTGACATTTTACGTCAAGCATTAAAAGACCAAACTCCTTTAGGAATAAAAGCTAAAGGTTATATGGACAAGGGTGAGTTAGTGCCCGACCAGTTAGTACAAGACATGGTGGAGGAACGCTTAACTCAAGCTGATACCAAACATGGCTGGATTCTCGATGGTTTTCCTCGAACTGTTCAACAAGCTGGTTTTTTAGAAGCTTTGCTTGATAGGTTAGACCATCATGGAGAAAAGGTTGTTAATCTTGATGTTCCTGACGAAATTGTGATTGGGCGCCTGCTTGAGCGAGGACGTAAAGATGATACCGAAGAAGTAATACGGCGCCGTCTTGAAGTGTATCGTTCAGAAACAGCTCCTTTAATTGACTACTACACAGGCAAACAGCAACTAGTAATAGTCAATGGCAACCAGTCCCTAGAAGAAGTCACTGTTGAAATTGGTCAAGCTATTAGCTAGCAACTTCATTGTTAAGTTATTACATGTGAGGGGATATAAATTGTATTACCCTCACTACCCCACCCGAAGCTGCCAGTTCTTCATTAAATAAGATATATTAATAAACTATTAGTGTATTTGACAAAATTTATGTGCTTGTAGTATAGACGATACAGCAAGCCATTTTAAAAAATCCAACTTACGCTCGAAAAAGCGCAAAAATTAATTGATTGGAAAGAGGAAAGCAACTTGTCTAAACAAGACTTAATAGAAATGGAAGGGACGGTAACAGAGTCATTGCCCAACGCGATGTTTCGTGTTGACCTGGACAATGGCTTTAACGTCCTTGCTCACATTTCCGGCAAAATTCGCCGTAATTACATCAAAATTTTACCTGGTGACCGAGTCAAAGTGGAGCTTACTCCCTATGACTTAACGAAGGGTCGAATCACCTATCGATTGAGGAAAAAGTAGATTATGTAGAGGATTTTACCACAACAAAAATTTTTTGGGGTAATATCTACTCTGAAAACAGAATTTTTTTTCTTAAAAATGGTATAATTTAACATTTGGAGTTAAAGAGCGAAACATGAAAGTTAGAGCTTCAGTCAAGCGAATGTGCGAAAAGTGCAGCGTCATTAAGCGTCGCGGTCGCGTCATGGTAATTTGTGTAAACCCCAAGCACAAGCAACGTCAAGGTTAAGACCCCAAGTGCAACCTTGCACTTTATTTTCTTCACTAAGTACATAGTATCAGCTGTATTTTGTACAGCGCAAAAAACAACGCAATCAATGGGAGATATTCATAGTGGCACGTATTGCCGGAGTAGACCTTCCGCGTGACAAGCGGATTGAAATTGGTCTGACTTATATTTTTGGAATTGGTCTATCGCGGGCACAAGCGATATTGTCAGCAACTGGTGTTAATCCTGACACACGAGTTAAAGACTTAAGTGATGCTGATGTCACAGCATTACGGGGCGAAGTTGAAAGCAATTACCAAGTAGAAGGTGATTTGCGGCGCCTCGAAGCAATGAACATCAAGCGCTTAGTCGATATTGGCACCTACAGAGGGCGTCGTCACCGGATGGGATTACCAGTAAGGGGACAAAGAACTCGGACGAACGCTCGGACTCGACGCGGTAGACGTCAGACAGTAGCTGGTAAGAAAAAAGCACCAGGTAAATAAATTTCATCGCTTGCTCCATAGCAAGTTATACGCTTACTCAAACGAATTAATATGGCGCGTCAAACACCTAAAAAAGCCGGGAGCAAGAAAGCAAAACGTAACGTTCCCAACGGAGTTGCTTACATTCAATCGACTTTCAATAATAGTATTGTGACTATTGCCGACCAAAACGGCGATGTCATATCGTGGGCAAGTGCAGGGTCAAGCGGCTTTAAAGGAGCCAAAAAAGGTACTCCCTTTGCCGCTCAAACCGCAGCAGAAAGTGCAGCACGCCGAGCAATTGACTCTGGTATGCGTCAAGTGGAAGTAATGGTTTCGGGTCCTGGAGCGGGTCGTGAAACAGCGATTCGAGCATTACAAGGAGCAGGACTAGAGATTACATTGATTCGCGATATCACTCCTATACCCCACAATGGTTGTCGTCCTCCTAAGCGGCGCCGTGTATAGAGATAGTAGTAAATTGGGTTAAAACCCCAATTCGAGCGTTTTTGAAGTTCTCCTCACTCGCTATAGTGGCCGCAAATTAATTCGTATCGCCCAGTCTCAATAATAAGAACTCTGATAATTGAGCCAGAACTGGGCAACGTTTGTCAAAGAAAGAACTAGCAATTTTTACGCAGTTGCGAATTCAGGACTGTTATACAAGGGAGGCTGCTCCGTGGCGCAATTTCAAATTGAATGTGTAGAGTCCAATACAGAAGAAACTCGGAGCCATTACAGCAAGTTTGTCTTAGAACCTTTAGAAAGAGGTCAAGGAACAACGGTTGGTAACGCCCTTAGACGAGTATTACTCTCTAACTTAGAGGGTACGGCGGTTACTGCGGTACGAATTGCGGGCGTTACACATGAGTTTGCCACCGTTCCAGGTGTGCGGGAAGACGTTCTTGAAATCCTAATGCGGATGAAAGAAGTTATCCTCAAAAGCTATTCCTCTCAACCTCAAATCGGTCGCTTGCTTGTTACTGGCCCAGCGAACGTCACTTCAGCGCATTTTGATTTACCTAGTGAAGTTGAAGTGATTGACCAAACTCAGTATGTCGCTACTCTTGCAGAAGGCGCGAAACTGGAAATGGAGTTTCGGATTGAAAAGGGCAAAGGTTATCGTACAGTCGAACGTGGTCGTGAAGAAGCGACATCGTTAGATTTTTTACAGATAGACTCTGTATTTATGCCAGTACGAAAAGTTAACTACAGTGTTGAAGAAACACGCGGTGAAAGCAACATACCCAAAGACAGACTTTTGTTAGAAGTTTGGACAAACGGTAGTCTTAGCCCACAAGAAGCTTTATCTTCAGCAGCAAGTATATTAGTGGATTTATTTAATCCATTAAAAGACTTCACTTACACTGAGCAAGATACAGGTATAGCTGAAGACTTAGACCCAACCGCACAAATTCCTATCGAAGAGTTACAACTTTCTGTACGCGCTTACAACTGTTTGAAGCGTGCCCAAGTCAACTCTGTAGCTGACTTATTGGATTATACTCAAGAAGACCTCTTAGAAATAAAGAATTTCGGTCAAAAGTCAGCTGAAGAAGTCGTAGAAGCTTTGCAGCGACGTTTGGGTATTACTCTACCTCAAGAGCGGGGTTCAAAGCATAGCTAGTAACTAATGTAAATCTGAAGAATTAATAGTTAATAGTTATTTGCATATGATTGGTAGTTGTTAGGTGCAAAGGGTAATAGTAGGAGCGTTACGAATAGCTTAACTATTACCCATTACCCGGTACCCACTAGCTATCAGCCGCTGATTCGGATATCAATTCCATTCTATTTTTCATGCGTCAATTATTATGCGTCACCGTTGTCGAGTTAAACAACTAAGCAAACCAGCAGACCAGCGTCGTGCCCTTTTGCGCGCGCTCACAACCGAAGTAATTCGTCACGGTCGAATTACTACTACTTTAGTTCGTGCCAAAGTTGTACGAGCCGAAGTTGACAAAATGATTACCTTAGCAAAAGACGGTTCATTATCTAGTAGGCGCCAAGCACTAGGTTATATCTATGATAAAGACCTAGTACAAGCCTTATTCGAGCAGGCACCAAAACGATATGAAAATCGTAATGGTGGTTACACCCGTATTTTGCGTACCGTACCACGCCGTGGCGACAATTGCGACATGGCAATTATTGAATTAGTATAAAAATCCTAATTCAATGTTAACGTCTCAACCCATAGATTTGCAGCGTATAGCCATAGTAATTCAATACCTTGGCACTAATTTTCATGGGTGGCAAAGGCAAACACAACACCGTACCGTACAAGAAGAAATTGAGAAAGCGATTGCGAGTATTGTGGGTTCACATATTAATTTGCATGGCGCCGGACGTACCGACAGTGGTGTACATGCAGCAGCACAAGTAGCACATTTTGATGTTGCAAGTCCGCTGCCACCACATAAATGGGCGCCTGTTCTCAACACTTACTTACCGAAAGATATATTGATAAGAGCCTCAATCGAAGTTGATAGCACATGGCATTCACGTTTTAGCGCATCGTACCGACGTTATCGTTATACGCTTTATACTGAAGCACGCCCAAATTTGTTTATCCAACCCTTTTGCTGGCATTATTATCAGGCGCCACTCGATGAATCATTAATCCAGACAGCGTTAGAACCTTTGGTAGGAAAGCATGACTTAAGTGCTTTTCGACGTGCAAACTCAAAGCGAGCGCACTCAATAGTAGAAGTCCAAGCAGCACAATGTAATCGCTCAGGTGCGTTTCTAAATATAGAAATACAAGCAGACGGCTTTTTGTACGGTATGGTGCGGTTGATTGTAGGGATGTTAGTACAGGTAGGAACAAAAGAAAGAACAGTTTCAAACTTCACAAATCTTTGGAAGAACCAACTCCGAGAACAAGTGAAACATTCGGCGCCCGCACAAGGCTTATGCTTATTGCGAGTAGGCTATCCAGACTTTCCAGTTCCAAAAGAAATTTGGTACGACACGCAGCCGAAATTTGTATTTGGGGAATAGGGGATAATAAACCAATTCTCATAAACAAAGGAAATAAAAAAGATGACAGCCCAAAAAACATATCTTCCACCAGTTAATACCCTTGAGGGTGACTGGTATGTAGTAGATGCTAAAGACCAACGTCTTGGTCGTTTAGCTAGCGAAATTGCAATGATTCTCAGAGGCAAAAATAAGCCTACTTTTACTCCTCACTTAGATACAGGTGACTTTGTAATTGTAGTTAACGCTGAACAAGTTGCTGTAACAGGTAAAAAGCGCTCACAAAAGCTTTACCGTCGCCACTCTGGGCGCCCAGGTGGGATGAAAACAGAAACCTTTGCTAAACTGCAAGAACGTATACCCGAACGGATTATCGAACAAGCAGTTAAGGGTATGCTTCCCAAAAATAGCCTTGGAAAAAGTCTATTTACAAAGCTTAAAGTTTACGCGGGTCCAACCCACCCCCATACCGCTCAAAAACCTAAAGAATTAATAATCAATACAATTCCAGGAGCAGAAGGTTAATGCAAGCCACCGAAACCAGCGGTCGCGCGATGTACTTTGGTACAGGGCGCCGTAAATCAGCAGTAGCACGAGTACGTCTCGTTCCAGGTACCGGACAACTAGTAGTCAACGGCAAACCTGGAGATTTGTATTTCCAATTCAACGCCAACTACCTAGGTATCATTAAAGCCCCCCTAGAAACACTAGGTATGGAAAATGACTACGACATCATGGTAAAAGCCGAAGGTGGTGGTCTTACAGGTCAATCAGACGCAGTACGTTTAGGCGTAGCGCGTGCTTTGTGCCAACTAGACCCAGGCAACCGTCCTCCACTCAAAACCGAAGGTTACTTAACCCGTGACCCTCGTGCAAAAGAGCGTAAAAAATACGGTTTACACAAAGCTCGCAAAGCTCCTCAATACTCGAAACGATAAAGAGTTAGGAGTTAGGAGTTAGGAGTTGGAAGTTTATAACTCATAACTCATCACTCATAACTCATAACTGAGTTATAATTTATATAGATTCACCACAACAGGAAAATGGCAAAAGAAGGAATTCACCCTGAGTGGTATCCAGAAGCGAAAGTGTATTGCAACGGAAAAGTTGTAATGACAGTAGGCTCCACCAAACCCGAATTACACGTAGACGTTTGGTCTGGAAACCACCCCTTTTACACAGGAACTCAAAAGATTATTGACACCGAAGGTCGCGTAGAGCGCTTCCTCCGTAAGTACGGTATGTTCGACCAATCAGCTGCCGCCGCTAAAGAAGAAGACCAGAAGTAGCTGGTTAGCTTTGCTTTGAACGACCCCGCACAGAGAAGTGCCGGGTCGATTTTGTGTTCTTTGCAATTGAGCTAATCAACTTATTTTTGAAGGAGCGTGAGGCACGCATTATGGCTGAACAATATTTGCTGGAGAAATTAAAATCTGTCGAACAAACTTTTAACGAGTTGACTCGGCGCCTAGGAGACCCAGATACCGCAAGAGACCAAGACGAGTATCAACAGATAGCCAAGGCACGGTCAGGTTTAGAAGAAGTAGTAAACACCTACGAAACTTGGAAACAAGCTACCGACGACTTAGTTGGAGCGCGTCAAATATATAAAGAGTCAGCGAGTGACCCAGAAATGCAAGAAATGGCAGGACTGGAAGTAAAAGAACTCGAAGAAAAAATTGAGTATTTAGAGAACCGCTTAAAATTACTACTACTACCACGCGACCCTAACGATGATAAAAACATCATGTTAGAAATTCGTGCGGGTACTGGAGGTGACGAAGCCAGTATTTGGGCTGGAGACTTAATGCGGATGTATACTCGTTATGCTCAAACCCAAGGTTGGAAAGTTTCGTTAATGAGTGAATCATTAGGAGACATGGGTGGATGGAAAGAAGTAATTCTAGAAATTAAAGGCGACGACGTATATAGCCAATTAAAATTTGAGGCAGGAGTACACAGAGTCCAGCGCGTCCCCCTCACCGAAGCAGGTGGAAGAGTACATACATCAACAGCGACAGTAGCAATAATGCCAGAAGTCGATGATGTAGAAGTACACATTGACCCCAAAGACATCGAAATGAAAACCGCGCGTTCGGGTGGTGCAGGTGGACAAAACGTCAACAAAGTAGAAACAGCCGCTGACTTATTACACAAACCAACTGGTATAAGAATCTTCTGTACAGAAGAACGAAGCCAGTTACAAAACAAAGAACGAGCAATGCAAATCTTGCGCGCGAAATTGTATGAAATGAAACTGCAAGAACAACAAGCAGCCATCACTTCAGCAAGGCGCCTGCAAGTAGGAACAGGCGCCCGTTCCGAAAAAATCCGCACCTACAACTACAAAGACAACCGCGTCACCGACCATCGTCTCAACCAAAACTTCTCCTTAACCCCAGTTCTCGAAGGCGACCTAGAAACAGTAATACAATCTTGTATTTCCCAAGACCAACAAGATCAACTAGCCGAACTAGCCGCCAATGCTGGCAACAACTAATCTTGTGTTATTGCTACTCTTGTGGAACAGGCATCCCTGCCTGTTCCATTATTTTATGTAGGTTGGGTGGAGGCTTTGTGGAACCCAACATTTCATACACTGCTATAAGATAAAAATTTAGGCGCCATTCCTCAATTGCTGTAACTGTCTTATACTTCCGCAGTTGTAAACTAATCTTTCAACGGCCTGTTGCCAGCGTGCAAAAATTCGATAGCTGAAAAACCCACTGCATACCCCACCTTTTGTATCCCAGTATGAAATGCTTACTTGGTGCTTGAGGTAGGAGATTTTCTTGATTTTTTTTACGTTGTAACCTTGAGCGTAGAGCGCTTCGATTAAATTACCTTCGCTCAGGCGCCAAACATGTGGTGTAATTTTGTTAGCGGCGATTAAGCTCTGAACCTTTTTGTTTGGAGCCTTATAGTAACTTTGCCTTACTCGCTTACGCATGATGCACCCCATCTATATAATTCCAGCAGCAAACTACATTGGTAGTTATACATTGACAACTTTCATTGTAAAATACATCTTCCAATGAAAGTTGTCAATATGCAACGAAACTTTTAGTAATTGATTACTAAACTAAATTTGTAAATGCTCTCTTAGTAACCACAGCAGTGAATATCGAAAGCAGGGAAAAACTGATTGAAATCATTAAGCAAGCTCGTGGTTCTATGAGTCAAAGAGCCTTTGGCAAACTTTTGGGTGTTTCTGCGACTGCTGTACAGTTGTGGGAAAAGGGCGTGAATGTGCCTGATACAGAGTATTTAGCAAAAATTGCACTTAGAGCAGGTTATACACTCGAAGAGTTGCTTGGCTGTTTGGAAGGCAAACCTGTACAAGAAGCTTCTGATTTGAGTTTGATTTTGAGGCAAATCAATCATATGCCTTTATCTCAAGTTGCTCAGATTGTTCAAGCAGGCGCCAGTCGCTTGGCTGCGGCTGTTGAATCTTTGGAGGAACCAAAAGCTAGTTAGCGGTATAAATAATCGCTGTGTACTTTACAATCACCGGAATTATTTACATGCAAGTTTAATGCTTAGGTTTTCCAGGCTAAAATCTTCTCGTCTGTACGGTTAGAAAAATATTACAGCAGTAGAGAGCAGGTTACACAATTGAGGAGCTTTTAAATTATTTGGGGATTAAGCCGCAATTTAATTCTTCAGATTTGAATCAGATTGTTAAGCAAATTAAGGTGATGCCATTGTCTGATGTGGCGGTTATTGGTCGTGTTGTTATGGATAGACTTGCTTCTTCGATTGAGTTGTCGGGTTCGGAGATTAAAGCTAGTTGAGTCGGCGCCTTACGGATTTTAAGGCTTTATGTTGGGTTACGCTTACGCTCCACCCAACCTACTAATTACAGGGAGTTATTTTTTTGACAATAAGGTATCTATATTGCCTGAATTTGCGCTGGCTAGTGGTAAAAACGAGTAAGATATTACACTGTTTTGTTTTGCAATTTTGCTCTTTGGAGTAAGGTAGAACAAGTATTCTTTTTTCGTTTTTTTAAAGTACTATAGTACTAAACTAGATTCATCATAAATTAATGGCTTATATAGTACGTAACAACTATGATGTGAAAGTAGGAACTCATATAGCTTTGCAAAAAGGTGTGGCGAAGCGAGGTGTATTTGAGGCGCCTTCTAATTACAATGTTTATACAGCAAACCAGGCTCCAGCAAAACCATTTTTGAAATGGGCAGGAGGGAAGGGTCAGCTTCTAGAACAAATAAGTAGATATTTGCCGCAAGGCTTGTTAAATGGTTCAATCAAAAGGTATGTTGAGCCGTTTGTGGGAGGAGGGGCAATGTTTTTCTATCTTGCTTCTTCGGGTTATCAGTCGAGCATTGATGAGTTTTTTATTTATGATGTTAATCCTGAATTGATACTTGCCTATAAAACTATTAAACTTGATGTGTATGCATTGATTGATGCTTTATTAAAGATTCAATCTAAGTATTGGTCTATGTCAGATATTGAAAAAAGCCAGTATTTTTATCATGTGCGGCAATTATTTAATTCAAAGCGAAGAAGTATTGATTTTAATGTATTTAGTAGTAATTGGGTAGAGCGTGCAGCTAAGATTATTTTTTTGAACCGTACTTGTTTTAATGGCTTGTTTAGAGTTAATTCCAAAGGTGAGTTTAATGTTCCTTGTGGCAAGTATAAAAAGCCTTTAATTTGTAATGTGGATAATTTGAAGGCTATTTCTTTAGTACTGCAAAAAACTCATATTGAGTTGGGAGATTTTACGAAGTGCAAAGATTTTATTGATGATAAAACTTTTGTATATTTTGACCCTCCTTACCGACCTATAAGCAGTACCGCTAATTTTACTGGTTATTCTCAAAATATATGGCATGATAGTGAGCAGTTAAGATTGAGGGACTTTTTTGCTGAGTTGGATGGTTTCGGCGCCAAGCTGTTATTGAGTAATTCAGACCCTAAAAACGAAAATATGAACGATAACTTCTTTGAACATGCCTATAATGCCTATAGAATTGAGCGAGTAAAAGCTGCGCGTAAAATTAACTGTAACGCATCCAAACGCGGTCAAATTAACGAACTCTTAATTATGAATTACTAGTAGGGTGCGTGACGCCATGACAATCTAGCAACGAAGCAAGTAAACTAGTAGCGTCACGCACCTTATTTATAATAAACAAGCAAAGTATGAAAAATAGTCAGGTATTTCATGATTTTTTGGGAAGCGCTGCTACCAAAGATGTATTTAAGCATTTGAAAAATACTTTGACTGACTCTATCACAATATGGGACTATTTTGTCAATTGGCAAAAAGTCCTATCCAATTTTAAAAGCGTTGAAATACATTTGAATACTCTAAATTATTTAATTGGAAAAAATAATATAGAGCAAGAGTTTAGAGAACTATTACAAACTTATCCAGGCATTTACAGCGCAATTCCAATTTTAATAGCTTGTCGAACAAAAAATTTTAGAATTCTAACTAGCTTTACAGAAGGACATTTTCAATATAAGGGGTTTAATTTTAGCAGTCAAAGTCTTTTATTTCCAGAAAATATTGATGCCGCAGTAGAGTTTGTCAGAGAAACTGGTGTGCTGGAACTATTTAAAAACCGTACTATTAAGAGTATTCCAGATTATGTATTAGGAATAGAGGTGGGACTCGATAGTAACGGTAGAAAAAATCGTGCTGGGGATACGATGGAAATGATAGTTGAAGAATTAGTAAAGCCGATTTGTAATGCGAGTAATTTTACATATATTAAACAAGCTACTGCTGAGAAAATTTTGATTGAGTGGGATATTGTAGTGGAAGTAGATAAATCAAGCAGAAGATTTGATTTTGCAATTAATAATCAAGAGTTGATTTATTTAATTGAAGTCAATTTCTATGGTGGAGGTGGTTCTAAGTTGAAAGCCACCGCAGGTGAGTATAAGGGTTTGTATGATTTTTTAACGGCGCAAAATCACAAATTTATTTGGATTACTGATGGTTTGGGTTGGAAGAGTACTTTAAAACCTTTGGAAGAGACTTTTAATTATATTGACTATACATTAAATTTGAATATGGCTTCTAGTGGGTTACTCGCTGAAATTATTAAACAACAGCTTTAGTTCTTCAAGTGCCTTTATCTGTGTAGGTTGATGTTTTATCTGAAGCGCGGTTTTCGTTGCCTCGTTAAAGACTAAAAAAGCTTCCTCTGTATACACAGTTCCCGCACTGGCTAATGCTTTTGCTAATTCTCCTAGTTCCTTCGTCTTGACAACTGGAGAATCTTTAACTTGCTTCAAAACTTCTTTGGCTTCATGATGGTGTCCCGCACGTGCGAAAACTGACGCTAAATATTTAAATGCTTCGATGCGCGCTTCCGAATCTTCGTCAATTAAATATGCAGCTTTCTTTGCCTCATCTAAAATAGCTGTATTTTGCCATAAGTTATGTTGAAGTGATTTGTGTATATTTAGTAAAGCCACAAATTTGGTAATTTCCAAACTGGTCGCAAAGGAAGTAGAAGCAAGTGGAGTATCTAGCCTAACGTTATTAATCATATCTTAACCAGCAATAAAGTGTGTAAAATCAGAGAAAAAATTTAAAAAACTTTTTGCTCCCCTAATTAACATATAGGTGCTGGCGAAGAGAAATTATGCAAGCTCGCTTTACCAATTCAATCGTAAGGTGCGTGAAAGCAGTTTAATCTTGTGTTACGTTGCTTAATCCTAATGCCTTTCACGCACCCTACGTCATTAAACTACCTCTATCCGTTGCGAATTACTCCGCTGCAATACCAGTGGTAGATAGCACTGGATAGTTTTCTTGGGGATCAAACACAGGCGCCTTTTGAACATCCTGATAAGCAAAGTCATCATCACTACGTCCAAAGGCAAAGCGTAATGAGTTTATTAGAGTTTTGTTTGATAGAGTTAGAAAAATTATAATGGCTAAGAAAGTTAAGGCGCCTGCAATACCAAACATATTATGATAACTGACTTGTTCGGCAATCGAACCTCCAAGCGGGCCAGCAATTGCAATACCCAAGTCAAACCCCACTACACATAGAGCAAAAATTCGTCCGCGAACAAAATCAGCATGTAATTACGTATCTTGGTGTCCAAGCGTAGAAGTACTTCCAATTGTCTTATCCTATTAATTTATATTGCGTGTAACTGTGGAGATATATTCAAGTTTCCACACTTTTAATACCATTACCTTTGCATACTTATACAAACTCACGTTTCAGAAGCGCTACCGAATCGAGGCGCCTATACAAGGTTTATATATTACATGTACTAAATATAGTAGTATAGTGCGGTACTAGCCAAGTAAAAATACTTATAGCTTGATATTAAGCGATTTACGAACTTAAAACGCTGCATTTAGTTATATAATACGATTTTTAGCGTCTAAAAAGACTAATACTTTTTGTAGATTCTTTAAACTACTTGAATCGACGCATTTTATATAAAGTATAGCCACAAGAGCGGAAGACAAAATACTGAATAATAGAGTAGACTATATAGTTATGTTTTCATACGAGAGTTAATTTGCTTCTTAGAGTCAAGAAAGTTTTTTAGTATAAACAGTTACTTAGGAGCCAAAGGGGGCATTTTTTGTAAGAGAGGCTATAACAGGTAAAGTCTTAACGTTTTACAGGTGCAGCCATGTCCGAATATCGCAATGAATCTACCGATTGGCAATTAGGTGTACACGAAAGTTACATGCCTGTGTACTATAAAGGCGCCGTAGCTGGATTTTTCAAAAAAGGATATTCAGAAACGATAATCAAACAGTTAAATGAAGACGAATTATTGAAAAAAGCATTGACTACAGCTTGTACCGATTTAATTAGGCAATCAGGCGGCGATACAAGTCAAGTCAAAGAGCTAATCAAAAAATATCTAAAAAGCAGCGAGCGTCCAAAATGCGGTACGTTCGCAATTGCAGGATTTCTACGTGAAAGACAGCAACAATTAGATTTAGGGGACAAAGAATTTGCTAAATTTTGCGATACTTTTAAAGTTTCACCAGTCGAGTTAAACAATATTTATGCAGGTGACAAAATTGAAGACGCATTGATGGCACCGCTCGCCCGCATTTTAGGAAAATCTAAAGACGAATTACTAAAAGTCAGAGACGGTCAAGAAACTATTTAAAAAAAGCAGGTACAAAACTGTCGGTTTAGTAATACATATATATCTAATTTGAAATAATTGATAATTTGTGAAGACCGACAGCATATTTTATCGTTTGTTCAAAGAATTTCCCGGAACTTTCTTTGAACTCATTGGAGATGCATCTACTACTGCCAGTGCATACAACTTCAAATCAATCGAAGTCAAGCAAACAGCATTCCGTATTGATGGTGTTTTTATACCTAAAAGAGGTAAAGACAAACCAACTTATTTTATAGAAGTGCCCTTGATATAAGTGTGGAACTGGTTAGACAAGTAGTACAAAAAGACGGTTCAGACTCCTAACAGGCGCCTTATCTCTACAATCTCTCACCTCACATCTTGCACCTGGTCTAGAAACCGGGCTTCTTGCAAAATATTTGGCTAAAAAACCTTAATTAATCGTATAGAAGCCCGGTTTCTTTTGGCTTGTTGATAATGGTGCAAGATATAAGTCACCCTCTTGTCTGTATACGCTGTGTCTCTGTGGTAGAAATAAATATCAAAATCTTGTGGGGACGTTACATATAACGTCTCTACAATTGCATTAATTTTTGTTAAGATTAGACACAATGCGGCTACGCGCGCATGTACCTACTCATTCCCTACCTTGGAGACACTGGATGCTACGACTCGAACATATCAGTAAAATTTACCCGACTGGTGAAGTCCTCAAGGATGTCAATTGGGAGGTCAAAGCTGGCGACAGAATTGGTTTAGTTGGTGTAAACGGCGCCGGCAAGTCCACCCAGCTTAAGATTATCACAGGTGAAGTCGAGCCGACTTCGGGTGAAATTGTTCGTCCTTCGAGTTTACATATAGCTTACCTCAACCAAGAGTTTGAGGTAGACCCATCACACACTGTTAACGAAGAATTTTGGACGGTATTTAAGGAAGCAAACGAAGTACAGTTGGCGTTGGCACAAGTAACGCGCGAGATGGAAAGTGCCACACCCGAAGAACTCGATAAATTAATTAATAAATTAGACAAGTTACAGCGTCAGTTTGAAGCACTCGATGGTTACGGGTTGGATGCGCGCATCGGTAAGATTTTACCAGAAATGGGTTTTCAAATCGAAGATGGGGAGCGTTTAGTAAGTGCTTTCAGTGGTGGCTGGCAAATGCGAATGGGTTTAGGTAAGATTTTACTGCAAGAACCTGATTTGTTACTGCTGGACGAACCTACGAACCACTTAGATTTGGAAACTATCGAGTGGTTAGAAGGTTATCTCAAGAAACTTACTACCCCGATGGTGATTGTATCGCATGACCGGGAGTTTCTTGACCGTTTGTGTACTCAAATAGTCGAAACTGAACGTGGTGTTTCTTCTACTTATTTAGGTAATTATTCTTCGTACCTACAACAAAAAGCTGAAAATCAGTCAGCGCAGCTTAGTGCTTTTGAACGTCAGCAAAAAGAACTCGAAAAGCAACAAGCGTTTGTAGAAAAATTCCGTGCTAGTGCGACTCGTAGTACTCAAGCGAAAAGCCGAGAAAAATTGCTTGATAAAATTGAACGTATTGAGGCGCCTACAAGTTCAGTACGTACTTTACACTTCCAGTTTCCTCCTGCACCTCGTAGCGGACGCGAAGTTGTAATTATTGATGAGTTGACACATACATATGACGACAAAATTCTGTTCTTAGGCGCCAGTTTAATAGTCGAGCGCGGTGATAGAATTGCCTTCGTAGCTCCGAATGGTGCAGGTAAGTCTACATTGCTACGTTTGATTATGGGAATGGAGGCGCCGAGTGAAGGTATTGTAAAACTAGGCGACCATAATGTTCTTCCAGGTTACTTTGAACAGAACCAAGCAGAAGCACTTGATTTAAGTAAAAGCGTTATGGAAACTATCCATGACGAAGTGCCTACCTGGACAAACGAAGAAGTTCGGACAATTTTAGGACGATTTTTGTTTAGTGGTGACACTGTATTTAAAAATGTCTCAGCATTAAGCGGTGGTGAAAAGGCACGCTTGGCATTAGCTAAGATGCTCCTACGTCCAGCGAATTTATTAATTCTAGATGAGCCGACAAACCATTTAGACATTCCTGCCAAGGAAATGCTCGAAGATGCGCTGCAAAATTATGATGGTAGCGTAATTGTTGTATCACACGACCGTTATTTTGTTTCGCAGATAGCAAATAAAATCGTCGAAATTCGCGATGGTGAGTTTCGTGTTTATTTGGGTGATTACCATTACTATCTCAGCAAGCTTGAAGAAGAAAAAGAAGCCGCACGTCTGGCTGATATCGAGAAAGAAAAAGCTGCGAAGAAAGCTGCTAAAAGCGCTAAATCTACCGCAAAGAAAAAGTAGAAATTGTTTGTGGAATCACAATCTTGTGGGGTGGGCATCCTTGCCCGCCCTTTTTAAATACAGCTTGCATTAGAATTATAATCATTATTGATAAATGAGAATTTATTGCAATTAGTGCAAATAAATAAAAAACTAATTTGAAATTACTAATTGGTTACAGTAAATTGCATTAGAAAATATAATTTAAAAATGTCGAGATTATTACTTAAGAGTTGGCGCCGATACAGTCAAGCAAGATATAAATAAATTGCATCTATCTAGTGACAGTATTGAAAGATCGTAAATATGTCTGTAAGTGTTGAATAATTAAGAAATGTCTAAAAAAACAGATATTTATAATAAGAGAAGCTAATAAGCAGAAATTCACTTGCTAACAGGGGTAGCAGTGGTATTATTCGGATATTACAAAAAGTAAAGGGCAGTTTTATTATGACCAAGGCACCTGTTGCTCCCGTGGTGCTAGTCATTTTAGACGGATGGGGCTACTGCGAGGAGACGAAAGGAAATGCAATTGCACAGGCTAAGACTCCAGTCATGAATAGCCTATGGTCGGCATATCCGCACACGCTCATTCGCACGTCAGGAAAAGCCGTCGGTTTGCCAGAAGGTCAAATGGGTAACTCAGAAGTTGGTCATTTGAATATTGGCGCTGGTCGAGTGGTACCGCAAGAGTTAGTACGCATTTCAGATGCGGTAGAAGACGGTTCCATTAATAAAAATCCAGCGTTAATAAAGATTTGTCAGGAAGTCCTGAGTCGAAACGGCAAACTGCATATGGTCGGGCTTTGTTCTGAGGGAGGTGTACACTCCCACATTAGCCACCTGTTTGGACTACTTGACTTAGCTAAAGCACAAGGTATTTCCCAAGTCTGTATTCACGCTATCACTGATGGTCGTGATACTGCACCTAAAGAGAGTGTAGAAGCAGTAGGACTGATTCAAAATTATATAGACCGTATCGGCGTTGGTAAAATAGCGACAGTTAGCGGTCGTTACTACGCAATGGATAGAGATCGTCGTTGGGATAGAGTCAAACTTGCCTACGATGTGATGACTATTGATGGTGAGGGTAATGGACTCTCGGCAATGGAAACTGTCAAAGCTTGTTATGCTGCCGACATAACCGACGAGTTTATTGTTCCCGTGCGGTTAGCACCTGGAGCAATTGAAGCTGGCGATGGTGTTATATTTTATAACTTCCGCCCTGACCGCGCGCGGCAGCTAACTCATGCTTTGGTGAGTCCTAATTTTAATAGTTTTGAGAGACAGTTAATTGCGCCACTGTCTTTTGTTACTTTTACTCAATACGACCCTGAACTACCAGTTAGTGTTGCATTTGAGCCACAAAATCTTAGTAACATTTTGGGGGAAGTAATATCAAACCGGGGTTTAAAACAGTTCCGCACTTCCGAAACTGAAAAATACGCCCATGTAACTTATTTCTTCAACGGTGGTTTGGAAGACCCCTACCCAGGTGAAGACCGTGAACTCGTATCGAGTCCAATGGTGGCAACTTATGACCAGGCGCCTAAAATGTCCGCCGAAGCCCTCACCGATGTAGCGACTTCTGCTATAGGGAAGCAAATTTATTCACTAGTGGTAATAAATTATGCCAACCCAGATATGGTAGGTCATACGGGTCAAATTCCAGCCACAGTGCAAGCTATTGAAACAGTAGACCGTTGTGTGGGGCACCTGCTAGAGGGTGTAATAAAAGCAGGTGGCACGGCAATTATTACAGCCGACCACGGCAACGCAGAACATATGTTAGACGATTCGGGTAATCCTTGGACTGCCCACACTACAAACCCAGTACCCCTGATACTAGTCGAAGGCGAAGGAGCAAAAATTCCTGGACACGGTACAGATGTTAACTTACGCTCAGATGGTAAGCTAGCGGACATTGCGCCAACAATTTTAGAGATTTTGCAAATTCCCCAACCAGCAGAAATGACCGGGAAATCCCTAGTAGTATCTGCTGACTACGAAGTGCGAAACAACCGCACACCCGCACAAGTGGGAATGTAGAATAATAGAGAGTTATAAGGCGCGTAGGGTGGGCATTGCCCACCTTACAGACTATTAACTATTAACCTTTTTATGTAATTTTGATCATGACCGTCACTAATATTGTTCAAGGAATCTGGACATTCTCTGCTGTTGGCTTAATTATTCTGGTACTACTTCATAGTCCCAAAGGTGATGGTATTGGCGCCATTGGTGGACAAGCTCAATTATTTAGCAGTGCCAAAAGCGCTGAAAGTACTCTTAACCGAGTGACTTGGGCATTAACTGCTATATTTATGGGCTTGACAGTTGTGTTAAGCGCTGGTTGGTTGCCTAAATAATTAGTAAAACATTATAGGGAGGATAGGGGAATGGGAACGGAACAAAAATACTATAACCGTAACCCTAGACCCAATATCCCAACCCGCATATTTATATTTTTAGGAATATTATTAACCACTTGGCTGCTAGTTCTAATTAACTCGCAGTTTATTGTTGTTGGGCAAACACCTTCAACACTTACACATCCTCTACCGTCAACACTCATGCGTTGGCAAGACGTGAGAAACAGTGGTGATTATTTTGATGCAGTGAAACCAACAGAAGTAGGATACTTAGTCTGGTCAAATTTTCCTGTTAAAGTTTATATCGAAACGCCAAAAAATCTTAATAAGAATCAAGCAGATACATGGGTAAAAACTGTATCATCGACTGTTCAAGAATGGAATGCTTATTTACCATTACAGATAGTTGAGCAATCAGAGTCAGCCGATATTACAATTTTAAGAAAGGCGCCTCCACTTCAAGGAAACCCACCGCGTGCGCGTTCAGCACAAACAACATATAATTTGTATACAAAAAATAATATTTTATACCATAGATTTAGTATTTTATTGAGTCCGAGTCAAATGGGTAAATACCTTACTGCTGCCGCACGGCACGAACTTGGGCACGCATTAGGTATTTGGGGACATAGCCCACTACAAAGCGACGCTTTATACTTTTCACAGGTACGTAACCCACCATTAATTTCAGCTAGAGATGTGAACACCCTAAAAAAGGTATATGAACAACCAACTAAATTAGGATGGCAAAAATAATTCATTCTTGTAGATAAATTCTTGTGGAGCGGGCATCCCGAACCGCCTGTATAGATGTGTAAGGACGGGCAAGGATGCCCATCCCAAAAGATAGTTAATTTTACCATCCCCAACTGCCGGGAATTCCTTTAAATGGCCCAACGATATCTTTGGTTATCCAACCACCATAAAAATTTCCTGGTTGCGGCGCCACTTTTTCACCATCTACATAACATGCATCCATTGGATGTGCATAAAACGCCACATAATCTTTCATAGATTCAAATTGAGGTGTGGGGTTAGGATAGAACCAAGCAACGTTTTGCAATTCTTTATCACCTACGCGCAGTGTGTAATATCCTGCTGCCCCTTTCCACTCGCAAAAACTAGATTGAGGCATTTTTATGAGATATTCCATTTTAATATCGGCAGGTGGAATATAGTAAACTGGAGGATGACTTGTTTCTAATACTCGCTTTGCACTGTGGGTATCAGCGATTGTTTCAGCATTAAAAATAATCTGAATGTGCTTGCTGACATCTTCCAAACGTGGTGGACGTGGATAGTCCCATACTGACTCTTGTCCAGGTTGAGGTTCAATGCGTTGCGGTCTCATAAAGCTATAACCATAGGTATAATTACTCTAATCTTATATTAACAACTAAGCTTTATTACCAATAGATATTGACCAATAGATATATTGTAGAGACGTTACATGTAACGTCTCTACATTATTATATTTTTGCTGCTGTAACAAAAAATATTGATGCATCACACCAGGCGCCTTTTTCAGTAACTGGTAACGCTTGGACTTCTTTTATATATTCTGCAAAACATTCTTGCAGTTTTTCGGGTGCCAGTTGTTGAACTTGGTAGCCAAATACATTTTTAGCGTTAACTTCCCATATTTGTTCTGCACTGTCTACATTAGGTGTGAAATACCAGCCAAACTGATCTTGTTGAATTATAATATTTTTATTTTCAAAACCTGCTGCTGACAATAATTGCTGGCATTTTTGCGATGTACCTAGCGGTGCATTTGGATTAGTCACAATAATACCATATCTAGCTGCGACTTCTCGAAATAAAACACTTGTTGTAAATGCGTTTTCTGTCCAAGCGTTAAATACAAGTTTTCCACCTGGTTTGAGAAAACTATGCCATTTATATAAAGCTTTTTGGATATCAGTTAGATAACAAATTGCTAGAGAGCATAATATTACATCAAAACTGTTTTGCTCAAAGTCTATTAATTCGGCATCAGCTTCGATAAATTCTACATTTTGTAAACCAGAAACAGCTAGTTTTTCTCTAGCGTTACTTAGCATCCCCGCAGAAATATCTATACCAATTACTTTGGATTGGGCGCCTACTTTTTCTGCTGCTGCTAATGCTACTATTCCTGTACCTGTGGCAACGTCTAATATTTTGCGCGCGCTTTGCAGGTTTGCCACTTCTATTAATCGCTGGGCAATTGGTATATAAAATCTACCGTTGTCATAATTGGTACGAGAATTAAAGTCAGCGAGTAGTTGCTGTTTGTATTCTTTTATTTGTTCTAGTTTTGACATGGATATGCTTCAAAATTTCTCTATGTTAGAGTAGTAATTATTTTTTTACCATAGAAGCGCAGAGGAGCCACTGCGTTGCAGGGGTTCCCCAAACTATATGGAAGAAAATAAATCTAACAAGTTGCCTAAGTTTAATTCTACAGAAGAACTGGTAGATTTTTTTGATACTCATGACATGGGCGAGTATGAGGAAGATATGCCAGAAGTACATTTCGATGTTAATATCAAGCACAACCACTATTTGATTTCAGTTGATAAATATTTGATGAACAAGCTATTAGAGATTGCCTCTGAGCAGCAGGTCTCAGTTGATATGCTTGTAGACTCGTGGTTGAAAGAGAAGGTTTTGAAAGTAAGTTGATGTCGCAAACGCATTCCTACATAAATGTCCCAGGTAATGGATAATCTAATGGGAACAAATTGTTCCCAAATGAAATTTAAGTTTTAAAATTGTTGTTTTTATTAGTAATGCTTGGAGCAATAAAATATTATCCGTATAGACATTAAATACACGTAGAGACGAAACATGTTTCATCTCTACAAGGTTTTAGAAGTTCAAACTTAATCAATCAATCACAATACTTTCTAGACCTACTTCTGCTGGAGGGAATTGGGGGTTCATTGATTCAAGTGTATCAGCGATAGTACGGGCAACTACTAAGTTGCGATACCACTTTTTGTTTGCTGGCACTACATACCACGGAGCATAAGCTGTTGAGCAATTATTAATTGCATCCTCAAACGCTGTTTGGTAATCATCCCAATATTTACGCTCTTTTATATCATTGCTCGAAAATTTCCAATGCTTAGTTGGGTCTTCCAACCGACTTTCTAGGCGCCGTTTTTGTTCATCTTTGGAAATGTGGAGAAAAAACTTAATTACTCTAATGTTATTGAGAGTGAGCATATGCTCGAACTCATTAATTAAGTGATAGCGCTCTTGCCAAACTTCTTTGGGTACTAACTCTTTCACCCGCACTACTAGTACATCTTCATAGTGGGAGCGGTTGAAAATAGAAATCATACCCCGCTGTGGCGCCCGTTGATGATAACGCCACAAAAAATCATGACTTGACTCGTCTTCACTAGGCTTTTTGAAAGACCACACCTGGCAACCTTGAGGATTAAGTCCGCCAAAAACGTGTTTGATTGTACCATCTTTGCCACCTGTGTCCATTGCTTGCAGCACAATCAGTAAACTACGCTGATGTTCTGCATACAAACGTTCTTGTAAATTTTGAATGCGCTGACGTTGGTATTCAAGTTCCTCTTCAACATGCTTCTTTTTTTCGTAACCCTCACACTCGTTTGGGTCAAGAGCAGCTAAAATAATTGGGTGTTCTGGTCGAACTCGATAGCGGGGATAATCTGGCTTTGGTGGCAACTTGTCTACTACAGTTTTCTCTGGTTGCATTTCTGAAGCTACATCGGTTGTTGCTTTTGTTACCGCTTGTTTAACTTCAGATGTATTAGAGGTCGTAGTCGGAATATTTGGTAGATTGCTTTGCATACCCATAAGAGTTTTGTTAGTGGAGGCTTTTATTGTTTATTACCCTAAGAGAGATGGATGAACATTGCCTCTGCCTAGAGCATATTTACGCACGTTTTGAAACAATTTGTAATCATTTATAATACAGGCTTATTCGTCGCAACAGTATGCAGGAATATCTGGTATGGCGGGTTATGGATGAAGTTTTGATTCGTTTGTTTTGCAAAAAGGTGCCTAGGAAAGACTCAGGACATGCTTGGTTACGGCAAACCCTGGTAGATATCGTAAACGCAGGTATGGTAGGGCGGATATCGTAAGAGCGGGTATCGTAAGGGCGGGTTAACCCAAAATCAATCTTGACTACGATATAGTAAACCCGCCCCTCTTTTGTGCAGGCACATGCGCTTATGTCAAGCTACAATCGTAGATATGAAATTAATACTCGTGGCGCCTGACTACTCGCTATATACTGCGTTCCAAGAATACTTTGCTTACTTCCCTAATGTTGAAATAGTTAATAGTTACTTTGAGCAGCTAACAGAATTTGATTGCTTAGTAAGTCCTGCCAACTCGTTTGGTATGATGGACGGTGGTATGGATGCAGCAATTATCAAGTTCTTTGGTCTTTCTCTAGAAAATAGAGTACAAGAGCGAATACTTGAAGATTACCTAGGTGAACAACCAGTTGGTACATCATTTATTATTGAAACTGGACATCCAAAGCATCCTTTTTTGGCACATACTCCTACAATGCGGGTGCCAATGATTATTAAAAATACTGATGTACCATATATAGCAATGTGGGCAATGCTATTAGCAATTCGACAACATAACAAGAATTCCAATCATCCAATCAACACCGTAGTTTGTCCTGGTTTAGGAACAGGAATTGGAACAGTACCTTATTGTGAAGCAGCAAGACTGATGGCACTTGCTTACGACCATTTTATTTATCCACCAAAGGTTATTAACTGCTTTGTTGCAGCATCTAGGCAACTACAAATTTGGGAGGGATAAGACGCGATATATTCCCTGCGGGACACTGCGTGAACGCGTCTCTACATTTGTGAATCAACGGGAATTGTGATTGCAAATGTTGTACCTGTACCAAGATTACTTGTTACGTTTATTTCACCTTGATGTAATTCTACTGCTTGTTTAACAATCGCTAATCCTAACCCTGTACCGGGAATATTGCCAACATTTTTGGCTCTATAGAATGATTCAAATAAGTTTTGCTGGTCTTCTGTAGAAATACCGATGCCTTTATCTTCAATTTTAAATGTTATTGCTTTATCTTGATAAGTGAGTTCAAATAAAATATCTCCTCCTTGCGGTGAGTATTTTATGGCGTTTGACAATAAATTAGTCAACATTTGTTGTAACGCTTTTTCATCTAAATTAACTTCAATTTCTTGTTCTGGCGCCAGTAAGCAAATTTGGTGTTTGGGGTTAGCGACCAATTGCATTTCGGCAACTAAGTTTTGACAAAATTGCTTCAGATTTATTGTAGTTGGATTGAATGCTTGGCTGGTAATTTCTCCTTTACTAATTACTAACACATCATCTAATAAACCAACTACATTATTAACGGATTTTCTTATCTTTTGTAATACTTCTGCTTGTTTTTCTTGTGACCATCCGGCGCCTTGTTTTTCGAGTAAAGCAGTGTAACCCTGTATAATATTAAGAGGATTACGAAACTCGTGGCTGACCATTGAAACAAAGCGAGATTTGAGATTGTTAAGTTCTTTTTCTTGTTCTAAAGCTTTTTTAGTTTCGAGTTCGGCAATTTTACGTTCTGTAATTTCAAGGATAAAAGCAATAGTCTTTGGCTGTTCTGGTTCAATTTGTATAGAACCAATTAATACTGGAACGCGACTGCCGTCTTTACGAATATACTCTTTTTCATACACGGTATAATCACCCGTTGCTTTGATTTGCTCAATCGCCCGTTCATCGAGTGGCAAATACTCGCTTGGTGTTATATCAATCCAACTAATTTTGCCAGCTTCTAAGTCTTGTCGTGTATAACCAATTATTTGCAAAAAAGTATCGTTTGCTTCGTAAATATTACCATTAAAATCTGCAATGACAATACCAACAATGCTCGATTGAACAATACGTCGAAAACGCAGTTCACTTTGACGCAACTGTGATAAAGCTTGTTCACGTTCGATGATTTCCTGCTGTAGTTTTATATTAGTAGCACTAAGCTCTAAGGAAAGTTGACGCGAGCGTAACAGCATTTCTACACGTGCGTGTAATTCTCGCTTTTCAACTGGTTTAGTAATTAATTCGTCAATGCTTTGCCATAAGTCACGGGTAAGTAATTTTACATCAGAACACATTGTACATAGAAGAAAGGGAAGAAAAACAGGGGATTCTGCTTGTTTTCTTGCCCGTACCCATTCCCATAGATGGTTCAAAGCAACACCATCCATTATACATAGGTCAAATTTATCATCAAGCAAAGGAACTGCATGTCGTGTCAGTACAATCGCATCTCCAATTATTACCTCGTGGTAACGCTCTAACCATTCAGATAGCAGGCGCCGATTCTCTGTATGCTCTAATAAAAGTAGAATGCGACTCATATAAGCATTTTTACCAGCTATCTGCACAAAAAATAAATAATTATTTCAAATCGGACGAATCTAAAATATCGGGTACACCTTTGAGAATACCACGTAAATTCGTAAGCGGCTTGCCAACTTTAATCCCGTAGCGGCTAATCTCAAACTCGCGCAAAGTTTTCTCAAAGTTAGTTAACCGTTTTTTTAGTACTCCAATGACGCGTCGCATTTCCCCTTTAATTTCGACATAGCGTAAAAATAAAATATTGTCAGCTAAATAACTAATATTATTTTCCGTTACTTTAAATTCACCTGCTATGCTTTCTACTTCGTTGATTAATAATACTGCAACACCCATATTTTGTAAATACTTACATAGTGCGTGGATATGGGTAACTAAATCATTACCCCGTAATGACAAACGATAACCAGAGATACTATCAATCATTACAATCTTTGTTTCGTGTAGCTCCACTTCATGACGAACCAAATTTGCTAGTTCATCAGGAGTATAGTGTAACGGTTCCACCTGAACAATCGAAAGTGTACCACGCTGCATCATAATGCGAACGGGAATATTAATTGATTCACATCGATGTAATAGCGTTTCTCTCCACTCTTCAAATGTGTAAACAACCGAACGTTCACCTCGCCCTGCTGCTTCTTTCATAAACTGAAGTCCTAGCGTTGTTTTACCTACACCACTAGGACCTGTAATTATAGTTATAGTCCCGCGCTCTAATCCACCGTGCAGTAATTCATCGATTTCTACCACCCCTGAAGAAATTGTCTCTTTAACAAACTCTTGTCGGTATTTTTCAGGAACCAAATGCTTAAAGACTTGCATTCCGGTTTGAGTCAAGCGCATTGAGTGTAAACCGTTTTGAAAGTTAGAACCACGAAACTTGCTAACGCACAGTGTTCGTTCTTGGTTAGAGAAGCTGAGATTAATGACTCCATCGCTTATAAATTGTAAATCTTCGTCAGGCGCCTCTTCACTGCTTTCGGAAGTGAATAATACCGTGGCGCCTTGTTCGATCAGAAAACGTAGAAACGATAGTGCTTGCTTGCGAAACAAAAACGCATCACTAACGAGATAGCGTAATTGCGTCATTGAGTCAAGAAAAACACGTTGAGGTTTAAGGGTCTGTACCTGCTCAACAATTCTTTGCGTCGTCGGTTCTCGCTCTACTTCTGCTGGAGAGAATATATCATAGGTTTGTATCTCGGAAAAAAAGTTTGAAGTTGGGCTAAGGTCGAGAAAGGTGACACTATCTGTATCGAAACCTAAGTTTTGAGCATTTTCAAATATCTGTTCCGCTGGTTCCGCTAGTGTAATTAACAGCGTTCGTTCTCCTTGAGCGGCACCTGCAGTAAGAAAATGTAACCCTAATGTGGTCTTACCTGTACCTGGTCCACCACGCAATAGATAAGCGCGATTAGCAATGAAACCACCCTCTAAAACTTCATCCAAACCTACAATACTTGTAGATAGCCGATTTTCAGACATTTTTTAAATTGTTCTGAGCATTTATACTTATTGCAAGTCGGAACTAGACGGTTGTTAGTTTTGACCCACATGATTCTCTCATATTTTTGGTCATATCGATACAAATAAAATCCCCCCTTATTAAGAGGGGATTAATTCTATTAAATCTTATTTATTGAAGCTACCCTTTTACACATACAACTTGCTTCAAAGTGGCAACTACTTCTACAAGGTCTGTTTGTTGATTCATTACTTGCTCTATTGGCTTATAGGCGCCGGGAATTTCATCTAAAACATCTTCATCTTTACGACATTCTACACCCTCAGTTTGTTTAATTAAATCATCGAGTGTATAAACGTTTTTAGCTTTGTTTCGAGATAGTAGACGCCCTGCTCCGTGGCTGCACGAGCAAAAGCTTTCAGTACAACCTTTACCTTTAACAATGTAAGATTTTGCTCCCATTGAACCAGGAATAATACCGAAATCATCTTGTTGTGCGCGCACGGCGCCTTTACGAGTTACTATAACTTCTTCACCAAAATGCACTTCTTTTTCAGCGTAGTTGTGGTGACAATTTACTTCAAGTAAAGGTTTTGTAACTTTACCACCCGTCAAATGCTTCTCAATAATTCGCTTAAAGCGTGCCATCATCACATCGCGGTTCATTTTGGCATATTCTTGTGCCCATTGTAAATCTCGCCAGTAAGCTTCAAATTCAGGTGTCCCAGCAATAAAGTAAGCTAAGTCAGGGTCAGGCAAATTAATAAGAGCCAATTTTGCTAAGTCTTTAGCTGTATTAATATGACAGCTAGCTAGCTTATTACCAATATTACGTGAACCAGAATGTAGCATTAGCCAAACTTGGTTATCTGTATCAATACAAACCTCGATAAAATGATTACCACCACCAAGCGTACCTAACTGACGCATTGCTTTAGTTTCCAAGTCTTGTACACCTGGATGCAAATCATGAAACTGGCGCCAGTGTTGCCAATTAACAACAGCTTTTTCAACGTCTTTGTTTTCGTTGAAACCTGTAGGAATAGCAGCTTCAATATCAAGACGAATCTTTTTAAGTTTACCTTCAAGCTTATTACCCTTAAATGGCATCTTAATTGCAGCCATACCGCAACCCACATCAACGCCCACAGCAGCAGGAATTATAGCTTCCTTCGTAGCAACTACCGAGCCAACTAAGGCGCCTTTACCCAAATGAACATCAGGCATTAACGCCACATGTTTAAAAACAAACGGCAGCGAAGCCACATTTTGCGCCATCTTAGATTCATCCTTCCCTAAAGGATGACCAGCCCAAGATAAAACAGGTGTAGGTGTAGAAAGTTCTAATTTTTCGTAAGCCATAGATTTTCAATTTTAGATATTTTTATTTTTATCTATATATTTAGCCTGCTCCCGGCAGGCTTTGTTCGTATAGCCACACCTTTTAAGGTGTTATCTTAATGTAGTACATGTAATACAAAAACGTCAACAAGCAACACAAAGCAGAATTTAGAGACATCCGTTACAATTTGTAAAAGAACTAATTGTCTACACAGCAGTGCAGGAAACCTAAAACCCTATGACAACACGTCAAGATACAATCTGGGAAAAGTTTTTATCACCTGTATTCAGGCTTTTTATAGACGAGAAAGCGTTACGTGAATATAACGATAGTGTTGACTGGGAAAAGGAATGCAGCTACATCCGGCGCCCAGATGTAATTACCCCTACATACTACAGTAGCCAAAACTTTCACGGAATCAAGGGTGGTTACCTCACTTCAGGCGCCGCAGTTACCTACGACCCAATAACACAGTATGTAGTACCACCGAATGAAACATGGGTTCGTCAAACTTTAATAGACGCAGTATGTGTTCAACCACGACGGATTCTTGATATAGGTTGTGGAACGGGTACGGGTACCATAATGTTGAAGCGCGCATACCCAGAAGCAGAAGTAATTGGTTTAGACTTATCACCGTATATGTTGGTGAGGTCACAACACAAAGCGGCGGAAGCCGGACTAAATATAAACTGGCGCCACGGAGATGCTGAAAAAACAGGTTTCCCAGATGCATCGTTTGATTTAATTACAGCATCACTACTATTTCATGAAACACCACCTGCGGTAACAGTAGGAATTTTACGTGAATGCTTCCGCTTGCTAACTGTAGGAGGGCAAGTACTAGTTTTAGACGGTAATCAAAAGACAATCCGCCAGTTAGAATTTTTGCATAACGTCTTTGAAGAACCATATATTCGAGACTTCAGCGCAGGTAGCGTTGATGCTTGGATGGGTGCTGCTGGTTTTGAAGCAGTGCAAACGCAAGATATTTTGCTGATACATCAAGTTACAAGTGGTGTAAAACCCATAGTCAACGGAGAAGTTGCCGCAAATCAAAACGTGCGAACCTATACAGCATCCGTTAGTGATAACACTGAATTACAAGGCTTTCCCTCACCCGCGTAAAGTCCCAGAAACCGGGTTTCCCCATCACTAAGCACAACAATCTTCAACAGAAACCAAAGGAAACCCGGTTTCTTGTCATAAATAACAAATGACAAAAGGTGCCTCATTGCTGTACTATTTCACTCAGCACAGACACGATAAATCGTGTCTCTACACTTAACACTCAAAATACAGTGAGTTTAAAAGCGGTTCTATTTGACTTTAATGGCGTAATAATAAACGACGAGCCAATTCATAAGCGACTCGTCGAAGAGATACTCATTGGTGAAAACGTCACAAATCTAAGAAAGGGTGAATTTGAGCAAGTTTGTTTAGGACGCAGTGACCGTGTTTGTTTACGAGAGCTACTAAATAATCGCGGTCGAATCCTCACTGAAGATTCATTGAATAAAATAATACAGAACAAAGCAGTTTTATACTTAAAGGAACTCGATAAACTGGAAAAATTGCCATTATATCCTGGGATAGATGACATAATTTTCCAAATACGCTCAAAAGGTTTAAAATTAGCGTTAGTTACAGGCGCCGTTCGTAACGAAGTTGAGATAGTACTCGAACGGGGTAAGTTAAAAGAATATTTTTCAGTTATAGTAGCAGGCGACGATATTACAACCAGCAAACCTGACCCGTTTGGATATCTCTTAGCAGTAGAACGTTTGAATCAAGAATACCCTGATTTAAATCTTAAAGCAAACGAATGTTTAGTTATCGAAGATACTCCTGCTGGTATCCAAGCTGCTAAAAGTGCAGGAATGCAAGTAGTGGGAATTGCTAATACGTACCCATTCCACATGCTTCAACGAGTTAGCAACTGGACTGTTGATTATTTTTCAGACTTAGAACTCGATAGAGTTGCTGAAGTATTTATACAAAAATCAGCAGCTTAGATGCGCTTACTCCCGGAAAAACTTTATTTTGTTATGCTTCCAAACGTAGTAGTGAGCATCGCAAGACGTTTTTCTAATTGAAGAATTTGCTCATTGATCGTTAATATATTTACGTTTGTGGAAGTGTAGATATTTCTCAATCGCGCGTTTTCTGCCTTTAATTCGGCAATTTTTATTTTAATTGATTGTGATGCAGCAGAATTAATTACAGCTTGAGAGTTTCGAGGTTGAATTTGTGCAAAGCGTTTTCGCAAGCTTTTTATATCATTTTCAATAGTTTGTATAACAGGACTTTGAATGATATAATATGCACCTTTAATTCCCCGCTCTACTTCTAATTCGGCAATTTTCGTTTTGATCGCCTTTGCAATAGCAGTATTTAGTTGCATTGTCTTATTAGGCTGTACCTGCACCAGTTGTTTCCGTAAGTTTTGCAATTGTTGATTAACGCTTTCAACTTCTGGTGAATTCAATAGATATCTTGAAGATAATAATACATGTTTTACTTCTAAATCTGCTATTTGCAGTATTAATTTATCTTCTCTAGTTTGGCTTTCATATCTGGGATTATTCATGTTATCTGAACTTCTATTGACCGGAAGTTGGGCTGAAACTTGATTAAGTGTAACCCATCCAGAAAAGAAAATAGTTGTGAGTGAAAAGTAAACAAATAGCTTATTTTTCATGATGAATAAGTCAAGCATTTTGTGTCAATTGACTGTTTTTTATTCTTTTAGTTCCTAAATAATCAATAAAAATAACTTATGTTGACTCTAGATATATAGCGTTGCTAAATCATATCGCTCAAATTTAGATGCAATATTTTCTACAATAAAACATAAATATTTACTTGTCTCTACATTTAGGAACATAATGTATAAATTCAAAGTCATACGATTGGTCATTTGTAATATATCTTGAATAGACCAACTCTTAATAAAAATTTAAGATAGCCAACATGCAGAAAAGAAAAATAATTATATCAGCTTTTTTGGGAGTAGTTAGCAGCTTAACCTTACACCCCATAACATCAAGATCACCTGCTAATGCCACCACACGAATAAAAAACTCCTTTAAATATCAAGGGATTGTGCAAGAGAATATGGCACAGCTATTAGGAGTTGAAGCAAAACAAATCAAACTGACTAAAGCAGAACGAGCTACTTGGCAAGATTGTTTACCAACTTCTGGTTCGCAAGCTCAAACTTGCAAAGCTGTACCGCGTTTTGGTTGGCGTGTCACAATGAGCGGTAAAAGCGAAAACTGGGTTTACTATGTGACAGATAACGGTTTTATAACTCTTGATGCTCGTGCTAGTTTAAATAAGACGATTCGCTCGACTTTAGCAAAAGAATTAGCTATACAAACTAATCAACTTCAACTTACAGCAGTTCAACTCATTAGAACTACTGCTTCCTGTCCTAGAAATACAACTGCTTGCAAACCTCAACCTAGTGTAGAATGGCGAATTCTTGCCAGTGGACGTGAAAAACCATTCCAACTGCAACTTAACGGAAAACCCTTAAATCTTCCAAATTCTCTTAAAGGATTTGTACCTCAAGATACCGCAAAAATGCCCAGAGAGTTAGCGATACAAGTACTGCAAGATGTTATAAGTCGCGATGGTATAATAACTGCCAATTTGCGAGTTGAAAGCATCAAAGCAACAACTTGGAACTGGTGTCGAGGAAAAGGTCCAGGTCCAACACCACCAGATATGGGAGCTTGTTTAGATGCTGACAAATCAGGTTGGCAAATGATTGTTGTGAGTGGAAGTAATCGTTATTTTTATTACATATCCCACGAAAATTCTACAAACGCAATTAGGAGTTATATGGTAGTTGATTCACCAGATGGTATGCAAAGTCTACCTAAATCAGCAATAGAAACAGTACAAAAAGATGCAGCAAAACGCGCGAAAGTTTCACCAAACATGATTAGCATCAAGTTTGCACAGCCTACGTTTTTTGACGGTTGTTTAAATTTTGACAAGCAAAAAATCAGTTGTGGTAATTCAATTCAAGCAGGATGGCAAGTCACAGCGATTGGAGGGAAACCACCAGTTAATTCTCCTCGAGTATCTGATGCAGCTTGGGTTTACAATGTTAATTTAACAGGTAATAATGCTCGGTTTATACAGTCCTCTACATGGCTACCTAGACCTTAACTAAAATTGAGATATCTTACTTGCTTAACGCAGGTACAATCTCAACAATATATTAATACCAATTTAATATGAGGCTGCAACAAATTAGATCCCCCCAACCCGCGCCACTTTGCAAGGGCGGGGGAAACCCTCCGAAGTTTCGAGCATAAAAGCAAATCCTTTGGATTACGGTGGACGCCCTTCGGGTTCGCCAGTCCCCTCTGTTACAAAGTTGGGCGGGACTCAAACCTTCCGCAAGCGGAAGTCATTAATTTGAAAGGTGAGAATACTTGCTGGGCAAGGTGTCGGCACAGTGTTTCAATACCGCAAGCGGAAGTCATTAATACCGTGGATCAAATAAAGCTCACTCCACACCCACTGATGACGATAAGTTACGGTATCATCAACAGTATGCTTACCTTCAGAGTCAACGTTGCGGTGAAGATGGCGCCCAAGAATAATGTGTTCATTCTCTGCGTTTTCTCCAAGTTGGTATTCCAAATAGAAGCGACGTGGGCAATATTCCCATGCATTTAAATAAGCCAAAGGAAGATAATATTGTTCGTTCATAGTTCGTAGTAAGCGCTGAAGCGCTTTCCAATAAAGCTTGCGTATTTTGCGTAGGTTGGGTGTAACGAAGAGGAACCCAACGTTATTGTGATCTTGGGTGTTGGCTTCGCTTACGCTTCACCCAACCTACCTTTCATTGCTTTTTGGGTTTGGATAGTGCGCTGGTTGTGGCAAGTTGTGTTTGTCCCATTCCCATTGAGGTTTTACGCCCGACGCCTGCGAAAAAGGCGAAATTTGCTAATACGGTGGCAATTCGGGCTATTTCCAAGTCTTGAAAACGATAGCTTGCCCATCCCTGTGCCCCAATTTCGGCGCCTCCTTCCATTTTCAGGGCGTAGGTTTTGAGTTCATATGCTGATACATAAGCGTTCCATTCACAATCTGGAAGTTGGTACTGTTCTGGGGCAAAGGTATTCCAACGTCGGTGCAATGAGTTAAATACTAGTTCGGGAAGTGGAAAGGTTTGCACGTTTTTGTTTTGTTTGAAACTCGTAGGTGAGAGAAATTGCAGTTCGATATCAGTCAATACCTGTAGGGGATGAGACAATAACCCATAATCTGCGGCGCCTGCTAGTTTATGCGTTCCAGGTATTGCGTACATGTTGCGTAACACAAACGGGAAATCAGCTAGTAGCAAAGATTGAGTTTCTAATTTTTCAAATCCGCGCATCAACGGTTGAATTAAACTACCGTCCAAAAGCCCAATCCGAAAATAAAAATAATCACCAACTTGCGTTCCGCGCGGACGACGGTCATAGTACCACCTTCAAAGGGAGCATTAAAAGTAAAACTACGATGGGATTGCTCATAGGCACCAAGGGAAAACGCTGAATCAGAGTATATTTTAGACCGTTCAGAGCCACCATCACCAATAGCAAAACCGTATATAATACAGTCTGGGCATTTTTTACACGACTTCTCGCCGTTGTATTCGCAATATTTATCTTTATTTGATTCACAAGCACTTGTGAGATTAAGTGCGCGAAGTAATTCACGCCCTGCAAGACGTTCAGGTGTGGTTTGTTTGCGTTTAAACATTACCAAACGGCTGATTTTATCTATATTTTGGAGTCCTGCTTGGGTGCGCGCAGTATTGAGAACTCCATCTGTTTGAAATACTGGAAATGATTGGCTATGACGCACCATTATAAAGTGTATGTACTGCCCGGATGCTAAACGAGGAAAAGCTGTTGAGAATTTTGATTTTAATGTTTCTAAAATACTCATAATCTTACTCCTGATTGTGCGGACTTAGATGTATTTTCTTGTAATGCTAACCAGCGATAAGCAAATTCAACACCTGATTTAATACGGTTCTGATTTTCTTGTAACAGCGCACGATCTCTTTTGTAAACCTTATGGAACATTTCTGTAACACACGTGTTTGCAAAAGTATAAATCGCCTCTAATTCTTTTGCTTCACGAATATGATAATCAATTAATTTATCCATAATACAAGGACGTTTATAAACTTCTTGACGGTCTAAAGTATCTTTGATCTGTCCTGCACATTGCAAAATCAAACTTTCATCAGAATTTACTATCTCTTGCGGAACAGTAAGAATTACTTCCAGTGCTTTGGAAATCGGCAGTAGTATCGTGTAGCTTGATTCACTCAATTTTGCACGATAAAATATACGATATTGTTGAACTAATTTTGTTATCCATTCCATTGTATATTGACCTCGCTTATTATTGAACGCATGTGATATATATTGATTTACACTGATTCCTACCCAAATTTGGGCATATTTCCAGTAACGCTGAACCTCCTCTAACGTTGGTATTTCTTTCTCATGGCGCCGCATTCCTTCATAAGCTAAACTAAAAATATTAAGAATATCCGTGTTTATTTCTCGAATTGTTTTAGTTAAATCCCGCCATTTTTCATCTCGTGGAGGAACACTACGAATATCCAAATGCAAGCTATAAGCCGTCAGTAATTTCTGAGTTGCGCTCTGAAAATCTTGAATTCGTAAGGAAGTAGATAAACCCAATAAACTCCAAAATTCTGGAATTCCATCTAGAATAACTGATTCTCGGAAGTCGTTATCGCTGTTATAAATAGGTACTGAACTACTAGTTGTGACGTGTAGATGCTTGGTTTCTCAGCATGACATGTAGATGCTTCGTTCCTCAGCATGACATTATAGTTTGTAGTATGTTAATTTAAGGCTTGTTGCCGTTGTCCGTTGTCTTGGGGTTGTGCGATGACTCGGCAATTTAGTTGAGATAGTTTTTGGATTTGGCGCCCACTAAGTTTATTCTTTGAGATGTTGAGGGTGTGAAGTTGGTTTATGGTTGGGCATTTTAGTAGAGTTTCGGCGCCAATATCGGTTAAAGTTCCTTGGGAAAGGTCTAGTACTGCAAGATGTTCGAGTAGGGGTGAGTTGACTATTAAGAAGGCTATGTTATCTGTATAGTCACTACTTTTGAGTCCTAAGTATTTTAAGTTGGGAAATAGTTTCCCTGATAAGATAGGCGCCAGTTGCTCGGTACTTATATCTTGTCCGTGGTGGAAACTTTCGGCAAGCCATATTTCTAAATATTCGAGTGCTGGTAAGTCGAGGTTGGTAATGTCTTTTAAGGTTTGCGCTTGTACTAGTGTATAACCTGTTTGAATCATTAGGGTTTTTAGGTTTTCATGTCGAACTTTATCGAATTTCAAACCCCAACCACCCCGAAATTGTAATACTTCTAAGTTCGGATATGCTTTTAATATTGGTGTGCTATCACCTAGTAAAAGCCGAGATTTCATATAATTTGCTTCTTGTGCGTCTCCGTCTCCTATAAATAAGGCTTTTAAATTTGGTAATTTATCACAGGCGCCGCACATAACATTACTAAAATCTTTATACTGTGTGTCATGCTGCCAGTAATCATCCCACATTTTACATGCTAAGACTTCTATTTGTGTGGTTTGATTACTTTGAAGGAAGGTTTGCAACTGAGTTAAGTCAAATTTGTCTGGTTTGTTGGCTTGAATACGATTAAGATTAATGCTATACCCAGTATGTGTAATGCTAAGTTGAGGGTTGTAGGTTTGAATATCTCAATGCTGTAAAGTTGTAAAAAACAGCTTTGGGTCGTAGTCTAGTAAAGCTTGTTTACCTTTGGCGCCGCCTTTATGTAGTAGTATTTGTATAGCATAACGTTGGACTTGTTCTACATCTTGTAAGCTTTTTATAATTAAATCTATACCTGCATCACCGTAATTTAACGCACTAGTTAGCGCTGATATTCGTACTTCGAGTATTGAACTATTTAGACGAATTTTTACACCTGCGAGTCCTCCTAATATGGCGCCTTCTTTTGGAGGTAAGGAGTTGCTAAGTACTGCGTCAAATTCTCTTGGTTCTTGTGACATTTTGTTATATTATTTGATTAAGTTATTTTAGTTAAGTAAGAATTTTGATCCCCCCAACCCCCCTTAATAAGGGGGACTATAGATTTTTATAAAAAAATTATTTTATTTTTAGTTGTTTATGTTGAATTACGCGAAGCGTAACCCAACCTACAAATTATTAACAAATTTTACTTACTCCGGTTCCCCCCTTATTAAGGGGGGTTAGGGGGGATCAACTACTCAGCTACCGAACAATAACGATAATCTTCTTCTTCATAATCATCTTTCTTTTGCTCATTCGTCATGACACTAACGTTGAAATTACCTCTGGATTGCTGTAAAGATAATAAAGCAACTTTGTCATCAGAAAGATAATTTTCACTAATATTCAAAATATCAAGCTGTCTTACTCCTGGACTTGTAAGTAAAATATCGGCGCCTTTATCAGTAAGTGTTCCCATTGATAAGTCTAAAATTTTAATCGAGTCTATCAAGGGTGAATTAATTACAGTTGTTGCAATATCATTAGAGTATGTGCTGTTTCGCAAACCTAAGTATACTAAGTTTGGAAATACTAATTCAGTTAGTATTGACCCTAAATCACAAGTTGAGGAATTTCCACCATACTCTGCTGAACCTAACCATAATTCTAAATGTGTTAGGTTTGGGAAATTACAAGTGCATATTTGAGCGATTGTATCAGCATTTAATCCACCTGTTTCAATTATTAATGCTTCTAAGTTATCGTGCTGCACTGAACTAAATTCTAAACCAGTGCCTCCGCGAACTTGTAATATCTCTAAATTGGGGTATGCTTGTAAAATTGGACTAATATTGCTTTGTAAAATCCAAGAGATTTCTGATTCTTGATAGTGGATATCGCCGATAAATAACGCTTTAAGATTTATAAGTTTATAGGAGGCAGCAACTAACGCTTCGATAATAGCACTAGAACTATAATCGGTCACTTCTCCACTCCAGGCGCCTATAATTAAAGCTTCAAGTTCACCAGAAGACGGATGTTGTAACAATTCTTCTAACTTATCTACTGCACTTTCTTCTTCGTCGTATTCACACCGCAATGCATACGCTGTATCAATTGGGTCTGTAATACCGACTTCGGGAACAAAATTTACTACTTGTCGATTTGCAAATATTGATACGTTGTCTCCCCTATATCCTGGGTAACGTCGTAAACGCTCTTCGAGATTCCAAGGTTTATAGTTTTGTAACGCTTGCTTAACTTTTTCTTCGTCTCTTATCCTTAATAACGAATAAGCTGTGCGTTGAAGTTGCTTTGATTCAGCTTGTAATGCTTGAATTACAAGGTCTAAACCAGGTTCACCATAATTGATTGCTTCCGAAAGCGCAGAAATGCGAACTTTGATATCTGGACTTAATAGACGAATTTTGGCGCCTTCAATTCCTCCTAATACAATACCATCAATAGGAGGAGGCGCCGTTTTTGTACTAAGTACTGCATCAAAGTCCCTAGGTTGGTTTGATTTGCTCATTTTCAAATCAAGGAGTTAAGTATATTGTTGTAATTAGTTTGGCACACTTATTTTACCTATAAACACTTACCAGGTGCCTGTGTCGAAGAATTGCTCCAAAATTAGCTAATACACAAATAGTTGCCAAACTTAATAAAATGTACGTAGGCGCCATCACTACTCCAATCATAAACCAAGCAAGTACATGTAGTATCATCAGTGAAGCAAAGACACTGGCAATTGCGGCAGATTGCCAAATTTGAACAGATGGACGATGTAGCAGTGTTAAAATTATTGTCGATGAGGTAGCGAGCAAATTAGCTGGAATTAGAAAGGCACAAATGCCTATACAGTAAGTGCTTGAGAATTGAATTAAAGCGTTAAGGTCAAACATTATTTTTACGGATTGGTTTTCATCAAATTCTAGAAACCCTAGAAACCGGGTTTCTTTATTTAAACATTGTAACAAAACGATAATTTTGCCTAGAAACCGGGTTTCTTTATGTAGGAAAAACAGGCATTTCTTGGTAACAATGACTACAGCGCCAGTAAACTCCTCTCAAGCTGATATGGCGAAGCAAAGTGTAAGAGCAGCTAGGACAGGTGGAATTACTGAGCATAAGTTGCTTGGTATGTATGGCAGCATCTTTCTGGCTAATTCTAGTTGCAGAACTAGATAGCTCTTGAAGAGATTTATTTAATAATTGCATATTTACCTCATTTTTGTTAAAAATGGCTCAATCACTCTAAATACCAACAATCTTGCGATTCAGCCTACGGAGATTTTATTTTTGAAATTTTAAAATTTTTGATTTTAGCTTCTATAAACTTCTCTAAGCGTTGAGCTACATTTTTTTGCTGGAAATAACTCTCTTTGTTTTAATTATAGCACAAAATCTATTATTATGATTTTACCCAAAGAAACCCGGTTTCTTGGTTGAGATATTGTAATCAAAATGACGATTTTGCGTAGAAACCGGGTTTCTAAGATTTAAACGACGTAAAATTAAAAGTTGTTCGCCGCACCTGGCAATATTTATGAGTACATCAACAACTGTAAAAGACTTTGACCTTAAATTTACTGCAACGCTGTCAGATTATATAACGTCTGTGACTTGGGCGCCTGTTGGTTCTACGCTTGCTGTTGTTTCTGCTGCGGGAGAAGTTGCTTTATGGCAGAATCATGAATTGGAAATTTTGCAAGTTGCTACGGGTAAGTCTGTTGACTGTGTAAAATTTTCTTATGATGGTAAGTTTTTAGCTGCTGGGGGGCAAGATGGACGAGTGACTATTTGGCAAGGAAGTGAAATCGTTACGACGTTGGAAAATGCTCCTGCTTGGGTAGATAAGCTTGTTTGGAACCCAACCAGCAACCAGCTAGCTTTTTGCTTGAACCGTTATATCCAAATTTGGGATGCTTCTAAAAACGAAGTTGTCGCTACACTCAACTTTGAAGATTCTTCCCCGTTAGGTATGGGGTGGTCTAGCAATGGTAAAAATTTGGCTGCTGGTGGCAATAAAGGTGTTAAAGTTTGGAACTGTGAAAACTGGAACGAAGAACCTTATGTATGGGAAATGCCTACAGTTAGTGTTGCACTCGCATGGTCAAAGGATGGAAAATTTTTGGCTTCGGGCAATATGGACCGTTCTGTGGGTGTAATGGAATGGGGTAATTCTGAGCCTTGGTTAATGCGCGGTTTCCCTGGTAAGATTCGACAAGTTGCTTGGTCTGATGTTAATACACCAATAGGCGCCCCATTACTTGCAACATCGAGTATCGAAGGTATGGTAGTGTGGGAAAAACTCGAAGACGAATCTCAAGGATGGGAAGCACGAGTTCTAACTAACCACGTTGACGTTATTCAGGGTATTCAGTTTGCACCAAATAGTTTTCTACTAGCTTCTGCTGCTAGTGATGGATGGTTATGTTTATGGAAGGGAGCAAAACAAGTTTCCCAAGTTCTTACAACCGAAGCAGGTTTTTCTTGTTTAGCTTGGCATCCGGAAGGTAAACTCCTCGCAGCAGGAGCTGATAATGGTAAAGTTATAATTTGGGCAAAATCCTCGCGTGGTCAAGGTTTTGGCAACTAAGGAACCAAACTGTATACAAAAAAGTCTTTACACGTAGCTTGCGATTAATGACTAATTGCTGCGAATTCGTTATGCTTTATCACAAATGCCTTATTTAGGTCTACACCATGAAGTTGACTAAATTGATTTTATTTACTTTTCCGGTATTGCTAGCTTCGCTGCTTCTCATTAGTCCAGCAACAGCAGAAGTTATTCAACCTGCTCAATACCAACGTGTTGAACTAGTATCCAGTCACCCGACTTTTGCAACGGTTACTCCAAAATTCTCACAAAAATCCAATCCTATTAATGATGCGATGGGTTGTAGCTGTTCAGCTTGTGTTAAAGCTAAACTTCAACTCGAAGGCAAATTATCACTTTCTAGTTTATTATAAGAATAACTTATAAATGTATGGTAAAAAACCTGGTTTCTTGAAGAAACCAGGTTTTTAATTGCTACAATACCTCGTAAATATCATTAAACTGTAGTTTAAAAAAGTTTAAAAAATTATGGGGAAGTTGCTGATATCGCTTTTAACACTTCATATTTTATTATCAGCTTGTAGCAATCAAAACAATGTTAATAATACAACATCTTTAACTATTAGAACAACGGCGCCGCAAAATACGCAAAAACCGAATCTTCCTCAAGTTGTCGTAACTACAAGTGTATTGTGTGACCTCACAAAGCAAGTTGCAGGAAACACAGTTGATATAAATTGCCTTATTCCATCAAATACTAATCCCCGTAACTATCAACCACAACTAAAAGACCGTCAAGCTATTGATAGAGCAAAATTAGTTCTTTACAACGGTTATAATCTTGAACCGGGTGTATTTAATACAATCAAAGCCAGTAAAAACCCGGCGCCAAAAATCGCAGTTGCCCAAGTAGCAGTTCCTAAACCTCGTTTGAGTATTCAGCAAGGCGACAAAAAACAAATTAATCCATATTTATGGCATAATACAAAAAATACTACTGCAATGGTAGATGTTATCAGTAATAACCTCAAAAAAGTGGTGCCGCAAAATGCTAAGTTGTATACGGCAAATAGTAATAAACTCAAAAATCAAATAGCTGCATTAGATAAATGGATTAAATCGCGAATTGCTAGTATTCCATCTTATCAACGCACGCTAATTACCAATAATGTACAAATGGGCTACTATACAACAGCTTATGGTCTCACATATCAAACAGCGTTTTTGACCACCAACCCTTCCGAGAACCCAAATTCTCCACAATTAAAGCCTTTAATCACTAATATTAGAAAGACCCGTGTACCATCTATTTTTATAAGTAATGCCACAAATCCTCAAGTAGTTCAAAGCGTAGCTAAACAAGCAAATGTCAGAGTATCCGAACGGTCGCTTTTGACGAATAATTTAGGCGCCAAGGGAAGTGAAAGCGATAATTATCAAAAAATGATGATTGCAAACACACGTACTATTGTGGAAGGATTAGGAGGAACGTATTTGATATTTAGACCTGCTACAGCAAAAGGGGGGAACTCTAATTCGTAAATAAGGTGCGTGACGCTAGAAGACTTGCGCTTCGTTTAATAATTTTTGGTAGCGTCACGCACCCTACTTTTTCTGTTGCCAATACAAATAATTGTATATGTTGACGGCACGGCTGACTATTTCTTTGTTTGGGTGTGTGAAAAGTTCTTTGAGATGAGGCATTGCAGCAGGTATACTCGATAATGGTGTAGCACAATCACGACAATGTAATATAGTTTCTGGAGTTAGCTGTAATGTTTCTAATATACGATTTTGGTAATAGGAGTTTGAGCATTCTGTAGCTAACCCTCCTAAGCCGATATCTGCTGCATTGTAAGCAGGTTCCCAGGTTACAAGCATAAATGGTTGGTTGACAACGCTAGCTTTAACTTGCTTTTTTGATGATTGTTTGAGCCATAGTTTACCTCGGCGCCGCATAAAGTCAGGAATATTTTGAGAAAATGGGCGTGAGGGAAGCATTAAACGCTTTTCACCTTCTGTTATGTCATGAACGTTTGGCTCAAACCCAATAACAGTGGAAACTAAATTTTGCCCCGTCTGTGAAGGTAGACAAATATGGTCGCGCAGCTTAATAACTCCAGAACGAAGAATACCTATTAGTAAAGTCCAGTGACGGTAACTGTCTCCTCCAAAGTCGCGATGTACTTCACGGGTAGCAATAATTTCAAAAGCAAAGGGCATATTGTATATAGCAAGCCAAGCTTTAACTTAGTTTAATGTTTAACCTCTAAATATACATACAAATTCCCAGTTTCTCCACCGTTTACTCTTCTTGCGGTTCTCGCTGTGGTTGCCTTTGAATTACTACTGGTTCTGAGGCTGGTAAAATTATTTCATCGATTAAACTCAGTAATACGTATATATTAGAAATTAAACCAACTTGTATAGTCCATGTATTCTTTTTGGTATAAATGTATAGTAAGCCTTGGTGGAGTTTAATATTTTTAATATCTGTCCAAGGTAATATTTTTCTTTCAAATAAGAATTTTTCTTGATTCAGTGTTATGCAACCGAAATTAATTAGTTTGCCTCTATGAAACGCATCATGTACAATCGGATATTTACAATCAAAATTTGAGACTGTAAATAGGCGCCAATTCGTTTTATATCTTTTACTCTGGCTATATATATAGTTCCCAAAAAGTTGCTGAAACATCTCTGCCCTCTGTGAACTAAGCGTGCCTGGTAAGTAGGGCATAGCCCCACCTACTCCTAACTTTTAATAATTTCGTCGTCGCAAGAAAAGTCAATTTCTTTTTTGTCTCTTCCGGATGGGATAAAATCCTGAACGTAAGCGTCTTTCAATCCTGATACTAAATCGTATTCAGGTTGCCACCCTAACTCGGTTCTGGCTTTGCTAACTGAGGCAAAGAAGTGTTGAACTCGCATTGGGAATGCTTTACGTTTGCCGAAATCGAATTTTTTGGGGTCGTAGTGGACTATTTGAATATCGTCTAATGATTTTCCTGCAGCAACTGCACACGCACGTGCTAGACCATCAAATGTAACAAAACGGTCTCCTGAAACGTTATAAGTTTGTCTAATTGCGCTTGAGTTACCCAATACTGAACACATAGCTTTTGCTAAATCTTTGACGTGTCCTAACTGCGTGATGTGCATCCCGTTACCTGGAATAGGGATGGGACGATTCCTGACTATTCGGTCAAAAAACCACGCTTCTAGGTCGTTGTAGTTTTGTGGACCGTAAATATAAGTTGGACGAATTAATGTATACGGAACGTTTTGTTTCATTAAGTAGTCTTCTGTATCAAATTTGCCTTTGTGGCGACTTTTTGGGTCAATGGCATCGCCTTCTCTGTGGGGCATTTGGTCAGATTTTAAATACACACCAGCGGAACTCATATATATAAAATGTTGCACACTATCTTGAAAAATTTCCGCTAATGGTTGAGTATCAGTAAGTTCTCTACCGTTATTGTCGAAGATGGCATCAAATTTTTCGCCTTTTAGTTTTTGCTGTAATTGCTCTGGGTTAGTACGGTCACCTGTTATTACTTGTACCCCGGACACAGGTGCAGGACGATTACCGCGATTAAACAAAACAACTTCATGTCCTTGTTCTACTAACTGTTGCGTGAGGTAAATACCAATGAAGCGGGTGCCACCCATAATTAAGATTCGCATAAATACCCTTTGTATGTTTATGTATTTGGCTTGAGGTCGGAGCGTGTTCCCAACAACTAATCCCAACAACGAGGTTATCAGGTTGTGGTATACCTCTGGAACTAGTAAAAGCAGAATCACGTCTTTGGCATTGGGTAAACCTTTGACTCTAGTCAAGTCACGCACATTATTCTTTTACACCATCGTTAATTTTTCCATCAAGAATGTGTCATCAAAATATGCTCTAGTACATGAATGGCTTACACCGAAAGCCACTGGGGGGTCAGAACTCGTTGTTCGCGAAATTCTGAATTCCTTTGATGCGGACTTATACGCTCTAATTGATTTTGAATCTCGTAACCCCAATAGTTATTTATATAAACGTCAAGTCGGCGCCACTTTTCTCCAACATTTTCCTGGTTCCGAGAAAGGCGTACAAAAATACTTGCCTCTAATGCCATTAGCGATTGAGCAATTGGACTTGCGCTCCTATGACGTAATACTCTCTTCATCACACGCGGTTGCGAAAGGTATATTAACGACTCCAAACCAGTTGCATATTTGCTACTGCCATAGTCCAATGCGTTACGCTTGGGACTTAACTTTCGATTACTTAAATGCAAGTAATGTTGGAAAGGGTGCCGCTGGGTGGATATCTCGTTATATACTGCACCGTCTACGTCAGTGGGATGTGTTAAGTGCAAATAGAGTGGATTACTTTATCGCCAACTCTCATCATACACGCGCACGCATTTGGCGGTGCTATCGCCGTGAAGCCGAAGTTATCTATCCACCCGTCAATGTTGATGATTTTCCGTTTTCAGCCCAAAAAGAAGACTTTTACGTTATTGTGTCCCGTTTAGTAAGCTATAAACAAGTATCTTTAATTGTCAAAGCTTTCAATGAGCTTCAAAAACCTTTGGTTATTATCGGCACAGGGCCAGAAATGAACAAAATACGACAGATATCAAAACCAAATATAAATATACTGGGATGGCAACCAGATGATGTAGTAAAAAAATATATGTCCACTGCTAAAGCTTTCGTGTATGCAGCATGTGAAGATTTTGGCATTGCTCTGGTTGAAGCTCAGGCTTGCGGCACCCCGGTTATCGCTTTTGGTGCTGGAGGCGCCTTAGAAACTGTGCGCGATATACGCTCCTCACCTCTCACTGGTACTGGCGTACTTTTTAAAACTCAAACCATTGCGGCAATAATTGAAGCAGTAAGGGAATTTGAAACATGTATCGGTAAATTCGATTCAGAGTATACAAAGGAACATGCTGCTCAATTTGGCGCACAAGTATTTGCGCGTCGCTATGTTGAGTTTGTAAATGGGTGCGAAGAAAAAAGTAAGGAAACCTGGTCTATGAAGTCTTGATTGGTATGCTTTTGGTAATAAGTCCTTTCGGAGGCGCCAACCAAAAAGCTTTAAGATTGGGACTATGTGTGGTGTGGATAATAAAGGAGTATGATGACAGCCCAGAGCTCACTCCTCTCCGGTTCGCGAAACCAAAGGCAAACAACTGGCGCGTCACCTACGCGCAGTATAATAAAGCGGGGTCAACCAAAAAAGACACCACCGCCTTTGCGATTTGAGAGCATCAACGGAGAGTTAGCCAAGCGATTGTTTGATATAGCGTTCTCGCTATTCATGCTAGTAGCTTTTTCCCCTGTATACCTACTGTTAGCTTTGCTGATTGCAATTAGCTCAACTGGCCCGATTTTTTATATCCAAGAACGAGTCGGGAAAAACTATAAACGTTTTAATTGTATAAAATTTCGTACAATGGTGAGCAATGCTGACGAGGTTCTGGTGCAAATGATGCAAACCTCACCGCAATTACAGCAGGAGTTTGAGTCAAATTTTAAACTTAAACACGACCCTAGAATTACGCTTATTGGTCGATGGCTACGAATAACTAGCTTAGATGAATTTCCTCAGTTCTGGAATGTGCTGATGGGAGACATGAGTGTTGTTGGCCCGCGACCATTAGTAGAGGAGGAACTACCAAAGTATGGCTGCCACATCGAACAAATTTTAACTATTCGTCCTGGTATTACAGGGTTGTGGCAAGTTTCTGGACGTAATGATATTCCTTACCCTAGGCGAGTTCAGATTGACCTGCATTATGTAAAATTTAGAACATTCTGGCTTGATTTGTGGATTGTTTTAAAGACTGTTGGGGTGGTCGTTATTCCCAAAGATAACGGTGCATACTGACTCATTTAAATGTATATTTTTAATTATATCTGTAGAGCATTTGCTTTACAGATATTTATTAGAAACCTGGTTTCTTTGCCGATATCTTGTAATCAAAATCACAATCTTGCTTAGAAACCAGGTTTCTTTGGTTTCTTATATTTAATAAACTCTTCATAAATGTATAAATAATATAAAGTTTTGATGAATATAAACATAACGTCACTGAGTTACTTAACATTTCGTAGTTAAGCTTATAGGGTTATGTAAGTAGGCTACTACTAGTGGATTTACTGAGATATTTTTCGATATACGACTAATAACTAGTAGCTTTCCCATTGAGGAATGTAGTTAGCACTTGCTAGCTTATATCAGGTTGTATATATCTATGACTTTCATCAGTAAATATAAAGCAGATAACAAGGGATATAGAGCATGACGCAAAGAAAGCGAGCGCTGATAACAGGTATTACAGGTCAAGATGGTTCTTATCTAAGTGAGTTTTTACTTGAACAAGGTTACGAAGTTCATGGAATTATCCGTCGTACTTCAACATTCAACACTGACCGTATCGACCACATGTACGAAGACCCTCACAAAGAGGGAGTACGGTTGTTTTTACACTATGGTGACTTGACGGATGGTACGACGCTACGCCGCATTTTAGAGGAAGTTCAACCTGTAGAAATTTATAACCTCGGCGCCCAATCTCATGTACGTGTCAGCTTCGACTCGCCTGAATATACTGTTGATTCGGTAGGTGTAGGAACTTTACGTCTGTTAGAAGCAATTCGTGACTATCAGCAACGTACAGGTATTCAAGTTCGCTTTTACCAAGCGGGTTCATCAGAAATGTACGGTTTAGTACAAGCTGTACCTCAAAGCGAATCAACTCCTTTCTACCCCCGTAGCCCTTACGCTTGTGCGAAAGTGTATGCCCACTGGCAAACAATAAATTACCGTGAATCTTACAACATGTTTGCTTGTAACGGTATTTTATTTAACCACGAGTCACCACGTCGTGGAGAAACTTTTGTAACCCGTAAAATTACTATGGCAGTAGCTCGAATTGCTGCGGGCAAACAGAAAAAGCTGTACATGGGTAATTTAGATTCTAAGCGCGACTGGGGTTACGCAAAAGATTATGTCCGCGCAATGTGGTTGATGCTACAAAAAGACGCTCCTGATGATTATGTAATTGCAACAGGTGAAACCCATACAGTACGTGAGTTTTTAGAGCGCGCGTTCGGTTATGTTAATTTAAATTGGGAAGATTACGTTGAATTCGACCAACGTTACTTACGTCCAGCGGAAGTAGATTTGTTAATTGGTGATTCAACAAAGGCACGCCAACAGTTAGGATGGGAACCATCTGTAACATTTGAGGCACTTGTGCAGTTGATGGTTCAAGCTGACTTACAAGCTTTGGGCATTACTTCACCTAATGCTACTGGCACCTTAAAGCCAAGCGACTTTGCAACCGTTCGTCAAGAACTTGGTGCGTTACACTTCTAGATTTTAAGGCGGGGAAAGCAAGATATTTAACAGTATTCATAGGATATTTGTATAACCCGCCTATCGCAAAATCCAAAATCCTGTATTTGCAAAATTTTATGACTGGCTTAGAGCTAAATAATAAACGGATTCTTGTAACAGGCGGCGCCGGGTTTCTTGGTAAACAAGTAATTAGCCAGTTGTGTAAAGCTGGAGCTAGCCTCGATAAAATCACAGTGGTGCGTTCGCGCGACTATGATTTGCGACAAATGGAAGCTTGTAAACGGGCAGCAGACCAACAGGATATTATCATCCATCTAGCGGCACATGTTGGCGGTATTGGTTTAAATCGCGAAAAACCCGCAGAGTTGTTCTACGACAACTTAATGATGGGAACACAGTTAATTCACGCTGCTTACGAAGCTGGTGTTGAAAAGTTTGTTTGTGTAGGTACAATTTGCGCGTATCCAAAGTTTACGCCAGTACCTTTCAAAGAAGATGATATTTGGAACGGTTACCCCGAAGAAACGAATGCACCTTACGGTGTTGCAAAGAAAGCTTTATTAGTTCAACTGCAAGCTTACCGTCAACAGTACGGGTTTAATGGTATTTACTTACTTCCTGTAAATCTATATGGGCCAGAAGATAACTTCGACCCCAGAAGCTCACATGTTATCCCAGCTTTAATACGTAAAGTTCAAGAAGCACAAGCAAGAGGTGACAAGCAACTTCCAGTTTGGGGTGATGGAACTCCCACACGTGAGTTTCTTTATTCAGAAGATGCTGCACGCGGTATCGTTATGGGAACTCAATTTTATAACGATTCCGAACCAGTGAACTTAGGTACAGGTTACGAAATCTCCATCAAAGACTTAATTACTTTGATTTGTAAGCTGATGGAATTTGAAGGTGAAATCGTTTGGGAAACTCACCAACCCAACGGTCAACCTCGTCGTTGCCTAGATACCGAACGAGCAAAACAATCTTTTGGCTTTACCGCGTCGGTTGGATTTGAAGAAGGTTTGAAAAATACAATCGACTGGTGGCGCCAAAACGCTCAGTAAATGTCCACAGCACTTGATATATAAAAAATGTCCACAATTTGTGGACATTTTTTATATTCATACCACTTATAGAAACTGTCCAATCCTTTAATAAATCTTAACCTTGCTAATATATTTCTAAAGTTAGTTGAAAAAATAACAAACTTGAGGACTAGAAAACCGTGCGCTTAATTAATCGAGTTATCAGTTCAGTATTTTTAAGCTTTTTGGCTTTAGGTGGTTGCGCTCCCAGAAATACTTCGGGTCAAGGTAACGTGATATTCATTCACCCCGACGGTACAAGTCCCTCCCACTGGGGCGCTGGACGCATGTTACATTATGGTCCAGATGGCAGGTTGAATTGGGATAAGATGTCCAACCTAGGTGTGTACTTAGGACATATGAAAAACCAACTTACTGGTACTTCCAACGCAGGTGCAGTGACTCATGCGACGGGGGTAAAGGTAAACGCTGACTCATTTGGCTTAGATGAAAATTTTAGACCTGTGGTTGCAGCATCAGGGAAAAGTGAGACTATCGTTCAGGAAGCAGTTAAAGCTGGGAAAAGTACGGCTATCATTAACTCAGGTATGATTCATGAACCGGGTACAGGTGCTTTTGTTGCCAGGGTTCCCACTAGACGCAATTTTGCCGAAATTACCAAGCAAATTGTTGAGTCGAATGTGGATATTATTTTGGGTGGTGGTGAGATGTGGTATTTACCCAAAGGAACCGCAGGTAGACACACCGCAGCAGATCAAAGTCAGCGGGCGGATGGGGTAAATTTAATTGAAGTTGCCAAGCAGAAAGGGTATACGGTTGTATATACTCGCGATGAATTATTAAAGTTACCACCTGATACCAAGAAAATACTGGGTGTATTTGCAGCAGATGATACTTACAATGATGCACCAGAAGAGCAATTAAAGTTGGAAAATAAAGGTTTCTACGTACCAACGGCGCCTACTGTTGCGGAGATGCTTGACGTAACTTTGAAAAATCTTGCTGCGAAGAATAAGAATTTTATAGTAGTGTTGGAAGAAGAAGGTACCGATAACTTTTCTAACTTTAACAATGCTGGAGGCGCCTTGGAAGCACTCAAGCGTGCGGATGATGCTGTTGGTGTCGGAATCAAGTTTATTGAGAATAACCCAAATACTCTCATGGTTACTGCTGCTGATAGTGATGCGGGTGGTTTGGAAGTTGTAGGTGTCACTGAAAATAGTTTCCCCTTCGATAAACCGCTACCCGACAAAAGCGAAAATGGGGCGCCTTGGGATGGTAAAGATGGTACAGCAACTACACCCTTTGTTTCGGCGCCGGATAAACAAGGAAAACGTTTTCCGTTTGCTGTCGGTTGGTCAACCGGAGGAGATAATACAGGTTCAATAGTTTCTAAAGCACATGGTTTGAATGCTGATAAGTTACCCAAGACTTTAGATAATACAGATATCTACCGTTTAATGTATTTTACATTGTTCGGAAAGGAGATTGCACCATACACTAAGTAGAAGCTCCGTCTCTATTTACAGCAATTGATTAAGGGTTGGCTTACCAATTTTTATAAGCCAACCAAATTATTTTTATTTACTGATTGGGTAGCTTAACACGTAATAATTCTCGAAATTCATTAATCTGTTCATCATCGCTAAAAGCCCGTTTGGGGAATAAATTAAAGCAGTTGCTAGATTGATAAACCATAAATAAATTAGGAGTTTCTCGCCAGTGTGTATAAATCAACCATTTCATTTTTGACTCTGATAATGCTGTATTAATCTGTAATCCATCTTCAAATGTTTCTACACTCATTTCACTTTTCATGCCAGTTTGACTATTCCAAGCGCGTTTAATTGCAAAATTTCGAGCAATACTGATACCGAAATATACAGTAGCTAATAACAATAAATTAGGCAGAAGGACACTTATTAAAATTTCACTGATAGAGGCGCCTCCTTGTATAATTAAAGGAAGTATTGATATTAATAGGAGAATTCCAATCAAGACTAAGTAATATCTCAATAATCCTTTTTGGCAGTGCGTTTGATTTGCTTCTTGAATGTCATTTACATTCAGGCGATATTCAAATTTAATGACAATAATTATCACTTATATATTGGATTGACGGAAAATCATAGCTTTGTTATATACGTTATAGATTAGAATTTTATGCAGTGAGTGGATGGCAAGATTCCGCAGGGCGGATAAAAAATATTAGTGTAGTTCTTACAGCCCATTTCCAATCAAAATGAAAGGCGCCCAGTAGTAAGGATGTGAAAAGCGAGTGGAGTTTTCCCCATGCAATAAACTGAGTTGCGCCTGTCGTAAAGCCTGAACCTTTGTGGGTTGAGTGTTGCTAGCTAAATTACTATAAAATTGCTGCATTAATTGGCTGGTGCTGCTATCGTTGACTGACCATAGAGATGCTAGCACTGCTTTAGCTCCTTTCTTAATAAAGTAGAAACCAACACCATTAATTTCCACCCCATCCTGTCCTTTCTCACCAAGTCCAGTTTGGCAAGCAGATAGAACAACCAGATGTACATCCGCCAAATCTTGTAAGGTTTCAATCTGAGGAATGGTTAACTTTTCACCAGTACCTAACATTAAAAAGGAATCATCACGACTTCCAGGTAAGAAGACTCCGTGAGTAGCCATATGTAAAATTTTATGACCCCGCAAATTATTTCTTAAAGCAGGAAAATCAAAAGCCTTATTAAGGAATTTTTCACCAGGATAAATGCCTTTGGTATCGGTAGGCTTTTGCTTGACAATTGTATCTAATTCTGATGGTACATTGAGTAAGGCTCTAAACCCAGGCACAGCTTCAGATAAACCCATGCCTAGTACAAGGGTATTTTGAATTCCAGGTGGTAAACGGTCTTTGGTATCTGTCAAGCTAGCAGATAGTATTGTCGAAACAGTATAGTTTTCTACGACATATTTTTTACCATCAAATAAGGCACTGATGGGAATGTAGCGCGTTGCTCGATCTAAAGAAAAGACCAAATTTTGTACTTTGTTTTGTTTGAGTTCTGCTTCAACGGGTTTAATCAACCAGTTTATCGCCTGCTGATACTGTCCTGATTTGCGGTACAAATAACCAAGGTTTGCTAGAGAAGATGTCTCTAATCCTCGGTTTTTTAAATTTCTGATACCGAGAGAATACAACTCAATAGATTGACAATTGAGTTGATTAATCTCTAAATTATTCTTGGCAAACTGTTGAAAGTATTCAAGCGCTTTTGGTTTATCTTCCAAAGACTTGTAAGCGTTGCCAAGGTGAGACAAAAGCCTTGATTCAATTTTTTTATCTTTTAGTTCTCGCGCGACAAGCAAAGCTTGCTGATAATAATTTAGTGATTCTTGGTACTTTTTTACTTTATAGTTATAAGCGTTACCAATATATTCTAAATTTATGGCTTGATAATCGCATTTTTTAATTGACTTTGCAATTTCTAAAGATTGTTGCCAATAATCAATTGCCTTTTGATTATCATTGAGAGAATTATAGTATAAATTACCTATATTATTCAGAATATTAGATTCAACGTCTTGCCGTTTAATTTCCCGTGACACGACTAAAGCTTGTTGAAAATAATCAATTGCTTTTGGGAAGTCACTCAATGCTTCATAAGTCTGACCTAGAGAAATTAATGCTCCCGTTTCACTTTGGCGATGTTGAATTTCTTTTGCTAATTTTAATAATTGCTGATAGTAGCTAATAGCTTTTTGGTAATCTTGGATTTTTTAGCGCTACTGATAAAAACGTCCCTTCACCTTTATTGACGGTAAACCCTTCGGCTTTTCTGTTTAATCAAATGAATGCGGTGCCAATAGTAAATAAATCAGTTGCACCAGCAGGACAAACTCCGGCAGGAAGTTCTCTGTTTGGACTGAGAGTTAAAGACGGACAAAGTTTGCGACTGGTAGGTGGTGATGTAGACAGCAGCGATGGAGATTTAATTGCTTTAGGTGGCCAGGTAGAGATTTCGGGAAAGAACATAGTAGCAGTTAAAAATATTGGTACTATTGGTTATTTTGGTAGTCCTGCTGGCACCATTACTCTCAAGGCTACTGGCAATATTACCGTTTCTGGTGAGCTAGATTCCTTTGCTTTTGCTCGACTTGGCAATGCAGGTAATGGCGCCCCTATTTCCCTTAATACCTCAAATGGCACTATCAATATTACAGGTGATTTAAATTCTTGGCCTTTCACACAATCTGGTAATACAGGCGATACACAGGATATCTTCGCTTTTTCAGTTAGCAACGAATCGCCAATTAACCCGAACGGTATCTCAAAAAAGGGAGGAGCTATTGCTTTAACAGCGCTTCATGACATAACTACAGGTTCGCTTATCAGCTACGGTGGCACTGAGTCAAACAATATTACTGTCACGACTAACGGAGCTTTTGAAGCCGCTAACAGTATTATTTCTACAAGTACAAATGGTGCAGGTAAAAGCGGTGATATCGAAATTCGCGTGCGGTCAGTCGCTTTGAAAGATGGAACACAAGTATCAACTTCTACACCAACTCAGGGTACTGGAGGCAATTTAACAATAATTGCTCCCGAATTTGTGCGTTTGAGTGGTTCTAGCCCAGAACTTGTACGTTATTTCTATCGATACGTAGTTAATAAATCACAGCGTGAAGTAGAAAGTATTTTAGCAGAACTACGCGAGTATCTTTTAGAACCTGATAGAACAGAGGAAGTACTGGCGCTCTCAAAAATAGTCCATGACTGGTCAATACCATCAAAAATTGAATCAAATTTAGTAAATAGTCAAGTTAATACTCAAGTTAATACTCTCGTTTTTGTACTAGATGGCGCCTTACGAAATATACCAATGGCTGCATTGTATGACGGTCAGAAATATTTGGTGGAAAAATACGCTGTTGCTTTAAGCTTAGGACTTCAGTTAATTGCCCCTAAACCTTTAGCAAAAACACAATTCAACGTCTTAGCAGCAGGGTTAGTACAACCACCAAAAGAATTCTCAAAATTTCCACCTCTACCAGAAATTAAGTCTGAGTTTAATTTGATTGCCCAAGCAGGAGTTTCTACAAAACAATTGATAGATAAGGACTTTACCAGCAGTGCCCTAGAGAAAAATATACAGCGAATTTTAGGTAAATGAGGCACACACATAATGCCCGAATCCTTGTAGAGACGCGATTAATCGCGTCTCTACACGTACCGCATGAACGAGCAATCTGCTGTAAATACAACAACCTTTAATATCCTGCATTTAGCAACCCACGGTCAATTTAGCTCTCGTCCTGAAAATACTTTTATCCTAGCGGCAGATGGTCCAATAAATGTCTTACAGTTCGATAACTTACTGCGTCATCAAGATGAAACTCGCTCAGAAGGTTTGTCGATGCTTATTTTAAGTGCTTGTCAAACAGCAGCAGGGGATAACCGTGCAGCATTGGGTTTGGCAGGGGTATCTGTGAAAGCAGGAGCGCGTAGTACCCTGGCTTCACTGTGGCACATTAGCGATAAATCTACCGCTATCTTAGTCGGCGAATTTTACCGTGAATTAGTGCAAAATAAGGTAACAAAAGCTGAAGCCTTGCGTAATGCCCAAATCAAATTGTTAAGAGATTACCCAAATTACAGTCGTCCTGGATATTGGGCGCCTTATGTTTTAGTTGGCAACTGGCTTTGATAATTCAGGAATACTGCTCCCAACCTCTGTGTCTTTGTGGTAATAATATTTACCACAGAGGCGCAGAGGGCACAGAGAAGGAAGTTTGTTAGTGTTGTCATTTATTAGAAAGAGGCGCCCCCACATTTTTGAAACGTTCTTTAGCTTCTTGGAATGCTGTTTGCATAACAGATTGAATTTGTTTCGGGTCAGGTTTTTTGCCTCCCACTACATCACCGAAATAAACACAAGCAGCTTCACCTAATGCCCATGTATATGAAGCAGCCCAATATGCAGCAATTACACTACCAAAACCAGGTATAAATTTAACTAGTTCTCGTCCTATTACTTGCGCCAGAAAACCACCGGCAATTGCACTAACGATACCTCCAGCTTGTGATTGCGTTAAATTTTGACCGTATAATTTTCCTAATAATCCAACCATTGATACTTGTAGTGCCGTTAATACTGGCATGGTCGCAAATGGTAACGGAACTGCGGCAAGTGTCGCTGCCATTACACAAAAAGCATACATATAGCGTCGCGCGACATTCCGATACAAGTTGCCAATTTGATTACTTGCTTGTTTATCTAAATCTAATAATTGGTAAATAGCGCGTGCTTCAGCATCGGGTAATAAATCAGCTAAAGTATCGCGTAATGTTTCTAGACCATAAAATATTGGCTCGTAACCGTCTTCTTCTAAGGTAAAGTCAATTAAAATTGACGCATCGTACAAACCTTTAAAGTCTTCTTTAATAGCTGTATACGCGCGGTTGACTTCTTCATAGTCAGGGGGATAGGCAGGATGATTATCTACACTCTGTGGATAAATTTCGTGTAAACAGGTGACAGCAAGTAAAAACGGAATATCTTTGTACTCGTCTCGTAATTGTTTGGCGATTTGCCGTAATGTATCGGTGGCAAAATCGTTTATTTTTATAGTTAATATCAAAACTCTGGCGCCACGAGCTTGTTGCTGTAAATCGCCAATAAGCTCTTGAATAATACTTTGAGTATCCTGATTAACATCACCTAAGCCGACTGTATCAGTAAAAATCAACAAAGGTAAATCGTTAGAAGGGTAAGCATAACGTTCTGTATGCTGCGTATGCGGTCGAAATCCTTGTCCGACAATTTCAGGGGAGACACCCGTCAAACCTCTAACTATCGAGCTTTTACCAGCTTGCGGTTTACCAATTAGCAAAGCTTCTGTTGTCGGTAATTGCGCCTTGACGGTTTTCAATATTTCTGCTATCTGCGTATCGCTAACGTTAAATAAATTAACAACAGTTTTAGCGACTTGCTCAGTTGGCAGCATTTCTACAAAGCGCGATGCAGTTTTGTTCCAAACATCCACAATTGGATTGGTATTTTTAGGCTGACTCATTGTCCTTGAATCCCCCGCATTTTAGTCGTATAGATTCACCTGAATTCATTTTAGAGTATTCCGGGATTATTAGTTAATGGGCACCATGACGAAAAATTTGCAGTAAAAACCGAATTCAGGGTTGTCTGTTCACTCAAACTTTATACTAAACATAGGGAAATTTAAGTCAATTTTAAGTTTCAGTTGCTGGATGCCATCCAGCAGAAACCCATGCTTGCCTGACAGTAACTGCGTAAATATTATTAAGTTGAAGCGCGATGACTGTAGCATAAAACTATTGCTGGGCTTGTCTTACAGCCATTATTCCCTTCAGAACGGTATTCCATGCTTAAATTGAAACTATAAATGCCTGTAAGTCTTGTAAATAAAGCATACTTGTAGATTTTAATTAAAATTTAGCACGCTATGTACGAAAGAACCCTTATTTTAGCTCGAAGCTCCTCAGATATATAACTCATGATAAAGGTTGTATTAATCCACGTTTCACTGCTTCACTTAAAGCTGTAGCTTTTCGCAACAGTCCTTCTTGATAGATTTGCATTAGTGCTTGCAGTTCTTCTGGTTCGGACTCAGTTAAGCTACCTGCTTGCTGTTTAAAAAGTAACTCACTTAAGCGCACGTCTTATTCAGGTAGCATTTGTAGTTCCGTTAAAGCCATAACCTGCTCGTCAGAAAGTATTGATACTGGTTCTAAGTTTGCAACCTCTTTACTTACGCTTGGTATGGAATAAAGTAAAGTATCAACCAGTACACTAGCCACGTCACGATTTGCTAGGTGTGCAAAAAGTTCTGCTCGTTGAAAAAATTCATCCGGCAATGTAATAGTGATTTGAGCAGCGGCGTTTTGTTTGAGCGCTTTAAAAAATTCAATATCACGGCTAAAGTTATTTGTATCTGTATTTTTATTTTATACACATAAAATACTTAATTGTCCTCGGATTGATTACGATGAACTGACGAATAAGTATAAAAGAAGTAAGAATAACTTATGCTGAAAATGTGGAATTTAAAACTAAAATCTCATTTAAACGGTGCGAAAATCAGTGTAAATACTGATATCTTTTCTAAACTTCTATGCCAATATCTAAATAATATCAATAATAATCTTACTTATTTTATCAGGTTATCTCAATTATCATCTACCCAATTCTGGCAAGTCTACAAAGCTACAAAGTTATACTTTATTCAGAAGATAATAATAAAGGTGTGTACTTTAACGGCGCCACCATTTTCTTCAAGCAGGTGTGACATAGAAGCTTGTCTCCACTACCAAGCAAATTGCATAACTGATGGTAGATGAGATATAAGGTTAATTAGAAGCTGACTCTTAAAAATTTAATTTATATTTATCTGGTATAGAAACTCATGGGTAGCAAGATAAACACTATATTTGTTATTCTACTTATTGCCGTCGCAACTCCTGTAACTCTCATTCCTGACTCTTCTGGAGCGACGCAGGTGTCGTATCAAACGCCATATGGTCGTAAGGCAAAAGCTAGTAGACTGTTTAAGCAAGGTATTAATCAGTATCAGAGTAATCAATATCGAGCAGCTTTACAATCTTGGGCACAGGCAATAACTATTTATCGGCAGACGAAAAAACCGTAGCGTAACTGCACAGGCATCCTGCCTGTGCTACAAGAGGGTATAATTTATACTTTGCCGTTGGGGTTTGTTGAGGTGAATTGTTGTGTGTGGTCGATGTAGTCGTATACGATATGTGAAACTTGGCGGATGAAAGCTGTTGCCCTCTTGTCATGATTTGGTCTTTTAACTAATATTCCTGCTAAGTAGCGTTTACCACTTGCAGTTTGAATAATACCAGCATCACCAAGCACAAATCGAAGTGTTCCGGTTTTATGAGCAATTACTGCACCTGCTCCTAAACCTGATGGCAGCATACTTTGGTTATGGCAGCGACGCATAATGTCTAAAATTTGCGCGCGACTGCCATCGCTAAGTATTTGATTGTTTGCGATTAAACTTGACAAATGCACTAAATCTTTAGCACTGGTGGTGTTAGTACCATACACATCAGCTAATAGATGACGAAGTGCGGTCTTTTGTAGTCCGAGACTCCGAAAACGCTCGTTTAATCGAGAAAATCCGCCTAAACGGTCAATAATCATGTTTGTAGCGGTGTTGTCACTGATGGTCATCATTTTGGTGGCTGTTTCCAAAACGGTGAACTTCTTGCCTACGCGCATGTTTTGCATGTCACCGGAACCACCAGCTACTAAGTCACGTCTCATTACAAGAGTGTCGTCTAAACGAACTCTACCTGCTTCTATCTCTTGAAATAATGTTATTAATATTGGTAGTTTAATAGTACTAGCAGCCGAAAATGCTTTATCGCCGTTAATATCTATATAATCGCCTGTTTGTAAATCAACGAAGAACATTCCTGGAGAAAGATAACTGTAGCGACTCATTAATGCTCTAATTTGAGAATTGAGCGGTAGTATTTGTTTTCCTAACCGCATTTCCCCATTAGTTGCAGGCGCCGGAATATTTATAGGATTATTTTGTATTGTTGGAGCAACGAAGCGAATATTTGGTAAAGCTGGTAACGGCGCCAATTTAGTATTATTTGACTGCTGTTGTGAAGGTTGGAATTGCGAAGCCGTTGCAATAGAAGGGAACACTAGAAGTGTGAGACCAGCAAAGCGCACTAGGTGACGCAATGATGTCATTTTTGAATTTACGCTCATGTTTTGTGTGATTAGCTGTATATACAGTCAAAGTTTGCTTATCTGCACCCTGAAGTTAAGATTGAAGTTGAGATAACCGATAGCGTTGCCATTAAATTAAAACGAACCTATCAATTTAAACCCATAATTTGAATATTGGCAACAAGTTCATGAATTTTTCATTGTCGTCAAAAGCACCATAGAATATTTTTCCATAGCGTGCTATACAATAGCGCGATTCTGGTGTTTTTAATTTAAAATTCAATAGTGAAGAATCTGTGAAGGTGGCGTTAGGGCAGTAAAAAAAGTGGTTTGTTAAAAAAATCGATTCCTAGCCATGACCAAACAATTTGCAATTACATTCGGTAATTGCGAATTGGAATTGACGGAACTAGGGCTAGCTATTGTACGTCAGATTGTGGTTGAAAAACATCGAGGCACCCTGAGCGTTGATTCAATTCCAGGTCATGGAATAAAGTTTACAATCGAAATTCCAGTTACGTATAAAATATAAACTATTAATTCTTTCTAAAAGCGTATGATTTCATCCTTATCAGTCTGCTAATATCACATGGTAATCTTACCATTAAGGTTGTAAAAAATGAGAATTAGCGCACGTAACACTTTAAAAGCAAAAGTTAAAAAAATTATACCAGGCTCTGTGAACTCAGAAGTAATTTTAGAAATTTCAGAAGGTGTAGAAGTAACAGCAATTATTACTAAGGATGCCGTACAATCACTTAATTTGACTGAAGGCACCGATGCTTATGCTGTTGTAAAATCTACTGATGTCATGGTCGCTGTTGATTAGTTAAAAGAAACCCGGAAACCGGGTTTCTAACTTTACTCGCTAGCAATCACTATATCTGTAGATTTAATCACAGCGTAAGCTTCTTTACCTATATCAAGTTGTAATTCATCTGCTGAGACTCTGGTAATTACAGAGGTGAGTTTGACTTTATGCACAACTTCTAGCGTTACCTCACTGTTAACTGGTCCATTTTTAACCTCAGTTACGACACCTTTAAGCAGGTTGCGTGAGCTAACTTTGAGCGGTTTCTTTTGAATGCTAGCTTCTATGAAAGATACATTTGTATCTATTGGCTTTTCTGGAGTTAGTATACGTGTCTCTGATTCGTACCCGGTTGGTATAGGTGATTGCGAAGACTTGTCTGTTAAATTACGTAGTAACTCACGCAGCACCTCTGTTTTAGTACGCTGAGACGAGTGACAGAACTCCTCTAGAATTTTCCGCTCGTCCTCAGATGTTTGGAATGTTATCCATCCTTGTTCTTTTCTTGGCATAGTTCTACCAAATTAATTGGTAAATTTGTTAAAAGTTGGTAATACATTACAAGACTATCTTACTTATGTCAGTGCTGCCCACTTTAATGCCGCCATGACGAAAATTAAGACAGTATTTAAAGATTGTATGAAGGTTTGGTGAAAATTTTCTATAAAAACAGTGAGGAAACGTACATTAATGATTTATTTATATTTTTGTATATGAAATTTATATAAACACAATGTATAAAAATCATGTTTGTATTGGATTGCCGTATAGTCAGTATTAGAATGTGAAGTAGCTAATGATACTTGTCTTTATGTTACTTTAATAACTAACAATCTGGTATTTATTTATGAATAAGGCTGTAGCGATAACAAATACGAATAACTCTATATACACATCAACTCGTGTTCTGCACCGCACTCTTGAACGGCGCCAATTAATACCTGAGCACGAGCAAGTACTATGGAAAATTCAAAGCGGAAGTGTGCGTGCGTTGACCTGGGATGAAAACGGAGTTTATACGACTTTAGGTTATTGGGGAGTTGGTGATATTGTTGGTTATTCGCTATCGCGTGTTCAACCTTATCATCTTGAATGCATAAGTGGTGTAGAGTTAGCTAGTATTCCATCTGAAAACTTACACGAAAACTTAGACCAACTTTTATCGCGTATTCAACAAACTGAAGAATTAGTAAGTATCGTTAAAAGTAAACGTGTCTCTACACGCATATGGCAATTTTTAATCTGGTTAAGCGATAAATTTGGGCGTGATTTAGAAGATGGTAGATTAATTGATTTGCACATTACTCATCAAGAAATAGCCGATGTGCTAAATACTACTCGTGTTACTGTTACCCGTGTATTGCGAGATTTAGAGGACGAAGGTAAATTAAGGCGCCATAAGCGCTGGTTAATCATAAGAGCATAAATAAAGTTAAATAAAATACAGTCATCATCAGAGTGCATCTAATTAAATTTGAGCATTTATTTCATTCGCGATATCAAATAAATACTGCATGGCGCCTCGATAACCAAGTTTGGTTGCGAAAATATTACCCAAACGGTCAAAAATAGGAATTCCTTGATGATATAGAGGAATACTTAAACGTTTTGCAATTGCCGAAGCATTGGAGTTAGCGATTAATAAATCTGAACCTGCCGCTAGTTGCTCAAAATCTTCTAAGTCACCAATAGTAACGCTTTGAATTGGTATTTTTTCGAGCAGTGGAGAGCGTCCAGTTGTTACTGCTGCATGAATAGATACTCCCATTGATTGCAGAAAATCAATAGTCAACCAAAGTAAATCAGGTTCTAACGCCACAGAAACTTTCTTACAACTAAGCTTAAGGTGCGTAAACAGCATTGCTTGCTGTAACTGGCGCCTATAAATTCGGTATTTTTCTGGTACAGCATTACCACTAATTTTGAAGAGCGCGTACAAAAGTTTATCTGTAGCATCAAGTCCAACAAATTCTGTGAATACATCGTAAGGAACTTTGAATCTTTGCTGTAATATCCTCGCACTAGAGCGCATACTTTCACCCAGTGCCAAAGTGAAGCTAGAATTGCCAACTAATTGTAATCGTTCTAAAGTTGTGCCGCTACGAGTGACTGCACGATTTAATGTACTATTATTAGTACTATCGTAATTGTTAAAATCTATATCAAGTAAACCAGATAAGTCTGGTAGAACAATTGGGTCTAATTCCAAATCAAGACACATTTCCTTGATTTGTTGAATATCACCAGGTGTAAAAGCAGAACTAGCTAAAATTGTTATTTGTTTTGACTGTGTATTTGGTTTACCGACTGTAGGAATTTCCTTAACAATGCTCTCCACTGCTGCCGCATAGCCATCTTGTAAGCTACCTTTAAAATCTGGCGTAGATACCAAAACCATCGGTAAATTATTTAATTCTGGAAGTTGGCGAATTTCTTTTAAAAAACGCGCCATATCATCCCCTCTGGTTTCAGTGAGTCCAGTTGTACAAAGACCGAGAATTTCCGGGTGATGCTGATGTACTAACGAAATAATCGCTTGTTTAATGTTTTCCTCACAACCTAAAACGGTAACAACTTCAGTCATCCCTGTTGTAGAAAGAGGAATTATTTCACCCAAATGTTGGGTTAAAGGTATTTGTGCGAATGTGCTACAGCCAGGTGAACCATGTAGTACAGGCATTACTCCAGCAAATCCCATAAATGCTAAAGTGGCGCCTACTGCTTGACTATGTTTAAGGGGGTTTACTGCTACCGACGTATTTGTGATGCTTACAATTGCCATGATGATTAATTGATAAAATAAAAAAATAAAAAGAAACCCGGTTTCTATTCAAAATCTTAGTTTTTATTACAAGTTATAATAAAGAAACCCGGTTTCTACCAAGGCGCCGATGTATTTAATTGCTTCCAAACAGTGCTCTTAAAAGCTGTATATAATTCTTGTGCAGCTTTGGTTATGCCTGTATATCCTGCATAAGTAGATTGATGATGATTATTTAGGAAAGGTATTTGTGTTTGAATCGCGATAGATTGATAATTGAGTGGCGCCACTAACATATCTACTTTCCTATCTTGAATTACTTGTAAAACTTGATTTTTTTCATTTCCTTTATTTAAAATAATTACCTCTTGATTGAGTAATTGTGTAATTTTTGCTTGATTTTCTTCACTGAGATGCTCGGCAATAGGAATAATATCTAAATTTAGAATTTTAGCTGTAGAGATAATTAACAAGTTCCCACTTGTAACATCAATGAGAATTTTCTTATTTTTTATATAGGAACGATATAAATCTAACTGGTAATTTAGATTATTGGTTTGTGCTGTGATTAAATTTTCGGTTCGTTCTTTTAAGTCAGCGTCTAGTTTAAGTGTAATATGAGTTAAACAGTTGTTGATTTCTTCTAAGCTGTGTAGAGATTCTTCAATATAATCAATTCCATAGCGCTTGGACATTTGCTTTGCTAATTTCAGCAGTGGTTTAGAGGATATAACCACATTCAGTTTCGCACGGTGTGCTTGAGCTATTTGTTTGTATTGGCTATTACCTGCAATTTTTGCTAATACTCGAATTCCGATTTTTTCCAATAACGATTCGATTTCAACGGCGCCATCATCAAAGCTATCGCCAATCAAGTTAATATCATAATTGGTAGTAAATTCTGGTTCGACAGTACCGATAACGTGTTCGAGTAAAATATCACCAGCAAGACGAATACCTGAATTTTTATTACCAATAAACCCTGGTGAATCTACAGGGATAATCGGAATACCTAATTTTTCTGCTGCGTCGTGTGTGGCGCCGTTAATATCATCACCAATCATAGCAGAAACGCAGGTAGAATATACAAATATTGCTTTAGGATTATAACGACGATGAACTTCTAAAATTGCTTTGTATAACTTTTTGGCGCCACCAAAAATAATATCACTTTCTTCCATATCGGTAGTAAAGCGAATTTTATTAAGAATTGCAGCATCATTACTACCAGACAAAAAAGAACCAACGCAACCGCTCGAACCATGAACTAAATGAGCAGCGTCTGCAATAGGAACTAAAGCCATCATTGCCCCATCAAAAGCACAATCTTGTTGATTTCGCTGTGCTAGTGATTTTTGCCCATCAGAAAAGCTTTCGATTTTATCGTGACTTGCTTCCATTTTAGCCGTAATAGGGTAGATTTATCGCAATTCATAATAAAATAAAAACTAGAAATATTGTGTTATTTGTGTTCTTTATAAAAGTTTCATTTTGTATATAATAGGACTTATGCAGGGTTTCTCAAATTGCTAAGTAATTATACTGAGGTGATTATTTTGGATACTTTGCTAGATTTTATCGAAGCCATAAATGTTATAAATTACTTACAACTTGATTTAATTGTAATTTTTAATACAAATTAAGTATAAAAGCTTAGGAAAAATTATACACAAGTAGTAAGGTGGCTATGCCGCACCTACGTCAAAGTTGTAACGTCAAAGTAGATTAATAAAAAAATATTTTTATGTTAGTAACAAAGCAACCAGTATTAAAACGTTTTTGGTATCCTGTTATTCCCAAGAGTCATCTACTAGATGGTCATCCTAAACCATTTACGCTATTGGGTCAAAAAATAGTCCTTTGGCTAGATGCCGAAGGGCGCCCAGCAGCAGCGCAAGACCGTTGTTGTCATCGTTCGGCGCAGCTATCGAAAGGAAAGGTTACAAACGGTAATATAGAATGTCCATATCATGGTTGGAGGTTTGATGGTACAGGAACATGTACACATGTACCCCAACTGCAAGATGGAATGATATCACCCAGTTATAAAATAGGCACTTATAACTGTGCAGAACGGTATGGTTATATTTGGCTATGTTTAGAGGAACCATTGTGCGATATTCCAGATATACCAGAAGCTAAAGACTCTAAATATCGTTTAATTCAAGAATTTTACGAACCTTGGAAGTGTGCGGGGCTGCGAGTGATGGAAAATGAGTTTGACACCGCACACCCAACGTTTGTACACACAACAACTTTTGGCAGCGAAGAACATCCGATTCCCGATAAAATGGAATTGCAAGAACACGAGTGGGGAATTGATTTTTGGACGGTGCTGGGAGTAACAAACCCCAAGCTACAGCAAGAAAATTTGAAAATAGAGCAAAACCAGGTAGTGCGAACAATGCATATGACTTGGTACATGCCATTTACTGCCCAACTGCGGATAGGTTATCCTAACGGCTTAGTTCATATAGTCGTCAATACAGCCACACCAATCGACGATTCGACTTCTCAAATAGTACAATTTTGTTTACGCAACGATACCGAAGCTGAAACAAAAGCAGAAAATATCGTAGCTTTTGACCGTGCAGTTACGCTTGAAGATAAACTTATTTTGGAAACAACCGACTACAACGTACCGCTTGATATCACCAAAGAACAGCATATGATGACCGATAAACCCGGTATTTTGATGCGTCGGAAGTTTTCGACGCTGTTAAAAGCTTATGGAGAAGTTGAGTGTTGTGGCTATAATAACCCAAGTTGCTAGTTACTCACGACGTTACAAGGACACCTCGTATCGCAGGGTACCCCAACCATAATAAAATCCCCTCCAGAAGAATAATTTGGAGGGGCATATGTTAAACGAAATAACACAAATTGAAAATAGTCCAAAGTTTGAATTACCTGCTTCAAGTTCTCCGTCGCTTTTGCGGAATGATTCTACCCGTGCCCACAAAATTGCCTGTTTATTCTTCAACCCTTTTTTGACAGCTTCTGCATAATTTTTCTCAAAAGCATCAGAGACACGAGGCGATGCTTGGTTCCATAAATCTGACGCATTTACAAAAGCTTCGATGTGTTTTTCTGGCTCTACCCTAGCCGCACGCATTCTTTGAACCAAGCGAGAGATGCGGCTTTGAGTTCGACTCAAACACCCAGCATCAGCATTCGCCAAATTTTGACCTCCGCGACCTTGATCTGAACACCATCCTCGGTTTACTTTCCTGTTTCCATCATCAATGTGATCGTAATACAGCACTTCTACAAATGCATTTTTAAATTCTACGCCCAATGCTTCGCTAACATCTAGTTCTTCTTCAATGGTGCGTGGCGCTAGATGTCTTATCGCTTCATTCGAGTTCTTTCATGGTGCTACGCACCCTACCTCATATCTTGCACCTGAAAATTTGAATGTCAATTCCTTGACGAGCGTGCCAGTTCTCTTAGGCGTTCAATGTCTTGTAAAAGAAGTAACACTGCTAAATGTGAGAATATAGTTTGAAACGCAATTT
>JAHHGX010000086.1 GCA_019359675.1 Calothrix sp. FI2-JRJ7
TTTGGCGCCAGTCATGTAGATGCATGAATTTTAGGTAATCTTACCTTTTTGTCTTGCACGTGGGTATATTCCTTTGGTCTGATAATCTTCAAGTGTCAGCTTTCCTTTCTTTTTCAGCATGCCCTACATACATTCATCCTGTAACCAATGCGCTTTTTTTGCGTTCACGGAGTGTCTCCGGAGGAGAATAATACTTATTTTTTTTAAATAAAAGTAATAATATTTACTTTTTTAAATATAAATTCTCTGTGTGTAGAGACGCCTATGCTACAAATCATAATAACTTACGCGGATTGTTTATTTGAATTTGGTCTGTTAGCTGGTAAAGCTTCTGTTTGAGTGCAGCATCTTTCTTACGTAGCTGAGTAATTTTTTCACAACTATAAAGTACTGTCGTGTGGTCTTTGCCACCAAATTCTTCGCCGATTCTAGGTAGACTTAAATCTGTGTATTGGCGCATTAAATACATGCCAATTTGACGTGCCCAGCTTATTTCCCGGCGCCGCGAGTTGCTTTTCATGTCTTCGATTGATACATTAAACGTGTCAGCAACTACAGTTAAAATAGCTTCAGGTGTAGCGGCAATTTTTTCTCTTGGCGCCTCTAAAACAGATGTGATATTTTCTACCGTCATTGGCAAACCCCAAATGGAAATATACGCTAACGCACGAATTAAGGCGCCTTCGAGTTCGCGAATATTGTTCGTATAATTTGATGCAATATACTCGATAACATCCCTAGGCAAACGAATATTGTCGTACTCAGCTTTCTTGTGTAAAATCGCCATCCGTGTTTCTAAGTCGGGTTTTTGAATGTCGGCAATTAACCCCATTGAAAACCGCGAACATAAGCGCTCTTGAAGCTGGGGAATTTGTTTGGGAGGACGGTCTGAAGCAATAACTACCTGTTTACCTGCTTCATGCAACGTATTAAATGTGTGGAAAAATTCTTCCTGAAAACGCTCTTTTCCCTCGATAAACTGGATATCATCGACTAATATTACGTCCGCAGTTCGGTAATAGTCGCGAAAGCTTTGCATTTCTGTGCTTACTGCTGTAGAAAAGTCGTTGATAAATTTCTCGGTGGAAACATAGAAAATTTTCGAGTCTCGCTTGATGTCTAAGCGGTAATGACCAATAGCTTGCATTAGGTGCGTTTTCCCCAACCCCACACCACCACACAAAAACAATGGGTTAAATTCGCGTCCTGGTGATTCTGCTACTGCTAACGCTGCTGCATGTGCCATCCTATTATTGGCGCCAACAACAAACCGAGAAAATAAATATTTCGGATTTAAGTTTAAATTGTTGGTTTTTGGACTATTTTCTCGAATTCCGACGGAAACTACTCTTGGTGCTGTCTTCTCAACAGGCGCCATATCTTCCTGAGAATGAGAATCATCAGAGTCAGATGTAATGTAAATTTCTATCTTATAACCCGCGATGTCGCAAACAACATTGGCTATTGTTTCAATGTAATACTTTTGAAGCCAATTGCGGGCGAAAGGGTTTGGGGTACGAATGAACAGGCAGTTATTTTCTAACCGTTCTGCGTTAGCTGTCTTTATCCAGGTTTCAAAGGTGGGACGCGATAGCTCTAGCTGTAAACGAGCTAAAACTTGGCGCCACAGGTTGTCTATAGTTAGGGACATCATTTACACCTTTGAATAAAGGTCTTAAAGACAGAAAACGCAAAAAGTACTTACAAATCTAAACAAAATGCCAACCATGCGCTATACCTAGGACTACATGCGCGAGTTGTAATCTTGACATTGACACGTCCTAGTAGGCAATATCCTACCATTACTGACTCACACTGAAAAGTAAATACATTAAAAGCCGCAAATGTACTTACGAGCGAAACAAACTCAGTTTCCGTAGTTCAATATTGAATAAGAGGTTATATGAAAAAAGACACTGACACTAGCAAATCAATTATTATGTCTATCTATAGAAACAATTATCTTGGATGCGTGTTACTGTTTGGCGCCGCTTCGATGTCACTGAGTGGTTGTGCCCAGCTTGCCAATAGTTTGAATACTTCTAGAAGTGGAACTGCTGCAACAGAATCAACAGTTGCAGCATCGCCGATTGTCGCTGCACCTCCACCAATCATCTCCACATCAGGAGGAGACCCTAATTTTGTTGTTGGTGTAGTACAAAAAGTTGGGCCAGCGGTAGTACGTATTGATTCGTCGCGGACAATATCGCAAAGTCCAGAACAATTAGAAGACCCTTTCCGACGCTTTTTTGGCGAAAGCACTCCTGAACCTCGTCAGCGTGTCGAACGTGGTAGTGGTTCTGGGTTTATTATTAATGCTAACGGGCAGATATTAACAAATTCTCACGTGGTAGATGGTGCAGACTCGGTAACTATTACACTTAAAGATGGTCGAACTCTCAAAGGTAAGGTGTTGGGTGAAGACCAAGTAACCGATGTTGCGGTAGTTCAAATCGAAACTAATAATTTACCAACGGTAGCATTAGGTAATTCTGAGAAACTACAACCAGGTGAAGCTGTTATTGCTATTGGCAACCCCCTTGGCTTGAATAATACGGTTACTTCTGGAATACTTAGCGCCACAGGTCGTTCGAGCAGTGATATTGGCGCCACCGATAAGCGTGTAGACTATATACAAACAGATGCGGCAATTAACCCAGGAAATTCAGGTGGTCCTTTACTTAATGCACGCGGCGAAGTTATTGGAATGAATACGGCTATTATTAAAGGCGCCCAAGGTTTAGGATTTGCAATTCCAATTAATACAGCACAACGCATAGCACAAGAATTAATTGCCAAGGGTAGGGTTGACCACCCATATTTAGGAATTCAAATGGTGACTCTCACCCCAGAGATTCGCGAACGAGTTAATGTACGGTTAGGTATTAATTTATCAACCGATAAAGGCGTATTATTAATAGATATCGTACCTCGTTCACCCGCAGCAGCAGCAGGTCTAAGAGCAGGTGACGTAATTCAATCAATCAGTAATCAACCTGTAAGCAAAATTGAAGAAGTTCAAAAAATAGTAGAAAGCAGTAAAATAGGAAGTCCATTACAAGTGCAAGTTCAGCGTAACGGTCAACTTACCCAAGTTGCCGTCAGTCCTGCTGCTTTCCCCGTACAACGACAAGCTAGACAATAAATATAAACGTATACTTCTATCCCCCGAATCGGGGGATAAAAAGATGTTAGATTTTCATCTAATTTGTTTGAATTAATAAAATTCTGTATTTCTTTCTTAGGGTATATATCGAAAGTTTTAAGAGTTTATAAAATGAGCGAGTCGTTATCGATTATTAAGCTAGGCAATCCATTATTACGTCAATCATCGTCTTTTGTTAACAATGTTAAAGATGCTCACGTTCAAAAGCTAATTGATGATTTAATGAAAACTCTTACAGAATCAAACGGTGTTGGCATTGCGGCGCCTCAAGTGGCAGTTAACTATCGCTTGTTTATTGTAGCTTCTCGCCCGAACCCCCGGTATCCAAATGCTCCTTTAATGGAACCAATCGCTATGATTAATCCTAAAATAATTGAGCATTCTAAGGAAACAGTGAAGGGTTGGGAAGGGTGTTTGAGCGTTCCTGGTATTCGCGGACTCGTGCCGAGATATCAGTCGATTACTGTGGAATATACGGATGTAACTGGTGATTCAAAAAATGTAAAGCTAGTAGATTTTGTCGCACGTATTTTTCAACACGAGTATGACCATCTTGATGGCATTGTCTTTTTAGACCGCGTTGAAAGCACAAAAGAGTTAATATCCGAACAAGAGTATCAGAAAATACAGAATTCGGATAAACTATGATTCAAAAATAGTTGTTAAAAGTAGTGACAATTACAAAGTTATTAAGCTAGACTTAATAAGTTGTTAACCTCACTTAGATGCAGGGTTATCGGGTAATAGCGTAAAATGACACAAAGCATTAGTAGTCGCGAATTGAGTAATCAGAGAGATGAACCTCCTGATGGAGTCTCAATTAAGGTGCAAAGCGATGAATTTTATCAAACCATACAAAAAGAGGCACAAGCAGTGCAGCAAGGTGTGGCTTCTTTGCAAGTGGTTCATGTAACAGCAGAACGAATTAGAATTCGTGCAACTGAGAGTAGTACAGAGTTGTTACATACTGTTGTAGAAGAATTGCGAAAGCTAAAAGGAATAAAGCAAGTCACCTGGAACGAGGAAACGCAAAATTTAGTCATTGCGTTTGACAAAGAGGTACTAGCACAGTCGCAGCTATTAGAAATTTTAGAAAAATATGGTGTCCGCCGTTTGAGCGAGCCAGATAATAAGAGTAAAGTAGACCCCTTCGCAGCGTGGAAGTCTGTTGAATTTTGGAAAGAGCAAGGAATAGATTTAATTCCTTTACTTACAGGTTTAGCGATTACATCCAGACTTGGAGTCACTGGTTTAGCATCGATTCCAATTTGTATGTTGACATCTGATGTAACGAGGCGTACAATAAGTAGTTTCCGAGAAGCTTTAAAAGCTGATACAGAAAATAAAAGCGAAGCTAAATCAAGCAATCGTACATCTCAACCCTTGGTGTCAAAAGTGGACAAAACATCTACTATTGAACGGAGTCCAAGCGATGTTGTACCCAATGCAGATGAATTAAATATTCAACCTGGTAATGTAGATTACAGCATTGTACATTCGATTCCGGGAAGAATTCGATTCAATGTACCTCGAATAGGCAAAGATAAAGCTTATGCACGGCGCCTAGAGAAGATGTTGAATGCCGAATCTTATGCAAGCAATGTGCGACTAAAGACTGACGCAGCCTCAATTGCAATTTCATATCAACCAGCATCATTAGATGTGTCTCATTGGGTTAATTTAATTCAATTGGCATCAGAAGGCAGCAATGCAGTTTCAACGACACAACCAGTTGAACAGCAAATAGAAAAAAAAAATGACAATAACAATATAGCCACCTCGCAACCGCAAATAGTGGAAGGTAAACTTGGCGCCGAGTCAATAAATCAGTCAAACAACGGTATCAGTCAGCTAAGTACATCCGAAGCAAGTTTAGGAGCAACAAGCAACGGAGTAAGTTCATTAATTGCTGACCTAAAGCCACCTTTTATTAACGTTTTAATTGACGTAGTAGCTCATTATCCGATTAATTAGTTTCAGTAGTTAAATTCACCAACACAAGGACAAATCAGAAATGACAGGTTTGTACTTTTTCAAAGTTCGATTGCACGATATCTCAAGGCTTCTGCTTTGAGTAAAATCGAATAACATTTTTATATAGATTTCTACAATCAAATAGAACAACTAAATACAATCAAATATTTAATTGAGTCCCAGGTAAGTAGAGTTGATAACTCATCTCAATACTGCTTCTAATTGTTGTCTTTTTGTATGTAGATTAGCAAACTAAATTTATCCTCATGCAGGATAGGTCATAGTTTGTTACTAGCTATTAGCTACTAGCCATTGTTTATTAACAAGCGGCCAAACTGTTCACCCATTTTTTATGACATTAAAAGAGCAATGGTTCAAGCAAAGATATTACCCTCCGCCGTTCAGTCTTTGAATGGAAGTTTTCAGGCGGCGCCTCCTGAGCGTGTACAATCAGGCAAAGTAACTTTAGTCAAAAATACTAAAAGTTCGAGTCGCCTGAAAGTATATTACAGCGTCATTCATGAAACTCCAGGAAGACTGCGCTTACGAGTTCCACATTTAAAAGAAGATGCGGAGTACGCGCAAAGATTGCTGAGTTTGATAGAAGCAGATAAACACGTAACAAGCGTAAAGGTAAAACCCGCAGCAGCATCACTAACTGTAAATTACGAACCAAGCTTCGGAAACACAGGTTTAATGCGCGCGCACATTGGTCATATTCTGCAATCTGCCACAGATGTCGCTGTTCTCAAGACAAAAAAAGTTTCTGCACCTGCTCCTGAAGAAGAAAACGGAATTCCAAGTTGGAAGTTTTCAGCAGTAGCAGCAACCTTAGCTGTTTTAGGTGGGCCTCTTGGTTTATCAATATCACCATTATTAACTGCCTCAACCATTGCTTTAGCGACATTACCAGTAGCCAAACGCGCATTTTCAGCAATTTACAACGAGCGTAAATTCAATATTGAATTTCTCGACTTTATGGCAATAGCCATAACCACCGTACAAGGTCAATTTCTAACTCCAGCGCTGATGCTTGGGTTAATTGAAATTGGAGAGAATATTCGCGACCGTACCGCGCGTTCATCTGCACAGCAAACCCTCGACTTACTCTCATCGTTAGGACAATTTGCTTGGGTAGAACGTGATGGTGAAAAAGTACAAGTTCCGATTGAAGAAGTACAAAAGGGTGACACAGTTATTGTGTATCCTGGGGAACAAGTACCTGTAGACGGAACTATCTTACGTGGTCAAGCTTTATTCGACGAGCAAAAGCTTACAGGTGAATCAATGCCCGTAAGTAAGCGTGAAGGGCAAACTGTTTATGCATCAAGCTTAGTTCGCGAAGGTCAAATATACATAGTCGCAGAGCGTGTAGGTAATGATACTTGCGTAGGTAAGACTATTGAACTTATGCAACAGGCGCCTGTTCATGATACTCGTATGGAGAATTACGCAGAAAAAATAGCAGAAAAAGCAGTAGTCCCAACTTTATTACTTAGCGCTTCTGTATTTGCACTCTCCAGAAACCCAGCACGGGCAGCTAGTATTCTCACCCTTGATTTTGCAACAGGCATTCGTGTATCCGTTCCAACAACTGTATTAGCAGCACTTACGTATGCAGCACGTCGAGGCATTTTAATTCGGAGTGGACGCGCATTAGAACAGCTAGCAAGCATCGACACCATAGTATTCGATAAGACAGGTACTTTAACAAAAGGTGAAATTGGTGTCACTAATGTTAGAAGCTTCAATTCAGAAGTATCTGCAAATTATGTACTTGCTTTAGCTGCCACTGCCGAAATGCGTTTAACACATCCAGTTGCAGAGGCAGTAGTACGTCACGCAGAACTTGAACAAATAGATTTTCTCACCCGTGAAAAATGGGAATATCAACTTGGTTTAGGCGTAGAAGCTATCATTGACGGAAAATTAGTATATGTCGGTAGCGAACGTTTCTTGCGTCAAGAAAACGTTGACATGTCAGCACTTGATGCCTTAGAAGAACGTCCAGCATCTGCAATATTTGTTGCCACAAATGGAGAATTACAGGGTATAATAGAACATAGTGATGTAGTTCGTCCTGAAAGCAAAAAAGTAGTTCAATCGCTGTTAACAGTTGAAGGTATAGATGTGTACATGCTTACTGGAGACAACAAACGGACAGCAAGTGCTGTAGCAGCAGAATTAGGCATTTCTCCAAAAAATACCCATGCCGAAGCATTCCCAGAGCAAAAAGCTGATGTAGTTCAGCAGCTACACGCCGAAGGAAAAACAGTCGCATTCGTTGGTGATGGGGTCAACGACTCAGCCGCATTAGCATTTGCGGATGTATCAGTGTCCTTTGCTAACGGTTCCGATATAGCGCGCGAGACAGCAGACTTAGTGTTAATGAACAATGACTTGCAAGGTTTACTCGAAGCCATTGAAGTCGCTCGTAAAGCCAAACAACTCATTCAACAAAACACAAGTATTATTGCCATACCTAACCTTGCCGCATTGGTAGTAGCAGCGATATTTGGACTTAACCCCCTCACAGCCACCGTTGTCAACAATGGTTCAACAGTAGTGGCAGGTGTTAATGCCTTACGTCCAATGCTTAAAAAAAGTGCTGAATAATCAGTACACAGAGAGATGAAATAGTTGTTTCAACGACTATAGACTAGACGACTTTATCACAATTAATTAATCGATTGGAGGAAAATCGAAATGGCTAAAATCACAGATTTCGTTGAAGATGCAGGCGCCCCTGGAATTATCGCTGGTATTGGTGCAGTATTACTGGCGCCCGTAGTTATTCCAGTAGTTGCAAATGTTGGTAAACCATTCGCTAAAACCTTAATTAAAGGTGGCATAGTACTGTACGAAAAAAGCAAAGGCGCCTTTGCAGAACTTGGTGAAACCTGGGAAGACATGGTAGCTGAAGCAAGAGCAGAAATAGCTGACTCAAAACAGCTTCCCGCTTTTGAAGGAAGTGGTCATCCCGAAACACACGACCACCATGACCACGGTTAGGTAAATTCCTTTGTGGAACGGGCATCCTTGCCCGTTTAATGTTCAGGGTGTTTGCTGAAATGCCCATTAATACAAAGGGCAAGGATACTCATTAATACCAAGGGCGGGCAAGGATGCCCACCCCAAAAGAAAATTTGGATACTTTTTATTTACAAGTTTCCCAGAGGCAGTAAATGTCCTTAAACGGCAACTGCCTCTTATCATTTCTTAATATTAAAAAATATAAAGACAAAAAAGTAGGTGGGGCGAAGCCACCATACATTTACTTAAAAAATAAAATAGGATTCTTATATTAAACAGAAAAGTCATGATAGAGGGCAACACAATGTCAAAAAACGGATTCGTCACGAGCGCAAAACCACCAAAAATAAAACAATCAAAACCAGTCCAACTTGAACAACCCGCAGTCTTAGATATTACTGCCGAAAACATTAAAAATACTGCTCAAATCACAGCAAAATTAGTTAGCGACACACCAGGAAGACTGCGCTTGCGAGTAGGCAACAAGCATCGCAAAATCGAAGAAATGCAGCGAATATCTAACGCTTTGCAATCGCATCCCAACATCAAACAAGTACGTACAAACGTATCACAAGGTAGTATAACCATTCAGCACGAAGGTGAAGAAAGTTTAGAAAACGTATACACCGCACTTCAAGACCTAGGAATAATTTTTGGTGATATAGGTGGAGGAAAATCTGAAGTAGCAGATGGAGTAGCAAGCACAGTCATTAATTTAAACAAACAAGTCAAAAAAACAACCGATGGAGTAATTGACCTACGCTTTCTATTTCCATTAGGACTAGGTTGTTTATCAATCCGTAAACTTATGCTTCAAGGTTTGCAGTTAGATATTATTCCTTGGTATGTACTCGCTTGGTATTCGTTTGATAGTTTTCTGAAGTTGCACGCTTCAAGCTTGGCTAAAGAAGAACAGTAATATATTTTGGAACCTCTCCCCTCTCCCCTTTCCTCCTAGGAGAGGAGAGAATTTTTGTATATTTAAAATAATGCGATGAATAGGCGCCAAGCCAATCAATTACCTTCATGTTAATATATCCGATATATAGATATCTTAGATTAAAATGGGTAGAAAAAAGCTTGAACGCACAACTATGCTCGCACGGGTCGCGTCCAGTACCCCAGAAAAAGTAAAGGAAATTGCTGCTAAACTTGGTTATCTTTATTGCGAAGAAGGTTCTGCTGGACAACTTTTAGATGCTGTTGCCTCTGGGGAATTGATTCTTGTTCAACGTAGCAAAAATATTGAAAACAGTAGATAAGTGATATACACTTATTTGATGAGGGAAGAAAAATTAGCCCTCAAAAGGAGGTGTAAACAGTTGACTCAAGTAGAAGGCAATAACAACGGTAGCGAACCGAAGATGATATTGCCGCAGATTTTGTTGAGCAAGGAGTAAGTAAGGAGGATATTGTGCTAGCATTTCATTCCCCGTACATGCGAAAATTTACAAAATATGCTGTGGGTTAAATCAATAAATATTGGTTGGTGCATGAATTGATAGCGCCCTGTCATTGCTTATGTTAGATGGTCCTTGCTGTGTTAATTTTTGTCTAATGGAGAAAATATTAACCTACCACAGCAATGAAGAACGATTACGCTGGCACGAATTTCTGATTCAGCCTCCCGCAACATGGTAATCTGACATATGGAAGGGTATTGGCGCCCCTAGTCAGGAGTAGCAGCATATGAAGAAGCTGATTAATAAACCTGAAGACTTTGTACGCGAGAGTCTGGAAGGAATGGCAATTGCCCATGAGGATTTAATAAAAGTTAACTTTGACCCGACGTATGTGTACCGTGCGGATGCTCCAATACAGGGTAAGGTGGCTATTATTTCTGGTGGGGGTAGTGGTCATGAACCGATGCACGCTGGGTATGTGGGTATGGGTATGCTTGATGCTGCTTGTCCTGGTGAGGTTTTTACTTCCCCAACTCCTGACCAAATGCTTGAAGCTGCAAAACATGTTGATGGCGGCACCGGGATTTTACATATAGTTAAAAATTACAGCGGTGATGTGATGAACTTCGAGATGGCTACTGAGATAGCTTACTCTGAAGGTATGCGTGTGCTTAATATTTTGATTGATGATGATGTGGCTGTTAAAGATAGCTTGTTTACTCAAGGGCGCCGAGGTGTTGGAACTACAGTACTAGCTGAGAAGATTTGTGGTGCGGCGGCGCAGCAAGGGTATGATTTACAGCAAGTTGCTGATTTGTGTCGCCAAGTTAGTTTGAATGGACGAAGTATGGGTATAGCTTTGTCTTCGTGTACTGTTCCTGTGCGGATGTCTCCAACTTTTAATTTAGGCGCCTCGGAAATGGAGGTAGGTATTGGGATTCACGGTGAACCTGGTAGAAAGCGTATAGATATGTTGTCCGCGAATGAGATAACATCGATGTTGGCTTTGTCGATTCTCGATGATGGTGTGTATAAGCGTACTGTCCGGGAGTGGGATGTGAATAATGGCAAATGGCATGATGTGGAGTTGATTAGCCCACCTTTTCAAAAAGGCGATAAATTTTTAGCTTTTATTAATAGTATGGGTGGAACCCCTATTTCAGAACTTTATATTATCTATAGAAAGTTAGTTCAAATTTGTGATGGTAGGGATTTACATATCGTTCGCACCTTGATTGGTCCCTATATGACTTCTTTGGAGATGCAAGGTTGCTCAATAACTTTACTTAAATTAGATGATGAGATGATTAAGTTGTGGGATGCTCCTGTAAAAACTCCAAGTTTTTGTTGGGGGGTTTAATCAAAATAGATAATTATAACCAGAAGGTCGAATGAATACTGAACAAGTTTTACGGTGGTTGCAGCGATTTGCGACCAAAATTGAACAAAATAAAGAATATTTGACTGAATTAGATGCTGCTATTGGTGATGCTGACCACGGTATTAATATGGAGCGTGGCTTTAAAAAGCTACTTGTTCAACTGCCGACTTACTCATCTAAAGATATTGGCAGTATTTTAAAAGCGGTGAGTATGACTTTAATTTCTAGTATCGGAGGCGCCAGTGGTCCATTGTATGGTACATTTTTTCTGCGCGCTTCGGCTGCTGTCGCTGATAAGGATGAACTTGATGAGCGTGATATGTTAGACCTGCTCAAAGCTGGTTTAGATGGTGTTATAGAGCGTGGTAAAACTCAGCTAGGTGATAAAACTATGCTCGATGTACTTTACCCAGCAGTAACAATGTATGAAAAAGCTGTAGGTGAAGGAAAACCGATGCGTGCGGCAATGCAGCAAGCAATAGATACGGCTGAACAAGCGCTTCAAGAGACTTCGATGTTACAAGCTAAAAAGGGTCGTGCTAGTTATTTGGGTGAGCGTAGTGTTGGACATCAAGACCCTGGCGCCGCTTCATGTTACTTAATGTTGAAGTGTCTTTGCGATAGTTTGTAAGAATGGTAATAGAGTTCTAAGGACTGAAGTCCTTATCTTATGAAAGCAGTCCTTATTTTATGGAAGCACTAAAGTGCTTATTACGGCAAACAGTGGTTGGAATTGTCATTGTTTCTCACAGCAGGCAACTCGCTCTTGGTGTGCAGGAACTAGCAGCACAGATGGTTCAAGGTCAAGTTCCCCTGGCAGTTGCTGGTGGAGTAGACGATGCTGAAAACCCGCTTGGTACTGATGTCATGCAAGTGCATCAAGCTATCGAGACCGTTTACACCGATGCTGGTGTTATTGTTCTAATGGATATGGGTAGCGCTCTCATGAGTGCGGAAATGGCGCTAGAGTTTTTATTACCAGAGCAACGCAATAACATCCGTCTTTGTGAAGCTCCGCTTGTTGAAGGCGCCGTTGCAGCTGTTGTTTGTGCTGCTGCTGGTGGTAGCATTGAACAAGTTCTTGCTGAAGCGCGCGGCGCCTTAGCAGCTAAAGCTTCACAGTTGGGTATTAATGTACCTACAACACAGCAACCAGAGCATATCGAAGAACCCTCAGAAATATATTTCAAAGAAGAATATACAAAAGAGATACATATAGCCGTCAGTAACCGTATGGGGCTACATGCTCGTCCTGCTGCACAATTCGTTGCTACATCTTCGCGTTTTGAAGCGCAAATTAAAGTTAAAAATTTAACTAAAAATACTGGTTATGTGCGTGCAGATAGTATTAACCAAGTGGCAATGTTAGGGGTGCGTCATGGGCATGAGCTAGCAATTTCTGCTACAGGCGCCGATGCTGATGCGGCAATAGCTGCTTTACAAGCTTTGGTAGAAAATAATTTTGGTGAAGCTGATGTTCCGCTTCATCAGTCACAAATTCACGCGACTCCTGATGAAACATTTATATCAACTGGGGCGCCAACGCTTCGAGGTATTCCCGCATCTCCTGGTGTTGCTATTGCTCCTAGTCTTCGCTATGCAATGGCGCATGTTGTTCGCCATCAACTTCCAAGCGTTCAATCACAGCAATACTATATAGATAACCCAGATAGAGAATGGGAATTTTTACAAAAAGCTCTTCGTGATGCAGCAACTGAAATAGAAGTACTACTATCCCAGACATCAACCCAAATAGGTGATACAGAAGCGGCAATATTCGACGCGCACTTATTATTCTTAAACGACCCAGTTATTTTAGAAGCGCTCCAAGATTATATATATGTCCGACATGTTAATGCTGCTTCTGCATGGCAAGCTGTAGTCGAAGAACTTACCAATCAATATCGTACTCATTACGACTCTTACTTACGCTCACGCGCTGCTGATGTTATTGATGTAGGACAACGAGTATTAAGATTACTATTGGGTACCGCAGCAGCACATCTCAATTTAACCGAACCATCTATTTTAATTGCCACAGACCTGACTCCTTCAGATACCGCTCAGTTAGATACGAGCAAAGTTTTAGGTATTTGTACGACAGCAGGTAGTGCTACATCACACACAGCTATTATTGCCCGTAGTTTAGGAATTCCGGCAGTTGTCGGTGTTCCCGAAGGTATATTGAGAGTAGCAGATGGTACAATAGTTGCGCTCAACGGTGGTACAGGAAACGTATGGGTAGAACCAAGTGTAGATATTATTACAGCTATAGAAGCGCAACGCTCGGCATGGCAAACAAGCGAGCAAAGAGCATTTCGCAACGCTCATAAAAATGCCATAACTACTGACGGGCGCCGGATGGTTGTATATGCCAATATTGGAGGGGTTGCAGACGCTAAAGTCGCAATAAGCATGGGAGCAGAAGGTGTTGGGTTACTGCGTACCGAGTTTTTATATCTTGACCGCAAAACACCACCTAGTGAAGAAGAACAGCTAAAAGTTTATCAAGGTATCACCCAAGTACTCGAATCACGTCCTTTAATAATCCGTACCTTCGATATTGGAGGTGATAAACCAGTACCATATTTAAACTTACCATCAGAAAACAACCCATTTCTAGGATGGCGGGGAATAAGATTTTGTTTAGATAGAACAGAATTATTCAAAACTCAATTACGGGCAATATTGCGTGCGAGTGCTGAAGGTAATATAAAAGTGATGTTTCCAATGATTGCCACCGTTGGAGAACTAAAAGCCGCAAAAGCCATTTTACTAGAAGTGCAAGAAGAACTGCGACGAAAGGAAATTCCCTTCAACGATAAAATCAAAGTTGGAATAATGGTAGAAGTTCCATCAGCAGTTGCAATAGCTGACCAACTGGCGCCAATTGTTGATTTTTTCAGCATTGGTACTAACGACCTAAGTCAATACGTCATGGCGTGTGACCGTACCAACCCGCAAGTAGCAAGTTTAGCCGATGCACTCCATCCAGCAGTACTAAGAATGGTACAGCAGGCAGTAAAAGCAGCACATAAAGCTGGAATTGGCGTTAGTTTATGCGGTGAGCTTGGCTCAGACCCAATAGCCACACCTATATTAATAGGATTAGGGCTAGATGATGTCAGCTTAAATCCTCAAGCTATTCCTCGCTGTAAAAAAGCAATCACCCAATTAAGCTTTATCGAAGCAGAAACCATTGCCTCCGAAGCACTTAAACAAGAATCAGCAGCAAAAGTCCGCGAACTACTCAGAACATTCAAATATTCTTAAAAGAGTTAGGAGTTAGGAGTTTTTTTTAACTCATAACTCATAACTCATAACTTTATTCAGCACTATTACTAGGAACTACAGTCCAACCTGCTTTTAATAACTTTTGAAAAGTTGCCAAACCTTTAGAACTTCCTGGTAAAGCATGGTCAGGCGTCGCAAATTGTGGAAATGTTGTATATGGGCGCCATCCTTGACTTGTTTCGGTTTGCAAATGCAATATTTTTTCACTATCTTCGCCATCTCTTGATAACCAGCACATACGTCCTTGCATGGCAAACTCCTTGATATGGATTTAACGCAGAATTTTGATTTAATTGAAATGATATTTAAACACCACTGGTGAACTGAAGGATTAGCTGACTAACCAATCAATTATATTCATATAATATTATCTATGTTTTACATATATATGTGTAGTTACAATTACTATTTTTAAGTTTAAAAATGAATAAATTCTAATAAAAATAAACCCGAATACATTTGTGTACACCGGGTTTATATAAAGTTGAAAAACTATTATTTAAGTTGGTTTAAAGTATTAGTAGCTTGTTGAGCAAGTTGCTGTGAACCTTGCTGTTGGAATAAATCTGCTGCGCGTTGTAAATCGGCAATGGCGCCTTGTTTATCTCCTAATGCTGCACGTGCATTTCCTCTGTTATTATATGCAGCGGCAAAATTTGGATTTATACGAATAGCTTCATCATAATCAGCAACGGCGCCGTTTGTATCACCTTGGGCTGCACGAGCATTTCCCCGATTATTATAAGCTACCGAGTACTGAGGGTTTAGTTCCAAAGCTTTATTATAATCAACGAGAGCGTTGCTTCTATCTCCTAATGCTGCACGCGCGTTACCTCGGTTATTATATGCGTCGGCATAATTAGGATTAATCCGAATCGCTTCGTTGTAATCTAAAATTGCAGCGTCATTATCACCGAGTCCTGCACGAACATTACCTCGGTAATTGTAAGCTTGAGCATCGTTTGGATTAATTTGCAGCGCTTGATTGTAATCTGCTATGGCGCCTTCTTTATCACCCGAATCAAACTTAGCTAAACCACGACTATTATAAGCGGCACCGTATTTCGGATTAAGTTTGATTGCTTGATTGTAAGCTGCTATGGCACCGCGTAAATCACCTTTGCTTTGTCGTTGCAATCCGATTGCAAAGAAGTCAGTAGGTTTCGTTGGCTTGGCTGGTGCATTTTTCGGTGAAGTAACTCCTATTTCTGTTACTAACACATCATTATTATTTTGTTGGCTACAAGAAGCAATTGTAGTAAAGACTAATACTGTCAGGATAACTACAATACCTGTTTTGCTTGCCCTTGATGACTTTCGCTTAAACAACCACAAGTTCATATGTCGGTATATAGAATAAGTAGATTATCCCGAATAGTTACAAAGAGTATAAATACTTAATATCCTTAATATTAATGTTGACTTTAGAGACATTATCGAATTTTAGTTCTATTTACATTTGATTTAAATAAATATACTATAAATATTTAAACAATTTCTTTTGAATTTATGAGTGTTTAATTTTACATTGAAAAGCATATGATTAAAAATCATCTTCATTTTTTTGAGAACTCAATCGTAAACTGGCGATTGTTTCGATATCAACATTTAATTGTTCAAGATTTTCACCCAATTTTTTTTGTATCTCTTTCGTAAGAGTTATAGGAAAGTCTATCTCTATACCTTGTTCAACTAACTTGACTAGTTCTCCAAGTGGTACCTTGACTGTTGTACGTTCGTAACTGCTTAACTTAAAATCTGAAGTTTCTAGTATATTTTGCGCTTGCATTGCCTTTTTAAGACGTTCTTGCAAATGCTCATACTCTGAATTTAAAATTTTATACTGGTCTTCTATTTGTTTGTATCTTGTTGTTAAAGACACAATATCATCCGTTTGAGGGTCAGGACTTATTTCTTTATTTAACTCTAATAATTTTTGGTGAACTTGAGCGAGATAAATACAATCAAGAATAGCATACTCGGTTTGTTCGTCCCTTAAAGGGCGCCTTCCCCAGTCACTTGTTTGCTGCTCTTTATCAATGTCATCAAAATTACAGAGTGTACTGGCTAAAGTTTGTAATTTATAATCACGTAACGGCAATATATGATAAGGAATTTTTTTCGCCATTTCTAGTGTGCAGGTAACATTCTTCGCTTTTTTGCTACCACCAAGATATTTTAAGTCATAGCTGGCATTATGAAATACCTTTTCAATATTCTCGTTTATCATAATGCGATTGATAAAATCTTTCACTGCATCAGGTTGTTCGAGTACGTCCAAAATAAATATTCTCTTACCACTCATATCAGCAGGGTCATCAAGAACCTGAATTAGTGATAATTTAGGGGTTTTGGTTCTAAAATCAGCAACTTCAGTATCTAACCACAAAATTTCGGCTTTAGTGCATTCTGTAATAAATTTACGGATTTCTGATAGAGAATCTAAGTATGGCATTTGGATAATGTCTCAAGCTGGATAAATTTATGGAAAAACTGCATTTATTGTAGACAAAGACTAGATTTTGATTAACATCCTGCAAATATCGACTTAAATCATGCGTTACTTTGTCGAGTGCCAGTGACTATGATGGCACGTTAGCCACCGATGGTCACGTTCATGATGCTACTAAGGATGCTCTTAAGCGTCTACGTACTTCTGGTAGAAAATTAATTTTGGTGACGGGTAGAGAACTCGATGACTTGCAGCGACTTAAATTAATTCCAAGGCAGACTGATAGTAAATTGTGTACCTTTACCCAGAATAGATTGACAGCTTAACTTACCAAGGTGCGTTGGTATTTAGGAGAAATTTTAGTGAGTAACATCCGTCATGATTCAAGTAACAGTCAAATTTCTGTCACACAAAATCTGTACTTTAGTAACAAAGTTCTTTTAAATATTTTATTACTAGCTCCGGCTACAGGAGTATTCAATTTCTAAATAATCTAAAATTATGCCCAGGTCCTGCATTAAAGAAACCTGTACGCTTGTTTGCCTAACCAAGTTATCTAACCAAACAAGGGCTTCAAGTTATCTTATCCAACTCAAGTTACAGATAATATAATAGTACATAGGTTTTTAACATCCGACACGGTGGCGCCGTTACCCAAAGTGAGATTTTATGACACCACAACAAGTTGCTTCCGTACCTCAAAATTTAGTCAGTGATACTCAAGACTTAGTAAAAGATTCGGGCACCGACGAGTGGCAACCTTCAATGCCACCAACTGATTTAATATTTGATGATGGAGAACCCTTGGAAAGCAGCCGTCACCGTGTCGCCATAAATGCGTTAATTCGTTCTATCAGGCATCACTTTGTACAAAGAAACGACTATTTTGTTGGCGGCAATATGTTTGTTTACTATAGTAGCCAACAAGTTAAGAACAAAGACTTTAAAGGTCCCGACTTTTTTGTAGTGTTAGATGTCCCACCAGACCCAGCACGTTTAGGTTGGGTAGTTTGGGAAGAGAATGGGCGCTATCCAGATATAATTGTTGAGTTGCTTTCTGACACAACAGAAGCCCAAGACCTTGGAACCAAAAAAACCTGTACGAAAAAGTATTTAAAACCAAAGATTATTTTGTCTTTCATCCTTTCAAAGTCAACTCACTACAAGGATGGCGCCTAGATAATTACAAAGGTTATCAACCCATTGAAGAAAATCCGCAGGGGTGGGTATGGTGCGAGACTTTAAAGCTTTGGTTAGGAACCTGGCAAGGAATAATTGAAGATGATGATGGAGTTTGGTTAAGGTTTTACGACGAAGCTGGAAATCTTGTGTTGCTACCAGAAGAAGCTGAACAACAACGTGCTGATGCTGAACGACAACGTGCTAATGTTGAACAACAGCGCGCGGATGCTGAACGACAACGTGCTGATGCGGAACGGCAAGCAAGGTTAAACGCAGTATCTCAGTTGTTACAAATGGGGTTGAGCGTGGAACAAGTCGCCCAAACTTTATCACTATCTGTGGAAGAAGTGCAACAAATGAGATAGTAGCAAATTCTGTAGAGACGTAACATGTTACGTCTCTACAGTAGTTTAAATATTAAAGGTAGATTTTTACAATTGTGGGGGCATTACAACTTTTTTGGCTAAACCTAAACTCTTTAAGGCTTTAATACTCCACCAGGTAACGTCTATTTCCCACCAACGGAACCCTGCTTTTGCGACGTTTGGATAAGCGTGGTGGTTGTTGTGCCATCCTTCACCGTAGGTTAGTACTGATACCCACCATAAGTTACGTGCGTTATCGTCGGCGTCAAAAGTGCGATATCCCCAGGTGTGTGTTGCTGAGTTTACAAACCAAGTTGAATGCCATAATACGACGGCTCTTACGAACACTCCGTAAATTACGAAAGACCAACCACCGATTAAATATAGTGCTAATGTTAAGGGAATTTGTAATAACAAGAAATTACGGTCAAGCCATTGATAGAAAGGTTGACGTGCTAAATCAGGCGCCGCTTTAGTATAAATTTCACGGCTGAAAAATTCTGGACGTGGATAGAATAGCCAGATCATGTGACTCCACCAAAATCCTTTTTTTGCAGAATATGGGTCTTTATCTACGTCTTCTGTATGAGCGTGGTGTAAACGGTGACCGCTTACCCAGAACATTGGCCCACCTTGTAGTGCTAAGGCGCCGATGGTCGCAATTATATATTCTAACCACTTGGGTACTTGAAAGCTTCGATGGGTTAATAGTCGGTGGTATCCCAAACAAATACCAATACTGCCAAACAACCAATGTAGAAATATTGCTGTGAATAGTGCTGGCCAAGAGAAGAACCAGGGAGCTAGTAATGCTAGTCCGTGAAATGAGGCGAAGAATAATACGTATGTAATACTTGGCGTGGCAGACTTCCCATCCTGTAGGACGGTGGGAGATGATGTTGTTGTCATAAAATTCTTTTGGTAGGTTATGTAGCAAATTACTCTCGAATTTCTGCGTTTTGGGCTACAGTGGAGAGATGCAAGTGCTACTTACATTTTCATACTAACAATGCTTTGAAATTTTTGCAAGTGCTACTTGCATAACTTTGGGAATATTTTTAGAATAAGCGCTTAAATGCTTAGTAAGAGCGAATTTATCTACAATATGAGAATTTATGATGTCCCAAACTAGTTCTACCCGTCAGCGGATTGTGCAAGCAGGACTTGAATTATTTGTTGCTCAGGGAGTTACAAATACTACGACTCGGCAGATAGCTGAGTTAGCAGAAGTCAATGAGGTGACGCTATTTCGGCAGTTTGGGAATAAGCACGGGTTGGTTTTGGCGTTAATTGAAGAGTCGGGCGCCTTTGAAAGTTTAGGAGAATCGCTTGTACTACCCACAACTCCTTCTGAGGATACTTATCAAGTTCTTAGAGAATACGTAAATAAAGTGTTACTTGCATTAGAACGAGTCCCAGAGTTGATACGTTCATTGGTGGGGGAAGCAAGTCAATACCCAATTGAAAATCGTCGCGCGTTAGGACACGGTTTAGCGCACGTTAATCAAACTATGGGACAGTATTTAGCTAGTGTAATCGAGCAAGAAAATTTCAGTACAAATTTATCACCAGAAACTATTGCTTGTTTACTTAATGTAGTTATTTTGGGATATGCCGTTACAAAATTCACTATTACAACTGAGCAAAGTGAACTTTGGGAGCGAGACACATTTATAGATAATGCGGTAAATCTATTTTTAAATGGCGCCATGTCCAAATCAACTACTTCTGTTAATAGTGTTTCCATGAGTATTGTTAAGACTAGCTCAACTGGAGCTATGAGTAGAGAAATCGCGGATTTACCAGCGAACTTAGTCCACCAAATTTTACAGCAAGCCAAAAAAACAGGATTACAAGATTATGCTTTGGCATATGTACTATTCGCAGCGGGTTTATCTGTTGATGAAATAGTCAGCTTGCAACGTACACACGAAATCTATGATACCCAAGCTCATATACTCCAAATCATTACTCACGAATCTACCCGTCAAGTACCTATTAATCAATGGATAATGGCTAAACGCTACGGTTCGTATAATAACAATCCTTTAACAAAATGGCTCAAAAGTCGTAAAGATAATGAAACTGCAATGTTTTTAAATGAAACTGGGGCGCCTGTATCACAATTAGATATAGAACAACGTTGGGAAAAATGGACGCAAGAAATTTTAACACCCGAAGGGGCGCCATTAATTAATCAAGCACAGCAAACTTGGCGGATTGAAATGTTAATGCGGGGTATGAGTTTAGAAAATTTGAGTATTTTAACAGGTTGTACTATTACACAACTACAACCACTCGCACGCAGGGCAAAAGAAAAAGCTGCCATCGAACAAGCTACCCGTCTCGACCAAAAAGCATAGTCCTACAATAAAACTGTTTGCCGCAAGGAAAGCACTGTTGAAATTACTTGTTGTGCGACTGTATCAATTTCTTCTACAGTATTAAATCTACCAATACCAAAGCGAATTGATGCATAAGCTAACTTTTCTGAGTGTCCTAATGCTGTGAGAACATGAGAAGGCGCCGTTGTTGTTGATGAACATGCTGAACCTGAAGATACTGCCATTATAGATTGCAGTCCTAAAAGTAATGCGGCGCCATCAACTCCTTCAATACTTATATTGAGGTTGCCTGGTAATCTTTGGGTGGGATGTCCGTTTAAATGAATACCTTCTATTTTTGATAATGGTTCCCATAATTTGTTGCGTAATTGGGTGAGGCGCCTATTTTCTTGTTCTTGTTCAGATAAAGCTATTTCTACGGCTTTCCCAAATCCTACTATTTGTGGTGTATATAAAGTACCACTACGCATTCCTCGTTCGTGTCCACCACCGTGTTGCTGTGCTGCTAGTTTAACGCGAGGGTTACGGCGCCGGACATATAAGGCGCCGATTCCTTTGGGTCCATACACTTTGTGTGCTGTTAATGACATTAAGTCAATTTGCGAAGTTTGGACATCAAGCGGTATTTTACCAATTGCTTGAGCAGCATCGGTATGGAAGATAATATCGTGTGCGCGGCAAATTTTACCTATTTCTGCTAATGGTTGAATTACTCCTATTTCATTATTTGCTGCCATTATTGAGACTAATATTGTGTCGGGTCGTATGGCTTTTTCTAGTTCTTCTAAGTTAATTAGTCCGTCTTTTTGAACTGGTAATATCGTAATTTCAAATTCTAGTGTTTCTAAATATTTACAAGGGTCTAATACAGCGTTATGTTCTGTAGCAACTGTTATAATATGTTGCCCTTTTTGGAAGTAAGCTTCTGCTACTCCTTTTATTGCTAAATTATTTGCTTCGGTGGCGCCGCTTGTAAAGATGATTTCTTCTGATGATGCGTTAATTGTTTTTGCTAAGGTGTCACGTGTTTGTTTTACTGCTGCTTCTGCTTCCCATCCATATTGATGGTTGATGCTGGATGGGTTGCCGAAGTGTTCGGTGAAGTAGGGTATCATGGCTTCTACTACACGTTTGTCTACTGGTGTTGTGGCGTGGTTGTCTAGGTAGATAGGGCGGTGCATTTTGGATGGTGATGGGGCGGGTTTACTAATATTTTAAAACTTAATTGGAATCTTGGTTAACTCGGCTTTACAGGGGGCGGGTTGACTAATATTTTTATGCTTGATTAGATTTTGGGTTAACCCGCCTCTACAGTAACTTTTTGGTAACTACTTTACTTTGATTGATGTTTGCTTTTATTATCTGTTTCGCCTATCTCAATAAAATGTTACGAGGATTGTATGGGAACCGTTGCAATTATGTATTTTTCAGGTAGTGGTCATACACATTTGATGGCTGAAGCTGTTGCTCTTGGCGCCAGTCAAGTTGGTGGTACAACTGTTGAGTTGCTAAGAATTACTGGTGAACAAATACAAGAAGGTCGCTGGAAAGATGATGCGATGATAGCGAAGTTGAATGGCGCCGATGCTATTATTTTTGGCTCACCAACTTATATGGGAGGTGTGGCAGCACAATTTAAAGCTTTTGTTGATGCGGCAAGTTCTATTTGGTTTCAACAAGGTTGGAAAGATAAACTCGCTGCTGGTTTCACACATTCGAGTTCGCCAAGTGGTGATAAACAAAGCACTTTATTATATATGGCGGTTAATGCTGCACAACATAGTATGACGTGGATTAATCCTGGTGAATTATCTAGTTTTCTCTTAGGTAAAGATGATGGTATTAACCGCCTAGGTTCTTATATGGGAGTGATGGGACAAAGCACTTTAGATATGAGTGGAAAACCTGCTGAACTCGACTCAGGTGACAGGTTAACAGCACACAAACTTGGAACGCGCGTAGCCAATATGATACAACGATTTAAGTAAAGTAGGGTGCGTGAAAGCCATTACAAACTAAAAATGAAACGCAACATTAAAGTGCTTTCACGCACCATCTATTATTTTATTACTAACTTCGGGTATGCTTAGTAAATCGCCAGCAGGATAGAAGTATGCTATTTCAATCACTCCTTTTATGTCATTGCCTTAAACTTCAACTTGTTTAATAATTGTAATTCCATATTCGTTAATTTTCCGTTTAATTTCTGAAGCACTCAAACCAGTTTCAAAAATTTCCATTAAACGTTCTTGTCCATTATTACTCTCATCAATTCCTAACTTGCTTAAGTCTTGTAAGTTTTGTCTTGACCTAGCTTCATTGCTGGGACTTGAGACGACGCGCCCAAAAAAGTAATCAAATTTACTTTCTTTAATTGTAAACCCGTTTCCTTGAATCATTATAACAAGCACCTAATTGATGGTGCGTTACGGCATTACGTTATCGCTTCGTTTCTAGTTATTGCGTGCCGTAACGCACCCTACGAAATCCTCGGTTAAGGCTTCCACGACAGGAGAATAAAAATTCCTGTTATTAAGCCAAAGGCAACTAAACCCAGAATACCACCAAATATACTATAAGCATTACCCAAAAAATACTGTACACCTTTATAAGCAGCAATTCCAACTGCACCGCTACCGCTACTTACTAATACCCAAAAATATGCGCGTCTTACATGTTGCCGCAGTACTAACCACTGAAATAATCCAACTGCAAAAGTTGGTATGATTATCATTTCACCTTTGGTGCCATATCCAGTCAGCACACTTAAAATTCCTTCAATTGTAAATCCTAATATTGTTACTAGCATCCACCATTTATATTTATAATCATGCTGATGCAATACTAAACTTTGTGCTGCTCCTACTAATATTCCTGTTATTAAACCAAATATGGCGCCACCAGATATATACCCAATAGTTACATTTTTGGTTATGGCGCCAACCATAAATTCTGTTGCAAAGCCACTTATAAAACCAATTAGACCACCAATCATTACACCTGTAATAGTTGCCAACATCCAAGAAAGTAAAAAGTTAATTTCAAACTTTCCCCATTTGATTGATAAAGATGGCTTAACAGAGTTGGGTAATTCTATATATGGCGCCTGCTGCGATGTTAATATTTTTAATATTGAATCCGTATCTGGACGTTGCATAGGCACTTCGTCCATCATCGTATCGAGTAAATCTAATAATTTTGGTGATATTTGTGATGCATAATGGCGCCAAGTTTTTTCGTTTGAAGTTGGTTCGTAAATGTCAAGATGTTTACTAGGGTCTTTAGCTGTGACAAGGAAAGCAAAAACACGCACAACGGCAAAAATATCCGATTGTGAAACAACGTTACTGTTAACTTGTTCAGGTGGAGTATAAGCAATAATCGGTTTATAAGTTACATTTTCAGATTCTATATGAGGCTGACCAAAACCAATTAATGCCAAATTCTGATCATCGGCTTTAACTATAAAATTTGATGGGTTGATACGTAGATGAAGTAAATTATGATTATGAAGTTGTTGAATAATATTTACAGCTTCTTGTAACCACCTAACTGCTAGCTGTTCGTTTATATGGTTATTATTTGACTGCGCTAAATATTCATATAAATTCAAACCCTCGATTTTCTGCATTACCAAACAGTGTAACCGAACAGCTTTATCACGCGGGAAATAAATAAAATAATCGTTTGCCTCAACTTTTGGGATGCCTGGATAATCTATACCTTTGAGTGCTATTGCTGTTTTCTCAAACGACTCAACAACTTGAGGTTTGTCAACAGTCAAAACCTGCAAAACCTTACATATATCACTACCAACTTCGCGAACTTCATATGTATCACCAGAAGTACAGCTATCAAGTTGCCTCAATACCCGGTAACGTCCAGCAAGTAGCAGTTCCGAACCGCAGTTCGCACAAAAGCGATTAGAATCAGAATTTTGCGGTTTATCACAATTCGGGTTTATACACAAATTCATAATAGTGCTGAGTGCTGAGTGCTGGTGCTGAGTGCTGAGTAAGTTTAGGGTAATATTTCTACTACAGTACCTCGCTGCACAACTTCGTATAATTCATCCACATCTTTATTCTTTAACGAAGGATATCCCAAAGTCCAGTTTTGCCGTTTATCAATAATTCCGTCACTACCTTGAGGAACACCGTGAATTCCAACTTCTCCACCAATAGGCAAAAACCAATCAAACTCTCCTTCTGATTTTGCGAGTAGGTGTTTTTTCCAAGATTCCCTGTTTGGGTAGTCCAACCACATAAACTTTGACCATTTGGGATGCGGGTACAAGTCCTTAATTTTAAGTACTCCTTCGGGAGTGCGATTATCTCCTGCGTGTAATTTATCTCCTACAGGGTTCCCACCAAACACCACTGAGTAAGATTTAATCGGTACTTGGTTATAATAAAGCGTTAAAGGGTACTTTGATTTTTCAATCAAAATTGAAGTTTTGCTCTTATCTATCGAAGAGTTAATTAGCTCCTTCAAAGGTTTATCCACATTAAGTAATTCATACCCTCGAAAAGGTGTATGAACAAACGACTGCGAAACACAACCGTTTATACATAACATTCCTGGAATCTCAGTAATTGGAATGACGTAACTAAACCTCGACAACAGTAAATATAATAATGGAACCGGAGAAAAAACTAGGAGAACACGGAGTATAAAACTTTTTGCAAAGTAATTTGTCACATTTGCTCATTTTTGGTAAAAAATATTACTAAAATATCCGAATAATACTTATAGTTTACTCTAAATAGGACTTACACACCAATTCATTTACTAATGACTAACGACATGCGACGCGACTTTGCCAACCGCGAAGAGTTGGCGACATACTTAAAAGAGCAATTTCCTGACTCAGCAGAACGCGACGACCATATTAGTCCAATCATTGGTGGGCGCCAAGCAGCAGTGGCAGCACTACAAAAAGTTGACCCAGTTAAGTACGCAAAATCACGTAACTTTTTAACAGGCGCCGTAACTCGTTTGTCCCCTTACATTCGCTACGGTGTATTAGGGTTGCGCGAAGCCAGAGACTTTGCCTTTAGTAAAATTCGCAACCAAGATGAAGCAGCCAAATTTGTCAACGAATTAGGCTGGCGTGACTACTGGCAAAGACTTTACATGAAACTTGGTGACGGTGTTTGGAAAGACCAAGAAGAATATAAAACTGGATATAGCGCTTCGGAATACGCCACAGAATTACCCCAAGACATCCGTGAAGGTACAACTGGGCTAGTTTGTATAGATAGTTTTAGTCACGACCTCAAAGAAATTGGTTATTTACATAACCATATGCGAATGTGGTTAGCCGCTTATATAGTTCACTGGCGCCGAGTTCGTTGGCAAGAAGGCACAAAATGGTTTCTCGAACACCTATTAGATGGCGACCCAGCAAGTAACAACATGTCATGGCAATGGGTAGCAAGCACCTTCAGCCACAAACCCTACTTCTTCAACCGCGAAAACCTAGAACGCTACACCGAAGGAGTTTACTGTAAAAAATGCCCACTCTACGGAAAATGCGACTTTGAAGGCAGCTACGAAAAACTAGAAGCCAAACTATTTCCCAAAGGTGAATTTGTCCAAAAAGACAATAGTCAAAGCTGGCAAAAAGGCAAACGCAAACGCTAAATATAGATGCTGAAAACTTAAATATTGAGGTGCCACATTTATATAGCAGTCCGCACACGGATTGCTATATAAAGTTCTAGAATTATTTGTTGTAAACATCTCCTCTTGCACAAATTGCATAAATCTGAATGTCGCGCGAATCAATATCGACTGTAAAAATAATTCTGTTTTTACCTATACGCAATCTGTAAAATCCCTCCCAATCGCCTTTCCTTTTTTTGATATCTAATTCTGTAAATGGGATAACAGCTTGCTCTTCGACAGCAGTGCTAATTTGATTTATTTGCTCCCTAATATTTTCAACATCTTCAGGATTTGCTTTTTCTAAAAACTTAATTGCTTTTTTGCGAAATTTGACCGCCATATTTCACCCAATCAGTCATATCAATTACTTCATCATCAGCATCTTCTGAAGGTAGACCAAACTCTGCTTTAATTTCCTGCTGCTCCGAATCACTAATAGTCGCACCTCGTAGTCGGTAATTTCAGGCAAAATCACTTCGTAGTTTTTTGATGCTAAACTGGTAAACCATAGCCTACATTCTTCACATAGGGGTGTTGCTTTGGGATTAGTTAACATTCCCAAAGGTCCAGAATCTAATAAAACAAACTTGCTCATACAAGACTCAGTTAGGTAGAAATGCTGTTGTCATTCACACCTAAAGCTTGACTTATAATTGCCCAGGTTTCTTTTTGCTCTTCTTCATCTCCTTTTGAAGCCCATGTTTCTAGAAGTTGGGAAAGCGCTTGCTGTCGTGCTGCTTTGACTACTGGGTCTAGATTTGTTAATTGACTTATCACTTCTGAAGTGGTATTTGCTGGTGGTGTTTTATTTATTACACTTTCACGAAATAAACGAATAATTTGCAGTAAGTTTGACCAGTGTTCTCGAGGTATTTTTTCTATTTCTAGCACTATCGATGCAAGAGAGTCTTGAGACGGTTCAGTCCAGTTACTTTGTAATAATTCTTTCTCTTTTACTTGTTCAGGCATATTTATTAAATGTACTTTATTTTATACTACTTTAACAGGTTTTGTTTAAGAGCGACACATCCAGCGGTGCCTAACTTTTCCGGATGTTTTTAATACCTCTCTCCCAACCCCTGTCCGATAGGTGTTGAGCATATATACTATAAATTCTTTTGTAGAGAACTCTGTTGGTGGTTTATATTTTTCATATGACGTGAAAAGTCAGGGATGCTATCTTCCTGGATGCTTCAAGTGTAATCTGACAGATTCCAAGACCATAGCATAGCTCTTTTTGGTAGTTAAACTCGTAAATACACACCATTTAACACGCTTTTTGCTTGGCGCGGTTGAAGTTTGTTTTCACCAAGCTTAAAATTCAATAACACCCTGGTAGCAAATACTCAACTGAACTCATGGCAAAACCAATAATCTGGCTAAACGGAGACTGCCTCAGTCCTAAAAACCCTGCACTCGAAGAATATCCAGGCGCCCCTGCTATCTGGGTATGGGATGATGCTTTACTTGATGAATGGCAAATTTCTCTCAAGCGTATTACGTTTATTTACGAATGCTTGCTGGAACTACCCGTTACTATTCGACGCGGTGACGTGGCAACAGAAGTTTTAGCGTTTGCCAAAGAAAATAACGTCACTCAAATAGTCACCACAGACAGTCCCAGTCTTCGGTTTAACAAGATTTGTGATGAAATTGAAAAAAGCCTTGAACTAGAAGTGTTTGAAGTAGACCCCTTCTTTGACTACGATGGTTACATCGACCTCAAGCGCTTCTCGCGTTACTGGAAAGTTGCCGAAAAATACGTGTTTGATTAATTGGCTACAATGGAGCAAAAATAAAAATTAGAAAACTAACTGACTCAAACACCTCAACAACCTGACCCTTTGGAAAACACTGGCAGCGTAATATTAATCAAAACACTGACGGTACAAGAAAATTAAATTTACTTGTCTTCAACCCTGAAGGTTGGCAACCTATTAAAGATGTTGGACTGAGTAATGAAACTGTTTTTATCAAAACTTATGCTTCAGATGTCGTAATTCACAATTGTTCCCAAATCGCTTGGCTGGCGCCAACACGCGAGTCTTTTGATTAATTCTCACAAATTAGTAATTTTGTCAAGCCATCCCTGCCAGCGATTGTAGAAGAAGATACGGCGCATGAAAACTTGCAGCTTGTTGTCCAAAATATGCTATGGAGTCAAGCTCTCTTTACTAAAGAAGTTGAACAAGTACAACAATCTTCTGTTTCTATGAGTACAAAAAATAGTTCAAAAACTGCTGGTAATGTTTTGAGTATTGACCAAGGAAGACTTTACATCCAAACGATTGAAGGGGAAATCGTAGTCGAAGGTTCAGACTTAGCATTCTGGTTTAGTCCTCCCGAAGGTCAAAATATTCAACCTCAACCAGTAAAGGTTAAGTAACTCAAGAGGGGGACTTCCCCCTTAGACGCTATATATAGATAAAATATTTATTAACTATTAATATATTTTTTGCATTTTGAAATATTTTTTGTGTCAATATTATTACTTTAAAATAAATAAAAGTATGGAAAATACTTAGAATATCCGTAAGGAATTAAATGACTTGTGTAGCCTATTTTGCAAGTGATAATCAATTTATATAATCGACACGTCTTTAATATTGTTTATGTAAGATAGAATACATTTACCTACGAAAACAGTTGTGACACAACCGATACGGTAAGCTACCTGGGCGTGGGAAAATCAAACAAAGAAATATTAGAGAGGAAAACCGTATAGTATGCACCTGAGTGATATCACCCATCCCAACCAGTTGCACGGTTTATCAATTCGACAGTTGCAACAAATTGCTCGCCAAATTCGTGACAAGCACCTCCAAACAGTGGCGGCAATTGGTGGGCATTTGGGACCTGGACTGGGTGTTGTTGAATTAACGCTTGGGCTTTATCAAACACTTGATTTAGACTGCGATAAAGTTATTTGGGACGTTGGACATCAAGCCTACCCTCATAAACTGATTACAGGGCGTTACAGCAATTTTGATACGTTGCGGCAAAAAGACGGTATCGCGGGTTATCTCAAACGCTGCGAAAATAAATTTGACCATTTTGGCGCCGGACATGCTTCGACTTCGATCTCCGCTGCTTTGGGTATGGCGTTAGCACGCGATATGAAGAGCGAAAAGTTCAAAGTTGCTGCTATCATCGGCGATGGCGCCTTGACTGGGGGTATGGCACTCGAAGCTATTAACCATGCTGGACATTTGCCCAAAACCAATTTGCTGGTTGTTCTCAACGACAACGAAATGTCTATTTCTCCAAACGTTGGCGCCATTCCCCGCTACCTAAACAAAATGCGGCTTTCACCTCCAATGCAGTTCATTACTGATAACTTTGAGGAACAGGTTAAAAACTTACCGTTTGTGGGTGGGTCCCTTTCCCCAGAGCTTGGACGCATCAAAGAGGGAATGAAGCGGTTAGCAGTGCCCAAAGTTGGAGCAGTGTTTGAAGAACTAGGCTTTACTTATATGGGGCCAGTTGATGGACACAATTTGGAAGAATTGATATCGACGTTTAATAGCGCGCATCAAATTCCTGGGCCTGTTTTAGTTCATGTTGCCACTACTAAGGGTAAAGGTTATGAACTAGCAGAAAAAGACCAAGTTGGGTATCACGCTCAAACTCCATTTAATCTGACTACAGGTAAAGCAATTCCTTCGACTAAACCTAAGCCACCTGGTTATAATAAAGTATTTGCTCATACCCTTGTTAAGCTTGCCGAGCAAAATCCAAAAATTATCGGTATTACTGCGGCAATGGCAACTGGTACGGGGTTAGATAAACTTCAGCAAAAACTTCCAAATCAATATATAGATGTAGGTATTGCTGAACAACACGCAGTAACTTTAGCAGCAGGACTTGCAACTGAGGGAATACGTCCTGTATGTTGCATCTACTCAACTTTCCTGCAACGAGCATACGACCAAATTATTCACGACGTATGTATCCAAAACTTACCTGTGTTTTTCTGTCTTGACCGGGCAGGAATTGTTGGTTCCGATGGTCCCACACACCAAGGTATGTATGACATCGCTTACCTACGCTGTATTCCCAACATTGTAATTATGGCGCCTAAAGATGAAGCCGAAATGCAGCGCATGATTGTCACTGGTGTAAATCATACCAGTGGACCAATTGCAATGCGATTCCCTCGTGGTAGCGGTTACGGCGTACCTTTAATGGAAGAAGGTTGGGAACCATTAGAAATTGGTAAAGGCGAAATTCTTCGCAACGGCGATGACGTACTGCTTGTGGCATACGGTACAATGGTTTACCCAGCTATGCAAACCGCCGAAGTTCTTAGTGAACATGGTATCGAAGCGACTGTCATTAACGCGCGCTTTGCCAAACCGTTAGATACAGAGTTAATACTGCCACTAGCTAAGAAAATCAAACGTGTTGTTACCCTTGAAGAAGGTTGTACAATGGGTGGTTTCGGGACTGCTATTGCCGAAGCGCTTTTAGATGCGGATATTGTAGTTCCGATTAAACGTATTGGCATCCCCGATATTTTAGTGGAACACGCAGAGCCAAACGAATCTAAAGCCGAACTAGGTTTAACTAGTCCGCAAATGGCTGACACTATTATGCAGGCTTTCTTTAAGAAAGAACTTTCAGTCGTCAGTTAACAATTCGGGTGGGCACCGCCCACCAATTCGCTAATATATTATTTTTATGCAGAGAGTGCCCAAATTTTTAACATGAACCTTTCTAACAGCCAAGTATATTCTGTTATATGGCATAACGATGCCGTTTCACTTATCGACCAAACCCGCATACCATACGAATACGCACTTGTTGAGATTCACCGTTGCGACGATATGGCGCGTGCTATCAAAACTATGATAGTTCGAGGCGCCCCAGCGATTGGAGTTGCTGCGGCATATGGTATGTATTTGGGTGCAAGAGAAATAAAAACTGACAAGCGCGATATCTTTTTAACTGAGTTAGAAAAAGTTGCCGCAATGCTACGTGCAACTCGTCCCACCGCAGTGAATTTGTTTTGGGCAATATCGCGGTCAATGAAAGTAGCATATGAAATATTAGGTACTGTTGACGATATTAGAAAAGCCTTACTAGAAACCGCTCAAACCATTCAAGTAGAAGACTTACAAACTTGTCAAGCTATCGGCGACAATGGGTTAAAAGCATTACCCGCTAATCCGCATCAATTAACTTTACTTACTCATTGCAACGCAGGTGCCTTAGCTACTGCTGGATATGGTACAGCATTAGGTGTAGTACGTTCAGCATGGCGCGAAGGTAGATTAACAAGAGTATTTGCCGATGAAACCCGTCCTAGATTACAAGGCGCCAAATTAACAGCATGGGAATGTGCCCAAGAAGGTATACCAGTAACGGTAATTACTGATAGTATGGCAGCACACTGCATGAAACAAGGCTTAATACACGCTGTAGTAGTAGGCGCCGACCGCATCGCAGCCAATGGCGACACAGCAAATAAAATAGGTACGTATAGTTTAGCACTAGTAGCAAAAGCACATAACGTCCCTTTCTTTGTAGCGGCGCCGCTTTCAACAATAGATTTTGACCTAGCTGACGGTAGCGGAATACCCATCGAAGAACGCGACCCTACAGAAATTTCTCAAATCGGTGAAACCATCATTACACCAACTATTGGCGTAGACTACTATAACCCCGCCTTTGATGTTACACCTGCGGAATTAGTAGAAGCAATCATCACAGAAAACGGCGTATTTGCTCCCAAAGACCTAGTAAAATCAAGAGAACTACAACCCGTATAAAACAATCGTAGGTTGGGTGGAGGCTTTGCGTTTACGTAGTATGCCGTTAACGAAGTTTTCCCGAAGGGTAGGCACAACCCAACACCTTCACCAATTCTTGTAGAGACGCGATTTAATGGCGTCTCTACGCATATTGAAACAACAAACATCATAATTATCAGTGTTATGTTACGCGTAGGGGTTTTCTAATTGATATGCGACTTCAAGAAGCATCTCCGTCAGGCTTGAGTAGGCAATTTGAGGTTCCCAATTATGTTTATTTTCGCTATCAATAAAATCAAATGTGATGATTGGTGATGTTTGATGCTGTTGAGGGTTTGCTCTAATGGCATATACTTTATCTTCTACTTGTGTGACAGGAAACCAGCCAAAGTAGTAATCTTCATACTCTCGTAATTCATTATAAAATTCAATTGCTTCAGAGAGACTAAAAAGTTTACCAAAACCAAAAATTAATGTTGCTGGATTGCTATGATTAAAGCCATCGCTCATCTTATAAAACTCAAAAAACTCTTCTGGAAGCTTTAGAGGAAACTCTTCTACATACTCCTCAATTTGTTCCGTTTTGAGTCCTGATTTTATCATATCTGGATACAATTCAATAATTCTACTGAAAGCTTCTAATAAGTCAGACATTAGGATTATTTTCTAGTAAATTTCATCACAGCGACGAGATGGCGTGCGCTATCAAAACATCAGATGGTTCAAGGCGCCCCAGTAACTCCAATTGCTAGTACCGTGCGGCGTAAATACGTCTACCATTTTCAAACCTAGCGAATCGAGATTTTTTCAAGGTTCGTAATGGTGGGTTTATTTCCGCCAAGCAGTACTAGAGCATATGGTATATATTTAGGTTAGGCAACTTGCAAAGGTTTTGTAGGAAGCATATACACACACCTCTGGCTTTTATCGTCAATATCGAGTCAATATTGAATTCATATTGCTGAGGATAGCGCCATTATTTGGGATGATTTTCTTTTTTAAAGAAAAATAACAAGAACATTAGTACGTTTATTTAAATTCTTAATCATGCTTAAGATGAATGCACAGGCAAGATGCCTATGCTACGAGAGGGGGTATAATTTGTTGCCTGTGGTGGCATCGAATACGAATAAATAATTTAAGTCAAGGTTTAAATTTAATTTGTCACCAGGATGAGGACGTATATTTCCAGGAGCTTGGATGCTTAGGGTTTGTAATGAACCAGGTATGGTCGCGCGTATTAGTGTTTCTCGTCCTAATGGTTCGACAACTTTGACATCAACTACTAAAGCTGATGGTTCGGAAGAAATATTTATATGTTCGGGTCGAATGCCCAGGTCAAGCTGCTGTGCTGTTGAAAAATTGAATTTTTTCATGGAAGCAGGTAGGGGTAGTGTTTGACCTGAGATATCAAAGGCGCCACTTGTAAATTTCGCTGGTAAAATATTCATGGGTGGATTACCAATGAAAGTTGCTACCATTCTGTTTGCTGGCTGATTATAAATTGTTTGCGGGTCTCCAATTTGTTGGATATGCCCTTGGCTTAATACCACGATTTTATCTGCTAGAGTCATTGCCTCTACCTGGTCGTGGGTGACATATACTGTTGTGTTACGTAAATTTTGATGTAATTGTTTTAACTCTGCGCGTGTGTCATCACGCAGTTGTGCATCTAAGTTAGATAGTGGTTCGTCAAGTAAAAATACTTGTGCTTGTCTGGCAATAGCTCTCCCTAACGCGACTCGCTGTTGCTGTCCACCAGAAAGTTGCTTGGGTTTACGGTCGAGCAAATGTTCTAACGATAAAGAAGCGGCAACTTCTGCAACACGCTGTTGAATAACTCTAGGTTCCATCTTCCGCATTTTCATCCCAAAGGCAATATTCTCACCTACCGACATATGGGGATATAAAGCATAATTCTGAAATACCATTGCCACGTCCCGTTGTCGTGCTGGGACATTATTAACTAACGTTTCCCCAATGTAGAGATTTCCGGAAGTGGCATTTTCCAACCCTGCTATCGTTCGGAGTATTGTAGACTTTCCGCATCCACTTGGGCCAACTAGTACCCAAAACTCACCATCGGGTATCTCAAAGGTGATATCCTCTATGGCCGTTACATTGTTAAAGCGGCGCTTGATGTTTTCAAGACGAACGTTTGCCATTTATTTGTCGATCTTCTCTCATAACCTTTAAATTGTAATGTAGCTCTTAAGTTTGGAACGGGCAAGGATACCCATTCCACAAGATAATTTTGTATATTTTTTTATTTAGAAGTCCTTTATGTCTCAATCAAATCACACAATCAATCGTCCTCGTTTGGCAATTACTTTGGGAGACCCTGCGGGGATAGGACCAGAGGTAGTTTTGAAAGCTTTATCAGATTCACAATTTCGGGAATTTGATATTACTGTTGTAGGTACTCGAAGTTTACTTGTTGACACGTATACCAAACTTAAATCTGTTGAGGGTATAGGTAAGCTAGTTGAACCATCGGAATTAAAAATCTTAGATGTTGGAATAGGCGCCGCCACTATAGCTAATATTACTCCTGGAGAAGATAATGCAGCAAGCGGAAGAGCGAGTTTTGCTTTTTTAGAACAAGCTATTGCGCGTGCTACTAGTGGAGAGTTTCATGCGATTGTCACGGCGCCGATAGCAAAGTCAGCGTGGAAGGCAGCAGGATATAATTATCCAGGACAAACTGAACTTTTAAAAGAAAAATCTGGCGCCAAACGTGTGGGTATGTTATTCGTCGCACGTTCTCCTCACACAGGTTGGATACTTAGAACATTACTAGTAACTACACATATCCCGTTATGTCAAGTATCTAAAGTATTAACTCCAGAGTTAATGACGCAAAAACTTGATTTATTAGTAGAGTGCTTAAAAAATGATTTTGGTATTGAACATCCGAGAATTGCAGTTTCTGGATTAAATCCTCATAGCGGTGAACAAGGACAACTGGGAACTGAGGAACGTGACTGGTTAATTCCTTGGTTAAAAGAACAAAATCATGGCAACTTACAACTAGATGGCCCCATTCCACCAGATACCATGTGGGTAAAACCAGGTTTAGCTTGGTATGGAAATTCTCAAAACTTTAATCCTGCTGACGCTTACCTTGCACTGTACCATGACCAAGGTTTAATACCTGTTAAATTAATGGCGTTTGACCGTGCGGTTAATACTTCTATTGGTTTACCTTTTGTGCGTACTTCTCCAGACCACGGTACTGCATTTGATATTGCTCTTAAGGGTATTGCCGATGCTACAAGTATGAAAGCAGCGATTGAATTAGCTTACTCTTTATCAGTTCAGCGCAAAGAGCAAAAATCTCTTTTTGTATAACTTTATAGTTGAGTAATAATGAATAAAAGAAGCCGGGTTTCTTTGTTGAGAGAAACCCGGTTTCTATAGATTATCAAATGTATAAAAAAATGTATATATTTATGATATTAGACAGTTGGTGATAGTATTATCCACGATACTTTTAATCCATCAGGAGAAACGATGAATAATTTACTTCGTAATGTATTAGTTGGTGCAGGTATCGCTACCGTTGGTGCAATTGGAACGAAGGCAGCAGTAGATTATTTTAAAAATCGTGGAGAAGAAGAAGTAGTTGACGAGAGTCAAGGTGATGCGGAACCAACATCACCTGAAGAAGTTGCTTATGCTACTGTAGAACCAAGTTCTGTACAGTCATTTTTAGATGCAAGTTTTGGAGACGCAGGTCGATATGTCCCTAACCGTCCACCCAAAATTTTTGACTACCAGGGTCAGCAGTACATGGTTATTTGGGCACAAGATAATAAGCAAAATAAAAACCAAATGATGGCGTTCCAATATACAGATGCTGGACGTAAAATGATTGCCAGTGTTGGATACACAGGTAATAAAACTGATTACAACCTTAATTTAGCAGGAACACCTTTTGCCGTTGATGTCAATGGACAATTATTAACTTCTGGTCAATCACAAGCTGCTGGAACTAATGATGTTGACTTTGTGCTTGCGTAAGATAAATTGAGAATCTCGGTTGTCAACCTAAAGGTTGCTTTCAGGTATATCTAGTGAAGGGGGAGATATTATAACCAAAGATATATATCTCCACGCTTCACTCTATGGAAAGATTAAATCCTGGTTAGTTTCAGATAAATTTTTGTTAGTAATCAAATTTCTGAAAAATATCTGGCATCTTTAAATGTCGGGGAGAAAATTATATGGCTAACAAACTTTTCGATAATATCATTCCTCAAGAGCCACCTACTAATGACCGTTCGGATGTTCATGCGTTAAAATCACGTCTTGAATGGGGTGAGCCTGCTTTCACAATTCTTGACGTGCGTGACCGTAGAGCATTTAATGAAGGCCATATCATGGGCGCCATGTCAATGCCATTGGAAGATTTGGAAAGAATGGCAGCTACAATCCAAAAAAGTCGTGACATTTACCTTTATGGTGAAGGTGAAGAACAAACTGCACAAGCAGCACAACACCTTAGAAGTGCTGGATATGAAAGCGTATCAGAACTAAGAGGTGGTTTACCAGCATGGAAAGCCATTGGTGGACCAACCGAAGGTATTATTGAATCAATGACTCCCGCCGGTGCCGATGATTACAACGTTGTAGCACGCCTTAAGAATCACACAGAAACCCAAAATAAAGAAGTGTAAATATGTAGAGACGCAATAAATCGCGTCTCTACATATTTAGTGTTCAAATAAATCTTTGAACTGCATTAAATCTAACGTTACGATTGTGGGCAAACATTGAAAACACTGCTCTGCGATGTTGTAGCGTTCTTCGCGTTTCAGCATATCTATTAGTTTTTGCCGTGCGCTAATTAAGTACCGAACATCGTTGGCAGCATAACTTAACTGAGCTTCACTTAGATTAACTGCGTTTCCCCAGTCAGAACTTTGTGCGCTTTTGTCAAGTTCTACTTTTTCGAGTTCGAGGATTAATTCTTTGAGTCCGTGACGGTTTGTGTAGGTACGCGCGAGTTTACTGGCTATTTTAGTGCAAAAAACAGGCTGGACATTAATGTCAAGATTGTAGCGCAGCGCAGCGAGGTCAAAACGCGCGAAGTGGAAGATTTTAACGGTATTTGTCGCTTCAAGCAGTTTTTTTAAGTTTTTGGCTTCGGTTTGTCCACGTAAAATCCGAATTGCCGTAACTTGACCGTCACTATTACATAATTGAACTAAGCACAAACGGTCACGTTGTGGTAGGAGTCCCATTGTTTCTGTATCAACAGCAATCGCATCACTTTTTAAATAAGTCGATAGAGTCGCTTCATCTATATCGCTGTCGCAAACTTGGAAATCAGGTAGTGTCATAAGAGTAATGAGTGCTGAGTGCTGAGTAAAGAGTACACTATATTATCTACTCAGCACTCATAGAGACGCGATGTTCCTCGCGTCTCTACGAACGTACTACTTGTTATTGATGAAAATCTCGGTGAAGTAGATTTCTCCCTTACTATTAGCTGCTACACCAATTCCAGTTTGGCTGTAATTGCCTTCGATGTTTTGCTTATGACCCTGACTTTTAAGCCAACCTTGAACAGCTTGAGTTGCTGGGTCTTTATAACCTTGGTTGTATGCTATATTTTCAGCGGCGCCATTATAAGCCATGCCTATAGACTTTACGCGATTACTAAAATCTTGGTGGCTAAATGGAATTTTGGCGTTAGCCATATTTTGACTATGCATTCTAGCCTGATTATCTATTTTAGTATTGCGTGTTAATTTAGACAGTCCTTTTGATGCGCGGTACTGATTGATTTTCTCAAGAATTGACTGTTCGAGAGTATTAGTATTGACAGTGGTAGATTGTGCAACCTGGATAACACGCGGCGCCTGTCTAGTAGATAGCCGCGTGTTTGCGGAAGTGCTGTTTGGCAGCGAAATGAATCCGCTTGCGAGTAAAATAGCACCGATAGTAATAACATGTCGGTTCATAAATATCTAGCTCGTCAATTAATAGGGAACACTGTTTTAATCTACACCGATTATTTTTTATCTGCTTACGTAAAAATCGGTTTGAGGACAGTTTTTAAATTGACACATACAAAGATATTTATTAAGTGTTTGCACTTATTATTTAGTATTCGTCATCGATTAAGAATAAAAATTTGAGTGAGATAGACCTGTCCTTGTTTATTGGTGGCAACTCCGATACCAGTCAGGTTGTAATTGCCCTTAAGATTTTTTAAGTGACCAGGACTTTTAATCCAACCGCGAATCGCTTCGGCAACAGGGTCATCGTACCCTTGATTAAAAGCTACGTTTTCAGCAGCGCTTTGGTAACGAACTGCTGTCGATTTGACGCGCTTTTCAAACCCATTGTGGCTAAAAGGAACTTTGCCACTAGCCATATTTTGACTGTGAACCCTTGCTTGCTTTGAAATTCTGCTGCTGAGTGTGAGTCTAGATAAACCTTTGGAAGCTCGATAGCGGTTGATTTGCTCAAAAACAGATTTCTCTAACTCGCTGGTATTGAAATTACCAGTTAGTACAAATTGACTGGTAATTGGCACTGACTTTACTTGATTAACTTTTTTTGCTGAAGTCTGGGTTGGTATGGCATTTGTTAACCCGCTAGCAAGGACAATCGTACTTAGAGCTATGCCAAAAGCAGTTTGTCGAATCATCTATAACTCGTTTGTGTAGGTGTATTTAATCTAATAAGAGTACAGCAAGTGCTGGTTATTTCTTTGATATACGTGTGTACTGAAGTATATTCCGGACGGGAGACAAATCTTTCCAGATTCCGATTTTCGCGTCAATATCGTTTAAATACAATCTATAACTATAAAGTAATTACGAAATCCTGTTAAAAATTTTAAGAAGTTAACGTAAAGTTTACGTAGTTTTACGCGAGCTACCAAAAAACCCGGTTTTACAAGTCTAGTGCGGGATGATTGAATATAGAATGATGAATATTTGTGGAGAAACTTAAAATGGGTACAATTTTCTTTGTTCTTTATATTGGCGCCTTCTTTGCTTTGGCTGTAGGTCTGCTGTTTGGGCTACGCGCGGCTAAAATTATTTAATTTTGTAAAGACGCGATATATAAAGACGCGTTCACGTAGTGTCCCACAGGGAATATATCGCGTCTCTACATGATTTAGATGGTTTGGGGTATGGTTTGATTTTTCTTGACGAATGGCGCCCGCATGGATAATCCTAGTAGGTTTAGTAATTCGCTATCGGCATCATAACCGGGACAGGGAGTGGTGACGGTAAGCATGTGTCCATCGTCGCTGGAAAAGATAGAATTGGCGCCTGCCATAAAACAAAAAGCCTGTTCGACTTGAGATAGTCTGGCTCTGCCTGCACTTAAGCGCACGTCAGATGTGGGCATAATAATACGAGCAGTGGAAATCATCCGTATTACATCCCAAAATGGGACATCGGGTTGATTTTCGAGGGGTGTGCCTTTAACTTGTGAAAGAATATTAATTGGTACCGATTCGGGATGAGGGTTTAACGTTGAAAGAGTATGCAGCATTGATACTCTGTCTTCAGCAGTTTCACCCAAACCTAAAATACCACCCGAACAGACGGTTACATTGGTTTGACGAACGTTATTTATTGTATTGAGACGGTCGTCGTAGGTTCGTGTGGTAATAATTGTGCTGTAATAATCGCGCGAAGTATCAAGATTGTGGTTATAAGCGTAGAGTCCTGCTTCATCTAGACGCTTTGCCTGGTTTTCGGTAAGCATTCCCAACGTGCAACAAACCTCTAACCCCATTGAGGTGACATCTTTAACCATGTCAAGGACTTCCTCAAATTGTTTATTATCGCGTACTTCACGCCAAGCGGCGCCCATACAAACGCGACTAATACCACTAGCTTTTGCTTGTTGAGCAATATTAAGAACTGTTTCTTTTTCTAGAAGTGCTTGGGGTGTTACTTCTGTTTTGTAGCGAGATGACTGGGCACAATAACCACAATCTTCAGGACAGGCGCCAGTTTTAATAGATATAAGCTTACAAACTTGAATTTGCTTAGGGTTATGATACTGGCGATGCACGCTAGCTGCTTGATAAACTAGCTCTAGTATTGGTGTATTGTAGATTTCGCGTATTTCGGCTTCTTGCCAATCGTAGCGTACTATCACGAATCCGCTGTCCTTATAATCAAGAATTTCTATGATAGTACCTTGAAAACGTTGGGTGCGTGACAGATTGTAGGTTGGGTTACGCAAAGCCGTAACCCAACGTTTTGTAAAAGAGCATATGTTGGGTTCCGTTCCTCCACCCAACCTACGAAGCGCTTTTAAGAGTAATAATAGTTACTTCGGGTGGGCAAAACAGGCGCCCAGGAGGATAAGTTCCTAAACCGCGATTGACGTAAAGTTGATTGTTTCCAACTTGGTGGAAACCTTGTGCCCACTCCCAATGTCGTACAACTTTAGCACAACCACCACGTAGAAAAGGTATATACTTACGGATTTTGCGTGGTATTTTGCGAATAATCTTGTAGTAGTACACAACTAAAGGGCCAACCCCAGGAATTACGATTTGTGAACCGTGGGTATGACCACTAAGCTGTAAATCTACGCGCCACTTTTGTACGAATTCAAACGTATCTGGATTGTGGGAGAGAACAATGCGCGGTATATTAGGGTCGAGTTGGTTGAGTATTGTTGGGTCAAATTTTCCTGACCAATAATCAGCAAGACCAACAAAAGGTAACTCTGGTCCCAAGGGATAACCAATTTCGTCCCATAAAACTTGAATACCGATACTCGTAAAAGCATCGGTTACTGTGGAGCGCGAGTATTTATAGTACAAATCGTGGTTTCCTAAACAAGCACAAATTCCAGCGCGCGTTTGTAAATGCTTGAGGTGCTGTACTAATTGATGAACTGGTGATGGGTCATCGGTGACATAATCGCCTGTAAGCACAACCAAGTCAGGTTCTGCTTCATTACTAACTTTAATCGCCTGTTCAAGCATTTCATCTGACAAGCGCAAACCGTCATAATGCAAATCAGACAGATGTACTAATATAGTTCCATCTAACGATGTCGGTAGATTTGCAATATTAACCGTTATTCTCTCAACGCTTAACGGTCCAGAAAACAACACGCGCATAAGGTTAACCTTACTCCTCCTACCAGCGCTATCAGCTTAACAAATCGTGACTGTTATTTACGTATAATCCTTGATAATTTCTTGAAATCTTTATGAAAGAGTAATTAATTACAGTGTTGTTACGGTATTCATCAGTAACTTAAACTGCTATGGTATTTTGATACAATAAGTTTTAATACTCATTTATTATTAGTCTCACTTCAGAAACACTTGAATTAGCATAATTTATTCTTAAAATCCTTGATGATTATCATCTGCGTCAAGAGTTCATTTATGAAGAGAGGAAAGAGCTAAATTATTTACGTGGGAAAGAACGGTAAGAAAAACTTTAAAAGCTTATAGGACTTTTATAAAACCAAGGTTAAGATTCAAGTGTAACAAGTTTAAATGTTGTCATGAGTCTCGTAGTGTAAAGCGGAGCTTTAAGAGCAGGGTAGCATTACAGCACCACTGATAGTTTATTAAAGTGGGCAACAATAGTATTAATATACTAAAAAAGCAAACAGTTACCCACCCGTAACATACATAGCTTTGAATTAAGAAAATTGGTGTGGATGGTTTGTTGGTGCCACTACCTTTGAAACCAAAATGCTTGTAAGATGTCATAGTGCTTGTGTCTCGCTTTAATGTAATCACAAATGACCAACGGCTAAATAAGGAGTGAGGAGACGTGTGTTGATAGAGCAAATACAAAGTGTGTTTCACAAAACTATAAAATTAAGGCGTTTACAACCAGTAAACGAGGTATGGTGGGCAAAATACGATTTATTAAGAACTGGCACCGTGGTCGGGCAACCTAATTTGGTTAAAAAAGTAGTATTTCTTTTGAACTTATTACCGCTAGTGCCTATTCTATCAACGTTTCTTGTAAGTTTCTTTGGATTAATGGCGTTGATTTTTGTTATGGTTATATTATTTCATACTTTACATGTAACCCTAGCGTTATTACCGTTGGTTTGGATTACGCAATTATTAGTAGGCAGGCTTGGGCTACTTAGCGGCAGGTCTAACAGTGTTTTTGCGTGACATTTATCCTAGTTAGGAGTATTATTAAACATTTGGTTTTACTTGACTCCAAGAATCTATCCGGCATTAGCAATTCCGGAACAATGGCACGCTTGGATTTTTGGTAAAATCCAATCACTGCAATTGCTGAATTTTATCGCGATGTAATTTTAGTGGGGGAGGTCAAGCACTGGGCAAAGTTGGCTGTTGCGTCGATTATATCTACTGGAATCTCTGCTGAAGGCTTATGAGTGTATAGAAGACTACGCCTAGCGTGAACTGATGTGATATAACCTATCGTTAAGGTTTGAGGTAAATATTTATTCGATATTGAACTGATTACATAAATAGACTTGTGTAATAAATAAAACCAAACGTCAGCTAGCTTGATGTTTACTTAGTAAAGTGGTGAGGGAGTATGACAGAGTGTAAGGGGTGCTTTTTAAGGGTATTACAGGTCAAGACGGTTCTTACTCAAGTGAGCAACTGTTGGAAAAAGGCTATGAAGTTGATGGTATTATACGGAAGACATCGACTTTTAATACCGACCGTATCAACCATTTTTATAATGGTTCCCATAATAAAGACGCTCATTATTTGCAACCGGTTGAGGTAGATTTATTAATTTTTGATGAAACTAAAGCAAAGCAAAATTTGTCATGGAAACCATCCGTTAGCTTGGAGCAACTAGTAAAGTTGAAAATAAAAGCTGATTTACAGGCTAATGGTTTAAGTCTTCCGAATCAAGAGGGATTATCAAGTGCGTTTGATAATTCTCAGGCTCTGGAGAATTTTAGTTAACGCTGCGGATTTAGTTGTTTATAAACGTGTGTATGGTGTCATGGGCGAGGAGTTAGCAATTTCACTCAAAAATGTCTCGAAGTGCTATAAACGCTATGGGCGCCCGGTAGACAAGCTTAAGGAAGTTTTACTACCAGGGAAGAATTATGCGGCTGAGTTTTGGGCACTGCGAGATATTGATTTAGAAGTTTGTATTGGTGAAACTGTAGGAATTATTGGGCAAAATGGTTCCGGAAAAAGTACCTTGCTACAAATTATTGCTGGAACTCTTACGCCAACTACTGGTACTGTACATGTGAATGGGCGAGTATCTGCTTTACTAGAACTTGGGAGTGGATTTAATCCTGAATTTACTGGGCGCCAAAATGTATTTTTCAATGGGCGGATTTTAGGGTTAAGCCAACAGGAAATAGAAGATAAGTTTGATGAAATAGAAGCATTTGCTGATATAGGCGAGTTTATTGACGAGCCAGTTAAAACTTATTCGAGTGGAATGATTGTAAGGTTAGCGTTCGCTGTTGTGGCAAATTCACACCCCCAAATATTGATTGTAGATGAAGCTTTAGCTGTTGGAGATATTTTCTTTCAACAGAAGTGTTACAAGTACTTGGAAAAATTAAAGTCTCAAGGAACGGCTATTTTATTTGTTAGCCATGATACACAAGCAATATTAAGACTTTGCGAACGCGCGGCAATTTTAGAGTACGGATATTTAACGCACTCTGGTATTCCATCAGAAATGGTTACTAAATATACAGAAATACACTTAAGTCAATATAGTAATCAGTTAGCAGAAAAAGATAAAAGTCAGATTGAGGAGTTAGTAGAAAAACAAATAAACTTGATGAATGATAATTTAGATAATGTTATATTACCTTCGGAGTTTCGTTGTGATTTTCCCTCAAAACATCGATATGGTTCTACAGTTGGAATGATTGCAGGGATTGCAATTACTAACAAGCATGGAGAATCTCAAACGGTGTTTTCAGTTGGGGAGGAAATAATTTTATCTGTCAAGGTAAATTCCCATTCAATCGAACTATGTCCCTTGAATATTGGGTTTCAGCTTAACGACAGATTTGGGCAAATAATCATCGGAACTAATACTAGCATGTTATCTGTCTTACTCGAGCAGGACAGAACAGGTGAAGGTTTTATTTGCCAGTTTCGGTTTAAACTTTCTATCATTCCCCAACAGTATACTATTCATGTCGCGATAACAGAGTATGAAAATAACCCTAAAGTTGTGTATGACTGGATTAATTTTGTGCAAGTTATCGATGTGGTGGTAGATGGGGAATTGAAGCAAGCAGGTATTCATTTTGCTGACATTGTAGTCAAAACTCAATAAATATTCATTTATATTGAATATTTATAAATTAAGCTAGATAAAAATTTAGTTTTTCAGGATTGTATTTATGGGCAATGAAAAAAACAATATATTGGGATTGCAAGCTCAATTACGCGAGCAACTACTTTCTTTGATTTCCTATAACTATATCCCACGTAGCGATAATTACTCTCAGACTTTTGATGTAATTATTACATGCAACGAAGTCAATGAAAGACATGGTACGGGAGTTCTTCTACGTCGAATATTCAAAGATAGTCCAAATATTTTTTCAATTCGTTCTTGTAATCATTATGGAGGCGAACACGATTTTGGCGAAGAAAGCGCTTGTTTACCTCAAGTAATGTTATCAAGAGCAGATATATTTGCCCATGTTTTACAAACGTTTCAACATCAGAATGTTAGACGTATTTTGTGCATTCCCTACTACCCAAGTGATGTTTTAGTCGCTATAGCTATCAAAGAAGTATTTAATATACCATTATGTACTTACATAATGGACGACCAAAACATTTGCTCAAATGGTATTCCTGACTCATTAATGCGAGAGTTACTAGATAAGTCTTCGCTTCGTCTAGCAATTTCGCCAGAAATGAGACAAGCTTATGAAGGTAAATATCGTTTGAAATTTTGGGTATTACCTCCTGTAGTTTCAAACCAGTTATTACAGCTACAAGTCAGTGAATCAGCACTCACAAGCGAACATCCAAAAGCTGGAATTTTAGTAGGTAATATTTGGGACCAAAGTTGGTTAGACCTGTTACGTGAATCTGTCAGAGATTCAGGAGTCAAATTAGATTGGTATTGTAATAACGCTTCTAATTGTCAGTGGCTCTCTTTTGATATAAATGAATTAGAACGGGATGGAATTTTTCTGCACCACCCTTTACCTGAAGTTGAATTAGTTCCCTTATTAAGAAAATATTCCTTTGCTATTATTCCTTCAGGCACTTTAGATGCAAACGATGACCGTCGGTTTATTGCTGAGTTGAGCTTACCTAGTCGCATACCATTTATTTTTGCGACCTCGAACACTCCAATAATTGTTTTAGGTAATAAAAAAACTGCGGTTGCTCGTTTTGTTGAAAGGTTCCAAATTGGAATAACAGCAGAATACAGTTCCTCTAGTTTTAGCGAAGCTGTCAGTTATGTCACTAAAAGCGAAAATCAACTTTTAATGCGCCAAAACGCAACGACGCTAGCTGAGAACTTTGGGTCCCAAGGAATGGCTGAGTGGATTTGGCAGTCTCTCGAACGAGGGGAAGCTGCCGACATAAAATTTGAAAAATTAATGCCTCCACTTCCTAGCGATTTAGCATATTACATTGAACCACCTGTTCCAAAAGATATTGTTGAAGATTTTGTACCTGTTTATCAGGCTGTGCGGCGACTCAAGAAAAAAGGCTTTAATCCAGATTTTGTAGTTGATGTGGGCGCCTCAACAGGAATTTGGTCTCACTATATTAATAAACTCTTTCCAAATGCACGTTTTATTTTGATTGACCCACTGGCATCTAAATACGATGATACTATCGATGGTCATGCCAATTTTGAATTTGTGGAAGCCGCCATTTCTAACCAGCTTGGCACAATTTCATTACAAGTGTCTTCAGACTTGTACCGTAGCTCCTTACTACCTATCGATAATTGCCAATTATCTGGAGTCGTGAACGTTGAAGTTAAAACTCTGGATTCTTTAGCACGAGAAAAACAAATTTTCGGTCGAGGGCTTTTGAAAGTAGACGTACAGCTAGTAGAACATCTCGTAATCGAAGGAGGACGTAATTTTATAGAGCATGTAGATGCAGTCATTCTGGAATTAACACTAATTAGAATGCAGGCAGAAGCTAAAACGTTTTTAGAGATGCTCGATATGATGGATAAATTAGGATTTCGCTACTACGATGATGTCGGTGAGTGGAGGTCACCAGTAGATGGATTTTTAGAACAAAAAGATGGATTATTTGTTCGTAAAGAAATGTTTAATTAGAAAATTTTATCAACACCAGAGAGTCAAATATGGAATCTACTTTTGAAGATAAACAAAGAATAAAAACGTTTAAAAGTCTCGGATTTAGTCCGTCTTACGCTTTTGATGTTGAAGCATCTGATGATTGTTGGGCAATAATTACTTCTGAGGTTTCCCCAATAGCTCTTTTCACATCTTAGAACCTTTGAGTAAGATTCCTAATTAAGCTTTAAAGGTAAACCATGAGCATAGTTTTACAACATCTCATTTTTTTAACTTAAGTGTTAGCTTAAATAATTAATATAGTAGGATAGGAGACAAGAAATAGTATTATGATTCAGATTGTTAAAAGAATCAAAATAGTTAAAGACCTAATTTTGGAAAAACTTGATGCAGTTTTTTTGCGCCTACAGAAACTTGACGCAGTTGTTTTACGCTTGCAAAAAATCGATGATACTATCTCAAAAAAAGAGAAATATATTGAGACATCAGTTGAGTCTTTAGTATATAACGATACATCTATACTTGAAGTATCTGTATATTTAGTCCGAACATTGCAGCAAATACAAGCTCAAAATAAACAACAATTTAATATTTTTAATAAACAATTAGAAAAGCTCCAAGAAACACAATCCGATGAAAAAGAATTAGTTGAAAATTTTTACCAAAAAATGCAAATTTTGCATCAGCAAATGCAGTTGAGCAACCAGCATATTTTTAATATTTTATTAGAAAAAATAGAAACTGTACACCGACAAACAGAAAATTTACAGCAATACACGCAGTCGAGTAACCAAAATACAGAGTTTTTAGAAAAACGCATAGAACTATTACATCATCGGGTTGATGTACTGCGTCAAAGTATTGAAACTGAATACCAAAAGACAACTGGAGATATTACTTATAAGGATAAAGAAAAGCTAACACGAATCAAACAACTTGGATTCTCACCTACTTGCGTTTGCGATATTGGAGCTAGTGACGGTTCCTGGACAAAAAGTATTTCCGAAGTTTTCCCAGATGCAAGCTTTCATATGTTTGAACCGCAGGCAGAAGCTCCTGAATATAAAGAAGGTTTGGCAGAAGTTATAAATAGTGATATTCAGTGCGTGCTTCATCCTTTTGCTTTAGGTTCTGAATCCGCAAAACTCTCGTTAAGTATTTCTCCGAATCCATTAGGAAGTTCTCTTTTAGTAGAGGGAAATAGTAAATATTTCCCCTCATCTACTGTTGTTGATATAATTCCTCTTGACGAAATGGTTAAGCAATCAGCTATTCCATATCCTCAGTTGCTTAAACTTGACGTTCAGGGGTATGAACTAGAAATTCTCAAAGGCGCCACGTCCGTACTTAAACACGTTGAAGTAATACTTGTAGAATCTTGGTTAGTGCGAGGCTATGGTTCAAAGACCCCTCTTCTTCTAGAATTATCACAGTGGTTAGCACAACACGGTTTCTTCCTGTTTGATTTCTCTGGTAATTATCGCGACGAACGTGGGATATTAGTTGCTCAAGACTGCTTTTTTGTCAAGCAACCGTCTTCTTTCGTTAACATCTAGGTTTTTAACAAAGTGTGAGGAGTGAAATGTCTACTGTTATTATTACAGGTTCCGCAGGCTTAATTGGTTCAGAAGCAGTTCGCTTTTTTGCCGAACGCGGTTTTAATATCGTGGGTATCGACAATGATATGCGCGCATTTTTTTTTGGTGAATCTGCATCTACATTATGGAACCGCGACCTTCTAAAAGAAAGATATGCCGATAAATATAAACATTATGATTTCGATATTCGGGATCGCGAAAAAATCGAGAGTATTTTTCAGGAATACTCCTCTGATATTGCCTTAATTATTCATACAGCAGCACAACCATCTCATGATTGGGCAGCTAAAGACCCACACATTGACTTCACTGTTAACGCCAATGGTACCTTAGTTCTGCTAGAAGCGACTCGTCAGTACTGTCCAAATGCAGTCTTTATATTTACCTCCACAAATAAAGTTTACGGAGATACCCCAAATTACTTACCTCTTCAGGAGATGGAAGCACGTTGGGAAATTGATCCAAACCATTCCTATTCCATTGGTATTGATGAATCAATGTCAATCGATAGTTCTAAACATTCATTGTTTGGAGCTTCTAAAGTAGCTGCTGATATTTTAGTTCAAGAATATGGTAAATATTTTGACATGAAGACAGCAAGCTTTAGAGGAGGATGCTTAACTGGCCCTTTTCATTCAGGGGCACAATTACATGGATTTCTTTCTTACTTAATGAAATGCACAATTTTATCCGAACCGTACACAATATTTGGATATAAAGGTAAACAGGTTCGAGATAATATTCATAGTTTTGATTTAGTCAACGCATTCTACCATTTTTTCCAAAATCCTAGATGCGGTGAAGTATATAACATTGGTGGTTCTCGACATAGCAACTGTTCAATGCTAGAAGCTATTCGCATTTGTGAACAACTTGCTGGTAAGAAACTCGAGTATACTTACACTGATAACAACCGTTCTGGCGACCACATCTGGTATATTTCAGATGTTAGAAAATTTCAGTCTCATTACCCAGAGTGGCAATATAAATACAATCTTCGTGGAATTTTGGAAGAAATTTATACTTTGCAAATTAATAAATACTAGTTAAACTTAAATTACAGGCTAATTAAAATAAAATATGTATAGCTTTAATTAGCCCTATTATACTAGTGCAATTTGCCATTAGTTCTGATGTACAAAATTTCTAAAATTCAGAGGTCATTAATGATAAAGCAAGAAGAATATCTCAAAAAATTATATCTTAATAGGTTTAGTCATAAAGACATAAAATATAAGCTTAAGCTTTGGAAAGTGCTTACAGATTCTTTCTTGCAAAAATACATTAAATCAAACTATGCTGTTTTAGATATTGGAGGAGGGTATTGTGAATTTATAAACCAAGTCAAAGCAAAAGATAAATATTTAATAGACTTAAACCCCGACTCAAATAAATTTGCAAATTCGGATGTTGATGTAATTAATATTGATATTCTTACCATCGACATGCACAAAAACATCTTAAAATCTTTTGATGTTATATTTATCTCTAATTTTTTTGAACACTTAGGCAATAAAGAAGAATTAATTAAGGTTTTATTATTTTGTTTTGACCATCTAAAAACAGGTGGTTCTTTACTTGTAATTCAGCCTAATTTTAAGTATTCATTTAGAGAATATTTTGATTTTATTGACCACCAATTACCAATCACTCATATTTCTCTTCAAGAAGTAATGAAAACAGTTGGCTTTTCAATTGATACTGTTATACCAAGGTTTTTACCTTTCTCCACTAAAGGTAGACCTACTTCGCCATTTCTACTCAAGATATACCTCAAACTCCCATTTTTATGGAGTTTCTTGGGAGCGCAAATGTTTATAAAAGCCATCAAACCAGTTGAAAATATATGACAATAAATAAAGTATCTACCTTGTTTCAGAACAATTTTTTTCTACTCCCTATCTACCTATTTCCGCTCATTCTCGTTCTCCTTTTTGTTGATTTTTTTGGTGTAAATGCTCCTTTTTGGGATGAATGGGCTTTGCCATATTTCTTTCAAAAAGTAATTTCTGGTAATGCAAATATCTCAGATTTTTTTGCTCAACATAATGAGCATCGTATATTATTTCCACGAATATTATTTTTGTTAAATAGTTTTATTTCAAAGTGGAATGTGAAGATACAAATGTATTTGAGCATCTTCTTAGTTTTTGTATCTTTTTGTAATTTGTATTTAATTTCAGCTAACGTTCAAAATAAACGTCAAAATTTATTTCACTTGACTAATATTAGTACGTCTTTTCTGATATTTTCTCTTGCTCAGTGGGAAAATTGGCTATGGGGTTTTCAAATAACTTTTTTAGTAGTGAATACGTGTATTACCTCAGCAATTTTATTTTTGAGTGTGCCTCAAAAAATGTCCACAAACAAAAAAATAATTTTTGCGGCAACATGCTGTTGTATTGCAAGTTTTTCTGTTGCTCATGGTTTACTGTCTTGGATTGCTCTTATCCCTAGTTTAGCATTCCTCGAAGGTAATAAAAAGGAAAAGCTAAGTAGAATTGCAATCTGGATAATATTATTTATATTATCCATTAGCATTTATTTGATAGGCTATGAAAAGCCAAGCATTTCACCTGATGTTTTGTTTTTTTTTAAAGAGCCTTTTATAACTTTTCAATTTATGTTAATTTTTTTAGCCGCGCCATTTGGAAAGCTAATTATTCCTACTGTAATTCTTGGAGCCATTATATTATTTAACTGGTTAATATTCAATATATTATTTATCAAAAACTATGATTCACAATTTGCTTATGAAGCTGCGCCTTGGTTTTCTCTGGGGTGGTTTGCAGTTCTGTATACTTTAATGACAACTATTGGCAGAGCAGGTTGGACTTTTTACGTAGCTACAAACTCTAGATACACAACTACGACTATCTTATTATATATCTCTTTGTTACAAATATGGCAAATATATATCTCTCATTATTTTCATCATTGGCAACCATTCACTAACAATCTATCTCGTTACTTTTCTAGTTATTTTTTCGCTACTATTTTAATTTTTATTCTTATCCCAAGTACTACTGACGCTTTTGCTAAAGGAGAAGAAATATGGTTACAAAGGAATCAAGGTGAAACATGTTTAGAAATTGTCAACTTTTTAGATAAATCTTTATTAGAGCAATCTAATAGTTGTATCAACACTCTTTTTTTTAAGCCAGTAAAAGAAAAACAAATATTTACTATTTTAGAACAATTAGGATTAAGAGAATTTGCTAAAGGTGTTAAATTTCTTAGTAAAGAGGCTAAAACATATGGTGCTATAAATATCACATCTACTGTAGATCAACCAATGATTGTATCTCAAAATAGCAACATTACAATATCTGGTTGGACAACCTTATTCCAAAGTAGAGAACAACCAAGCGTTGTACTATTAAGTTATGGTAATAATCAGTCTTTTTTTGCCAATGCAACCGTAAAATTAAACAGATTTGATTTGATGAAATTTTTTAATCAAAATCTTTCTAAACGCTATCGATGGGATATTAATCTGCCAGTAAAATTGATACCATTGGATAGTACAGTAGTTAAGGCTTGGGTTTATAATTCAGAGTCAAAACAGTTTTTGAAATTAGATGGAGAATTAAACATTCAAAAAGGTTAAAGAATTGAATACTCTTGTAAATTATGGACATACTACCCATGTTAATAAAAATACTTAGATCCAAGTTACTAAAGTTTCTCCTAGGTGGCGGCTTATCAGCGTTATTAAATGTTTTACTTATATACATCTTAATTGAAAAGTTAGGATTTCAGACATCTTTATTACGTAATGCTGCAAACCTTATATCGATTGAAATCTCACTAGTGTTTAGTTTTTTTGTATATAGAATTTGGGTTTGGACTGGAGGTAATTGGAAAGTAAAAGATGTTCTATTTCGGCAAATACCTCTTTATCATGTTTCTGCTGGAAGCGCTGTTATAATTCGGATATTTTTAATTTTTCCTGTATTGGATTGGTTGGGAATAAACTACGCAATAAATACTCTGATTGGCGTGATAGTTAGTGCATCTATCAATTATTGTATTAGTGATAGATTTGTATTTAAGAATAAGCAAGATTACGTTAGGAATCAGCGTTTAAGAAAAACTCAGTCACAGGTAGATTACCCAGAAGCTTTAGCTCCAGCATTCTCTTCTAACTTGAACAGTGTTAAAAATAACAAGGTAGTTTTTACAAATGAAGTCAAATCTTTATCAATAGTCATTCCTGCCTATAATGAGGAAGGTTGTATCGCACAAACTGTTCACACAATCAGCCAAGTAATGGAAACTGAAAATATAGATTATGAGATTTTAGTTGTTAACGATAATAGCAAAGATAAAACAGAAGAAATACTACAGCAGTTGAATGCTACTAACCATAAAGTCAATTATATCAATAACTATTATCCTAATGGTTTTGGCTTTGCTGTTCGTTGTGGATTAGAAAATTTTAAAGGAGATGCAGTAGCAATTGTTATGGCAGATAGCTCTGATGCTCCAGAGGATATAGTATCTTATTACTATAAGTTACAAAGTGGTTACGATTGTATTTTTGGTTCTCGGTTTATTAAAGGTGGTAAAGTTATTGACTATCCCACCTATAAACTTATTATTAATCGTTTAGCTAATTTCTTCATTCAAATTTTGTTTGGTTTAGAATTAAACGATACTACTAACGCATTTAAAATTTATCGTAGGGAGGTTATTCAAGGTACTTTTCCTTTAATCTCCCATCATTTTAATTTAACGGTAGAACTACCGCTTAAAGCTATAGTACGTGGGTATTCTTACGCCACAATTCCGATTGTTTGGAGAAATAGAACTACTGGGGTTTCAAAGCTCAAACTAAAAGAGATGGGCAGTCGATACTTATTTATCGTCCTCTCCATATGGTTAGAAAAACATTTATCCCGTGGAGATTACCATTATAGTAAGAAGATACTTGTCACCAATAAGGAAAAATAAAATGTCTGAAAATATCTTAATTTTGGGAGGCGCCGGTTTTGTTGGGAGTTCATTAGCGATTGGCTTAAAAACGTATCATCCTGATTGGAGAATCATTTGTTTTGATAATCTACGCAGGCGTGGTTCAGAATTAAATATTCCAAGATTTCAAAAAGTTGATATTGAGTTTATTCATGGAGATATTCGCTCTGCTAGTGATTTAGAACCTGCAACCTTTAGTTATGTAGATACAATTATTGATTGTTCTGCCGAACCATCTGTACTAGCAGGATTTACTTCTCCACAATACGTTTTACAAACAAACTTGTTAGGTACTATAAATGTCCTTGAATTAGCTCGACAAATCCAAGCTAGTTTACTATTTCTCTCCACTAGTCGCATATACCCAATTGAAACTCTTAAGTCGATTAATTTAATAGAGGAAGCGACTCGTTTTACTATTGCTTCTGAACAATCAATACTTGGAATATCACAACTTGGCATATCAGAAAATTTTCCCCTACAAGGTCATCGTTCTCTATATGGTACAACTAAGCTTGCCTCTGAAATGCTTATCGAGGAATATCGTCAAGCTTATAATGTACAATCAATAGTTAACCGCTGTGGAGTAATTAGCGGTCCTTGGCAGATGGGTAAGGTAGATCAAGGTGTTTTTGTTCTTTGGGTGGCCGCACACTACTTTGAAAAACCTCTATGTTATATAGGGTACGGTGGTACAGGAAAGCAGATTAGAGATTTACTACATATTGATGATTTGCTAAGGCTTGTTGATTATCAGTTAGGGCATTTCTCTGAATTGGATGGGGATATTTTAAATGTCGGTGGTGGTTATGATAACTGCTTATCTTTGTTGGAAACTACGCAATTATGCGAGGCAATTACTGGTAAATCTATTTCTATTAAAACAGTAGAAGAAGCTAGACCAGCTGATATACCTCTTTTTATTACAGATTCTTCTCAGATAACCTCTAAGACAGGATGGAGTCCCAATATTAATCCAGAGCAAACTCTCAAAGATATATATGATTGGATTCTTAAGTACGAAACTATCCTGAAGCCTATACTATCTTAACGAACTTAACAATATTACCTAATTTTTGCCCAACTAGCTATTACTACTAGAGATGCCTTTAAGTCGTACCCCATATTCTATACTAGGAGATGCTTTTAGGCTTAAATACAATAGTCAATAGTTCACTTGTTCCTTAATGAGAATAACAACATGGTTAGTGAAGAACATACCAAAGAAGTCGCGAATTCCTTGAGCTTAGATGATTTAAAGCATCTTCGCTCTGAAAACCAAGTTTTGCAAGAAACATGCACGCGCCTCACCCAGCAATTGCAAGATATTGCAGAAGACCCTATTAGCTGGCTTTTACTAACTCAAACCAAAAGCGTTGAAAAACCGACTTTATTTAAATATCCATACGAAGCAGGGCTTGTTACAGTAATTATACCTGCTTACAACGCTGAAAAGTTCATTGAAAAAGCAGTCAAATCAGTATGGAACCAAGAAACTAACGACGAGATGCGCCTGGAAGTTATTATAATTGATGATGGCTCTTCTGACAATACATATGAGGTAGCAAATCAACTGGCACAAAAATCACCAATCCCAATGCAAGTGCTAACTCACCCAGACAGAGCAAATAAAGGAGTAGCTGCATCCCGTAATTTGGGGATTATTGAGTCTAAAGGAGAGTGGATATCGTTTTTAGATGCAGATGATGCGTTTCTGCCTAATAAAACATTAGCAGAGGTAACTTGGCTCAAGCAGAATCCTGATTCTTTATGCGTTTGCAGTTACGGATACAATGTGGACTCTGACAATAAACCTTTAACTGGTTGGAACACTAATCAGATAGCGGGAGATTATCAAACAATTGACCTCAAGGACAGGATTGCCGAACCATATACCTTTGATTCTCTCCAGAAAGGTTGCCCGATAGTTAACTCGACTTTTCTTACTCACCGTGATGTTTTGTTATGGTCAGGTTTACTACCTGAATTCATTGCTCATCAAGCAGAAGATTGGGTTTTATTTGCTAGAATTTCACTCAAATGGTCAATTCCTGTAATTAAAGAACCGCTTATTTATTATCGAGTTCATCCTTCTAGCTGGACGACAAGATATTTTCTAGAAAATTTAGACTACGGTGTGAGATTGGAGTTTTTATTTTCAATGACACACTGGTTAGCTTGTAGGCAAGAATTTAAAGAACTAGCCAAAAAATATTATCGGAAAAATTTACCAAGCTTTTTTAGCGTTCCAGCACGAGTGAATAGTTGGCTGAATGAATATTTAGAAAGTCAACAGTTTTTTGCACAAAGTTACGATTCCCAATCATTAAAGTTAGTAAATCAGGATATTGAAGGGCATTTAACAACATTACGTAATGAAATAAATTTAGCTAAAAAAATTTATAGTTATAAACATATAGTGAAAAAAATTACTGGTTTCAATATTTTAATAAAAATTAAGAATAAACTGAAGTTATTATTGAAAGCGAGTACGTCTTAGGACACAATGTCAAAAGACTAATGACGTTCTCAAGTAGTTAACTTTATTTTTAATACTCATATAACTAAATGAATCAGCTTCCACGAATTAGTATAGTAACTCCCAACTTAAATCAAGCTTCTACTTTAGAAGAAACAATTAAATCAGTAATAAACCAGAATTATCTTAACCTGGAATATATCATTGTCGATGGCGGCTCAACTGATGGTTCTATCGATATTATTAATGCTTACAGGTCGCACTTTGCAAAAATCATCGTTGGTAAAGATAAAACCATGTATGATGCTGTTGTCAAAGGATTTGAAGCTGCAACAGGAGATATATTCGCGTGGTTAAATAGTGATGACTTATATGAGCCTAATGCTCTTCAAAGAGTAGGAACTTATTTTAATAATCATCAAAACTCGCATGTAATTTATTTTACAGATACAGTTTTTAAGGATGGGTGGCGAGTATCCAATCGTCCGCAGAAACATGTTAGCACTCAGCAATTATTACAAGGTCATATAATATACCAGGATGGCTGCTTTTTTACTCGCAAAGCTTATGAACAAGTAGGAGGTGTCAATCGAAATCTTAAATTAGCAGGAGATTACGAACTTTGGCTGAAATTATCTATGCAATTCAAACTAGAATTACTTCCTGGTCATGCTAGTTGTTTCCGTATTCGTTCGGGGCAACTTTCTGGTAGTTGGCTAGATTATATGGAGGAAGTTAGTCAAGTTCGGCAAGGCTTTCTACAACATCTCAATCAAAAAGATAAAATAAAAATTTTTGTTAATGGCGCCATATGTAAATTACAAAATATTTACCTCTCTACAACTGAGCGTCCCGTTTGGCAGCTAGAAAATGAAGCTTTAGATTGGGCGCCAGTTATTACCCCTCAAGAAAAATCAATACAAGAAAATAAATGTCCCGTTTGTAAATCGGCGCCAGAACGTTTACTATTTTCTACTCCTGATACCAGGTTTGGGAATCGCAATGTTTACCGGATGTACGAATGTCAAAACTGCCAATCCGTCTACACTTTTCCTTTCCCGGCGCCAGAAACTTTACAAGAACTGTATGAAACGACCTACTCTGCCACTAACCAAGTTAATGATGACGGGGACTTATCGAATGGTAAATATAGTCCTTTTCAACGTAAAAGCTTACTGAAAAGAAAGTTTTTTAAATTGTTAGGTAAGAGTTTCTCCATCTTACACAAACTATTTAAAACTCCTTACGATGATATAGTACCGCTTTCAGAAAATAAGCAAGCGGTCATTTTAGAAATAGGTTGCTTTGAAGGACGAGTTTTAGAATGGTATAAACATTTAGGATATCAAAATTTATCTGGTACAGAGTTAAATAGTATCGCTGCCAAAAAAGCTCAAGAAAAAGGTTTTACAATCTATACAGGCGATATAACTCAACCAGAGTTAGACGGAAAATTATTTGATGCGATTGTTTTAAATCAAGCTTTAGAACATTTTGAAGACCCAGGTAAAACACTACAAACACTCGCACAAAAATTAGTTACTAGAGGTAGAATTTATGTTTCTGTTCCTAACTTAGCCAGTTTTTGGCTGTGGCAGTATTACGGTCCAACTTGGGCACATTGGCATATTCCCTTTCATGCAGTAGCTTTTAGTCCCCGTTCCATACGTTATCTCGCACGAGCAAATGGATTCCGCACACGCTGGTTTAAAACATCTACACCCATTCATTGGGCATATTTAAGCGACCAATTAGCAATGCGAGGGTTAGGTGGTTATGCTTCACACAATATTGTTAATCTAGATACCGAAATTTGGAACGGCGCCAAGGGGGCAAATGTCTTTTCTTGGCTATTTTTGAATAAATTTCTTCGAGGTGATTGCCTTTATGCTTGCTTAGAAAAAATGTAAATAATTTAAAACACAGTAAATCTTGGTTATACATGCCTCATGAATAATAATAAACTAATACAAAGTGTGAATACAGAAAGAGATAAGAGCTTAGATGCTTTAAAAGCAATTAGTATTATTTTCGTTTTGTTTTGGCATTTACAGCCAATTAAATTTGTTATTAGCACAAATACCCATGTACTTATAAATATTGCTGATCAAATTGTCAAAAATTTTGAACTCCAATTATCTTTGACAGCAGTTCCAATATTTTATATTGTTTCTTTATACTTGTACTTTCAAAAAAAGCCTAGTATAAAATATTTCCAAAAACGCATACTTAATTTAATTAAGATATTTGTGTTTTGGCAAGTTATTCAAAATATATTTTTTGTTTTAGTAACAAAGCAAGCCCCTCCTTTATGTTGGGATAATATCATGGGTGCTAAACCTGATTTACCACTTGTCGGTGGTTCAGTATTCTATTTTTTATTTGATTTAATAATATTAATAATTATTGCATTTATATATCAATTAATTAATTCAGATACTGCCAAAAAGTTAATAAATTTTGTAATTATAGTATTTTCTATTGCCTATTTTGAATTTTTATATATTCAAAAACTAAATTTGCCTCATTATGATTTAAGAAATTTTATTATTTATATTCCTATTGCTTTTGCTTTTGCTAATTATAAAAATCAAATAATTAAATTTAAATTCATATTTTTGCTCTTATATATACTTTTTTCTATTCATGATATATACTTGCGTGCAGACGATTATCCTCTAAGCATTTATGCAAGAATATCGATAGTTTGTGGAGCATTGACTATTTTCTGTTTTACTTACACTTCAAAAATAAAAGGTAATTCTTTACTGCAAACAATAGCTAAATATACTCTTGGGCTATTTGCATTTCATAAGTACTGGCAATGCTTGTTTTTATTGTTAATTAAAAGTTTAGGTTTAGATAATAGCAATATACTATTTTCTGAAATAAATTTAAATATTGTATATATTATTCAAGCAATTATAGTTATACTTGAAACTATATTTTCAATATATTTGTTTAAGTTAGTTGGCTTAAGTAAGTTTGTTAGTTAAATCAATTTAAAATAATGGTAAATATTTATGAGTTCAAAATTTAGCGTAATTACACCTTCTTTCCGCCAAGGAAAATTTATAGAACGAACTATACAAAGTGTATTTTCCCAAAATATCTTAGATATTGAATACGTAATTTGTGATGCTGGTAGTGATGATGAAACACTAGAAATATTAAAAAAATACGATGAAAAAATCCGCTGGATATCAGAACCAGATAAAGGACAAGCTGATGCTGTAAATAAAGGTATATCCATGACTTCAGGTGAAATTATTGCCTGGATTAACTCAGATGATATTTACTACAAAGGAGCATTTGAAGCTGTTCAAGCAATTTTTGAAGCTAATCCGCATATAGAAGCCATATATGGTGATGCTGACTGGATTGATGAACACGATAAAATTATTCGTCCTTTTCCAACAGAACCTTGGAATTATCAGTATCTGTTTGAGAATTGTTATATTTGTCAACCTGCAACATTTTTCAAGCGCAGTTTAGTTGAAAAATTTGGACACTTGGACGACAGCTTAGACTTTTGTATGGACTACGAGCTCTGGTTACGTTATGGAAAGAACGTAGCATTTCATCATCTACCTTTAAAGCTTGCGGGTTCTCGAATGTATGCGAGCAACAAAACTTTAGGTCAAAGACTAGCTGCTCATCATGAAATTAATGAAATGCTACATCATAAATTCAATAAAAAACCAGATAGTTGGATTTTGGGATACGCCTTGATTAAAGTTGAAGAAACAACCAATCTCAATAGATTTGATGATAGTCAAATTCAAGATTTTACCAAAGCTTTAATTTGGGCAACTTTACTAGAATATTTCCATCGTAAAAAAAATATTTCGCCGTTGATTATTCTTAAAATGTGTTTTTGGTGGTTTTTTCCACGTCTATCGTGGTTTAGAAGAGGGACATTAGTAGCGTAGTAATCCAACAAATAATGCATTAATGTTGAGTTATGTATAATCATAACAGCAGTGTACATATAATTTTTGATAATTTCTTCACATCTTTATGAAAGAGTAATTAATTACAGTATTGTTACGGTATTCATTAGTCACTTAAACTGCTATGCTATTTTGATACAATACTTTTTAATACTCATTGAAAGTTATTAGTGTAATTTTATATACTTAAAGACATGTATAAGTTTTGTTAACATTAATTTAGCTTATACTAAATCTAAGTGTAAAATTAATCAAAACCTGTTAATTCATAGGTACTAGCAGGCGTTTATAATTGTAAGTCAAAAGCTGATGATAGCTAGCTTGCACTCGCTAAATAGTCGATGAAGCAGATGAAAGCGGCGTTATTTATAATGTCATATTTAGTAAATTATAGATTGGATAACAAAACTAATTTATACCAGCCAACAATTAGCTAATAGTGATTGTTCCATGCTTAAAGTTGTAATTGATGCTACTCCAGTATCTGCCAAACCTAGTGGTGTAGGGTTTTTTGTAGCTAATTTGATTAGTTCTCTGAGTGATTTACAATACTCTGAGAATTTTAGTTTAGGGCTAGTTTATCAGCCAGGATTAAAAAGCTGGTTGCGTGGCAGCAAAAGTTTACCAGATTCTCTGAAGTCATACTCAGATGTAAATTTATTACCGATGCCAGTGAGGGTATCAGATTTATTGTTAGCTACAGAAAATAAATTTATTTTTTCTCGCTTTGATAAATATTTTGGTAATGCTCATATCATTCATGGCACAAACTATTCTGTGTACCCCTGTCGTAAAAGCTTAAAGGTCATGAACTTGTATGACCTGACTTTTATTAAATATCCCCAATATGTCGATTCTGTTGTTGCTAAATATAAACAAAAAGTGCAACGCTGCTTGAAATGGACAGATTTAGTAATGACTATTTCTGAAAGCTCGAAGCAAGATATTGTTGAGTATTTGCATGTAGACCCAGATAAGATACATGTCACACCGCTTGCGAGTCGTTATCATTCTAACAGTCTGTCTACTCAAAAGACTGAATTGCTTTTAGAAAGATTTGATTTTGATTTCTCAACACCGTATTTATTATTTGTCAGTAATATTGAACCCAGAAAAAATGTTAATGCTTTGATTAAAGCGTTTAACTATTTAAAGTCAAAATATAATACTCCTCATAATTTGGTGTTAATAGGCAAAAAAGGTTGGCGCTACGAACCTATATTTACAGCTATTCACGATTCTCCTTGGAGCAATTCTATTTATCATCTTGACTATTTATCTGATAATTTGGTAGCGCTATTTTATTCTAAAGCTGATGTTTTTGTTTATCCATCGCATTATGAAGGGTTTGGATTACCTGTATTAGAGGCTATGACTTTAGGGGCGCCTGTTGTCAGTTCTAACTGCTCCTCAATTCCAGAAGTCGCGGGTGATGCAGCTTTACTCATTAATCCTTCAGAACCACTTGAATTAGCTGAATCGATTCTAAAAATTATTAGTGACTCTCATTTGCGTCAAAATTTAATCATCAAAGGCAAAGAAAGAGCAAAATTATTCACGTGGGAAAGAACGGCAAAAGAAACATTAAAAGCTTACAAGGGTCTTGTGGAACCAAGAGTGAAGATTGAAGTGTAAAAGGCAAAGACTTGTTGCTGCCACTATCTCCGAAACCAAAAAGCTTGTAATATGTCATAGTGCTTGTAGAAAGCGGTAAAGCCCACATTTAAAGTATGGTTTTGTACGCGATTTTATGGCGCCAACCTGGCTTCTTGGTTTAATTACTAAGTGGTTTAGTTCTCAACTTATTAATTATGTTTACGATAGTAAATATTTTAAAATCATGGTATATAATTGGACAAATTATATCAATTATTGTTATTCCAATTAGTAATTATTTATTAAATTCTCGCTGGTCATTTAAAGATTGAATATTCTAAATTTATTTTGTAATATAATATTTATACAAAAATACTATTCATGACTAAAAAAGCACTAATTACAGGACTCACGGGACAAGACGGTTCCTATCTTGCCGAACTTCTTCTCGAAAAAGGCTACCAAGTATTTGGTTTGGTTCGTCGTTCTAGTACTAGTAACCTAGAACGCATTAGCCACCTTTTCGATAAAATCAAGATTGCATCTGGCGATTTACTTGACCAATGCTCATTAATGGATGTCATCACCGAAACCCAGCCTTCGGAAATTTACAATCTTGCTTCCCAAAGTTATGTTCCCCTTTCTTGGACACAACCAGCTTTAACTGCTGAGTATACCGCAATTGGTGTCTCCCGCTTACTCGAATCGATTCGTCGCTGTAGACCAGATGCTAAATTTTACCAAGCATCTAGTAGCGAAGTATTTGGGCAACCTGATGAGTCCCCACAAAGCGAACGCACTGCTTTTCGTCCTCGTAACCCTTATGGTGTTGCTAAAGCTTACGCGCATTGGATGACTGTTAACTATAGGCAGCAGTATAATCTTTACGCTTGTTGCGGTATAACCTACACTCACGAATCTCCTCGACGCGGTACAGAATTTGTATTTAGAAAAATTACCCGTACCGCAGCAATGATAAAACTCGGTTTAGCAAAAGAACTCCGACTTGGTAATTTAGATGCTAAACGCGATTGGTGTTATGCCAAGGATGCTGTTCATGCTATGTGGACGATGCTACAGCAAGAACAACCAGATGATTTTATTATTGCTAGCGGCGAAACTCACTCAGTTAGAGATTTAGTTGAGTGTGCTTTTAATTATGTAGATTTAAATTGGCAGGATTATGTTGTTGTAGACCCTGCGTTTTATCGTCCTGATGAACCGATACAGCTAGTTGGTTGTATTTATAAAATTAAAGCTGAACTAAGCTGGAAACCTCAATACTCTTTTAAGCAGTTGGTTGAGTTGATGGTAGACCATGATTTAAATGAGTTGCGTGGTAAAGAGTTGCATGTTGACGGCGCCTTAGTTAGTACATAAAAATTAGTTAGTATAATAATTATCTATAGTGTAGAGACATTGTATATAACGTTTCTACATTTTTTTATCTTCAAAAATGCGCCTATACTTATTTAAATCACATTCCACGCCTTAATGTGTCATGCCGCATAATTACTTATATTCTTCTATTTTTGGAGCTATAAATTACGCCTTTGAAACAATCTTTAACCGTTAATCTAAAGAGCTACTAGTATATTATATAGCTTTCTTTCCTTGTAAAAAACAGTAATCAAAAAACGAATCTGGCAATTACGTGGTATTTTGCTTACTGCTCCTGCTGTTGCGGGTCTATTAATTGGTTTGCGATATGTGGGGTTATTACAGCCATTTGAGTTAGCTGCACTTGATGAGTTTTTTCGCAGGCGCCCATCTGAACCAGTAGATGAGCGTGTGGTAATAGTTGAGGTAAACGAGGAAGATGTACGAAAGCATGGTTTACCAATATCCGATACCAAGCTAGCAAAAATGATTACTAGTATCAGAAAACAGCAGCCACGCGCAATCGGTCTGCATATTTACCGAAATTTACCTGTATAACCCGGTCATGAAGAATTAATTAACGTATATAAAACAACACCCAATCTTATTGGTATTCAAAAAGTTATTGGCAGTTCTTATGGAGTCGCTATTAACCCTCCACCTGTACTATACGAATTAAGGACAAGTAAGTTCTAATGATTTTGTTCCAGACCCTGATGGTAAAATTCGTCGCGCTTTACTATCTATTAAAACTAAAAACGATGAAACAGTTGTAGGATTAGGCGCCGCAAATAAAATTTTGGGCTGATACAAAAGAATGGTTATGGATAATTTTTTGGTCGATAACAGGGTCAACTGTAATTTGGCTGCGTCGGTATAAAAATAGAATTATAATTTTGTACTAATAAGTGTATTTGTCCTATCTATAGGCGCCGTTATCATTACTAGCAGCTACATAGCATTTTTTTCTGGATGGTGGTTGCCTGTAGTTCCTGGGTTTTTAGGATTAATTGGTTCTGCTATGGTGACAACTGGATATATCGCACGTTCCATAGCTTCTATGCGACACACCTTTGGACGCTATCTTAGTAATGAAGTTGTTACTACCCTTTTAGAGGCGCCATCCGGGTTAAAGTTAGGGGGTGAAATGGTACAAGCGACACTATTAATATCTGACCTACGCGGTTTTTCCGCACTCTCCGAACGTGTCTCCCTATGTTGAATACTCAAGGCGCCTGCTAAAATGTTTTGATTAGTACTTTTTTCGAGTAGCTTCAGGCTTTGCGATATGGCAGCATTCGCTTGTTGCCACTCTCCGAGTTGTTGATACGAAGACGGTAAATTAGTTAATACTACCGCTTGATTGATAGTATCACCTTGTGGTAGTAGCTCAGAAGCTCGGCTCCATAATTCAATCGCATTCGCAAACTGCCCAGCTTGATAGCTTTTTTTCCCAGCTTGTACTAGTTCTGCGACTGAGGTAAAAGCTGTTTGCTGTCCTGAAGGTACTGCTGCAAAACTAGCATGGGAAATAAAACCGCTATTACTTAGCATCACTGTTAAGATAGCGACAAACAACCCTAAGCTAAAGCGCAGAAATATTTTCTGAATATTATTTGCTTTGGTAGACTTTACGTATTTATTCCGATTTGATTTTAACATCAGTAAAACTGACTATATTCTCATTAATTAAGGTATTCAATTATTCTTACTGTTATCGCTCTTGATGTAGTCAAATGAGAATACTTAAATTAATTTCTTAAATTGAATTACATTTAATAATAAGCATATTAACGCTAAAAATATTACGAACATCTGTCAATAGTAATTAACTGTAAATCTAACTAAGGCAAGGTTAATGTCATTTGGCAGGTTCTTATGATGTTGAGAGTGTAAACAAAAAACCCGTAATCATCAGGGTTTTTTAAGAAAGCAATCGGAGAATATTATGACAACATCTTACTTTGCGCCCAGCGATCAAGTTAAAAAAGCTATCGAAACTTTCCAAAAGTTTGATGTAGACACTCAACTAGCATTGTTTTGGTTTGGCTATCTCGATTTAAAAGAAAATCTCACACCTGTAAATAGTCCATCTTCCCAAGCTACCGCAGAAGCAGTATTCAACAGAATTATTGCAATGTCTAAGGAAGAACAGCTACAAGCACAACGCGATATCGCAGGTCACGCAAATTCCGAAATTAGTCAACTGTACGGTGGTCTAGACCCAAGTGCCAAGCTTGACGTGTGGTTACGAATCTCGCAAGCTATGGAAGATGGTAGAGCTATTCCAGTTCCTGAAGACTATAAACTTCCAGAAAACACCAACGAATTCACACAACAAGTTAAATCTCTCGAATTTGAAGAGCGTGTAGAATTCTCCCGTAACGTAGCATTCAGTATGGGCGCCTCTTCTACTAATAATTAGATCGTTGTAAAGACGTGATATAAATAATTCCTTTAGATTCCTGGCTTTTTCGCAAAGTCGGGAATCTTGCTTTGTAGTTACAAATCTATCAATGGGTAGATGAAAATATGTAAACAGAGTAATAATTTTGATTGAGCCATTTAATGGCAAATCCTTGAGAAAATGAGGGTTGCATCTCATGTTATTGAAAGAGTATATTGCTCATCGTCTAATTGGTACACCTTTAGAGCCAGTAGCTCGTAAATTGCGTGATTTGACACAATTAAAGCAAAGAATTCAACATCCCGAACTTCACGAAATTTATCAAGAATCATCGCTAATTGACGCTGCATTACCGAAAATCATTAATCACTCATCAATGAATTGCATTGACATCGGCGCCCATTTAGGTTCGGTACTAAGTATAATAAAGCAGCTTTCTCCACATGGAAAACATCTTGCTATCGAACCAATACCCTACAAATATAAATGGTTAAAGCAGAAATATCCAGATATAGAAGTTTTGCAGCTAGCTGTAAGTGATACAGTCGGTGAAGTAGACTTTTACTTACAACCTCAACGCTCAGGCTTTAGCGGTTTACGTTTACATGGTTCGGATAATGAACAAGTTGAAGTTTTCAAAGTCAACTGTGTAAAGCTCGATGATATTATCCCACCAGATAAAAAAATCGGCTTTATTAAAATTGATGTTGAAGGAGGTGAATTAGCAGTCCTGCGAGGTAGTGAATATATACTACAGAACTCTCGACCAAGTATTGTTTTCGAGTGTACTAATTCTGGATTAAGTGCCCACAATATTCAACCAGTTGATATGTACGATTTTTTTGACGCACGCTCGTATTCCATCTTTTTAGTAAAAGATTGGCTTTCAGGTAAAGAACCGCTTGTGTACGAAGAATTTTTGAAGTCAATGCAGTATCCTTTTCAAGCATTTAATTTCCTCGCTATACCTAAATAATTACTCTTCGTAATCAGTATCAATTTCAACATCAAGTGTATCCTCGTCAATTCGTACATACAAAATATTGGGACGACAGCAAACTTGGCAATCTTCGATATAAGATTGCTCAAACCCAGCACTTATATCAACAAACGTGAGATTTTCTTCACCACAATAAGCGCAGTAATACACAGCAGTTGTTTGCATTCTTGGATTTAGCAGAATTTTTTACACAGAGAGTTAATTATACACATAAATTACATAAAGAAACCCGGTTTCTACGCATTCATTGTCGCAGACAAATCGCTGTTTTTATCACAAGTTATCGACTAAGAAACCGGGTTTCTCAGATTTTATGCGTAAGTCCTTATACACTTGGTTGAAGTTCTTTTGCTGGCGCCTCTACATAACTCATCGCTTCCGCCAGATGCTTTAATAATGTAGATTGGGGTAGCGGTCCAAGTAAATGACTCCAAGGTAATACTTGCTCGTGTGACCAATTATCGTAAACGTAGTAATCTAAATCTGGAACTTGACCCTTCAACTCTTTAAAAGCACGCTTGTAACTTCCCAAAGAATCACCAAAATCGCGCGTTAGCTCTAATAACTTAGACAGGCGCCTGTCTCCGCGCGATAATAAAGTTTGAATAATCGACCAGTTATAACTTTCAGGACGAAAATCTATACCCTTTGGCTTGAGATTTTTTTGTAAAAGCTGTAATCGTTTTTCTGCTTGCTTATTTACACCGAACCATTGGAAAGGTGTATGTGACTTTGGAACAAAAGTACTGCATCCAAAAGTTAACCTTAAACCAGGCGCCGCTTTTTTCAAATCAAGCATCATTTTGATAGTAGCATCTAAATCTTCGGCTTCTTCACCGGGAATTCCCACCATTCCATAAAGCTTTAATCCAGATAACCCGCCAGTCTTAGCATTAATAGCGGCTTGCATTATATCATCTTGTTCGAGCTTTTTATTAATTATTTTGCGAACTTTTTCAGAACCACTTTCAACGGCAATAGTTAGAGATTTGGTATCGCGCTTTGCCAAAGTTGCCGCTAACTCCTTCGTTACCGTGTTTGTCCTAACTGATGCTATACTCAATCGCACATCATCATACTTAGGTTGGTTGATATAGTCGAGTAAGGTATTAAATTCAGGATGCTGTGTTACAGAGGCGCCTAATAGTCCTAATCTATTAGTAACTTTCAACCCACGTTCAATAGCTGGAATAAGTGAAGCTTCCAAACTCGCAGTTCTAAAAGGCAAAGTTAAATAGCTTGCTAAACAGAAGCGACACATTTCGGGACAACTCCGCACCACTTCCACCATGAAAATACTTTCCCAAGCAGCTTTTGCAGTAACTACCGTCGATGCAGATAAAGTATTACCGCGATAAGTTTGCTTTTGAACTGTTGCACTCACATCAGACGAAATAGGTTGTATAGATTTAATGGCGCCGTCAGGGCTGTGATACTCAACTTGATATAAACTAGGAACATAAATTCCCGGTACTTGTGCCAGCGCTTTTAATTGAGTTTCTCTATCTGCACCTCTAACTTGTTTATAAGCATCAATAAAATCACCTAATAAATTTTCACCGTCACCCAAGAGAACAACATCAAAAAAATCAGCAAAAGGTTCGGGGTTTGCCGTCAAAACAGGCCCACCTCCAAATACAATAGGGTGATGGGTACTGCGCTCTCTTGCACGAATCGGAATATCTAAAGATTCGAGTAAACTGAGAATATTAACATAATCAAGTTCCCACGATATCGAAAAGCCTAAAATTTCCGGTTGTCGTGGTAGCTGTTCAGAAATATCGGTAAACAAACGACTTACCTGTAAATCGGTGCGCGTAGCTAAAGTTGCCCATACTATCTGATATCCTAAACTGGTAATTCCCACCGTGTACTCGTTAGGAAACGCGAAAATCAAAGGAATGGCATCATTCTCAGGAGTAACAGGGTCAAATAATAGGTGTTCGTCAGCAAATAAAGAAGATGTCATAGAAATTTTAGATTTGTAATTTTAAATTATACATTTATTTATATTTTATCTTAAGCAGTAGGATAATGAGGTTGAAAAACAGAGTTATACCGTTAGCTAAGATAATGGGCCAAGCTTCTAGAAAAAGTCCGTATATCAACCACAGTAAAACTCCAGTATTGAAAAAAATCAGCATTACAAACGAAACATCTTTAGCTGACTTCGTTTGCCATATTTTCAGAAGCTGCGGCAAAAACGCGAAAGTCGTCAGTGTCGCAGCTACTAAACCTAATACCGTTACAAAGTTCATATAGGATAACCAGTATATATAAGCACCGTCTCTTATGATACTGCGGTATTGGAAATTTAGGTGATTTTGATTTATTTTTGGATTTTGATTTGACTGGTGAAAAACTCAGGTAATATACATAGAGACTGGAGTAATTAATCAGTTAAATCAATGCTTTTAATATTACCTATCATTGCTTTAACCTTTTTATACTGTATTTTCTACAGTTCAAATAATCGAAACAATTGGGCTATATCTATAATATCATCTGCTGTAATTTTGGGTTTAATCGTCACAGCTATTACAGAGTCATTAAGCTGGTTTAATTTAATTAGATTTGAATCACTTTTTAGCACTTGGTTGGTGATTGATGTTGTGATAATAGTGTTTTATTTTCAAATAACAAGTCAAAATTCAAGGGTTATAAATCTTAAACAATCCAAGCTATCAACTCTATTGTTAAGTGGTGTTGGGTTAATTATAGTATCGACAGGTTTAATTGGCTTAGTGGCACCACCAAATAATTGGAACTCAATGGACTACCACATGCCACGTGTAGTACATTGGATACAAAACTATAGTGTAGCGCATTATCCAGTAAGCTACACACCACAGCTATATCAAAATCCCTGGTCTGAATATGTAATCATGCACTTTCAACTTTTAAGTGGGGGAGACTACTTTGCTAACTCAGTACAGTGGTTAAGCATGATTGGGTGTTTGATAGGAGTATCATTAATAGCAGAGCAACTAGGAGCAAACTCACTAGGACAGACATTTGCCACGGTTGCAGCAGCGACAATACCAATGGGAATATTACAAGCATCGAGTACACAAAATGATTATGTTGAAGCATTTTGGTTAGTTTGCCTTGCTTGTTATAGTTTAATTATCATCGATAAAGGCAAAAATACCACTTGGGATACATACCTTTTGTTTGGTTGTAGTTTAGGGTTGTGCATTTTAACCAAAGGAACAGCTTACTTTTATATTTTGCCGTTTTTAATTTGGGTAACGTTATCACAAGTTAAGTATCTACGCTTCTCAGTATGCAAACCTGCCTTATTCGTAGCAAGTTTTGCTTTAGTAATTAATATAAATCATTATTTACGTAACTACTTTGTTTTTAACTCCCCTTTGGGTGAACCGGGTGATTATACAAATGAGATTCTGAGTGTAAATGTGATGATTCCTAATATATTGAGAAACCTAGCTTTACATATCGCTACACCTATTGGCTTCTCAGGAGAAGAAAACGGCGCCGGGAATTTGTTACACTTATTATTAATTATAACTTGTATTGTCATATTTATTTTCCGTAACCAGTTAAAACTAAAGTTTCCAAAACAAGCAGGTTCTTACTTATTAACTGTTTGTGCGACCTTTTGTATTTTTTGCTATTTAGTCAAATGGCAACCTTGGAACGCAAGATTACATTTACCATTTTTCGTATTATCAACCCCCTTTTTAGGTTTAGTATTATCTAATCTTCCTAAAAAAGTAATTCATTCCATTGCTATCGTATTAATTTTATCATCACTTCCTTGGGTATTTTTTAACCGCTACAGACCAGTTATCGACAGCAACAATATTTTTCAAACTCCGCGCGTTGAACAGTACTTCAAAAATAGACCAAAACTCCAACAACCTTATATTCAGGCAGTTCAATATTTAAATTCAAACCAATGTTACAAAGTTGGTTTAATGATGGGGAAAGATACCTGGGAATATCCATTGTGGATGATAATGCAGCAATATCCAGAAAATCAGTATCAAATACGGCATGTTAACGTTTTTAATGCTTCGTCTGTAAAAGAAGAACTATTAGAGAATAATTTTAAACCTTGTGGTCTGATTTATATGTATACTAAGCGTAGTAAGTTGCAGAAAGTTGAACAAATTAAGTTTGGTAATGATACTTTTGTTAAAGGATGGGATTTGGCGCCTGTTTCTGTGCTAATGAGAAAGTAATTGGCAACGGATATAACGGATGTAACGGATGTGATGGAACTATAAGAGTGGAATGGGCATCCTTGCCCGTCCTCAATGAAGCAAAATTGTAGATTAGGTGGAGCGACAGCGCAACCAAACAAAAATAAGGATGTAGGGTGCGTGAAAGCTATTACAATCCATCAATGTAACGAAATATTAAAGTGCTTTCACGCACCATCAATATCAATGTAATCAATAGTAGAACCCTCCAATGCCCTAATTGCTTCTCTGCTGGAAATTCGCGGCAATTTAGGCATAACTAACCTCTATACTAGTTATAAATCTGGGAGATGTTTCGGGTAAAGGAGATTCCTCTAGATATAGTCGGGTCGCTTCTTTAACACCAGCGATTGCTTGCTCAATGGTTTCTCCTTGGTCTACTGTACCCACTTCTGGACATTCAGCTATGTACATGTCATCCTCTTTATAGAGAATAATTGTAAAGCTACGAGTTTTCATAAAGATTTTTTCTTTCTACTTTAATAATACTAGGGTACCATAAATCAACGCCATTTTATTGTACGGTGCCAGCTTTTAATAATATCTTTTTGATAACAGGGTGAACAAAACGATGAAAAAGGTATTGCCAAGACGTTTGTAGCAATTCCACAATCCGGTGCCAAAACGGTTTTAGGCTATTATTCTACAAGTATGGCAGAAATAAAACGCGAATCTCTACCTGAAAGTTACACTAAAAAGTTGCCTCGATACCCTTTGCCTGCTATGCGTATTGGTAAATTAGCGGTAGATAAATCGATGCAAGGTAGAGGACTTGGAAGAGAATTACTTATGCAATCCTTTCGTAGTGCCGTGAAATTTTCATCTGAAATTGGTTTATTTATTTTTAATTGCTGTTGATGCTATTGATGAGCAAGCCAAAGCATTTTATTTAAAATATGGTTTTATAGCTTTTGAAGATAATGATTTATCGCTGTTTATTCCGATGAAAACTGTGTTAGCAGTCATAGAAGGATAAAAGACTGTAAAGTGAAAACGAGAGTACTGGTCTAGATTTTATAGGCGGGCAGGGATGCCCGCTCCACAAGATGATGAGTTAGATTTTGTTTACAGTACTTTGCACTGACCATGATGCCTTAGTAAGTGGTCGCATAGTACTAGCGCTACCATTGCTTCGACCATTGGAACCGCGCGCGGTAATACGCAGGGGTCGTGTCTTCCTTTACCTGCTAATGTTGTTTCTTCGCCTTCATTTGTAACGGTTTTTTGTTCTTTACGGATGGTGGCTGTGGGTTTAAATGCTACATTTATGATGATATTTTCACCGTTGGAAATACCACCTTGAATTCCACCGGAACGGTTGGTGACGGTGCGAGTATTACCGTTTTCATCGATATAAAATTCGTCGTTATGTTCAAACCCAGTTAATAATGTACCGCCAAACCCTGAACCTATTTCAAACCCTTTGCTAGCAGGGAGTGACATTACACCTTTGGCAATATCCGCTTCGAGTTTATCAAATACTGGTTCGCCTAAACCTTTGGGTACGTTACGCGCGACGCATTCGACGACACCACCGATTGAGTTACCGTCGTTACGAATTTTTTCGATTAAATCTATCATGCGCTGTGCTGCTTCGGCATCGGGACAGCGGACTATGTTACTTTCTACTTGTTCGAGTGTAACTCTTCCTGGGTCAACGATACCTTCTAAATCTTTGATGCGTTTGACGTAACCGATAACTTCGACACCCGCAACTTGACGGAGGATTTTTTTAGCAATGGCGCCTGCTGCTACTCTACCAATAGTCTCGCGCGCGCTAGAACGTCCACCACCCTCCCAGTTACGAAACCCATATTTTGCATCATACGTTGCATCAGCATGAGATGGGCGATACTTTACCGACATCTCGTCATAGTCTTGGGCACGAGTATTTTTGTTGCGTACTAATATAGATATAGGAGTTCCCAGTGTTTTACCTTCAAACACTCCAGAGAGAATCTCACATGTATCGTCTTCTTTACGCGGTGTAACAATTTTACTTTGCCCAGGACGGCGCCTGTCGAGTTCAAACTGTATTTCTTCTGGGGTAATTTCCAACCTAGGTGGACACCCATCTATCACAACTCCCACTCCACCACCGTGAGACTCGCCGAACGTAGTAATGCGAAACAGATGTCCAAATGTGTTGCCCATGATAATCCAGTAAGCGCCAAGTCTTTATATTCTACAGTGTGTGAGCGTGCGGTAAAATGCCTAATTTTTTGATGTTATGGAATTTTGGGCGGTTCGGGATGCCCGCTCCACAAGATGATTGATGCCTACCCTACAAGAGAGGTTATAAAGAGATTTTGCTGTTGTTTGATTTGCTGCTTTGATAAGGGCGGTATTCAGTTAACTTTATGTTCCAGCGCCCTTTTATCCTATATGTTACACCACGCCACTCAATGGTCGGCGCCCAATGTGAAGCTACCATTGCTATAGCATTTATCCATTGAGTGAAGGGAAGTGCTATCAAAAGTTTAACTGCGGTCAAGGGTGAAGATTTCGGTAATATCTCACAGCGTTTACTAATTATACTTCGGATGCGTTTATCTATTAGCAAGATCAAAATGACTAAGACTATCATATAGCCAGTAAAATAAGTTACGGCTAGTATGAATGTGCTTAAATCTCGTGTTACTAATGCTACTACGCCAATTAGTAAGACTATATTTGGTATTAATATTGTGAATATAGTATCAGCTACCACAGCGAACCAAAACGGGTGATATAGTCGTGATGAAAATAACTGGCGCCGTAACCAGCGTACTAAGTTACGTAGTTTACACTCTTCACGGTTTAATAACATCACTGAAGGGACAAACTTAATTTGCCAACCGTGTTTTTTCAATATGCTTCTTAGTGGTGTGTCATCTGCATACGCGCGTTTCCAAATATCTATCAATCCTGTTCGATGAATGACTTCGGTTTTTATTGCTAATGAACCACCCCAAGCTATTTGATATAAAACCATTTGAATAACTGCGGAGACGTTCCATATATATCTAACTAGCGAACCCCAGTATATACCATCGGGTAAATACCAGCGGTTTCCTGTTGTGGCGCCTATTTTTGGGTTATTTAAAGGGCTGACTAAATCACGCAACCAGTTTGTATAAACCATTGCATCCGCATCAACCAATACTACAACTTGATATGAAGCATCTAGCTCAGAAACAGCTTGAACAATTGAACTACATTTTAAACTGCATGTAGAGAGGGGGTTTTTTAAAACGCTAAGAGAACAGTTACTGGCGCCAAAGTCTGTTATTAGATTTATAGCGACATTCCACGCTGGGTCTATAATGTTGTCAACAACTATCTTTAAATCGTATGCAGGATAATTTTGATGTAGAAGCGCGCGTAGAACATTTGATAAAAAAGGGTCTGCTCCCCGTAATGATAGTACAACAGCAGTTTTTGGTAATTTTTCGTCACTACAAGTGCTATGGGTCGAGCGTAGGGATATGAAAAAGATACTGATACTAACGATTTGAAAAACAAGCCATCCAAGTAAAACCTGCGATAGTAGTACTAATAAATCTTTCATTTGCCATACGGTTAAAATCAACTGCACTTGAAAGATTGATGTAGAGATGTAATTCACTTCAAGCACACATATATATGATTAACATTTGCGCGCTATATTTCTGTACCTTTGCCAACAAATAATATATTTCAAGACTTTTTTAAGTATCTATTAATTTTATACTTATACACAGTTAAGCTAAAATGCTTACTATATAACCAATTAACAAAACATATACAAATGCTAAAAGGAAGGTTAGAAGCATTCAGTGATGGTGTGATAGCCATTATCATTACCATTATGGTACTGGAACTTAAAGTACCACATGGTAATGACTTAACAGCATTGCGTCCTTTAATTCCAGTATTTTTAAGCTACGTACTTAGTTTTATTTATATTGGTATTTATTGGAACAACCACCATCACCTTCTACAGGTGGTTCGACTTGTTAATGGTCGTATCCTTTGGGCAAACCTACATGCAATTTCCGCACTGTTAATTGCAGAAATTCCTTGGTTTTCGCTAATAACTAATGTTTGCCAAATACGATTAATTTTGATTTCGCGTTCAATAAAATTTGGAATTGAAGCAAAAGACCGCGTTACAACTGTCCCTCGCGATGCGTATATCAATTCCCAACTACCCGATAGTAAATTATGATAGTTCGGTGACAGTGGGTTATCTGTGGGGTTAACATCCTCTAGAGATTGCACAAGTGTATCAACTTGTTCGCTATCTACTGGAAATAACCTTTGCTTGAATTCCAACGCTTCGATGCGCTGTAATAATTCGTGCTTCGTAGTTAGTCGTGTTGTTACATCTTCTGACATAAAAAGTCCTAAATAAGAAAGTGAAAATACTTTATCATTCACACGCTTTATTTTCCTAGAGTTTAACACCTCAATTAATGCTGTTTGTTAATTATAGGACTTACGCTAAGAAACCTGGTTTCTACGCATTCATTGTCGCAGACAAATCGTCGTTTTTATCAAAGATTTTAACTGAGAAACCAGGTTTCTAGAATTTGATGCGTAAATCCTGAATTAAATATCTCGTTCAGAACATAATTGTAAATATTTATGAAATCACTAACTGCATATCTTACTCAAAGTTATACCAAAATCCGCTGCTTTATATTATATATTATTTTAAAATTGCGCTTGTATATAATGTCATGTGTTGGCGTATAATATTATATGATGAGCTAGATAACAAACATGAGCGACATCGAACGTATTGAAAAACTTATTGAATTTAATGCAAAGTAAATTCAAACTTTCAATAAGCAATCTCATCAGCTAATTCAAACTAATATAAAATCAATTCAAGCTTTAACTGATTTGGCTAATACTATTATACCAAGGGTAGATGAAATGCAAAGACAAATAACTAATATGCAACGTCAAATGATTGATAATCAAAGACGAATCGATAGTACAGTAGCAGAAACTAGGCATTTATCAGGAGACATTAGAGAACTTACACTAGAAAATCAACGTATTCTAAAATACTTAGAATCTCTTAATAAATAATTATAATTAAAAACTGGGTTTATTATTCGGTTGATTACCCGTCCCGGTAGAGACGTTACATGTAACGTCTCTACACACACGTAACATTTATACTAAAACTATTATCGGCGCCTTTCGTTACATCCCACGCAGCATCTTAAAAAATTTCTTCAAACCATTTCCGGAATCGTTGCCAGAGCTAGTGAAGTACCTGTATTATAGAAATACAAGCCTTGGATTAAAAAAAGGTACAAAGGTATGTAGTCCCTCGTCTCAATCAAAATCTTCAACAACGGCGAATTATGGCAAGCTAACCGCGCGCAATTGGTAGGTTGTCAAATCGTTTCAATTCGCGATGAAATAACTTGATTGTAGATGCCAAGGTGGTAAAAGCATATGGAACAAATCTATAAATATCCGCGTACCCATCATATACAGGGTTCGCGGTTGCAGCCTGGGGATGAAGACCTGGATAGCATCCCTTTTGATGCGATTAAAAATAAATATGTGGTTGTCGAAGAAAAAGTTGACGGCGCCAATGCAGCGATTAGTTTTAGTCCAAATGGTGACATTAAACTGCAAAGTCGGGGTCATTACCTAACTGGTGGCGCCCGTGAAAAGCACTTCAACTTATTCAAACAATGGGCAAACACCCATGCAGCAACTTTTTATTCAGTACTAGGAAGTCGCTATATTCTCTATGGAGAATGGTTATATGCCAAGCACACGGTATTTTACAACACCTTACCCCATTATTTTCTCGAATATGACGTATTCGACTTAGCAAACCAAGTCTTTTTAAGTACAGTAACTCGTCAACAGTTATTAACTGGGTTGCCATTAGTATCTGTACCCATATTATTCACAGGCAAACTTGAATCATATAAACAATTAATCCAGTTACTAGGAAAATCACACTACCAGACACCCCAATATCTAGAACAGTTTCAACAAATTTGTCAGGAAAAAGGATTTGATGTTGAACGTTCACTAAAACAAACTGACCAAAGTGATGTCATGGAAGGTTTATACATCAAAGTTGAGCCATCGGATACTGTTGAAGCTCGTTATAAATACGTGCGTTCTAGCTTTTTAACCACCATTCAACAATCTGATGGACATTGGTTAAATCGCCCAATTATACCCAATATATTGCGCGCGGATGTGGATTTGTTTGCGAGCTAGTCAAGATTAATCCCCCTAAATCCCCCTTAATAAGGGGGACTTTAAGAGAAGTTTTAGCCCTGCTTATTAAGGGGGGTTGGGGGGATCAAAACAAAATATAATGTGCTTTTATTTACTACAGAGACACAGAGAACACAGAGAAGGAGGATAGAGGTATGAGTTTTCTTTATTGTCCCGATGAAACAAACTGGTCAATAAATTGGGCAGCGTTAGAATCTGAATTTGATTGGTTACGCGCGCTTGCAAACTGCCCCCAAAACCCACGTTATCACGCAGAGGGTAATGTACTTATACACACAAAGCTTGTATGTGAAGCATTGGTTGCATTACCTCAATGGCGCCAGTTACCACTACATTCACGCTCAATATTATTTGCTGCTGCATTACTTCATGATGTCGCAAAACCTGCTGCTACTCAAATTGATACTTCGGGTGCCATTTCCTCAAAAGGTCACGTACTCCAAGGGGCGAAAATGGCGCAGCAAATACTTTGGGATATGAACGTACCCTTCAAAGAGCGCGAAACAATAGTTGGCTTGGTTAAATATGGCAGCTTACCTTTATGGTTTTGGGATAAACCAAATCCCGAACGGTCGGTAATTAAAACGAGTCAAATTGTTCGATGCGATATGTTAGCACTACTGGCAGAAGCAGATGTACGTGGACGTTACTGTAATGACCAAGCACAGTTACTAGAACGTATTCAGTTTTTCCGAGAATACGCTCTTGAAAATAAGTGCTTCGACCAACCCCGACAATTTGCTAATTCCCACAGTCGGTTTGTTTATTTCCAAAAAGAACAAGGCAATCCAGACTATGAAGCTTACGATGATACCCGCATGGAAGTTGTCATAATGTCAGGACTGCCAGCTTCAGGTAAGGATACTTGGATACAAGAAAATCTTCCCTCTTTTCCAGTTATATCTCTCGATAAACTGCGTCAAACTATGGATATAGACCCAGACGAAAACCAAGGAGAAGTCGCAAACGCAGCAAAAATATTAGCCAAACAATACCTGCGAAACGGAGAATCATTTGTTTGGAATGCAACAAACCTCAGTAGTCAATTACGCGGAATCTTGATACGTCAATTTGCCAGCTATCAAGCCAAAATACGCATCGTCTATTTAGAGGCGCCTTGGCATACATTGTTAGAACGAAACAAAAAACGCACAACCAAAGTACCAGAAAAAGTTCTGTACAAAATGAGAAACCGCTTAGAAGTACCCAACATCACCGAAGCGCATACCGTAACCATCTCGCATCTGTAGGTACTGCCCACCATACTCTAAAAAATTATGTCAAAACCAGAAAAACAAAAAATGGCGCCCATAAATGAAATATATAACCGCATCATTTGGGACGAACGCCTTAATCGAAGCGCATTCATCGCATATTACACAGAACGCATATCTGGCGGAATACACTCAAAACCACTAGCGCAATGGGCAATAGATGGAGACATCCCCATGCATCGCATCCGTTACATTTGCTGTGGAGATATTACCGTCTGGGATAGAGAAAAGCATATAGACTTGATATCAACAGGACAATTACCTCCTGCTGCTTGGAAAAGTAATGCTACACAAACAGAAATAAATATTGAGGCACCAATATTTAACGTTAGACCTGTTTATAAATATGATACCCAAGAATGGAAAAATAATATATTATCACAAAATATAAAAATAAACACACTTACAGTAGCAACTTTCAACGTACTCTTTAACCTGTACGAAACCGAGAAAATCCAAACCGAAAAACGATTACCAGCGATTTTTCAGCAATTGCGTCAATGCGAAGCAGAGATTATTGCCATTCAAGAAGCAACACCACAATTCGTTGAGTCCCTTATATCACAAAACTGGACACATAATTATTTTATCTCCGAATCAAACATCGGAGATACAGTAAAACCCTACGGGAACTTATTATTATCACGCTTCCCGTTTACATTAGTAGAACATAAATTTTTTGGCGCCAAACATGTATTAGTAGGGACATGGCAAATCAACGATAAATTATTACATGTAGCAGTAGTACATTTAACTAGTAGTCGTGCAGAAAACGCTGTAGAAAAACGCGCACAGCAGCTTTCAGTATTACTTGCATACCTACAAAACCAATCTGGAGACAGCTTAATTGTGGGTGACTTTAATATGCGAGGTAACGAACAAGAAGAAATTTTAACAAACGCTGGTTTTACAGACGTTTGGCACAAACTACATCCTTATGAAGCAGGTTACACTTTTGACCCAGACCGTAATTCTTTAGCTGCATTATTAAGTCTTTCTGGAAAACCTGGAAGATTAGACAGAATTTTACTACGAGGTAATTACATTCCAGAATCAATAGACCTATTTGCTTGCACACCAATAAATGCCACAAAAGGACTTTATCCATCCGACCATTTTGGAGTGCGTGCAGTCTTTCACTTTTCTCCTAATCTAACCACAGTTAGTCCAATTTATCAAAGCGCTATCGTCATAATTCCACCAGATGACGTTTTACCTGCTATTCAGGAAATACGCCAAAAATATGATGCCAGATTTGAACGGTGGATGCCACATATTACTCTAATATACGGCTTTTTACCAGAATCTTACTTTGACGAAGCTGTAAAAATAATCTCACCTGCACTATCAAAGCTAGAACCATTCACAATTACCCTAACCGAGTATGGCACATTTACCCATCGTAAAAACTGTACTGCTTGGTTACGTCCTGTTGTAGAGACCGTACATGAAGGGTCTCTACATGAATTGCAAACTGTTTTACAAAATCTATTTCCACAATGCGATGAACAAAGCAAAAAATCTAGCACAGGTTTTACACCTCATCTAAGTGTCGGACAATTTCCTAACCCAGAAGCAGCACATTCTATGTTACCTCAATGGTGCCCAATTAGTTTTACAGTTAATTCAGTAGCATTAATTAGTCGTCGAGGTGATAAACCGTTTGAAATTAAGCACATTATACCTTTGGGAGGAAAAAACGAATTACAAAAAATAATCAACCACCTACAACCCGAACTTACCCAAACACAACAAATACAGCGTCAAACCATAATAGACATTATTAAACAAGCATGTGCAGAATGTTTGGGTACTACACCAACCATACATTTACTAGGTTCTGGACGTTTAGGTGTCCAAACTCCCGAAAGCGATATAGATATAGTTTGCATAATACCCAGTTATATAGTTGGGGAAACATTTCTTCACAATGTACAGCAACATCTACAAGAATTATGCGAATCTTCCCAAGTTGTGCTTGACGCGCGCGTTTCTGTATTACGCTTAAAAATTGAGACAATCTCTATAGACTTATTGTACGCGCGTTATGAAACTACAGCGTACTCGATTGAACATAGAATAGACGCAGCTAGTCTCAAAGCTATTATCGGTTGCTGGGAAGCAGATTTAATTATAGATACTGTTTCTAAATATGTGTCATTTGATTCATTCAAAACATTATTGAGAGCAATACGTGCATGGGCAAAATCACGCTATATCTATGGAAATGCTTGGGGTTTTCTCGGTGGTTTATCGTGGGTTATACTAGCTGCTTGGAGTTGCACTTATTACAATCAAGCTTCCCAAAGTGTTGAATTACTACTTGCTCACTTCTTCCAAATATTGAACCAGCACGATTGGAAACAACCTATTTCTCTTACAGAAGCAGGGCGCCAATATGAAGTACAATTACCTCGTGACTGGTTGCCAATAATTACATCTATAGAACCCTGCCAAAATACCGCACGTAATATCACCCGTTCAACATCACAAATACTACGCTCAGAATTTCAAAGAGGCGCCGAACTAACCGAGTCAATATTAAATGCTGGTACAATCAACTGGGCATCTTTATTTGAACCAATTAATTTACAAGCAGAATACAACACCTTTCTAGAAATCACAGTCATAAACTCAAACCCACAAGAATTAGAACAACACTGCGGTATGCTAGAAGGTTATATTATTGGGTTAATCATTCAACTCGAACAACTCGATATCTTTGTTCGACCTAGCACCAAACTTGATAAAATTAAAAATGGCGCCTGTCTAACACTAGCATTACATCTTCCCCTAAATTCTGATATCCAATCAATAGAGCAACTAGCATTAGACTTCATATCCCAAAGAAACCGGGTTTCTTCCACACTGAACACAACAATCATCACTAGTACACACAGAAACCCGGTTTCTCACTGAACACGAAAAGCACTCTTCGTGCTTAATACTATGACCGCACATCAATTACGGTTGCTCTGGTGAAATAATTAAAACCTTCGATTTCAGCAGGTGTACCAATCTTTAATCGACTTTTACCCAAATACAACCCCTTATCCTGCACACTTGCTTGACCCGTCAAAGTAATTAATATATCCATCCTAAAATTCTCCTTCGGGTCAGGTAACTCTCTAACTGAACCATCCGGTTGCGGTACAGAAAGAGTTATCGGTATTTGTTTGACTGATTTAATATTTAACTTACCTTCAGGTTGATTTTTTAGTGTAATGTTAGTTTGAGTACCCGGTTTTAATGCTTGTTCTAGAAAAGCTTTCGGATTTTTAACGCTCAAACCTTGCACAAATAAATCAATTTCTACTGGTTGAGTCGAACTTGGTTGCGCTAAACTCAACGATGGATAACAAAAAATACTTACTAACGACAGTAAAATTACTAGTAAAAGGCGCCTAATAAAAGATGATAGTCTTGTAAACAGGATAAATAAGCGGCTCTTAAAATTCAAATTTACCATTATAATAAGTGCCTAATTATGCAAACTGAACAATTCGTAACACGTACTTACAGATGCTACGTTTATTAATCCTAGCCTTAATTAGGTCACTTGAATCATTAATTTGTTTGCCAGTTTGCCGTACATACCCAAGCTAAACAATCTCAAACTCAACTTGATGACTCTTGAGAAAGCTATGGGTGTAATGGTCAACAATATTCGTATCGCTCAATTCTAAATTATAAAAATCTACACTATCATGCTCAAAGTATGGCCCTGCGTGCCAAGTTCCTACATCCAACTTGATAAAACAGTTTGCTGGTATTTTAAACGCTTTCATTCTATCTAAATCAGGTTCATTCACGCTGTTATTAGCTGGACATACAGCAATTAACCAATCTTTCCCTTCCAAAGAACCTAAACACTGTGTACATTGACCATGACGAGTAATATTGTAAAACTTATTACCTCGTTTAGTTAAACGCATGATATAAAAACGCGGTATACCTTTATCTAAAACTAATTGAGCATCTTCACTATCAAAGCTTTTACCATCTTTACTCGCAAAAATCACTTGCCCGTAGTCACTAAAATTTTCGGGTGTTATTAACTCTGCCTTGATTTGCTGTACAGTTTTTGATGGCGCCATAAGTTTTATATAATTTTCTAATTTGAATCTAGCTTAGAAAAAAACCGCTTTGGAATAATCGACGCTTGCTTCTCTGGGTCATCCGAGGGTTTAGTATACCACAGTGCCCAAGCAAGTAATGGAAATTGTAACGGCAGTCTAATGGCATGAAACCAATTACCCGTTGGAATATGGTCAGCAATTTTAATATGGTTGATTGCCATATTGATATTAGCAGAATAAACTACGATGAACAGTACAAACAATCCCCATGCTGCCGCTTGACTGACAGGTGGTACAAGTAAACCTATTCCGCCTAAAATTTCAAAAAACCCACTGAGGTACACCCAAAAATCTGGGTTCGGTAGTTGAGGTGGAACTATTCGTGCGTATGGTTCCACAGCAGTAAAATGTGTTATTCCCACAATAATGATAGCTACAGCAAGGATTACACGTAAAAGCTCTTTTCTGTTATTCATGCGAAGGGCGCCGACTATATATAGTTAAATGTATTACTTCATTTTCGCAACCAATTGTAAAACTGTCTTCAGTCACCAGTTAGAATTCAACAATATATAGCAGAGGCTTCTAGATGAGTACAAATTTCAACAGACGTAAATTTATTGTATACACCTCAGCCATAGTTTGTGGTTCACTTATTCCTGTAGCGTGCAGCAATAACCAAACCACAACTAACAATAGTAACTTTAAAATAGCCATCGCTCTTCCCGGAGTTATATCCGATAAAGCTTGGAACCAATCAGGATATGAAGGAGTACAGCTAGCAAAACAAAAGTTAGGAGTAGAAACCGCACACGTTGAAAAAGTTTCCCAACCTGACCAAACTGAAGTACTATCAGATTTTGCCCGTCGTGGTTATAATGTAGTCATTGCCCACGGTGGACAATTTGACGCTGCCATTCAACAAATAGCACCCCAGTTTCCCAATACATTCTTCATTGGTGTTAATGGTAACGTAAAAGGCGCCAACATTGCATCTCTCAGAATAGACCATTTGCAAGCAAGTTACCTATGCGGAATTATCGCCGCCACTATGACAAAATCGAATAAACTAGCTTATATAGCAGGACAAGAATTTCAAGCAACCCAAGAAGAATTACGCGGATTTGAAATAGGCGCCAAGTCTGTTAAAAAAGATATTAAAATAACTTCGACTTTTACAGGTGACTGGAACGATGTCGCAAAAGCCAAAGAAGCTACACTTGCTTTAATATCAACAGGCGCCGATGTCATCTACCAATGGTTAGATAGTGCTTCTGCTACTGTACTACAAACCGCAAGCGATAAAGGAGTATATGCGTTTGGTAATACAAATGACCAATTAGAGATAGCACCCAAAGCTGTTTTAACTAGTGCGGTGAAACATCTTGATGTGGCAATAACGTATTTAGCAGAGTTGGCACAGAAGAAAGAGCTTAAAGGAGAAGTTTATAAGCTGGGTTTAGAAAGACCTGATATTTTGACTTTAGGTAAATTTAGCGAAGCTGTACCGCAAGCATTGCAAAAACAAGTGTTGAGTGTTAAGCAACAGATAATAGATAAGAAGATTAGCTTAAATTAGGAAAGGCACGGATGCCCGCTCCACAAGAGTTTTTACAAAAGTTTATTATGTTATATTTACGCTTAGAGAATATTACTAAACAATTTGGTGCTTTTATAGCTAATGATAATATTAATTTATGTGTTGAGTCTGGAAGTATTCACGCTATCCTTGGGGAGAATGGCGCCGGAAAGTCTACTTTAATGAATATTATCAGTGGATTGTACCAGCCAGATGCAGGACAAATATATTTACAAGAACAATTAATTACAATTAACTCATCTGCGGATGCAATAAAGCTAGGTATTGGCATGATTTACCAGCATTTTATGCTTGTACCACAATTAACTGTGACAGAAAATATTATTCTGGGCACTGGTAAAAATATTAATTTAAATCTACGTCAAAAGCAAGCCGAAATCAAAGCTTTATCTCAAGCATATAATTTAGAAATTGACCCTACTGCCAAAGTTGAAGATTTACCTGTAGGAATGCAACAACGTGTAGAAATACTAAAAGTTTTATACCGTCAAGCGAAATTATTGATTCTTGATGAACCTACAGCAGTTTTAACACCATTGGAAGTACAATCATTAATTACTGTTCTTCGTCAACTTGCAGCGAATGGACATACTATTATTTTTATCAGCCACAAATTAGAAGAAGTAATTAAGTTATGTGATACTGTAACCGTGCTACGAAGAGGAAAGGTAGTAGCAACAACAACGACGCAGCAAACAACATCACAACAACTAGCTGAATTAATGGTTGGGCGCCAAGTTAGTTTACATCTTAACAAAAAACCTGCTGCTTCAGGTGAAATTGTATTATCAGTAAAAGATTTACAAGTCAAAGATAATAGAGGTGTTACGGTAGTTAAAAATATTTCTTTTGAACTGCGCGCAGGAGAAATATTAGGTATTGCTGGTGTTGATGGTAACGGACAGCGAGAGTTAGCAGAAGCTCTTGCCCAAACTAGAGTCAAAATAGGGTATATTCCAGAGGATAGGCAGAAAACAGGTTTAATATTACAGTTTAATATTGCTCAAAACTTGATATTAAAAGCTTTTAAAAATCCACCGTTTTCTCGTCGTGGTTTACTGCAACAAGAAGTCATTAAAACTAATGCAGTATCTGCGATGGAAGAGTTTGATATTCGGGCGCCTGATGTTAACGTTAAAGTTAGTCAGCTTTCTGGTGGCAACCAACAAAAAATAGTACTCGCGCGCGAATTAGCTGGAGAACCATCTTTAATTATAGCCATGCAACCAACGCGCGGGTTAGATATTGGAGCAATTGAAGCAGTTCAGCAAAGGTTACTCGCACAAAGAGAACGTGGTGCGGCAATTTTATATATTTCAACCGAGTTAGAAGAAGTAATGGCGATGAGTGACAGAATTGCTGTAATGTACAAAGGTGAGTTTGTTGATATATTAGATGCTGCCAATGCGACAGTTGAACAAATAGGTTTGCTCATGGGAGGGATAGAATGAAAACTAACCGCGTCCTTCCTATTATCTCACCTTTAATTGCTATTATTTCTGCCTTAATAGTCGGCGCCGTTCTCATTCTTATTGCAGGCGCCAATCCTATCACAGCTTATACGGCATTATTTACTGAATCATTATCTACTTATTTTGGCTTTGGTAATACTCTTACTAAAATGGCACCACTATTATTTACTAGTACTGGAGTTTTACTAGCTTTAAAAGCAGGACAGTTTAATATAGGTGGGGAAGGACAGATATATTTTGGTGCGTTAGGTAGTGCTTTGGTTGGTTTATACGTACAGGCGCCAGGTTTTATTCATGTACCATTAGCTTTACTCGCTGGATTTATTTTTGGCGCCGTTTGGGGTTTTATTCCCGGTTATCTCAAAGCTATGCGTGGTATCAATGAAGTTATCACGAGTTTGCTGCTTAATTATATTGCAATTGATTTAATTAGTTATTTGGTGCAAAATCCGTTGAAGGAAGCGAATGCACCTAGTCCTTATTCACCACTGATAGCCAAATCAGCACAGTTATCTATTATTATACCAGGAAGTTTGGCTCATGGGGGTATACTACTCGCATTAATAGCGGCACTCATTGTGTATATAATTATTAAGCGTTCTACATTGGGTTATCGAATTACAGCAGTTGGCTTAAATCAGAAAGCTTCTAACTATGCGGGTATTTCAGTGCAGCGTACAATTATGCTAGTTATGGCTGCTAGTGGTGGATTTGCAGGATTAGCTGGTGCCTCGGAAGTGATGGGTTTAAAGTATCGTTTGTTTGAACAAGTCTCACCCGGTTATGGTTTTGATGCGATTGCGATTGCTTTTTTAAGTCGCGGTAGTGTACTAGGATTAGTACTAAATTCGTTATTTTTTGGTGCATTACGAAGTGGCGCCAATGTAATGCAGCGTAGTGCTGGGGCGCCTGTGACTGTAATATATGCTATTCAAGGATTAACGGTATTATTTATTGCAATTGCTTTGGCATTAGAACCGAAACTGCGACGTGATACCACATGAATAATAATTTCCTAACTGATTATCTAGCATCTACCCTGCGTCTTTCGGTTCCCCTTGCTTATGCTGCGATGGGTGGCCTTTTTTCTGAACGTTCGGGTGTTTTAAATATAGGTTTAGAAGGAATGCTGCTAAGTGGCGCCTTTACTTCTGCGGCTGCAACTTTTTATAGTGGTAATGTAGCGGTGGGTATTTGCGCTGCATTAATAGCTGGTGGCTTAGTTGGATTAGTTCATGCGTTTTTATGTGTGGGTTTACGAGTTAATCAACTGGTATCGGGACTGGCTATTAATTTAGTTGCAGGTGGGTTGACTTCGTTTTTAGGGCGCCTCATATTTAGTGGCAGTACACAGCGTTTACCAGTAGTAGCCGCAATAAAGATTCCTATTCTCGCTAATATTCCTGTAATTGGTATCTTATTCGAGCAGGATATTCTTGTATATCTATTGTTTTTGATTATTGCTCTAACTACATATTTTTTGTTTTACACAAATCCTGGTTTGAACTTACGTGCAGTAGGAGAATATCCGTCCTCTGCTGATACAGCAGGAATTTCGGTTGCTTTAGTTCGTTATGTTGCTGTAGTTGCAGGTGGATGTCTCGTTGGTTGCGGTGGCGCCTATTTAGCTTTAGTACAAATTAATTACTTTACCGAAGGAATGAGTGCGGGTAAAGGATTTATTGCTATCGCATCGTTAATATTTGGTAGATGGCATCCTATTGGTAGTGCTTTGGCTTGCTTGTTGTTTGGCGCCACGGAAGCTTTACAGTTAAGGATACAAGCGTTGGGTGTAAATATTCCGTATCAATTCTTAACGATGCTACCTTACTTAGTGGCAATGATTGCTCTTATCGGTGGTATGGGAAAATCTACACCTCCTGCTGCGCTAGGTGTGCCATACGAACGTAACAGTGCAGGTAAAAATATCTAGTAAGTTCTGAAATTAATTCGCACGTGAATATAATTTATGCTAATATTCCCAATGTGTTGTTAACTAGCTTGGCGCCGTTGAGTCCCGGATCGCGCAGACGCTCTACCTAGTAAACAATAAACGAGCCTGTTTGTATCAAGCCGTAGTAAAACCGCTTGAAGCTAGCCTCGTACATCTTGCTGGCAGGGTCATAACGTTGTCAAAGACGTTTGCTTTCTTGACATACCCCTGTTCTGGTTGGTGACGTATAGCTCTGAGCGTGTATTTATGGATAGGCAGCCATTTGTTTTTGACTTCAAATTAAATAATCATTTTTTAATACACTCGAACTTGTATGTTGGTGTACTAATTAATGCTGCTTATCAAAGTATTGAAACTCCTAATACAGGGTAGTAGAGACTAGACATGTTTAGTCTCTACATGTGTCGGGTGGTAATTCCTCATTAATTCGTTTTAGGAATTGCACGAGGGTTGCGAACTTCTGGTATCTGTTCCAAAATAGCAATAATCGCAGTACGTCCAGACGTTAAACTTGTATAACTCATTAATTCAATAACAGGTTTATTAATAACCTCTTCAATTGTTTCTTGAATAAGAGGTTTAATTATTTTATCTAAATCTAACCGTACTTTTTCTGCCAATATTTCATTGCCAGAACGTAGAATTGTTTGCTCGGCTAATGTGACAGAATTCTCAATTGTAATCGCCAATTTGGTATCAAAAAAATGGCAAATTATCTTGCCTATACGCTGTCCAAGTTTCGCATTATATAAGGAACGGATACGGTTTGAAATTTCTCTTTCTAATTGTCCAATAGTCGGCTCTTCCATGATAATCCAATACAGTTTCGGCACTTTCTATATATAATATAGAATTGAATAGAATGTGCCGCTTATATTGATTAAAATATTTTACTTAAGAGAGATTAAATTATAAGCAGAATGGCAAAATCTCATTGCTAATCATTCTACAGGTATATATAATCGAAATTTGTTTATTTTATAATTAGTCAATATGAAAATAATTTTTATTCTTGAAAGAAAAATTTTGTGTTACATCTCTCTTTAAATGAGAACAAAACCTGATTTATTTTCTTGCAAAAGGCTTTCAAATAAAAAATACCCCAAATAATCTTGTCGGACGGGCAAGGATGCCCATTCCACAAGAGATTTACAGAGGTGTAAGGTCACTTTGTTCCAAATAATCTATCTCCTGCATCTCCTAGCCCAGGTATGATATAACCGAGTTCATCAAGTTTGTCGTCAATCGAAGCTGTATATATCGGTATATCAGGATGTATCGAACAGAAATGTTCAAGTCCTTCAGGCGCCGCAAGTAAGCAAACAAACTTAATGGAAAGAGGATTTGTAGATTTTAGTCGTTCAACAGCAGCGATGGCAGAATTTCCAGTTGCCAACATTGGGTCTACGATTAAAACATCGCGCTTATCGATATCATGAGGAACTTTGAAGTAATATTCAACGGGAATTAAACTTTTTGGGTCACGGTATAGACCAATATGTCCAACTCGTGCAGAAGGAATTAACTCCAACATCCCATCTAAAATACCTTGTCCTGCACGCTGAATAGCTACTATAACCAGCTTTTTATCGGGTGCAAGTACAGGCGCCTCCATTTGAGCAATAGGTGTTTGAATTAATTCAGTTTTCAAAGGTAAATCGCGTGTTACCTCGTAAGCAAGTAACAAACTAATTTCCTTCAACAGAGTGCGAAACTTAACTGTGCTTGTTTCTGCTCTTCGCATCAAAGTCAGTTTATGTTGAATCAAAGGATGATTTATGACCGTAACTTGATTTCTCATGTTAAAAGTTAGAAGTTAGGAGTTATGAGTTAGAATACTGTACCGTCGCTTAAGATTTGAATTGGGGGGACACCATCTGCTCTTTTTTCAGCAGCTATTTTTCGTCCTGCCGTCCAAGTTCCACCTTGAAGAATTTTCACAAGTGGTAGTTCTTCAGTACTCATGCTTAATTTTTCTCGAACGCAAGCAGCTATTTCATCTAATAGCATTACCGTTAAAGCGCGCCATTCTACGATAATTGGGGATTCAACCGAATGGGAAGTGTGTAATATATCTGAGTGTTTGGGACGTAATAACTCTAAATCAACACACAATCCACCGTTGCGATATTCAGGTAGTCCTGTTAGTTGGTCTAAACCAGTAATTTGGATACCGAGTTCTTGTAGCGGTTCGAGCAAAGAGTAAGTAAGCCACTGTGACAGTTTGTGGAATGGCACGAAACCATCATCCGCAACATCAGGATGGCGCCATACATCTCCTAAGTTTACCCCGGCAATTGACTGGCGCCCCGACCAAATTTCACTCAAACTTGAAAGTACAGCATCAAAAACGGTTGCTGCTTCGATCTTGTTATCATTCACTTTGCCGACTAAGTAATTAACCAAATTCCCAGGACGGGGATTTTCACCAAAATACTCAGGTAATGCAGTTAAGACTTTGCCTAATTTCTGTAGTAACTGTAATCTCCCAGTTACACCAACAAGTGGGTTATCAGGACGTATTTGAAACCCCTGTACTAAATCAGCTTCGGTAAAATCTTGTAATTTTTGAGCATCAACACGCATTTTACTCGTTTTATCCGACGAGAATGCACCCTGACAAAACATCTGGAAACTCGCTACTGCTAGACCCTCAGAGCGTTTAAAACCCATATTAGTTACAGGTTCGTAATAATACCAATTACCCCCGGCGCCTGCATCAAGCAATACACTAATAATTGCCAAATCAAACTTAGCTATTGCCTTTTCGTGTGGTGAAAGTTTCGCAAGCAAACTATCCAACTGCTCCAAGCGTGCAATTCCACCTGCTTCAAAATGGCGCCAGCGACTATGAAATGGTATCTGTAAATTAGGATACTCAGACCGTATTACATCAATAACATAATCAGCAGCATGGGAAAGTGGCGCCAAATCACAATCAAAATAACGGGAATTACCAGCAACCGTGTTTTGAAAAAGCTGCCCACAACGGGAGCGAATAGCAACAGGACTTCGTAAATACGTAACTAAATCATTCATTGGCTTTACTTTTATTTAGATACACCAGATAACCGTAGAGACGTGATTAATCCCTTCGGGAAAACCTCCGGTTTACGCGTCTCTACACAAACGTGCTAATTACTCAACGAGAGAGCGTCCTTTAATTTCTGATAAACCTGTATCGTCTAGAACTTCGCCCGTAGTAAAATAACCAGCAGCTTTTTTGGCTTCGATTTCTACGCGCGCATCGTTTGGTATCAAATCTTCAGGAATTGCCACACGCTCGACAATTTCAATTCCCGATTGCGTGATGGCATTGAATTTCATATTGCTCATTGATACCATGCGGTCAATGCGGGTTACACCTAACCAATGTAAAATATCGGGCATTAATTCTTGGAAACGCATATCTTGTACACCCGCTACACACTCGGTTCGGGCAAAATAAGCATCTGCTCTATCACCACCTTCTTGGCGTTTGCGCGCATTGTAAACCAAAAATTTTGTGACTTCACCCAGCGCACGTCCTTCTTTACGGCAATAAATTATAATACCGGCACCACCTTCTTGAGCAGTTTGGACGCACACCTCAATTCCATGAACCAAATATGGGCGACAAGTACATATATCGGAGCCAAACACGTCTGAACCGTTACATTCGTCATGCACACGAACTGCTACAGGTTTGTTTGGGTCGGTAATGGCGCCTAGATCACCAACAATATAAACGGTTACGCCCCCAATCGGGGGTAAGAATACTTCTAAGTCAGGACGAGTTACTAATTCGGGAAACATTCCTCCTGTTTGCTCAAATAACGCGCGTCGTAAGTCACCTTCACTGATGTTGAAGCGCTTGGCAACACCAGGTAAATACCAAACAGGTTCAATCGCAGCTTTGGTAACGACTAAATCGCCACCTGTTTTCATAATTTTGCCATCGATTTGCAATCGTCCATTTATAACTGCTTCTTGTAGTTCGGGCATGTTTATATGAGCTTTTGTAACAGCTATGGTTGGACGAATATCGTACCCCTGTTCATAATATGATGTAAAAACTTCACCAACGATAGCTCCGAATGGGTCGAGAGAAACGATTTTTTCGGGGTCACTCCAACTTGGATGCGGGCCAATGTGTTCAACTGGGGAGGTGTTGGTCAAGTCAGCACGGTGGTCTGTTTGAAGGGCGCCGCTTGCTACTGCTAAAGCGCGGTATATTGCATAACCTCCCGAATGCGTACCAATTACATTTCGATGCGCTTGTTTAGTCAGCGTCGCAATAATTGGACCTCGTTCGATAGGAGATTCTGCCCCCCATTGAATAGGTATTGGCTTGGGACCAAAATTACTTGGGTGTGATGTAAGAACAATATGCCTTGAAGAGTTATTCGGATTTGGCATTGCTTTATACTTATCAGCTTGCGCGTTAATTAAGATTTGTCTACAACAATAGTTTATTCTTGTTTTTGTCAAATTCAATGGTATGTTTAACCAATCAATCTTGACGCTCCGCCAAGTGTCTTGCTGCTTAACCGTATTACAGAATACAAAAAAACATGCACGAATTGCGTACTTTGCAATTAGGGGCAAAAATTTAAGAGTCAGTAAAAAAGTTACTTAAGACTCAATTTTGTGCGAAAGTTTAGAAAAACATCCTACACTCTAGATTAAATTCATGGATTCTTTATTTATCGATTCATTACTTGAAGACTTGAAAAACCCTTCTGAGTCAGTCCGCGAACATGCAACTCAAAAGTTATGGCGGATTTGGTTTCAACAGAAAGGAATTCATGGGTTAGAGGTAATTGACCGTAGCCAAAAACTGCTTGATGCGGGCAAAGTCGCAGAAGCTGAGTTGGTATTAAACGAATTAATTCAAAATCAACCTGATTTTGCTGAAGCTTGGAATCGTCGCGCGTTTCTTTATTACACTACTGGAAAATACCGAGAATCGTTAATTGATTGTCAAAAAGTTATTGATTTAATCCCTGTACACTTCGGTGCCCTTCATGGTATGGGGTTATGCTATTCTGCTCTCGGTGAGTATCAAAAAGCAATTCAAGCATTTCGACGTGCTGTAGAAATTCAGCCATTTTCGCTTATAAATCAAAAATTGATTTTAGAATGCATGATGCGTCTAGGTTAAATTACTTATACAGGAACAATCAAATATAAAATTCAAACACTCGTTATGTGGGTATCAGGGTTCATCCTTAAACGCCGTCGATTTATAAAATATAGTTCGCTGTTTTTAGCAAGCAGTATTATACATGCTTGCAACAATAACGTTTCACAGGCGCCGTCTTCTAATCAAGCGGCAAAAAACGAGTAGGGAATTACCTTTGGAACAAACTGGTTAGCGCAAGCTGAACATGGAGGATTTTATCAAGCGATTGCAACGGGAATATATAAAGATTATGGTTTGGATGTCACTATTAAAATGGGTGGCCCTCAAATTGCTAATGGTACATAATTACTATTAGGTGGTGCCGTAGATTTTTTCATGGGGCAAGGAGTCGATGCTATCAATGCCATCGCTTTTATGTATTCCAAAAATCACAGTCGCGGCAATTTTTCAAAAAGACCCACAGTGTTTAATTGCTCATCCCAATACAGGAGTTAAGACTTTACCCGACCTTAAAGGCAGACCTATATATAAGCGCTGGTGGTAGCATCACTTACTGGCCCCTTCTCAAAGCCCAGTATAAATTTACTGACGCTCAAAAACGTCCTTATAACTTTAACCCCGCTCCATTTTTATTGGCAGATTATGATTACACAGCATATCCAACCACTATTGAAACTAAAAATGAATTAGTACAAAAGAATCCAGATTTAGTAAAGCGTTTCGTCGATGCTTCAATAAAAGGATGGTACAGCTATCTGCAAAATCCAGAACCAGGAAATAAACTAATTAAAAAAGACAATCCAGAAATGACCGACGAGCAAATCAAATATGGTTTACAAAAACTTAAAGAATACGGTGTAATAGTTTCTGGGGATGCTGAAAAATTGGGAATTGGCGCCATGACCGCAGAGCGTTGGCAGTCATTTTTTGACAAAATGGTCAAAGCCGGAGTTTTTAAACCAAACACAAATTACAAAGAAGCATTTACCCTACAATTTGTCAATAAAAATGTTCAAGCATTCTTGTAGCACAGGCGAGACGCCTGTGCAGTTGCACTGGTATTTATTTACTACAAAGACACAAAGGGCACAAAGAAGAGAGGTTTTCAATCGGCACCAATTCAAGCGAGGATAAATTAAATAGGTCAATATTGATTATCCTTGAGCAATGTTAAGATAGCTATAAATAAATTTTGTATAATTGTAACGGTGTGATTATGCCTATCAACTGGCGTGAATACGTTGTAGCTGATTCAAATGTGCTTCGAGGTAAGCCAAGAATTAAAGGTACTCGGATTCCAGTGAGTTTAATTTTAGGCTATCTTGCTGCGGGCAACATGCATGAGCAAATCCTTCAGGAGTTTCCAGACCTGCAACAGGAACACATTGCTGCTTGCCTTGACTATGCGCGTGATTTGGGGCCTTAGATGAGATTACTCGTAGCAAGCTTAACACTGAATTACTCGATTTATGACATCAACATCGCTGGACAGTACTTTTTGTAACACATAATATCTATGAAGCTGTATATTTATCAAATCGTGTATTAGTAATGGGTAATAGTCCTGGTCGCGTAGTTGCAGAAATTAACATAGATACACCCTACCCACGCGGTGAATCTTTTAGAACATCCACAGAATATAACAAATATTGTCGCTTAATAAACGAACATCTCCGTAGGTTGGGTTAGCTCTTAGCGTAACCCAACACTACTCTCAAAATTATTTATATATCCCAATAAAATGAAAAAATTACTAAAAAAATTTTAACTGCCGATATATTGGCGCCTATTATCGTAGGTATCTTAGTATTAATAGTATGGGATGTGTTAGTTAAGGTAACAAATACACCTCCGTACATTCTCCCTAGTCCTGTATTAGTGTTAAAAACCTTAATCAGTGACTGGAATGAGCTTTTCCCGTCGTTACTAATTACACTTCAAATAACTATTGCTGCTTTTATTGCTGCGACAATATCTGGTTTATTAATAGCAATATTGTTTACTCAAAGCAAGTGGATTGAAAGAAGTTTATTTCCTTACGCTGTCATTCTTCAAACCACACCTATTGTCGCTATTGCACCATTAATAATTCTTTGGCTAAAAAATAATACCTTTGCTGCGCTAGTAGTTTGTGCTTGGATTGTCGCATTTTTCTCGATTGTCTCAAATACAACGCTCGGCTTAAAAAGTGCCGATAAGAATTTAATTAATCTATTCCAATTATACAAAGCTTCTCCTTGGCAAACTTTAATATATCTGCGCTTACCCAGTGCAATGCCTTATTTTTTGGGTAGCTTAAAAATTAGTGGTGGTCTATCATTAATAGGCGCCGTTGTTGCAGAATTTGTTGCAGGTACAGGTGGGCAAGAGTCTGGTCTAGCTTATCGGATTCTCATTTCTAGCTATAATCTTCAGATACCACGAATGTTTGCTGCGTTGTCTTTGACCACGGGTTTGGGAGTTTTAATATTTGTAATTTTAAGTATCATATGTGATTCGATATTAAGTAAATGGCATGAGAGCGCTATACGGCATGAGAATTAGTGATGGTTAATTCCTAGAGGATAAATGTGATATTCAAAATATATCCTCTAGGAAAATGCTTCTAAAGTAAATATTGTGACTTTATTTATTATAAAAGTACGTATTATTCTCCTCCGGAGACACTCCGTGAACGCAAAAAAAGCGCTATTTAACAGGATTAATTTGTATGAGTATGATACTTTTTATACAGCTTTATAGTTTGTTCTCTCTGTGCTAAGTTGAGAAATATTACGACTTAATACAGATATATATATGACAACATCAGCGAAATCATTTAATTTAGGCGCCTTTACTGCATCAATAGCAGGCATTGAAGTCATCACCGAACCGTCACAGGTTGCGAAGTTATCTCAGGATTACCATACCTTTAGCCCAGTTCTTACACCCAAACTTGAAGGTAAAATTGCTGATATAGTAGTACGTCCAGATAACCAAGATGAGGTAATACAAGTAGCAGCAGCTTGTGCTAAACACAAAATACCCATTACAGTACGAGGAGCAGGTACAGGAAATTACGGTCAATGTGTACCTTTATATGGTGGTGTCATATTAGATATGACGCGGATGCAATCCATTTGCTGGGTAAAACCTGGAGTTGCGCGTGTACAAGCAGGTGTTAAGCTCGCAGCACTCGATAAAAAAGCACGAGAAATTGGCTGGGAAATGCGAATGGCGCCTTCAACATACCGCACTGCTACAATAGGTGGGTTTATTGCGGGTGGTAGTGGTGGCATTGGGTCGATTCAATATGGGTTAATGGCAGATAAAGGAAACTTGTTAGCTTTGCAAGTTGTAACTCTTGAAGATGAACCGCGAGTTATCGAGTTACGCGCAGAAGATGTACAGAAAGTAAATCATGCATGGGGTATTAACGGTATTATCACCGAAGTGGAAATTCCATTGGGTCCAGCTTACCCTTGGGCAGAAGTAATTGTTACCTTTGACGAGTTTATGTCAGCAGTCAAATTTGGAAAAGCTTTGGCTGACAGTGACGGTATGATAAAAAAAGAGATTGGTGTGTTCGCGGCGCCTATTCCTCAATATTTTACTGCTTTGCGTCAGTACATACCCGATGGTAAACATGCAGCACTATTAATAGTCGCCGAATCTAGTTTAGAACTATTACCAGGATTGATACGAGAATTTAACGGTGAGGTTACTTATTCTAAATCAGCATCCGAAACAGGAAAAGGCGCCCAACTCGCTGAATACACCTGGAACCATACAACTTTACACGCACGCACTGCTGACACCTCCATAACATACCTACAAAGTATCTTCCCCAGCGATAATCTCAAAACCATAGAACATATGTATAAACACTTTGGCGCCGAAGTGATGATGCATTTAGAATTCATCCGTTTTAAAGGTGGTATCGCAAATCCCGCATTACAACTAGTACGTTACACAACCGAAGAACGTCTCAACAAAATTATTCGCTATCACGAACAGCATGGAGTATTTATTGCAAATCCTCACAGCTATTTTATAGAAGATGGTTGGAAAAGAGCAATTGAACCCGAACACCTAAAATTTAAGCAAATGGTTGACCCTTACGGATTAATGAACCCAGGTAAAAGCAAAATATTACCTTTTAAACAATAGCCTGTCCTTTATATCTTGTTTTGTCTCTTGTGGAATGGGCATCCTTGCCCGTTCCAAACTTTGAATTGTGCCATTTTGAATACTGTCATCTAGTATTTTGTCATGTCATGCCATATAGTTTTATGTCGTGTTAAACTTGAATAGAAAGCAATAAAATATTTACCTAGTAAGTATTTAGTAAGTATAATTACAAATTAAAAAGGTAGATAAATCGATTTGAAATTTGTGCATTTTTTATAATTTCCTACCTCTGTATAAAAATTACATCAAGACAATTGAAAAAGGTGGACGTTACACTGACTCGTAAAATATCACTGAAGAATCAAAGTAAAAAGTTATCTGTGATTTCTCGGATACTGATATTTACTTGTATCGGATGCATTTCCAAAACGAATTAACACTGTTGTCCTAATTCAGTAAATACTCTAGGAAAAAAGTGAAAATGATGTCCACACTAACAAATAACAACAAGTTGCAGGGTCTACCAAATCTGAATATACACTTGCTGGAACGTCGCATAACTTGTATGACAGTTCCAGCAATTGTACAAGCTATTCATACAGCATGTACTGAAGGCAAAAAGATTACTGTGGCGCATTACAACATCCACGGTTTTAATCTATCAATGCAATTACCTTGGTTTTATCAGTTTCTACAAAGTTCAGAAATTGTTAACTGCGATAGCGTCGGTATTTTAAAAGCGATTGGTCACATGGGGTTAGAATTGCCCCTAGATTACAGAGCATCTTACACCGTATTAATGCCTTCCGTACTTGAAAAATGTAATGAAGAAGGTCTGAGGTTATTTCTTGTCGGCGCCAAGCCAGAGTACTTAGAAGCAGCATTAGAAAAATTGAGAAAGCAATATCCGAATGCTTCCTTTGCGGGACATCACGGATACTTCGATAAAGAAGACCCACAACATAATGAAGCGGTCATCAATAAAATTAACGAGTTCAAGCCAAATATTTTAGTAGTCGGTATGGGAATGCCTGTTCAAGAGAAATGGGTTTATAAGCATCGCAAGTACTTGAATGTAAACGCAATCATGCTTGGTGGCGCCATTATCGATAGACTTGCAGGTGTTGTTCCAGACTGCCCACATGCTATTTCTAATATCGGTTTAGAGTGGTTATACCGTTGGTTTCGCGAACCTAAACGCTTGGCAGCACGCTATTTAATTGGAAATCCAGCTTTTGCACTACAACTCGCTTTAGGTAAGTTTTATGCACCTCTGCGCGTTCAACAAATGCAACCAGGCGCCTATTTTACTATTGAACACGAAGTCCCACTAAACAATTTCTATGTTCCCTCAAGTACTCAAAACAAAGAAGCGTCAGTAACTGCATAAATCAATAGTTAAAATCAGTTAAAATCAAATAAAGTTTGCTTTACTAAAAAAATAAAGATTCTACACTTGTTTTCACAAATAATATGCCATAACTGTAAATAACTTGGCAAACATAGTAATTTTTGTGACTACATGAAGTAAAGCAAACAAAGAATTCTTAAAATCATCAGGAGAGAAATTACTTGAGACCATTAGTCAGTGTAGTTATACCAACAAGAAACCGACCTCAGCTAGTTAAACGAGCAGTTGACAGCGCTCTTGCACAAACTCTAAGCCAAATCGAAGTCATTGTAGTTATTGATGGGCCAGATGAAGCAACGAGTACTGCATTAGCTCTTATAAATGATGCTCGACTCAAAGTTATAGAATTACCTACTAATCAAGGTAGTCGTGCTGCTCGTAACACTGGAGTATCTACGGCTAATGCTGATTGGATTGCTTTTCTTGATGACGATGACGAATGGATGCACAATAAGCTAGAAGCTCAACTATCAACTGCTAAGAACTCTCAATATAAGTTCCCTATCGTCACATCTTATCTGTTTGCACGCACACCTCAAGGAGATTCCATTTGGCCTAGAAGGTTGCCCAGTCAAACAGAAGCGTTGAGTGAATATCTATTTGTTCGCAACACTTTATTTCAAGGTGAAGGTTTAATTCACACATCGACTATTTTTACGTCGAAAGAACTACTCCAAGCAGTTCCTTTTATTACCACACTTCAACGACATGATGACTGGGACTGGTTGTTACGCGTAATTCAGCATGAAGGAACAGGAGTTGTGTTTGTAGAACAAGCGCTTTCTGTGTGGTATCTAGGAGATGGGCGCCCAAGTTTAAGTAAAAGTCGCAATTGGGAGTTTTCACTCTCCTGGATTCAATCCAAACGAGACCTAGTAACACCACGAGCTTATTCATCGTTTATTTTGGCAGAAGTCAGCGCGCGAGCTGCACTCTCGCGTGACTGGAAAGCATTCTCCTTACTTTTATTAGAAGCAATGCGCTTTGGAAAACCACACCTAAAAGATATAGCTTTATATTTAGGAATGTGGTTAGTCCCCCCAAATACACGTACTTGGTTACGAAATTTAATAACCAATAAACCTCCGGTAACTGCTTGAATCTAAATTCCATTTGAAACCAAAAATGCTTGTGCCAAAAGTTAGTGTTATAGTCCCAGCTTACAATGTCAGTGCTTACATTGAAGATGCATTACGTTCGCTTGAACGCCAGACTTTCCAAAATTTTGAAGTATTAATAGTTAACGATGGTTCTACTGATAAAACAGTTGATATAGTCAAGCCATTTGTAGAGAAAGATTCTCGTTTTCGTCTTTTGCACAAAGCAAATGGTGGTTTATCATCTGCGCGCAACTATGGAATACGTCATGCCTTGGGTGAGTATATTGCTCTTTTAGATGGCGATGATGTATACCATCAAGATAAATTAGCCAACCATGTTGCACATCTCGACCATAATCCAAAAGTCGGGGTCGTCTACAGCGTTTCTAGAGCTATTCGCGATGATGGGCGCCCAACTTTTATTCATCTAAGTGGAAAACAAGTAAATTCCAATTTACTACTAGCTTTACTGTGTAAAAACTTTGTAGGACATGGTTCTAACGCAATATTCCGCCGTTGTATCTTTTCTGAAGTCGGCGAATTTGATGAAAACTTACGCAGCTTAGAAGACATTGATTACTGGTTGCGAATTGCAGCGACCCAAAACTGGGAATTCTACAGAGAGCCACGTACTTTATGCTACTACCGAGTGCGACCTTCTGGACTATCTTTCAATGTCGAGCAAATGCGGTACTACAACACAAAAGTAATTCAAGCTGCAAGCGAACGCTCACCAGAGTTAGTTGAGCCAATCTTACCAACAGCTTACGCTTATATGTATCGCTACCTATCGCGATTATCGCTTCAAGGTGGTGATAGCGAAAAAGCTCGCTACTTTGTTGACCTCGCTTTAGCTTGTGACAAATCCATCTTTTTTCACGATATACGCTCATTGTTGACTTTAATCGCCGTTTATTTGGCGCCATTTGCTAATTTTGCAATTGGATTAACTCTAAGTTCTGTAAAGTCTAAGTAAGTAATTATCGGGGAGTGTTTAATATTTTACTCCCTTTACCCCTTTCCCTTTGCCCTTTTCCTGTTCATAAAGATGAATATAAGTAAGTTAAAGTCAGGGTTTACAAATTTAGGTAAAAATTCACTCTTTAAAAACACTTTGTGGATGTTTCTATCTCAGGGACTCCGCATCATTTTACAAGCCATTTACTTTATTATCATTCCCCGCGCGCTTGGTTCTCAGGAATATGGAATAATTACAGCAGCAAGTACATTAGTGGCAATTGTATATCCTTTCGGCAGCTTAGGATATGGAACTTTAATAATCAAAAACATATCACGAAACCGAGCGTTATTTCCAGAATATTGGGGCAATGCATTATTTATGATTGCTCTTTCGGGATTAATATTATGTTTTGGCGTACTCGCTTTATCACCAGTATTTATACCCGGCAATGTGTCGATATTACTAGTAATCTTATTTGCTGTAAATGACTTATTTTTCTTTAAAACCTTAGAAACTGCTGCTCAAGCATTCCAAGCTTTTCACTGGTTAAGTAAAACAGCATTACTTCATATTGTGCCACAAATTACCAGAGTTATAGCAGCATTAGCTTTACTTACTTTTTTTCCAAATCCAAAGGCGATGGATTGGGCGCTATTATATTTTGTTAGCACTGTAATTTGTGCAATTATTGCCGTACAACTAGTTCATCGTTCATTAGGAAAACCAAAGCCAGCATTATCACGTATCCAACCCGAAGTTGGGGAGGGGTTTTACTTTTCAATCAGTGCCTCCGCTCAGACTATATATAATGATATAGACAAAACGATGCTGGCACGTCTTTCTACTTTAGAAGCGACAGGTATATACGCAGCCGCTTATCGCTTAATTGATGTTGCCTTTGTTCCTGTACGTTCACTTTTACTCGCTGCAGTCAGTAAATTTTTTCAATATGGAGCTACTGGTATAAAAGGTAGTGTTGGTGTTGCTAAACGTTTATTACCCATTACAGGCATTTACGGCGCCATTGCTGGAATTGGATTATTTTTCTTTGCTCCTGTTGTACCTCTTATTCTTGGTGATGAATATAAAGAAGCGGCAGAAGTACTACGTTGGTTGGCGCCTTTAGCGTTAATTAAAGGTATACATTATTTTGCGGCTGATGCACTTGCTGGAGCAGGATTTCAACGACTTCGCACAATTGCCCAAGCTGGTGTTGCCATATTTAATATCTTGTTAAATCTTTGGCTTATTCCTTTATATTCTTGGCGTGGGGCTGCAATATCAAGCGTAGCTACAGATGGATTGCTGATGGTAACTCTCTGGATTATTGTAGCTAAACTTTACCGCAAACCAAAACCATTGTAGAGACGTTACATGTAACATCTCTACATTCACAATTAATAGGCAATTTTATTACAAAACATGAATAAACAAAACAAAGTAATTCATATACTTACAGAATCTGAGCCTTTTTCTCAACATCAGGGTGGAGCTATATCTCGCTGGGTTGGAAATATCATATATAATTCTCGCTCGCAAGTTAAGTCAATTGTAATATGTCCTGAAGCTGATAATTCATGGCAAGAAATTGAGTATATTAAATGGAAGAATTTACAGAAAATTAAATGGTTGACAAAATTCACTTCACAAATATTTTTGCCACTTCGCGTTATAGTTTGTTTAAGAGCTTTTTGGCGCCTGAAAGAAATTATTAATTCTAATGACACTGTTTATGTACATAATCGCCCAGAATATGTTATCGCTCTGGCGATTTTAAAAAGATTATGGAAGAAAAATTTTGATATATATTTACATTTGCACAATCCACACTTAGCTTCTAATACATTAAAAAAAATTGTTGTCAAGTCTGTAGATAAAATTTTGTTTTGTAGTCAGTTTTTGCTAAAAAGTATTGCTAAAGATACCAACAATATTTCTACAACAATAATTCCAAACGCTGCCGACAATTATTGTTTTTATCCCCAAGAACAATCAGAAAATTCATGTGACAATCAAAATTATACAATTTTGTATGTAGGTCGTTTAATTCCAGAAAAGGGAATTCATGTCTTAATAGAAGCTGTCAAAGCATTACAAACTCAAAATATACGAGTAAATTTAAAAATAGTTGGCGCCAAAAACTTCGGTAATTGGACTGATGACCCATACATTAACTCACTCAAAACCCTCTCAACCGAAATTAGCGAGTCAATACAATTTGCTGGTTACAAAACAGGTTTAGAGTTAGCAGAAGAATATCGCAAAGCTACAATATTTTGTTGCCCATCTATTTGGGATGAACCATTTGGAATGGTAAACGTTGAAGCTATGGCATCAGGTTTACCTGTTATTGCTTCTAATGTCGGAGGAATACCTGAAATTTTTAAAGATGGAGGTGGTATTTTAGTTCCACCAAATGACCCATCAGCTTTAGCAGAGGTAATTAAAGAATTACTTAATAATACAAAATATCGGCAAGAAACTGCCAAGCGTGGATACGAAATATATCAAGAGCGCTTTACTTGTAGTAAAGTCGCTAAACTTTATGTCGAATGTGTTCAGTAAGGTGGGCAATGCCCACCATAGATATATTTAAACGTATTTTAAAAAAAAGGAGTATAAAATGCAATCTCAAGACCAAATGATTATTTTTCGCAACGAATTATTAAACTATTCAGAAACATTCATTCCTGCACAAGTTAATTTACTATCTAAATACCAACCTTGTTATGTCGGTACAAAAGTACTGAATACTCAACTTTTAGGAAATTCCCAAGTTATTGCGCCTTTAGATGGTAAGTCAAAGCTATATAGATTATTATTTATGCTAGCAGGGTACACTCTGCCCACTTGGCTTACTAGAGTTAAAAAAGTAAATCCCAAATTGATTCACGCGCATTTTGGAGTTGATGGAGTTTTTGCCCTACCTCTAGCTAAAAAGCTGCAAATACCACTTGTCGTCACATTTCATGGCTATGATATTACAGTCGATGATTGTGATAATTCTTTATCGGGCTGGATGCATCGACTTTATAAAATACGGCGCCAGTTATTGTTCAAACAATCAAACACGTGTATTGCTGTCTCGAAATTTATCCGTTCCAAGCTTATAGAAAAAGGCTGTCCAGAAGATAAAATATTGGTACATTACATCGGTGTAGATGTAGAAAAATTTACACCGAACCCAGATATTAAACGTACACCTGTTGTTTTATTCGTTGGTAGACTGGTGGAAAAGAAGGGGTGCGAGTATTTAATTAAGGCTATGTCTCAGGTACAGTCAGTTTTACCTGATTTAGAATTAGTAGTAATTGGAGACGGTGAATTACGTTCTAGTTTAGAAAAACAAGCGCGTGAATGTCTAACACGCTACCGCTTTCTTGGTTCACAATCTCCTGATGTAGTTAAAAACTGGATGAACCAAGCGCTTTTACTTGCAGCTCCGAGTGTTACTAGTGTTAAAAAAGATTCAGAGGGACTCCCAATTTGTATTTTGGAAGCGCAAGCAATGGGTTTACCAGTGGTAGCTTCTCATCATGCGGGTATTCCAGAAGCAATTATTCACGGAGAAACTGGTTTTTTGGCGGCAGAGAGAGATTGGCAAACTTTAGGTGAGCATATCTTGACTCTGGCAAGCAATTCGACATTAAGAGAAAGCTTTGCTGCCGAGGGGCGCCTGCACATGGAACGAGAGTTTAACCTCAAGTTGAATACTAAAAAGCTAGAAGCTATTTACGACAGTATTCTTAATCAAACCTAAAATCAATAGTTCGATATGTTCAATATCACCTCTAAAAAAGCTCCGCGCACTTGGTCAGATTTAATGTCTAACCAAGGGCGCCAACAAAATTTAAATATAGACAAGCTGCATTTAGGTGACTTGTCAACAGCAGAAAAGGTGATTTACTGGACTATTGTGCTTACTCCTTTGTGGTGGCTATTGGGGATACAAACTGTTCTGTATCCAACTGTTGCCTTTATATTGCTGGTTATGGGTTTTGAGTTAGACAAAATAACCAAATCCTCACTCCCGTTTTGTAACTGGGCTTGGTTGGGAATGACGGTAGCAGCACTATGGACAAATATTTTAGGTTTAGACTCTGTTGGCTTTGACGTCATGAAAACGCTTGCCACAATCTTTACTTTGTTCAAGGGCTATTTCATGATTTTTGCTTGCATGACATTACCCTTTTGGCATCGTATTCGAGTGCAAGTAATAACGCGCGCTGTTGCTTGGATGGCAGTTGGTTTATTAGTCACGCTAATTATTCAACTATTAATACTGGCTGCGATTGGTCCTCTGCCGCATTTCATGCCACCCCTTGCCAAATTGATTCCAGGCGAAAAACTCAGCTTAATGGTCAAATTTGCTGTATTTCAGCCTTTTTTCCGTATTCCGTTACCAAGAGCCGACCTTTACACCGCAGACCCTCCAATATTAGGTGTATGCGCTCTAGTATACTTTTTCATCTGTTTAGGCGAATCAAATCGGCGCCTACGTAAATATGCCTTATCTGGTTGTGTAGCATGTTTGATAATTTCGCAAAGTCGTTTGGCTTGGGTATGCTTTCCTTTAACGATTTTAATTATCAATTCTTTTCGTAGTAGATTTGCTCGTATTGGTTCGCTATGGATAACATCATTTATTTCGTTTGTCTGTGCAATTTTAGGATGGACTATAAGTGATGTACTAAGTCAACCTCTATCTACCTTTAACAGCGCACGTGCAGACTCCTCGAAAGACCGTGAATTTATCATTAGCGCTACTATTGATGCTTGGAGAGAATCTCCTTGGGTAGGGTGGGGAATTATTGAGAAAACAGCAACTTGGGGAAATGGAGCATTCGAGCTACCTTTAGGAACCTTTTCATCCTACAGTCAAGTTTTATATTTACATGGTATTTTCGGTTTTGTTTTTTTTGCCGCTGCTCTAATTTCAACATTAGGTATTTTCTGGCAACCAGCAGTACAAGGTAACAAAGTTTGCCAACGCGCGTTTGCCACTTTGATTGCCTTATATACACTCTGTCAAGCCACAACTTTAACTTGGATGGGAATTTATTTTTGGTTTTTATTTATTTGGTTAGGTGCAATTATCGCTGAAACACAAAATCAAAATGTATCAAATTGGAATTATCTGTAAAAACATACAAATGTAGAGACGCGATTAATTCCCTGCGGGACACTACGTGAACGCGTCTCTACCATATATTGTAAAATTACCGATATATTCATAAAGTTTTAATAATTTTCATTTTTATGTAAAAAAATAGTAAAAAATAATCATAATAGTATATTTACCCATGCCATTTTAAAATTTATCGCAGATGATGATTATTTACTCAGATTGTAATAATTTTAAAATTTATTACTTCAATTAGAAATATTCGGCAGACAAACGCATGAAGAAATTGGTTACTACTACAGCTAGACATTGGAAGTATTTACTCGCTTTTAATTTGTTAGTGGCAATAGGAACCGTAGCTGCTGTCGCCACTTCTAAGCCAGTGTGGACAACTTCCACGCAATTGATTTTACCAAAGACAACTAGCAATCTTGATGCAAGTTTAGGAACACTAGGTTCGTTAAAAAATGGCGACCCTGGTTTTTCTGCTGAGGTTAATCCTTTAAAAGTGCAAGCATCCATTTTGACTAGTGATACATTATTAGAGCAAGTACTAGCGGCAGACCCTGATAAGGATAAATTTGCTAGCATTGCTAAGTACAAAGCTTTGTTTAAAGTAATTCCGCAAGAACAATCTACCATTATTTCGCTAACTGTGAGTGGTTCCACCCCAGAATTAGCGCGTCAGCGAGCCGTAAATTTAATAGAAGCTTATCAAAGTCGTCTAAATGAATTACGACAAGCTAATACTACAGCACGTCAGCAGTTCAGTAGAAAAGAACTGGAGCAAGCTAAAACAAAATTAGCTCAGGTGCAAATCCAAATAGCAAGATTTAAAAAGTCTACAGGCTTAGTTAACAGCGAAGAACAAACTAAAGGAATTGTTGGTACCATAAATTCATTAACTGGCGCCAAAGCACAAGCAATAGCTTTAGGGGAAGCAAGTAATAACCGCGCCAAAGTCTTATCTGCCCGTCTTTCACTTGCACCAAATCAGGCAGTACGCTCGTTAAGCTTAGGCGAAAATAAAGAATACAAGTTTGTCCAAGCTAAGTTGTCAGAAGTCGAAGCAACTTTAGTTCAGAAACGAGCCATTTTTACAGATGACCATCCAGAAGTCAAAACCCTGTTAGCACAGCGCACACAACTACAAACCCAAGTCAAAGAATATATAGCAGAAGCTGCCAAAGGTGTAAAAGTTGACACAACAGTATCAACAGAGGGGCAAGGACGTAGTGTATTAATTCAACAGTTAATTCTAGCAGAAAGCGAAGCTGCTGCTCAACAGCAACAAGCACAGCAACTCGACAATCAAATTAATTTACTAACAAAAACTTTAAACTCTTTACCTGCGAACCAAGCAAAACTTTTAGAATTACAACGACAATTAGATGTTGCTGAAGGTGTCTACAAGGCTTTAGTTGCTCAAGTGCAGCAAAATAATATTGATGCTTTTGATGCCTATCCCAGTGTCCAAGTGCTTGACTCACCTAGAGTAGATGCCAAACCCATCAGTCCAAAATTCTTTTTAATAGCTCTCAATGCTCTTGTTGCATCTGTAATTGGAAGTCTTGCTCTAATCATGTTGCTCGAAAGTCGCAATCCTATTTTGAGTCCCAAAGACTTACAAGAACAAAAATTTGCTATTGTTGAACGCATTCCTCGCATCAGAGATTCTGTGAAAAAATCAGAACTTGCTGCGGAAGTAGAAGTTGAGTTTCAGCGTTTAGCATCAGCAATTAGTTTACAACCAATAGAGAACCGTCGTCTATTAGTAACAAGTGCCAGTGTCGGTGAAGGTAAGACAACTGTAGCAATGGGGTTAGCTTATGCGTTGGTTGATTTAGGCTTTAAAGTTTTGTTAGTAGATGCAGATTTCCACTCGTGCGAACTGACTCGGCGCCTGGGTGTTACATCAAATACAGGATTTGAAAGGAGTGTTCCAGTACACAAAAATCTTGATTTACTGCCTATGCTACCTCAAACACGCAAAATCGTTGAGATGATTCGACGAGGAGGCTTTGAACAAACACTCGTTGCATATGAAGTTGCTGGTAATTATGACTACGTAATTATTGATAGTGCCCCCGTATCTTTAACGAGTGAAACTCCACTCATGACAAATATTATCCGTAACGTGTTGTTCGTTATTCGTCCTGATACGAGCTATAAAAATTCTGTTCAGGAAAGCTTTGCACAATTACATCAACACAACGCGAATATTCTAGGTTTAGTAGTCAACGCCGCCGAAAGCACTAAAAAACCTTATTCCTACTCCTCAAATAATACAAAATCAAATTCATCAAAATATGCAACAGATAAATAATCCCATTAAAAATACCTTAGCCCAACTTTATTTTGAAACCAAACGCTTATTTTATCAATGGCGATACCCAAATCTTAAGATTGCACCAGGAGTAACTATAAAAGGGGCTTTAAAGATTTCTGGTAAGGTCAAAGTAAATATCGGCGCCTCGTGTCGTCTTGGTAAAAAAGTGACTATTTATGGTAACGGTGAAGTTACCATCGGTGAAAATGTTTTATTGAACGGCGCCTGTATTGGTTGTGTATCATCAATCAAAATAGGTGATGAATGTCTAATTTCTGACTGCTTCCTCGCCGACAGTGATTACCACAACCTAGAACCACACTTGCGTCATAGCCCCCCAGGTTCAAAAACTTCAGCACCTATTGTAATTGAACGCAACGTCTGGGTTGGCGCCAGAGCTACCATCATGAAGGGTGTACATATTGGCGAAAATAGCGTTGTCGGTTTGGGCAGTATCATCCGCAAATCAATACCTGCCAACGTTGTCGTAATTGGCAACCCCCAACAAATTGTCAAAAATCTAAAAAGTGCTGACACAACCGTCAAAGCCGAATTAGTATCAATGTCATTTTAAATATTTCCAAAAATTAAATCATTTCTTTTGTGGGATGGGCTTTAAGAGTGCCCCGTCCCATTTTTCAATTTTAGAACAACATATTTTAAAATCTGTATAAACTTGTAGACAAATAGAATTATACATATATATAATTTCTCCCTATCAGTAATACCTCAGTAATAAATTAAGGTTTTGATAAAACTGTTTAAACTGTGTGTAAAGTCATACCAAGTCCATATTTTTATTGTTACAAATATAAATAAGAGAAAACACTTACATGCATTTGCAAACGAATACAGTTAATTGCAAATCAATTTTAGTGATTCTAATATAATCTGCTTTGTTGACTTAGCAGTAACAAACCTTTTCAAAAAAAACACGATGTCATTCTGATTAGTCAGAATTAGAATGACATCGTGAATAGTTTTTTTCATCATTTCAAGGTTTTATTTCAATGTTCAATACTAATAATGGTTCTTTAAATAATCAAGATTTATCCAAAGCAACTTCTGCAATTGATACTTATAGAGCTTCAGACAAACTAGATTTAGGAGGTAAACAGTTTTTTGGTCGCTCTAGTAATAATTTAAATTATGTTGGTTTGCAACATGAGGTCAGTAGTGACATTTTACAAAATGACCTGAACTACTTGTCAAAAACGTCTGCTAATAGTATTGTTTTTATCGATTCTAGTGTGCCAGACTACGAAAGTCTTGCAAATGGTATTAATTCCGGCGCCAAAGTTTATGTTCTTGACTCTAAGCGCGATGGTATTGAGCAAATAAGTAAAGTTTTAGCACAACATAAAGACGTTTCAGGTATCCATATTGTCTCTCACGGGTTTGATGGTGGATTACAACTTGGTAAAACTACTGTTGACAGTAGTAACATCGAACGCTACCGTAAACAATTAGGACAATGGTCATCGCATTTAACAAAGAATGCTGATATTCTTCTTTATGGCTGTAATGTTGCCCAAACGCAAGCAGGTGCAAGTTTTGTAGAAAAATTAAGTCAACTTACAAGTACAGATGTTGCAGCTTCTAGTGATTTAACAGGAACTGCTTCACTTGGTGGCAACTGGGTACTTGAATTTAATACTGGAGATATTGAAACTGCTAGTCCTTGGAAGCATACTACTGCTTACTCGTACACATTCCAAGGAGGAGACGGACTTAAAGGAGAGTATTTTGATAATAGAGATTTTACTAATCTTAAACTGACTCGTGTTGACTCGACAGTTAATTTTAACTGGCGTAATAATGCTCCTGATGTTTCAATGGGTCGTGATACTTTCTCGGTGCGCTGGACAGGTCAAGTCATGGCACGCTACAACGAAACTTACAATTTCCACACTACATCGGATGATGGTGTGCGGTTGTGGGTTAACAATCAACTTATTATTGATAAATTTGTTAATCAAGTTGCGACAGAATGGACGGGTAATATTGCCTTAGAAGCAGGTCAACGCTACGACATTCGATTAGAGTACTACGATAACAGCGGAGAAGCCGTATCTAGACTTGCTTGGTCAAGTGCTAGTCAAGTAAAAGAATTTATTCCTCAGTCGCAGTTGTTTAGTGAAGCTACTTCTAATGAAGGACCTCCAGTTGCAAGGCTAAATGCTACTAATTTAACAAACGGTGGTGGTGAAACTTACACTTTCTCTGTAACTTACAGCGATAACACTGCTATTAGTATTGCTAGCTTGGATGATAATGATATTGTAGTTACAGGCCCCGATGGTACTACTAGAGAAGCTGCTTTTATAGGTGTTAATAGTAACATTGATGGCAATCCCCGCACTGCAATATATGCGGTAACAGGCGCAGGTGGTACTTGGGATGCTACAGACAACGGTAATTACACAATTTCGCTACAAGGTAATCAAGTTAGCGATACTAGCGGTAATTTTGCCGAAGCTAAAACCCTTGGTAATTTCCAAGTTAATATCGCTGGTACTGGTACAGGGTTGGCAGCAGAGTACTTTGACAACATGAACTTTACAAACCTCAAAGTCTCTCGTACCGATGCTACAGTCAACTTTAATTGGGGTAAAAATTCTCCAGACTCTAGAATTGCCATTGATACATTCTCTGCACGTTGGACAGGTCAAGTTGAAGCGAAGTTCACCGAAAGGTACAATTTCTTCACTACTACCGACGATGGTGTTCGTTTATGGGTTAATGACCAGCTTTTAATTGATAAATTAAATGACCAAGCTGCCATTGAATGGAACGGTAGCATAGATTTGCAAGCAGGTCAGAAGTATAATATTAAACTCGAATATTTTGAGAACAAAGGTGACGCGCTTTCGCGATTATCCTGGTCAAGTGCTAGCCAACTCAAAGAAATTATTCCACAATCACAACTATACTCAACACAATCATTAGTACCCGCAATTGCATTAGGCACACCTCCCGGTAGTGTAAATGAGACAGATGGTACTGTTACAATTATTGTTGTTAGAAGTGGCGAAGATTTGAGCGGAACATCTACGGTTCTATACTCAACTCAAAATGATGGACCTCCAACAGGTGCTATTGCAGGAGATGATTACGTACAAACAAGCGGAACTCTTACCTTTGCACCTGGAGAAACAAGCAAAACAGTCACGATTTCTCTAATTGACGATAATTTACTCGAAGGACTAGAAACCTTTACTTTCGTAGTAGACCAAGCAGAAGGCGCCACTTTAGGAACCCAAAGAACTGCTAAAATTACCATTAACGACGACGAAGCAAATGACCTTAGTTTCTCAGTGCCAACTGTGAGCGAGAAAGATGGTAATGCAATGGTGACGGTGAGACGGTCGAATACAAATGGTGCTGCAAGTGTAGATTATACAACTGTAGATGGTACAGCGGTTTCAGGTTCTGATTACCAAGCGATTTCTGGAACTTTAGAATTCGCTTCAGGAGAAAGCATCAAAACTATTTCTATTCCTTTAGTAAATGACACTGCTCCAGAAGTTAATGAGAAATTTACTCTCCAATTTAGTAACCCAGTCAACGCTGGCTTAAATGCTCAAGATAAAATTGAAATATCAGTTCTTGATGATGATGCAGGTTCCTTTATTCGAGAAAGAGTAGTTGGAGGATTAAGACAACCTACAGCATTTGAGTGGACACCTGATGGTAGTAAGATGTTCATTGCTCAGAAAAACGGTATTGTTAGGATATTTGAAAACGGCGCCCTTTTGAATACACCGTTTATCGATATTTCCTCACAAGTCAACGATGTTCGCGACCGAGGTTTAATTGGTATTGCCGTACATCCAGATTTTGCTAACAACCCGTATATTTACTTATCATTCACCTACGACCCACCAGAAGTTTACCTACCAGAAAACATCAATAATCCTAATACCTTGTCAGGGCCAGACGAAACAGGCAACCGTCCTTCTCGATTAATTCGAGTAACTGCTGACTTCTCAACAAACTACACCACTGCAATTGCAGGTAGCGAAGTAGTTTTACTCGGTAAAAATAGCATCTGGCAAAATATCAGTCGTCCAGATTTGAATAGCACTGGCAATTCTAATATTCTACCTTCAGGAATTATCTTTGATAGCAACGGTAACCAAATCGGTAACGTACAAGATTATCTAGCTACCGATAGTGAATCTCATTCAATTGGTGATGCTGTCTTTGGAACGGATGGTATGCTTTACGTCAGTAACGGTGATGGAACTTCTTACAACCGTATAGACCGTCGAGGATATCGAGTTCAAGATTTAGATAACCTTTCTGGAAAACTATTACGAATTGACCCCATGACTGGACAAGGTTTAGCAGATAACCCATTCTTCGATGGTAATTCCGACAGTAATCGTTCTAAAGTTTATAATTATGGTCTGCGTAACCCCTTCCGTTTCACAGTAGATAAAGCAACCAACACTCCATATATTGGTGATGTAGGTTGGAGTACTTGGGAAGAAATCAACTCTGGACGTGGAAAAAACTTTGGTTGGCCTCACTACGAAGGTGGCAGTAATGGGACTAGCCAGAAGACACGAGGATATATGAACCAACCTGAATCTGAAGCTTTTTATGCTACTGCTTCACCCGTAGAGGCGCCAATTTATGCTTACCAGCACACCACAGGTAACTATTTCGCAATCCTCATGGGCGACTTCTATACAGGTAACACTTACCCTTCAATTTACCAAAATAACTTGTTTGTTGGAGATGTCGCTCAAGGAACAGTGGACGCTTTGACATTAAATTCAGATGGAAAAGTAGTCTCAGTTCGACGATTTGATTCTAATGTACCACAGCCCACACAGCTTATGAATGGGCCAGATGGCAACGTCTACTACGCAAGCTTGAGCAAAGGCGAAATTGGTCGCTGGAGATACACAACTCAATCCTAGAGCGTAAGGTGGGCAGTGCCCACCTTACTATACATATGTACTATAAAATTAAATTTATTTTAGAATTTTAAAAAAATTTTCATAAATGTTTCACTATAAGTTAATGACCCTTAAGGATACTTAGTGAAATGAAATCATTTATAAGAAACTTAAATATGAAAGCTCAACTTAACTATCCTCTACTATGGCGTAAAACTCGCATGGGTGTGCGAATGCGTCTTTTAGTATGGTATTTTCTTTTGACTGCTTGTACTGTTATGGTATCGCTGCAAGTAACTCGTCAAATATACTGCGATAGCTTGAAAGCCAAAGCTGATGCATCGATTATTAAAGAAATCGAGCGGTTTAAGCTCATGTCGGGTAAATATACATATACTACTACTCCTCAGCTTTTAGATAAATTTTTAGCCAATTATGCGCCTATACGCAACGAATATGTTGTAACGCTTTTAAATGACCAGGTATATACTACCAAACCCGAACTTTCTAGAGACATCAAAGAAAAATTACCACAGTTAATACATTCTTGGCGCCAAAAAGGTGAGTTTGAACGAGGTAAGGTTTATGTAGCTCCTTCTCGAATTAGATATGCTGGACAGTCAGTTACTGCAAACGATAAGAAAGGAACCATTATTGCTATTAATGATTCTTCGGCAGATTATCAAGCGGGAACTAGTGCAATTGTTTTAGTAATGCAGGTAACTATCGTTGTGCTAGTTATATTCTTTATTGTAGCATGGGTAACTACAGGTAGAGTATTATATCCATTACGACTAGTTACAGAAACAGCACATTCAATCAGCGAATCGGATATGACGCTGCGTATCCCCGTACAAGGTTCGGATGAAATAGCTGAACTCACAACTACCCTCAATGAAATGCTTGATAGATTGCAATTTGCGTTTGATAGTCAGCAAAAGTTCCTTAATGATGTTAGTCACGAGCTACGCACCCCCATTACAATTATTCAGGGACATTTAGAGATGTTAGAGTTTTGTCCTGAAAAACAGCCAGAAACTATGGCACTAGTAATGGACGAACTCGACAGGATGAATAGGTTAGTTAATGATTTATTATTGCTGGCAAAAACCGAACGTCCGGATTTTTTGAAGTTAAAACCAGAAGAATTAGATTGGTTAACCGAGGAAATTTTTCTCAAAGCACGCAGTTTTGCCAACCGTAATTGGAAGTTAGAGTCTAAAGGGTTAAGTCCAATAACAGTAGACAGACAACGTTTAACGCAAGCTGTAATGAATCTGGTTCAAAATGCAGTTCGTCATACTACTTTGCATGATACTATTACCCTTGGTTCTTCTGTGAGAGGCGATTTTGCTTATATTTGGGTCAGTGATACTGGCGAAGGAATTGCACCAGAGAACCAAAAACGAATTTTTGACCGCTTCGCACGTGCAACAAAACACGACCAAAGTTTTGAAGGACATGGTTTAGGACTTTCAATTGTGAATGCTATTGCCGTTGCTCATGGTGGAAAAGTTGAACTTTCGAGCAGTGTGGGACATGGTTCGACGTTTACTATTGTTATACCTTTGGTTGCTTCAAATGATGCGATGCATGAACAAGATACGACACGTCGGCGCCCTTTTGTAAAGACGGGTTTATTCACATTGTAGTTTCAGAACCTATCTATGGGTGCCAGTTTGCTTTAATTGCTTATAAATATGATTTAAATGTGACAGTAAATGGTAATCCTTTCAGACTGCTGTATGTTGTACTGTTTTGGTAACTTACTAGATTATCAAAGCTGCATTCATCCTGCTTGAGAACTAAAATATTTAATTTTTTAAGCTTAATTTTTCTTTCTCCAGTATATAGACATCCGTAGCTCATTACTCTATTGTCTGAGCATATCACTTTCTAGTCATATTTACTTTCTAAATTAACTGTATGAATTGTCCGACAATCATAGACGTTGGAATAAGATTAAAAGTTACAAATCTAAAATCTCACTAGGAAAAGAATATGCGAATCAGTGTTGGTTCTCCATTATTAACTATTAATCACGGCAGCACCTTTATGGTGACTGATTTAAATGGACAAGTTGACTACAATGGTCATCAGGGTATTTTCTCTAAGGATACGGAATTTTTAAAGCAGGTAGCTTTTTTAGCAATTATCGTCTGCCAGAACTTTACGCCGGAGTTAAGCGCGAACTTGGAAGTTTTCCGGCGCCTTATTTAGAGGCAAACGTACCTCAAGCATGGGCAGCAGCGTCTGTGTTTCAAATATTACAGGCGATGTTAGGTTTACGAGCATCGGCGCCGAATCACTGTTTATATATAGATCCATATTTACCTGATTGGTTACCAGAGTTAACATTACGACGTGTGGAAGTTGGCAAAGCTTCGGTTGATTTAAAGTTTTGGCGTGATGGAGATTCAACGAAATGGGATGCTACTGTGGTACAAGGTAATGTTGAAGTTAGACAGGAAGCTTGGAGCCCTTGGAGTGTAAAAGAATCTTTAGCGGTACTGTAAGAGATTTTGTTTCCATTTGTAGCTGGTGTTTAGTTATCACTTTTTGTTCACATTGATTTTGAACAATAAAAGTAGCGAATTAAATAGGAGAGTAAAAATGGCACTTGTCAAGATTACAGACTATTACTACGACCATATAGATAGTCGCTCTGATGTTGATGATATCGACAATTTCGACGTTTATACCGAAACAAATGAAAAAGTCGGTACAATCCACGATATTTTAGTCGATCAAACAAACGGACGCTTTCGCTATTTAGTTGTAGATACAGGTTTTTGGATTTTTGGCAAAAAGGTTTTATTACCTGTAGGTCGTGCAGATATTCATTACTGCGACAAACGAGTTTATGCCAAAGGTCTAACTAAAGAGCAAGTGGAAAATTTGCCTTCTTACGATGAGCTACAAGAAATTGATTATGACTACGAGGAGCAAGTACGCGGTGTTTATCGCGGTTCTGTTGCTACTTCTGGTCTAACCCAACCTGCTGCTTACGACCGCGCGACTTATAACTATGAGCAGGATTCTTCTTTGTACGATATACCAGAAGTTGATAGTACAAGTGGTGGTCAAAGTTTGAAGTTGTATGAAGAAAGATTGATTGCTAACAAGCAACGTCAAAAGACAGGAGAAGTTTCGATAGGTAAGCATGTTGAAACTGAAAATGTTCGCGTTGCTGTTCCTGTTGAAAAAGAAAGAGTAATCATTGAACGTAGCTCCCCCACGAGTACAAAACCAGCTTCGGCGCCAAATGATGCTTTTCGTTCTGGCGAAGTCGCTCGTATGGACATTTACGAAGAAAAGGCAGATATTCAAAAACAAGCTGTTGTTAAAGAAGAAGTACGAGTTAAAAAGGCTGTCGAAAGTAATACCGTCGAAGCTACTGAACAAATCCGTCGTGAAGAATTGGATATCGATACTCAAGGGCGCCCTGTTGTGGAAAGGTAAAAATTATATCTACGTGGGATGCGATGAATCGAGACGCGATGAATCGTAGAGACGCGATTAATCACGTCTCTACAATGTACAATTTGAACGAGGAAATTATGAAATTATTTTCAATTGAAGAATTAGCAACTTTAACGGCGCAAGGAAACACAGATTGCGTTTCTATTTATATGCCGACTTTTAAAATGAGTACGGAAACGCTACAAAATCCTATTCGCTTTAAAAATCTAATGCGCGAAGCTGAGGAGAAATTAATTGCAAATGGAATGCGACCGCAAGATGCCAGAGATTTATTACTTCCTGTCCAAGAACTAGATGAATACGATTTTTGGCAGCACCAAAGTGATGGATTAGCAATTTTTATCTCAAAACACTTTTTTAGTTACTATATTGTACCTGTTGATTTTCAAGAGTTAGTCGTAGTTACCGACCGCTTTCATCTTAAGCCTTTAATGTCTTTACTTACAGGTGATGGGCAGTTCTACATTTTGGCACTAAGTCAAAATTTAGTTCGCTTGTTCCAGGGTACTCGTTACGGTATTAGCGAAATAGAACTAGAAGATGTACCCACTAGTATGGCTGAAGCTTTAAAGTATGATGACTCAGAAAAAAGTTTACAGTTCCATACTGGTACACCTCAAGGTGGGAGTGGAAGCCGCGCGGCAATCTTTCATGGACATGGAGCAGGTAATGACGATGAAAAAGAAAATATTCTTAGATACTTCCGCTTGGTCGATAAAGGATTACAAGAGTTGCTAAAAGGTCATGCATGTCCTTTAGTTCTTGCAGGTGTTGATTATCTTTTACCTATTTATAAGCAAGCGAATTCTTATCCTAATTTAATTGATGAAGGCGTTACCGGAAATCCTGACCAGCTAAAAGCAGAAGAATTACATGCACAAGCTTGGCAAGTTGTTCAACCTTATTTTGAAGGTGCCAAAGATGAAGCTGTCGCTTACTATCAAGCAAATTTAGGAACTGGAAAAACAGCTAGCAGCATTCAAGAAGTTGTACCTGCAGCTTACTATCAACGAATCGAGTCTTTATTTGTACCAGTAGGAAACCAGAAGTGGGGAATGTTTAATTCTGAGACAAGCAATGTGGAGATACACTCAGAACAAGAAGCTGGTGACGAAGACTTGATGGATTTAGCTGCATTACATACTATTCTTAATGGTGGTACAGTGTATGCTGTGGCGCCAGAACAAGTACCAGGAAATGCTCAATTAGCAGCAGTTTTCCGTTATTAATAGCTATGAACCATGTCTTGGGCCGTGGTAAACGCAAGCTCGTTATAACCGCATTTATACTTACTATCACCAGTGTGCTATTAATATCGCCAGAAAAAGCACTAACGCAACAAATTTCTATCACTCCAACTACTCCTCAACCAGAAGAAACAGAAACTGCAACAGATGGGCTGTTTTTCGCTGATATTATTGTTAGAGGACAGCCCGTCTTTCAAGTTGGTAGTGTTGGTTCGGTAAATGCTAGTCAACGCGCGCAAATAGTCAACCGTCGTATAGCAGGTATTTTGGCACAACCTCAAGCTAACAGAAATGTCACTACTGTACCCGACCAATCACGGGGTATTGCGACGTTGCAAGTAGGCAATCGGGTTTTATTAACTGTCACCCAACAGGACGCGCAAGATTTTAATGAACCAGTCGAAACTTTAGCACAACCAATTTCTCTCCTACAAGGAGAGAAATTGGGGGAGAAATTTTAACATCTAAGGCGTTAAAAATCCATTTTGATAATCAAATATTAATTAAGAACTTTTCGTTTAAAATTAATTAACGACAGAAATAAAACTAAAACAGGGACAATTTCTAATCTTCCTATCCACATTAATATCATTAAGGTCAGTTTACCTAACCAATGTAAGTCAGGATGAGTAATTCCTACAGACAAACCGACACTACCTAGAGCAGAAGCTGCTTCAAAAATTACATCTATCAAGCTGTATGGCGCCACATGTAGCAAAATTACTACTCCCAGTGCAATTGCACAGAACCAAAGTACTAACAAAACAGTAGCAGCTTCAATTGTGCGACTAGCTTCAGCTTCTGTTACTATTTTCCCCTCTACCCGATAATGCATCAATTGATGAGGTTGCAGTGCTAATTTTTGCAAGTGCCATACAACTGCTTTGCCAAAGAATACCAAACGATTTAATTTTAACCCACCAACAGTGGAGCCAGCGGCGCCACCTACTAGCATTCCCAAGATCAATAACAGTTTTGCGCTCGAACTCCAATTTTGTAAATCGACTGTTTCAAATCCACAAGTCCCTAAAGCAGAAACCCATTGAAATAAACTATCTAGCCAAATAAACGAACCAAAAAACCAACGGTTCTCAAATAATAGTACTAATGAGCTAACAGCTAGTAACAGCCATAATGTTTTATGTTGAGAATCTTGCCATAGTGCAGATAAGCGTTTTTGTGTAATAAAGTAGTAATGAATTGGGAAGCTAATGGCACCTAAAGTCATCACTACAATTACAGCAAGCTGAACCGCTGAATTATAACTAGCAATACTATCATCCCGTATACTAAATCCACCTGTAGAAATACCTGTTAAACCATGATTAATAGCATCCCACCAAGGCATTCCAGTAATACGAAACAACAAAATACTGAATCCTGTGTAAAGCAAATAAATCCACCAAATTCGGCGTACTGTTGCACTAACAGTTGCAGCAATACGTTTCGAGCGTCCCTCTGCACTGTAAAGTTGGTAAGCATCTGTACTTGGTTCTGATATAGAAAGAACTAGTACAATTACTCCAACTCCACCAATCCATTGCATGAACGAACGCCACCACTGTAAACTGTGCGGTAGTCTGCTTTCATTCAGTGTTACAGTTAATCCTGCGCTGGTAAATCCAGAAACAGCTTCAAATAAAGCATTCCAGAAATCTTGGAACTCTTGTATGGTTGCTGGTGTTTGAGCATTCCTAAAAAAAGAAGCAGTAACCCAAAATGGAATGGCGCCTAAAAGTGGAATTATTGCCCAACTCAAAGCAGCAATTATCATCGCGTGACGTAACTGAGTTTCCCCCTTTCCCTGAAAATTGCAATACAATAATTGACCAATAAGTAAAGAAGAAAGCGCAGTTATCAAAAATCCCCAAACTGCATAATATTCTCTAAACCATAGACAAATAGGCAAAGAGGCAATTGCCATTACACCTGGGACATGAAGTAATAAGCCAACATCATGCAGGATAGAATGAACATGAGGCTTTATTTTTTGAGTTTTTGTTTTCACCTGTATACAAGCAATATAAGCGACGAGTTGAGAAATTACCTTTATCGTTTTTGATTCTTAGGGCAGTAGTCTGAGCAATTATTTGCTTCATCCGTAAGAACGAGAGAAGGTTGTACTGCACAATTGAAAAAATGATTCTTAGCAAAATATTGGCATTGAGTACAACGGTGATTTGGTAATGATTTTGTACACAAATCTAATTGTTCATCTGATACATTCTTTAATCTCTTTGATGCCCAAATCAAAAAACCTGCCCAAAAGAAAAGAAAAGCAAGAATTCCCCCTGCTTGAGTAATTATAGTTTCAGTAATTTCTGCTTGATTTGATACTGTTTTTTGAACTTGGACTTCTGTTTGCTTTCTCTGATAAAAAGTTACTGCGAACATTTGATTTGGATGACTCACTGTCAAAAACATATTAATTGACCTCCTTTTTCTAAACGTATAATTATAAATATTCAACAACTACTACTATTTATAACTACCTTTTAAAAATACAGTTTTATAAACTATATATTCATAATTTAACATTTAGCAAAATTAATTTTTTTGCATATCTATCAATAGTATTGAATTTGTATAAAGGTAATATATTTACTTTGACTTTGATTACAGTCACTTTTTAGTCACATTTGTTTTTTAAAATATAAATTTTTAAATAATGGTTGCTATTATGTTTATAAAAATACAGTTTTATTTTTGAAAAGATATGTAGGGTAAGCTCTTCGGCAGTATAACGCATGTTTGTTTTTTAAAAGAATGACTTAACAGCGTTAAATACGCACCCTAGTAGTTGATTCATAAAAATTATGATAGTGCTTTGAAACTACAGGATTGCAAAGAACGCTAAGTAGTAGGGAAAAGAGTTGATTTACAAATGATACACGGGTTGCGAAAACTAGATAATCAAGTATCTTCAGGCGCCAATTGCGAAAGTTCGTGAAAAAGCTATACTTCTATCAGAAGGCATACTACTTTAGATAACTTGGTTACGTTGTAGCATTCCGTAAGCTAGATGTAAAAGTTTTATTAATTGATTAGTCTAAGCAACTAAAAGCGACTTTTGAAACTAGCAAAATAGTTCTATCAAGTTCCTATCGCATAACGACAGGGTTGGAGACATGTCACAATGAAATTTATCAACAAATCAAAGTCTTTTTTGGCTGGATGTACATTGGCTTTATTAATTTCTCAAACTGCCAACGGACAACGACCAGAACAGCGTAGGCTTGAGCGAATGGAAGGTTATTTGTCAACGCCACAAAGACTAGATTTTAATGAATCTCTTTTGCAACAGTTGCAATTACCGTCTGGATTTCAAATTAATGTATTTGCAAAAGGTTTAGGTAATCCTCGCAATTTAGTTGTTGCTCCTAATGGTATAATTTATGTTACTCGTCGTGAAGAAGCTGATGTTGTTGCACTCAGAGACACAAATCGAGATGGACGGGCTGACTCGATAAATATTGTCGCCAAAGGTTTAAAGTACGTTAACGGTATTACAATTAATAAAAATCGTCTTTACCTTGTTACTGACACCAGTTTATACGGCGCCGACTTACAAGCAGACGGTTCTCTAGGAAAACTACAAACTTTGATTTCTGATTTACCTGATGCGGGTCAACACCCCAACCGGACAATGGCTTTTGGTTCTGACGGAATGCTTTATATTTCTGTAGGTAGTACTTGCAACGCTTGCGACGAAACCAACCCTGAAAGTGCTACCCTCCTACAGGTGCAACCGGATGGTAGTAATCGTACCATTTATGCCAAAGGTTTACGAAATACAATCGGCTTTGGTTGGCATCCCCAAACAAAGGAACTATGGGGGTTAGACCACGGTACAGATTGGCGAGGAAATGATATACCACCAGAAGAATTAAATCGTATTGTTCAAGGTGGAGATTATGGCTGGCCTTTTTGTTGGGGTGACAGGCGCCCTGATGTATACTTATCCGCAAACCCAGAAGGGAAAACTAAAGAAGAATACTGCGCTAAAACTCAACCACCAGTGTTAACTTATACAGCACACAGCGCACCATTAGCGATGGTATTTTACACAGGAAACCAATTTCCGCAAGAATATATAAATGATGTTTTTGTAACAATGCGTGGCTCTTGGAACCGTAATCCACCCGTGGGTTACAAAGTCGTGCGGATTCGTTACCAAAATGGTAAACCTGTGAAATTTGAAGATTTTATAACTGGCTTTTTGACGAAAGACAGAACAGCACAATTTGGTAGACCAGTAGGATTAGCAATAGCACCGGATGGTTCGTTGCTGTTTACTGATGATACCAATGGGGTAATATATCGCGTTGCTTACACAGCAAAATAAATTAATTCACAAATGATAACGTATCCCGACTATCAAGATATTTATGTTTGTTTTTTGTAAATAGTTCATCAAAAATTGCGAGGTTAAATAATGAATTGGCAAGAAATTTTCCATTGGGTTTATGTAGCGGGTATGGCAATTGGTGCATTATACTTCTGGTCACTGAGTCGTAACCCGCGCGGTGTTCCCCAATACGAATATTTAGTTGCAATATTCATCCCAATCTGGTCAGGACTCGCTTATATGGCAATGGCATTAGACCAGGGTAAAGTCATTGCTGCTGGTCAAACAGCACACTACGCGCGTTATATAGACTGGATTGTCACTACACCTTTACTGCTGCTATCTTTGTCATGGACAGCAATGCAGTTTACAAAAAAAGATTGGACGCTCATTGGTTTTTTAATGAGTACACAAGTTGTTGTTGTTACAACTGGTTTGATTGCAGACTTATCTGTGCGACCTTGGGTAAGATACTTATGGTATATATGTGGGGTATTTGCCTTTTTCATTATTCTTTGGGGTATTTGGAATCCTTTACGAGCGAAGACTAGAGAGCAGGGGCAAGAATTATCAAACCTGTACGACAAACTTGTTACTTACTTTACTGTATTATGGATTGGGTATCCAATTGTATGGATTATTGGTCCAAGTGGTTTCGGTTGGATAAATCAAACTCTTGATACTTTTCTATTTTGCCTATTACCATTTTTCTCTAAGGTTGGATTTAGTTTCCTTGATTTACACGGCTTACGTAATTTACATCACACATCGCGCGAAACAAGTGGCGACCGTCTTGCTAACAGTACATTACATTTTTTAGGCAATTTCACACAAAATAGAGCATCTCATAGGAGAGCGCGTTCTGCAACATCTGGAATGGAATAGTAAAAAAATACAGTGGTATTGGGAACCAATGGTTCTTGACTTATGACAAGTAGGGAATGAATACTTTAACAAAAATTTGGTTTCCAATCTTCACGGTCGCACTTTTAGTAATGGGATGCGAAAGGGCAATTGAGTACTTACCACCCTTGCCTAAAGTGGAAGTACCATCGGAAAAACCCCGAAAACCTACCCTCTCTCCCCAATCTGCCAACACTGCAAAAATTGAAGCAGCTATCCGGGTAAGCATTAACAAAGTGCGTCGAAAAGAAAAACTTCAACCTCTCAAAAATAATGAAAGACTGGCAGAAGTTGCTCGCAAATACAGCAAAGAGATGGCGGAGAAAAATTTCTTTAGCCACACTGGGGTTGATGGGAGTACTCTTGCTTCGAGAGTTGAGGCTTCAGGCATTATTTATTGGTTAGTAGGGGAAAACCTTTTTAGAGGAAGGAATCTAAATGAGCCTGTAAGTATTGCTGTGGAGGGTTGGTTGGAAAGTCCCGGACATCGAGCGAATATTCTGCGTCCACCGTTTAACGAGACAGGTGTAGGTGTTTGGCGAATTAAGAATACTTACTACATCACGCAGTTATTTTTACGACGATAGCTAACAAGCAGCAACAGCGATTTATTGAAGTTTTTGGAGAAAAAGTTCTTCCTCCCGCATTTCTCACAAGCAGTACGCTCACTATTACCCAAATCTTTATCCAGCTTTAATTTCAAGCGTTTTAGCGCAGCACGAATTATAACAGTATGGAATGAGGTATTTTATCTCAAACCTAAGTTTTATAAGGGTTTTAGCTAGTCGTTTAAATCTTTATAATTGGTTAAAATCTTGTAAATATAAATTAAGCAACATCTAATATAGGAGTTAGAATAAATGAGGAGTTTCTTACAAATTCAAACATATCACGACCCTGACTCAAGTAATAAAGATATAAATAGGGACTATGAGGATGTCTTAGTTGCTGGTCAGCCATTGCAAATATCTTTAAAAAATCTGGTGCCTTCTCTAGAAGGATTTGTTAGTTTCAAAATACGAGGAGAAGTCGAAGTTTTCTCTAGTATAAATCAACCTATTGCTTTACAAACTCCGGTTCCTCTCGAACAAGTTTCAGAAATTACCCTTATAGCGAGAACCTTTAGCGATAGACTAAAAGACCGTTCTTTAGAAATAACCTTTCAAGATGATGCTGGTCATCAAATGAGTCAAGCTACACTCCACTTAACTTGTCTTCGTATTTGTTTAGATGTGGATGCAGACCGAGATGGAATTATTGAAGAAAATAATCCTAATAAAGCAGATTGGCGATGGGGGGTTAACGGTCATGGTGCAGTCATATTAGTTAATAAAGATTGCGATATCGTTAATTCTGATGGTCAAGATCATCAGGTAAAAGACAATCTTAAAGGACTGCTTGATTTAAAAGATTTGAGCTTTATGATTGTTCGTCGAGTTGGCTTAAAAAATTTGCCTGATGGATGCGAGGTTTACTTGTCAGTTAACCAAGGCACCGCTAAAAGAATTCGCATTTATGATGAATTAGATAAAAATGGTAATCAGTTAATAGGGGCAGAGATAACAAAAGCAAAAATTAAAGATACTGACCGAGATATTCTGCTTGCTATAAAGGGTTTGAGTTATCCGGATATTGATTTTAATGGTATAGTTGAGATGAATTTAAATCTCATCAAAGATGGAGAAACAATCTATAGTGACCGTGTGGTTTTTCGAGTTGCTCCTTGGATGATGACTCCCAATACCTTATGCCCAATAAATGTTTTTGTCTCTCGTTTATCTGACGGAAGTAATGAAGAATTTATAGAAGAATTAAGAAAAGTTGTGGGTAAAGCCAACGTACAGCTAGACCCTGTTCCTTTTGAGTTTCATAAAGACGACCCTTGGATGCGAGACGAAATTGAAATTGGTTACACTCAGGCGCCGGGACGCTTGATACATGTAATTCTTGATTCCCCGCGCGACCGTGGTTTAGACCACTTGGCTAAACGCCATCTGATGGGTACAGACTTTGGTTATATAATTCGTAAAAGTCGCGAAGAATCTACAAAATTAGACTCTTTTGGAAATTTAGAAGTTTCTCCACCAGTAACCGTCAAAGGTGTTAATTATCCCTTTGGCCGTATCATATTTGGGGGAACGCGCGCAGAAATTATTCAAAACCCACGTCGAAAATTAAAAGTCTTGCGAGACTTTTTCTTTGCCCAAGAAATTCAAGCCCCTTTTGAAATTTTTTCAGACTGGCTGAGTGTAGGGCATATAGACGAGTTTATGAACTTCGTTGGCGCCGCTTGCTCTAAAGGATTTAAGTTAATTTTAGCCAGTCCAGACAAATGTTACGAGCTTCTCAAACGTTTACGAGATAAAGGGCATTCTCAGGTATTATTGCGGCAAGGTAAACAACTTGATGACAAACCTGCTGATATTAGCGTGGCAGATGTTCTCGACAATGAAGAGTTAGCCCTTAATAACCAACGTTTTCAAGAGTACATTAACTGGAATCGAGAGGTTTTGAAACAGGAATTAGATTTAGGTGAAGAAGATATTATCGAATTACCCACTTTGTTTCGAGATGATGGCGAAGGACGAGCTAAAAGTTTTTTCCCAAACATGGTGAATATGGTTGTTCTCAACCAGCATTTGGCTATTCCCAAATCATTTGGACCCAAGGTTAATGCTCAATGCCAATTTGAAGCTTATGTTAAAAGTGTTTTAGAGCCTTTGGGTAAAGAATGTCACTTTATTGATGATTGGGACACTTATTTTCGAGAAGGAGGGGAAATTCATTGTGGTACTAATACGAGTAGACAACCTTTTTTTCAAAAATGGTGGGAGATTGAACCGAAATTTTTGAAGTAATTCGTAATTAATTGTATTCGCATGGAGAACAAAATTATGAAGTTACAGCGAACTTTAATCTTACTTGTAACAAGCGTTAGTGTTGCTAGCTTAAGTGTTAGTGAATGTATAAATGCCCGTGATTTTGAAGCTGATGCTCAAACCCCTGCTGTAAATACCATAGAACAACAACAATATAATTTACTTTATGTACCTACACCACAACCTGTAGTTGATGCAATGTTACAACTGGCACAAGTTAATAGTGATGATTTAATTTATGACCTTGGTAGCGGTGATGGTATAATTCCTATTACAGCTGCACAACGGTATGGTGCCCGTGGTGTTGGAATAGACCTTAATCCCGAACGAATTCAAGAGGCGAATACCAATCTACAGAGGTCTGGAGTCGCTAATAATGTGGAGTTTTGCCAACAAGACCTGTTTGAAACAGACTTAAGTAAAGCCTCAGTAGTAACACTTTATTTACTACCTGAAGTTATGACAAAACTCAGACCAAAACTACTACAAGAACTTCGACCGGGTACGCGCATATTATCCCATGCATTCGATATGGGTGACTGGGAACCACAACAAGTGCAACAAGTTGATGGTAGAACAATTTACCTGTGGGTAGTGCCAGAAAATGTCAACAACTTGCGTCGTGGCGCCGGTTCGCAAATTATAGCCTTTGGGGATAGTATCACTGCTGGTGCGGGAGTAGGAACTAGGGCTGCTTATCCGAGTGTTCTCAGTAGTACTTTAGGTTTACCAATTTTAAACATAGGTAGAGGTGGTGATACAACAGCAACAGCATTGGCTCGCCTACAGCAAGATGACCCTACAACTACAGCAGATGAAAGTGAGGAAATTTTGGGAATAGATAAGGAAGTTTTTATTTAGGGGCAATGCTGCAAAACGCATCTAGTCCAAAATTTAGACTTCCAGACGGCGCCAAACCATCAGAATTTTTCGATAAAGTAGACCCTACACCAGGAAACCCTGGTATCAATAGCGTCAAGATTTACGCGCGGTGGCAGTAGCAGCTAACCAATCAAATTCTGATTTACAGCGTTCAAATGTGGATGGCAGTGGACACGAATATTGGGTTGATAAAAAAGCGGGTTATAGCGCTCAAGACCAGACTGGCTTGATAAAATTCTTGTTGTCAATCGATGATAACCCGGTTGTTTTACCAGAGACATCGCTTCAACAAGTTGCATCTTTTTAATAGTGTATGGTGGGCAGTGCCCACCATACGTATACGTACAAAAATTATATGCGGAATTTTAAAGCACGTTTAAGAAATATTTGGGGACTATTAAGAGATACGATTTCCGAATGGCAATTTAATGAAGTTTCTGTGTTAGCGGCTTCGCTTGCTTACTATACAGTATTTTCGCTGGCGCCATTACTGATTATAGTAATGATGATTGTTGGAGCTATTTTTGGAGAAGAAGCAGCAAAAGAACAAATTGTTGCTCGGATGACAGAACTTGTAGGAGTACAAGCAGCAGAGGTAATTGCTACTGCTATTACTAATATGAGGGCTGATGCGACTGGGGGACCTTTCAGCTTAATGTTTAGTCTTGGGTTTTTACTATTCGGCGCCTCTGGTATTTTTGCTCAAATTCAAGACGCATTGGATAGAATTTGGGAAGTAGAACCAGCCCCTAAACAACAAATATTTCACTTTTTACGTAAGCGTTTGTTATCGTTCGCCATGATATTAGTAATTGCATTTTTATTACTAGTAACTTTTGTTACTAATACTCTTTTAGCTGCTTTAGTTCATATTTTAAACACTATAGTACCTGGTGCCGGTTATTGGTGGCAGATTCTGAGCTTATTGCTTACTTTTGGAGTGACAACATCTATATTTGGCGCCATATTCACTATTTTACCCGATGCTGAGATTTCATGGCGAAATACAGTTGTAGGAGCAGTAATAACAGCAATTTTATTTTTAATCGGTCAATCTTTGTTTGGACTGTTTCTTAGGCAAACCAATTTTGGCTCTGCTTACGGAGTAGCAGGTTCTTTTGTTATTCTAATTACCTGGGTTTATTATGCTGCTCAAGTTCTTCTTTTAGGAGCGGTGCTTACTAAAGTTTTTGCTCAAAGACGCGGTTCTCCAATTGTTCCATCAGAGTATGCAGTTCCTCGAAATAAGGACAAAAGGAGAACTTATCGTCCGTCAAAAAGGAATCACAATAGATAGATAAATTAAGATTTTGATGCAGGGTCAAGTTTAACCATGCTACCAGAATTATTAGTACGGTATACCCAAGTTTGTGATTCTGCATTGCTAACTTTTACTTCCCATCCAGAAACTAAAACTTGAGTACAAATACTACCAGGTTCAGCTAAACCCAAACATCCATCTCTCCAAGTGCGCGATTCAGAAGCAATAATTTTTAACTTATCATTAGATTGTCCCGCGCGTTTAGAAGCATCCTTTAAAACAGCATTACTCACAGCTTCAGGTAAATCACTAGTTTGATTTTGAGAGGCATTATTGACTTGCTCTGCTGCTGGAGATTGTGTTTCTGGTTGCGCTCCAGTTTGAGCAGTATTAGGAGCGTTAACACAAGCAGTTAGTATGCTACAAGCAACAATGAAAGTAGCTAGCTTAGTTAAGGTTAAATAAGAGATTTTTCTGCTAAAACGTTTGAAAAGCATCATCAATCACCATGTTTAATTAAATTACTTAGGAACAATTATAGCAAAGCTGACTTATATTTAAGCATTTTATGAGCTAATAATTTCTGCTTAAATTTTATTTTACAAACAAATATGATTGAAAAATGAACGTTATTATCTTATTTCTTGTATCCTTCCTTGGTCAGCTACACAGTTCACAAATTTACTTACAGGCATAGGCGCCGTTGAATTGTTCAGTCCCCTCGATTATATCGTCGAGCCAATAGCTAATTTTATTGTAGGTTTAACTCAAGAGAAAGGGTGGATTGTTTTAATTATTGCCTTCGCATTGCTGTATTTTTCTTTGCGAGGGCTTGTGAAATCCCTCAAAGCTATTCTTGACGAAGATTTACAAGAAAAGGTTAAAAAATACCTTTTCGGTTCATGGTGGAAAGCTTTACTTTTCGGTTTAGTAATTACTATTGCAGTTCAAAGCTCTAGTATTACTACTTCCGTAATTGTACCGATTATTGCTCTTGGTGTAGTCGCAGCTATACAAGCACTACCTTATTTTTTAGGCGCCAATATCGGTACTTCAACAACTGCTCTTTTAGCAGCACTTTCACTTGCAAGTAATGGTAATGCAGAAGGAACCGCTTCATTAATGGTCGCATTAGTGCATATGTTTTTTGACATTTATGCGATCATACTGTTATTCCCGATTCGGAAAATCCGCGAAATACCAGTTTGGCTAGCACAAAGATCTGGGGAATTCATAACAAAAGGTCGAATCGTCGCCATTGGTTATATAGCAATTATTTTCTATGCCCTTCCCTTTGCAGGAGTTTGGTTAACTAGAGGTTGGGATGTGGCAACCTTTTATAAACCCATTGTTCCCCAAGAAGTTGAGACTTTGCGTCAAGAAGCTTCCACAGAAGGTGCAACAGGAGTATAACCATAACCAATCGAGATAATACATTCACTTTTGAATCACATTTCTTTTACATAGTAGACAATAACTACTAATTTTCTACTATTCAATAACCGGAGACTAAAGGGATATCACTATGGTTGGAATCATCATTACCTGGTTAGTAACTGCCGTCAGTTTTTTAATTATTTCCAGATTGCCCTTCTTAGGAATTGATGTTGATGGTTTTGGTAAGGCAGCTATTTCAGCAGCAGTCTTTGGAATCTTAAACGCTATCTTACTACCAATTCTTACATTTTTCACCTTTCCATTTATTATTCTAACTTTAGGGTTATTTTTGTTTATTTTGAATGCAATCACCTTTGGGTTAGCTGCTGTAATAGTTCCTGGTTTTAGCTTGAGGTATGGGTTTTGGAGCGCATTACTAGGTTCCATAAGTTTGGCAATTATTAATTCAATCCTCCTAAGATTAATCGCACCTCTTACTTAAGATATATTTGCTTAACACTGGATTTGAGTTGTGTTAATAAAATTTTAAATTATTATCACTTTCTGCTCACATTCATTTTTAACGATAAAGCTAGTGAATTAAGTAGGAGAGTAGAAAATGGCACTTGTAAAGATTACAGATTATTGTGCAGATTCCATAGACAGTCGCTCTGATGTTGATGTTATTAATAATTTCAACGTATACACACAGAGACACGAAAAAGTCGGAACGGTACACAATATACTAGTTGATGAGACAAGCGGTCGCTTCCGTTATATAGTCGTAGATACAGGCTTTTGGATTTTTGCTAAAAAGGTTCTACTACCTGTTGGTCGTGCAGATATTCGTTACACTGACAAAATAGTTTATGCCAAAGGTTTAACCAAAGAGCAGGTGGAAGAGTTGCCGAATTACGATGAATTAGAAGAGATTGATTATGACTACGAGGAGCAAGTACGTGGTGTTTATCGCGGTTCTGTTGCTTCTTCCGGTTTAACTCAACCTGCTGGTTATGACCGTGGTACTTATGAATATGAGCAAGACTCTTCTTTATATGATATGCCAGAATCTGATGGTCAAAGTTTGAAGTTGTATGAAGAAAGATTGATTGCTAATAAACAACGTCAAAAGGCTGGGGAAGTTTCGATAGGTAAGCACGTTGAAACTGAAACTGCTCGTGTTGCTGTTCCCGTCGAGAAGGAAAGAGTGGTTATTGAGCGTACTTCTCCTACAAGTACAAAACCTGCTTCGGCGCCAGCAAATGTCTTTCGTTCAGGTGAAATTGCTCGTATGGACGTTTACGAAGAAAAGGCAGATATTCAAAAAGAAGCTGTCGTCAAAGAAGAAGTACGAGTCAAAAAAGTTGTTGATACTGAAACAGTCGAAGCTCAAGAACAAATACGTCGTGAAGAATTAGATATCGATAGTCAAGGGCGCCCTGTTGTCGAAAGGTAAAAACTATATCTACGTAGAGGCCTGATTAATTCAGTCTCTACAAAATTTCAACATAATATTATGTGACATTAATTTACAAATTAATCAAGATAAAGGTGTAATTATTTTAGGAGTCGCTCGTAATTCACCCGCCGCACGTGTTGGTTTACGTCCAGGTGATGTGATAGAAAGCATTAATAATGTAGCAGTAGAGAATGTCAGACAAATACAGCAACAAGTTGAAAATGCGGGCGTAAGCAATACATTACCAATGAGTATTCTACGTAACGGAAGTAGACAAACAATTAATGTTAGAGCAGAAGCATTACCTCAAAGAGAACCCAGCTAATGCTTTCCTTATATAAATTAATTAATATTTCAAGATGAAACGCTCAATATTCCATACATCTAAAATTTATTTTGGTCTTAGTTTAATAGGACTTGTATCTTGTAATGGTACACCAACTGCCAATAATAACCAAGCAACCCCCGAAGCGATACCTGTTAACACAACGACAGCAACAACTCAAGCACAAGCTTGTACTTTTGTGGAAAGTGGCTTTGGTTCACCAGGACAAGTTAAAGTACAAGCACAAGAAGTTGTTAGAGATTTAGAAGTTCCTTGGGGAATTGCTTTTCTACCAAATAACGAAATGTTGGTAACTGAGCGACCAGGTAGAGTAAGACTGGTACTAAACGGACAATTACAACCGAAGCCAGTCGCTACTTTGGAAACAATAGAATAAGAGTGAAGGTGGATTACAAGGAATTGCAGCGCATCCAGATTTTGGCAACAATAGGTTTTTCTATCTTTACTACACGATTAGTAAAAACGGGACACCAGTAAATAGAATAGAACGTTGGCGCCTATCACCTGACGAGCAAAGCACCTTTATATCAAACTTGGGTAACAAGTTACAACCAACAAAATCCAGATGTTCAATTTAGTTACCAATCGATAGGTAGTGGTGCTGGTGTTAATCAGTATATTGCAGGAACTGTAGACTTTGGAGCGACCGATGAACCATTAACAGATGAAGAACGTCAAAGATTTCGAGCAAAATTTAATGCTGAACCAATCCAAGTACCGTTAGCGGGTGGCGCCATTGTTTTCGCTTACAACTTAGGAGGAAATGTTAACAATTTAAGGCTTTCACGCGAGGCTTACTGTGGTATTGTTCAAGGGGATATTAAAACCTGGAATGACCCACGCATTGCTCAACAAAATCCCAACGTTAACCTGCCCAATACTCCCATATCTTTTGTCCACCGTTCTGATGGTAGTGGTACTACTTTCCTTTTTACCAATCATATTGCTACTGCATGTCCGAATTGGACAGCAGGTGTTGGAAAATCAATTAGCTTTCCTACTGGTATCGGCGCCAAGGGGAACGAAGGTGTAACGGCTCAAGTTCAACAAACCCAAGGAGCAATTGGCTATGTTGAGTATGTTTATGCCAGACAAAATAACTTGAATATGGCAGCTTTGCAAAATAGAGCCGGTCAATTTGTAGAACCATCACCAGAAACCGCTGCAAGAGTACTAGAAGGACAAACAATTCCTCAAAACTTTGCATTGGAAATTCCAGACCCCACTGGACAAGAAGCTTATCCAATTGTGGGTTTAACCTGGCTGCTACTATATAATCAATATGATAATCCTGCAAAAGCTACTGCAATCAAAAATTTCATTAACTGGGCATTAACAGAAGGGGAGCAGTACGCTGTCAAGCTTGGATATGTACCTGTGTCTCAAGAAATAGCTCAAAGAGTGCAAACGACAATTAATGAACAAATTGCAGCACGCTAATTCTGAATAAATTCTAAATGTTCGCCAGGGAGTAAACGCAACAGAAAGCGGCGCGGTGCCTGTAGTAACATTACTATCGGCGCCAACTAATCCAGTTTGACCCGAACGAACACCTTCTCCACTAGAACCAGCAATATCAACAATGACTTCAAACTGGCTAGTATAGCTTGGCGTAAATAAGCCAAGTATCAGATAGCCAAAACTTTGCCCTTGTATGTCCACTTAAAAGGTTTAGCCATTGTTTTATTAAAATAGTCAATAAATTTGAGGATTTTAGTTTTAA
>JAHHGX010000087.1 GCA_019359675.1 Calothrix sp. FI2-JRJ7
GCGCCAGTCATGTAGATGCATGAATTTTAGGTAATCTTACCTTTTTGTCTTGCACGTGGGTATATTCCTTTGGTCTGATAATCTTCAAGTGTCAGCTTTCCTTTCTTTTTCAGCATGCCCTAATTAATGGCACATTCCGATTGTCTAATATATTTCAAGTTTTATTACTATTTGTTTAAATATTTATAGTTATATACTTTATAAAGTAATTTTATACATTACATCCTCGCTTAATATTAAGATTATGGCGCAAAATGTCACTTTCACTCATCCGTTACATCCGCTCTCATCCGTTGCCAGGGATTTGTGTGGGAATTGTCGCACTAGCAATCTAGGAGGATTCGCAAATTGTTCTGGTTTTAATATAGATGCTATCGGCGCCAGTAGTCCATTAAATAAGTCATCTACAAGTCGTTTATAAATTATGCTAGATGCGAATAATTCCAATTCGGAACGAGTTTGATTATGTTTTGCAAAAATATACAGTTTATCTAATAATTTATAAAATGGTGGCGCCTGTTTTGCTATTATATGTGACCATAATGGTGGTGTTTTTGTTGGTAATTTCTCATCGTCCATGTTTAAACCAAGAGTTACTATCAACTCAATGCTATTAAATCCAAAGTTGATATATTTTTCTCCAAACATGCCAACAAAGTGACCGCTGCTAGTATCAAATTTGATTATTAAACATGTTCTATTATCATTCAATAAACACCAACTACCAATATAATCTGTTGGTTGTACGCTATTCAAGTTTAATGTAAAAATTTCTTCTGCTTCATTATTATAAGATTTAAGCAAGTTCGTTAGTTGAATGCGCTCTTCGTGTGTCAAATATTTAATCGCGCTTTGCCACAGATGCAGGTCTTGATTAATTAGTGTTTTTAATTTTACTACGTTACAATCTTTGATTGCCGCAATGACATCTGATGCTAGTTGCAGCATCTTCATTTGTATCCCAGATACGCGCGCACGGTTGGCTGTAAAGGTATTTACATAATCCCATTGTTTTAATGCAACAGCCGCATATGTTAACATGACGTTCGCATTTACTACGTCATTTTCACTCGCGCTCACTACCCGAACACGATATGATTCAAATACTTCTTCCCATGTTGTATCGGCGCCACACTCAAAGTATTCACACCAATTACTATTATTATTAAAATTTACAGCTTTGTTTCCAAACTCTGCTTCCATCCAATATTGATACCACCATTCATCACCGAACGGTCGTACCCTTTTTAAATAATCATACCAAACTTGTATTTTTGCGGGTGATTTATCGCCATCGAACACTGCACCTAAGAACCATTCAACAGGTGCCACTTTTCGGTAATGTTCAAAGAATATTCGTACTACTAAGCTAGGGTCACTACCTTTATTAATGATATTATGTAACTTCCTGCGTAAGTAAGCGACTTGGTGCCTTTCTTCGAGAGTTAAAAGTTCACCGTATTGGCTAAAATCAGGTTTACGACTTCTCGATTTAATTTCAGCCGCGAGGTTACTACACTTACTATATATATAGCCGCATTCACAGACTCGCGCGTAACGATTAATTAAAGCATTACACTGTGAGCACGATTTTAATTTTGGCTCAAATGTTTGTGGTTCTTTTTCAATTGGACATAATGAGATTGGATGATGCTCAGTCACAAATCCTAGTCTTGAAAAATTATCACAAAAGTCAAGCAAATAAGCGTAGGTTTTACCTGCATACTTTCGTGTTGGGCGCCCGCTCATCTGGTACAGTTTAGATAAGCTGGCTGTAGGGTAAGCCAGTACAGCGGCGTTACATATAGGCGCATCGAACCCTTCGGTAAATACTGAAACACCCACTAATGCTTTAATAATACCCGCATTATATTGTTCGTACAGGTCATCGCGCTCTTTACTTGATGTCGTTCCTACAATTAAACCCGCACGTAAACCAGCATTATTAAGTTGTGTATATACATCTGTTGCTTGTTTAACAGTGCCACAAAATACTACTGAATTTAAGTGCCCGTAATGACGTTTGTATTCAAGCACGACTTTTTCGTTAAATGTGGCATCACATACTAATTCTAATGATTCGGCGGTATAATCGTCGGTGCCCATCGTCAACTTTGAGTAGTCAATTAAACCACCCCAGCCAAAATGGCGTACTGGTGTAACTTCACCCAACGCTGCTAGTTCGTCGAGGTATGGGCCAACTACTAGAGAATCATAAAATTGACAAAAACCTTGCTGTTGTTTTGTACGCCAAGGTGAACCAGTTAATCCCAAAAATTTACATTTCGACAGAGCAAATACACCACCGCTGTAGTGCAGCATAATATTATATGTAGTGCCCCAGTAACTTGTGGTGTGTGCCTCATCGAAAATTACTAAGTCTATATCGGGTGGTAAGTCACGCTTACCAAGGGTCTGTAGCATTGCTACTTGCACAGGCGCCTTATAATTGACAGGGTTGGCGCCGTGGATAACACTTGAGGCAATGCCATAAAATCGTTGTAGCTTATCTACTGTTTGCCCAACTAACTTGGTACGGTGACAGCAAAACAAAATACGTTTACCGCTTTGTACCCATCGCGCGATTAAATCTGCTGCTACCACAGTCTTTCCACCACCTGTAGGCAAAAACAATAAGCATGATTTTTTACCTGAGCGGTAGTGATTTTCAATTTTTTCTAACAACTCTTGCTGTATGCTAGATAATTGGATGGCGCTTGCAGTAGATGGCATATGCACGATAATAACAATGACTTAAGCAACCGGAATAATAAATTTTACCTCAATTTTACGCAAATAGGTAAAATTATTTTAGTTGATAATCAAAAATATTTTAAGTGCGAATCGGATGGATTGGTTTTCCCGATTAAAATCAAAGGTAATTATCGCTCGCAAGACACTGATATTATAGATAAATTAGGATACTTTTCTATAATTCCAAGTTGTGATAGTGGTGGAAAAATTATTTCTTATCACATTATTGAGCTAAATAAAAAAGCTAAATCAGAAGTGTTTATTATTCAAGCAAGGGTCAAGCAAACAATCCGCACTGGTGCTGTAGAGCTTTTAATGAATGTCGCAGGTAGTACAAATATCACAATTCCTGTGCAAACAAATAATAAATTTAAAATGACCAATAATCTAATATACCTTTGTCAAGGATATAGAGAAAATGATAAAATTTATATTTCTAACTATGCTCTTATTCCTGAAGTAGAAGAAACAACCGTAGTTGAACAATCGAATACAAACGTCAATAAATACGCTGAAATTGTCGCATCGAACCAAGATGGTATCTTAATATACATTCCTGCAAGTGAAATTGAAACAACTCAATGGCGCCCGACTGTTGACAAAAAGTATAAGCTAGTAACACTCCCAGATGGCATCAAAATAATTAATGATATACCTAAATAATAAAATTGATAATGTCGGTGTTCAATTTACGTAAACTTTTTATAACAATTGTTGAATATATTTGCTAAATATGCTATTTCAAGAATATAAGAATTATAACAATTCTGTCCAGGATTTAAATGGCAACAAGCAAAAAGTTAACGACAGAACAAGAAGAAGCAAAATTAACAGATATTGAAAATCGTCTATCGCAATTATTGACTAAAAGTCGGGCAGATTGGACAGAGATGGCGAAGCTGACTTTGAATGTACAGCAACAAAAGCTTTATAGACAAGGTGGTTTTTCTTCGTTTTCGGCTTGGGTGCGACAGTTAGCTGTTACCAATGACCGTGAACCGTCATTACTTTGGCGATTTATCAAAGCTGCAAAGTATTTCCTTAAATTAACAGGAAACGACGATTTAGAGGAAGTTCACAAAGCCGCGCGTATACCACCTGAAGCTTTAGAAAAACTTGAAAAACTCCAACGTCAGGCGCCAACTCCGGTATTTGAGACTTTGAAAAAGCGAGTTTTTTCTGGAGATGCAACGGTTGCAGAGTGTCGGCGCCTAGAAAAAGATTATAGACCACCGATTACAGAAGCACGTACAAATCGTGGGCGCCCGCACAAAGGACAAGAAGGGAAAATAGAACATTTAGGGCATTGGAGAGGAACGGCATTTAATACATTTATTGAGCAAACACAAGGAGAACTTGAAATTAAAGCGATACCAGCAGCAAGTAGTCGCTTTACAAGTCGTCAAATTGCATCCACAATCAAACGCGCACTTAAAGAAGATTGTACTTGGATGCAAAACTATACAAATATTAGACACGCTCCAAAACATTGGGCAACGCACCAAGAAGTACCTATTATCAAATCTCAAGCACTGCGTTTAGATTTAGTTGGTGTAGTTCGGTGGAATTTTAAACAGCCAAAAGACTTATTTGCCGTCAAAATTATCAGTTGCACCGATGATTTAGAATACTTCGCAAATTGGGAAAATTATTCAGAATACTGTAATTATCTTTGTTTTGCCAGTCCACTTGATAACACCGAGTTATTAGATACACTTCGAGACACAGCATCACAATTTGACTTCATTGGCATTTTAGGTATCGATTTTTCGGCAAAGCTGAGTGACTCTATAGCATATCCTATACAAGTTATTCGCTATTCGCGGCGCCTGACTGGTAACAACATCACTTCTGTATACGAAACCTTATACGAACAAGCACTGGGATGGTCAGAAATTGAAACCGATACAATGTAGAGACGTTACATATAACGTCTCTACACGGTTATTATCATTCCATTTTTGAAACAAACAGCGCTGAGAATAATACATATCCACCTAAAAAGGCAAAAATTGCAAACATCGGTAAGCCTCCTATTAATGAAAAGAGGAATGTGTAAACTATACCTCTATATATTATTGACAGTAACAAGCTTGTAACATCTACTTAAAAGCGTATTCTTTCAGCCCAGCCCCACGCTTGTTAATATCAATATTTTATTCAACGATACAATTTTCAATATAGCACCTCCTTAAATCTTTTGTATCACACCTAATACTAATTTTTGTATCTCTATCTTTTGGATATTCCTATTCATATTGGCGCCTGTAAAAACTAACTACATCATGTTTCTACATATACAGAAACCTGGTTTCTTCCTTGATAGCATGTAATAAAAATGACGGTTTTGCGTAGAAACCACGTTTCTTTGCGTAAGTCATAATATAAATTTACATTCAGTTACATACGTATTTACACTGATGTTAGATTTGTGACAAATGCTTAACTTCAATATAATTACTAATGACAAGTAACTGTAAAGAGCAAATAATGAATGTTAACTATAAGCAACTATAGTTTCCTATGCAGTCACAATCAACTAAATGATTCTCAACGCCATACATGTACTTGACCTTGTTTGAATTTTATATTCAGACAAGGCATTTATTTGCAATCTGTTATTATTAAGCTTTCGTGCTATATGTATTTGAACAAATTATTTTTCATGTTGTTTACGACAGGGTATATATTATCTCCACAATTAGCGCTTGCTCAAATCATACCCGATAGCACCATCGCAAACCCAACAAAACTCAATTGCATCATAAAGCTTGATATATAGACATTTTCGCAAAATTTATAATTTAAACCTGTAAAAATTTGCACCATTGGTAATTACTGTTGTTTTTATTAATACAGATAGTAATAATACTTAAGAAGTAAGAAGAAGCGTTTACTGATTTAAAGCCGGCGAATATTCAATATTTCCAGTATTATTACGGCTCTGATTAACTAATATATATACTTATTAACTGAAATACGATTTGTTTATATCAGTAAATTTAGGTGTAGTATAATAATTTCCACGTAGCACAGGCATTCGGCGCCTGTGCTTTGAGTTTTAAGTCAGGCTATTTCTTCGCTATAATCCAAACTGCGTGAATTATACCTGGTACATATCCAAACAAAGTTAGTAGTATATTTATCCAAAAATCTATACCAATACCAACTTGTAAAAATACACCCAGTGGGGGCAAGAAAATAGCACAGATAATCCGAACTAAATCCATTTACATCCTCCTTAAGAATGATGGTGCCAGAAATAGCAAACCATCTAACTTGTTATATCTACAAGCTTAATATCAACACGAGAAAACATGATTCCGTTCAAGATTCGGTAAACCGTACCAAAGTTTCGTACAATCGTTTAACCACCACTAATTTTGGCTTTGTAACCCATTTTGGTGAGAATTTCTAAAAGTTTCTGTTTGTGTTCGCCTTGTATTTCTATTTCCGAGTCTTTTAAGGCGCCACCTGTACCGCACTGTGTTTTTAACTGTTTTAATAAGGCTTGTAGAGTTTCTGGTTTGGCTTGAAAACCAGTAATGACGGTAACAGTTTTACCTTTACGTCCTGCACGTGTTGCTTGCACACGCAAATTTTGCTTTTCAGGTGGTAATTCCTCAACAGGTCGCTCGAATGCTGCTGAGTTGTTTTTTACACCATCACCAAATTCACGCCAAGCTAAACCGTCTGAAGAATTTCCTTTCTTTGCCATGATAATTAAGAAACCGGGTTTCTGTTCGAGATTAGCGTTTTTAATGCAGTTTATCATAAGAAACCCGGTTTCTAGGTTACATATCGTAACCAAATAAATTGGGGTTAACTTCTCCTAATTCTAAGTCAGCTAAACCATATTCAGCCCAACGTCTTTCTACCATTGTGGCAGTATCTGGGTCGGACTCTAAAGGCGCCCCCCATTCGTGTTCTGTTTCTGGTGGTATTTTCGTAGTAGCGTCAATACCCATGCGTCCACCTAAACCTAATTTTTCGCTAGCGAAGTCTAAGGTGTCGAATGGAGTGTTGGGTAAAATAAAGACATCGCGTGTGGGGTCTACTTTAGAACTTATTGCCCAGACAACTTGACGTGGGTCACGTATATTTATATCTTTGTCTACGACAATCACAAATTTTGTGTATGTAAATTGTGGCAACGCACTCCAAAAAGCTAATGCGGCACGACGCGCTTGTCCTGGATATGCTTTATCTATAGATATAACTGCCGCTTTGTAACTTAATGCTTCCATTGGTAGGAAGAAATCTACAATTTCAGAAACCTGTTGGCGCAGAATTGGTGTATATATACGGTTGAGCGCAATAGCCATCATCGCTTCTTCTTTTGGTGGGCGCCCGCTAAATGTAGTTAAATAAATAGGGTCTTTGCGGTGCGTCATGCATTGAAAGCGTACTAATGGCGAATCTTCAACTACACCGTAATATCCCATATGGTCGCCAAATGGTCCATCTGGTAATACTTCACCTGGTGTTATTGTACCTTCAAGTACTATTTCGGAATCGGCAGGAACTTCTAAATCTACTGTTTTACATTTGGCTAAACTTACACCACTACCACCGTACAAACCAGCAAATAACCACTCTGATAAATCTACAGGTATCGGTGTTGCTGCTGCCATGATAATTAACGGGTCTACACCAAGCGCAATTGCAACCTCTAACTTTTTACCACGTTCGGCTGCTTTGCGTAAATGACGGGCGCCTCCTCTTACCGACAACCAATGTACAGTCATCGTATTTTTAGATTGTAGCTGTAAACGATACACACCTACATTGGGTACACCAGTTTCACAATCCCTTGTAATTACCAGCCCAAGCGTAATTATCTTACCTGCATCACCTGGATATGGACGTATCATTGGTATCTGATTTAAATCTAAATCATCACCCTGCACAACTACTTGCTGACATGCAGGGAAAAAATCACGTCCAGGTTTTGCTTTGACGACATCGAATAATACTTTACCAAAATCGATTGCTTGAGAAATTTTCTTTGGTGGTTTTGGTTGTTGCAACATCGCAAGCTTTTTCCCCAAACCTTCTAACTCTAGGGGATGCTCCATATTCATTGCCCAACATATCCGCTCTACCGTCCCCATTAAATTTACCGCAACAGGGAACGCGGCGCCTTTGACGTTCTCAAATATTAAACCTGGGCCACCTTTTGCGAGCATTCGGTTGGAAATCTCAGCAATTTCTAAATTTGGGTCAACGGGCGCCGTAATTCGCCGTAATTGTCCTCTTTCTTCCAATATTTTGATAAATCCACGTAAATCGCGTGCCATTCTACTGATATTCCAATAATTAAGAATCATTAAGCGCTTTCTTTATTATCGGTCTTTCGGCAACGGATAAGAAACGGATATAGCAGATAGATTATTAGGACTTACGCAATTGGTACATAAAAACCGTAGGGTGTGTGACGCTATGAACAAATTGTAACGTAGCGATAAGACTTGTAGCGTCACGCACCAGCCTTACTTACGCAATTGGTACATAAAAACCGTAGGGTGTGTGACGCTATGAACAAATTGTAACGTAGCACCAGCCTTACTTATCGTATTAATGGTGCGTGAAAGCACTTTAAATTTTCGTTACATTGATTGACAGTAATGGCTTTCACGCACCCTACCCAATTTTATTGGCGCCGACCAATGCTTAAGGGGTGCGCCAAGCACATGAAACAAACAAACGCTGCCAAGTCGTGGTTAACGAGATTATTCGTCTGCAACATCAACTAGATTTAACTCAAAATCATTAAGTTTTTATGTGCATTGGACTTATAGAGGCGCCTGTCAATACTTGTCGGTTAAGGGGGAAAGGGAAAAATACGGTAAAACAAGGCTTATAGCCCCTTCCTTAGAAGCAGAGATGCCTTCTCTTGTGAGTTTACGCTTAAGCCACAAGTTTCAACATGCCCTGTCCACCCTGTTTCATTTAACACTAACGTTGGTTGCTTTGAGGCGGCGATTTATTGTTCCCTAGGGTGGGCACAACAGGCATTTTTATAAGCTAAATTTGCGCTAAATTTATTCAGCAATCATCACTAATCATCAATCATATTGCGATTAAACTTTGTTTCACAGGTTATAGTAAAATACCCCTAGAAAGCTCGAAATCGGTAAGTAGTATGGGTTTGAAAATATGGGTAGTACAGGACTCGAACCTGTGACATCCTGCTTGTAAGGCAGGCGCTCTACCAACTGAGCTAACCACCCGTGCTTGACTCGCCAGAATTAAATATAGCAAAGCTGTTTTAAAAAAGCAAGTCTTTTTTAAAAGTTTTTCGGCAATGTGGTTAATTATGTTTTTTTGCAGCCAGTTTGGGTAATATACTTATCGAACGTATCCTTGAATGTTACTTACTTGAGCGTTTAAAAAGTATGTTATGTTGGGTTGCGCCTACGGCATACTACGTAAACGCAAAGCCTCCACCCTACCTACTCTTAACTCAGCACTCAGCACTTTGCACTCAGCACTCTCTTATGCCTTCTGGTCGGACTCATGACCGTATTACTATTTGGGTTTTGCCTGTTCTCGTTGGCGCCACTTTTTGGCAAACGCGCAATGGGAATATTACGCTGCTTATTGCTACGGGGTTTATGTTGGGTGGGTTAATGTTTGGGCCTGACTTGGATATATATTCGGTGCAGTATCAGCGCTGGGGATGGTTCAAGTGGATTTGGTTGCCGTATCAAAAGAGTTTACGTCATCGTTCGTTTTTATCGCATGGCCCCGTTATTGGGACTGCGCTACGAGTACTTTATTTTACAAGCTTTATTAGTGTTGTTACAGTTATTGTTTTGTTAATTGCTGAGAAAAGCGGTAATTTAACGCTAAATTGGCATAGTTTGGGTGATAGCATCGCGAATACAGTAGTTATTCATAAGGCTGAATTTATCGCTTTGTTTCTCGGTCTAGAGTTGGGCGCCATGAGTCATTATCTCAGCGATTGGACGGGTTCCACTTACAAGCGCATCAAAAAACAAGGAATCCGTCAATATTTAAAGGGACTAGCAAATAATGGCAAAATTAAGAAACGTAAACGAGTCGTCAGAAAGCGGAAAGTGAAAAGCAAATAATTATGAACGAAAATCTTCAAGCATTACAAGAACTGATCGACGTAGTAGCAAAACTTCGTAACCCCGATGGGGGATGTCCGTGGGACTTGGAGCAAACACCGCAAACTTTAACACCCTATATTATAGAAGAAGCATACGAAACTGTAGATGCAATCAAAAGCGGTGACAAAAATGCTATTGCCGAAGAACTCGGAGATTTACTGTTACAAGTAGTACTACAAGCACAAATAGCTAGTGAACATGGAGATTTTTCTTTAAAAGAAGTTGCGGAAGGCATTTCACAAAAACTAATTAGGCGCCATCCTCATGTATTTAGTGATACATCAGTACAAAGCGTTGATGAGGTGCGACAAAATTGGGAGCAAATAAAAGCCACAGAAAAAGGACAATCTGCCCAAGAACAAGCATTGCTCAGTAACAAACTTAGTCAATACAACAAAAAACTGCCACCTTTAACAGCAGCAATGAAAATTTCTCAAAAAGCAGCAGGCGCCGGGTTTGAGTGGGAAAGTATAGATGGAGTATGGAGCAAGTTCGCGGAAGAAGTAGAAGAATTTAAACAAGCTTTAGCGCACGAAACACCTCAACAGCAAGAAGCAGAATTTGGAGATGTGCTATTTTCACTCGTCCAACTCGCACGCTGGAATAATATCGACCCAGCAGAAGCATTACATGGAACAAATCAACGCTTTATTCAAAGACTCAAAAAAATGGAAGCGTTTGCCGACCGTCCACTTGCCGAATATACCTTGGCAGAATTAGAAGAACTTTGGCAACGTGCAAAAAAAGAATTACTTACCTAACTCTTGCGAACGGTTAGTAGCTGCTCTGACAGCTTGAATTAAAGCTGAACGAAATGCTGCTTTCTCTAATTCAGCTATTCCAGCGATAGTAGTACCACCTGGACTTGTCACCCGGTCTTTTAATTCAGCCGGATGAATTTTGGTTTCTTGTAGTAATGTAGCTGTACCTAATACTGTTTGTAATGCTAATTGCTGGGCAATAGGACGCGGTAAACCAGATGCAACACCACCATCTGCGAGAGCTTCCACCATTAATGCTACATACGCAGGTCCACTTCCCGATAACCCCGTCACAGCATCCATCAAACTTTCAGAAACTTCTACTACTTCCCCTACTGCTGAAAATAACTGACGCGCTTTCTCCAAATGATTTGCCTGAGTATCTTTACCCGCACAAATTGCTGTAATTCCGGCGCCTACAGTTGCAGGAGTATTAGGCATTGCACGTACCACAGGTAAACCTACAAAAGCTGCTTCCAACTGTCCTAAAGTCACCCCTGCCAAAATTGATACAATCAAAGGAAAATGACTTTGACTAATGACACTAGAAATTTCCTGAGTTACACTAGTGAATACCTGGGGCTTGATGGCTAAAAAGAGTACCTCCCCACCCGAATTAAACACTTCAGTGTTTTCCCCAACCACATTTACTGCATATTTTTTAGCTAAAAGTTCCCTCCGTACAAAAGAAGGTTCACTAACAATAATTTCCGAAGATTTATAAATATTTTGATTGATGAGACGGGATAACAGCGCTTCACCCATTACCCCGCCACCGATTAAGCCAAATTTTACTGACAAGTCGAATTCACCCTAATATACTAAATACTAAATTTGGATAAATGATACTCTTTCCAGCCTAAGAAAGATTCATATCGCAAGGATTTTTAATCTATTTTTCCCCTATTAAATCCCGGCGCCCAAATTTGTCCTGATATCACTTAAATTGCTGCGAATAAAGGTATTTATTACTGTGCCATACGAACTGGGTCAGAACCCCATGTTTGAGTTGGGTTTGCAGAAGCAGGAGGACGATTTGGACGCGCTGGATGCTGTGGCACTTCATGTAAAACTCCACCTTGAGTGCTTACTTGTACACAACTTGGTGTGAACAAGAAAATACTTTCACCAATACGTTCTTGATGTCCATCAAGTGCGTATGTTCCACCTGCGACAAAATCAACCGCTCGCTGCGCTTGATCCGGATCCATTATTGTTAAATTCAATACCACCGATTTACGCTCACGTAGTGCCTGAATCGCTTGAGGCATTTCTTCAAACGTCCGTGGTTCAAGCACTAACACTTCCGAAATTCCATTTAAAGCTCCGGGCATACCTATTACATTATTCATTGTTTTTGCACCTGCTACACCAGTATTCATTGTAGTCATGGGTTCACGCCAACGTCCATTGTTCGCTGGTGCTTCTGCTGGTTGAGGTGCTGGTTGTTGTGGTGGGTTTTGCTCTTGGTAGATGTTCTGATAATTATCGTTATCAACTTCTTCGTAGTACTCATACTCTTCTACTGGTTCATTTAAACCAACGAAGTCTTTTAATTTGGTAAATATGTTGTTCATTTTGACACGCTCCTGGTACTCAATACCTTGACTTAGTTAGGTAAAAATAGCTTCTCGCTGTCTTCACCATATTTTTTCGCACGGACAATTTAAGAATTCTACCGTCATTTGTAGCATTTATCACGCACAAATAAAATCTATGAGTCTTACGCCTTAACGTTAGAACATATTTTTATACGTAATAATGAGTCAAGAGTATATCCTAAGTAGTCCGCTCAGGAAAGTTTCTTTTGACCCATATTTTAAATAGGTACACATTTGTAAATACTATATTTCGCATACCTTCGTGAATCAGGATGCAATAGTTTTTTTTAGTATCAAATATTCTAAGTACCGAAGTTAATCTTCGATACTTAATACCATGCTATGCCTTATTTAATCTTATTTTAATGGCTGTATCATTTGTCTAGACTGCCTCTCAGCGTGTGTATAGATTGCTTTCATTAACGGGTGCCGAAAAGAATCGTTCCCAATCTGACCATTGTGGCACCTGCTTTGATCCCAAGCTCATAATCACCCGACATTCCCATTGAAAGCTCCTCTATACATATGTTTGACCAATTTTGAGCGTTGATTTTTTCCGCCAATTCACGGGTTTGGTTAAACACCTCTAAAGTTTGTATTTCGTCCAAACCTAAAGGTGGAATTGTCATTAAACCTTGACATTGTAAACTTTTACATTCGTTTAATGAAGGCAAATCTTCGAGCAACTGGGGGATGTCCCACCCAGATTTGTTGGGGTCAGGAAGAATTTTGACTTGGAAAAAAATGTGGGGATTGAGATTCATTGTAGAGGCGAGTTGGTTGAGACGTTGAGCAATCGTCAGGTTATCAACAGAATGAATCCACTGAAATAGCTCCAGAGCTTTTTTGGCTTTATTGCTTTGCAAACGACCAATGAAGTGCCAGGTGATATCTGGTAAATCGTGGAGTAAAGCTTGTTTTGCGGCAGCTTCTTGGATGCGACTTTCGCCAAAATCGCGAATTCCTGCGGTGTAAGCGATGCGAACTACCTCCGCAGGAACTGTCTTTGTAACAGCGATTAATCGAACCTGAGCGGGTAATTGAGAACGAATTTGGTTGATGCGGTCGTGGTATGGGTTGCTCATATGCGCGCGGTTTGGGTGGGAAGCGCGTTTGTTTTAATTAGTGGGTGTTAATTAAAAGTGCGCTGGAAAACACTTTGAAGCTGATTGTATTCTTCTGAGGAGCCAGAACGGCGTAGGGAACGCAGGCGATTTTCGAGCATCATCCGCGCTTCCGTGCGTCCTATAGACTGGAACTTCATATTTTTGGCTTCGACGGTGACTATAAAGAATAGACGCTGTGCGTAAAGCGTTGTGAAAAGCTCTTGGTTATCATCCACCAAGCTTATTCGGTAGAGTAAACCCCAAGTTGGATGATTTATATAAGTTTCTGGGCTATCTGAGTTCATCTAGTGCCGTTACTTCTTTTTTGTACATATAACCTTTTCTCTATCTTCAAGGAAAATTCAGCCTAATTATTACCATATTTCGCTGGAAGATTTGCTTAAAATCATATAATTGCGAACTGATAACTGCAAACAGAGAATTGTTTATGTTCCTGGCGCCACAAAAATGGCGGTAGCGGTAGCATAATCTCCATCATGGCTTAAACTAAGTTGGCAATTGTTATCTAGGTCTCCTGAAGCAGTGACAATAGCTTCTGCTTTGTTGTGGAATACGACAAATGGGACACCAGAAGAATGGCGGCAAATTTCTACATCAGTATATCCAATTCCTCGCCATCCTGTGCCCAAAGCTTTAACAACCGCTTCTTTAGCTGCCCAGCGTCCAGCAAGTTTATTTATTGCCATGCGAGTAAGTTCGTTACTTACTCCACAGTGTTGCTGTTCGTTGGGTGTGTATACACGTTGCAAGAAGCGATCCCCGAAGCGTGTTATTAGTGCTTGTATTCTGGGTATGTAGACTATATCTGTTCCTACTCGGATGTTCATTTGGATGTTGTTGGGGCGGGTTTACAATATGGTAGTGCTGTGTGAAGCATATAGTAAACCCGCCCTTACAATATACGTAGAGCAGCTAGTTGAGCTTCGGCTTTTTGTAGTGATTCATACCATTCGCGTTCTGGGTCACTATCTGCGACAATTCCGGCACCAACTTGTCCCCAGACAGTATTATTCTTACCGTTGGGCACCACGAGTAAAGTTCGGATTAAAATATTCAAATCTAAATAACCTCGCCAGTCAATGTAACCACAGGAACCATAAAATAAACTGCGACGTACTGGCTCGAGTTCTTCGATAATTTCCATGCAGCGAATTTTAGGACACCCCGTAATCGTACCACCTGGAAACATGGCGCCGATTAAATCGACAGCATCTAATTCTGGTTTTAAAATTCCCACCACATTACTCACCAAGTGCATAACATGACTGTAGCGCTCAATAGTCAATAGTTCATCAACTTTCACGCTTCCCCACTCACACACTCTTCCTAAGTCATTACGTTCCAAGTCAACTAGCATGATATGCTCTGCCAGTTCTTTTGTATTATTTAGTAATTCATGAGCAAGTAGTTCGTCATGTTCTGGAGTCGTACCACGTCTACGTGTTCCAGCAATAGGACGTGTAGAGACGCGAAATTTCGCGTCTTTACACGTGGATTCAATGAGTCTTTCAGGAGAACAACTAACAACTTCTCCCCAAGGTGTTTTATAGTAGCAAGCAAAAGGGGAAGGATTAATTTTTTGTAGCGTTTGGTAAAGATCCCACCCAGAAGCACTAATTTCTGTAGTAAAACGCAATGACAAATTAGCTTGGAAAATATCACCTGCTTGAATATACTTTTTAGCTTGTCGTACCGCAGCTTTATATTCTTCCTGGGAAGATAAAGTATAAAGCTTTGTTGCCACAGAATTTTTATTATCTACTTGATGATATATTTCCTGTTCTAGTTGTGCTTCCATATCATATATATGACTCAGCTCAGTCGAAAATAGCCAGAGTACTTGGTCAATATGGTCTAATACGGCAAAGCTTTCAGGTTCATACCAATACGCAACCGGAAACGGCAATGAGTCATGTTTATTATGAGGCAACTTTTCAATTTCCCATGCTACGTCATAACCCAACCAACCTAACCAACCACCTGTAAAAGGAAGGGATGGAGCTGACGCTGCTATAAACTCTACTTTTTGTTGTAGTTGTCGAATAAAACATAAAATTTCCCCTAACTGGGGTGTCCACATTTGTAACTGTCCCTCTACAACTCGTGGGGCGCCTGCACAAATAGAATACCGTGCTAATTTTTTATTATCATTATCATTGCCATCAAGATAAGGACTTTCAAGTAGCGTCGCAAAAGTATCATTAGAGAACAAAGCGGCAAAAATATTTGAACCAGTGCGATTTTTGAGTGGTTGTGAGTGCCAGTACCGAGTTGTCATGCTTGTGTTAAGGGGGAAAGGAGAAAGGTTTGTTGCATTTTTAGTAACCAATCACCGAAAGATGGAATATAGATAGTACAACAATTAGAGTTCCTCGTCTGCTTTGTGTAATTCTCTCCAATTGGTGAATGGGTATGAGTCGTCCTAACAACAACGCTAACAGTATTTTTAATCACACTTCTAAATTTTCTAACAAATTACCTGACTTTAGTGAGTTCGGTTATGCTGTTGAATGTGTATTAGGACAAAACCTGAGTGGTGGTAGAGTCACCTACAAAGCCAAAACAGATTCGCAGCATGTAGTTATTAAACAATTTCAATTTGCCACAGTTGGCGCCAGTTGGTCAGGTTTTGCTGCATTTGAACAAGAAATTAATTTACTGCAACACCTAGACCATCAGCAAATACCCAAATATCTCGACTGCTTTGAGACAGAAAAAGGTTTTTGCTTAGTCCAAGAGTATATTAATGCTCCTAGTTTGGCTGTATGGATGTTATCTCCCCAACAGTCATTCTCAATTTTAGATAATGCTTTTAGAGTAGCTTCAGGTGTGTTAGAGATATTAATATACTTACAAGAGCAGGCGCCGTCAGTAATTCATCGCGATATTAAACCTGAGAATATATTAATAGATGAATCGAGTGTATATCTAGTTGATTTTGGATTAGCGCGGATGAGTGGGGAAGAAATGGGCGCCAGTACAACGGTGAAAGGTACACTAGGGTTTATGCCACCAGAGCAAATATTAGGTAGGTCATTAACAACAGCTTCAGACCTATATAGTTTGGGTGCAACATTAATATGCTTGTTGACACAAACACCATCTAGTCAAGTTGGAAATTTAATAGACGACTCGTTTCGATTCAAAATTCATCAAATATTGCCAGAACTGAACTTGTTTTGGGTTGACTGGTTAGAAAAAATGGTTGCACCCAATCAGGAACAAAGATTTATCGATGCTGCAACCGCTTTAAAAGCATTATTGGCAATTAATACAAGTAGTTCTATTTGTACTAAGAAAGTAAATCATAGATATCCATTAGCAGTTGCACTTAGTGTGAGTGCATTTAGTATAGGGTTACTGAGTGCATTTTCATTACATACAGTTCAACCGCAACCCCTACCGTTACAAGTTCCGACCAAGCAACTGATTAAACCAGGTAAAAAACTACACGTACCAAAACAGTTCAAAAAAGCGCATCAATGTTTTGATTGTAGATACAGAACTGCCGATTTACGCGAAGAAGACTTGAGAGATATGGAATTGGATTCTCCCTAACTTAATTAACATCATTACCATAAACAATTCTAGCACCCCAAAATAGTATAAGTAACATAATTGCCAACCAGTCGCGTGGTTTGAGTTTAAAATCGTGCCATTGAACACGGTGCTGGTTGGGACTTGTGAAACCACGTACTGTAATAGCACTTGCCATTTGTTCTGCACGCAAAAACAAATTATCAAATAATCGTTCTGTAACTGTTAGCCAAATTTTAGCAGCACCTTTGAATCCGATTTTCTTCCAATTGATAGCACGTGTCATTATCGCTCGAATTAAATTCTGTATTTCTTCTAGTACTAAAGGTATAAACCGCAACGACAGAGTTAACGTTAACGTCACTTCTGTAATTGGTAATTTTAACATCTTTAACGGCTGCATTAAATCTTCCAGAGCAGCAGTGATTTCTTCCGGGGCCGTTGTAATTAAGTATAGATTACTACTATATAAAACAGTAAATAGAATAGTGCTAATTCTGAGGGCTAAATCAAGTGAACGACGAGTAACTTTAAAAACACCGCGTTCAAATAAAACATATGTATATTTTTTACTACTAGTTTGATTAGAGGTGGTAGGGGTAGATATAGGAGGAGCTTGTGTGGGTGTAGGTTGAGATTGTGTAACAACCTGATATTCAGGTAAACGGGGTTGATAATGTAAACCGAGTCCATCGGGAGTAAAACATCCAATAACGAACACCAAAAACGTTAAAAACAACAACCCCGCCATTTGTTGAGGTTGTTGCCAAATACGTCGAGGAATACCAGATAGTAAAGTTGTTAATACTAAAAGTACTACCAATAATAGGCGCCATTCGTTATTGGCAAAAGTGTAGGTAGTCAAAAAACTCATCAACCAAAAAATCTTGACACGGGGGTCAATTTTATGTAACCAGGTTTGTGGTTGTTCGAGATAAAGACCAAGCGGTAAAGAGCGAAGTAAATCCATAGTAGGGTGCGTGACGCCATTAACAAGCCATAAACGAAGCGAATAACCTGGTAGCGTCACGCACCTTATAAATCATAATAAGATGTGTGATGCCACCAGATTGTTGGCTTCGCTGTAAACAATTTATAACTTATAAATCATAATATGGTGCGTGATGATGGTGCGTGATGCCACCAGATTGTTAGCTTCGCTGTAAATTTGTTATGGGCATCACGCACCCTACGTTTAAACTCGCGTTGCGCGGTTTGTGTTAATAACGCTGCCTTCTGCGTCGCGGACTTTCTTACTACGCCATAATATGCGGATAGGTGTACCTTTGAAACCTAGTTGTTGACGGAATTGACGTTCGATGTAGCGACGATAGTTATCGTTAAAACGCTTGGACTCGTTGACAAATAAGGCAATTGTTGGCGGCGCCGTTGTTACTTGGGTGCCATAATAGATTTTACCTTGTTTACCACTACGACTAACTGGGGGTGAATGCCAGTGTACTGCGTCTTCGAGTACTTCGTTGATAACAGATGTACTAACACGGCGCCGATGTGACTCAACGCTGCTAACAACTAGTTCTAAGATTTTTTCAACACGCTGTCCGGTTTGAGCGCTGACGAAGATTGTGTCTGCCCACTCGGTAAAATGTAATCGTTCTTCAAGCGCTTTCTGATAGTCGTAAATTGTATGAGAGTCTTTTTCAATTGCGTCCCATTTATTTACAACAATAATACAAGCACGTCCTTCTTCAACGATTCGTCCAGCTAGTTTTTGGTCTTGGTCGGTGACTCCATCAACAGCATCAATTACTAGTAACACTGCATCTGAACGTCGAATAGCTTTGAATGCACGGTTAATACTAAAGAATTCTGTACCATATTCAATACTTTTCTTTCTGCGAATTCCTGCGGTATCGATAAGACGATATTTGTGCCCGTTACGTTCAATGAATGTATCAATTGCATCGCGAGTTGTACCCGAAATCGGGCTAACGATGGCGCGTTCTTCACCAACAAATGCGTTTAATAGACTTGATTTACCGACATTTGGGCGCCCAACAATAGCAATTTTGATTTCTTCGTTTTCTGGTATATTTTGCACCATCGGTAAATGGTTGATTAACTCGTCGAGTAAATCACCTGTACCACTACCGTGGATAGCAGAAATAGGATATGGTTCACCGAGTCCTAATGTCCAAAACTCAGCAGCTTGCATTAAACCTTGTTCGGGAGATTCGCATTTATTAACTGCAAGCAAGACAGGAACTTTTTGAACTCGCAACCAAGAGGCAATTTCTTCATCGGAAGAATTTGGGCCTGTTTGCCCATCTACTAGAAAAATAGCAGCACTTGCTTCAGAGAGTGCCGTCATCGCTTGCTGGCGAATAAAGGGTAAAAATTCGGTATCATCGTTGAATATCAAACCACCTGTATCAACGACTGTAAACTCTCTATCACGCCAAAACGCTTTCAAGTAAGTACGGTCACGTGTCACACCTGGTTCATCGTGAACTATAGCAGTTTGTTCACCAGCGAGACGATTTACAAAAGTTGACTTGCCCACATTGGGGCGCCCGATAATAGCAACAACAGGTAAACTCATAATAGTTTTGTTAACTCCGTCCGGAATATTGATTTTAGCAACGAGATTTGACAGTTAAATGATTCAAACTTAAAACAGTACAGGGAATATAAAAATAAGTCTAAAAGACTGGAGATTGAAGGTTGATATACTATAAGCAACGCCGTCATACACGCCGAAGGGTATTTCGATTTATCAAGTCAGGCTTATTTATACTAGGAATATGTACCTTACTATACGCTTACTTCATAGAACCAAACTGGATTGAGATTAAATCGCTACAATTAAGTCTTCCACACCTTCCACAAGAATTTAACGAATATAGAATTGTACAAATTAGTGATATCCATGTCAATCGATGGATGACTTCAACAGGTTTAAAGCGTATTTTTCGATTAGTCAATCAGCAAAACCCTGATTCAATAGTAATTACAGGTGACTTGGTAACACACGAACAACAACGCTTTATTCCTAAATTACAACAGACACTGGGTGTACTTACCGCAAAAGACGGTAAATTTGGCGTGTTAGGGAATCATGACTATGGCGCCAATCCCGAAGCTATTGCAAAAACAATGGCAGAAACTGGTGTCATCAATCTCAATAATACATATTCTATATTACAACGTGGAACAGCAAAATTGTATATAGCTGGAGTTGATGATGTTTGGGCAGGAAAAGCGCGTTTAGACTTAGTGCTACAAAATTTACCATTAAATGGCGCTACAATATTACTAGCACATGAACCAGACTTTTGCGACACCAGCGCCGCAACCAACAGGTTTGATTTACAATTATCAGGACATTCCCACGCTGGACAAATACGCTTACCGTTTTTAAAACCACCTGTATTGCCCAGTTTAGGCAAAAAATATTACGCAGGACTATATCAACTAGGTGGAATGAAATTATACACAAACCGAGGTATAGGTATGACAGGACTTCATGTCAGATTAAATTGTCGCCCTGAAATTACCGTAATTACCCTTCACACTTAGAGACATAGGTTGGGTGGAGGCTTTGCGTTTACGTAGTATGCCGTAGGCGCAACCCAACATATTACTAACCTTGCATGTCTTGTTGAAATATTACAGTATTTCAATTTTGTGAATAAATTAGGATTACAAAATAATAGGATTTTAGCTGTTGCTTTGGGAAGCACATTTGATTGGAAAGATATAATAGCTTATGCAATCGGTACTATAATAATCTTGGCTTTAGATTTTACTGATTGTAAGCTAAGACGTAGACAATAAAACTTTAATTATCTCGGTGTCGGCACAATTTTAATATTTTTTACAATATCTCAAGTGTAAAAATACCATTTGGCTTATTTATAATCAACTGCACAATATCTAACCAAAAAGAACCCAGGATAGTATCAGGGAGGTCATCACCTACATGCACTGGAATAATAATTTCTACAGAATCAATAATAATTTTGCCCTCGTATATACTAAATTTTGCTTTCCCCTGTGCTGTCTGAACTTGAACCTGTGAAGTTAATAGTGGCCATGCCAAAGCTTCCAAATCTTGGGGTATTTATTGCTAACCATCCATCTGTGAAGCCAGTATCCAACAAAGCTTCTATAGGAAATTTTTCACCATTGATAGCAACAAGTTCTATGTCAAACAATAATTCCTTGTCATCGGTGAACCGCCCTTCAATCATATCTTTCCACAGCAACCTGTATCGTTTAACCGAAAGATTGTTAGCTTTGGCTCCGAGGTGTAACCATATGCCTCTACAATTTTTTCTGTTATGCCATTTAAAGTTGGGTCAATAATATATTGTTCTGTATCAGGGTCAATAGCAATGTGCCAGTTGTAATGTGTTTCTATTAACTGCGGACGCAATCGCTCAAAGATAACGTTACATCGCATTGCAAGTTCATCACTTCGTTGTCGGCGCCTAGCTCTTTCTTCATCTTGCATGGGTTTCGGTGGCAAGATACGCGAACGTCGTTTTTGGGATAACTGTGTCATGTAAGTAATATTTTACGTCAATTCTATAATTTTACCTTAACTGAACTGTACCTCAAACGAGAAAAGGCATAGGAATGCTAGTTCTGGACACAAAAGTTTAAAAATTTAAACTATTTAGGTGATTTGGTCGGTATTGGTGTATTAGTGGAATATTAGCAAAATATATACAAATCTGTTTTTTATCCACAGGCGCCTACTTAATATATGTTTACCGTAAATCCTTCTGGGACTGACATCAAAAGAAAACGAGTGCAACTCCGGGTTATATACGAAGAGTTACCACCTGTTGAAAAGCAGATAGTGCAATTGTTCTCAATAATTTATGAACCTGTGAGTAAAAAGCAGTTTTTTAGCTGTTTTAGCAAAATAGGCGCCGTAGATAGTAAAACTTTAGATGTATATATAGATGGGTTAGTTAAAGCAGAGCTCTTGGTCAAAAATAATGAGTTGATTCAATGTCATGATTTATTGGTAGAAATTGTTACACGAGATGCAGTGTCTAATGGAAAATTTGAAGTTTTTGCTGACTTGGTTCAAGTTGGGATACCAATAAGGAATTATGAAATAAATGGTTCTCGATATTTCTCGAATGATACGCAGTTAATACGCGAAGTTCGTATTGGTATTTACCGTGGTAATTTAAATTTTGTAGATAAACAGTTTATAGACTACGAACAATGTAGACAAATTAAAAATAAAATATCACGGCAGGAAGTTATTTATAAAATATGTAACAACCCTTTTGATGCTAAGTGGATTCAAGCTTTACCTCAAGAATTATATGAGAATTGCTTACAAATCATTTTACTAGATTCTGCTCTCAAGTTATCGGCTGCTGACGAAGCATTTAATTTGCTTAAAGAAGAATGCTTTTCTCAAGGTGAGCATTGTTCTGATTATTTACGGATACTTTTAACTGAACAGTTGTTACTGCGTGGTCGTTTACAAGAAGCACAGCAGTGTTTAGAGTCTATATCTGAATCATATCAAGATATTACTCTTGTTTATTGGGGATGGTTGAATTTTTTACGCGATGATGTTGATGAAGCTATTGTATATTATAACAATGCCCTCAAAGCTTTAAATCCAGGTCGAGGTAAACGTCAAAGCTATTTTAATAATTTGGCTGGGTTGTTTTTTATACTCGCTTTAATTAAAGAAGGTTCAAAAAAGAATTTAGAAAAAGCTTTAGATTATTGTAGCTTGATGTCGCACGGTAATCATTGGCTGCGAATGGTTTACTCTCAGTTAAAAATTTTACTTGAAGTTCAGTTAGGTGATATTTCACAAAAACATCTTATTCTCACTAACCGCATCATCTTTCCTGGAGAACACAATATTATCGAAGCATTATTTTTTATGCTTTGTCATTATTGGACAGATGCCAATAGTGCGAAAAGACATTTACTTGGTTTGGTAGAGCGGTGTTATTCGCAAGCGATGACAAACGATTATACTTGGTTGGCAATGGAAAGTGTAGAACTATTATCGCGACTCAGGTCAGATGATAATTTGGAAACTCAGGCAGAAAATCTCAACGAAGAATTAGGGATAACTAGTATTATTAATACTATTGCACCGCAATCTTCGTGGCAACGCTGTTTGAATGCTCTTGCTAATTTAAAGAAACAGGCGCCTACTATTAAAGAAGGTACTACAAGGTTAGCGTGGTTTATTACTCATTATGCATACAAATGTACACTTCAACCACGCGAACAAAAGGTGAATAATAAGGGAGAATGGGGTAAAGGGCGCCCGATAGCTTTGAAGCGTTTAAAAACTGAGTTGGATGAATTTGATTATTTGACGACGCAGGATATTAAAGCTTGTGCTTGTATTGAAGCTTATTATGATGGGCATTATTATGGTAAAACCGAATATTCGTTTCCCGATAGAGCGATAACAGCTTTGGTTGGTCATCCTTTAGTATTTTGGGACGATGCAGCTTGTACACGAGTAGAAGTTGTAAAGGGAGAACCAGAGTTAATAGTTAAGAAAGGTCGGAAAGGTAAATTAACTATCGAGTTTTCGCCAAAACTATCGCATAGCCAAAATGTTTTAGCTATCAAAGAAACTCCTACACGTATTAAAGTAATTGAAATTACCAGCGAACATCGACGTATTACTGAAATAATTGGGAATGATAATCGATTAGTTGTACCGATTAGTGCCGAAAAGCAAGTATTAGAGGCAATTAATGGAGTTTCAGAAATTGTAACAGTACATTCAGATATTGGTGGTGGGGTTGGAGGCGCCGAGGAGGTAGCTGCACAAACAATACCATATATTATATTGTTACCAGATAAAGAAGGGTTGAAAGTAAGTTTATTAGCTTGTCCATTTGGTAGCGGTGGTCCTTATTATCGTCCGGGTACAGGTGGCGAAACTGTCATTGCTGAAATTAATAATAGGCGCCTACAAACACGACGTAATCTAAAAGAAGAGAAGTTGCTGACAGATAATGCTATTGCAGCTTGTCCGACTTTAGCAAATATTGAAACAGAAGATGGGGAATGGCAAATAAATAACCCAGAAGATTGTTTAGAACTTTTATTAGAACTGCAAGCGTTGGGAGATAGTGTTGTTATTGAGTGGCCCGAAGGAGAAAAGCTGCGGGTAAGTCATCGCGCTGACCTGAAAGATTTACAAATGTCGATTCAACGCTCCTCTGATTGGTTCGGCATTAGTGGTGAGTTAAAATTAAATGATAATTTAGTGTTAGATATGCGACAGTTGTTAGAACTGCTCGATAATACACCTGGTAGATTTATTCCCCTTGGTGATGGTCAATTTTTAGCGTTGACACAAGCATTCCGTAGGCGCCTAGATGAGTTAAAGACATTTTCGGAAATATCTAATAAAGGTATAAGGTTTCATCCGTTAGCAACATTGGGGTTAGAAGACTTTGTTGACGAAGTAGGTACACTCAAAGCAGATAAACATTGGAAAGCGCATGTACAACGTTTAAAAGAAAGTCAAAACTTACAGCCTAAATTACCAAGTACCTTTCAAGCAGAGTTACGCGACTATCAAGTTGAAGGTTTTAATTGGATGTCACGTTTAGCACATTGGGGAGTAGGCGCCTGTTTAGCAGACCAAATGGGATTAGGAAAAACAATACAAGCATTAGCAGTAATTTTAAATCGTGCTAGTGCTGGGGCAACTTTAATTATTGCACCAACATCTGTATGCATGAATTGGATTAGCGAGGCACAGAAATTTGCGCCGACTTTAAATATTATTCAATTTGGTAATAATAAACGGCAACAAGTTCTCGATAATTTAAAACCGTTTGACATGTTTATTTGTAGCTACGGATTATTACAGCAAGAAGAAGTTTCGCAAATGCTATCTCAAATCGAATGGCAAACCATAGTATTAGACGAAGCGCAAGCGATAAAAAACATGTCAACCAAACGCTCGCAAGCAGCAATGAATTTAAAAGCAGGTTTTAAACTAATTACAACCGGAACTCCAATAGAAAATCATCTTGGTGAATTGTGGAATTTATTTAGATTTATTAATCCTGGTTTACTTGGTTCATTTGAAAGCTTTAACGAGCGCTTTGCTAACCCGATCGAAAAATTTCAAGATAAAGGTGCCCGTACCAAGTTGAAAAAACTCATTCAACCATTTATACTGCGTCGTACAAAGAACCAAGTCTTAGAATCATTACCATCTCGTACCGAAATATTATTGCATGTAGAACTAAGTCGAGAAGAAATGGCGTTTTACGAAGCATTACGACGTGAAGCAGTAGCAAAACTTACGGACGAAGAGGCGCCAGCAGGTCAAAAACATCTACAAGTATTAGCAGAAATAATGAAACTACGTCGTTCTTGTTGTAATGCTCGGTTAGTGGCAAAAGACACTAAATTACCAAGTGCCAAACTACAACTTTTTGGCGAAGTGCTAGGAGACTTACTAGAAAATCGTCACAAAGTACTGGTATTTAGTCAATTTGTAGACCACTTACATATTATTCGCCATTATTTAGACACACAAAACATTAGCTATCAATATTTAGATGGCAGCACACCTGTAGCAAACCGTAAAAAAGCAGTTGATGCATTCCAAGCAGGAGAAGGAGACGTATTTTTAATAAGTTTAAAAGCAGGAGGAACAGGCTTAAATCTTACTGCTGCCGACTATGTAATTCATATGGACCCGTGGTGGAACCCAGCAGTCGAAGACCAAGCATCTGACCGCGCGCACCGCATAGGACAACAACGTCCAGTTACTATATATAGACTAGTTGCCAAAGACACCATCGAAGACAAAATCGTAGAATTACACCATCACAAACGTGACTTAGCAGATAGTTTACTCGAAGGCGCCGACATTAGCGGCAAAATGTCCACAGAAGTATTACTAGAATTAATGGGCGCCTGATTTTAACGCAAGTAGGGTGCGTGACGCAATGAAAAAACCTGAAACGAAGTGAAGAACTTCCAGCGTCACGCACCACAATATACGGTTATAGCTTAATTTTTCTTTCTTCGTGTCCTCTATAACGAGCGTGGTTAAAATTTTGCAGCAACAAACAAAGCTTACCCTTGAACGCTAATAATTGGACACAAAGAACACAAAAAAGAATAGATTATATGTAGATTTACTCGCTTAACTTTCCTGAATCAATTAATTTGTCAATTTCCTCCTGCACCAATGGAGATGGTGGAATTTCTTTGCTGATAATTTTGTTACAGATATCCACACACGTATCGCAAATAAATACACCTGGTCCTGCAATAAGAATATTAACTTGTTCTCGGCTTTTGTGACAAAATGAGCAGCACAATTCTATCTTGGTCTCGGCAATACTACTAGTCATAGTTTTTGTTTCCTTAAGTAAAGTAGGTTGAATTTGTTCTTGAAGAGGAGATAATCGTTCTCTCAGTTGATGGCGAGATCTCTGTAGGCGCCCTTTTACAGCATTAACTGAAATATTTAAGCGATTTGCTACTTCTTGTAAGCTAAATTGCTCGTTGTAAAACAGTAAAACTACTGAACGATTCTTGGGAGATAGAGTGTCAACTGCATTTTGTAATACAGTCTGTAATTCTTCCTGTTCTGCCACAAGCTGAGGGTCAGGCGAACTCCCAACAATTGGTAGCGGTTTATCTATAAAATTCCCTATCATTGCTTCCAGGGAAAAACAGACTAATTTACGGCGCCGCAAATCGTTCCGGCAAACATTGAGTACAATGCCGTACAGCCAACTCTTAAAGCGTGTTGGGTCATTGAGTTTATCTAGCGAGAGATAAGCTTGCAGCATGGCATCTTGTACAAGCTCTTGCGCCAAATCTCCATTGCCCACCACACGTGTAGCTAGGCGTTGCGCCATTTGTTGATAACGCGACACAAGCAAACCGAATGCAGCTTTATTTCCCTGTCGCGATAGAAAAACTAACTCCAGATCACTGTGTTCGGACATGTCTCCCTCGCTAAACAACTCTATCTATATAGTGGCAAGCCAGAGGAAAAAGGTTACCTTGATAAAAAAATATGTTGATTAAATTATGGACAAAATTAAAATAACTGGTATTGACCATATTGTAATTCGATGGAATGGGTGGCTTGTCATTAATAGGCAAGACTTAGAAGCACTATTATGGTCTATGTTGGACGTGATATTCCCGAAACTGCAATGGGGTCAGCATGGTTAGACATCATGAAGCTGATTATCAACAAATCGGAAGGTGTACTGACTTTAGAATTTATCGAGCCTTCCTGAAAAACAGCTTTATGAGATAAAAATACATCTAAATAGGCAATAATATATAGATAGCAATATAGATTTTTTCGCTCAGGCGCCGCGAACCATAGGGTGTTTTTTTGGCAGAGTCCAAATTTATTGTGTAAACGCTTGTCCAGTATAGCTTTGAAGTATTCCATCTATTTACAAGGTTCGCGGTAACTCTGAAACCCTTAGCATAAAAACGTTTTAGTCATTTTGAACAGCGCCTGTCTTGACACATTAGCCTTTGAAACGCTATTCTTAGTCTAGGTTCGCGGAACAGCACCTTGAAAACTAAATACAGCAAAGCTTCTATGCCTAGCCATTGCAATATTAAATAATCCCTGAAAGGGATTGAAACCAGCATAACCAACACGTGAACCTGTATTAACAATATTGCAATATTAAATAATCCCTGAAAGGGATTGAAACTTAGAATCAGAAAATATGGTATAGAACCAAATATAATTGCAATATTAAATAATCCCTGAAAGGGATTGAAACCCGCTTTTTCTGCATACCTCGAAGCTTGTGTTGATGCTATTGCAATATTAAATAATCCCTGAAAGGGATTGAAACTAGTTGAAAAACTAATTCAAACAAAAGTAGAAGAATTGCAATATTAAATAATCCCTGAAAGGGATTGAAACCTTACGTTGGTATGGTAAAGAAAATAATAAAAAAGATTGCAATATTAAATAATCCCTGAAAGGGATTGAAACTGATTGCAATATTTCTTTTGTTCCCTTTTCTGTAAATTGCAATATTAAATAATCCCTGAAAGGGATTGAAACAAGCTCAAAGAAGAAGTAAAAGTTCTGGCGCCTATTGCAATATTAAATAATCCCTGAAAGGGATTGAAACTCAATCCCGCACGCAGGATTCGTGTGTGTGCTGCAATTGCAATATTAAATAATCCCTGAAAGGGATTGAAACAGAGAATTATTATCTCCTCCCTTATTCCCCTTAAATTGCAATATTAAATAATCCCTGAAAGGGATTGAAACGTTATGCCAGCCATAATCGAAACAATCGCGACGAAGAATTGCAATATTAAATAATCCCTGAAAGGGATTGAAACATTCAGCGTGTTAGCACTGCTACTACTAAAGAAATTGCAATATTAAATAATCCCTGAAAGGGATTGAAACCCTCGTTTTACCCAGTATTCCTCGACCCAATGGGTATTGCAATATTAAATAATCCCTGAAAGGGATTGAAACTTTTCGCCTTTCTGGAGTTCGTAAATAGTGTGTATTGCAATATTAAATAATCCCTGAAAGGGATTGAAACGGCAATAAGAAGTGTATCTATCATAATGTTGAGCAAATTGCAATATTAAATAATCCCTGAAAGGGATTGAAACGAAAAATTTGGGTCGTAAAATATGTAATTGTAAGTATTGCAATATTAAATAATCCCTGAAAGGGATTGAAACAAAAAGATAACGAATCATCAAGTGCCTCGGATAAAATTGCAATATTAAATAATCCCTGAAAGGGATTGAAACAGAAAAATCCTGATAAACCTCAGAAACTCTTTCTATAGATTGCAATATTAAATAATCCCTGAAAGGGATTGAAACGTATTCTGTTGCATCATCTCTTTCAAAGCTAGATATTGCAATATTAAATAATCCCTGAAAGGGATTGAAACCCTTCTTTTTTATTTGCTTCATATAATCTAAATACAATTGCAATATTAAATAATCCCTGAAAGGGATTGAAACATTGGATATTCTGCCATATTTACCTTTGTTTGTATTGCAATATTAAATAATCCCTGAAAGGGATTGAAACTGAAGCGATTCGTAAACTGCTTGACACTCCTGTAAAAAATTGCAATATTAAATAATCCCTGAAAGGGATTGAAACACTACTACTTGAATTACCATGAAAGGCGCCATTTAATTGCAATATTAAATAATCCCTGAAAGGGATTGAAACTGAAAAATTATGGCAGTTAACAAAAAACATTATTGCAATATTAAATAATCCCTGAAAGGGATTGAAACCAAGTTGTTGCATGGTGTAAGACTTGATGCTGTGATATTGCAATATTAAATAATCCCTGAAAGGGATTGAAACTGATTCTGATTTTCAAAAGCATCTTGACCGTACAAAAAAATTGCAATATTAAATAATCCCTGAAAGGGATTGAAACTCCTACAGTAGAAACTCAAAACTTTGTAGTTCAAATTGCAATATTAAATAATCCCTGAAAGGGATTGAAACAAGGCTAGATTCCACGGTAACGAGTCATTACCTGTAGATTGCAATATTAAATAATCCCTGAAAGGGATTGAAACTACTACTGCCCTTGCTTTACCGCGCTCTTTAACAAATTGCAATATTAAATAATCCCTGAAAGGGATTGAAACCTTTAAACCCCGTGTACTCTAAACCATCTTCACTTAATTGCAATATTAAATAATCCCTGAAAGGGATTGAAACGAGCAAAGAAAAAGTGCATACGAGAAAATCATCAAACATTGCAATATTAAATAATCCCTGAAAGGGATTGAAACAGCCTGGTGGCGATACTGGTGGTTAGTTCGGAATTTGATTTTAAGTTGCTCTTATTATACCAGAAACTGGTTAAAACTAGACTTTTAAATAAAATCAAAATCTTTTAGATGGTAAGAAAGCGAGAAAACTGCGTTAACGTTCGCGACTCATGACATAGGTCTACATTTTACTCGTTTGAAGTATAATTGGCACGCTTTGTATTTAGTATCCAATAGGGTGCCACATTTATTATGTAAGATAAAGAAGAAAAATAATATTACTATATTATGATTGTTACAACAGGGAACGATGTTGCAGGACGCGCAATCAAAAATTACGTTGGTATAGTACGAGGTATTGTTGTACGCTCACCAACGATTGGACAAGGAATAATGGGTGGGTTGAAGCAATTAGTTGGTGGAAACATTGAAGCATATGCAGTAGCTTGTGAACAAGCACGGCAAGAAGCATATGACCGTATGATAAAACAAGCACAAAGTTTAGGCGCCGATGCTGTAATTTGTATGCGTTATGATGCCACAGAATTTGCTGAGGGAGTGACAGAAGTACTAGCTTATGGGACAGCAGTAAAACTTGAATAATGCACAATTATAGTATGAAAAAAGAATTCTATGAAGAAGGATATCATTTTAAAGAAGGCGCCATACGAGTACTTTTGAATTGATGGGCGCCTGACAAGCGTAAAACTTATGCAATATTTTTAACACTGTTAATACCAGCACTCAACCACTGACTAGTATCTTGATCTAGCACAGGCATAATGCGAAAATTAAATACTTCTTGCCAAACATCTTCGCCATGTTGAGACACAAAACTGCTTTCCAGGTCTTGGAAACTGGTATAATCATGGTTTCTTACGGCCGTAATCATCTCAATTAAGTCGAATACAGGAATTTTTATTGCTGTCAACTGTGCTTCAGTCATCGCCCTTTGTCCTTAAAAATAGAAATATATCTGAGTGAACTACGTTTAGTCTCTATATTTAAGCATTTATTTTTACAGGATTAAATTTCATTAATATATATTATTGGCAACATATATAAAGTTAAATTTTTTACATAGCTGAAATTAAAATTTTTCTCTCTTATTTACGATTTTTTACATCAATATGCTTAATACTCAGATATTTACATTACATCAACTTGATGAGAGGCATGAGTTTTGGACGGCATGTTTACCTAATGAAATAAATTTTAACCAATCACAGTTTGATGAACTTTGGGATATGCATCCTTGTGACTTTAAAGAACTTAAAATACACGGGCGCCTAGTAAAAACACCACGTTGGCAAGAGGTTTATGGTGTTGATTATCATTATACAGGGGTAGTAAACAAAGCTTTACCTATACCACCGTTACTTAAACCGCTTCATCAATGGAGTCAAGATAATATAGATAGTTGTCTAAATGGGATGGTGATAAATTGGTACGATGGGCAGTTGGGTCACTATATGGGTAAGCACCGTGATTCTACTGTGAATATGGTACAAGGCGCCTCTATAGTGATTATTTCATTTGGAGAGGAGCGCATATTTAGGTTAAGACCTTGGAAAGGCAGTGGTTATAAAGATTTTATGACGACGCAGGGCAGTGTGTTTGTTATTCCTTATCAAACGAATAAAGCTTGGACTCATGAGGTTACTTCATCTAAGCGTCATCTAGGTAAAAGAATATCTATCACGTTTCGAGGGTTTGAAGTTGATACATAAGGTGATTTCCATATAAATACTTCTCTTGTGGGGTGGGTGTCCCCGCCCGCCCGCTTATTTAGACAGGGCAAGAGAAAGCCCATTCTACTCTTATATGTCCATTTCATTTGGAAGTATATAAGGCGCCTATACAATGTTTTTGCAATTAACTGCATAAGTCTTCTATCGCTAGAAATAGTCTATTTTTACATTCTAAGCACAGGCAAGATGCCAGGAGATGCATCTTTATATATCAACAATTTAGTAATACTGAGGTGAAACAATGCCAGACGATAAAGATATTGATACTAGTAATAATTCTCCTGTTGAATTATCTCAAGAAGAACTTGATGGAATTTCTGGAGGTATTAGTATTTTTGTTTCGGGTTCGACTTTCCAAAGGAGTGATGTGTTCGCACAGTCACGAAGACGTTCGCGTCGTGGAAGTAGAAGTTCTAGTTTCGGGTCTTCGCAGATATCTTCATCGGGTTTTCAAATTATGGGCATCGGTTTAAATGGAGCGGAGGATATTATGACCTTATTTCTCTTCCCCAAGGGAGGGAAAAATACTACCAAAATTGTTTTAATATAGGTAAGTTTGAACCAGTGTTTGGTGGAGATGGAGATTAGCAATGACCTGTAATGGGAAAAAAGAAATAGATTTAGAAGATATTCTCATTACAGAGGAATTAATTCATCGTTTGCCCAAAACGCCTAATTTACAAGCCGAAAACCAAGCCATGCATACCCTGGCTCGGCAACTAGCCTCGGCACCTCAAACTATGCTCAAAACCCTTGTAACTATGGCAAGGGATTTATGTAAAGCTGGAACTGCTGGAGTTAGCTTATTAGAAACTATACCCAATGGAGAAGAAATTTTTCGTTGGGTGGCATTGGCCGGGGAGTTGGAGCAATATGAGATGATGGAAGCTTCAGTCAATTTTAGCCCTTGTGGGGTGTGTTTAGAACATCAGGCTCCTATACTTTATTCTTACCCAGCACGGTATTTTACTTATTTTCAACAGACGAAACGCGCAATTGTTGAGAGCTTAGTTATTCCTTTAATTATTGATGAGCAGCCACTAGGTACGATTTGGATTTTATCTCACGATGAGCAACAGCACTTCGATAGCGAAGATGTAAGGATAATGACAAGCCTTGCGGACTTTACTGCTGCTGCTTTACAAAGTAGTCAAGCTCGCCAAAAAGCTGAATTAGCAAAACTTGCACTACAGCAAAGCCAAGCACAAGTGCAAAGTTTAATCGCGAATATGCCAGGGATGGTTTATCGTTATCTACCCTGCAATGATATATCTAAGCAATTTAGTTTTGTTAGTTCCGGCTGTCGTGATTTATTTGAAGTAGAGCCATCAGTCGCATTACAGGATGCTGGCTCAATTTTGAATTTGATTCATCCTGATGATTTAGCTTCTTTTACTGCATCTGTTGGCGCCGCAATTGAGAATTTTTTACCTTGGGATTGGCAGGGTAGAATTATCACACCTAGTGGTCAACTAAAGTGGATTCACGGTCGGTCGAGTGCGTTGCAAGTAGAAGGCCAAGAAGTTTGGGATGGTTTGCTTATTGATATTACCGAGACTAAGCAGGCAGCAGAAGCTTTGCGAGAAAGCGAGGAATTAAAACAACGCATTTTAGAAAGTAGTACTGATTGTATTAAAGTTTTAACTTTGAACAGCGAAATTATCTATATTAATACAGGTGGACTGTGCCTTTTAGAAGTTGATGAACCTGAGTCTATTATCGGCGCCAATTGGTCTTGTTTCTGGAAAGGCAAAGACTATGAAAATGCATTATCCGCACTCGCAACCGCTAAAGCAGGAAACACAGGTCAATTTCAAGGCTACCTCCCCACTACTTTGAATACACCGAAATGGTGGGACATTATTATTTCGCCAATTCGAGATGCTTCAGGAAAAGTTGTACAACTGCTTTCAATTTCACGCGATATTACCGAATTTAAGCGTATTGAAGCTAAACGAGAACAAGCTGAAATTGCTTTGCGAGAAGCACATGTACAATTAGAATCAGCTTTAGTAGCTGGGGCAGTTTACACTTGGCGTTGGAACATTTCTACAAATTGCGTCATTGTTAATAAGGCTTTTGCTCACTTGTTTGGTGTAGACCCTACGCTTGCCTCTACATCTGGGTTGCCTATCTATTTGTATGTTAATGCCATGCACGAAGAAGACCGCTCTCGTGTTTGGGCGGCAATTGAGCGAGCAATTAAATCTGGTGAACCATATAGTGCTGAGTACCGCGTTCACACTGCCAATGGCGAGGAGCGATGGGTATCAGCACGGGGACAAGTTGAGTATGATGTAGATGGCAACCCCGTCTCGTTACCTGGCGCCTTAATTGATATTACCGAACTCAAACTTGCAGAAGTTGCTTTGCGGCACCTTAGTAAAGAAATTCAGCAGCAATTACGAAAGTTCGATGCGGTTACGTCTTCCGTGTCCGATTTAATTTATACCTTTGATTTATCGGGATGCTTTACTTACGCTAATCAGTCATTGCTAAACATTTTGCAAAAAACTTTAGCTGAGTTGGTTGGTAAAAACTTTTTTGAATTAGATTATCCAACAGATTTTGCCGAGCGATTACAACGACAAATTCAAGAAGTCATTACTACACGTCAATCAGTCAAAGACGAAACCCCGTATACAAGCGCGTTTGGCACAAGAGCATACGAATATATTTTTGTTCCGCTTCTTGCTTTGGACGGTACAGTAGAAGGAGTGGCAGGAACAACACGTGATATTACTGAGCGTAAGCTCATTGAAATCGAGCGAGAGCAAATTTTACAACGAGAGCAAGATGCGCGAGAAGCCAGCCGCCGAAACTGCAAATCGAATTAAAGACGAGTTTTTAGCGGTACTCTCTCATGAGTTGCGCTCACCCCTGAATCCAATTTTGGGCTGGTCTAACTTGCTTCGTAAAGGTAAATTAGATGCCGAAAAAACGGCTTATGGTTTGGAGACAATTGAGCGTAACGCCAAGTTACAGGTGCAACTAATTGAAGATTTGTTAGATGTGTCTCGCATATTGCGTGGTAAACTTAGCCTTAACGTGGTGCCTCAAAACCTAGCTTCAATTATTACAGCCGCAATGGAAACCGTACAGTTAGCGGCAGAAGCCAAATCAATTCAAGTTGAAAAAATTTTTGATTCAGATGTGCTGCAAATTCTAGGAGATTCTACTCGCTTACAGCAAATTGTCTGGAACTTAATTTCTAACGCCGTTAAATTTACTCCTTCTGGGGGAAACGTAAAAATTCAACTTAGCAAAGTAGATAAAGAAGCTCAAATTCAAGTTAGCGATAATGGCAAAGGCATTTCTTCGGACTTTCTTCCTTACGTATTTGAATATTTCCGTCAAGCTGATAGTACAACAACTCGAACCTTTGGAGGACTAGGGTTAGGGTTGGCAATAGTTCATCATTTGGTAGAGCTACATGGGGGAACTGTGAAAGTAGAAAGTCCTGGAGTTGGGCAGGGAGCTACATTCACTGTTAAATTACCGCTTTTAAAGTCTGGAAACTCTGGAAATGTGGAACTTGAATCAAGTTTATTATCGACCATGCACCCATCCCTTTGCCTTGCAGGAGTGCGAATTTTGCTAGTCGATGACGAAACAGACACACGGGATTTAATTGCTTTTATATTAAAGCAAAGCGGCGCCGTGGTTACATCAGTAGAAAATGCAGTCCAAGCTATACAAGCTTTTGAGCAAAGTAAGTTTGATATGCTTCTAAGCGATATTGGAATGCCTCAAATGGACGGTTACGCGCTGATACGACACATTCGGGCAATAAGATATGGGCAAAACGCACTAATTGTAGCTGTAGCACTGACTGCCTATGCTGGAGAAATGAATCAACAGCAAGCACTCGCAGCAGGATTTCAAAGACATGTTACCAAACCAGTTGACCCAGAGCATCTGGTAAACGTTATTGTTGATTTAAAAAATAAAAGTAGAAATATTTCCAAAAGTGCATATTGATTCCAACCTCTACCCTATATTGAATGGTAAAAAATATTATGCACAGGCAGAACACCTGTGCAACTGTCGCGCGAAAATTAATTTTCTGATAATAAATTATATGCTTCGTTAATTTGATGCATTTTTTCTTGTGCTTGTCGTTGTTGTAATTTATCTGTGAATAAGTCAGGGTGCCATTGTTTTACAAGTTTTCGGTATGCTTGTTTAATATCTGTAATTGAGGCGCCTTCTTTTAACCCTAACACACTTAGGCTATACGTTTGATTGATATTAATGGGAGGGGTGTTTGGTTTTTGATTACCTGGCACACCCATATTAGCTTTCATTCGTGCAATTTCTTCATCTAATTCCCAATTGCGGAATTTTGCCTCAACTTCTGCTACACTTGTTTTTGGTAACGGTTGTTTTGGTAATGGCGCCTCGGGAACAGGTGTTTGATTTTGCTTCGGTATTCCTACAGATTCTTTGGCACCAACTCCTTGAGAACGATATACTGTTTGAGTATTTGTATTTTTAGTTACTTCATTAGTTACTGCAACTTTGTATTGATTCGGTGTTGATATTCCTAAATTGTTTTCTAGTGCTTGGTTGAGTTGAAGTAAAGTATTTTGCCACTGTTGCAATTCTTGACGCTTCTGGATAATATCTGATGTATCGGTAGGTTCGACAAAACGAATAACGAGGTTTGCTTTGCGTTCGTAGTCATTTAATATAGATAAGCTTTCACGACTAAAGCTACTCAGATAATTATCGATTGCATCCAAACATAATGTTGCAACCTGTTGATGATATGATTGAGTAGATAATTCTTTTCCTTGTTCTTGAATGGTTTTATTGGCTAAATAAGCAATACTACCTAAAACTGCGGCGCCTAATGGACCACCAAGAACCCAACCTATACCGCTACCTACTGCTAATGAACCAGGTTCACTCAAATCACTACTATTATTAGTACGAGGTGGTAGAGTTACTTTAGGATGTTTGGGTAAAGGTAATACTAAATCTTCTTTTTGCTGAGATGAGAAAAACTCGTAAGCTTGGTCTAACCATTTAGTGACTGCTAGCTGTAAATTCTTCAAATCTGATTTAAAAGTATTTTCCCAAGTGGTAAAATTTTCTTGTGCTAAAGCGACAGCTGCATCACTTTGATATTTTTCCCGCAGCTTACTCAACTCTAAATGCGAACGTACTTTATTAAGACTTTGAGAAAAACCTTGTTGTATCAAGCTTTTTGCACGTCTTTTAATTTCATTCGCAGCATTATTTTTATCGGTGATTTTTTTAATCTCGTTTTCAAGGGGGGTTATTTTTGCTTGCAAAGCTTGCTGAAACTGTTGTGTTACTGCTATAACTCGCGGCGCCACAACCTCTTTTCGGTTACGCTTGAGTATAGTAGCCACATTTTGCAGCGCTGTTTCAAATTCCACTAACCCGCTACTATTAGCCAAATTAGTATCACCCTTAATTCTCGCACGTAAAGCGGGTAATGCATCAACTCGATATAAGTTACTAAAACCGGGTGGAATATCCGCACGAAAACTTTCGGCAACGAACCGTAAACGGTTTTGCACCTCTTTTTGTTCATCGGGTTCAAGCAAATTAATAAAGTTAGCGACAAAAATAACTGTCTTAATACCCCTATCGAGTAACCAGTCGCGTAAATTCTCACGCTCACCCAAAGTCATCAACTTGCGAGCGTCTAATAACTGTACAACTAAGTCGGTGCCTAAAAGTTGTTCTTTAACTAAATTATCCTGTGCTTCGCGGTCATTAGTACCAGGTAAATCAAGAAATTCAATTCCCGTTTCTAAAAATGGATGGGGATAAAACACTTCCACAGAGGTAACATCACCTCGCATCCGTCTATTACCATCTAAAACAGCAAACTCTTTGAGGATATCTGTACCGCTACGATATATCTCACTCCCATTACTAAGTAAAATACGAGTTCGTATATCTGTACCATATTTTACTGTAATAGCGGCGCCTGTAGTTGGAATTAAATCGATGGGTAAAGTCTTGCTACCCAACATGGCATTTAATAATGTAGACTTGCCGTGGTTGAAGGGTCCAAATACCGCAATGCGAAAATTGGGATTGGTAAGATAGTTACAAATGGCAGTTACATCATGGTTGAGTAACTTTGATATATTTTTAAGGATGTTTATTAAATCTTGCATATAACCCGGTTTTAAAATCTCCCCGTATCGGGGAGAAGAGTTAGTTGTAATATGTGAGGAGATTAGAGAAAGCTGATTCGATGTTGTTTAATTGGGTGAACACGTTTTCAGTGAGTTTGTTCAACCGTTTTAATTCAGCTTCGTTATTAATTTCGCGTGTTTCTTTCTGTTTGAGTAAGTTATCGAGTTCAGACTTACGTGATGATATATCCTCGTTTATCCGTTTGCTCACTTCACGCTCATAAGCATCGAAACATTCTTTCACAGCATCGTATACTGTTTTAGATTGCTCCTGCGCTACTTGGGGTAAATACTTAACAAGTTCTTTCTTCGCAGTTTTGACTAACTCTTTTCGTGCTTGGTCTGCTTGTAACATTCCTACACCTAAACCAAGTACTGCAAAACCTATTGGTCCTAGGAATATACCAGTAACGGTAGATAACAATCCACCGACACCTAATACTGTAAAATAATTTAATAATATATTCTTCCAATCAAATCCGGCACCTGCCATTGCAAAACCTGCTAAATTACCCCTAGATAACGATAAAAGTCCCATTGCCCATTTTGCCCAACTTGGTGCATCTTCTTCACCCGATACATTTGTATTGAGTTGAACTTTTTCACCAGTGAGTTTTTCGGTGATTTGATTGGTAATTTGATTATATGAGTCACCGTATTTAGCTGCGCTTCTACCTAGCTGTACAAAAGCACTATTAATATCGCGTTCAGCAGTAAGACTCCATGCAGCAAGTTTATCTGTAATATATTGTTCAAATGCTTTTTGGAGTGCAGCATTAAATGCTTCGCGTTTACCACTGCTGAGAAAGTCGAGTATATTTAACTCTGGTTGATAACGCAGAAAGTCTGTTTCAAAGGTATTACCCAGGTTTAAAACGTAGCTGCGGAACGAGTCGGAGATATTATGTGCTTGGATATCACGGGTTTTGAGAATTTCTTTTTGGAAGTCGTCACGAATAATGGTAAGTTTATTAAATTCGGGTTCAACGGAGTTTATTCGGTTCCGAAGTTCTTCAACACCCTGTTCAAGTAGAGGTATTCGTCGTTCGACACTTTCTTTAGTGTTGTTACTTACAGTACGTGCGAGTGTACGAACTTGTCGTAGTTCTGAAACAGCACGTTCACGGGTGAGGAAAGTATTTAAGGCGCCCATAAACTGTGGAAATCCTGTACCATCTAAATCAGCTTGAGGATTTTTTAAGCGTTTACGAAGCGCTTGGATAGAGGAAAGCTCGAATACTCGTTCATCATATATATTATGACCATCGATATCGCAGTATTCTGCTAAGTTAGCGTGGAAAACTTTGCGTAACCGTTCTTCAGCTTCACGTAACTCGTCTTCATCGTCGGGGTCAATAAGTGCTTCTTTTACTTGGTCCCAAGCATTTATCAGGAAAAATACAGAAAGACCACGATTTTTAATATAGTTCTCTAAATATCGTCGTTCACCTAACGTACAAGGTTGTGACGCACGTAGAACGAATAGAATAGCGTGACAGTTATTAATGTAGCCCAATGATAACTCGTTCCGTGCTTCAGTATCATTCAAACCAGGACTATCGACAATTTCAATTCCTTTTTCGAGCAAAGGTAAAGGATATTCCACTATGGCATGACTAACACCAGGGAAAGCTTGTTTATTATCTTGCTCTAACCTCTTTGCTTCGGCAGGGTCGATGGTATATTTTACCTTGAAGGTTTCAAAGTCCATTGTTTGAGGTGGTTTGCCATCGTCAAAATGAACCGTGACCTTTTTCTCAGCGCCATAGCGAAGTACAGTTAAGATGGCAGTACAAGGATTAACGTCACTGGGTAATATCCGCTCTCCAATCAAAGCGTTAAGAAAAGTACTCTTACCTCGCTTCATATCACCCAACACCATTAAGCGAAATACTCCTGTACGGAGATTATTACTTGCCACACGTATATCATCAATATCACGTGTGCTATCCCCCAATACCTCAGCTTGATTAATGGTATCAGCCATTTTATCAAGGGATGCAGCAACTTGTGCGCGTACCTGAATTACACGCTCTAAATCATTGAGAAAAGTATCAGTCCCATTTCCTGCCATCTTCAATAATCCTTCCTATATATTTTTCTTTTTATCGAAAAACACTTTATACCCTACAAATAATAATGTTCCCACAATTAGCAAATTAGCAACAACCACAGCAACTCTAACCAAAGCAAGTGCCACAACCCCAACACCAAATAACTTTAACCCTAGAATTACCTTGGGTTTCCATAATTTTCCCTTCGCTTGTTCGCTTTGGTTATGCGGAACTCTGCTAGTTTGATAAAATTGAATCTCTTGCTTATTAGACTTTGACTCTAAATCGCGTAAACGTGATTCAGTTTCACGCTGACGAATTTCGCGTTCGATACGTTCGAGTTCTTTACTGTGTTCCTCCGGTGTCATTTTAGATACCCCCATTAGGCATTCAAAGCATTAATTGCAAAATAGCGTACATAGAAACTAAAAATCATCAGTGCAACCACTACTTAATAAATAAATATTTGGTGACTTTTGATTAAAGGTTAGATACAAAATATAAATCAGCAGTTCCGGGTAAATTAAAAATTGGACGTTATTGTAGAGACGTGTAAATCACGTCTTTACATCAATGGTATATCAATGATGCGTTATTGTGTATATATTGCACGGCGCCGTTGTCAGAAGTACCGATACAACCGATACCATCAGTGCTACTAATACCGCAACGCATCGAAGAGTTCCAGTCAGAAACGATACTGCTTGCTTGTTGCCATGACATCTGATAAACATAGAAGTCTCGTTGTGAAGCAACATTTGCGAGTTGAGAAGCAGTTAGTTCTAAAATTAAACAATATTGTTGTGAACATAGCTTTAAATTACCACTACCATCATTGAAAGCTCCTACAACTACATAATCACAAAAGTATGTAGTTCCATTTAAAGTAAGTCTACAAGTTGACGGATAAAAGCTTTTATATACAGTAAAATTCTCAGTTGGTCTAGAATCATGTTGGCGCCATATTAACACAAAATAGACCAACGGATGTAAGTGCGGCTTTCTCAAGTTTCTTCAGCATATAATAGTACCTGAATAATTAGTTTTAATTGCTTGTACTTTTATTGGTCTCTACCGAAGTGAATTTATGCAGGTTATATACATTGTTACAAAACTATATAACTTGCCTCTGCGAACTCTGTGTCTCTGTGGTAAATTAATACTAATAATATGATAAGAAAGGTTTATTTAGATGAAATGGCGTGTAATTCTTGAGCAAGACCAAGAAACTGGTGACTGGGCAATTTGGTGTCCGGAATTACCAGGTTGTGTTTCAGCAGGTGAAACCGAAGAAGAAGCGTTAGAAAATATCCGTGAAGCTATCCAACTTTATTTAGAACCAGTAGTGACATTAACGTTGAGGGGTGCGTCACAGCAGAAAGATTTTTTGCTTTGCTGAAAATTGTTGTAGCTGTGACGCACCCTACAGATGCTAAAATAAATCTGTACAGGTATTTTTATAAAATTTGCTATCTCAAAATCAATCATCTTCTAATCAAACGTGGAATGCTGTCATCAATCAAATTCGTGATGAAGATTTTCAACACAAAGCGGCACGTCAGCAAGCTCTTAGTGAATTGTTACAATCATGGGAAGAAGAGGGAGACGAGCAAGAACAAAATGAAACTTTACAATTTATTCAACAAGCTTTAAATGAAGATAGACTTTCAAATCGTCCTTTATTTCCATAAGTCAGGTAATTTTATTAAATTATTTTATCGCTGCTGTGGGTGTTTGTTGTTTGTTTTGCAGTTCTAAGAGTTCTGGAACTGTAACGAATTTATAGCCTTGTTGTTTAAGTTTACTTATAATTTGTGGTAAAGCTGTTACTGTATGACTACGATTTCCTCCTCCATCGTGCATAAGTACTATACCACCCGGCGCCACTTTCATGACTCGTTGAATTAATGTTGCTACAGAGGGTATACGATAGTCTTCGGAGTCTGCGGACCAAAGAATAACTGAGTGGTTTTGATTTTTAGCGTAGTCTACTAAACCGTTGTTTAAAATTCCTCCGGGTGGACGAAATAGAGTTGTTTTGGCGCCTGTAGTTTTGTATATTATGTCTACTGTACTTTCGATTTCAGACGCTGCTAACTGTGGATTCATATGCATGTACCAGTGGTGCCATGTATGGTTGCCAAGAACATGACCGTCTGTCAGTACATTTTTTGCTTGCTGGGGATAAATTTTGACGTTTTGTCCTATCATGAAGAAAGTGGCTTTGATTTGATTTTGACGCAGTATTTTTAATATTTGGTCTGTGGTGTTAGGCCAGGGACCGTCATCAAACGTTAAAGCTACATATTTCTCTGTTTTAGGAAGTTTTACGTCATGTACTACTGTTCCAGCAAAATTTGATGGTGCGTTAAAAGATATACTATGTACTGACGCCTCTGTTGGAGATGGTAATGTTTGATTTAATACTTCGGATGACAAAGTATCTGGTGGCATTTGAATAGGATATTGCGCTTGCCCAAATACTTCTTGTTGATTTCGTTTACTTAATAGTGTGTAAGTTAATATACTGCTACCGATAATAAGTGATATTAGTATTAATCGGCGCCAAAAGAACTTTCTTTTAACTCTAATTTTTTTTATTCGAGTTTTCATACATTTGTACCCAAATAACCAGGCTCAATAGTATCACATTTAAGGTAATTCTTCTGTGGGCGCCTTAAAGGGTATATTTGGATATTTGATATTTTAATTTTTCTAAGGTTTTTTCGTCATTAGTTTCGAGAGTGGATAATATATCATGGATGAGCGGCACTTCTAAATCTAAGCTTTCAATGATGTTACGCTGGTTGAATACTTGTTTGGGTTCTCCTTCTAATATTAATACTCCAGAATCCATGACAAATACCCAGTTTGCCCAACGATATATTAAGTCGAGGTCATGCGATGCCATCAGTATTGTTGTACCATTTTGATGAATGTTTTTTAGAGTTGTTATAAGTTTACGGGAATGTAATTTGTCTAGGTATGCGGTTGGTTCGTCGAGAAGAAGTAGTTGGGGTTGTAATACCATTACGTCTGCTATAGAAACTCGTTTTTTTTGACCTAAGCTCATATGATGAACTGGTGTTTGTGCGAGTTCTATGAGGTCAAACTCTTCTAATGCTTGTTCGACTCGTGTTTTAATTTCTAATTCTGGTAAATTTAAATTACACAAACCGTAAGAAATATCTTCTTCGACGGTTGAGGCAACTAGCTGTTGTTCGGGGTCTTGGAAGATTAAACCAACTTGTTGACGCAGTTGCATTAAAGATTTACGATTATACTGTATTGGTTTACCTCGCCAAATAACAGAACCTTTGTTAGGTTTATATAATCCGTTTGCTAGTAAAAATAAAGTCGTTTTGCCACAACCGTTTTGTCCAATTAACGCGCACTTCTTACCTATGGGTATTTTTAATGTTAATCCGTTTAAGGCGTTTTTCTTGGCACCTGTATATGTATAATATACCTGTTCAAGTTCAAGTAAATATTCATGCATTGTTAAATATCTCTAAGAAAAATTTCTAATATAATTAATAATGTACAGCCTAAAATAGATTCTATTAAATAACGCTTGGATGATTTATAGCGTTCTGGATACCAAACACGAAATTCTCCATTAAAACCACGCGATTCTATACTTAATGACATTTGACGATAATTTTGAATTGTGCGTTGAAATAATTGTCCAATTAATAGCGCTAAACTTTTCATGCCAGAATTAAAAGTGCGGTACCCAAACCTTGCTTGCTGTGCTGTCCATAGTTCGCTTGCTGTGTTTAGTAAAACAAAAATAAAACGATACATTAATAATAATAGTTCTGTTAAAAGTTGGGGAAAGCCAAATTTACGTAGAGCTTGCAGCAATTCAGCAAAAGGAACCGTTAACATGATAAAGTATAAACACGAAAGTGCAGCCAATGCCCGCGTTAATATTGTAAGTACTTGAATTATTCCTTGAGAACTTATATATATATAGTATGAGCCAATTGTGAAACCTGCTAATGAATCAAGTTGTATGCTGGTTAAATCAGTAGTATTAACTGCATTGATAGCTAAAGCAGGTACACTTGTTAACCAAAATAACAAAGCAACATAAATTAATCTCAAAAAAGTTTTTATTGGAATACGTGCGTATCCGACAATCCAAATACTCATCCAGATAGAAATTAGGATTTGTACAGGGGGATGAGAAACATAAGTAATTATAAAAAGAGTGGTTGCTAATATTAATTTATGTTTAACTGGCAACCACCGCAATTTATTTGTGTATGCCAGTGTGTCTATCTGTATTTTCATTGCGTTGTTTGCTTTCGGTGCGTCCTTTATATAGACCTATTACGTAACCTATTACACCTGCACCACCTGCTGCTTGTACCGAGAATAACAAACTTGCAACTTCTGAGCTAGGTAACTCGAATACAGGTTGAAACCAAGGTTTATACTGTGGGTGTAGTTCGGTTATCGCTTCTTTAGCTTTGTCGTCTGAACCTGTATATTCTCCTTTTACGAATAATAATGGCGCCACTGCTAGTGCTATGACTCCAAGGAATAGTAACCAGTTGTTGGTTTTGTTTGACATAATAAATCCTTTTATATTGTAATGAACCAGAGAAACCCGGTTTCTAGAAACCAGGTTTCTTTATTAAATTCAGCATTTCTAATTCTTGGCGCCCATAATTAGTCAACCAGTTCCATACTAAAACAGTTAGTAATCCTTCACTAATAGCTAATGGTATTTGTGTGATTGCGAAAATACCTGCGAATTTTAGAAATGAGGCAATGAAACCACCTGTTGCGGCAGGAAATGCTAGGGCTAATTGTATAGATGTGACTATATATGTAACTAAGTCAGCTACAGCAGATGCTAAGAATATTGCTAATCTTTGTTTACCTGTTGGCACAATTAAACGATATATCCAAAAGGCAACGATTGGCCCAACTATTGCCATTGAAAATGCATTGGCACCTAATGTCGTTAAACCACCGTGTGCTAATAATAATGCTTGAAATATTAATACTAGTGTCCCTAATACTGACATTGTTAGTGGGCCAAATAAAACGGCGCCTAGTCCTGTACCTGTTGGGTGCGAACAACTACCCGTGACTGAGGGTATTTTTAATGCAGATAGTACAAATGTGAAGGCGCCTGATAATGCTAAGAGTAATTTTAACTCAGGTTTTTCGTTGGTGATGCGTGTGATGCTGCGTAAACCTAATACAAAAAACGGCAAGGCAACTACAAACCAGAATATTGCCCACTCTGGCGGTAAAAACCCTTCCATAATGTGCATTGCATGTGCTTTTGCTTCTGAACCGACAACTAAGTAAAAGCTTAAAAACGTCATTAAACTCAAATTGATTAGGCGCCACTTTCGTGATGATATTGAAATATTACTTAACATTTTTTACACCTTTGATGATAATCCTGAAAAAGTATACCCAAAGAATATATGATATATCCCCATTTCAAGATATGCCAGTTGAAATAAATTATGATTATGAACTTTAGTGTCCGAAAAAGCAAATAATTTTTGAGTGCAAATTTAGTGATTATAACGTGTATAGTTACATCTGACCATGTAAATTATAAAAATAAAAATTTGAGAAATTGAGAAACATTTAGGCGCCTATTTTAGTCAAGGACGGGTATTCTGTTAATTAATAGCTTGACCATGACATAGGTTATCGAATAATCTAGGCGGTCAGGCTTGTTTTTTTAAGGAAGGCTATGAACAAGAAATTCATTCTCATTTTACTTTCAAGTTCTACAGTGTTTACCTCATTAATGTCAACACTATCGGTAATTAATCCTGCACACGCAGCGGAAGCACGTCTAGAGCAGAAATTAATTCATACACGCGACAATAAAACATGTATAACCAATCCTCACGGACATCATAATTTTATTTGTATTCGTGACTCTGAGAGAAGCCCAGGCGCCAAACCTTCTGTATCGCAAACTGTTGTGAATGGGGTAACAAATACAAATGTTGCAATGCTAGATTTTACAGAAGAAGAGAGCGATGCTGCAATTAAGCTATTTGGCTGTGACTGTCCCTATTGCCTTAATTCTTTACGTCAGTTAACAGGTACAGGTAACTTGGTATATTAAAACGCATATCGATTGGGTGCGTCGTCACAGACAGACCCTCTTTAAAATTGGCGCCACTAATTCTAGTTGTTTGTCTTTAGCGAACCGAGAGCTATATCGCCACGGGAACAGGAACGCGAAAAGCTTTTGGCAGAAGCAGAAGGCGCCAATCGTAGTAAAGATGAATTTGTAATTGTTACGTACTCGTAATTTTGATGCTGCCGCGACTAAAAAAGCGCTCTTAACTATTGAGCGTAATACCCAAGCACTATTGCCACTGCTAAAAGATTCTGTAAAAGAGTCTCCAGACAATGTAGTTGTTTCAGAAGAGGCTTGTTTGGCTGGAATTCGTGTTCTCGTAGTTGATGATGAAGTGGATATACTTAACTTAATTATCTATGTTTTAAAATAAACTGGCGCCGAAGTACAATCAGCAACATCAGGTTTTGAGGCACTCCAACGCTTACCCCAGTTCAAACATGATATTGTGGTAAGTGATATTGTCATGCCACAAAGTGATGGCTATGAATTAGTACAAAAAATGAAGTCGTATCCAGAAGGGCAAATCCCGGCTATTGCACTCACTGCTTATGCTAGTACTACCCATCAAAAACGCTCGTTGCAGGCTGGGTTTGCACGACACCTGACTAAACCTGTAGAACCTGTTGACTTAGTTGCAGCAATTATTAATTTGGTAAAAGGAAAAATAAAGTAATGCCTGGGTTGTTGTTAATGTCAGTATTGCTGTTCCTAATTTCGCTTTTCCTAATCGGGCAAAGTATTATGATTATCAATCGGGTAAAGATTACCGAGCGTGATCAAAATCAAGAAATCATTCGGCGCCAGTTAGGAGAAATAGAGGCAATATACCAAACAGCACCTATTGGTCTAGCTATACTTGATTGCGATTTGCGTTTTGTACGGCTTAATCAACGGCTAGCAGAAATTAATGGTATCTCAATTAAAGAACATATTGGTCGCACTGTTCGTGAAATTGTACCAGACTTGGCAGACACAACAGAACCACTGTTTCGTCAAATTCTCGAAACAGGAAAACCGCTACTAGATTTAGAAATTAACGGTGAGACACCTGCACAACCTGGCATACAGCGTACCTGGATTCAAAGCTGGTTTCCTTTAAAAGATACTTCAGGAAAAATTATTGGCATTAATGCCGTTGTTCAGGAAATTACTGAGCGCAAGCAGGCAGAAATTACCCTGCGTGATAAAGAACAACAGTTGCAAGAACTAAGCGACTCGATGCCACAATTCGTTTGGACATCAAATGCATTGGGAGAGTTGGAGTACATCAACCGCCAGTGGTGCGAATTTTCGGGTATTACATTAGAGCAAAGTCGCGATGCCAATATCATGCGAGAGTGTTTTCATCCCGACGAAGCACAGCTTTTATTTAACCAATGGGCAATCGCAAAAGAAACAAAACAAAAGTACGAATTTGAGGGACGGTTAAAGCGTTCAATAGATGGCGCCTATCGATGGTTTTTAATTCGTAGTATCCCAGTGATGGATGAATTTGGGCAAGTGCAACGCTGGTATGGCACTTCCACTGATATTCATGAGCGCAAAATCGCTCAACTCAACGAGCAATTTCTTACCAAACTCGATTCGCGGTTGCGGAAACTCTCCGATGCAGATGCAATGGCTTGGGAAGTAGTGAGCAGCGTCGGCGAATACCTCAATGTTGACCGTTGTGTGTGGAATGAAATTGATGCCAAAGCAAATTTAGCGTTCGTTAAGCAAGACTGGTTTGTGCAAAATGATATTCCTAGTGTCATCGGGACTTATAAATTGTCAGACTTTGCTCTACCTAACCTAATCAAGCTGTACCACGCAGGTCAACCTGTTGTGGTAGCAGATGTTACTACCCATCCGGAGACGGCGCCCTTCGTTGATAACTATATTCCCTATGGCATGAGTGCTTATGTCGCAGTTCCTTGTGTTATCCAGGGAAATTGGCTAGCACTGCTTGTAGTTAATGCCAAAACAGTACGGAATTGGCGCCAAGACGAAATTACTCTGCTCAAAGAAACCGTGGCTCGTCTTTGGACGCTGATAGAAAACACGCGAGTCGTACAAGTACTGCGCGCGCAAACCGAAGAACTGAGCCACACAAACCGTCTCAAAGATGAATTTTTAGCAGCGCTTTCCCACGAACTGCGAACACCGCTTAATCCCATCCTTGGCTGGACTCAATTAATGAAAGTGCAGAAACTAACACCAGCTAAAACTGCCCAAGCGTTAGAAACGATTGAACGTAATGTAAAGCAGCAAATTAAACTTGTAGATGATTTGTTAGATGTTTCGAGTGTAATTAAAGGCAAACTAAAGTTAGAATTTGATAAAGTTGATATAGCCAGCACAATTAAATGTGCAATTGAAACACTGCATTTTGCTGCCCAAGCAAAAGATATCACAATTAAGTTTCACGGTTTACCTTCACTAACTACAATTGCAGATAGTAGTCGCTTAGAACAAATATTTTGGAATTTGTTATCAAATGCAATCAAATTTACACCCGAAGGTGGGCGTGTTGATGTAGATTTATCGATTGTCAGTAATAGTAACACCACCCCAATAGCTCAAATTTGCGTTACAGACACTGGAATTGGGATGGCGCCTGAATTTCTCCCCCATGCCTTTGAACGTTTCCGACAAGCCGACGGCAGTACAACACGCCAATATGGTGGTTTAGGATTAGGGCTTGCAATAGTAAGTCATTTAGTCGAGTTGCATGGGGGCAAAGTTGAAGTAGAAAGTCCCGGTGTGGGGCAAGGGTCAACATTTACCGTTAAGTTACCTTTGCTCGAGAACTTTGAAATATTAGGCGCCGATGCTTCACAGTTTTCCTTATTGAGTAATAATGCAGCAACCTTAATTGGCTTAGAGTATCAAAACGCACTTTCGCTATCAAAAGAACCTCTTACTGCTTGCTCTAATAAAGGGCTAATGGGAATTCGCATTATCTTAGTCGATGATGACCCAGATAATTTAGACTTGTTGCGCTTTTTACTTCAAGAAGATGGCGCCATCGTAACGGCTGTACCCTTACCGCTACAAGCGCTCGAACTCTTGAGCGCAAATCCTCCAAATCTAATTATCAGCGATATTGGAATGCCACAAATCAATGGTTACGAATTAATACGTCGAGTTAGAGCATTGCCACAAGGTCAAAAAATTCCTGCCCTTGCTCTCACAGCTTTTGCTCAGAAAGAAGACCAAGAGGAAGCACTAAAAGCTGGCTTTTGGGAATACATTTCTAAACCTGTTGACCCACTCCAATTGTTGGCAACCGTCACGCAACTTATACAAACTCATCTATCTTGAGTTGCAATTTTTCAAATTTTATTTAACCAAGCCACCAATAAAGGCGTACCAATCGCGGCGAACATTAATCGTCGTGCGAAAGTTCTACCTATCGAATTATTGGTAGGCATTAATTTCCTTCCTTCTTATTAAGCTGACAATGCCTTGTATTAAATGTTCTGGCTCAACTGGCTTAGAAAAGTATTGCTCAAAGCCTAAGCGGAGCGCATATTCTCTATCTGAGGAACTAGCATAAGCGGTAAGGGCAATAGCAGGTATTTTTAAATCTGGGTGAAGAGTTCTGATTTTTTGTAGCAATTCATGACCATTCATTTCTGGCATGGAGATATCACTAACTAGAAGATTAGGGCTAAATTGCGGTAACAGAGCTAAAGCAACTGAGCTATTAGAAGCTGTTTGTACCTCAGCTCCGGCATCTTCTAATATAAACTGAAGTAGTGAGAGAGAATCTGGCTCATCATCGACAGCCAGTACGCGCATACCTGATAGAGGCGCCACATCAGAAATGATTGGAACCTCGGAAACAACTGTAACTGGAGCAACTGGTAGTAATGGCAACTTAACGGTGAAAGTGGCTCCCAGTCCAATGCCAAAACTATGTGCTGTAATTGTACCATTATGTAGTTCAACAAGATTCTTGACTATTGCTAATCCTAGTCCCAACCCATCCTTGGCGCCTGTACTTTTTTGTGCTTGCTGAAATAGCTCGAAAATTTGCGGTAAGAATTCAGCACTAATACCCTTACCTGTATCAGTAACTTGAATTTGTACTTGTTCCTCAACCAATTCTAAAGCTACGGTAACTAAGCCTTGTTTAGGTGTAAACTTAATAGCATTGGTGAGTAAGTTTACCAAAATTTGTTGTAAACGATTTTCATCTCCCAATACTTGTGCGTTTGCAGCAAATTGGGTTTCAAGATGAATTTGTTTAGAGTCTGCCATTGGACGCACAGTGTCTAATGCTGATTGTATCACCGTCATTAAGTTGACTGGGGCAAACGTTAACCGTAAGGCGCCGCGAACCATGCGAGAAATATCTAGCAAATCTTCGATTAATTGCACTTGAGTTTGAGTCCCACGCTCAATAGCTTCAAGCGCGCGCTTGGTAGTAGCTGCATCAAATTCTCGCATTTGCAAAAGTTTCACCCACCCAGCAACAGAATTAAGTGGTGAGCGTAGTTCGTGGGCAACCATCGCGATAAACTCGTCTTTACTACGGTTAGCCGCTTCTGCTGCTTCACGAGCAACTTGTGCTTCATGAAGTAATTTATCTCGTTCCGCTTGTAAACGCGCACGCTCAGTAATATCTGTAGAAATTCCGCAAATTGCATACGGTACACCTTCACTATCATACAAGGGAAACTTGACGGCAATATAAGTGTGAATACCATCTTCAAGAGGAACTTCTTCTTCGAGCGTTATAGCGGTGCCATTATTAATAACTTGTTGGTCATTGAGGCGTAAAGTATCTGCAATTTCTTTTGGAAAAACATCATAATCAGTTTTACCGCGAATCCAATCATTGGTAATTTTAAAAAGACGTTCACACTCATGATTCATGAGTAAATAACGTCCCTCCATATCTTTCAGGAAAATGGCAGCTTTAGAATTATCAATAATTGCCAAAAGCCTTTGTTCACTTTCTCGCAATGCTGTTTCTACTTGTTTGTGAGCCCTAATATTTCGCCCCACTGCTTGAAATTCCACAAGCTGACCGTTTTTATCAAAACTTGCGCGGTTTGTCCACTGCAGCCAAGCTATTTCGCCATTGGGTTTAAGAACAGGATGCTCCAGAGTTATCACGGCATTCTCAGTCTGTGATAAAGCTAATTCAGCAATTTGCTGTTGCACAATAGACCGATGGCTTGCTGGAATTAGGTTAAGAAAATTTTGACCAATTAATGTGTCAGGTGCAAAGTTAAAATAGCGGTTATACGCCTGATTTACAAACGTTAAAGTACAATCTGGTAAAAATCGGCAAATCAATTCGGTTTGGTCTTCGACAATACCTCGGTAGCGTTCTTCACTCGCACGCTGCTTTTGCCGCAACTGAAAATTCTCAATAGCAGTTCTGGTAACATATCTTAAATTTTCTGCTGTAACGTCTTTTTTAAGAATATAATCTTCTACACCCGCTTTAAATGCTCGAATTGCTACAGTTTCATTACCTAAATTATTAAACATAATTATTGGCGGACAGTTTTCGCCAACACGGGTTTTCAATTCAAGCAAAAATTGTAACCCATCTCCATCAAGGAGAAAATAATCCAACAGAATAACATTGGGTAGCTGCTGACAGCACAACCGTAATGCTTCGTCCCTAGACTCTGCCTGCCAAATATCGTAAACAAAGCTTGCTTCGTGAAGCAAATAGCTTTGATAAAGCTCTTGCTCCATCCGGGAATGATTTACAATCAAAATTGTTCGCTCAACCCTAGCCATTTGCCCCCATGCACACCAAATATCCTAGTATAGATTAAAATTAAGTGTGTTAACGTGATATTACATTATCAATTTTTCCACTCGTTGCTTTACCTGGTCGCGGACAGTACGGAACTTTTCTATATCGTGTCCTTCTGGGTCATCGAGTTGCCAGTCTTCAAATATTTCTCTAGTCACCCAAGCGGATGGTAGGTTAACACCACATCCACATAAAGAAATTACGACATCGTAATCTTGAGGATTAAATTCACTTAATGGTTTTGATTTTTGATTACTAATATCAACACCTATTTCTGACATAACATTAACAGACATAGGGTCTACATGACTCGCTTCCAAACCAGAACTTGATACTTCTATTTTACCTTCACCCAATGTACGCGCAAACCCTTCTGCCATTTGCGAACGACGAGAATTTTTGTTACAGACAAACATCACTTTTTTCATAATTTTATTAGGTATAAATAAAAACAATTAATTACTTAAGGTCTTGAAACTGGTTAGAAAGTATTTTATATACAATTACAGCTATTTGTGCCCCTAAAATCGGCGCCACCCAATAAACCCACTGATGCTGCCACATACTTGCTACTAACGCGGGTGCAAATGAGCGCGCAGGGTTCATACTGCCGCCTGTTATGGGGCCTATACACGCAGCTTCAACAAAAACTGTTAACCCAATAGCTAAACCCGCAAACCCAGAAGGCGCCCGTTTATCTAGTCCAGAACCAAAAATTACAAACATCAAAATAAACGTTAGCACTGTTTCTAACGCAAGGAGTAAAAACATTACTTTAAAAACCCAAAAATATTTGAAAGCCTGTAATTTTTTAACTAAGCCAGAAAGAGTGTGGCTAGAATGGGAAATAAATAGTTTTTTGCTAAAAAAATAAGTGGAAATGCAACAGTCTAAAGCTGTGGTACTGAGAATATTACACCTGAACGTTCGGGACGTTGGGCATCAAAGATGAAAAATAATTGCAAGTTGCTGTATGTTGGGTTACGCCTGCGGCTTCACCCAACCTACGATATTACGAAACTTAGGCGCCGATACCAACTAGTTCAATATCAAAGACTAAATCTTCGCCAGCGAGAGGATGATTTGCGTCTAGAGTAATGGTAGAGTCTGATATTTCGGTGATAACGACGGGTATAACTTGACCTGTGGGTTGCTGGAGTTGTAACTGTTGACCAATTTCTGGTTCTAGTTCGGGTGGCATTTGTTCACGGTCTACCTCAATAACCATGTCATCACGATATGTACCATATGCTTGGTCTACGGGGATATGAGTAGTTTTTGAGTCACCAGCGTTCATCCCTACAACTGCATCCTCAAATCCAGGTATTAACTGTCCTGTACCAATTGTAAACTCTAACGGGTCGCCCCCTGACGAAGAGTCAAAAACTGTGCCATCAGTCAATTTACCTGTGTAGTGTACTGTTACTGTGTCACCTACTTTTGCTTGTCCCATTGATGTTTCTCCAAAACTTTTGTAATCATGTCAACCTTGAGGTACAGGCTTTGCATACCATCTGACCAACTTTAGGAAGCTATTGACATCCCTCTTTAGTCGGGTATTCGCTCCTACTGCACTCAAGTGATTTGAAGGTGTAATTTAATACTTTTGTGAGTAAATTAAATTAACTCTCGAACCACATTACCCTAGAAATACAGCAGGGTTTGCAGACTCAACAAAAATTTAAGACGTGATACTAGATTAACGTTAATTCATCTATAGCTATATGGCAGTGCGATAATTTATGAATTTAGATGCTTGAGCTAGGTAATTGCTGTATCTGTAATAATTGCTTGAATTTCTTCTGGAGTCAAACAAGGATTTGCATTTAACATCAATGCTGCAACTCCTGAAACATAAGCCGTGGCCATTGAGATACCGTTTTCAAATTGATAGTTGTTGGGCTTCATTCCTGCTGCCATAACTACAACACTGCCACGCTCAGTTGCGTATTTGATTGCATTTGCTAGTACTTCTGTATATATTCCGCCGAGACTGAGATTTATGACATTGGCGCCGTTATCTACGGCATAAATAACGCCCTTGGCAATATTTTCATGACTAGCCTTACCGTCTGCATCACATACTTTGATGGGCATGATTTTAGCATCACCATAACCGTAAGTTTCACTATATTGGTACGATTGCGTACTATAATATGGGTCAGAGCTTGAGGTACTATTACTAATGTTTAATTGATGCCTATCAGTGTTGAATAGGTTCACTAAGCAGAATTACTAACAACCACTATTTGTAGATAATTTTACTTATGCATTTACAAAAAAGAGGCGCTTTGTGGAGAATATCAAGTTTTGGTGCGTGACGCTATTTGATTTTGGGCTATGTTGCAAGATTTTTATTGGCGTCACGCACCCTACGTATTTATAAAAAAGAGGCGCCTTCTTCAAGTTCTGCGGCTCTTATTGCACGCGAACATACCCAGTCAGATGAAACAACGGCTGGCCATCCTTTGCGTACTGCTTCGGGACATATTGTGTAAATGGTTAGTTGACAGTCGATTAGTTCTAAGCCTGATTTTTCTACTTGCTTTGTTGCTTGTTTGAGAATTGAAGTGTTTTCAAATTCAATTGTCATGTTACACTGGGCACACACCATGTGGTGATGATGATTGGGTGATGATGTGTTAAGTTCGTAATGTTTGTGTACTTCTGCTAACTCTAGTTCCCGCAATATCCCCATCCGCGTCATCAGCTTTAAGGTACGGTAAATAGTAGACAAGCTAATTCCTTCTTGACGCTTTTCCAGCAGAGCGAATAACTCCTCTGCACTTAGGTGCTTTCCTTGTGGCAAATTTTGAAACACTTCTAATATTACTTCCCGTTGGGGTGTCAATCGCCACCCTTTGGAGTTTAGTTCGGCTTTGAGAGAATTTGCTGTATACATAAATTACAACTCACTCGCTATGGTATATCGATTCATCATACTCATAAACGGCGCCGAGTTGCAATAAACATTCGCTATTGAGAAATAGAAACCCGGTTTCTACGCAAAATAGTGATTGTTATTACAATATTCAACAAAGAAACCGGGTTTCTGTTAAATAGAATTCTTGACAATACAAATATTGTTAAATACGATGGTTTCTCGATTGCATTTTTTTAATGACACGCTTTTTTGATTGCGTGTTACATCTCTGTGTTCCTGACACAATATACACATGAAATCTAATTTTTTATTACTTACTTGTTTAAGTGTTATCCTGTTTCCATTCACAGTAAAAGCGGAGCAAACAATAAAGGTTAACGAGCTAGCTAGTTCATTCAGCACAAATACGATACCATTACCAGGACTTCGATTCATTCCCCCAACGGAGCGAAATAACTCTGTTCCTATCCCGGTTCCGGAAGTAAATAGAAATAATTCTAAATTTGCTGGTGTTATTAGTTTAAGGCAAGAAATGTCATTGTTAGAAACTCAAATCAAAACATTGATGAATCGCTACAAGTCGCTGACACCAGGAATCTTTTTCTTAGATTTACAAACAGGTGATTATTTAAATATTAATGGAGAAAAAATATTTCCTGCTGCCAGTACAATAAAATATCCAGTTTTGATTGCATTGTTTGAAGAAGTTGATGCGGGTAGAATTCGATTGGATGAAACAATGGTAATGCAGCGCAGACATTTAGCGGGTGGTTCGGGGAATATGCGTTTTCGTCGGACTGGAACTAAATTTAGTTTGCTAGAGACGGCAACTCGGATGATGACTATTAGCGATAATACTGCAACCAATATGGTCATCGAACGTTTAGGAGGTATTGCAAAATTAAATCAACGCTTCCGCAAGTGGGGACTTGAGCAGACTGCAATGCGAAATATGTTAGGAGACTTTGGGGGAACGAATAGAACGAGTGCGAAAGACTTGGTACGTTTATCAGCTTTAGTGACAAACAGCAATTTACTTAGTGATGCGAGTCGCACTCAAGTTTTAAATATAATGTATCGATGCCAAAACCGTAGATTATTACCTTCCGGTTTAGGGAAAGGCGCCAATATTGCTCACAAAACTGGTACTTTAAGATTTGTGCTGGGAGATGCGGGTATTATTCAAACACCTTCGGGTAGAAAATATTTGGCTGGTATTTTAGTGAGAAGACCTCATCATAGTCCGCAAGCTAGAGATTTTATTCGTCAAGTTTCTCAATTGGTATATAACTATCTCGACCAACCGACCATCACACGTTTGCCGTAATTATGCCGTAAACGTAGAGACGTTACATGTAATGTCTCTACAACAACATTGATTAAATTCTATCTTCATAATCTTCGCGCTTAATGCGGGGTCCAAATATTGCCGTCAACCGCTACTCCACAATAAGGTTTTTTCGTCAAGTCTCTATACCCCAATAGAAGTACTACTTTAGATAGAGATACATATACACCGAGATATTCCTTTGGAGCGAAGATATACTTGCGAATTATGCGTAGTCTAGTAATTGTCAATTCACGCTATAGCCACTTCACGCATAGTTATGAGTTATGAATGTCATGACTCATAGCTGTTTTTTTTTGTTTATAACAGTATTTCTAATATTTTTATTTTATTCTAGACTAATTTTTGTAAAATTTGACTTTTTTTTAGATATTATATCCTGGGCGGTAAAAAATTAGTATATCTCTCTTTAGAGCGAAGCTTTGAAATTATTTGATAGATAGCATAATAAGTATCAAAAATCGTCAACTAGCTCCTTGATATTTATGGGCTATAAGTAAGGATAATTGATATGTCTTATATTGGTTATTTAGACTTGTAGCTCATATATTTCTTCTTGAAGCGAGTTGTATATGTAGATTTGTAATGCACTAAAAATATATATCCTCAACCAAGATTATGAAGTACGACGAGTTTATTAAGAAAGTACAGGATGGAGCTGGGTTAAATTCCCGTGAAGAAGCGATAAATGCTACTCGTGCAACATTGGAAACTATTCGCGAACGTATTGTTGGTGATGAGGCGAAAGATTTAGCTTCACAACTACCTAAAGAATTAGGTGAGTTTTTACATGGACGTGAAGGTCAAAACGGGAATTACTTCAAGTGTGATGAATTTATCAAAATGGTGAGCGAAAAAGAAGGTGTTTCTACGGAAGTCGCGACCAGTCACGCTCGTGCGGTATTTAGTGTTGTGGAAAGTGCAGTATCCGCAGGTGAGTTTGAAGATGTACGTTTAAATTTCTCTGATGATTACAGCGAAATATTACCTGCTGTAAAAAATGAAGTTAAAGCATAGTTGATATTGTAGAGCAACAATTGGAGACAATATGTCAAGTAATAGTCATCATAAGAAGAAAATAGGTATTCTCATTGAAGCAGATGTAGAAGATGCGGAGTTTGAGGTACCTTATAATGCTTTAAAGCAAGCAGGAATGGATGTCGTTGTTCTCGGTTCTCGAATGAGCGAGACTTATAAAGGTAAGCGTGGCAAAGTCTCTGTAAAACCCGATGCTACGACAAGCGAAGCTATAGCTGCTGAATTTGACGCAGTGATTATACCTGGTGGTATGGCGCCTGATAAAATGCGCTGTAACCGTAATACAGTAAGATTTGTGCAGGAAGCGATGGCACAAAACAAGATAGTCGCTGCTGTTTGTCACGGGCCTCAGTTATTGATAGAAGGTGACTTGCTTAAGGGTAAGAAAGCCACTGGATATATGGCTATCCGTAAGGATATGATTAACGCAGGCGCCAATTATCTGGATGAAGCATTAGTAGTTGATGGTAATTTAATTACATCACGTCAACCTGGCGACTTAGCTGTATTTAGTACAGCAATTTTGAGTCGCTTAGGCTATGGTGGTAAGGATGTAGCTTTACCTTCGGAACGTGATAAAGACGCGGAATGGTGGAAATTAGCTGATGCTTGGGGTGGTTCAACCAAGGGTGAAATAGTTAAAGCACTCAATACAGCTTTAGCAGGTGAAAAATATTCGCTCGAAGCACTCGAACAATATTCGCAAAAAGAATCTGATTCTCAAATCAAATCACTCTTTGGAGAGATGATTCAAAATAAAGGGCGCCATATTCAATATTTAGAAGCGCGATTAAATCAACTTGGTGAAAAACCTTCGTTGACTGCGAATATTGCTAACCAGTATGCAAAAGTGAAAACAGCGCTAACAGGTAGTGATAATATATTCCAGCTACGTTCAGCATTAGGTGACGTACAAACCGGTATTGGCGACCTTAGCAATTTAATGCCTTCTACTACTGACCCAATATCAACTGCTATTTTTGCAGAAATTGTCAAAGACTTAATGATGTCCGAGCAGCGTTTAGTTGAATTATATCGTGCCAAAGTTGGCGCCGATATGAAACCAGCTAACCCAACAGCTGGCGCCGCTGTTACTATGTAGACCTTTTGTTTATGTAGAGACGCGTTCACGTAGTGTCCCGCAGGGAATATATTACGTCTCTACAAACAGAAATATTATTAATAAGTATGGAGTAGAAAAGTGGCATCAACATCAGAAAATATTAGTAGTAACCAAAACGAAGCAGGCGATACCGAACGCTGGGCTTCGTTAATTGGTGGTGGTACTATGGTATTAATGGGCTTGAAGCAGCGTTCACTACGAGGAGTATTGACTGCTATAGCTGGAGGTGGCCTACTTTACCAAGGTGTAAAGAAAAAAAGTACTATTCAACAAGCACAAGAAGCTATAGGAATAGGGCAAGTCATTAAAGTTGAAAAAACCGTAACTATTAATAAAGCTGTTGAAGAGTTATACAGTTTTTGGCACAACTTTGAGAATTTGCCCAATTTTATGAAGCACCTCAAAGAAGTTAAAGTGCTTGATAACAAACGGTCGCACTGGGTCGCAACGGCGCCACTAGGTACAAGTATTGAATGGGATGCTGAAATTCTCGAAGACCGCGAAAACGAGTTTATTTCTTGGGCTTCAGCAGAAGATGCCGATGTGGAAAACTCTGGGTTTGTAAGGTTTAAAAAAGCACCTGGTGATAGAGGTACTGAAGTTAAAGTAGTTATGGAATATACCCCACCAGGAGGTGCCTTAACAGCAGTTTTCGCAAAACTCTTTGGAGAAGAGCCAGAACAGCAAATAGGTGATGACCTACGTCGCTTCAAAATGCTAATGGAAGCAGGGGAAATAGCCACAACTGAAGGACAACCACGCGGACAGTAACAAAATAAAAAATATGAAAGCAGTTTGTTGGCGCAAAGCAAATGAGGTGCGGGTCGAAAATGTACCCGACCCAAAAATTCTCAACCCGCGTGATGTAATTCTCAAAATTACATCTACTGCCATATGTGGTTCAGACTTACACGTCTATGGTGGTTATATTCCTACCGTTCAGGCTGGTGATATCATCGGTCATGAATTCATGGGAGAAGTAGTTGAAGTTGGTAGTAAAGTTACTAACCTAAAAATTGGTGACAGAGTAGTTGTACCTTCGACTATTGGTTGCGGTCATTGTAACTACTGCTCACGTGATATGTGGTCGCTATGTGACAACTCTATTCCAGAAGGTTGGATTGAAGAGAAATTATTCGGTAATATCACTTCAGCGATTTACGGATATTCTCATGCTTTTGGTGGATATGCAGGCGCCCAAGCTGAGTATATACGAGTTCCATTTGCAGATGTAGGCGTAGTTAAAGTACCCAAGGATATACCCGACGAGAAATTACTATTTATCTCGGATGCTATTCCTACAGGATATATGGGCGCTGAGTTATGTGATATTCAACCTGGTGATACTGTGGCTGTATGGGGATGCGGTGCAGTCGGTCAATTTGCTATGATTAGCGCTTATATGATGGGCGCCGAAAGAGTTATTGGCATCGACCGCTTTCCAGAACGGTTAGAGCTAGCTTCTAAATTTGCCAAAGCAGAAGTTATCAATTACGAAGAAGTAGACGCAGGTGAAGCATTAAAAGAGATGACGGGTGGTCGTGGGCCTGATGCTTGTATTGATGCTGTAGGTTTAGAAGCACATGGCATAGGTTTTGAAGACTTTTACGATCAAACCAAACAAAAACTGCGCTTAGAAACCGACCGTCCCCATGTTTTACGACAAATGATGTTAGCTTGTCGCAAAGGTGGCACCCTCTCGATTATGGGTGTGTATGGAGGTTTTATAGATAAAGTGCCTCTCGGAGCCGCATTCAATAAAGGTTTAACTTTCCGTATGGGACAAATGCATGGTCAAAAGTACATGCATAAGCTGCTTGACATGATAATGGAAGGTAAATTAGACCCATCACAAGTAGTTACACATCAACTACCATTAGACCAGGCAGCGCACGGTTACGAAATATTTCAGCAAAAGAAAGATAAGTGTATTAAAGTAGTCTTGAAGCCGTAAAGAAAGTTTTTTGGCAAGCTTTTTGACAGATTTTGCGGATATTAAGCTCAAATTTTCAACATCTATCCAATGGAGGAACTTTTCGATGAATATATTACGTAGAGCATTGACTCTATTAGTAGCAGCATTTACATTCTTCACAATTCAATTTGGTTACAACAACATCCAGCCAGCAATTGCTGACAACACAGTAGTATCACCCGAAGGCATATACTACAAAGGTACGCCAGATGATGTTCACAAAAGCTTCAACCAAAATAACTCCGGTAGCGGTAGCAACAAAAATTTCAAACAAAATAACTCTAGCGATACCGAGTACAACACAACCAAAGTTGACGACGGTACTGTTCCAGACCAAGTTAAAAACAAATCTCAACAAAGTGGTGGAACAGTAGTATCACCTGAAGGCGTATACTATAAAGGTGTGCCAGATGATGATGTTCACAAAAGCCTCAGACAAAATAACTCTGGTAGCGATACCGAGAACTACAAAACTAGCAGCGGCAACATCATAGAAGAAATTAAAGAAAAAATCGAAGAAACCGCTGGAACAGTAACAGAAAAACTTAACCTGAACGAAGAAACACCCCGTGCGACCAAAGAGTTCTTACGAGAGACTGAAAAGCAAGTAGAAAAAACAGTTGAACCTGTAACAGGTACTCGTAGCGGTTACTACCAACTTCCATAACTCTTAGTTTGTGACCTTTGTGTTCTTTGTGGTTCAAGTGTATAAACCACAAAGGCACAAAAAACACAAAGAAAAGAAATATAAAAAATTAGGAATAATAATTATGAAAGCACTATGCTGGCACGGCACCAATAAAGTCCAAGTAGATACAGTGCCAGACCCAAAAATATTAAATCCGCGCGATGCAATAATAAAAATCACTTCAACAGCAATCTGCGGTTCAGACTTACACTTATTCAATGGCTTTATTCCTACAGTTCAGAAAGGGGATATATTAGGTCATGAATTTATGGGAGAAGTCGTTGAAGTTGGAACATCTGTTAAAAACATAAAAATTGGAGATAGAGTAGTTGTTCCATTTACTATTGCTTGCGGAAACTGTTATTTCTGTCATAAAGACTTATGGTCATTATGTGATAACTCTAACCCCAACGGATGGTTAGCAGAGAAGATAATGGGTCATTCACCTTCGGGTTTATTCGGATATTCGCACATCTTCGGAGGATACGCTGGTGGACAAGCAGAATACGCGCGTGTACCATTTGCAGACACAGGTTTACTCAAAATACCTGATGGAATGACTGATGAGCAAGTCTTATTTTTAACAGATATTTTCCCAACTGGATACATGGCAGCTGAGAACTGTCATATCAAACCAGGTGATATCGTCGCTGTATGGGGATGTGGACCCGTTGGACAGTTTGCCATAAAAAGCGCGTTTATGTTAGGCGCCGAAAGAGTTATTGCTATTGACCGTATTCCTGAACGTTTACAAATGGCGAAAGACATATGTAAAGCAGAGGTTCTTAACTACGAAGAACTAGATGTAGGTGAAGCGCTTAAAGAAATGACAGGTGGTCGTGGTCCAGATGCAGTTATCGACGCAGTGGGACTTGAGGCACATGGTACAGATTTTATGGCATTGCACGACCAAGTTTTGCAAGCCGTCAAAATAGAACCCGACCGTCCTACAGCATTACGTCAAGTCATTCTATCTTGTGGTAAAGGTGGTCACGTATCAATAGCAGGCGCCTACGCTGGATTTGTTGATAAACTACCAATGGGCGCCGCAATGAACAAAGGTCTAACTTTTAAAATGGGACAAACACACGTTCATAAATATTTAAAACCTTTACTCGAACGTATTCAAAACGGTGATATTGACCCCACCTTTGTAATCACACACACTTTACCACTCGATCAGGCGCCGCACGGTTACGACATATTCAAACACAAAAAAGACAACTGCATCAAAATTGTCTTAAAACCTTAGCAAAAGTAGGAATAACAGTAGGTGCCGCTTCTATTATAAAAGGAGAAAATAATCATGGCTGACACAAGCGTTAAAAAAGTAGATTCTGCTTACTCACCCACAGGTCAACTCGGACAAAAATATTTAGCATCTGGAAAAACCGTTTCAATGCGACTTTGGGAAGACGAACAACCAGGTGAAGCTAAAGAATCAACAGCACGCGAGTATGAAACAGTTGGTTACGTCATAAAAGGTACAGCAGAATTACATATCGAAGGTCAAGTAGTAAAACTCGAACCAGGTAATTCATGGGTAGTTCCAAAAGGAGCATCCCACACCTACAAAATCTTAGAATCATTTACCGCAGTCGAAGCAACAAGTCCACCAGCACAAGTACACGGACGCGACGAAAATTAAACTGTTATTCTTTTCCAAATAAAAAACAATCAAAATCTCTTGTGGGGTGGGCAGAAAAACCCGCCTCAGAATTTCCTCCATTCGCTCTACTGAGTCATCAATTCTTTGCTTTAAATGCATGATACTCGTTAAATCTATAATAAAAATTAAATGTTGGTTGTGTTGGGTTACGCTGTCGCTACACCCAACCTACAATTGCAATATTATCCTTTTAATAGAGATTCTCCACCGTCAATCCAAACTTCTGTTCCTGTGATTAAGTTGGATGCATCTGATGCTAGGAAAAGTACGAGTTGTGCTACTTGCTCTGAACTTCCTGGTTCTCCGTCGGTTAAGGGAATTTTGCCTTCTGGAAATACGACGGGTTCTTGTGCTTTTTCTAAGTTTCTTTGTTCTGTATTTTCAGATATATTAGTATCTATGGCGCCAGGACATATGACGTTGACGCGAATTTTATGTTTGGCAAGTTCTAGTGCTGTCATTTTTGCAAATGCTACTTGTGCTGCTTTAGAACATCCGTATGCTGTGGCGCCTGATTTACTAAAGGTGCGTGTACCATTAATGGATGAGGTAATAATAATTGAGCCACCCTGTTTTTTTAAGTAAGGTACTGTATATTTAACTGTTAAAAAAGTTCCTTTAAGGTTAACTTCGATAGTTTTATCCCATTCTTCGGGTTCTAATTCATCAATCGGCGCCCAAACTCCATTAATACCAGCATTTGCAAATACTATATCTAATCTTCCCCATTTATTAATAACTTCTTGAGTCGCTCGCTGCATATCCTCAACTTTAGAAATATCAGCAATTACTGCAATAGCTTCTCCGTTGGCTTGATTTATTTCTGCAACTGCTGCTTCAAGCTCGTCTTTTGTACGCCCTAACGCTGCAATTTTTGCTCCTTCTTTGGCAAATAATATTGCTGCCGCTTTGGCTATTCCTGAACCTGCACCCGTTATTAATGCGACTTTATTAGCTAATTGCATAAAATTTTAGTGACTTTTTGCATAAATTAGCAAATATAGGAGTCATAAATCATACTGCTATTGGTATAAATTACAAATATTTGTATACCTTTAGTCGTAGATTAACTATATCTACTATAAAAGAAAACAATTGTATATTATGCCGTTAGCACGATGACTTGGGGTAAAAATAGTTGGATATTGTTTAATGATGCGGCGCAGGTAACAATACATGGTAGTGAATCAACTTTTGTTTAAACAGCATATTGAACGCATTGCAATAGTGCGCGCGTTGCCTGGTTTGGAAAATTTGATGTGTATTATTCCAGCTTTGCGAGTATTACGTGCAGCATTCCCTAATGCTCATATAACTTTGATTGGATTATTCTCTCCAGAGATTATAAAACAGCGATGGCGCCACTTAATTGACGATTTTATTGAATTTCCAGGCTATCCAGGTATTCCAGAATCACCCTCAGTTGAAAAAATCCCAGAATTTTTAGCCAAAGTTCACGCTTTACACTTTGACTTAGCGTTACAAATGCACGATAACGGTACTATTATAAATAGCTTTACTTCTTTACTCGGCGCCCGTATTAACGCCGGATTTTATATTCCCGGTTATTATTGTCCAGACCCCACCTATTTTATACACTATCCTGATAACCAACCGGAAATATGGCGCCATCTACAATTAATGAAATTTTTAGGTATCCCAGTTCAAGACGACGAATTAGAATTTCCACTTTTACAAACAGATTTTATTGAGTTGAGCAAAATTGAAGCTGCAAATTACCTACCACCAAATAAATATGTCTGCATTCATTTAGATGATTTTCAACGGCATTTGTCTGCTGAAGACTTAGCGAAAATTGCCGACGCAATTACAGAACGCAGTTATCAAGTAGTATTAACAGGTTCAGCAGAACAAACTAATTTAGCGGCCACAGTCGCTTCTCTTTCCTCAATTTCATCAGTCAATTTAGTAGGAAAAATCAGCATTGGAGCATTATCAGCGCTCTTCGTTAATACTTCACTTTTAATTTCTAATAATATATTAGTATCATACTTGGCTGCTGCACTACACACTAAAAGTATCGTAATACTTGATGGTGAAGTCGAACGGTGGGCGCCACAAGACCGTCAACTTCATCGTGTATTGAGTTCAGATTACAAAATTATAACCGAATGGATTGGTTTTAATAGTGAAGGTAATCTTCGTCAGATGTCTGCTAAATTAGCGGTGACTCCAGCAATGGTCATGACGCAAGTTGACGCACTACTGTCACCAAAATTCTAGCTATTTTGGTTTAACACCCAATCTAAATAAGCCAAAATATCACGGTCTTCACGCTGTTGAAGCATTTTTTGCACTCGGTCTTGTAACTGAGTATCTTTTGCTTTTGAAGACTGGTCATTGTTTTGTACGTTATCTTTGAGCAAATTATACAATCTCTCAAGATATGGCTTAGGTATGGTTACGGTAATCTCGTTTGTGTTGAAAAATTCTAAGTTAGCTGTGTTCATTATTTCCCTCATATTTTCACGTTTTGTTTTTTATCTTACAAAGCTTTGTTATTGAGCAATTTTTGACTTACATCTATAGATATTGCCTTGATTGTGATTACTTAATAAACCGAGAAAATGCGGACTTCCACATTACATGTTGATACAACGGTATGCATTACAACTCTGGAAAGCGCTTCTTTGCGTCATTACAATATATACAGTAGTCAAAAAATGTTTTGCTAACTTACATAAGTTAAAAACCCGGTTTCTTTGTTAAATCTTGTTATAAAAATTACAATCTCCTACAGAAACCGGGTTTCTTTATTGAATCTTGTTATAAAAATCAAGATCTCCCTAGAAACCCGGTTTCTCTATAATTTATTTCTTTTGACTGCGATGAGAAGTGTCTGTAGAAGGATGCTTACCTCAGTAGTGTGGAGTATTAATAGAATTCAGTGGAGTTGACGCTAGACAGTAAAGGAGAGTCACTTGATATTTAATAAAGTTGTAAGTCTGTTTAAGGAGACGTTTGAAGAGTGGTCAAAGGATAAAGCCTCACGGTTAGCAGCCGCATTATCTTATTACACAATCTTTTCCATCGCTCCTTTGTTAATTATTATCATTGCTATTGTCGGCGCCGTATTTACTGAAGAGGCTGCAAGAGGTGCTATCGAAGTACAACTTCGAGGTTTAGTAGGTCCAGAGAGTGCTGCTCTTATTCAAGGTGCCATTCAAAGCGCAAGTCAACCACGACAAGGAACGATTGCATCACTTATTAGTGTAATTGTTCTATTGTTTGGTGCTACTGGTCTATTTACAGAATTACAAGATTCACTCAATACAATTTGGGAAGTACAGCCCAAACCTGGACGTGCAGTAAAAAACATGATTCGCCAAAGGTTTCTATCGTTTACGATGATTTTGGGAATCGGGTTTTTATTATTAGTCTCACTTGTGATGACTACTGCTTTATCTGCTACAATCGCTTATTTTCAAAATATATTACCAGGTATTGATGGTATTTGGCAGTTAGTCAGCTTTTTTGTTTCTTTTGTTGTTACAACTATATTATTCGGATTAATCTTTAAAGTTCTTCCAGATGTTAAAATTGCTTGGAGTGATGTTTTAATCGGCGCCTCGTTAACATCGTTATTATTCTCAATTGGTAGATATTTACTAGGTTTTTACTTAGCGAGAGCCACATTTAACTCTACTTATGGTGCCGCTGGTTCGATTGTAGTCATTTTGTTTTGGGTTAACTACGCTGCTCAAATTTTATTTTTCGGCGCCGAATTTACACAGGTATATGCACGTAGATACGGAACACAAATAGTTCCTGATAAAAATGCAGTACCAATAACAGAAGAAGCGCGTTTACAACAAGGAATGAAACCTAATAATTCTAAACGTACATCCCGTAAGAATAATAATTGGTTAAATCGTTTGTGGCGCCAGTTGAAACCGTCTAAAAATAATCGCAAAAAAAATTATTAATTGGCGCCCCGTCTGGATAAAAACACAGGCGGGACGCCTGTGCTACTAGCTAATATTGGTTTTCCATTCGGAGCCAGCATTAATTACGGTACTTTCCGAAGCAGTGGTACCATTCATGAACCATAATTTATTGTCACCGCTTGTGGTGTCACGCCAGAAAATATCAGTCTTACCATCATCATCGAAATCACCGATAGTATATTTCAACGATGGGTCAGTTTTAGCCAAGAATGCTGAAGTAGAAACAGATGAACCATCCATTAGCCAAGCTGTATTTTCTCCAGTTCTTTGATTACGCCAAAAAATATCGGTTTTACCGTCTCCATTAAAATCGCCGATATCAGCTTTCCAATCTGAATTGACTTTCTCAAGGTCACTGCTGAAAAGTAAGGTTCCATTCATTAACCACATTGATGTATCACCTGTAGCTTTGTTTTGCCACAGAACATCATTTCGACTGTCTCCGTTAAAATCTCCTATCTTATAATCCCAATTGGTATCCATTTTTTGTAGGAATGAACCAGAAAAATCGGTGCCATTCATTAACCAAACTGCGGTCTCAGTGGTTTTTTGATTACGCCAAAATAAATCGGTTTTACCGTCACCATTGAAATCAACTATAGTTGGTTCCCAGCCTAAATCCTCTGTTCGAGTTAAATAAGCTGCGGTTTTAACGTTATTATTATCCATCAACCAAGTTGCATTTTCACCAGTTGCAGTATTATGCCAAAATGCATCACTTTTACCATCACCATCAAAATCAGCAATATCTAGTTGCCAATTAGAGTCTATGGTTTGTAGTTGAGTGGAGGTAGCAACATTACCACCATCCATTATCCATAAGCTATTTTCACCTGTTGTTTTGTTGCGCCAAAAAATATCACTTTTAGCATCGCGGTTAAAATCACCTAGTTTGTACTCCCAGTCTGAACTCATACTTGGCACAAACTTACCTTCCGATATATTTTTGCCATCCATTATCCAAATAGCTGTTTCACCCGTCTTATCATTACGCCACAATAAATCTTTTCTGCCGTCTCCATTAAAATCTGTGTATGTAGCAGGATTACTAAAAATGGAATTAGGATTTGGATTAGACCTAGGTATATTATATTGTTGATTCGATATTTCTCCTGAAGATGAATTAGAAGACTTACTAAAATCAAAAGTAAAACCTGGGTTGTCTATCAGGTCATTCTTTGGTATAAAAGCGCTAACTGAATCTATATTCCCAAAAGGGGAATTTGCTGATAATTTAGAAGAGTCCATGATACGATTATTGAGTAATTTTCAATAATTCTTAATGCTTTTTACTCAATAATCTGTAAAATATTAACATACTTTCTTTTTGAAAAAGTAGCGTAAATATCAAAAACATTTATCACGCATAAATATTATCATGATTTCTTCGGATGCGTGACGCCACGAAAAAATTTTAACGTAGGGTGCGTGACGCCACGAAAAAATTTCAGCGTAGTTATAAGGCTTCAAGCGTCACGCACCAACTTCAAGCATCACTTAATGTATCAATGGTGCGTGAAAGCACTACAATTTTGCGTTACATTGATTGATAGTAATAGCTTTCACGCACCCTACTGTAAATTTGACTTTCGCTTTGGTATCGGGAAAAAGTTGGGATACAAGGCGCCTCGTCTCCATCGAAAATAGTCATACTTTAGTTTGAAAATCTTTACAAAACGATACGTAGCGAGGGCTAATATGAAATGTTTTGCTCTAAAGTACATATTGCATATATTTTAGAAGATGGATAAGATTAATTTTTATTAACCGGGGGGTAAAAAATGTACATTGTACAAATAGCCTCAGAGTGTGCGCCTGTAATAAAAGCAGGTGGCTTGGGCGATGTCGTGTACGGACTAAGTAGGGAGTTAGAGAACAAGGGGCATTGTGTCGAATTGATTCTTCCCATGTACGATTGTATGCGCTATGACCATATATGGGGATTACATGATGCGTACCGCGAACTCTGGGTACCCTGGTATGGTGGAAGAATTCATTGCTCTGTATATTGCGGTTGGGTGCATGGTCGAGTTTGCTTCTTTATTGAGCCACATTCTGAGGATAACTTTTTTCATCGTGGATGTTACTACGGCTGCAATGACGACAATATGCGGTTTGCTTTCTTTAGTAAAGCAGCATTGCAGTTCTTACAGCAAAGTAATAAATGCCCAGATATTATTCATTGTCATGACTGGCAAACTGGTTTAATACCTGTAATGTTATACGAGATATATAAGTATAACGGTATGCAATTCCAGCGCGTTTGCTATACTATCCACAATTTTAAACACCAAGGTATATGTGGAAACGAGGTTTTAGAAGCAACTGGTTTGAACCGTCCTGAATATTATTATCAGTACGATAAGTTACAGGATAACTTTAATCCGTTTGCACTGAATATGATAAAGGCGGGTATTGTATACTCAAATGCTGTTACTACAGTATCACCGCATCATGCTTGGGAAGCCGAACATACTGATATTAGCTGCGGCTTAGGACATACTTTATACTTACATCGCGATAAGTTCCAAGGAGTTCTCAACGGTATTGACTTTGAATTTTGGAATCCCAAAGTTGATAAATATATTCCTTTCAATTACACGACAGAAGATTTTGAACAGAAGCAATATAATAAAAAGGCTTTACGCGAACGGTTAAAGTTAGGCGATAGTGATAAACCGCTAATTGCTTATATCGGGCGCCTTGATGCTCAGAAGGGTGTACACTTAGTTCACCATGCAATTTATCATGCCCTCGAACGCGGCGCCCAATTTGTTTTACTTGGTGCTGCCACTGAACCCAGTATTAATAGTTGGTTTGTTCACGAACAATCTTTCCTAGCAGAGAACCCAGATGTACATATTGAATTAGGTTTCAACGAGGAATTATCGCACCTAATATATGCAGGCGCCGATATGATAGTTGTACCAAGTAACTATGAACCATGTGGACTCACGCAAATAATTGGTTTAAAATATGGCACAGTGCCAATAGTGCGAGGCGTTGGTGGGTTAGTAAACACAGTATTTGACTGGGACTACGACCAAATGCACTCTAAAGAAACACGTAACGGGTTTGTATTCTTTGACCTAGATAACTATGCTTTAGAATCAGCAATGGGACGAGCAATAGATTTATATAATATCAGTCCAGAACTATTCCGTCAGTTAGCTATTCAAGGAATGGAATACGATTACTCCTGGAACCATCCCGGTGATAAGTATATAGAAATATACGATAGTATTCGCCACAAATGGGAATAAAATTCGCATGTTGTAGAGACGTGTAAACCGGAGGTTTTCCCGAAGGGATTAATCACGTCTCTACATCTATACATTTTTTCCAGTGTTTAAAATAACCTACTAACTAAAACCTGAATATTTGGAAAAGCCAATGGTGTAATAACTCCTTGTCGAATTATGGTTTCGCTTGTATATTCTGCATTTTCGGGATTCTGCATGACTATTAATTCATTTGCAGACAAATTTAAAACCCAATATTCTCGAATATTAGCAGTAGCATAAATTGATGCTTTTATTTCTAAATCTTTTTTTAAACTTGTTTTAGAAACTTCTATAAGCCAAAAAATATCTTCTGGTTCAGGGTGACGGTTATCGTAGTTTGATTCAGGCAGCCGTACAATTGCAATATCTGGCTCAGGCTCTGAATCTTTTAGCGTAATTGGCCCATTAAAGCGTACTTCTGCCAAACCTGTAAGCAATGATTCTAAATACTTGGTATCTCGTTTTGCAGTACTATAATGAATCGGAGTTTCTGGACTCATTTCTACAATTTCACCTGTAAGCAATTCGACTTTGCGATTCTGTAAAATCCCCGCTTCTATCATGCGGTGATATTCATCAACAGACCATGTAGCCAGCGTCTTCTCTGTCATATTAGATTTAATAGTACATATAATGTTCATGGTATTTTACTACCATCTCATGCGGTGGTAACTTACCGCATCTGCCGTTAAACTGAGGATAATTACCTCATGCCAAACTGGAGGTGCTGCAATATGGTACGACAAGTCACATATAAAGATAAAGATGCCGCTGATGATTTCGTTATCTACCCAGAAAGCGACGGTCAACCAATGGCAGACAATACAGTACAATTTCGTTGGATTGTTTTAATTAAAGAAGGTTTAGAAATATTATTTGCAGCAATTCAAGATATATTTATTGCTGGTGATTTATTATGGTATCCAGTTCAAGGGCAAGATAAAAGCTGCGCTCCCGATATAATGGTGGTATTTGGTAGACCAAAGGGTGACAGGGGTCGTTATTTACAGTGGCAAGAAGCAAATATTGCACCACAGGTGGTATTTGAAATATTATCACCAAGTAACACCAAAGCAGAAATGGATAAAAAGCGCGATTTTTACGAGAAACATGGTGTAGAAGAATATTACCTTTATGACCCACAGAAAAACAACTTACAAGGTTGGTTACGGTCGAAAAAGAGTTTAAAACAAATCACTAATATTAATGGGTGGACAAGTCCACGGTTAGGAATAAGGTTTGTATTAACAACAACACTCGAAATTTATCGTCCTGACGGATTAAGGTTTGTGACACCTGTTGAGTTAGACCAGCAGCGTCAGCAAGCAGAACAACGCGCTTTGCTTGAACAACAGCGGCGCCAGCAAGCAGAACAACTTGCTGAAACGGAACGACTTAATAAGGAAGCAGCGCAAAACGAACTTGCTCAGGAACGTCAGCGTTATCAAGAATTATTAAAGCAGCTACAAGATAGAGGTATTGATTTGTAAATTTACATCTTGCACCTTCAAGGGCAATGATAAGCAAGGCTATGCCTAACTACGCAAAAATAAGGGTTACAAGCTTTTTTACTTTCAATAAGTTTATGGTGCAAAATGTTGAGTAAAGAAGTTTTACGAAATAAGGCGCCTTTTAATGGAACGGGCTTTCTCTGCCCATTCCACAAGATTTACACAAGATAAGGAATATTAAACTTGATCTTTAGGAAGCAAGCCGAAAATGGTGGCAGCTCCTACAGCAGCAGCAAGACCCCATTTCAGGGTTGGATTTTTATCGAGGTTGTCTAAAAAAGTTGGTATTGTTAACTTGCCAAAATCACCCTCAATTTTGTCATACCCTTCAATCGGTTCATATAAGTTATCGGGTGCAGCTTCAGATTTTGGTTCTGTTGTACGCTGTCCAACAAAACCTATTGTTGCTAATATTATATCTATTAATCCTGGTGAGAGTCGTTGAAGTACATCTAACACTCTGCCAACATCTCCAGCAATAAAATCGCGCGTTGGATGTTCTGCTGCGTAAATAATTGCTTCAGCAACAACGCTTGGTTGATAATAAGGTGGTATTCCTGTTGGTTTGACGCCCAGCTTGGTACGAATTTTATTGTAGTAAGGTGTGTTTATAACTGATGGAAGTATGGATGTGACGCTAACGGGTACTTTATCGTGCATTAACTCAACACGTACAGCTTCTAAAAATCCTTCTAAACCATGCTTTGCTGTTGAGTATGCACTTTGCAATGGCAGACTTCTTCTACCTTCCATTGAGGAAACACAAATAATTGCTCCTCCTTGTTGCTTGAGGTAAGGTAAAGCTGCTGTTACACCATTGACTTGACCCATCAATGTTACATCAATTACACGCTGGAATTCTTCAACTGTAACATCTTCAAAGCGACCCATTACACCTGTAGCTGCTGCGTTTACCCATGTATCTAGGCGCCCATATCGTGCTACTGTTTTCTCAATAAATGCTTTAACTTGTTCAATATTGCTGACATCAGCAACAACGTAATCTACTTCACCACCGAATAAATGAATTTCCGAAACTAACGATTTTAATCCCGCTTCCGAACGAGCGGATACCATGACTTTGGCGCCTTTTTGCGCGAACATAAACGCTGTTAACCGACCGATGCCACTGGAAGCACCCATTATGGCAACAACTTGCTGATTAATTGGTTTAAGAAGCATAACTCAGTTTATAATAATTTTTCCCTACCCTTATGTGATAAGTTTTATTACAGATTATTACATCATTCGACAGATTGAGGGTCAACTCTCTCTAAAGATATTAAGAAGGGAATAGAATACTTGGTTTTTACAGCAACCATACTGAAAAATTCAGTTAATATTTGAACAAATTAACAATTTTTTCAACTATAATAAATTTTGTGCCACGTTTGATTATCGTTGGAATTGACGAGAAATGGATGTCCCAAATATTTAAAGGTATCCAACGGTTGGGTTTTAAATTATTTTGAGGATTATTTGAATTTAATTGCTGTTGATGATAATTTTTGTTGACCTCAACGGCAACACTTTTAAAGTTGTGCATTTCGGTTTCGAGTTGAGCCGCTAAATAATTAATTCTTTCGGCTATTTGCTCTAACTCTTGTACACCAAATTCGATTTTTGATTCAAGAGTTTGCTGTTGATTTTGCTGTTTAGCTTGTGCTAATTGATTGGTCATAATTTCTAAGTCGGCTATATCCGCTTCTAACTTGGCAATAGTATCCTGTGGTGGTGATGTCACTTCAATTTCGGTATATTTACTAGGGTAAAAACCAAAGTCGCTATATACATACCCGTGAGGGCGAACCTTGATATTGAAGTCTAACACCATCGTTTTAAAATATAGAATGCAGGATACTACCAACTATGGACAATATCCTAGCTATAAAGTTCCACATCAGGAAGTATTTTGCACAAATATGAATCTAAATACAGTTCATGATATTTTAGAAACCGGGTTTCTATGCAAAATCGTCGTTATTATTACAATATCTCAAACAAGAAACCCGGTTTCTAGGATTTGATTAATAGTCTATGACGTTTCCTCGATTTGACTTGGTTTGGGCACGTTTCTTTTTACTATCAAGGCGCCGTAACTGTGAAGAACGAGTTGGTACAGATTCTTTTCGTTTTAATTTGATAACGGTAACACTTTTTATAAGTTCTTGAAGTCTTTTTAAAGCTTCTTCACGATTTTGAAGTTGAGTGCGGTGTTCTTGAGATTTGATAACTATGACACCATCTTGGGTAATTCGTTTGTCTTTGAGGTTTAATAAGCGCTCTTTGTAGAACTCTGGTAAGGAAGATGCTTTAATGTCAAAGCGTAAATGGATGGCAGTTGCAACTTTGTTTACGTTTTGACCTCCGGCGCCTCCTGAGCGTACTGCGCTAATTTCGATTTCGTTTTCTGGTATAATTACCTTACTGGAAATTTCTAACATAGTAAGTTTTTTGCAACGGATGTAACGGATGTAACGGATGTAATAGATAAGGTTTTTATTATAAGTTGCATAGTTGTTAAATAAAATCAACCATCCGCCACATCCGTTCATAATCCGTTGCCATTAGTATCTTTCGACTCCGGAGGTTTCAAATTTTTTGGCGCCATCTCCCATTGAAGAAGCTGCTTCTCCACAGGTGCGGGGAGTAGGGAAGATTTTGGTGGGGTTGGCTAAACCTTTGGGGTTAAAGACTTGTCGGACAAACTGCATTGTTTCTAGGTCACAGTCCGAGAACATTTCGGGCATGTAACAACGCTTTTCGGCACCGATTCCATGTTCTCCAGATATGCTACCACCAACGCGGACACATAATTTTAGGATTTCGCCGCCGACTTCTTCAACTTTTTCTAATTCACCAGGTATGGAATTGTTGTAAAGGATGAGTGGATGTAAGTTTCCGTCTCCTGCATGGAAGACATTGGCTATTCTATAGCCTGATTTTTGGCTTAATTCTTCAATCTCTTTTAATACGTATGGTAGTTGTGTACGTGGAATGACTCCATCTTGTACATAATAATCTGGGCTGACGTGTCCTGCTGCTGCAAATGCTGCTTTTCGACCCTTCCATAATTTTAAACGAGTTTCGGGGTCACTTGCTGAGGTAACGTTACGGGCGCCGTTATTGCGACAAATTTCTGCGACTAGCTTTTTACTGTGAGCAACTTCAACTTCTAAACCGTCGATTTCAATAAGTAATATAGCTGTGGCATCTCGTGGATAACAGTTTGTTTTAACGACATCTTCAACAGCATTGATGCTGAGATTATCCATTATTTCCATACCACCAGGAATAATCCCTGCACTAATAATATCGGCAACACTGGCGCCAGCAGCTTCAACATTAGTAAAATCAGCAAGCAGTACGCATATCGACTCAGCAGCTTTGAGAATACGCAATGTCACTTCACACGCAATACCTAAAGTACCTTCGGAACCAACAAATACACCAGTTAAATCATAACCAGGCATTTCTGGAACCATTCCACCCAAATCAACAATATCACCAGTCGCAGTAACTATTTTGAGTCCTAATACATGATTTGTTGTCACACCGTACTTAAGACAATGTACCCCACCTGAATTTTCAGCGACATTCCCACCTATTGAACAAATAATTTGACTCGAAGGGTCAGGAGCATAGTAAAAACCAGCACCACTTACCGTCTGTGTTACCCAACTATTAATAACTCCTGGTTGCACTACTACACGTTGATTATCTAAATCTACATTCAATATTTGCCGCATCATTGAAGTGACAATTAGCACACAGTCTTCGACGGGTAAGGCGCCTCCCGATAATCCAGTACCAGAACCGCGCGCAATAAAAGGTATATTATACTTATTACAAATTTTAACAGCCGCTGCAACTTGCTCAGTAGTTCGAGGTAATACCACCAAAGCAGGACGCTCACGATAACTAGCTAAACCATCACACTCATAAGTAATAAGCTCTTCACGACGCTGCACAACATTTTTGTATCCTAGTAGAGCTTCAAGTTCCTTAATTATTGGTTTCCAATTACGCTGCTGCGGTTTTTCTTGAATAAGCATAGATTTTTATTTATGAGTGTAATGCTTTGTAAGGTTAGTTTATATATCTATATTAATCCATCTATATGTATAACGATTAAACCCGGTTTACGCAGCGTGGCATACTTAGATGGGATTGTTGTAATAAAAAAACCGTGAAGAAAATATTAATCCAAACAAATTTTACAATCATTAGTTGTTTGGTTAGGCCGCTCTCAAAATTATTTTGGTATTTGAGACGGTTTCAATCCTAAAGAGAATAGAATATTTCGAGCGGCAATTTCACCAGTTCTGCAACCACCTTCCATATATCCCTGAAATTTTTGGGAACAATGTTCACCTGCGAAAAATATATTATCTACGCTTTGCTGTTCAACACCAGATATACCTGTCCACTGTCCAACTAGGTAACACGCATAAGAACCTTGTGTATATTCTTCTCCTGTCCAATATGCACGTAATGCATTACCTTGACGATATGAGCTAATATCTGGGAAAATTTGCTCTAATTGTGATAAGAACTTTTGTGCTTGAGATTCTGCGGCGCCATTACCTATAGCGAATCCTTGTTTACCACCTGTGAAGTTGGTTATAATTCCAGGTACGCTGCGATGATTACGAGTAGCTTCCCAAGTATAACCGAAGCCTAAGTCTGTAGAGACAAATGCTGTTGATTTATAACGAGTACGCCATATACGTTCTTTATAAGCAGTAATTAGTTTACTATTGGTTCCATAACCAAGTTCGGCAATTGCTTTTTGTTTGAGTGGTGGTAAATCTATGTTTAATGCTACCGCACGCAGTGTTGTATAAGGCAATGCTAACAAGACTCGTTCATAAATCTTTTCAAAGGTGCGATTTCCTGCACGTATACTAACTTGGTAACGTCCATCTGGTTGGGTTGTAATAGCTTCTAACTCTGTCCCTGTTTCTATAGAATTTGTTAAAGCTTTTGCCAATAAAGTTGGTATTTGGTCATTTCCACCCTTAATTTGGTAACGTTCATCGCTATCTCCAGTAATATTCAAACCCTCACCGTTAGTACCAATAAAAAGCAGCATGTTCAAACAAGATTGTTCTGCTGCTTCACGACCGTATAAACCAGTGTAAGCATTTTGTAGCAACTGATTTAAAATTGGGTTGATTTGCGCTTGCTCGAGATATTCACTAATCGAGGTATTATCCAACTTTATCGCAATTGGGTTACGAGTGCGGTAATTTATAGTGTTTACGGAATCTAAAGATACATTGCCAAGAACAGCTAAATCTTGCTTAACTTTTTTTACTAACGGAATATTCCATTCAGCAACTTCTGTATCTTCAATTTTACGTCCTTGATAATACCGTATTGACGGCGCCAATTTTTGGTCGGCAGTATACAAATCAACTGTTTCCAAATTTAATTCTCTTGCTAATCTCCGTAAACTAGTATGAGTTGTATCAATAAACTCTCCACCGATATCAGCATAAATTCTAGTACCACCCACGTTACGAGCAGTATATATTCTGCCACCAATACGGTTCCTTGCTTCGATAATATCTACAGGGACTCCAGCTTGTTTTAAACGATAACCAGCAGTTAATCCGGCAATTCCTGCACCTACTATCAAAACTTTAGGAACTGCTGCTGCTGCGATTTGGTTGTTTCCATCATGCCATGTTGCGGCAGCTATTGCACTTACAATTCCCAATCCAGAGTAAATAAAACGGCGCCGAGTTGTTTTATGCTTGAACATATCAACTAACTCTGTAACCGGAATTCCTGTTTCAATGCTTGTTTGAGCGATTCTGTAACTTCGCTGCAACATCGACATTAGTGTAGATTTTCCCATATCATTTACTGTAGTGGCGCCAATCGTATACAGATTTTATTAAAACATTAAAAAGGTCAGAGTTATTATCTCCGAGCCATGACTAAAGTATAGTTTTACTTTTTTACTGGTTATTTAACCATTTTTCGATATCAGATACATTGTTAAAATCTAAAAATGCTACTGCGAGATTTTATAACTGTTCGGTAGGCAAAATTTTTACCTTTTCAATTAATAGCGCATCTATATTTTTAATCTTCCATGTAACAGTGCTAAGTAGACAAAGCTCTTATTTTTTCAATTAATAATGCATCTACCTTTTTAAAACGTCGATTTAACAGACGACGAATTATTTCAAATCCTTCTTGCTGTCTACCTTACTGTAATATATCTTGATAAATAACAGATTCTTTCATCATGTCCTCACTGAGTAAACTGCGAATCAAATTTTTGTCAAACCTCAAACCAGCTAATATTTCTGTATATCCTGCTGTGTTTTGCCTTTCACCTTTATTTGAAATTGTAGCAATCTTCTGGGCAACCTGCGACAATAACGGTTGAGGTGCGTTTGTTTGTGTTAACGGTGCCATTTGATACAAAGGGTGTGTAAAAGTTTCAATAAGTATGTAATAAAATATGTATAAACTACATAATTAAAAATCTCAAGTAACAAAAATAACATTTATTATCAATTAAATTTAAAGATTTGGTTAAGCTATATTATTTTTTTGTTGAAACATATTGTGTAAATTTACTGAATTAGCTAAGTTAATTGCATCTTCAATATTATTTATATTAAATTGAATGAAATTCACTTCATTGTTTGCAGTCGCAGGAATATCTGCTTTTATGATACAAGCGCAAGTAGCTGTAGCGCAGACCGAAAGTCAGGTAGATGAAATGACACAAAAGTTTACAGTTTTAATCGATAGTATAGATAATTCTTCCGGGTCTGGAGTTATTGTCAAAAAGCAAGGTAATGTTTATTCTGTACTGACTAACTGGCATGTTGTTGATGAAACTATTTCTAATTATAAAATTATTACTTCAGACGGTGACAGTTACGCGATAAATGAAGGTTCTGTAAGTCAATTGCCAGGAGTTGATGCTGCAATAGTTCAATTTACTAGTGATATTAATTACCCTGTTGCCAAATTAGGCAGTTCGCAGTCGTTACAGCGTAATCAAAAAGTTTATTCTGCGGGTTTCCCTGGACGTTCCTTTGCTATTAAACGTCCCATTTATCATTTTGTCCCTGGTAAAGTGATTTTTAATGCTTCGTATTTAAAGCCAATTTCTGTAAAAGGTTATGGTTTAGTTTATGATAACCCTGTGTTGCCAGGGATGAGCGGTGGTCCAATCTTAAATGAAAAAGGTGAGTTGGTTGGTATCAATGGTAAAGTGGAAATATTTAGCTATGATACTCCTAAGTTAAATCCAGAGTTTTATCGTATTCGCACTGCTAGAAGTCTTGGTATTCCTATTCAAACTTATATTCTTTGGGCAGATAACTCTAAACCTAATCATACTGTTACCCAGGCGCCGTTTGTTTTGACTTCACCGTCTCAAACAAGCATTACCGATAAATTTATACCCGTTGAAAATTATTACTTAAATGATAATGCAAAATTTAATACTACTAATTTTAAATTAAAGTAATGCAAGAAATGGCTAATTGTAAACGACAATTAGCCAGGAGCAACCAGGAACGTTTAAATGAGGTAATTAACAGCAGTCGTCATCGACTCGTTCGCACTGGTAATTAGCTCTAATTTCATGGTTAAAATATTTACCAATAGAATCAGTTTCTTGCAACTCATCCCAAATTTCTGACTCTACTCCTGTATATTGGTAAACTGCACCATTATTAAATTCGACTTGCAATATATGGTTTTCTGCATCGTAACCAAGAGCATTTGCCATCGATGAGTCTACAGGCAGCATCTCTACCCTTTCTGATACCGAAGGTAAAGCATTACTAGAAATAGATGCAACTATATTATTAAGTTGCTGCAACCCATTATACGCCGCAACAGGCGCCTCTATTTCTATCAACTCAAGTTCATCTTGAGTTTGTAGCAACAACTGTAAGTGTCCTTTATCATGACCAACAGCTACAACACTGCCTAAGTTTAATCTCGATAGCTTCATCAACTCCACTCCTGTTTATTTAAATTATTTGGCTTGAATCGTTTATAATGCTCTTATCACAAAATTTTTACTTAATACATAAATACTATAGAGTAGAGATTAAGTCAAGGGTTTGACGAAAAATAATTAGAACTTATAGAGCGTAAAGTTTTTAAGTTTAGTTTCGAGCTTTGTGTTTTCCCAGAGATTTGGTACAATTCATGCAGCTAAGAAATGATAAACAATGCTGCAAATTCGCGGGTTGGTAAAAGCTGCTCAGAAAGCGCAGGAACAATTGAAGATAGGAGTCAGGGATGCGGATGTCCCAACGTTCGCTCATTTTGTCCTCACTTCGGTTGAGACAGTGGAACGTTTATGTGCTGATGCGAGAGTAACACCGCATCAATTGCCAGCACGTTCACGTCAAGCGTATTATTTTCTTAAAAATATTGATTTGCAGAACTTACCATCTACAGGTACCCATCTACGTTCGATGGTGCAAACGATAGGAATTAAGAACATTAAAACGCAACAGCGAGCGATTTCGTGGAAAATATCGCAGTTAGCTCAAAATTCACATCTTGACTGTGAGCAAATACACGAAGTTAGCGACTGTATACATGAAGTTGTGCAAGCAATAGAAAAGATATGTTTTACTCAGCAAGTCACACCAGCTAACCTTACTAGTTCATCGCGACAAATTTATGCTTGGTTAAAGTACTTGGCGCCACATGAAAATGTAAAGTTACATATAGAAGCAACTCAGCGTGTTTACACAATAGCAAAAGAATTATGCAGCAAATATGGACATGAATCAGTGAATTTTGTAGTAGAAATCACAAATTTGGCTGGACTGTATCGAAGTCGCTGGGTTGGAAACGATATAAATTTGGTAATGAGCGAAGGATTTATAAATGCAGGAGAAGAAGTACTAACAGCATTAGTTCAAACATCATTACGAGGAAAAAGTTCTTCAAATACGCGAATAATTCGTGAATACGCGAGTTTAGACGAATTTAGTGACATTTTATTAGAATTAGATTTAATTGTTGAGACAGTCACCGAAGACGGTAAAGGTTCGCATTACAACTTAGAAACATTATTTGACAAAATCAACACCGAGTACTTCAGTAACGCATTAACCAAACCGCGTTTAATTTGGAGTCAAATGCAAACTTACCGTAAATTTGGACATTACGAACCAGCACGTGACAGAATAGTTATCAGCCTAACACTAGACGAACCAATAATACCTCAATACGTAGTAGAATTCGTCATCTACCATGAAATGCTGCACAAATATTACGGAGAAAAATGGGTAAACGGTAGACGCATGGTACACACAACAGAATTTAGAGCATCAGAAGCACAATTCAAATATTACAACGAAGCCGAAGCTTGGTTAAGCAAATTGGCACGTAGGGTGTGTCACAGCAATAACAACCACTAAACGAAGCGTAAATTTAACTAACTGTGACGCACCATCTTTATAAATTCCGAATTTATTTGAACTTCAAACCAGGCGCCTCTACTATATAATAGGTCAGCGTCGCCAACACAGACGAAAGAAATATCGTGCCAACGAGAGTTGAATAAAACTGTTCAATCGGAACCTTAGACAAAAAATTGACGCCAACCCGATTTATAATCGGCATATGCCATACATATATACCATACGATAACACCCCAAGTATTTCCAACGCACGTACTGGGTTTCTAACAATTGCTGTAAACGTTAATTTTGCATTCTGAGTATAGAAGTTATATACTTTCTTGTCAAATGCGTATATAAAGATACAAGTAATTAATGCAGTTAAAGGTTGTAGTATAAAGATTGTAGTTGATGTGCGAAAACCTTTGGCGCCTCTAGAAGGTAGTCCCCATAATTCTTGGGCATAAAAGTGATATGCTGTATACAAGTAAAGTATAATTAGCAAAATAACAGCAAGAATTTTCAAGTTTGTTTTTACTGACTGTGTTTTTGAACATTGAATCAAGGGATTGATTAAAAAACCACACAGGAATACATCTAAATTTGTCAGTAATGGTGTATACCAATAAGTAAATGTGTACTGAATATGATTGGTAATTTGTGAGTAAAAGCTTAGATAAATTGCTAGTTTGATAAGTGCGACTGTAAGAATAATTAGTATTATGGCGATAAAAGCACGTTTTTGATTGGATACGAGTTTTGAGAATAACGCATATGCAAAAGGAACAATCAAATAAAACTGTATCTCAGTTGATATTGACCATAATGCATCATTAAAGGGTACACTTCGCACGTTCATGTGAGGTTGATATGTGAAGGTTAGCAACCTGATGAGATGTCCCCAGTTGTCGGTTTGAAGTATAGAAGGATAGACAAAGAGGGCACAGATAAACACGGTGAAGTAGTATAATGGACATATCCGAATAATGCGGTTTTTCCAAAATTTGATAATTCCTTCAATATCTAAAGTATAGCGGTGAGTATAAAAAGCTTTTCCCATTAGATATCCTGAAAGGCAAAAGAATATCCATACAGCTACTAAACCGTTGCTAAATGTCAACCAAGATATGTCATAATTTTTATATATTATGGCGTTGCGAGGAGGAGAACAGTGAATTATCACTACCATCAAACAGGCAAATCCTCGTAGTATGAGTAAAGCATCTGGTTTATTAGATGTTTCGTTGATAGGTTGATTAGTAAAAGATATATTTTCGACTTTCACGCACGCTCGCTCGTTGTTTTTGCTTGCAATGAGATTATCATAGCAGTAGGATTAACAAACCTATGGGGAATTGAAAAGTTAGACAGTTATGTATAATGAGTATCAGCAGCGTCGCGAGCAATTGATGGCTAAGATTGGTGATGGAACTGCGATTTTTTGCAGTGCGCCGAACGCGGTAATGCACAATGATGTTGAGTATAATTATCGTCAAGATAGTGATTTCTACTATTTGACGGGTTTTAATGAACCGCAAGCTGTTGCTGTGTTAGCACCACATCACAATGAACATAAGTTTGTGTTGTTCGTTCGACCCAAAGATAGAGATGCAGAAATTTGGAGTGGTTATCGTTGTGGTGTTGATGCTGCTAAACAAATTTATGGCGCCGACGAAGTATACTCAATTGCAGAGCTTGACGAGAAATTACCATCTTATTTAGAAAAAGCGAGTCGCATATACTATCACCTTGGACGTGAGCGGGGCTTTAATGATAAGGTAATAATGCATTGGCAACGTTTGATGCGAACTTATCCTAAACGGGGAACAGGGCCAATCGCGATAGAAGATACTGCTCCTGTTTTACATAGTTTACGTTTAGTTAAGAGCGAATCAGAGTTAGAATTGATGCGAAAAGCTGCTGATATTGCAGTTGAAGCGCATAATTCAGCGATGAAGTTTGTAGAACCTGGACGTTATGAATATGAAGTGCAGGCAGAAATTGAGCATATCTTTCGTTTACGAGGAGGGATGGGGCCAGCTTATCCTTCGATAGTCGCAAGCGGCGCCAACGCATGTGTATTGCACTATATCGAAAACCATAGTCAAATGCAAGATGGACAGTTACTGTTAATCGATGCAGGATGCGCTTACGGTTATTATAATTCTGATATTACCCGCACCTTTCCAGTTGGGAATAAATTCACGTCAGAGCAGAAAATATTATATGAGATAGTACTCGAAGCACAGAAAAAAGCCATAGCTCAAGTGCAACCAGGCAATCCCTATAATCTTATTCACGATGTTGCTGTTCGTACTATTACCGAAGGACTTGTAGAAATAGGTTTACTCAAAGGTGAGATTGATACTCTGATTCAAGAAGAGAAATATAAACCTTTCTATATGCACCGCACCGGACATTGGTTAGGTTTAGATGTACATGACGTGGGTGTATATCAACATGGAGAAGATAAACCCCAAATATTACAACCCGGTCAAATCACAACAGTGGAACCAGGTATATATATAGTACCAGGTACACAACCTGCTGAAGGGCAACCCGAAATAGACCCACGTTGGGTAGGTATTGGAATACGTATTGAAGACGATGTGTTAGTCACACCTACTGGTAATGATGTACTGACAGCAGGAGTACCCAAGGAAATAAACGACCTTCAACATATCTAACTTCTCTACATTTTAAATTTTTGTCGCCTATGGGCGACAAATTACATGTAATGGTATGTTACTTAGTTTGAAAGATGTTTTGCACCATTTTTTTATCTAAGCTAGCGGCTATTTTATCTAATTCTTCAACTTCTGCACTATCTAATAACCAACCAATGGCGCCTATATTCTGTTGTGCTTGTTGTGGAGATTTGGCGCCTGGTATTGGTATAGTACCTTTAGCGATGCACCAATTGATAGCAATTTGAGCTAAAGTTTTATTTCTAGTTTGGGAAATTTCCTGCATACAGTCTAGTAACGGTTTCATCCCCGGTAAGATTTGTCTACAAGCTAAACCCCGAATACCTTTGGGATATGAACCTTCAGAATATTTTCCGGTAAGTAATCCTAATGCTAACGGACTATAAGCAATTATTTTTATACCAAGCTCATCACAAACTTCTTTCAACCCTAACTCAGTCACAGGATAAGTTGATAATAAAGAGTACTGAACTTGGAGCGTAGTAATTGGTACTCCTCGCTCAGTGAATAATTTATGCGCCCATTTTAAACGCTTTGTTCCATAATTAGATAATCCTACACCTCTCACTAATCCTTGCTCATACAAATCTGCCAACCCGTTGAGAAGTGCAGGTTCTTGCCAAGGTGCATAATTTGCAGTTGACCAATGCATTTGCACTAAATCAATATTTCTACCAAGACGTTTTGCACTTATCTTACCAGCAGTGACCATTGACTTCCGAGTCAATCTCCAAGGATAAGCAGCAAGTTTAGTTGCTATACAGATATTTTCTTTATTGGCGCCGTTTGAGTTTGTAGAATATGCTTGAGAAAACTGTCCTAAAAGTTGTTCGCTGCGACCATTGAGTTTACCAGTTCCATAAGAATCACCCGTATCGAACAAAGTGACACCGTTTGAAACACACAAGTTAAAGACGGCTTGTAAATCATTGTCCATAGAAGTATCATATCCCCAGAGCAAACGGTTTCCCCATGCCCAAGTTCCGCACCCCATTATTGGCAAAGTAATTTGGCTAAGTAACATTGCCAAAACCAGTAATTATAGAACAAGTAACATTTTACCTTTAAATATCCACAGGATGTTGTCCATAAAAAGGTAAAGCTTCTGACCAAATAGGGCGCCGACCTTGTTGCCAATCCGAATAGGCTAGTTGTAAAATAGTCGTTACGGTTGCTGCTAACCCAGATTTTACTTCTACTAAATCATAAGAATCAAAGCTGGCTAAGTTAGAGTGCCAAGCTTCAGGTGTAAATACGGTATCGTTCAGCAATGTATTTATTCCTGCTTCATTAGATATGATTTTATATACTGCTCCAAATAACTGTCCTCGTTGTGCGGGCATTTGTACTGCAATAATATCTGTATCTGATTTCTCGTTTCCCTTCATCTTCGCAACTGCTGCCAAAGTAGAAATAGCAAACACGGGTATATTTAACTGTTGTCCTAAAGTACGTGCAGCAACCATACCGATACGTGTTCCTGTGAAACCACCAGGACCTTTAGCAACAGCGATAAATGCGATATCCTTCCAAGTTTGCGGTTTGATGAACTCCATTAAATAAGCGTGTAAATGACTTGATAACTCACGTTCTAAGTTCCAAACCTGAGAACGTGTATCAATAGAATTACTTATCGCTAAACCTAATTCTGGTGTAGTAGTATGTAGTGCTATGCCGTATTTGCTTGCTTCCATCGAGTTAAACGCCAAAATTTGATAATGCGCCGATTTATAATTTTAACAAATATTTATGGCGTTACGAATATATAATGGTGCGTAACGCTAGTAAATTATTTGCTTCGTTTAAGTATTGTTATGGCGTTACGCACCCTACTTATTTGCTTCGTTTAAGTATTGTTATGGTGTTACGAATATATAATGGTGCGTAACGCTAGTAAATTATTTGCTTCGTTCAGTATTTTCATGGCGTTACGCACCCTACTTATACATACCTCCAAAATGAAAACTCGATTATTTTGCGAATAATACTTAGAAAATGCGTAAATTAAAAAATAATGATACCAAAATCTCAAACCAGGCACCTTGATTGTATTATTTTACGCTAAAGATAAGACTCTATTGCTGGTGTAAAAGAATTTTGATAGTCTACTGTGGCACCGCTTATATCTAAAATTGTAATAATATCTTTACATACTTATATTTCCCTGACTCCTAAAAATTATAAATAGTAAGGTAGGATAACCCACCTTACTATTAAGTTAGACGATTTGGGATTTATATTAATTTAAGCGGGAATAACTTGAACAATCAAAGAACGCTTATCGAGAGATTGAACTTTTCCGACTTGGGTGAGATCACTGACGATACGGTCAAGCATTTTTCCAGCTAGTTCACGGTGCTGATTTTCGCGACCTCGTAAACGGATAGCAAATTTTACGGAATCACCTTTACTCAACCACTCAGCAGCTTGCTTGATGCGTAATTCGTAATCAGCTGCACCGACATTTGGACGGAAGCGAACTTCCTTTACCGTTGGTCTGGAACTGTTGCCTTGACGTTTCTTCTTTTGATACTGAAGCTTGCCGTAGTTGATAATTTTCGCAATGGGAGCTTCTGCTCCTTCCGAGACTATAACTAAGTCTAATTCTAGACTTTCGGCCAACTCTAAAGCTTCGCGAGTATCCATAAGACCACGGTTATTATTTTCGTGGTCAATCAAGAAGACTTTAGGCGCCCTGATTTGCGAATTAATTTGTTGTTTTTGAACTACGATAACGATTACCTCTCTGTTTCAACTAAGTAAAAGTAAGTAATACCAACATAGCACATGCTTATTATACCTTTCATCCGACTTGGGGCTGAAACGTTGATTTTTCGTAGCTGGGACACCCAAAAAATCATTAATTATTATGTAGGGTGCCTGAAAGCCTTTATTATCCATCAATAGAACCCTTTACTCATCTGCTTTCACGCACCATTTACCAGAGTTAACAGACAGAAGATTAAATGATGAAAATTTTAGTTACGGGTGGTACAGGTTTTCTGGGTAGAAGACTGGCAGAAAGATTAAATTCTGTTAACTCTGGTGTAGAGGTAACAGTGCTTGGTCGCAACCGAGAAGTTGGGAGGCAGTTAGAGACGCAAGGAATAAAGTTTTTAGCTGCTGACATTCGTGATGCGGATGCGGTGTTAGCTGCTTGTAAACGTCAAGAATATGTATTTCACTGTGCAGCGTTATCATCTACCTGGGGTAAATATAAAGATTTCTATAATATAAATGTGGTTGGAACCCGAAATGTGATTAGGGGATGTGAAATTTATGAAATCCAACGACTTATCAATGTATCTACGTCAAGTGTGTATTTCAACTACTCTCATAGTGTTAATTTGACTGAAACTTCGGTTGCATCCCCAATAAATACTTATGCACTGACCAAGTTAATGGCAGAAAACCTTATTAATAAAGTTCATCATCGGGGTTTGTCGGTGATAACGATTCGACCGAGCGCTATTTTTGGTTGTGGTGATACTATATTATCGAGGCTTATTGGCGCCAGTCAAAAAGGCATACCGTTAATCAACGATGGTAAAGCTTTGATTGACATGACTTATATAGATAATGTCGTTGATGCACTATTACTATGTAAGACGGCGCCCAAAACGTTATCTGGTAAAATTTTTAATATTAGCAATCATCAACCAATATCTTTAATTAAGTTATTAAAAGTACTTTCTGAAAAAATCGGGTACGAATTAAAATTAAGACCAGTACCTTACTTGGTAGCGGATAAAATCGCACAAGCTTTAGAATTTGCATCAAACAGAGTTTTATTTGGGAAAAAACCGATATTAACTCGATATGAGCTATTAGTAATAGCTTTTAGTCAAATCCTTGATATAACTTCAGCTATCGAAGAATTGAAATATCAACCTCGTATTAGTCTTGAAGAAGGATTAGACATTTTTTGCCAAAACTTTAAATTCAAGCATGAGAATAATTTAAATTCCAAAACTTAGTTATTTCTTTAGCTACTGTGTCTGGGTAAAAGTGGTGAAAGAAGTGACCTCCTTGTGGACATTGCCACAAACGTATCGTTGGAGAAGCTTGTTCTGTAGTGTCGTCAGATGAAACTAAATTTTGCCAACCTTGAATTTGCTGTGGGTCTACAATTACATCATCCTGGCAACCACAAACTAACAAAGGTACTGATACGGGTATTGGTGGAATACTAGCGTGACCGTAAAGGGAATGAGGTGATGCAGAATTATTTAAATCTCTATCGAGCATCGCAATTAGTTTTTGACGAGTACATTCGTTTTGATAGCCAAATAAAGTCTGAACCATATGTTTTAATATAAATTCACGACTACAAGGTAAGAGTTTACGTTGAACATAGTAATGCGAATGCCAATCAATAACTGGGTTGACTCCTACAGATAGCAGCGTTAATGATTTTACTCTTTCTTTATGTTCTCGCGCGTAGAGTAATCCTAGCAAACCACCAATACTATGACCAATTAAATTAACAGGCTTTTTACGTGTTTTTAAATAATCATGTAACAGCGTGACGGCAACAGCAAGTGAATTAGGGTCATCTGGTTTTTGATGATATTCCCATTGAGCAATGGATGTTTGACGAGATAAATGACGTAACAATGCGTTATTGAAATATTTTAGCTCTGGGCTTGTCGTTAGCCACAATGTATCTGGTGTAGTCATTATAATTACATTTAATAACTTGTTTTTATCAAGTAACGTGGGCTTCGGCCCACCCTACATATTATAATCCAAACCTCTCTTTAATTTGAGCTACCCAAACACTGATACGCTCGATACTAAGCTCAGGTTGATTATCTTCATCAATGGCAAGTCCAACAAAATCTCCTTGAATAGAAGCTCTAACCCCATTACTAACGTGAATGACTTGAGACTCTACCAAAGCTATGGAACCATTACTCAATTCAACAGGTTTGAAACTGATTAAAGCTTTCGATTCTTCAAACTGATAACCTTCAGTAGACCAAGAACCAACTCGTATACCTCCCAAGGAAGTAATTTTGGCAGCTAATATACCCATTGCGTCAACAAAGTTACGTGGATATTCTACTTGATCCCCTAAACCAAAATAAGCAACCTTTTTGCCTCTAAAGTTTATATCATCAAGTTTTGGAAAGAATATTTCCCAATCATGCTGCAATTTCCCAAAACCCCAAGTTGGAGAACCGATAATCAAATTATCGTAGTCTGCAAAATCTTGCTCGGTAGCTTCTACCATGCAATGCAAATCGATTAAACCTTTGCCAAATTCGTTCCGAATAAGTTCAGCGATGGCATCAGTGTTACCTGTTGTACTGCCGTAAAACAGTCCAATTTTTGCAGACATTGTATCTCCCAACTGTGACGAACGATTTACTGCTATCTGTTGCAAATAATAATCAACTAGTATTGAGATTACACCAAAATTGAAATTATTGCAAAAAATTGCAGAAACCTGGTTTCTTTGGTTTCATTACCTGACGTGAGTGATTTTGGCAAGCATTAAAAGTAAAGGTGCCTGCCCATAAAGTCGTCAGTCCTGCTTAAGCTACATGGGCTATTTCAATAAAATTGTAACAAAACTTAAAATAATTTATCAATAAAACTTTTTATTGCAAATCGAAGCAATAAGGAATAGCATAATAAATGTAGGGATGCAACAGGTTTGGCGCCTAATTCCCATATATATTAAGTAGTGACTATGAACACATCAGGTTCTCTCAAATCGGAACTAAATGCAAAAGGGTGGCGTTTTACTTCTCAACGCGAGGTAATACTACAGCTTTTTGAGAATCTTCCTCAAGGAAGCCATTTAAGTGCAGAGGAAGTACATGAATTATTGGCTCTTCGCGAAGAAAGAATAAGTCTATCAACAATTTACCGGACTCTAAAGCTAATGACTCGGATGAAAATTTTACGCGAGTTAGAGCTAGCAGAAGTACATAAGCACTACGAATTAAATACCAATTCTCAAATGAATCATCACCATACGGTGTGTATTCAATGCAACATGACTATTGAGTTTGAAGATAGCTCAGTAATGAAACAAGCGCTGAAGCAGGTACAGAAAGCTGGTTTGGATATGCTTGACTGTCAGTTAACAATTCATACAGTATGTCCAGAAGCGATAAGAAAAGGATGGCCTGCGATGCTCCCAAATGATTGGGTTTGCGCGCGTGCTATTCAGCAGAACGAGAAAGCTAAATCAGAAATCAAGTAAAATATACTAAGATGTTTATAGTTCAACATAAATAATAAACATGAACTGGTTAGCGCATCTACTATTATCCAAACCGGATATTGAAAGCCGCTTAGGTAACTTACTAGCCGATTTGGTTAAAGGAGCAGAGCGCGAAAAACTAAATGATAAAATTAAACAAGGTATAAAACATCATCAACTCATTGATGCTTTTACTGACTCACATTTAATAGTTCATCGTAGTAAACAACGAATAAGTTCAGTATACAGACGCTTTGCTGGCATATTGATAGATGGATTTTATGACCATTTTTTAGCCAAAAACTGGTATATATACTCAAGCCAGCCTTTAGATAATTTTACAACAGAAATATACGAATCATTTTTAGCTTATCGTGAACCATTACCAAACTACGCCAATCAAGTTATTACACAAATGGCAAAAGAAGATTGGTTAGGAAGGTATCGCAATTTAGAAGGTATAGAGTATTTATTAATTAGATTATCTAATAGACTATCACAACGATTTAAAAACAAAACTGAAATTCGCCTAGAACCAGCAATAAAAGAACTTACAAACAACTACATCGACCTAGAAAACGATTTTTTAGAGTTTTTTCCTCTGTTAAAAGATATTCATTGATAAATTGAAAATCGCTCATTGTAGAAATGCAATATACCCTTTTGAGAAAATACAAATGTTTACGCATCTCTACATCTAAGGGAATTATATACTATACTATACTGAATTATTAACAATCTCCTCAAACTTCTCTCCCATTCATAGGCTTTTACGCAAAAATAGTACAAATTTGAGTGAATTTAGATTAAGTTAAGTAAAGTATCGTATGCCATGAATGGTTCAGTTTGGTCAAGAAGTGAGAATCTCGCAATGTTTGAACAAGTAAAACCTAGCTATTCAGTCGCTTGGACTAACAAAATTGCCGAAGTACCGCAAGCTGCTTGGGATGCTTTAGCAATGCCATTGAAGACTCCCTTTTTGGAGTGGGAATGGCTAAACAACTTAGAAGTGTCGGGTAGTGCAACGGGACGTAACGGTTGGTTGCCAAATCATTTGACTATTTGGCGAAACAAAACTTTAATCGGCGCCGCTGCATTATACCTCAAAGGGCATAGTCAAGGTGAATTTGTATTTGACCATCAATGGGCTGATTTAGCACAGCGCATTGGTGTAGAGTATTATCCAAAACTATTGGGGATGACACCATTTACACCAGCAGAGGGATATCGATTTTTAATAGACAGGGGTGAAGATGAAGAAGAAATCACAGCTATAATGCTGCATGAAATCGATAAGTACTGTACAAAGCACCGTATCGCAACATGCAATTTTCTTTACGTTGACCGCGAATGGCAATCGATTGTGGAACGTCTTGGTTTCACTCCCTGGTTACATCATAGTTTCATTTGGCAAAATTTAGGTTTTAACACTTTTGATGATTATTTAGGGGTATTTAACGCAAACCAGCGTCGCAACATTAAACGCGAACGTAAAGCAGTGGAAAAAGTTGGTTTACGCTTACAACCTCTAACAGGGGATGATATTCCTAAATCATTATTCCCGTTAATGTACGAGTTTTATGCTGACACCTGCGATAAATTTGGCTGGTGGGGTAGTAAGTATTTGACGAAGCGCTTCTTTGAGTCGTTACATGCACACTATCGTCATCGTGTTTTGTTTATGGCAGCTTACAGCGAACAAAATGACCATATACCTGTGGGAATGTCGTTTTGTTTATATAAAGGTGATAGGATGTATGGTCGTTATTGGGGGAGTTCTCAGGAAATAGACTCTTTACATTTCGACGCTTGTTATTATTCACCAATCGAATGGGGAATTTCTCAGGGTATCCAATTGTTTGACCCAGGTGCTGGTGGGCGCCATAAAAAGCGTCGTGGTTTTCCGGCAATGCCTAATTATAGCCTACATCGCTTCTACAACGCGCGCTTACAGCAAATTTTACGTCCTTATATTAGCGAGGTGAACCAATTAGAACAGCGCGAAATAGACGCAATTAATGCTGAATTACCTTTTAGTCAAAAAAATTCGCCCGGTGAATCGGAACAAAAAGTATAATATATAGTTCTGTAATTGCACGTATTATTTACATAAGGTGTAAATTAAGAAAGCAAGTATTGTTTTATCTATTGGATTCTAGATTTGCGTTTATTCATCAAATCTAGAATTCAACTAAAACAAACAATTGGCGCCCAAAGCCAAATATATAACCAGGAACAGGATTTTTTGTTGAAGGGAGTTTATGAACTTGACATTAGAAGAAAATTTAGCAGCAATCGATGACAAACTCTCACAACGGCACATCGACCTAGACCCAGCAGGTTATTTTATTATTTACCTTGACCGTGATGCTGGGCTAATTTGCGCTAAACATTACACAAACGTTATTGATGAACGCGGTTTAGCTGTAGACCCTGAAACCGGAAAGGTAATTCCCGCACGTGGCAAAGTCGAACGCACTCACACAGTTCTTTACACTGGCAGAACCGCTAAGGAACTTTGTGTCAAGCTTTTAGAAGAAACAAAACCTTGTCCAGTAACTTTGTTCGACCATGCTGCATACCTCGGTCGCGAATTTGTCCGCGCGGAAATTGCTCTAATCACAGGCGCCGAGTACGTGCAAGACTAAGTAGGGTGCGTAAAAGCCATTACAACCAATCAATACAAAGAAAAATTAAACTGCTTTTACGCACCATCAACTATGTTCGACCATGCTGCATACCTCGGTCGCGAATTTGTCCGCGCGGAAATTGCTCTAATCACAGGCGCCAAGTACGTGCAAGACTAAGTAGGGTGCGTAAAAGCCATTACAACCAATCAATACAAAGAAAAATTAAACTGCTTTTACGCACCATCAACTCTGGTTTATCAGCTTCGTTGCTTGGTTATTAATAGCACCATCATCAACTCACATGGTAAACAATCGCGATGATGGTGCGTGACGCCACTGGTTTATCAGCTTCGTTGCTTGGTTATTAATGGCGTCACGCACCCTACGATGATGGTTGGTTGACTAGGTAGATGTAATAGGTTGCCATCGGGATGACGGTGGCAGCTATTAATAGTCCAATTACCCATGCTGTTGAATTGCTTCTTTCTTTTTCGGTTTCTTCAGCATCTTTAAAAGTGCCTTCAACTTGGACATCCTCTACTATTGCTGGGGGACCTGGGTCGGGTTGACCAGAAAGTACGGCAACTAAGCGGTTACTTGCGTCAAGGAATGCTTGATTATATTTGTTTCCATCGCGTAACGGCGCCAAGAAAGTCTCGAAGGCGACACTTTTGGCGGTATCATCTGACATTAATGATTTAACTTTATCGCCAGTAATAATCGCGATACCGTTACTAACGGTGTCTATCATCATTATCGTTTGATTTGCTTGCGTTTCCTTATCGGGAAACCATTTATCCAAAAGTTCTTTCGCAAAAGTTTCTGGAGTTTCACCATAATCTAAACGGTGAACTGTAACAAATCGAACTTCTTTACCAGTTTGCTTGGCAAGGTCAGCAAACGCAGTACTAATTTTAGCTTCACTAGTGCGGCTAATAACTTCACCTTCATCGACGACCCAAGTATCGGGTGTCAAGTTAGGTAGTTCAAACACACTTGTAGCGAAAGCAGGGGTAGCAAATAGGGAAACCGCAAAGAATAAGATAAGCGGCAGAATAATTGCGTGGACTTGCTTCCGTAAGTTTTTGACAACGTTTAGGAGCTTTTGCATCTGAGATAACCAAAACACAGACTTCAACCAAAAATACTACATAATTACGTGTTCTGTCTCGAAATAAGTAATATCATTTTCCTGAAAGTAACACTTACAGGAGCAGTGCGAAAACTAGTATGGCTATCAAAACTCCATTTTCAACAAAAGGGTCGCAGATAATAGATGCTAACGGTAATGCTGTATGCTTGCGAGGAGTTAATTGGTTTGGGATGGAAACCGATGTGCATGTACCGCATGGTCTGTGGAAGCGAGACTATAAAGACATGCTACGTCAAATTAAAAGCTTGGGTTACAATATCATTCGTTTACCTTATTCTGTTCAAGCATTACGCTCTTCTAATATTAGCTCTATAGACTTTAGTATCGGCGCCAATCGTGACTTACAGGGTAAAACACCATTACAAATAATGGATATCATTATCCAGGAAGCCGCTAAAAATGAACTATTGATAATGCTTGACAGTCATAGACTCAATGATGTGACAATTCCTGAACTATGGTACGGTGACGGATTCACCGAAGCTGACTGGGTAGATACTTGGAAGATGTTAGCTAACCACTATAGAAACCAAGGAAATGTCGTTGCTGCGGATTTAAAAAACGAACCACATGGACGAGCTAGTTGGGGAACAGGAGATTTAACGACCGACTGGAGATTAGCAGCAGAACGTTGTGGTAATGCAATTTTAGCAATAAACCCCAATTGGTTGATTGTAGTCGAAGGAGTTGCAAAGAATGTACCAAATCAACAGTTATCAGGACACTGGTGGGGAGGTAATTTAGAAGGTGTTGGGGATAACCCTGTACGTTTAAATATTGCCAACAAAGTTGTTTATTCTCCCCATGAATATGGGCCAGGAGTCGCAGACCAGCCTTGGTTTAGCGAAGCAACATTTCCTCAAAACCTTTATACTCGTTGGGAAAAAGGTTTTTATTATATAGCAGCAAAAGGAATTGCACCAATTTTAATCGGAGAATTTGGAGGTAAACAAATAGATACCACTTCCAAAGAAGGAATTTGGCAACGTCAACTAATTGATTATATTAAACAAAAAAACCTATCCTTTACTTATTGGTGTTGGAATCCAAATAGTACTGATACAGCAGGTATATTATTAGACGATTGGGTAAATATTAACATCGCAAAACAAGAACTTCTCGCAACCTTACTAACACCCACTCCAACACCCACTCCAACACCAACACCCACTCCAACACCAACACCTACTCCAATTCCAATACCATCGGCGCCTATACTAGTAGTAGAAGTAGTAATACAAGCAGATTGGAACGCAGGATTTTGTATAAATTTCCGCGTTACTAATAAAGGCACAATTGCAACTAAAAATTGGAAATTAAACTTTATAATAAATCAAGCCAAAATACTACAAACTTGGAATGCAAGCTACACAACCAAAGATTTAATGTACGAAGCAACCCCTGTAGACTGGGCAAAAGTCATTCAACCAGGAAAAACAATAGAAATAGGGTACTGTGCCGACAAATTAGGAGCAAACTATAAACCCTCACAAATTAGTGTCTCCATATGAGTAGGGTGCGTCATGCCTTAACAAAGCCCCAAACAAAAAAAATAACCTTGTAGCATGACGCACCATTATTCAACATGAATAATGCATAACTTCAAAATCGCCAGAAATAGATAAATAAAGAATACTCAAGTGTATAGAAAAGCTACAACATCACTCATCATAAGCTTCTATGACAACTATAGCAAAAATCATCGTGGAGCAGGCGCCTTGGGTCAAGCAATGTTAAAAACGATGAAAAAATATCCTAACCCCAAATATTGGGCAGCTTTTAGATTGATTGGCACATAACCTATTATAAAGATTATGTAAAGATAACTAGCTATATAGTTAGTTTAAATTTTTGTTAGCCAATCTTTAAGGTTGATGTGCGATTTGTAAGAAATGTCATTGCTGTAAACATAAATACTCGTGGTGAGTTATATGACTTTTCAACTACAAATTCTTCATGCTTCTGACTTTGAAGGTGGTATTCCAGCGTTGAATGATGCAGTCGGATTTTCGACGGTTGTGAATGCGCTTAAAGATGATTACGCTAATACACTAATATTATCTTCTGGTGATAATTATATTCCAGGTCCTTTCTTTTCTGCTTCTTCTGACCCTAGTGTAGCGTCTGCAATTGGCGCCGCAGGTGTAGGAAGGGGGGATATTGCAATTTTAAACGGTATTGGTGTTCAAGCTTCAGTTTTTGGGAATCACGAATTTGATTTAGGAACTTCTACGATTCAATCTTTGATTGTTCCAAGTGGTAACTATCAAGGTGCCGAGTTTCCTTATCTGAGTGCTAACTTAGACTTTAGCGGTGATGCTAGCTTGGCAAGTCGTGTAGTTGCACCAGGACAAGACTTTACAAATGTTGGTAGTACTCAATCGGTAGTGCTTGCAAACGGTACTACTGCAACCGATAACCGAGGCAGAATTTCTAGTAGTGCTGTAATTACTGTGAATGGTGAAAGAATAGGTATTGTTGGCACCACAACACCAACTTTACCAAGTATCTCATCACCTGGCCCAGGTGTAACGGTAACTCCTGATTCTTTTAACACAGACCCAACCGCAGATCAACTTGATGCTTTAGCGGCAATTATCCAACCACAGGTAGATGCGCTCACCGCAACTGGTATTAATAAAGTAATTCTGCTGTCACACATGCAGCAGTTTCCTATCGAGCAAGCTTTAGCTACACGTTTAAATGATGTAGATGTAGTAATAGCAGGTGGTTCACACCAACTGTTTGCAGATAATACTGACACTCGTCGTCCCGAAGACCTGGGAAGTACGGTACCTAACTATCCCTCAGTCATTACTAACACCACTACTGGGGAACAAGTTTTAGTAATTAATACAGCAGCTAATTACCGCTATGTCGGGCGCCTGGTTGCAGATTTCGATTTGGACGGTAAGATTATTCCAAATAGCATTGACCCAAACATCTCTGGCGCCTATGCTACAGATGCAGCGAATGTAGCAGCTTTAATTGCAACAAATACAGCTGCTGGTGGTGTCACTGCAACACCTAACGCTGAAGTAGTAGCTGCCACAAATGCACTACAAAACGTAATTGTTAGTAAAGACGGTAATATATTCGGTAGCACAAGTGTATTTTTAAACGGCACTCGTGACGATGTGCGAATTCAAGAAACCAATTTGGGTAATTTAACGGCAGATGCAAATTTAACCATCGCACGTGATTATGACCCAACCGTAACAATTTCAATCAAAAACGGTGGTGGTATTCGTGACAATATTGGTTTCATTCCTTCTGTTAGTGGTTCACAGCAAGTAGAAAAACTTCCTCCTTCCTCTAACCCATTAGCAAACAAAGACGCAGGTGATATATCTCAGCTTGATATTGAAAACTCGCTGCGTTTTAATAACGATTTGAGCTTAGTAACAATAACAGCAGCTCAACTCGAACAAATTATGGAACACGCAGTAGCAGGAACAGGAACTGGGAGAACACCCGGTCAGTTTCCTCAAGTTGGGGGTATTGCTTTCAGCTTTGACGCAACTCGTACTGCACGCACTGCTACTACTGAAGGTGATAGAATTCGCTCATTAGCTATCAAAGACGAAAATGGTAAAACTATAGATATTGTAGTTAATGATGGGCAATTAGTAGGAGACCCGAACCGCACCTTCCGAATGGTTACATTGGGCTTTTTAGCAAGTGGTGGTGATGGTTATCCATTCCAAGGGTTTACTAGCACACTTAACCGTCGTGATTTATTAATAGCAGGCGCCGCTCGTACTGGTCAAGCGACATTTGCAGCAGACGGAACAGAACAAGATGCGTTTGCTGAATATTTAACTCGCATTGACACTTATAACCAAGCAGATACAGCACCTGCACAAGATACACGCATTCAAAACTTGGCAGCACGTACCGACACAGTATTAAGCGACGTAGTTACTGGTAGTGGTAGCTTGTTTGGTACTAACACAGACGATATCTTCTTAGCACGTGGTGATAATAACACCATTTACGCGAACGAAGGCAATAACAAAATAACTGCCACTGGTTTAAACAATAAAGTATTTGCTGGAAACGGCAACGATAATATTACTGTTGGCAACGGTAATAATGAAATCTATGCCAACGAAGGAAATAATACTATCTTTGCTGGTAACGGCAATGATATCATATACACTGGCTCTGGTAATGACTTTATTAATGCAGGAACGGGTATTGATACTATTTGGCTTAATGGTGGTAAAGATACTGTTGTTCTAAATAGAGATGGCGCCGATATTATTAACGGTTTCCAACTTGGTCAAACAAGTTTAGCATTATCTGGGGACTTAAAGTTTACTGACTTAACAATAACTCAAGGTGATGGCGCCGCATTAATTAGTGTAGGTGACGAATTACTTGCATCATTATCATGGGTACAAGCAACATCGTTAAATAGTAATTCCTTTGTAATGGTGTAAATCGTATAATGTAGAGACGCTCCTGAGCCGGAGCGTCTCTACACCATAATTAATTACATTTAGAGCAGGATTTTGGTTTTATCCAAGATACCCCTATCCACAACCAATGTATTTGTACACCACAACCTTTGTCAAAAGCATTTAAAATTGCGATAAAGAAAATAATCGCAGCTTTAATAGGCGCCGGAGCAGCAAGTGCGGCAATGTTACCACCTGCGGTTGCCCACTGTACAGCACAATGATTGAGTCTTATTCTCACTCCCCACCATTTAAATTTCCAGCAAACTCTGCCGTTACTACACGCTTGTTTTGTTTGTAATGGAAATTCTACAGTTTGTTCATCTTGCTTTAAGTCTAATTCAGTAAATTCTCCTGCTTTCAGTTTTTCTTGAAAAGCTGTCACAAGATTATTGGCTGCTTGTTTTTCTTGCGATGTTAAAGATTCTACAGCATTTACTTCTATTGTTGATGCAACTGCACTATCTGATGATGCTTTAATACGAACGAGTTTATTTTCTAATGCATCAAGCGCTGCATCTATTTCATCAGCTGTGGCATTTAATTCTTGTGAACGTCTTCCTACCTCCTGAATATCAATTCGTCTTGTTGTTTCTGCTATTTGAGGAATTAATTTTGCTTGCAATCCTGATATTTTAACTGGAATTTGAGCAAAGCTTTTTTTTGCAATACTATTGAGTAATACAAAAAAGGCGCCTGTTATTGAAGACAGCACAAATTGTCTACGTTTGAACTTTGGCATAGTAAAATTAACTTGAAATCAACTAATTACATACACGCGACAATCTTTATCGTTATGCACTATAAAATTTAATTTTTACTAAGTTGTAGAGTCGGTACTCGCAATGTAGAATAAAAATGAAAAGGTGTATTCACGTTCATTACAACTCAGCTTGGTGTATACAACTATATGAACAAGACTAAGCTAACTATATTATTAAGTTTTGCTACACTCCTAACTATTGTTGGGCTATACGCAAGGATTTCTAAGGAATCTAGTAATGCTGTTCCACCCCCTTCTGTTGAGGCGCCACAAAAGACTAAACTACCTGTGTCACCTCTCAAACCAGAAGTTCTACAAAAAATTCTTGATACGCAAAATGTCAACTCTGGTATTCAATATGTCGAAAAGTCATGGCAACAGCAATATCAAGACTACCTTCAAGCTAAGTTACCTTCTAATCAAATATTCGATGCTCAACAAATGAGTCGAATATTAGATAAACTTCACCAACAATCAGGTAAAAAAAGTGCTTTAATATACGCTATTCCTACACCAAAACACTTAGAATTAATGTTGGTGGCGCCTGGTATAACTCCCATTCATAAACGAATTCCAGCCGGAAAGCGAGATGAATTAATAAAACTTGTTAGTAAATTTCGGACAGCTATCGTAAATCCGAATTTACCACGCGATGAGTACCTAAGTTCTGGTAAGCAAATATATGAATTGGTTATAGCTCCTTTGGAAGGAACATTACGAGGACAAAAAATTAATAATTTAATATTTTGTTTAGGTGGTGGTTTACGAACCGTTCCTTTAGCTGCGATTAATGATGGTAAAAGATTTTTAATCGAAAAATACAGTCTGGGCATTATCCCAGCTTTTAACTTACTCGATTTTAACAGAGCCAATATTGCCCAGACTCAAATTTTAGCAATGGGCGCCTCGCAATTTCAAACTCAAGAACCTTTACCCGCCGTACCCCTAGAATTATCGAGTATAGTTAATAACGAGTGGAAAGGCAAATCTTTATTAAATCAAGCTTTTACACCAACAAACTTAAAGCTACAACGTGCAATATATCCGTTTGGCATTGTACATTTAGCTACTCATGCGGAATTATCACCCGATTCTGTAGAACATTCGTACATCCAATTTTGGGACAAAAAGGTTCGGTTAGATGAACTCAAAACCCTAAATTTAAACAAACCCCCTGTACAGCTATTAGTACTAAGTGCTTGTCGTACTGCTTTAGGAAACCCGCAAGCTGAATTAGGTTTTGCTGGGTTAGCAGTACAGTCAGGTGCGTCTTCGACAATAGCAAGTTTGTGGTCGGTTGATGATGCGGGTACTTTAGCTTTAATGTCTCAATTTTACCAACAACTTAAAGATACCCCAATCAAATCAGAAGCACTGCGACAAACTCAAATTGCTATGATTAAACAGCAAGTTAGCTTAAAAAATAATCCAGCAATTCGTGGTAGCAGTAATTTGCCTACAGATATTACTAACTTAAACAGTCGAGAGTTATCACATCCTTATTATTGGGCAGGTTTTACCTTAATTGGTAATCCTTGGTAGGATGTAGGGTGCGTGACGCTAACAACAATTTTAAAACGAAGCAATAATCTAATAGCGTCACGCACCTTATTAACAAATTACCAAAAAATTTAATTTTATGCGTGTACGTCAAAATATCACTGACATATTTTCTACCTTTTTACTGTTTTCCGATGACAGAACTAGCGGTTGGGCAACTGATGCTAGACTACATCGCAGTATCAAAGCTTTTTTGGATAATTCTGATAAATATAAAGAAGAATTTTTAGCTGTATATTGGCACAAACAATCACAAACATCAAAAAATCCTCAACTTGCATTAGGACATATGTCCGCTTACTTGCAAGAAGCTTGTTACTGGGCTATATATAAATTGATGCCTCGATTGCAAGAGTCTCAAGAAAAATTCTCAGACTTTTTCCAAATTGCAATTGCTGGAGTTCCGAAAATTCTCCACACTTGTAATCCTGATGTTAGTGGTAGTCTCAAAGCATACGCTAGCACAACTTTTGCAAATATTATCCGTAATTATTTACGTCAAAACCGAGAAGTTAATTTTTGTACTGATTGGGGTTTACTACTCAAAGTCAGTCGCAAAATTTTGATAGAGTCATTACAAAACTCTGGTTATGATACCCCAACGATTGAACGTTATGTACTAGCTTGGAGTTGTTATACTCATATTTACCTACCCCAAAAATCTCCACAACTAAGACAACGAAAAGCGCCTGACCCTGAAATATGGCAACAAATCGCTGTATACTACAATCAAATCCGTCATCAACTTTCTCATCAAAGTCCAGAATGTAGCAAAGAAAGTATAGAACGTTGGATAAGCGAATGCGGCGCCCAAGTTCGTAAATATTTGTATCCTTCTGTAAAATCTCTCAACTCTCCCAAACCAGGATATGAAGAAGGAGAAATTCAGGATGACCTTGTAGATACATCTTCGTCTTTACTCACAGAACTAATTGAACAAGAACAACAAACCACACGTCTTGACCAAAAAAATCAAATCAATACTCTTTTACAAGAAGCTGTTACAAAACTTGACGAATCCGCTCAACAACTACTCCAGCTATACTACCAACAAAATCTCACCCAACAACAAATAGCAAAACAACTAGCAGTACAACAGTACACTGTATCCCGTAAATTATCCAAAACCCGTGAGTCTTTACTACTAACTCTAACTCGTTGGAGTCAAGAGACGCTGCATATTACCGTAACTTCAGACGTGGTTAAATATATCAGCGCAACCCTTGAAGAATGGTTACAGACATACTACACGCAGAAATTATGACTATCCTACTCGATAACCCCAACCAAATAGAATTAGAAATTTCTCCAGACCTAGTAGAACAATTATGGCGCCATAAAGGTGCGTCATGGAATATATTTCTCAACCAAGTTTGTTTACAGACCTTTTTACCAACATTAGAAGAGGATGTAACATTAGACGAGATATCAGTTCCTAGTTTTTGGACACATGTTAACGGCGCCGCTTTTACTTGGAGAAATAAACGTATAATCTTAATACCAGAAATATCTATAGATACAACAGAATGCACAATACCCCAAGAATGGGTAGATATTCCTAAATTAGCAGGAGATTACTATTTAGCGGTTCAAATTAATCCAGATGAACTATCGCTGCGAGTTTGGGGATATACTACGCACAAAGATATCAAATTATCAGCTACTTACAATTTTGATAGAACATACAGTCTAGATGCTCAATATTTTATTCCCGATTTAAACGTGTTATGGGTAGTTAGTCAATTAAACCCGAATGAACCTACTCGTGTTACGGTTCCTGCTTTATCTCCAGTTCCTGCAACCCAAGCAGAAAATTTACTATCCAGATTAGCAAATTCCAATATTATCCAACCTCGATTAGAAATACCTTTTTCGTTATGGGCAGGGTTAATAACAGATGATAACTGGCGCCAGCGTTTATATCAACTGCGTCAAGGAATATCTATTAAAACGAACCTTGGTCAGTGGTTACAAAATACTTTTGCTGATACCTGGCAATCGTTGGATACTATATTATCTCCTAACTTGGGCGCCAGTTTTGGGTTGAGAACAACGGAAAATGATACATCTATCAAAAGGGTGAAATCTTTAAATTTGCCAAGTGGTGAAGCTTTTTTAGTGTTGGGATTGGAAACTGAGGCAGATGGTAGAATTGGTATTCGTATTCAATTACGTTCTAGTAGTCAAGATGAGTATTTAGCACCTGGGACTAGTTTGAAGTTGGTTTCTGCGAATGGTGATGTTATTCAGTCGGTTCAATCGCGTAATTTAGATAATATTATTCAGTTGAAGCGGTTTAAGAGTCCTGTTGGTGTTGAGTTTAGTGTTCGAGTTGAAGTTGGAGAGTTTGTGGTGATGGAAGATTTTGTGTTGTAATGTGAGATTTTTTATTTTACCACAGAGGCGCAGAGGGCACAGAGAAAAAGAAAATGCATCGACAAATTATTTTAAATTTGGGACAAGGTGATTTGTTACAAGGGTTTCCAACTGTAACTGTGCAATTTTGGGACTCGGAAAGAACCAGTATGCAGTTTACTGGGAGTTTGCCTCCAATGCCAAATCTTGATACACTTTATCAACGTTGGCAATTATTGTACAAATCGTTTTATGCGAACTTTCGCATTTCCCATGTAAATCCTTATAATCAAAATCAATCTTTGGATTTTGAGATTGATGAGGATGAGGATATTGGGCAGATTTCTCACGCTGAGTTTCAAGAACTATGTCGAGATGTACAAGTTCAATTTAACCGCTGGTTATGTGCTAACTCTTTTTTAAGTATCGAGCGCAAATTACGAACGCACTTAACACCATTTGATGAAATTTATTTTGTGATTGTGGCGCCTTCGCCAATTTTAACATTACCTTGGTCTTTGTGGGACTTTTTATCTGATTATCCGCTCGCTGAAATTGCTCTTAGTCCTCCTGAATATGCACGTCCCTTTAAAACTAATACACCAAATGGCGCCAAAAAAAAGGTGAAAATTCTCAGTATTTTGGGTGATAGTACTGGTATTAATGTAACTCAAGACCAAAAGATACTCGTAGAAAAACTTCCAGAAGCAGAAATTACCTTTTTGACAGAACCAACGTCACAAGAACTAAACGAACAACTTTGGCAATTAGAATGGGATATATTATTTTTTGCTGGACATAGTTCGAGTCAAGCAAAGGGTTCTATAGGATGTATTCAAATTAACTCGACGGAAACTCTCACAGTTGAGCAATTGAAGTATGGTTTAAGAAAAGCCATATCTAACGGTTTAAAATTAGCTATCTTTAACTCTTGTGATGGTTTGGGGTTAGCTGTTGATTTGGCAGATTTACATTTACCGCAAGTCATTGTAATGCGGGAACCTGTTCCTGATAAAGTTGCTCAGGAATTTTTGAAGCATTTTCTCACTGCTTTCAAACAAGGAAAGTCTCTTTATATTGCGGTTCGAGAAGCAAGGGAAAAGCTACAAGGGTTAGAAGCGCAATTTCCTTGTGCAACTTGGCTACCTGTAATTTGTCAAAATCCTGCGGAAGTACCCTTTACTTGGTTAGAATTGTGTGGAAAGCACCCATCCATTCAATTATTCCCATCACGTCGTGCGTTACAGAAGATTTTGGCATGTACTCTGGCAAGTACGCTATTAGTTACAGGAATCAGATTTTTTGGATTATTATCTGCTGTAGATTTGTGGGCATTTGATTTATTAATGCGGTCACGAACTCCTGAACCGCCTGATGATAGAATATTAGTTGTTACCGTTACACCCGAAGATATTCAAGCGCAACCGAAAGAGCCTCGTTATGGTTCTTTATCTGATAGTACACTAAATCGACTACTAACTTACTTAAATAAACATCAACCTACACTGATTGGTCTAGATATCTACCGAGATTATCCTAGCTTGAAACCAGAATTAGCATCCACATTAAAAAATTCAAACTTAATAGGTGTTTGTAAACGTCCCGATACTAAAGATGACCCCATAGGTACTTTACCACCACCAGAAATTCCTGCTTCACAGTTAGCATTTAGCGATTTTGTTCAAGATAATGACGGTGCAATTAGGCGCCATTTATTATTTATGACACCAAATACAACTTCTCGTTGTACAGCATCATATGCATTTAGTACAAAGCTTGCAATTCAATATTTATACGCTCAACATAATATTAAAACAGAATTTACACCCAATGGAAATTTAAAATTAGGTAAAACTATATTTCCATCTATAAGCGCACGTACAGGAGGATATCAAGGTATAAATTCGTCAGGGAGTCAGATATTATTAAATTATCGGGCAATGACTGACCCCAACATGATATCACAAAGAGTCACACTCAAAGATATTTTCAGCGATAAAGTAAATCCGCAAGCTATCAAAAATCGTATCATCTTAATTGGCATAGTAGACCGTAGTGCAGGTGATTATTGGTCAACTCCCTATGGTGCGAGTTCAAACAAAATACCCGGTGTGTTAGTTCATGCACATATGTTGAGTCAAATACTCAGCGCAGTTTTAGATAACAGACCATTACTATGGGTTTGGTCAATCTGGCAAGAAATTATTTGGATTGCTTGCTGGTCAACACTTGGTGGATTTATTGCTTGGAAATTTCGTAGAATATTATTTATGGGTATTGCTGTGTCTATCACAGTCATAATACTATTTACTACGTGTTGGATAATACTAAATTATAGTGGTTGGGTGCCTTTGATGGCACCGTTATTAAGTTTTGTGATAAGTAATGGCGCCGTCGTTTTTATATTATTAAACAATAAAGACATTTAATTATGGCGCCATTTAGTTAAAATTTATGAATGATTAACTAGCGTTTTTATTCGCTTCCTCAAAATTAAGTTTCATCATAAAAATCTCCGTTCTTCCGTTTGCGGATACTATAACTTCTATACTGTTGCCTGCCAAAATATACATTTCTCTTGTCCGGGTATCAAATCGATACAAACGAATATCTCTATAACCTAAACCAATATAAATCCATCTGTACTAGCAAAAACTAATTTAGGTATAAGTAATTAAACTGTCACAAGCTAAGGCACTTTTGTCACGCTTTATATTGCTTGCCATCAATAACGAACTTTACCTAAAATCTTTGCGGATAAACTTTTAAGCATCGCGTCTCTACGTGTTTCTTGAGAATACATAGCAATAGATGAATATATCTTGCATATATTTCTTTTTCCAACTGTTGTAGGTAGTTGGACAGGTTTGAACAGTAGGATGTAAAGATGGGAAGAACGATAGAAATCAATCTGAAGCGGGTAATGTGGTTACAAGTCGGCGCCTTGGCTGGAATGCAATTTGCAATTACTTTGTGCTGGGTGGTTTATAATCTCTATATACCTGAGCTTTTAGTAACAATTGGTTTTGATAAGAATTTCGCTGTTGGACTGTTAATTGTTGAAAATTTACTGGCTGTGGTATTAGAACCTTTGATGGGTGGTCTTTCTGATAATGCCAAGCGCTGGTTTGTTGGTCATTTTTATTTTGTTTCTGCTGGTGTAATTGTTTCATCGGCTTTATTTATTGTTATACCTGCTGTTATTGCGCTTTTACCTTTGTCTGAAGCTACTCGCTGGATTTTTTTGTTTGTTATTGTCGGTTGGTCATTCGCGATGGCTGTTTTTCGTAGTCCTGCAACTGCACTATTAGGAAAATATGCTTCAAAAAATGATTTACCGTTGGCAGGTAGTTTGTTGACTTTAGCTTCTGGTGTTATTACTGCTTTTAAACCTATTAGTACTAATTTTATTCTTAGTTTAGGCGCCGTTTTTAGTTTTGCTGTTGGTTCGTTTGTTTTACTTGGTGCCGCTTTATTATTACGATATGTTAATCCACCTGAAGAACCCGTTGCTAAACCTGTACAAAGTAGATTATTAGAACCATCATCAGTACTATTTTTACTTTTAGGAACTGGTTTTGGAGTTGCTTGGAGTTCACGGTTATTAATGGATGTTTTGGGAAAACTGCTTAAAATTGAGTTAGGCATAAATAATGTTGATGGAATAATGTTTATTATTGCTCTGGCACTCGCATTTGCATCTTTACCTGCTGGTGCGTTTGCAAGTAAAATTGGTAATCGTCAAGCAATGATTTGGGGGAGTCGTATTATTTCAGTATTAATGTTACTGATGCTGTTTTTCGGCGCCAATTTTATTTTACTTTTACTGACTGTTGGTACATTTAGTTTAATTATGAATGGTGCAATCCCCTTGGCACTATCGCTCTTTAGACCGCAACGAGCAGGTTTAGCTGTAGGAACATATTTTGCTGGTGTTGCTTTAGGAGGAAGTTTGCTGTCGGTTATATTTCCCCAGTTAGTTAATGTTGCTGTTGTACCTGAAGCATTTATTGGTGCTGTAGCTTTTCTAGTAACAGGCGCCTGTGTTAAAGCAACTCGTCCATTTTCTGCATAAACGCTTTAACTAAACCCTATTAAGATATATAACGAAAATCTATAAATTATGACTACATTGAAATTTTATACCCATACAGTGAAAATTCTTTTACTTGCTGCAATATCTACAAGTTGCGGAAACCTTCCTAACGCTGAGTCAAAAGAACCACTAAATACTAAAAACCCTAATTTAATATTAGCATCGATAAAATACGAACCACCCCCACCACCAACAACTAGCGGTGAACCAACAGGAAGGGGAGGACAAGGAGGCGCCGGCAGAGGTTGTGAACCAACAGCGTTGGTACCAACAATATTGGGTAAGAATCGTAATTATTTGTGGGGACAAACAGTTTCTTCTAGACCTCAATTTTGGTTCGCATTACCTAGAAATTTAACGAAAAAAGATGCTGTAGAGTTTGTTTTGAAAGATAACCAGGGTAAAGAAATTTATAAAACCACGTTAAAATCAGAAGTTCCACATGGAATTGTTAGTTTTAACGTTCCTAATACAACACCACCATTACAAACGAATAAAATTTATAGCTGGTCGTTCTCAGTTTATTGCGATGTTGATACTGTTGAAGACAAACCAGGCAGTGTGGAGGGTAGTATTCAAAGAGTTACTATATCAACAAAACTAAAAAATCAACTTACAGGCGCCAAAACTCCTATTGAGCAAGCAGGTATATACGCTCAAAACGGTATATGGTTCGATGCGTTGACTAGTATAGCAGTAAATATGCGCGCCACTAAGTCAAAGGATGCCTCGTTGGCTTGGAATGAGTTGCTAACGCAGGTAAAGTTAGAAAAAATTGCCAAGCTTCCTGTAACGAATTGTTGTACAAAGTAGAGACGTTACATGTAACGTCTCCAGATTTCATCCTGATTCATCCTAAGTTAAGCTGGATAAAGTATTTTAGATGCACCCTGATTAAACCATTTACCCCGAACACTTGTTGTTTAGGGTTTTTTTTCATTCACTTAAAAAAGTAGTTAATTACACGTATAAATTAAAACTACTTAATTCCTAATTTAGTTTGAACTTAGTTTCAAGAAACTACCCTGTATTTTTATGTGTATACAATGATGCAAGCATACTTCAATAATTCGTAAAATCTTCCGGATGCACCAACGGTTAGAATGGAACAATAAAATAGATGCACCCTAATTCATCGAACTCTCAGTCTTTAAGGCTGAGGGTTTTTCTCTTGGAAGATGCCATCCATGATTATTTAACTTAATTCAAATCTTGGCAGATGTAATGCATGTACTAGAAGTACCTGCGTTTTAATGCGCTTTGTTAGTGCCAGACTCCATACAGCCTGAATTTCAATATAGAAGATTTTGTGAAAATCTTGCTACTGCCAAAAGGAGTATTTCTTAATTTACTCAATTCATATATTATTGTTACTTAGGTACAAAAACTTCGAGTGCTTTGGGAATAACCCGAAAACGTGCGGGTGTATAAGTAGTAATTTCACCGTCAGTGTTTATTGGACGTGGTTTACGAGTAATTACTTCTATTTCTTGTCCAGATACTGCCCGAACTTGGCGCCAGTTGACATGGTGTCCGCTACGCATTGCTGGTAATATTAAAATGATTTCCCACCAATGTTTAATTTCTAAGCTATACATATCAAGTTTTTGGTCGTCGATAGTAGCATCTGGAGCTACTGCCATTCCACCCCCGTAATAACGACCGTTACCAACTGCAATTTGAACAGTTTTACCTTGATATGATTTGTTATTGACACGAATTTCAGCAGTGAATGGTCGAGATTTTAAAATTACTTTGAGTGCTGCGACTGCATAAGCTAATACTCCCCAGCGACGCTTTCCTTGCTTTGTGAGATTTTGCGTGATTTTGACGCTTAACCCTAAAGAAGCAACGTTAAAAAAGTGCTTATCGTTAACCCACCCTAAGTCTATCCGACGAGTATTACCTGCTGCTATTACTTTACACGCTTCGGAGAGCGAGGTGGGAATACCTAAAGTCCTAGCTAAATCATTTGCAGTGCCCAGTGGTAAAATACCTAACCGTAACTGCGTCTCTACTAACCCGTCTACAGCAGCATTAAGAGTCCCATCTCCTCCACCTATTATTACCAAATCTACTTTATGCTTATATTGGTGAATAAGATCTACCATTTGATGTGGCCGTTCCCATGACTCTTTGATTAACTCAAAGCCTAATTTCTCTAGGTAACCTATAGCTTCTGGTAGACCCTGACTTCCTTGCCGTGAGTGATGATTTACTAACAACAGCGCGCGCTGATTCATAACTTATTTTGGTAGTAGTTAATAATCATAAACTTAAATTTACCTCACGAGTTGCTTAATTTAACCATAAATTATTCTTCACTCCTGCTTATATAAATTATTTTAATTCACTTAATCAAAGAAACCCAGTTTCTAGGCAAAATCGTCGTTTTTATTACAATATGTTAACGTATAAACCCGGTTTCTAGGAGTAATAAAATTTGGTGCCGTAAATATTTTATGTGTTAAATATTTGACAGTATACTTTTATCATCACTATAGTATTTTTGCACTATTATAGACGAGACGCCGATGCTAGGGGTAATGATAAATTGATTCAACCAATGGAACATATAAGAGTAATTTAGCGTCAGCCTATGGGATGATTGTGGAAAAATTGAATTATTGAGTCTTTTGGGGAATACGATAGTTTTTTTTAAAGCTTCAGGCTATTTTTATGAAAAATCATCAACCAAAAATGACTCTTCTGTGGCAATCTGAAAAGCAGAACGTTTAAAATCTGATATTTTCGCTACAGATAATTACCGATTCATGTTATGCAAACACTGCCTACGCTGACTACAAACAACACAACACCCACCCAACCGACTTTTGACACTACAATCAAAAGGCGCAAAACTCGTCCTGTCAAAGTGGGTAATATCACTATTGGTGGTGCATACCCCGTGGTGGTACAGTCGATGATTAATGAAGATACCCTTGATATTGAGGGTTCTGTTGCTGCTATTCGGCGCCTACATGAAGTTGGTTGCGAAATAGTTCGCGTCACAGTGCCAAGTATGGCACATGCCAAAGCGTTGGCTGAAATCAAACAAAAACTCAAACAAACCTATAAAGATGTACCTATCGTTGCCGATGTTCATCATAACGGAATGAAAATCGCCTTGGAAGTAGCCAAGCATATCGAGAAGGTTAGAATTAATCCGGGTTTGTACGTGTTTGAAAAGCCCAACGCAACCCGTACAGAGTATACACCACAAGAATTTAAAGAAATTGGTGAAAAAATTCGTGAAACTCTCGAACCGTTAGTTATATCACTTCGTGACCAAAATAAAGCGTTACGTATTGGTGTAAATCACGGTTCGTTAGCAGAAAGAATGCTATTTACTTACGGTGATACACCCGAAGGAATGGTAGAATCCGCGCTCGAATTTATTCGTATTTGTGAATCGCTCGATTTTCATAATATCGTTATTTCCATGAAAGCTTCGCGTGTTCCTGTAATGGTAGCTGCCTATCGTCTCATGGCAAAGCGTATGGACGATTTAGGAATGGACTATCCTTTACATTTAGGTGTCACCGAAGCTGGAGATGGAGAATACGGACGCATAAAATCAACAGCGGGAATTGCAGCACTACTCACCGATGGTATTGGTGATACTATTCGTGTTAGCTTGACTGAGGCGCCGGAAAAAGAAATACCAGTATGCTATAGTATCCTGCAAGCATTAGGTTTACGTAAAACAATGGTAGAATATGTTGCATGTCCATCTTGTGGACGCACATTATTTAACCTTGAAGAAGTATTACACAAAGTCAGGGAAGCAACAAAACACTTAACAGGACTCGACATAGCAGTAATGGGTTGTATTGTTAACGGGCCTGGAGAAATGGCAGATGCAGATTATGGATACGTAGGAAAAACACCCGGTTACATTTCCCTATATAGAGGTCGTGAAGAAATCAAAAAAGTCCCCGAAGACAAAGGAGTCGAAGAACTAATTAACCTAATCAAAACCGACGGACGCTGGGTAGAACCAGAATAAGAGTTATGAGTTAGGAGTTAGGAGTTAGGGAAGATATCAATTGTCATTAGTCGCGTAGGGAAGAATCTTTCAAATACTGATAAGTTATAGAGATGCTTCACTACGTTCAGCATGACAAGGCACTCAAAACTCATAACTCATAACTCACAACTCGTTTGTAAAGTTTGTATTATCTACCACACAAATTACCGGATATAAGCGACAATTTTAAGAAATAGCAAGATATGCTCACTCAGTACAGCAGTAGCGTGTGTTAGATTGAGCATACCGACTTATAAAATCTCCAACTCCGCGCAACTGTGTATTATGGTAATTACTAAAAATGGACTTGTTTTGGGTGCTACGGCAGTAACGCTAACTACAATCGCATTTACTGGCCTAGGCATTCACTCACGAGGACAAGCACTGTTTAAAGAAAGTCCAAAAGAGTTAGTGGACGAAGTATGGCAAATTATTAATCGCCAGTACGTAGATGGTACATTCAACCAAGTAGACTGGCAAGCTACTCGTAAACAGTATTTAAACAAGTCCTACAGTAGCAAGCAGGAAGCTTATAAGTCAATTCGGGAAATGCTCAAAAAGCTCGATGACCCATACACCCGGTTTATGGATCCCGAAGAGTTTAAAAACATGCAAGTCGATACCTCTGGAGAACTCACGGGTATTGGTATTCAAATAGGTCTTGATGAAAAAACCAAAAAACTTACTGTAATCGCACCAATAGAAGACACACCAGCGTTTAAAGCTGGTGTTTTAGCGAAAGATATCATAACAAATATCAACGGCAAAAGCACAGAAGGAATGGATACCAACCAAGCGGTATCTTTAATCCGAGGTGAAGCTGGTACCAAAGTCAAATTAACAATTTTGCGGAACGGTCAGCGAAAAGACTTTGAAATTGCCCGTGCAAAAATCGAAATTCACCCAGTTAAATTCTCACAGCAAAAAACACCTATTGGTAATATAGGTTACATACGCCTCAATCAGTTTAGTGCCAATGCAGGAAAAGAAATGCAAGCTGCTATTAAAGCTTTAGAGCAAAAGCAAGTTCCTGGCTATATTCTTGACTTACGTGGTAATCCAGGTGGTTTACTCTTCTCAAGCGTTGAAATTTCTCGTATGTGGTTAAACAGTGGTACTATAGTATCAACAAAAGGCCGTCAAGGAGAGCAAGAGCGCGAAGTTGCTAGTGGTAGAGCGTTAACTAACAAACCTTTGGTAGTATTAGTTAATAAAGGTTCTGCAAGTGCAAGTGAAATCTTATCAGGCGCCTTACAAGATAACAAGCGTGCAGTTTTAGTAGGTTCGCAAACCTTCGGTAAAGGGTTAGTACAGTCAGTGCGTCCGCTAGATGATGGTTCGGGTGTTGCAGTGACTATCGCGAAATACCTTACTCCTAACGGTAGAGATATTAATAAACATGGTATTGACCCTGATATCAAAGTCGAGTTAACACAAAAACAAGAACAAGACTTGTGGTTACGCGAACGTGATAAACTTGGCACTCTCAAAGACCCACAATTTGCAAAAGCTGTAGAAGTCCTAGGTAACAAAATTGCAGGTAGAAGCATAACCAATACTGCCGCAGGAAAGTAAAAGCTTCTTGTGAAATGGCACTTCTTGTAGAATGGCATATAAGAGTGGAATGGGCATCCTTGCCCGTTCCAAATGGTATTTGTTTTTACCATAGAGACACAGAGAAGAGGCGGCTGCCGTTACGGTATGGTAGGGTGTGTGATGCCACGGAAAAATTCCACGTTTCACGAAAAGACTTATAGCGTCACGCACCGACATTCTCCGTAGTGCGTCAAAGCACATAATTTTCTATTGCGGTTGACATTTTCCAGACATTCTCCGTGGTGCGTCAAAGCACATAATTTTCCGTTTTATTGAAGATAGTAACGGCTTTGACACACCCTACTATTGCGGTTGACATTTTCCAGACATTCTCCGTGGTGCGTCAAAGCACATAATTTTCCGTTTTATTGAAGATAGTAACGGCTTTGACACACCCTACTATTGCGGTTGACATTTTCCAGCACGAATTAATCCAATACGACGAGCAATAGCGTCTCCTTGCGAATCAAACGGCCCCCACTTCTCAATAACTTCGCTATTGTTTTCTACATCATCATTAACTATCTCACAGTGCCCAACTGGGCGCCTGACTATATACCATTTTTGTACATCTAGTGTATCAGTCATATAATGTTAAGTTCGGGAAAGATACATTTTACAATTCATCAATTGTCACTATTCCACCTTACTACGTTCAGGTCTAGATTATGTCAATCATTTACAAAAACAATATTTAGTATAATTTGTACCATTCTCAAAAATCTATTTTATTGTTAACTTAATAAAAGTTTACAATGTGGGTATACTTGCATTGGTAGGAACGTTGAGACGGCGCCTTCGTCTTAAAGGACAGATCAATTAAGGGCACAGGTATAAGCATCTACTAAGAATAAAAGGCATAACTATAATATTTATTAAATATTGAGCGATGATTAATAAGAATATTGTAACTTTACCTATGACCCCACAGCAGCGTGTGTGGTTACGAAAAAAAGCGTTTGCACCATTGGTTGTATTCATTATTGGGGCAATTGGATTTAGTTTTTTGTTTGGATTTGTGCCAGTACAGATTTTAGCGAAACCAAATGTCAGTTTTGAAATGCAAATGTTTGCTAGAACTTTGATTTTCTTGCTACTTGTATACACAGTATTCGCGTTTGTTACTTGTTGGCGCCATATTCGTAACCATCTTGCTGATGCACGGCAAGGGATTTTACATGTGGAAGCTGTGCGTTTAAAGAGTAAACGTCGAAGATTTCGCTCTGGTTTACGTTACTATGGGGAATTTGAAAAAGTTGGTTCACTAAGATTGATACGAGATAACCGTGAAACTTACGACCAACTTGCTGAAAGAGATTGGTATCGTGTTATTTATAGTCCGCACACGAAATACGCTTGGGTTGTTCAACATTGTCCAACCTGGTTAGAGTCGATATACAGACGCTTCTAATATCACGTCTCTATAAAAATCTGTTACCCTAGGTTGGTGTTGTTCATCAACTCAAATATAAAATATGGGAATTGGTAATATATTTGTTGCGGGTGGGGTTGTAATGTACCCCCTGCTAGGGTTTTCGATTTTGGCAGTGTCGCTAATTATTGAGCGTATGTTATTTTGGATGCAAATTAACGGGCGCCAAGAGCGTGTTGTCAAGGAAGTTTTAAGTCTTTATAAACATAATAATGTAGTTAGTACCCTCGACAAGCTAAAACAAAATACTGATTTACCAGTTGCTCGTATATTTTTGGCAGCACTTGAACTTGAAGAAAGTACCCCCGAAGAGTTTCGACTTGCGCTTGAAAGTTCTGCTTGCGCTGAAATTCCTATTTTAAAACGCTTTCAAACTGTTTTTGATACAATTATTTCCCTGGCGCCTTTACTCGGCCTCTTGGGAACGGTACTAGGATTAATTGCTTCCTTCGCTTCTTTAGGTAGTAATGGTATCGGTGGCGCCAGAACTCTTGGTGTGACTGGTGGGATAAGCGAAGCGCTTGTTTCAACGGCATCAGGTTTAGTTGTAGCAATATTTACTTTGTTATTTGCTAACATGTTTCGAGGGTTGCATCAACGTCAGATGGCTTTTATTCAAGAACATGGTGGACAATTAGAATTGCTTTATCGGCGGCGTTACGAAAGAGGAGAAAAATCTTATGCGTCTTCCCGATGACCAAGATATTCCAGCACAGATTAACATTGTACCAATGATTGATGTGGTGTTTGCGATTTTGACGTTTTTTATATTCTCTAGCTTATCATTAACAAGTACCGGAGAATTACCCGTCGATTTACCAAAAGCCGGAACCCAGCAAGAGCAAACTTTAGGTGAAGCAGATATTATTCTTACTATTGACTCGCAAGGACAAATTACTGTTAACGACAAACAAGTTGATATAAAAAATTTAACCCAGGAAGTCCAGGGTATAGTTGGAAATAGCCAAGGTCAGTTAGTTGCTGTTAGCGCAGATCAAAACAGTAACTACGGTAATTTTGTAGCAGTTATGGATAGTCTACGTCAGATACCTGGTTTACGTATTGCGGTAGAAACCCAAAGGCAATAATTTGTCATCAGCGGTTATATTGGAATAGCGGGTCAACATCTAGCTAATATCCAATTCATAAAAATGACTGATATGACAAGTAACCGTGATTACACACTAATTATCGACAAAAGCGGCAGTATGTCTACCCCTGACCAAGTCGGAGGTAAAAGTCGCTGGGATATCGCACAGGAGTCTACGCTTGCCTTGGCACGTAAATGTGAGCAATTTGACCCAGATGGAATTACTGTATACGTATTCTCAGGGAAGTTTAAACGTTATGATGATGTAACTTCACAGAAAGTAGCACAAATATTTATGGAAAATGACCCAGCAGGAACTACAAACTTAGCTGGTGTGCTACAAAATGCTACAGATAATTACTTTCAGCGCAAAGCTGCGGGTCAAACAAAACCAAATGGTGAGACTATAATAGTAGTAACAGACGGCGAGCCAGACGATAGAAAAGCCGTATTCGAGGTAATAATTAGCGCATCTCGACAAATGGAGCGAGACGAAGAATTAGCAATTACTTTAATTCAAGTTGGTTCAGACTCCTCAGCAACAAAATTCCTAAAAGCGTTAGATGACCAATTGACTGGAGTAGGCGCCAAGTTTGATATTTGTGATACTGTGACATTAGATGACATGGAAGACATGAGTCTTGCGGAAATTTTAATGAACGCAATAAACGATTAATATTTACAAAGGAATGTGAATAATTAATATAGGAGAATATAACGATGCTAGAAAATCGTGATTACACATTAATTATTGATAAAAGCGGTAGTATGGCAACTCCCGACCAAAAAGGAGGAAAAAACCGCTGGTTCACAGCACACGAATCTACTTTTGCACTAGCAAGTAAGTGTGAGCAATTTGACCCAGATGGCATAACTGTTTACGTATTTTCAGGTAAATTCAAACGTTACGAAAACGTAACTTCCAACAAAGTCTCACAAATCTTTGTAGAAAACGACCCTTCGGGAACCACGGACTTAGCAGGTGTATTAAAACACGCTACAGATAACTACTTTGAACGTAAAAACGTAGGTCAAACCAAACCAAACGGAGAGACTATCTTGGTCATAACCGACGGAGAACCCGACGACCGTAAAGCGGTAATGCGAGTCATTATCGAAGCATCTCGACGTATGGAACGTGATGAAGAACTAGCACTTTCTTTCATTCAAGTTGGAACCGACCAGCAAGCAACACGCTTTTTAAAAGTATTAGACGACGAACTGCAAAGCGCAGGCGCCAAGTTTGATATTTGTGACACAATTACAATGGAAGATATGGAAGATATGAGCTTATCTGAAGTGTTGTTAAATGCAATCAATGATTAGATTTATTACATAGGGACTGGTAGTCAGGCTGTTCCACAAGAAAAGTTTATGGGATACACAACTACATTTATCGGTAACTTTGAAATTGACCGTCCTTTGTATGACTTCCAAGTACTGTACCTATTAGAATTTGCTCGCACCCGAAGAGTTAAGCGCAATGAAGCAATGCTGACTACTATTCCTGATTTGCTTCGCAACGCTGTTGGTTTACCATTGGGTGAGGAAGGATGTTATTTTATCAATGAGTCTCATCCAGAAGCAGATGCATCAATTATTGACGATAACCGTCCTCCTAAAGGACAACCAGGATTATACTGTCAGTGGCAACCCACTTTTAATGGACATGGGATAGAATGGAACGGTCATGAAAAGTTTTATAAATATGTTGAATGGTTACAATATCTAATTGTTCACTTCATTGTTCAATGGGGTTATGAATTAAATGGCATTGTCACTTGGCAAGGTGAGACAGCATCAGATATTGGCAAAATTATAGTAGTAAAAAACCAAATTGTAGAACCATACGGCGCCGAAGTTAAATTAAAAACTATCACCAGTCCAGTTACAGTACCTGGAAATATTTGGCAAGGACTTTACGCTGTACATCTACATGATTCACACGTATTAGCAAGTTGGATAGCTGCTTTGCACTCCTGTGAAGAATTAGGCTACCCTGAAACTGCTAAATGGATAGAAGACAATCTAATTGGATTATACGGCGCCGGAATCAATAGAGGGTTTCAAAATCAAGAAACTAGTACCGTGCGGCGTAAATACGCCTACCATTTTCAAAGGCTGCAAATCATGATTTTTTCAAGGCTCGTAATGGTGGGTTTATTTCCGCCGTCGTATACTAGAGAAGCATTTATTCCCAACTGTTATCCAATGGGCGCCAGCTAATTGTAATATAAATAATGCGAGAGGCGCCTACACAGTATTATCAAGATGATGAAGATTGGGAAGAAGAATAATTAACACTATAGTATGATTAGATTCTACTGCAATTTGCCCTTTGGGTAGAAGACTAGGATATATAAATAAACTTAATATGCATCCATAGTAGGGAGTAGTTGAGTATAAAGTTGAGAAAACTATGCGTTGGCAACTGGGTCGTCGAAGTGATAATGTTGAAGACCGTCGTGGCGCCTCGATAAGTGGGCCTGTAGTGGGTGGTGGTATTGGGGCATTAGTATTATCGCTGATTGTAGCGTTGTTAGGTGGCGACCCTAGTGTGATTTTGCAGCAGGGAGGTTCAAGAACTAATAATCCTCCTGTAAATTCTCCTCGCTCTCCTCGTTCTGCGTCCGATGACCAAGCTGCTGAATTTGTTTCTGTGGTTCTAGCTGATACAGAAGATGTTTGGAATCAAGTTTTTAGGGAAAATGGACGAAATTATGTTGAACCTAAATTAGTTTTATTTTCAGGTAGAGTTGAATCTGCTTGTGGTTTAGCTAGTTCTGCTGTTGGACCATTTTATTGTCCTGCTGATGAAAAGGTTTATATTGACTTGAGCTTTTACCGAGATTTGAAAAATAAATATCAGGCGCCTGGAGATTTTGCTCAAGCATATGTTATAGCTCATGAAGTGGGACATCACGTCCAAAACCAACTTGGTATTTCCGATAAAGTTCGCAGTTTACAAAGTCGAGCTAGTAAAACACAAGCAAATCAGCTTTCGGTACGATTAGAATTACAAGCTGACTGTTTTGCAGGAGTTTGGGCAAATCGCGCACAAAGGTCACGACAAGTTTTAGAACAAGGTGATATTGAAGAAGCAATCAACGCTGCAAGCAGTATTGGAGATGACCGTTTACAAGAACGTTCACAAGGTCATGTAGTACCCGACTCGTTTACTCACGGTAGTTCTGCACAGCGAGTAAGTTGGTTTAAACGTGGTATTCAATCGGGTAACATTGACCAGTGTGATACTTTTCAACAAAATATTTAATTATAATTTACATTAGAAGGGGATAAAAGTAGATTCATCTTTATCCCAGTCTCGACCTTGGCAAAATTCATCAATCCAATTTGCTAATTTTCGACGGTTGATTGTTGATAGTTGATTTACTTTGTCTTGTATTTCTGGCCCCAGCTTATAATTTTTAGATGCTGCTTTGTTCTGTATAGAAGTTTGAGTTAAAAGTGCTACTGGTTGTAATGATTTTATTTCATTCTGGCACGAAGTTTTAACTGCTAAGAGAATATTATTGTTTTTGCTTGCTGTATATTCAATGGCGCCTAATACCATTTGATGTTGTAATGAATTATTTGGTGTAATGTGAATAATTTGTTCAGATTTAAGATTCTGATTTTTAACATCATCCTTGGAACCTAACCCCCCAACCCCCTTCCCTCTGAGGGAAGGGTGAGTATCTTTGTATTGTTCTTGTTCGCCTCTCCTTGTAGGAGAGGGGTTAGGGGAGAGGTCTTTAACATCCCGTGAGTCACATTTATTTCGAGGATGTTTATAGCTTGTTTCTTCTATTACTTGTGTACCGCTAAGATTATCATTATCATTATTAAGTTTTTTAAGTTCGTTTTCAGGGTTAAAATTAAGGCCTAATGCTGCTATCATATCGTCTGGATTTGTATTTAAATCCACAAGCAGTGGTAAAATGTCAACTAAGTTTGGCTCTAATATCGAAACTGTAGCTAACACAAAACTAGATAATGGGCGCCGTTCTCCATCAAACACTGCCCAAATTTGCATTTTTTCTAACCAGTGGCAATTTTCTTGGTAATAGTATAGCCACTTTTGTTTTAACGATTGACGCAACTCCTGGATATTCATTGATTTAAAGTCTTAATTATTTTCTCCCTTTGGATGGAAGCGAGCATAAAGCATTTTTTCAACCCTTTGATTTTTTTGTAAATGCTGCTCAACAACCAACGGTACTTCCTGTACTCGTACACCACAGTACCATACCATATCAGGTACAACTAATACCATCGGGCCATTACCACATTGTCCTAAACAACTACTTGCTGTAATATTGACATTATCAACAGGATGTGATTGAAAAGCTTCTAACACAGATTTGGCGCCAGCTTTACGACAAGCACGATTTTGACATACTCGTACACACCTGGAATACTCAGACTCTGATGTAGGCAAAGAATTGGAAGAAGATACAACGTTCATTGAAATTTTAGATTTTGAGATTTTGCTTTCCTGCGGAACACTGCGTGAACGCACATGAATGGATTTTTGATTGGGGAAAAGGAATATAACCTTTCCCCTGTAATTTAATTATCTGGTGAAAGTCCTTTTGATTTGAGCCACTCAGGGTTGAAAATTCTAGACTGATAACGGGCACCGCTATCACAAAGTATAGTTACAATGGTAGACCCAGGTTTCAAAAGTTTCGCTAAGGCAACGGCGCCTGCTACATTAATACCAGTTGAACCACCCATTAATAAACCTTCTTTGCGTAATAACTGGTAAACGACCTTAATTGCGTCTTCGTCGTGAACTTGAATAGCATCGTCTGCTTTCAAATCCTCCATATTTGCCGTCACGCGACTATTACCAATACCCTCAGTAATCGAACTACCCTCCATATGTAGCTCACCAGTCTTAACATAACTATATAGGGCACTGCCCATTGGGTCAGCGAGTACGCATTTTATATCAGGATTTTTTTCCTTTAGAAACATCGAAACCCCAGCAAACGTTCCACCCGTACCAGTCGCACAAATCCATCCATCAACCTTACCATCCGTTTGCTCCCAAATTTCTCGTGCTGTAGTCTCATAATGTGCGCGACGGTTTGCCAAATTATCAAATTGGTTTGCCCAAATAGCGTTTTCCATCTCCGACGCAACTCGACCTGAAAGTCGTACATAATTATTTGGGTCTTTATATGATACCGCTGGAACTGGTCGCACCTCCGCACCTAACGCGCGTAATGCATCCATTTTTTCCTGCGATTGTGTATCGGGAATAATAATCAAACACTTATAACCCTTGGCATTACATATATGAGCTAATCCAATACCAGTATTACCCGCAGTACCTTCAACTACAGTCCCACCAGGTTTAAGCAAACCTTTCTCTTCGGCATCTTTAATAATATAGAGTGCAGCACGGTCTTTAACCGAACCTCCAGGATTAAGAAATTCTGCCTTCGCTAGGATATTACATCCTGTTTCCTCACTAAAACTCTTGAGTCGAATTAGGGGTGTATTGCCAACAGTACCGACAAAACCGTCTTTAATGTCCATTTTACTTACCTTGTCTCTTCACATATAAAAATTCTCACTCATAGAGGTAAGTTTCTGGCATTATTCAAAGGCACCGATACTGAATTTTTCGATTTGCAGGAATCCATATCCATCCATACAAAGGGATAAAAATCAACATCAAACCGCTAAAAACAATCGCTGTAGCAATTCTACTTTGTTTACTACCCAACCGATTCGATTCATCTAAAACAATTTTTCTTTGTTGAGTAGCTCTTTTCAACTTGTCTAACAACTCTTCCTGCTCAAAAGTCAGATTTTGAGGAATTTCGACTTTAGATAAACTATCGGGAGGTGGGTCTTGGTATCCAACTACATACTTTGCAAAACCCCAAATACCTCTTGACTTTTTAGCAGGAAAGCTCTTTAACGTTGCTGAATACACCTGATTATATGTAGTATTCACTTCACCCAACTGTTGCTCAATAATTTCCCGTTGCTTGCTAACTCCGATGTTATCGTAAATATTAAAACCCATCCATGCTGTACATACTACAGATAAGGCGCCTAATCCTACACGTATACGACGTATCTTTTTATCATGCTGGGCAATTCGTGCCAACATAATATTAACCTTGGCTTTTAAAACTTCTGGCGTTAACTCATAATGATGAGCAGTAGATTCTACCCATTCCTCAACTAGCTTTACATAAGGTTCGTACAATTCACCCGCATCGCTAAAATGCGCTATCGACTTTGCAAGCAGGTAATCGTTTGCATACGACTTAATATGTTGTATCAAATGAGCAGTGGGTGTTTGTATGTTGATTAATTGGTTAGAATTATCTAGGCGCCATTTATTTTTGAGCTTGACTGACTGTTGCCATAACTCATTATCTACCAACTCAATCGCTTCGACAACTCTATTCGGGTTGCTATCGTATATTGACACCATAAGCATACGAACAAGATAAGCTTAAATTATTATCCCCCTTTCTTACGCTGAATTTAACTTAATGAGTCATATGTTTATATAACTATACATAGAGAAGAATTAGATATTTTGTGCGCCAATGGCGCACAAAATATCTTCTAAGTATCTCAACTATGCCATTTAGCACTCTTCATCTATGTACCAATTAAAAATTTGGCATATCCAGGTAGGGTGTGTGAAAGCTATTACTATCAATGAATGTAACGCAAAATCCAGTGCTTTCACGCACCATAGTAAACGTGTTATACATAGTATCTCGCTACTTAGGGCATGCTGAAAAAGAAAGGAAAGCTGACACTTGAAGATTATCAGACCAAAGGAATATACCCACGTGCAAGACAAAAAGGTAAGATTACCTAAAATTCATGCATCTACATGACTGGCGCCAAA
>JAHHGX010000088.1 GCA_019359675.1 Calothrix sp. FI2-JRJ7
CTGATACCATCCCGAACTCAGTTGTGAAACGCCGCAGCGGCTACGATAGTTGGAGAGTTGTCTCCTGCAACAATTGCTCAGTGCCAGGGCAATTATACAACCAAAAGCCTTCTCTTCCATATTAGAGAAGGCTTTTGTTTTTGGAAAAGAATTCTTCGGGCACTTTCCTTACCTTAGTTACAACTTTTGGCATAGTTGGATTTGCTCTAATTTCTAATATTTTTGTTACACTACTAAATGTTATTCATCTTCATCTCCTGGCGGTCGTTCGCTGTCACTTTGTTGGGCATTCCACCCCAAAACAATATGCTCTAGCATTTCAGCCTGCGTACAGTTATTTACAACTGCATATTGCTTAATTAGGTCTTTTACTTTAGGGCTAATGTCGCGTATATCTAGTGAATCATTTCTTGCCGTTTCCATTAGTTGCTAATACATACAACGTATATTTCACAAGTTAATTATATAACTATTATTACAAGGCAAAGGCATCTAAATTTACAAAAATTAGCCTTAACACGCAGACAATTTGGTCAGTTGGCTCTGGCAAGCACCACAACTGCGGCTGTGGGGCTTGTTATCAGCAAAACCCTTGCACAAGAGTCCAGCACTGGCACAGTTATCTTGGGTATAAGAAGTAGTCTTAGCGATAACGACACTGATACCAACCTGGACTCGAATACCACCGACCTAGCAGACGGAAGCCAAATTACAGACCAATCCACTCTAGAGCCAATCGTCGTGGACTCTTTGAATGTCAACACTAATTGATTTTGGTTAACTAGAACTGATTGTAGGTTACTGTAAGGTGCATTTTGAGTTTCAAAAATGGAGATTTTGAAGCTATCGTTGCTGCCAAGTCTAGCTCGCAGTGACTCCCAAATTTCAATTGCTTCCCGCAGGGTTCTGGCTGCCTCGGTTAAATTACCTGATTGGGCGCCAACAGCTGCCGCATTAATTTTCGCAATGCCTTCTTCCCGGCGATTGCTACGCGAGGAGGCATACTGAAAATACTGCTGATAAGCCTCTAGAGCTTTCTTGTTATTGCCCATCTGAAAGTATACAAGTCCTTGATTACCGCGAATGCGATACAAAATATCGGTATCTCGTAACTTATTCCAAGTAATTTTCCAGGCTTCCTCATAGAGTGAGAGCGCTTTATTATAATCTCCCTGTAAATAAGCAACCCCTCCTAAATTTGTCAAGGCTAAAGTTTCTGAGCGCAAGTCTTTAAATTCGCGCGCGACCGCTAGACGTTGTTGCTGATAATTGGCAGCTTGAGTATAGTCACCTTGGGTTTGATAAATAACCCCCAAGTTTCCCAAAGCCAAGCTTATAAGTGAACGTTCCTTAATTTTCTGAGCAAGGGTTAAAGCTTGAGAGTAATGGTCAATTGCTTTCTTTGAATCTCCCAATGCTTGATAAACAATGCCCAAATCGTTTAAAGCTTTTGCTTCTCCTGCTTGGTCTTTAATTTTTTGAGATAAAGCTAGGCGCTTTTGGTGAAATGTAATTGCCTGCACATACAAATCCGCTCCATAATAAGCATTCCCTAAATTTCCTAATGCTTGAGACTGTGGTGTATTACTATTTTTAGTAAGAGATTGAATTAACTTCCAAAAGCCATTTAAATAAGCTATCGCCTCCGCGTAGTAATTCCCTTTTTGAACATGTGCTAGTCCTAAATTTCCTAGAAGCATTACTTCTAATTCTGATTCGGAGTTTTGTTTAACAATTTCTAATCCCTGTTTATAGTAATCAATCGCGCGGTCATATTCGCCTTGAAAATGACGGGATAATCCTAATGCTGATAAGGTTTTGGCGATTTTGCGAGGTTCTTTACTCGCGCGTGCTATATCTAAATCAGATTCAGAGATAGATTCGTTTTGCAAACCATCAAGCGAAAAGTAAGCAATTCCAGTATTGCTAATTCGTTGTCCCTCCCATTGTAGGTTCTGAAAAGGTTGATAAAGGGTAAGTACTTGAGCTTGTTGAGTAGTTTGTGCTGGCTTGGTTTGCACTAGTGTTGCTTTACCCAAAGATTTTGCCAAAGATTGTGTAGTTAGAACTGGTTGCCATGCAAGTGTTGATATCAAGCCAAGGGTGAAACAAAGAGTAATAATTTTTTTAGTAAACATAATATCAAATAAGAAACTAGGGATTAGAATAACAGTACATCTTATGCTATTTTTTTATCCTTGCCCCTTTCTATGATTCAAGTTCGACCGCGTGAAGTCAGCATCGCCCTGATCAGTTTCGTAATAGGAAGCCTCTTTCATGCTACTCCCGTTCTGGGAGCTATTCTAACTAGACAAGAATTTTCGGGCAATTTTACCTTAGTCAATGTTAGCCCTCTATTAGAGAAAATTTTGCCAGACAAAAGCGAATATTCAGGATTTGTGATTTACTCAGAGGACGGAACTCTAAGTGATTGGGAGGTACACGTCAATAAGCTAAACCTGAATTTGAACCCAGACTCTACTTTAGACGTTAATTTAACCCCAAACGTCAATGTCGAGCTTTCTTCTGGGTCGAATTGGAATTTAGTGATTGATTTTGGCATCGCTTTTGATGCCCCTAGATATAGCTTAAAAAGAACTTCAGGCTCCTCCATAACCTTAACGGGTGAATCGGGACTGACTGGAGGATACATTTATACAGATGCTGCCGCCAATATTACCTTGAGTTCTTCTAATACATCGGTTCCGGAACCTACTTCTTTACTAGGTTTACTGTTTGGAGTCGGTGGGATTGCTGTTTCTAGAAAAGTTAGTAAGATTAAAGCCTAAACTTACCTAAAAGGTGCGTAAATTTTCCTTAATTATTCGTAACAAGCCAAGCGCTTTTTACTAACACTTGGTATAGCGAGGGGAGCGCGTGGTTAATAATATACCGTACAACTATTACTATCTCCTGGCAATTGATACTAGGTACTTATGCTGGCTCCGGGTTTTAGAGGCAGCTGCTGATAGATTAGTTTGTATAAAAATGACTTATTCTTTTTACGTAACCCGACGAAAAAACATTCAAGCTAAAAGCCTTGATATGCCTTAATTTGAAATAGATAATTTAGCGTATCTTCATTAGCGAATTAAATGATTGTACTTATAGTTTATCAAGCCTTAACTTTCTATCAATTTTATACTAAGCAAGATTCTCGATGCCATTTTGGCAATCTATAGCTTTAATAAAGAAAGTAGTATCTTGTAAAAAAAAATGCAGCTACTTTCAGAACCAGAAATGCCAAATACAACAAAATCCCACATTCTCACCCCAGATAAACAACAAACCAATAGAATAAAGTCATTTTCTGTTCAACAACGCTTAAACATGATTGGTTCGATAACTCATTTAATGATGAGTTCTCCACTGCACAGAAAATACAATGTCGCGGATATTGCAGAGCGATTTGTTCCAGCTTTAATTCACAATCAATTTCGCTATTACGAAATTAACGGTAGTCCAATTGGATTTGTTAATTGGGCATGGTTAAGTGATGAAGCCGAGCAAAAATTCATGACAGGAAAATATGTTTTAAATCTTGATGAGTGGCTTGGTGGAAACAACTTATGGTTTCCCGAATTTATTGCCCCATTCGGCCACGCGCGTTTGATTGTCAAAGACTTACGTACAAATATTTTACCCAAAGGAACACTAGCAAAGTCCTTAAAAATTCGTCCGGACGGCAGCTTACGTTCTATTTCTTATTGGACAGTATAAGTTGCCTACTAATCTTTTTCAAACATTTTGTTTTAATTCATTAACTTAATTAGTTGGGAGATTTGTCATGGGAAAAGTAGTAAACAAAGTAGTAGATGTAGTAGAACATGTCAATAATGCCGTTAACCCCTTTTATAAAGATGGTGGTAGTGGTAACGATGATTTTGCAATCTACGGTGCTGGTGCAGCTTACGGAAATGATGGTAATGACACCCTTAAAGCCTATGCACTTTACGTTAAGCTTGATGGTGGCTCTGGTGATGATACTATCAAATCTTACTCAGGTAGGTCTGACCTTTACGGTGGTTCTGGTAACGACAATATCGAAGCTTGGGGAGTATCTAATTATATAAATGGGGGTTCTGGCAATGACACCATTAAAGCCTATGCGGCTTCCAATCAAATTTATGCAGGTGAGGGCTACGATAAAATTTATGCCTATGGTGGTTACAACAAAATAGACGCTAATGACGACGGACTTGCTGACTATATCTACGCAGAAGGCGCCTACAACGATATAGATGCGGGTAGTGGAAATGACACTATTACTGTCTATGGTGGCTACAACGACATAGATGCTGGAGACGGCAATGACACTATTACTGCCTATGGTGGCTATAACAAAATTTATGCTCGTTCTGGTTCTGACACAATTAAAGCTTACGGTGGTGGCAACGTAATTGATGGTGATGATGATGGCAATGGTGATAATATCTACGCAGAAGGTGGCGCCAATATTATTGATGCAGGTTCTGGCAATGACACCATCACAGCTAAAGGTGGCTACAACGATATTGATGCTGGAAACGGGAATGATACCATCACTGCTGAAGGTGGCTATAACAAAATTTATGCTCGTTCTGGTTCTGACACAATTAAAGCCTATGGTGCTGGTAACACAATTGATGCCAATGATGATGGACTTGCTGACAATATCTACGTGGAAGGCGCCTACAACGATATAGATGCGGGTAGTGGAAATGACACTATTACAGCTAAAGGTGGTTACAACGATATTGATGCAGGAAACGGTAACGACACCATTACTGCGGAAGGTGGTTATAACAAAATTTATGCTCGTTCTGGTTCTGACACAATTAAAGCTTACGGTGGTGGTAACATAATTGATGCAAATGATGATGGCAATGGTGATAATATCTACGCAGAAGGTGGCGCCAATATCATCGATGCAGGTAGTGGTAATGACACTATTACTGCCAAAGGTGGCTACAACGATATAGATGCTGGAAACGGTGATGATACCATCATTGCTGAAGGTGGCGCCAATACTATTGATGCGGGTTCTGGTAATGACATAATCACAGCTAAAGGCGGGTATAACAAAATTTATGTCCGTTCTGGTTCTGACACAATAAAAGCTTACGGTGCTAGTAATGTAATTGATGCCAATGACGACGGACTTGCTGACAATATCTACGTTGAAGGCGCCTACAACGATATTGATGCTGGTTCTGGTAATGACACGATCACAGCTAAAGGTGGTTATAACGACATTGATGCTGGAGACGGCAATGATACCATCACTGCTGAAGGTGGTTATAACAAGATTTATGGTAGTTCAGGAGATAACCGCATCACTGCTTATGGTGGGTACAACAAAATTTACACAAATGGCGACAGTAATTCTAATGTTATCAAAGCTTATGGTGGCGGTAATTATATTCAAGGCAGTTCCAGCAAAACCTTTTCAGAAAATGTACTAACTGGATTTAAAACTGAGTACATAAATATTGGTTTGATACGCATTCCTATAGTAACTCCTGTGTATACTACAGTACAGAGAGTATACAATGGTAACGATGATATTTATGCTGAAGGTGGCACCAATATTATTGATGCGGGTAGTGGTAATGATACCATCAATGCTAAAGGTGGCTACAACAATGTAGATGCTGGAGACGGTAATGACACCATTACTGCTGAAGCTGGCTATAACAAAATTTATGCTCGTTCTGGTTCTGACACAATTAAAGCTTACGGTGCTGGTAATGTAATTGATGCCAACGACGATGGACTTGCTGACAATATTTACGTTGAAGGTGCCTACAACGATATTGATGCGGGTTCTGGCAATGACACCATCACTGCTAAAGGTGGTTACAACGATATAGATGCTGGTTCTGGTAATGATACCATCACTGCTGAAGGTGGCTATAACAAAATTTATGCTCGTTCTGGTTCTGACACAATTAAAGCTTACGGTGGTGGTAACGTAATTGATGCCAATGATGATGGTAATGCTGACAGTATCTACGCAGAAGGTGGCGCCAATATCATTGATGCAGGTAGTGGTAATGACACCATTACTGCCAAAGGTGGCTACAACGATATAGATGCTGGAAACGGTGATGATACCATCACTGCTGAAGGTGGCTACAACGATATTGATGCGGGTTCAGGTAATGACACAATCACAGCTAAAGGTGGCTATAACAAAATTTATGCCCGTTCTGGTTCTGACACAATTAAAGCCTACGGTGCTGGTAATGTAATTGATGCCAATGACGACGGACTTGCTGACAATATCTACGTAGAAGGCGCCTACAACGATATTGATGCTGGTTGGGGTAATGACATTATCACTGCTAAAGGTGGTTATAACGACATCGATGCTGGAAACGGCAATGACACTATCACTGCTGAAGGTGGCTATAACAAAATTTACGCCCGTTCTGGTTCCGATACGATAAAAGCCTATGGTGCTGGTAATGTAATTGATGCTAATGATGATGGCAACGCTGACAATATCTACGTAGAAGGCGCCTACAACGATATTGATGCGGGTAGTGGTAATGACATTATCACTGCTAAAGGTGGTTATAACGACATCGATGCTGGAAACGGTAATGACACTATCACTGCTGAAGGTGGCTATAACAAAATTTACGCCCGTTCTGGTTCCGATATTATAAAAGCTTACGGTGGTGGCAACGTAATTGATGCTGATGATGATGGCAATGCTGACAATATCTATGCTGAAGGTGGCGCCAATATCATTGATGCTGGTTCTGGTAATGATACCATCACTGCTAAAGGTGGTTACAACGATATAGATGCTGGTTCTGGTAATGATACCATCACTGCTGAAGGTGGCTATAACAAAATTTATGCTCGTTCCGGTTCGGACACAATAAAAGCTTACGGTGGTGGTAACGAAATTGATGCCAACGATGATGGTAACGCTGATAATATCTACGCAGAAGGTGGCGCCAATGTCATTGATACTGGTTCTGGTAGCGATAATATCGAAGCTTACGGTGCTGCCAATGTCATCAACGCTAGCAATGGCAACAATAAAATCATCGCAGGTGGTGGTGCCAACGTAATCAATACTGGTTCTGGTGACGACGACATACAAGCTTATGGTGGCGCCAATGTCATTAATGCTGGTAATGGAAACAATGAAATCATTGCTGGTGGTATTGCGAATGTAGTTACTACAGGTTCTGGGACTGACAATATCATTGCTGCTGGTGGTACTAACGTAATTCAATCCGGCTCAGGAAATGATGAGATTGTTGTTGGTGGTGGACTAAATGTTGTTCTCTCCGGTTCAGGAAACGACAAAGTTATAGCTAGTGGTGGCGCCAACGTTGTTTACGATTCTGACGGTAACAACGAAATATATGGACTTGCTGCTGGCAACGTATTTGTCAAAACTGGTAGTGGTACTGATACTATGGCTGCTATTGGTGGAGCAAACGTTTTTGCCAAGATTGGTAGCGGTAACACCAATATGTACGCTGGTGGCGCCTTCAATATTCTCACCAAAGTTAGCGATAGCTATGACACAGATACCATGATTGCCGTTGGTAAAGGAAATTTACTAACCAAAGTAGGTCATGGTGCATCGACAATGATTGGTGTTGGTTTATACAATATCTTGACCTCTTGGGGTGATAGTAAAGACCTCATTGTTGGTGTGGGTAAAGTCAATGCCATGATTGGTGGCGGCGCCGATGATATCATGGTTGCCGCTGGTATGGGGAATATTGCTTTCGGTGATTCTTTGGGGATAGATTTGGGTAGTTTTGGTTCCAGTGAAACGAAGAATGCAGGTAAAGATGCTAGAACCGATGAAATTAATACTGGTGTAGATTGGGAAAATGCTGGTAATGTTGAAACAACTGGGCAAGTCACCGGAAATGACGTGATTGTCACCCTTGGAAAATATAATGCTGCTGTAGGTGACGCAGGGGCAGATATTATTGTTGCTGGGGGACTTTACAACTTTGTTTACGGAGACAGTTTAAATCAAGGTTGGACTTTAGATTCGATTCAAATTCCTGGTGTTGACGATTTACTTCCCGATATTGATTGGAATTATCTCGCTAGTTTGATACCAGATATTGATTTTCAAGTTCCAGATATTGATTTTAACTTTGATAATTTGAATTTCAATATCCCAGAGATTAATTTAAGCCTTCTAGATTTCAATATTCCCTATATTGATTTAAGCTTCCCAATTTTGAATATCTCAGATATTGATTTAAGCCTTCTAGATTTCAATATTTCTGGTATTGATTTAAGCTTTCCAGAACTCAATATTTTAGATATTGATTTGACGAATTTGTTTAGTATAAATCTTGGGGCTTTGGACTTACCTAGTCTTGGTTTTAGCTTGAATCAACTTCTTGATATTGATATTGACGTTGATATCCCAGATTTAAGTTTTGATCTAGACTTTGACTTCAATCTTGCTGATTTTGACTTCTCTTTGGGTGAGTTTGGCTTCGGTTCTTTCTCTGTTCCTAATATCTCTTTACCAAGTTTCAGTTTACCTAGTTGGGAGACACCAAGCTTTAGTATACCAATAGTAGACTTGGATATTCCTAGCTTGGGTATTCCTGATTTCAGCATACCAAGTCTTTCTCTACCAAGCTTTTCTCTGCCCGATTTCTCTAATTTTTCTTTTCCTGATGTATCCCTAACTGGGTTATCTTTACCCGATTTACCCAATTTTGACTTGACATCTCGCTTCAGCTTTGATTTCTACAATAATAACGGTGATATTATTGTTACAGCAGGCCAACTCAACGTTGTTGGTGGCGGCTTGGGAGATGACATTATTATCAGTGCTGGTAAAAATAACGTCATGTTTGGCGGTGCTGGTAACGAATTAGTGTTTGGTGCTGGTCAAAATAATCTGGTGCTAGGAGACGAAGGTAACGACCTGATCTTAAATGCAGGTAAATCAAACTATATTCTCAGTGGTAGTGATAACGATACTATCCTCGCTGCTGGACAAACCAACGTTATACTGGCTGGTAGCGGTGATGATATTGTGTTCTCTCTCGGTAAAAGCAACAATATCCTCGCTCAAAGTGGTGATGACATTGTTATCGGTTTAGGTGAAAGTAACCGAATAAGTGGTGGCGATGGTAATGATGTATTATTAGCGGGTGGTAAGTCGAATATCTTCCTCGGTGGCGCCGGCGATGACATTATTGTCGGTATCGGTCAAAACAATATTATATCTGGCGATCGCGGCAATGATTGGATTATTGCAGGAGGAAGTAACAACAAGTTCCTCGATTTCTTTGGTGATAATACCCTTATTAGCATTGGTTCAAGTAATAGAATTTACACATTCGAGGGCAATGATGTTATCTTTGCTGGCGGTAAGCAAAATTCTGCCAGTACTGGTAACGGTGATGACATTATCTTTGCTGCCGGTCAGAAAAATTCTGTGAGTGCTGGTGATGGTGATGACATTATTGTTGCCGTTAGCCAAACTAACATTTTGAGTGGTGGTAATGGTAGCGACTTAATTTTCGCTGGCGGAAGCAAAAACATTATTTATGAAGAAGGTTACTTCAGCCATTTAAATTATGGCTCAATTGAACTTCCTAGCACCGATGACTTTATCCCTGATATCCCCTCTGAAATAAATATTGAAAGCTTTTTCCCAGATGTTGATTGGAATAGCTTAACAAACATTGACCTTGGTTCTTTAGAGTTACCAAGCTTATTCAATATTAACCTCTTCTCCGATAGTACAGATACTAGCTTCGACCTCAACTTCGACTTCAATACCTCTGATTTTGACTACTCTTTAGATGAATTTGGGTTTAATTCTGTCGCGACTTCTGCTGATATTTCTATACCCACCTTCAGCTTACCTAGCTTTGACACGTTAGATGAAAGTAGTACTAACGATATTCAAAGCCTAAGTAGTACGTTAACAAATCTTTCCCTTCCTAGCTTTAATCTTCCTGACTTCTCTTCGCTTAACTTATCTTTACCTGATTGGTCAAATCTGAGTCCCAACTTATCTCAATTTAACTTTAATTACTTCCTGAATCGATTTAACTTTAATTTCTATCAGGATAACGGCGATATTATCGTTGCAGCAGGGAAACTCAATATTGTTAGTGGCGCCTTGGGAGATGATATTCTGGTTAGCGCTGGTCAGAATAATGTCATGTTAGGTGGTGCTGGTAATGACGTAGTATTGGGTGCTGGTCAAAATAATGCTGTACTAAGTGATGAGGGTAATGACCTAATCTTTAGTGCTGGTAAATCTAACTACATTCTTAGCGGTAGCGGCGCCGATACTATCCTTGCTGCTGGACAAACTAACATCATAGCTGCTGGTAGTGATGACGATATTGTTGTTGCTTTAGGTAAAACCAACACTATTCTTGCTCAAAGTGGTAACGATATTATCATCGGTTTAGGTGAAAGTAACATAATTAGCGGTGGCAATGGTGAGGATATTCTACTTGCTGGTGGGAAGTCTAATATTTTCCTCGGTGGCGAAGGTAATGATACGATTTTTGGTATCGGTAAAACCAATATTGTCTTTGGTGGCAATGGCGATGATTGGATGCTTGCGGGCGGAAAATCCAACTACTTCATTGATTTCTATGGTCAAGAAACGATTGTTAATATTGGAATAGGAAACTACATATACACCTTTGCTGACAACGATACTATTTTCTCTAATGGTATCAATAACAAAGTCTATAGTGGTGAAGGTAACGATACAATTACTGCTACCGACATTTATAGTAAGTTTAATGCAGGTAGTGGTAATGACTTAATTAATGCTGGTGGTTATTACAATACCTTTGATGCTGGCGATGGTGATGACACTGTTATCAGTGACGGTGAGAACAATACCATTAAAGGTGGAAGTGGTAGTAATATGTTCTTCATCGGTGGTAACAATAACACCTTCATTGGTGGTACTGGCTATGACACCTACAGCTTGGAAAAGTGGAATATTGATGGTTCTTTAGCTGGTAAACTTACTGCTTACATTGACAACCAAGGTGATACAGCTACAACTGATATATTGACATTTAGCTTCTCATACAGTGCAGATAATATCACCTTCAAGCAGTTTGGAGATTTAGACCTAGAAATAAGCATTCTTAATGCTGACCAAACAATAATTCTGCAAAATTGGTATGCCTCGGAGACTCAACGTATTGATACCTTCCAATTTAATGATGGTTTTAGCTTGCAGCAGTATGAAATTCAAGAGCTAGTTAAAGCTTACAGCACTGATAATGTTACTGAAAGCAGTGATAACGAGTTTAAGCTTTATCAAGAATCTGAATCAGCTAAGTTCTATCTATGGGGTCAAGATAGTATTTTTGACAGGACTCAATCAACATATGTTATTACTCACGGATGGCAAAGTGATGGAGTAACAGCTACTGACTTTGCAGATTTAGCTAAATCGATTGCAGGATATAATCCTAACGCGAACATTTTCTTAACAGATTGGACAGATTTGGGTAATAACCACAACTATATGGAATCTGCCGATGACACAGCCATTGTTGGCAAAGAGCTAGGGGAATTCTTGAGTAATTTAGGCGTTAATTCTACCAATACAACCCTTATCGGTCACAGTTTAGGCGCCCATGTGAGCGGTATTGCTGCCAACACTTATGATAGCCTAACTGGTACTGCTTTAAGTACAGTCATTGCTCTCGATCCAGCTGGAGCATTATTTGAGTATGGATTGAAAGACGAGTTAGAACGACTCGATGCTTCAGATGCAAACCGCGTTATTGCGATACATTCTAGTAGTGTTCTGGGTTACGACGATCTTCTTGGTAGCTTAGATGTGTACTTAAATTGGAATGATTCGTTCCAACCGGGTCAGTCAAGTTTTATTGCTAATCATACTTACCCAATTGAGTTGTTGAGCGATCTTTACCAAGGTAGTTCTTATACTCAGAGTAATGGTTCTACATTCGCATTAAATGACTTGTTTACCTTGGGAGGTAGTCACGATATTAACACTACAGTAGTTAATAATACTACACTGTTTTAATGAGAAGAAGAGTCAATAAATCATCGACATGAAATTTATCTACTTTGACACGCTTGAGACTCAGGCGTGCTTTTTTTGTGTTGCATTGAAGAGATTGAATAAGTAGTCAATTTCGTACCTAGACTTTCTTATAGCTCTCCTATAAAGACCCCTCTCCAAACCTCTCCCCGAAGCGGGGAAAGGCTTTAAGTCTTACTCTGCTTCCCTAGTAGGATACTGCTGGTCATTCAGGGGTTATATCCCCACAGAATGATTTGCCTGCGGCACACTTCGTGAATGCGTCATTCGAGACCATGTAGAGACGCGATTTAATCCCTGCGGGAAAACCTCCGGTTTACACGTCTCTACCAACCAATTTGTGTGAAACGAGGGGTCTGAACCCCTCCAAAGCCAGCGGTATCCTGGTAGGGAAGGGTTTGGGGGCTAGGTTTGTATTGGAATTAAATGAAAACCGCTATACAACTGAGGCAAGAGCATTGTGGATTGAGAGCAATTGGCGCCCACCACCAGGTAGTTATTACGATTATTGAGTGAAGATTTTTAATGTGTAGGAAAAATAAACTTGATGACAGTATAGGGCAGCCCTAATTATCGTCCCAGAATTTTCCTGGCTTCTTGTTCAGCATTCTCAGTTATGCGCGGAATTAAAGTATATGTGGTAGTTAAATCCATTTTTTCCCCGGTTCGCAGTGTTTTTAGCGGGCTAAGAAATTCAAGCTCTACGTAAGTCTTTGGGTCTAAGTTGGTATAAATTTCTGCACTACTGTTGTTGTCGGGATAACTCGCTCCAGGTACTCTTGGTGAGCCAATGCGGAGTGCGACTTTTTCGCCCATCCATAATAATGTACTAGCATCGCAGCCTATTTTGTGCGATTTATTACGGTCGCGTGTTAAGGACAATAAGCCGTTGTCTACTTTTAAGTTAGCTGGTAAATTTTCAGATTGCTTGTTATAACCTTCAGGAAAAATCGACGGTTGGGGTAGCGCTGCGTAGGCTGCAACTGGGTCACGCAACTGTGTAACTATCCATATAGAAACATTTTGTGGCTTACCCTTGACTTTTTCGTAACTTGTGGTGATTTTCATTACGGGTTTGTGTCGTTCAAGTGTAATTGTACGGAAGGTACGAATGCCGTAGAAGGGGTCAATGGGAGAAATCAGCGTTACATCGTTGCGATTAACTCTTGCGGTAACTGGTACAGAATCAAACGTACCTGGTGGAGGCCAAGCTCGTCCTGTAATTTTTTCCCATGCAGATTGAGGTGCAGGCCAGGTTTTATCACCCCCGGCGCCAAAATAGCCCCATTCTTCAGATTTGATATTAGGTGCTTTACCATATACTTGGTCATTTTCCCAGAATGTACCTTCTCCACCCTTGAAGCGAAACTGCATCACCCGTCCAACTTTTGGGACTACAACCGCTTCTACTTGACCATTACTTAAAATATAAGAATCTTGCCAGCCTTGGTAATTGATTTTTGTGACTGTAATTTTTGCCGGGATATTTGCGGTTACTTCTAAACAACAACAAACTGTGATCAAGAATCCCAAACAAAATAATAGTAAGCTTTTAGCCTTCATCGTTTATCCAAAATGTGATTATAAGTTGATAATTTAATGTCCAACATATTTACTGTTTAATTAATTTTAAAAGTCCAAGCTGTTCTGGGTAAATAGTTTCTAGTTTAGAATTTTCGTCTTTTTCTAAACTAGCTCGCAATTCCTGGGAAGGATTAAATAAAAATATATTATTAAAACTAGGAGGAATTTCAGGAATATTGGGAGGTATTACTACTTGTAATCTTAAAACTACCGCCCCGGTTTGACCCCTGCAATATTCAAGCGAATGCGGTAAATACTGTTTCCTGCTGTAATATAAAGCGTTTTGTAATCTTTATTGCCCCAAGCTAAATTTGTTACTGATTGGGGGACAGGAATTTTGCCCAGAAGTTGACCTGTTGGTGAAAAAATCCATACTCCTCCTGAACCACTACAGTAAACATTGCCTTTAACATCCACCTTCATACCATCAGGTACACCTTTATCTGTGGGTCCAGGCAACTCTGCAAACACCTTACTGTTAGCTAATGTCCCGTCTGATTGGACATCAAAAACGCGGATATGTAATTTTTCGGAATCACTGACATATAATTTTGTCTCATCTGGCGAGAATGCAATTCCATTGGGACGCACCATCTCTTTGTTCAACAATGTTAGGGTTCCATCTGGTTTCCAGCGATAGATACCATAAAAGCCAAGTTCTTCCTGTTCCTTTTGAATACCGTAGGATGGGTCAGTAAAATAAATGCTACCATCCGACTTAACTGCAACATCGTTAGGACTATTGAGACGTTTTCCTTGGTAGCGTTCAGCCAAGATTGTTATTTTACCGTTTTTTTCTGTACGTGTTAGTTGGCGGTTATGTTGAGCAGTAATTAATCGTCCTTGTTGCTCAAAAGTATTACCGTTCGGATTTCCCGCAGGACGACGAAATACAGAAATACCGTTAGGCGCCCATTTATAGATTGTATCGGCAGGGATATCACTAAAGAGTAAAAAGCCGCTAGGATTCCAGACTGGTCCTTCTGTAAATTTGAAGCCATCAGATAACTTTTCTACCTTGGCGTTGCTATCTGTAATAGCTGGTATAGTAGCGTAAGTGTTTCCGGAGCTTTGCTGTACCATCAACAAGCTTATTAATAAACCGCACGCTTTTAGCTGTTGTAAAGCCATTTTTCTCATATACACTATATTTTTGGTACAGGAATAACTTTTCTCACTTTACCATCACTCTTGGACGTAACATATATTTCCCCCTCTTTATCTATCCCAAACCGGACATCAGAACGTTTGCTACCAATAATTTGGAGAAAAGTAGCTTCTTTTTTCCCATCAAAAAGCCTAAGTTCTTTTATCTTCGCCTGTTTACCATTCACAAGCTCATCTACAGGTACATGAAAAAAACGCGCGTCATTGCCAAAATCTGCAAAAATATATTGACCGACTAATTCCGGAATCGCTTTACCCCTATAAACATAACCACCTGTAATTGCAATTCCATAAAAACCTGAATAATCCTTTGGTATATGATGGCTATATTGGGCAACAGGGTAGGTATAACCATACTTGCCATCATCTTTAGGTAAAGGGAACAGAACATTCTCATTTCTTTCATCTATAACCCAAGTCCCTTCCCGGTTCCCCCATCCATAATTAGCTCCTTTGATACCGAGATTTACTTCTTCTATAAAAGCCTGACCAGTGTCAACAATCAACATTTTTCGATCGCCACCCATATCCCAGCTAAAACGATGGGGGTTACGCAACCCATAAGCCCAAATTTCTCCTAATGTTTTTGGATTCCTATCATTAGCAAAAGGATTATCCTGCGGAATGCCATACTTGCCATTAGCACTATTGTTCCCAAAAGGATTTATCCGGAGAATTTTACCTAAAGGTGTGCTGAGACCCTGTCCATTATCAAGGGGATCTGTATCAGTAACAGGAAAGCCATTACTACCCCCATCAGCTAAAGCAATATACAACATACCATAATCGGCATCTCCCGGTTTAGCATTAGGATTAAAGCCTAATTGCCCCGTATTATGGTCTTCGTAGGGCTGTTCAATACGCATTATTTCCCTAAATCTTCCGGTAAAAGTATTTGCCGCTGGGTTAGCAGCTTTCCACTCCAGAATTACATCGTGGTGAGAACTTTCTATAGTATTGCCTTTGTTATCAGTAATCTTTTTGATAACAGGAAAATCAGGGATACCATTATTCTTATCTTCACTATGTACAGTGTATAAAATTCCATTTTTAGCAAATTCTGGGTGAAAAGAAAAATAGGAAAAACCCTGTTGTGAAGTATCATAGCTAAAGCCTGAACATACTAAGTTTTTAAAATTTAAGTATAAAGAAGCCTTGCCATTAATTATCACATATAGCTTTCCTCGCATATCATTAACAAATAACCTACCACTGTCATCACCTGCATGGGTTAAAAAATTCAATCGAGCTATTTTTTCTCGCCCAGTTCCACTTTTGGGAATTTGTACAATTTCTTGCAGCCCTACAGCTAGTTTTGATTTTTCTATTTTTTCAGGGATCGGGTCAGTTATTTGAGCTTGAGAGATACTAGAAAAAGCTAAAATTGATATACTAACTAAGCAAATATAAAAAATAACGTATAACTTTTTCATTCACCTGTAAACACTGATGTAAAAACAATAACTACGTGTAAGAGGATTATAACAGAAAATTACTTATAGCGCACCCTAACTGATAAGCTGTTACGTCTTTAAGTTACATTTTAGGACGGGCAAGGATGCCCACCCCACAAGATTTATATTCAATTTTTGCAGTCCTATATAAACATTCCTTCAAAGGCTCAAAACTAAGCTGTGATAAGGCTTTGATAGTTGATAACCAAATATTTTTCAAAAATCTGAGTTTAGGGTTGCATAAACAAGTTCGACTCTCAGTAGTAGGAAGTAGGGAGCCAAATAAATCCAGTTTTGGCGAACTACTAAACATTTCATACACATCAAAAAGGATTAAATATGTCTCAATTATCTCACGACCTCCAAGCTGATATTGCTGCTAAATCTTGGAAACATGAAGCATTCAAACAAGAATTATTAAACAATCCGAATGCTGCATTAAAGGCATTAGGAGTAGAAGTCCCTTCAAACATTCAAGTAGAAGTTGTTGAAGAAACAGCTAACAAAGTTTACTTGGTACTACCTGTTAAGCCTTCTGTTCTTTCAGCTGCAGAATTAAGTGACGAACAACTCGAAGCCGTTGCAGGTGGAAGAATCGCCGATAAAACAACTACAGTCACATCGGCAGGTGTTACTAAATGTTGCTGGGGTTAAAAGCACCCTCAGTAGTTGCAAGTAGAGAGCCAAGTTTAGAAAATTGGCGCCAAGCCAGGGTTGCATAAATAAGTTGAAGTCCCAGTAGTAGAGATTAGGCAACCAAATATAGATTATTTATAAGTTATATCCAGAGTGCGGATGTAGAAGCACGCGAAGGGTAATATTGCTGTTGCATTTGTAAATTATGTAATACGTAAGGTTATGAAAGCTGTTGGAAATCAAAAAGCGCGCGGTCGCTACCAAAAAACTATTGCTTGGCTGCAAAAAAAATTTTCCTCACTGTTCCAGAAAACTGGGATAAATAACCTGTTTCGTCATCGAGTTCCTATCAGGTTGCAATTGAGCGAAGTTGAATGTGGTGCTGCCTGTGTAGCAATGATTTTTAGCTACTACGGGCGTAATACGAAGGTTGCAGAATGTTACGAACGCCTGGGTATTGGTCGAGATGGTGTTACAGCACGGTCAATTGCTAACGTTGCTCGCAGCTACCTACGGTTTACGTGTTAAAGCTTACTCTATAGAAACAGCAGATTTTCAATATATACAACTACCAGCTATTATCCATTGGGATTTTGACCACTTTATAGTTGTAGAGCGTTGGTCATCAAAAAAGGTTGATGTTATAGACCCGTCTCGTGGACGGCGCCAGTTGAGTGCTGCTGAATTTAATGCTAGCTTCACTGGTATAGTTTTGACATTTGACAAGGGCGCCCAATTCCAAGGACAACCGCACGGTACTAGCGTTACTGTCAAATATATTATTGTGATAATATTCATAAAAAATACATACGCAGTCAGCATATTTACGCAATAATCTATAAAATACTGGTTGATGTACTTAGAGGACTACCCATGAGAACTCTGCAAGTATTGGAACGGAAACGGGCAAATACGTTTCAAATTAAGTAGATACGTAAACTATTGTCAATTTAAGGCGAAATATCGGCAAAAAATATTGAATTAATCGTATACTCACATCTGTTAGCCTACGCTGACAAATTTGCTTGTATAGCCCTGACTACAAGTCGTTTGCGCTTGTTACAAAAAGAAAGAGAACAGTTTTTACTATCCTCTACTTGTAGAATTGCTTAACATCAGCTTTACTTTCCCAATTTTAAGTTGGATAGATAGAAAAAATCATACATGGTCTTTAGATTTTCTTAAGCTAAAGACTTTGCACTTTGCTGTCATACAAGACAGTAGAGAAAAGATTTGTTCATACGTTGATGTACGCAGTTCATTGAACACAAACTTGACAATTCTAGTTTCTTTATCAGGGGAGTCAACAAAATGCCTTGGCAAGTATCCTCTCAAATTCCGATTAATCCTGTTCATGCTGCTGTAGGAAGAACAGGTAAAGTATTATTCTTTGGTGGTTCGGGTAACGACCCAAGCCAAGCAGCATATGATAATTCCCCAGAAGGGGTTAGACTTTGGGATCCAAATAGCGGAGCCTTCACCACTCCCACTATTCCACGAGATAGTAATGGAAACCCGATTGACGTTTTCTGTGCTGCTCACTCATTCCGAGCTGACGGACAATTGTTTGTTGCAGGTGGAACTCTACAATATGATCCATTCTATGGAATAGCCGATTGCTTTTTATTTAATTTTGCTGCTAATAGCGGGAATGGAAGCTGGACAAAAGTAGCATCAATGAATAGAGGTCGTTGGTACCCTACCGTATTAACGTTGGGCGATGGTAGAATTTTCAGCCTTTCGGGTTTAGACGTAAATGGCAACCTTGACCGCAACCCAGAAATTTTTAACGGTTCTACTGGTTGGAAAATTTTTACACAACAAACCAGTAGTTTTGCCCTCTATGCCCACTTATTCTTGTTGGGTAGTGGCAAAATTTTTTATACAGGCGCCCAACTGGGGGGCAACAATGGTGTACCACCATGCATTCTCACTTTACCCTCAAAATTTAATCGAGCGATAACCCAACAGGTAGTGTCTGGATTGGAAGTATCAGGCAATGGCAATCAAGCTGCTAGTATATTGCTCCCACCAGCTCAAGACCAAAAGGTTATGATTATCGGCGGGGGTGGAGGTGCAGCAACGAATCGAGTAAATGTTATAAATCTCAATGCGACTACTCCCACTTACACAGCAGCACCATATCTTAATAATCCAAGAATGCACCATAATGCTGTTATATTGCCGAATCGAACGGTATTTGTGTGTAATGGCAGCAAAGGGGAAGAAGATGTAGGACAATCTACATTGCCAGCAGAGATTTATAATCCAGCAACAAATACTTGGACTCAGGTAGAGACACCAATTGTTAACGGTCGCGTCTATCATTCAGTCGCGGTGTTACTGCCAGATGGCAGAGTAGTTGTAGCAGGGGGAAATCCCAGTCGGGGTACTTATGAAAATCGGATAGAAATTTATAGTCCGGCGTATATATCACAGACAAGACCCACAATTAGTAGTGCCCCCGCGACAACAGGCTATAGCAGAACAATTACAATCCAAACAAACCAACCTGCAACGAACATCAAATGGGTTCATCTAGTTAGACCAATGGCGCCAACTCATGGTCTAGATACAGAACAACGGCTGGTAGATATGCCGATTAGCTCTAGAAGTGGTAACTCACTCAGCGTTCAAACGACGGGGAATCGCAACATTGCACCCCCTGGTTACTACATGTTGTTTGTTGTTGACAACAATAACATTCCCTCAGTCGCAAGTTGGATTCAATTAACATGATGACCCACAGCAAGCGTAGAACAATGGCAAACTGGCAGTAATTCTAGGATTCATATATGGCATTAAAATTAACACGCAGACAATTTGGTCAGTTGGCGATCTTCAGCACCACAACTGCTGGTGTGGGGCTTGTTATCAGCAAAACCCTTGCACAAGAGTCCAAAACTAGCACGGTTATCTTAGGTATAAGAAATGGTATTACTGATAACGATACCGATACCAACTTGGACTCAAATACCACTGACATCGCTGACGGAAGTCAAATTACAGACCCATCCACTCTACAGCCAATTGTCGTGGAGTCTTTGAATGTCAGCACTAAAGAAATTAAAACCGTACTTACCACCGCACCGATTTTGGAGACTTGTGAACGGTTGAGCGGTTTTGCCTCCATAGATGGTAAACTCATCGCAGCCGCTACCTATACCTGTACAACAAAGAAAAAAGACACAAAAGTTCGTTTAATTGATTTAAATTCTCTAGAAACTGTAAACATCTCAGGACTAAAAAATAACGAAGAAGTTTACCAATTACTGCGTTTAGCAGATGGCTCACTTGGTGCTGTAGTCGGCAAAGAAAAAGGAAAGGGGTCTTCTAGGATAGTAACTATTGATTTAAAAACAGGTCAAATTAAAGACCGAAGCAAAATACCCGAACAAAAGCGCGTAACTGTTGTAGCTGAGTGTCCAGACGGAGTTTTCTACGGAATTGATACTGGTAAGGCAGGCGAAACAAGTTTGTCTCAGATTGATAAAGGAGAATCAAAAAAATTAACATACCAAAGTGCAACTTTTAATAATGGTTCTGACGGATTGGTTTGCACTTCATCAAACGAATTATTCACCTTGATTGGATTTAGGTATCAATCTCCGAAATACCTTAACAAAATCAATAAGGACACTGGAGAGACAGAGAGAATAAGTGGCTTTGATGTTGCAAAAATTACGCTCGCGTAGGCATTGATGCTATAAAGCACCGCGTAACACACCGCGTCTTGTGGTGCGTTACGCCTTTTTCCTACGCCGTAAGGCGCCACCAGCAATTTTGGTTCGTATTGGGTGAAGCATAAATTTTACAGTTAAAATTATAAATCTTCACGTAGTGAGGCATGATAAATTAACGGGCGTTGCATAATATAGGGAGGAATTGAGGTGTTCTACCATGCATTGTCCACACTGTGAGTCTACTGAGATTAGAAAAAATGGAAAGCGCCGAGGTAAACGCTCATCACGTTTGTACTAATTGTCGGCGCCAGTTTATAGATACATACAGTCCGCCAAAAGGTTACTCAGATGAGAAAAAACGCGCGTTGTTTAAACGCATACGTGAATGGCGCAGGTTTTAGAGCGATCGAACGACTCTCCAGGAGTTCACCATACAACCATAATTAATTGGGTAAAGCAAATAGCCGAAAAATTGCCTCCGGCGCCACTGATTGATGAAATACCAACCGTTGGAGCGCAAAGTAGGCGGTGTCGGTTTCCGTCCCGCCTAACTTTGCAAGAGAGAACTGGATGAACTAGAAACTTTTGTTGGTAAAAAAAAATAAAATTTGGATATGGACGGCATGTTTACCACTTCCGTGAAGGAATTTTAGCTTGGGTAATAGGAGACCATAGCGCCGAAACTTTTAAACCTCTGTGGGATATTGTTCGCCTCTGGCAGTGCTATTTTTATGTTACCGATGGTTGGCCAGTTTATGCGAGTTTTATTGACCCAGGAGACCATATTATAAGCAAAACGTATATGACTAGAGTAGAAGGGGAAAATACACGTTTACGGCATTACCTCGCACGCTTACATCGAAAAACATTGTGTTATTCGCTCATCAGTAGATATGCTTAAACACTCAGTTAGATTATTACTACACTACTTCAAGTATAGAGAAATACCTGTCTAAACGCTAATTCATCCCGCATTTATGCAACGCCAATTAACGTATATTAGCGCCATTTGGAAAATACTGCGGGTAAAGATATATATTATTTGTTAAACCACCATTGGCGCCTGGTCTAAGATATGTTCCAGTTGAGTTAGTTTGATTGCCCTGTATAGTAATATTAGTTCCGTTTGGGTAATAATAAGTCGTAGTTCCATCACCGCGCGGTACTGTAACACTAGGGTATGTCACTCCATTGGGCGCCGAAATTGTTCCATTCGGAAGAATCCGCGTTCCAGTGGGATAGTTCAGAGAGTTACCCATTCCATTAGAAGCAGGTGGAGTAATTACTTGTGCGTTAGCTACCACAGGTGTGCTAACTCCAAATATTACAGTTAATAATCCTAATTTAAACCAATTCATAATAAATCCCCAATTAATTCTTGTGGGGTGGGCATCGCAAGCCCCGCCCACATATATATATTGTTTTGTGTTAGGAACCGAGGCGCCTCCACCCAACCTACGTATATTTTACAAGCTCCAAGAGCGTGCTTGATTACTGAAATCACCCTCGATTTTGTCGTAAGTATCAAGGCGCCCATATGTATATACAGCAGTTTGAGCAATTTTTGTTACCTGTTCAAAGTCAGAAACATCAGCTACAACTGCTGTTGCATCTCCACCCAAAGAGCGAATTTCTTCTACTAAAGATTCTAAACCAGGTTGACTACGAGCCGCGACAACTACCTTGGCACCACGATTTGCAAACTGAAGCGCTGCATTGCGTCCGATACCACTTGAGGCGCCGACTACAGCAACAACCTGCTGATTTATTGGCTTTAATTGCATTTACTCTACTCCCTAAATTAATAGCTAGTTCCTATTAATAAAGTTAGTTAAATGTAATAAAACTTCATCAGTCGCAAGTTGTAATGAGCGCTCTGTCACGGCCATACGTGCGTAGTAGGTTCGTAATAAGTTAGTAGTAAGCACTAAAGTGCTTATGTTAAAGCACTGTAAAGCTCCGCTTTACGTCCTTCGGACAAACTTCGTTAACGGTGTAGGGTAGTGTTGACTACGAGCAAAAATTCTTTTAAATTACAAAACGCACCTTTTTAAAGGTATTACACTCTATTTCCTTTCTTGCAGAAATTTCTACGTCATCTACAATAGCTTTTTTTACATCTATTCCATGTACGTGCAATCGGACTTCGGTATAAGGAAAAGCATATTCCCCTTCATGTTCCCAAGTTAACTCTAAGCCTTCTTGATTACGCTTGATGTTAAATTTATTTAGGCGCTATTCTCCATAACCATCACCTGCATCACTATATACATACCCTTGGCTATTTTCTTCAACGGGTGGGTAAATATGAAGGGTTAATGTTTTATTTTCTTCCATTGGCAGAATAGTTCCTGCGTTTACAAAAACTCTCTAGTATTCGTCCTTCGACAAATAAATTATTGTGGTGGCTCAGTTTAATTCCGGGGTTCAGAATAGTAATAAACTGTACGCCTAATTTTTGAAGTTCTTGGGTAAAAGCAGGCAAGTTTGGAAAACGTTCTGGGTCAATAGTAAAAGCTCGGTATCCAACTTGACAGTCTATATTATCTTACTTAACGTTCCTTTATAAAGGATGCCATTACAGACTCGAATATAACTGGTGTCTGTAAACATGTTGATTATAGATGCAAGCCCACCTTTTGTGCAGAATTTTGTGAATAGTCTGGATGTGAAGAATTTTTACAAAAAAGCGAAATAGCAAACTAGTAGATTGTTAAACAATTAACAAGCTCAAAAGAAAGAAAAGGAAGCAATGGATAGACTAGTTGGTAAAGTTTTACACAATCGCTATCGCATTCAATCTCTGCTAGGTCGCCAGACTGGTCGTAGAACTTTTCTAGCAAACGATTTAGTTGGGGAATTTTCGGTTGTCGTCAAGTTGCTATTATTTAATCCTGACTTTAGCTGGGACGATCTGAAACTTTTTGAACGTGAAGCAGAAGTTCTCAAAGCTCTTGACCACCCTGCCATTCCTAAATACCTTGATTACTTCGAGGTTGAGACTGAGTTAGGGAAAGGCTTTGCGCTAGTTCAAACTTATATTGAGGCGCCTTCTTTACAAGACTGGATACAGTCCGGTCGTACCTTTAGCGAGCAAGAACTAAAAGCGCTCGCTGTTGACTTACTAGGAATTTTAGATTACCTTCATAACCGTCAACCTCCTGTTGTTCATCGGGACATTAAACCCAGCAACATTTTGTTGAGCGACCGCAGTGGTCATAGCCCTGGACAAGTTTACCTAATTGATTTTGGCTCGGTTCAAACCGCAGTATATGGTGGAACAAGGACAATCGTTGGCACTTATGGCTACATGCCTCCCGAACAGTTTGGTGGACAGACTACACCGACTTCCGATCTGTATGCGCTGGGAGCGACCCTAATTTATCTTGCGACGGGACAACATCCTGATAAATTGCCACAAGTCCAGATGCGTATTGTTTTTGAAGATAAGGTTAATCTCAGCCCACATTTTATCGACTGGCTGAAATGGATAACAGAACCAAGTATAGATTTACCACTGAAATCGGCATTAAAGGCATTGTCTAGCCTGGAAGAATCAAATAAGGGAGAAAGTCGCTTAACAATCCCTACCAAGCCCGCTGGTAGCAAAGTACAAATTACACATACCGAACAGATGCTGGAGGTTGTTATTCCCCCACGAGGTTTCCATCTTGCGCTAATCCCCCTGATTGGATTTGCGGTCGTGTGGAATTCATTTCTCGTGGTGTGGTACAGCATTGCTTTTGCGTCTTGGAATTCTGGTGGATGGTTCGCAGCCCTATTTGCGATTTGTCACTTAGGCGCTGGTCTTTGGTTAATTTGGCAAATTATCTTTAGTTTGCTAGTGAAAGTGAGGTTGCAGATTACTCAATCGTCCATTTCTCTGTCTCATGAAATCATAGGGTTGAAGTGCCTGCCAGTTCTTACAGCAAACCGACAGAATATTACGAAAGTTGAACTCACTCGCGAACTTAATCGTTTTTCATATAAGAAAGATTTTGAAGGAGATAGTCCTCAAATCAATATTTGGGCAGGGACAAAGAAATTTGCACTGGGTGGTGGAAATACTTTGACTACCCCAGAGCTTGAATGGTTAGCACAGAATTTGAGCAGTTGGCTAAATTTGACTATTACCAAGCAGCAATAAAACTAAACAGGTTCTTGAGGGAAATTATAGTCCCGATTCTTGCTAAAATACCAATTTACAAGCGCTGTTCTTTCAATCATTGCTATAGCAATCCTAAATCATTTATAAAATTCTCACGTTGTAGAGACGCGATTTAATCGCGTCTCTACCAGATCAGATTTTTGATAAATCATATAGGACTGCTATATGTAACCATGTCTCACAGTGCAAATTCATTCCTTCCTAAAACACTTTGAGGTGAATGGCGCCATTTATTTTACCGTAAACTCTCTCCCTACAAGACTTTTTGGAAAAGTTTATTCTATCTAAGTTTTAGCAATTTTATTATTTTCCTACTAGAGACTTGTGAAGTGGAGTCCAATCACCAGAAGCAACAAAGCTTGCCCAATAGTAAGGATGTTGATACTTCGGGTTAGAAAGCATCGAAAGCTGTGCAGAACGTAGCGCATCATGTCTACCTTCACCAGCTTTCAAATATTGATAATACTTCACCATTAAGTTCTTAGTGGCATTATCACTTACTACCCACAAACTCAAAACTTGGCTTTGTGAACCTGCAATTACCAAAGCGCGGCGCAAACCGTATACTCCATCCCCGATTTTGACATCACCGAGTCCAGTTGCACAAGCAGATAGTACCACTAGCCCAGTTGAGCGTAAATCTAGTCCTGAAACTTCTAATGCTGTAAGTATGCCATCGTTTGCACCTAATGTTGCTCCCTTGCGATTGTTAGCACCAGCCAAGACTACTCCAGAACGTAATAAAGGATTTTCTAAATTCAAAGTTTTTGGCTGCTTACCAAGTTTATCAGTGACGAGATTAACCTCAGTATCTTCAAAAAAGAAACCATGAGTAGCCAGATGAAGGATACTAGGAGCATGAAGTTGCTTAATCGCAGTTTCTGTAGCTTGTTGGCCTTGCAAAACCCTAGCATCAGGAAAAAAAGCTTTGATTTTTTCTGCCTCTTCTTTAGTTGCGCTCAATTCTGAAAAATGCAAAGAAGCTAGGTCAATTGAGCGTTGATTTTGAGAATTACCGTTTTGTGATGAGTTAAATGTTGTAGCTACAGTCTCTTGGTTGTTATAGTCGATATTGGCAAACACAACAGGTGCATTCATACTTTTGGCTTGAGAACTAAATCGTAGTAAATCCCTGCCGCTACTAAGATAAGAAAAGGCATAACGCTGAATTAAGTATTCACCTTTATCATCACGCAACGCTTCAAAAGGAATTTGTGTTAACTGCCCATCTGGTGAGAGCAGCAGATGACGCGCGTTGCCTAAGAGTGGACTTATAGGTTTTATAATTAGCTTCTCTAGATTGTGGGCAGCAGCATGAATACTTTTGTTGTATTCATCTTGATTTTGATCCGGTTCTGGCTGTGTTGCTAACTCGGTTCGCAAACTTGCAATCAACTTGTCAATAGTAGCAGCATCTCCTAAATCAACCCACGAGGGTTCTCCTTGATTGCGTAGTACAGCAGCAGCATAACGCGGTTCACCAAAACTTTCATTTAGTTTTGCTTTCGGATTAAAAGGGTAGTACAGCACCATCTCTATTAAAGCGGCGCCTGCTGGGATCTGAGCTTGGATAGCTTGTAATTCTACTGGGTGTACAACCGAAGCGAATTCCGCACTTTTAGCGCTGATAGCTTCTTCTAAGCGTTCTTTTTCTTGTTGCAATTGCTGAAATTTAGCTTGATAATCAGTTACACTTTGTTTTTCCTGCCCCTTGTATACTAGTGCTGATTGCTGCTGTTGAATGCTCAACCATTGATCAAATAATTTTTGTGTTTCTGGTTGATTAGTTAATTGGCTGCGTAATGTTTGTATACTATCTGCAACAGCATCTAATACTAGTCCCTTACGTCGCAGCACTGTCGTAAGCGCTAACCGTGCAATTTCAGGGTCGTTAACACCCTTGTGGAGAGATAGAGAAATAATACCATTGGTTGTACCCGTAAATGTTCTGGCGTAGTCCTGTTTTCTTTGTTCAGAGCCAACAGCAAAGATAAGTCCTAAATTACGATCTTCGACCGATAGCCCTCTACGAAAAAAATTAGTGGCACGGGTAATATTACCTTCTGCCCAGTACAGTAAAGCTAATTTGCTGAGGGTAGTGGCAACATCAGGATGTGAGTTTCCCAGTGCCTTCTCTCTAATTGCCAGTGAGCGCTGAAGCAAAGATTCTGCCTTTTGATAACTACCTTGTCTTTGATACAGGTCTGCTAAATTGTTTAAAGTAGTGGCAACAAAGGGATGTTCTTTTCCCAATCCCTTCTCTAGGATTGTTAATGAACGCTGAAGTAAAGGTTCTGCCTTTTGATAACTACCTTGTTTTAGATACATTAATGATAGATTATTGAGGGGAGTGGCAACAAAGGGATGTGAGTTTCCCAGTACTTTCTCTACGATTGCTAATGAGCGCTGAAGCAAAGGTTCTGCTTTTTGATAACTACCTTGTCTTTGTTGATATAGGTCTGCTAAATTGTTGAGGGTAGCCGCAACAGAGGGATGTTCTTTTCCCAGTACTTTCTCTAGGATTGCTAATGAACGTTGATACAAAATTTCTGCTTTTTGATAATTACCTTGTTGTCGATACAGTCTTGCTAAATTGTTTAGGGTATTAGCAACATCAGGATGTGAGTTTCCCAATACCTTCTCGGCAATTGCCAATGAGCGCAGAAACAAAAGTTCTGCCTTTTGATAATTACCTTGTTCTAGATACACTATTGATAAATTATTGAGGGTAGCGGCAACACTAGGATGTGATTTTCCCAGTACCTCCTCGAAAATTGTTAGTGACTGCTGAAATAGAGGTTCTGCCTTTTGATAACTACCTTGTTCTCTATACAGTTCTGCTAGATTGTTGAGGGTAGCGGCAACAAGAGAATGTTTTTTTCCTAATACTTTCTCTACGATTGCTAGTGAGCGCTGATACAAAAGTTCTGCCTTTTGATAATTACCTTGTTCTTTATACAGTTTTGCTATCCCACTGAGGGTAGTGGCAACATCAGGATGTGAATTTCCCAGTACCTTCTCGTTAATCGTCATTGAACGCTGATACAAAAGTTCTGCCTTTTGATAATTACCTTGTTGTCGATACAAGTCTGCTAGATTACTTAGGGTAGTGGCAACATCAGGATGTGAGTTCCCCACTGCCTTCTCTATGATTGCTAGTGAGTGCTGATACAAAGTTTCTGCCTTTTGATAACTAGCTTGTTCTTGATACATTCGTGCTAGATTGTTGAGGGTAGCGGCAACTAAAGGATGTGAGTTTCCCAATACCTTCTCTCGAATTGCTAATGATCGTAGCAACAAAGGTTCTGTCTTTTGATAATTACCCTGTTCTAGATACATTCGTGCTAGATCGTTGAGGGTAGTGGCAACATCAGGATGTGAGTTCCCCAGTACCTTTTCTCTAATTACCAATGAGCGCAGCAGCAAAGGTTCTGCATTTTGATAATTACCTTGTTCTAAATACACTCCTGCTAGATTGCTGAGGGTAGCGGCAACTAAAGGATGTGAGTTTCCTAATACCTTCTCTCGAATTGCTAATGAGCGTAGCAATAAAGGTTCTGCCTTTTGATAACTACCTTGTTTATAATACACTCCTGCTAGGTTGTTGAGGCTTAGTGCAACATCAGGATGTGAGTTTCCCAATGCATTCTCGAAGATTGCTAATGAGCGCAGCAACAAAGGTTCAGCATTTTGATAACTACCTTGTTCTAGATACAGTGCTGCTAAATTGCTGAGGGTAATGGCAACATTAGGATGTGAGTTTCCCGATACCTTCTCGACAATTGCTAATGAGCGCAGTAACAAAGGCTCTGCCTTTTGATAATTACCTTGTCCTTGATATAATGCCGCTAGATTATTAAGGCTTTGTGCAACTAAAGGATGTGAGTTTCCTAATATATTCTCTTGTATTGCTAGTATACGCTCTGCTAAGGGAAGGGCAGTATTATACTTACCTTCCTTGTACAAATGCTCAACTTGTTGAGTTAGCCGCTCTGCTTCTTCCAGAGCGACTTGTTGTTCTACTGACTGCAGTGACTGAGATTGCGCTGTAACTAAGCCTGGAAAATTTATTAGTAGAGCGATTGCTACTGCTACAGAGGCTGACCGATATAAACATCTTATACCATACTTGACTTTAGATTTTGGCATTGGAATCTGTTTAAACACTTACTTCTGCTCCCTTACTAAATTGACAAAGAAAGTAAAACAGCGCTTGATACTATATATGTTTCAAACAAAAGTAGGTTATGTATAAATTTTTCTATTAGCAGGTTAAGGTTTGCTCATTTGGAAATTTATCAAACTAGATTGAATGTATGTTTAAATTACCGAGTTTATTTGCCCTTTTAATCGAAGGCGCCAAAGATTTTTGAAAGCCTGAATAATTTTCTGTAAATCTTGATAAGCTTTAGTATCGCCTTGAGCTTTAAACTTTTGGGCGCTTGTTTCTAAATCCTCAACTGCTTGTTGTTGCTCTCCTAACATAGCGTGCGATATCCCACGTATACTGTAAGCTATAGCAGAGAGTTCAGAACTAAGTTGTAAAACATGGTTACAATCGGCAATTGCTTTGCGGTACTCGGCTAAAGATATATGGGCAATTGCTCGACCAAGATGAGCGTTAACAAGTTTAGAATCCAGTTGTAAAGCTTGGTCATAATCAGCAAGTGCTTTTTGATAGCCTTTTAGTCCAATGTGGGTTTTTCCTCGGTTAATATAAGCTTCAGCAAATTTCGGATTTAACTTCAATGCTTGGTTAAAGTCGGCAATTGCCTCTTGGTAATTACCTAGCGCATAACGGGCATCTCCTCGGTTGTTATAAGCTTCAGCAAATTTCGGATTTAACTTCAATGCTTGGTTAAAGTCAGGAATTGCCTCTTGATAATTACCTAGTGCATTATGTGTAGCCCCTCGGTTTCTGTAGGCTTTATAGCTATTAGGATTAAGTTGTAAAGCTTGGTTTAAATCGGCAATTGTCCCTTGATAATCACCAAGTTGGGCACGAGTAATTCCCCGGTTGTTGTAGGTTTTATCGTCTTTAGGATTTAATTGCAAAGCTTGACTAAAATCATTAATTGCTTTTTGGAACTCACCTAACCGGGCATAAGCATTTCCCCGGAGATTGTAGGCTTTATCAGATTTAGGATCTAATTGCAAAACTTGGTTGGAATCAGCAATTGCTCCAGGCAAATCACCTTGTTGATAGCGAGTATACCCTCTAAGAGTATGAACTGCTGCTATATGGTTAGGATTAGAATCTAATTGCAGAGCATGGTCATAATCGGCATTTGCTTTTTGATACTCACCTAGCGCTGCATAAGCAGCCCCTCGGTAGATGTAACCTTCAACATATTTAGGATTGATTTGCAAAGCTTTATTCGTATCAGCAATCGCTCCTTTAAAATCACCTAGTTGAATGCGGGCAATTCCTCGTTTAGTGTAAGCTTCAACTAAGTTAGGATTAACCTGCAAAGCTTGATTAAAATCAGCAATTGCGCCTTGTAAGTTATCTTGTTCAAGTTTAGAAGACCCAAGTTGTAAGAAGTCCTGAGCGCTCATCTGATTAGCAAGGATAACTACTGGAAGCGGGTTTGCTTTAATTTTCTCTGATTGTAGCCCAACAATTCCAACAGCTAACCCCGATATTATAAGCGCTGTATAAATGTAGTAAGTTGAAAAACGTTTCATAACGATATAAAAGGTTTTCTAAACCTTTTTGCATTTTGATGGAAATAAAATTTTCCAAGTGTATTGTTTCTACAGTGTCGATTACTTCTATTTCAGATAAGGTTAATATAACTTAATAAAAACAATGCAGAAATAATTATGTTAAGCTTAGAAGAATAATTATCTATATTATTAAAAAAAACATTAATATATTGACTCCAAAAAATGTAGGTGCCCATCATTACCAATAGTGGAATTAATGGAAGCAGCCGTGGTTAAGCATTGATAAAAAGCGCGCTCAACATTTGTATCTGCTGGTGTGTTTATCAACTAGTTTTTAGCAAAGATGGTAGTCGGCATTATTTGTTGCTGACATTATGATCGATGACACGCGACAGACATTTGAGCAGTAAAGTCAGGCGCCTGATCAGGCAGAGCAACAAGGTAAACATTGCCCTCCTTATCCACAACCCACCCATTCGCTTCTAGAGTTGATTGTTGATTATCAGGATGTTTAGACAAGCTTGTCAGTCTTACTTTCTCATTTCCTTGACTCTGTGTCTGCTCAGACGTTACCCATTGGGTGATAACTGCACTACTACGCAACGGTTCAGTTGGACTTAAAGGCAGCCCAGAACGTCCTGTGGCAACAAAACTATTGGCTTGCCTACCTCTGGGAGTACAACCAGTAGCAATTTGCTGGGAGGCATCAACCAGATTTGTGGGCAGTTCCACTAATCCCCGATTAGGGTCAATATCAGGTGTAATTAGCTCAATAGTACCGCTTAATGAAGGGTTCGTTTGCGAAATTGCTGTGATATCATTTGTGGGAAGTTGACGCGGGTCTAAATCTCGGCTCAACCTCTGGAGGTCTTGCCTACTTAGTGGCCAGATTCCAAAAATACCAGTGGCGTTAATTGTAATCCTTCCACCACTGCCACTAAACGCATTAGCAATGATGTCGCTATTTTCATTCTTGACGGCAACGATGAAGCTCAACGGAGCATTGATGGTAATGTTACCTCCGTCTCCACCCTGCTGTGCAGTGCCTGCGGTGGTGGATATTTCACTGCCACGGCGCAGCAGTAAGAGGTCTTTGATTGATAGGGTAATGTTTCCCCCATTACCTGATGTAGCTTGCGAGATAATTTGTCCTTGGTCAAGACGAAGAGAATCTGTTTGGACTTGAACATCACCTGCGCTTCCAAGTCCTGTGCTGCTACTACTTATCTGTGCGCCATCTTTGACAGTCAACTGCCCAGTTGTAATCATCAAATTATTCCCGGCATCTCCCACACCCGTGGTTCGAGTTGACAAAAGGCTGGGCTGACCATTGGTTGAGGTGCCCATGAGTTCCACAGAGGTAGAGGCTCTCACTATTAAGCTTCCTCCTCGTCCTTCGCCCGCAGTACCGGCAGACACCAATGCTCCATCTAGAACTTGCAACTTCTGAGTTTCAATTGTCAATTCTCCGGCAGAGCCTATACTTCCGCTTGTGGTTCCAGCAAACAAGCCGCTATTAAGACCATTTGGCGATGTTCCAATCAGTTGCACTGACTCAGAAGCTTTCACACTCAACTTCCCTCCCAATTGAGCTGATTCTAAAGATCCTGCAGTAAGAGCAGAGGCTCTTGCCCCACCCCGAATAATTAACTGCCTCGTTTCAATCGTTAAGTCTCCAGCTTTACCGGAACCATAAGCCGAAGTAAATAGACCACTAGGCTGTGGATCTTCTGCTGATGTTGTTCCCAGTTGCACTGAATCAGAGGCTTTTATTACCAACGTACCTCCCTGTCCTGAACTAGTGTTAGCAGTACTAGTTGAGACTCGTGCCCCGCCTTGAACAATCAATCGTCCAGTTTCAATGCTCACCAAACCGGCATTTCCGGCGCCATCAGTCTGAGTTAATATGCTGCTGAAATTCTTACCATTTGTTGAGGTTCCACTTATTTCGACAGAATCAGAAGCTCTTACAGTTACAGTCCCCCCTGATCCGGAGTTAAAAGCACCAGCTGCTACCTCCGCTCCATCTCGGATAATCAATTTCCCAGTTTCAATCGTCAGGTTCCCGCCAGTTCCGGTATTTCGACTCTCAGCCAAAAGGCGGCTTCCTCCAAGGACTTCCACCAACTCGGAGGCCCGGACGGTAAGTGTCCCTGCCGGTTCTGATCCTAGGGTATCAGTCACAATCTTTGAACTATTGGCAAGTGTAACACGCCTACCCTGCACTTGGATATTGCCGCTGCTACCGTGTGAGGCACTGACATCGATTGTAGCTCCGTTTGTTAGGGATATATCTGCAAGTTGAGCATTCTGGGGAAAACTTAGACGCAGGTTTTTGCCCTCAATATTCAGCCCTACCGTTCCTGCTCCTGCCAATCCTCCCAACTCTATTCGACTAGCAGGAGCAACCATTTGCCCTCCTTCCAAGTTCACGTTACCACCCACCAACAACAAACTTTGATTAGTTGAAATTCCCAGCCCTCCTGTAGATTGATAGGTAATCGGTTGACTGGCAATTTGATTGAATAGCAAAGCTGAAGGGTTGACCACCAAAAGTGCGGGAGAATCAGGAGCAGAAGCGTTGAAGAAGCCTTGATCGCCAAACCCGATAGCATTAGCTGTTGTCCCTACAAACGAACCGCCTAGAGCGAGTTTGGCATCTCTACCAAAGATAATCCCATTGGGATTAATTAGGAACAGGTTAGCAGCACCAAGTACACGAAGCGTACCGAGAATCTCAGAGCGGCTACCCCCCGTCACTCGACTAATAATGTTTTTAATGCCAGAAGGATTCGTAAAATTGGCTTGTTTTCGTGCATCAATGTTAAACTGCTCAAAACTGTGGAATAGATTGGCACCCCTCATTGCTCCACCGTCTATCTGATCAAAGTTAGGAAAACGTGTAATAACAGAACTTTCATTTCCTAAAGTGTTATCGCGTACTATCTCGGCTAAAGCGCAATTATTGCCTCCTGCAATCGCCCCAACTAAAGCTAATAAACTTGCCAAGCTCAACTGCCACCACTGATGAAATAAGCTTTGAGAGAACACGGTAAAAGTCTCCTTCTAAGGATGTTTGTAAAGTTTTAAATTCTTGAAGATTAAATAAGCTCAATATCGAGACTGGGGATGAAACTAGGCTTGTTGTCAAGAGTGGCAAATTGGGTTCCCTGAAAGGACAACGCACCAGTGTTGTAGTTATAACTGAACTCGATAGTGGAAGTAGCGCCAAACCGAGTTCTGGAAATCTGAATTTTATCGCTCTCCACGTTGCTGAAGTCTTTAATGATATCAATATTTTGAAATTGGGAGTTGAAAACAAATGTATCAGCACCAGCACCGCCTGTAAGGGTATCGCTACCAGAACCCCCATCCAGGATATCGTTACCAGCACCGCCCTCGATAATGTCGTTGCCAGCCTCACCAAGCAAAACATCTTTGTCGCCATAGCCTAGCAAGTGGTCATTGCCATCGCCGCCAATTAAAAAGTTCTTACCTGCATTACCCTCAATTCGATTGTCTAGAGCGTTGCCTAAGCCACCCATATCATCGCTACCTAAGAGAACCAGGTTCTCTAGGTTGTCACCTAATCTGTAGTTGGCAGAAGATTGAACTGTATCCGTTCCTTCATTCAAGTACTCTATAATCCGATCGCCTAAGTTTTCAACTACTGGGTTATCGTCCACAATATAGGTGTCGTTGCCTGTTCCACCGATGAGGGTATCACTCGATATCTGTTTACCATCGAGGATGTCATTGCCTGTTCCGCCATACAACTTGTTGCTAAGACCGTCGCCGCCATTTAAATAATCGTTGCCAGCACCACCATATAGTTGGTCGATGTTTGTACCACCGTAAAGGCTATCATCGCCCGTCCCACCATACAAAATGTCTTTAGCATCGTAGCCATAAATTATATCATTGCCAGACAAACCATATATAATGTCGTTTGCCGAAGTCCCATTTATTGTGTCAGAACCTGTGGTGCCGAAGATATACTCAATTTCTCGTGAATTAGGCGAATTATCAGTTGGGCTTGATGCTGGGGCTTCTATAGGTACGTGGCAGGGGTAGTGAGTCACAGGGTCAATACTCTGAACACTATCCACATCGATAGTAAAGTTTCTAATAATGTCAAAACCATCACTACTGTATACATACACATCATTGGTATCCAAATCAACAGTAGGGATATTGAAGATATCAGTTACATTATTAAAAACAAAATTATCAGCACTACCAAGACCGTCAAGAGTATCATAACCTAGATCGCCGAAGATGGTATCACTTTCTGGAGTCCCTATCAGATTGTTATCATTAAAGTCTCCGCTGATATTTGCCATGTTTATTGCTCCTTGTCAAACGATAGTGAGCGTGCTTTCATTAAGTTACTTTAGAACACGTGTGACTAAACCCGGCATTAATACCATAATGTAACGCCGCATTGAGAATGGCAGTAGATACACGGTCGTGTTGCACAAAAGTTTAATAGACTCTATCTAATACTCACTTTTACAAGCGAGTTTTACGCAAAACTACCTGCATCTTTACAAAAATACATTATCCGGTTCATTAGCGAATATACTTTAAACTCTCAGCTTTTTGCACTAAAAAATCAGTCAAAACACTCATTATAGTACGCTGACGCAGTTTGATATTCGCATTGATTGACATTCCCGATTGCAATGGCAGTTGACGATTATTAATTAGCAATGTCTGTCTATCCAAGCGGACTTTCGCCGGAAAACGGTAGTAAGAAAAAACTTCGTCTGGAGGTAGTGCATCAGAACCAATCGAAATGAGTTTGCCTTTAATATCGCCGTACTGTTGAAAGGGAAACGAATCAATTCGTACATCAACTTTTTGCCCTTCTTTAACAAAGCCAATATCGCGGTTGGTAATATAGACTTTGGCTACAAGGTTATCATTGGGAACAATTTTCAGAATTGGTTCGCTGGAGTTAACCACAAAGCCTGATGTTTTCGCTTTCAACTCAAAAATGGTTCCATCCATAGGAGAGGAAATTTTTTGATATCCTAGGGTTGTTTTGGCCTTACTTAACTGACTATCGATTTGACTTATCTGGCTATTTACTTCATAGATACGCTTTTGGTTATCTACTATAACTTTGGTTAACCTGCTGTCGATTTCGGCTATGCTTTTGTCATTAGCTGTAATCCGAGACAATAAATCTTCTTGAGAAAGTGCAGCAGTATTGCTGAGTTTTTCTTTTGCTTGGACAATTACTAATTTTAATCGCTGTGCTTCCTTAGTGAGTTTGTTAACTTCGCCCTGTTTGCTTTCAACATCTTGCTGCTGTTTTAGAACTTGTAGCCTAGAAACAGCACCCTGTTGAGCTACCGACTCAAAACGACTGAGAATATCTTTACCAACAGCCAGCGTTTTTTTGGCACTAGCTAACTGTTCCTCGGTTTGACGCAATTGCTCTTGTATCTGTTCGATTTCGAGTTCAGCGACTTGTAAGCGCGACTGTAATTCCAACTGACGACTTTGTAAGCGCAACTTCTGCTCTGGGGTGAGGGTCGCTCCTGTTGTAGAACCTCTAAGTTGTGCCCGATAAAGTTGGTTTTCCGAGACAATTGCAGCTCGACTTGTGGTCAGAAATGCTAGTTCTGCCGGAATTTTCAGTTGATTTGTCTGTTGAGCTACTAAACCTGGTGAGGCGCCTTTAAACAGGCTACGGTAAAACGCATTTTCCTCTTCCAAAGACCGTTTTTCCTGCAAGCGAGCAACACGGCTTTGTTTGAGCGAGTCTAGTTCCGCTATAGAAGTGGTTTGTTCAAGGGTGATCAGCATTGCACCTTTTTTAACTTGCTCACCGTCTTTGACATGAATGAGCTTCACAACACCACCGACAGGTGCCTGAATATCAGTGACTGTTGCTAATGGCTCAAGTTTGCCATTGACAGGAATTGACTCATCAATTTTGGACACTGAAGCCCAAATTATAGTGAAGGCAGTCACACCAACAATTCCCCAAGCTATAGCCCGCGACCAAGTTGGAGATTGTTGTAAAAGAACGGGTTGGTCAAAGTTGTATTGAATAGCCATAGGTCAAAAGTTAGGAGTTGGGAGTGAGGAATAGGAGTTAAATCTGTGTTTCCTGTTGCTGATACAAGCAGTAGTAATAACCCTTTAGTGCCATTAATTCTTCGTGGGTTCCTTGTTCTACCACTGCACCTTGATCCATCATCAGGATAATGTCCGCATGGCGGATAGTACCTAATCTATGAGTAATAAAGAACACTGTTTTTCTTTGGAATGCTGTGGCTAGGTTACGGCAAACTTGCGCCTCTGCGTTGTAGTCAAGGGCACTGGTAGCTTCATCCAAGATCAGTAGTTGGGGATTTTGCAGAACAGTGCGCGCGATGGCAATTCTTTGTTTTTGTCCACCAGACAATCCAGAACCCCGCTCACCTACCTGGGTATTGTACCCATTGGGCAGGCTCATAATAAAATCATGGGCAAAGGCAACTTTGGCGGCGTTAATAATCTCTTCATCGCTAGCATCAGGACATGCTAAAGCTATGTTTTCCCGCACTGTACCATCGAATAGTAAGGTATCTTGTAGCACAACTCCAATTTGGCGCCGTAGGGAGTAAAGTTCTACTTTACTGATATCATAACCATCAATTAAAATTTTCCCTGTCTTAGGTTCATAAAGCCTTGGTAGCAATTTTAACAGAGTACTTTTTCCAGAACCGCTCTGACCAACAATACCGACAAAGGAACCAGGGGGGAAATGCAAGTTAATATTGCATAGCTGCATTGAACCATTAGCACGGAAACTAAAGGAGACATTTTCATAGCTAACGCTACCAGTAATTGCGGGCATGAGGATGTTTTGCTTGTCACTTATTTCTGTTTCTTGGGGGGTGTCTAAAATATCGCTAAGGCGTTGTAACGACAGGGCAACTTGTTGAAAGTTCTGCCACAGTTGTACTAGACGCAATAGGGGACTAGTGACATAGCCAGCAATAATGCGGAAGGCGATGAGTTGTCCTAACGTGAATTTCCCATTACTCGTTAACACTAAATACGCTCCCACCCACAGGACTAGTAAACTAGAAAGTTTATTAAGGAAGTTGCTCACCGAACCTGCGGTCGTTTGGGTAGAGATAGTTTTGAAACCAGCGCTGATATAACGGGCATAGCGTTCTTGCCATTGCCAACGAGATCGCAACTCTAAATTTTGCGCCTTGACTGTTTGCATTCCCGCCATTACCTCCACCAAGTACGAGTGAGTTTCGGCGTTACGTTCAGCTTTTTCTTGCAACTGGCGCCGCATGACGGGCGATACAATAAGGTTGAGCAATGCGAACAATGGCACAGTTGCCAATGCTACTAGTGTTAGCAGCCAGCTATAAATTGCCATCACCAAGATGTAGATGACTGAAAATACAGCATCCATCACTACTGTTAGGGCTGTACCTGTGAGGAAAGAGCGGATGTTTTCCAGTTCTCCAACTCGTGTTGCCAATTCTCCAACAGGACGGCGTTCAAAATAGGATAAGGGCAACCGCAGTAAGTGATTAATAACCTCAGAACCCAAAGATAAGTCGATGCGGTTGGTAGTATCTACAAACAACTGGGTACGGACAGCAGTCAGTACTGCCTCTACCACAGCTATAACAATTAAAAAGATGCCCAAAACTTCCAAGGTGTCGGGACTATTGCCAACGAGTACTTTATCAATAATCACCTGTGTTGCCAGGGGATTGACCAAACCAAACACCTGGACAACAATTGAAGCTATCAGCACTTCAATAAGTACCTTACGGTGACGACGCAGTGCTGGGGCAAACCACGAAAGACCAAACCGTGACTTAGGTGTTTCTTTCGTAGGTTGCAGCAGCAGTACTTCCCCAACATTCCCCCAGATTTTGGCAAAGTCACGGGGCTTGCGGCGTAGCAGTCCCATTTCGGGAACAGCGATAAGTAACTCAGAAACGCTAGTTTTGTAGATGATGGCAAAACTGTCTTGCCAGGAAATCATTACAGGAGGTTGCACTTTAGTAAGTGCGGATACTGGCATCTGAACCATTTTCGTTGTCAAGCCCATCAACTCTGCCACCGCAGCGCAAAATTGTAATGATAAACCGCCAGTGCGCTCGTATTGCTTTGCCACAACGCGCCGTAGCGTATCTCGTCGAAAGGGAATGTGGAAATAATGGCTTAACATTTGGAAGCAAGCTAGTGCCGCATCTTGGGGACCTCTACCTCGAATGTAGGGATATTTCTCGCGTTTGAGTTGCTTTTTGGATTCTCTGGAAGTACTAATTTCTTGTGCGTAGGGAATTTCTGAGGGCCAAGAATCTGCCGTCACTGGTGTGAGCTTGGAAACTGATGGAGATGGAAGTAAGTATTTAGGTATACCTAGTAAGCGCAGGTTTGCATTTGTACTGAAATTATATTCAACAGACTGGTCTTGCAAACGTCCCTCTAGATATTCTAAACTGCTCCCTACAGAAAATTCAGTCACATCGCTAGCGCTAACAAGCCATAGCAATTCTGAATCTAAGTGCAGTCGAGATAATTTTCGTGATGATATGGTTCGCACTACAGCAACTTCCAAAACCGTCTGAGCAAGTTTTGCTACATCGGTATCGCCATTAGCTCGCCGACTCAGTTCTTCCAAGAGCAGTTCATACACTTCTATAAGGGCAACACGACTACGCAATGCTTCTGCAAAAGCAGGCTCCCGCTTCACTACCGTGAGAAAATCTGCAATGGGCAGATTAGCGCAAATCACTTCTGTAGAAGCAATTACCGTTTCACAGGCAATGCCGCGCGCATGGCTCACCCAACCCAACACCTCCCCAGGTTGCAACAACTTTAGTGTGATCGGATTTTGCCGCTCAGGTTCATAACCTAAAAGGCGAGCTTGTCCCTCCAAAATGATGCCTATTTGCTGCGGCATTACTCCTCGCGTCACTATTACCTGCCCCATGCGATAGCGCAAAAATTGCATTTTGGAGAGCAAATTTTCTAAAACATTTTGTGGTAGGTTATTGAAGGGAAATATACTTGCAATAAATTCTTTAATAGAGAGGGTGGTTGTGATCATACTTGTTGTTGCTCAAGTAACATCGATTCGGGAACGATATCAGTAGGGTCAGTATTAAAGCTCACAGAAGATATTAACCAACCGTCTGTGCCTTGATAAAGTAAAAATTTCCAGAATAAAGCTCCTGTTTCATGTTCCGAATTAACGTAAACAATTTGTGTTTCTTTCGTTAAAGGTGCAGTACCAATCACAGAATATTTTGTGCATTTACCTACCATAGTATTTAATATACTATCAAAGCCGTTAGCCTTTTCATTTATCATGTTGCTAAGAATAGGAATACTGTGACTAGCCCATTTCGTATACGCATCTTTACTACTACCAAAACAAAGAGCTTCAAATCCTTCAGTAACTATAGATAAGTTATTTGAATTGTTATTAGTTAGAGTAAGTTTGTTTTCTCTAGCCAACACTGAAGGTTTCTGACCATAACTAGCAGTGCCTAAGCTAGCAACAAAAAATGTAGCTGCTAGACTCATAAAAAGTAATTTTTTTAGCATTTTACAACTCCGCCTTTATTAGCATTTATCTTAAAAATAGAATAAATCTCGTTTTCTAAGCTGCACCTGCCTCCTGACTCTGTGTTGGTTTGTCCTTTATCCCCATCCAAATTTTCTCTTCTGGTGAGAGTTGATTAAGTTGTTGTTGAAACCAAGCTTCAAAATTCTCTTGAAGCAATCTTTGGCGCATAAAGTCATCTAACTGTGCTGGGATAAGCTTTTCAACGCGCACAATTACCCACCATTCTCCAAAAGGTACAGGTGGCTGAACTATACCAAGTTGACTTGTGTAGAGCAACTGGGCAAAATTAGGAGCGATAGTACCAAATTCCACTGGACCTACAAATCCACCAGTTTGAGCTTCCAAACCAGAGGAATATTCACGCGCTAGTTCAGCTATTGACTGTTCTCCTTCTTTAATACGAAAGTATAATTCGTTCGCAGTTCCTCTCTCTTCAGTCCTAATCAAAGAGTAAATGACTTTATCTAGCTGTCTTTTGCGTTTGAGAAAGTAAGATTTTAGTTGATGTCCCCAAGTGACTTCTTTGAACTTTTCAATTCTTAACTTTCGCGTTGCTATTAGTTCTAGCTGTTCGGTCGTTAAACCGTAACGCGCTCGCCAATCTTGTCTTTTCTCTTCGCTTGTCAAATTCCAATGTTGGTAAAATTGCGCGAGTGCCAGGTCTGTTTGTTCGGGAGTGCAAGTCATTGATGCAATTGCTGAGTCAATAATACTCTCGCATAATAATTGAGGAATAATATTATAACTAGCCAGTAAGGGAATAATTTCAGAAGCTGCGATTAGGCGATTACCAATTTGTAGAACAGCGGTCATATTTGATACATTTTATGTTCAAAGTTTAACTATTTATACAATCGTGTGCAAATACCGAAAAATACATTAATCTTCATTGAAGCGGGCATACGTCCAAGTATGCACGCTGCCGCTTGTATTATTTACAGATTATTGAAAGCATTATCATAATTAGGACTTACGCATTTTAACGAAAAATTGTCATTCTGAGCGTAGCGAAGAATCTTTGAGATGCTTCACTACGTTCAGCATGACAAAATTCTTGCGTAAGTCCTGATAATAATGCTTTCAATTACTTATTACCCTGTTTGCTTTTTGCCATTACAGGTCTCAACCAATGCTCAACCTGCAACTGCAAGAGCAGCACCAGTAGAGAAGTTCTCGAAGGTCAAAGTATACGATGTATCACCACTGAACTGATAGACCTGGAGGAAGTAGTCACCAGCATCATCTAAGCTGATACTATCTGACATGGTACCACCGTTCACAGAGCGCAAAAGTACATCGCCCTCGTCAACGATGCGATTTCCGTTACTGTCGTGCATCAATCTAAGATCAGCATCAGTGCTTAGTCCGTCGAGGCGAATATTGGTTCCCTCAAAATATCCGAGAGAGAAGGCATAGACATCAGAAGTGTCACTGTTACCTACAAAATCATTGAAGGTGCGATTCTCTGATGGTGACAGCTCCCCGACTTGGGTTTCAATTGGTAGAAGATTGCTGGGTGTGTATCCTAGGGTAGCAGACAAGGCTAAATTGTAAGTTACACCGTTTGAACTGCCATCAGCATAGAGGTTGACTTGGGCAAAATAGGTGCCTGCAACTTGATCGGCAACATTAATCGAGTCATCTAGGTTACTTCCCATATGGGAACCAGCAATGTAGGTATCTTCTGAGGCATTGAAGATACCGTTACCATTGTCTCGATAAAGTGTCACATCGACATCATCGTCAGCACTAATATTTGTCAGAGACAGGTTAATGTCCCTCATATAGTTGATGCTAAACTCAAAAACATCTGTAGTATCGTATTTATCCACAGAGTAGGAATCGCGAGTAACAGGAGTGCTATCTAAAGTACCGATATCATTGTAAAAAGCCATTTTTTACTCCTTTGAGTGTTGATAAGTAGTTAGAAAATTCAGAGCTTGAGTCTGAATCATGACAACCTAAACAGAAGACTTTTCAACAAAGTGTGTTTTGCAACTCATTTTGTCCTTAGTATCTTGGTGTCATACTTATCCATACGTGCCTTGCTGATGTCTATGCAAAATTATTTTTTATCATGCAAAAGTTGTAAAATTACTTCATATTTAGAATGAATACATAGCAATCATATTTGATTAGTAAAAATTACTGTTAAAGAACCTTAGTTTTGTCAAATTGACCGGGCTTTTGATTTAATTGCTTACAAATAATTTAGGACCGCTACATAAGGATGAGCTAAAACCATTTATCACATAGAACATAAATTATTTCCAAGAAATAAGAAGCCCGGTAAGTCAGTGCGAAACCAGGCTTCTTAGGGAATAGATTTTTATAACTCAAATAGGATTGCTATTATCCACACCTTATTTTCTGGCATCTAGAGGTTAATGAGAGGACAAGCGCTGTAAACGTATGAATAGCAGAGCATGATAAACTTGCCTGAATGGACTAACTAAAAACCCTAAAATATTCCCAATCATTTCAGCATTAGCATCTTCTATATTTGAATATAGCTTAAGAATAATTTGGCTGCTCAGGTAGTTAGGAAAATAAGTTAAGAGCAAAATTACAAGGATTCCTAGGAATACAGACCACCAATATCCTCTCACTAAATCCGAACTGCGATTAATTCCCTCTTTAGCTGTGCAGTTTTCTATAACTATAGCATAAGGAAAAAAATTGAATTTTACTAATATGTATACACCGGGAATGACTAGTAATATCAGCGATAAAAGAACAAGCCCCGAACACATTAAGCTACCTAAAATTAATTGTTCAATTTTTTTGAAGCTATGTTGAAGACCTTGAATAATACTAACTTTTTGCTTAGTTAGATAATGATAAACGTAATAAATTACTGCTCCCACTATCCATATAGATAAAATTAAATTTGCTAAATAGATAATTATAATCAGGAATGGAAATTTTAACCATGTTGATAAGTCTAACACTAGAAAATTATCTAGTATAAAACTAGGCAGAGTAAGAAGTAAAAGTAAACCGTAAATGGGGATAGTGTAAGTAAAAGAATTGAGTAACAGCTTTAAAGGATTCATAGCTCCTATAATTTATCATGAAGATGATTTTACTTGTTGCAGTTTTGGTTAGAAATTGAACCATCAGGCATAGTTACGCCGCACAAACTGGTTTTCTTCATATTAGTGTTAGTCAGATTAGCATCTCTTAAGTTCGCACCCTTGAGGTTAGCACTCTTCAAATCAGCACCACTTAAGTTAGCGCTACTTAAATTAGCACCTGCTAGAAAAGCCTTATCTAGCTGGGCACTCCTCAAATTGGCGCCTTTCAAATTCGCATCTTTCAAGCTGGTATAAAATTCAGTTTTCATCCCTGTCCAGAAATTCTTATCAACAGCTATGCTTAAGTCCGCATCTTCTAAATTGGCTCCCTCAAGAACGGCATCTCCCAAGTTAGCTCCCTTCAATTTGGCTGCCTGAAGATTTGCCCCAGAAAGATTTGCATAGCGTAGGTTAGTCCGGGCTTTGCTGTTTGTCGTTAAGTCAGCTCCCCGCAGAATCGCTCCTTCTAAATTGGCGCCAAAGAGGTTGCAACCTTCTAAGTTCGCTTTTTCCAAGTTAGCACCTTTAAGATTGGCTCCTCTAAGGTTGGAACCCTTAAGATTTGCTTGCCTCAAGTTAGCTCTCTCCAATTGGGCGCCACTAAGATCGCATTCGTTGCACTTATTAGTAGTTATTAACTGCTGAACGTGCAGGGGATTACCTACTCTAATTCCTTTGTTGTTCAACTCGCTCAAAACTTGAGCCTGACCACGAGTTTGGGTTAAGGACTTTAACTTGTCTATGAGAGTAAGTCCAAATTTGCGACCTGTCGTGATAGTTGTATAGTTAAGGCTTTCTTGACCAGGTGCAGATTGAATTGTGTAACTAATTTCTATCTCAGATAAATCCTTGTGTTCCATAAAAGGCGCCCCGATAAGCGCACCAATAAGCCCAGTGTTTGCAAATGCTGCTGTGTTATCTTTGTGAGATTCCAGATAATCTACGGAAACAACTTGATTGTAAGGGATTACCATTTCTCGCGTTGCTCGTTCATTATCCAAGATATCTAGCTTTTTCCCTTCCTCCAGGTAAACTAAGAGGCGATCTGAGGTAATAACAATCTTGCAACTACTAGTTTGTTTGGTGTTATCAAATACAGTAGAACACTCACCTTTATCACCAGAACGCTTTTCAAGAGATATAGGAATGGAATAGCCTTTGCAACGGGAATTATGAGGAAATTTAGAACATAAATTGTAAAGGTCTACTTCCCGATTCTGAGCTTGACTTGGAACAGCAAAGAAAACAGCAGCAGATTGTAGCCCAATAATTCCAAGGATTATTATTAAGATGGAGACTGGTGAACAAATGTAGTTATTAAGATAAAACTTCATATCTCGGTACGTTCCTTTAAACCCTTTGTAAAATTGTTTGAAGCTGTAGAACATTTAGAAAATTTAATTTGTATACTGCTTTTACCCCCAATTAGGAATTATTTGGTCATACATATCCATACGCGCGCTACTAATGTCTATGCAAAATTCCTTTTCCTCAAGAAAAGTTTTAAAATTACTTAATAATTGACAATTCTGATCAATGACACTCAACAGGTACTTGGGCAACTTCTTGGGACACAAAATTGGGCTTTTGGGCAACAAGGTAAATATTGCCCCCTTTATCCACAACCCACCCCTGAGCTTCCACAGTTGACTGTGGATTATTATCTGGATGTTTAGATAAGCTAGCTGGTTTTACTTTCTCGTTTCCCTGACTTTGTGTCTGCTCCGAAAGTGCCACCCATTGGGTAATAACTGCACGAGAGCGCAACGGTTCACTTGGACTCAAAGGTAGCCCAGAACGTCCTGTGGCAAAAAAACTACTGCTTTGTCTATCCCTAGCATTACAACCAGTAGCAATTTGCTGCTCGGCGCCAACTAAATTTGTCGGCAGTTCCACTAACCCTCGGTTGGGGTCAACATCGGGTACTTTGAGTTCTACTGTGCCATCTATACCAAAATCAGAACTGGCAGTTATGTCACTTAGGGGAGTTGGACTTTGACGAGGCTGAATACCATAGGTATTAAAGGCTTTAATATCTACTCTCCCACCCTTACCTGTATAAGCATTGCTGGATATGTCACTATTTTCATTAGGGACAGCAACGATAAAACCATTAGGAGCATTAATGGTGATGTTACCCCCATCTCCACCTTGCTGTGCAGTACCAGCAGTGGCAGAGATACGACTACCACGACGAAGCAGCACTAAGTTAGCAATATCTAGTGTGAGGTTGCCACCATTGCCAGAGCTAGTAGTTGCATCAATCCGACTTTGATTATCAAGCTCAAGAGTTTTTACTCGTACATATAAGTTTCCTGCATTCCCAGTGCCAGTGCTTTTTATACTAATGTCGCTATCATTACTGATTTCCAAAGATTCAGCAGTAACAGTAATTTGTCCAGCGTCCCCCGCGCCTGAAGTGCTGCTATCCATACCAGCATCGTTCAGAAACACCAAAGGACCTGCAACCTTAATGATGATTTCTCCAGCTTGACCTGTATTATCTGTACCGCTACTGAACCCTGACTTGTCTTCAATCAGCATAGAATTTGCTGTAATGATGATTTTTCCAGCGTTACCTGTACCCACTGTCTTGCTAGTTATACCTGTTAGATTTCGTACCTTTAAAGGCCCTGCGATATTAATATTGATTTCTCCGGCATTACCTGTGCTATTTTTCTCTGTATTGTTAGTGAGCCATGAATTTTCAATCAGCAAAGAAGGTGCCGTAATGCTGATTTTTCCAGCGTTACCCGTGCCGAAAGTCTTGCTACTTATACCTGATCTATTTCTTACTGTTAAAGGTCCAGCAACATTAATATTGATTTCTCCACCTTGACCTGTGTACTTTGTATCGCTAACGAACTGCGAATTTTTTTGTTCAATCAGCAAAGAATTTGCCGTAATATTAATCTTGCCAGCATCACCCGTACCTGAAGTATTGCTGTTTATACTTGACTCATTTCGTGCTATTAAAGGTCCAGCAACATTAATATTAATTTCTCCACCTTGACCTGTACTACCTTCGTGCGTAACACTATTGATACTTGATTTGTCTTCAATTAGCAAAGAATTTGCCGTAATATTAATTTTGCCAGCGTTACCCGTACTAAAGGTGTTATTATTTATACTTGACTTGTTTCGTACTATTAAAGATCCTGCAACATTAATATTCATTTCTCCTGCTTGACCTGTACTACCTTTGAGCGCACTGCTAGTTAAGCCTGAATCGTTTTCAATCAGTAAAGAATCTGCCGTAATGTTGATTTGTCCACCATGACCTATGTCTCTGGCTTCAACATTTAAGCCAGCCTTATTACGCATGGCAAAATTGCCTACTACAATGTTAATTTCTCCGGCGTTGCCTTCAGCGTTAGAAGCAGTACCAAAACCAGAATTTTCAATCAGTAAATTATTTGCTCTAACTGTTATTCGTCCAGCATTCCCCGCGCCAAAGGTATTGCTGCCTAGCCCACTTCTATTTCTAATTTCAATAGAATCAGCTTTGAGAGTAATTTCTCCAGCTTTTCCCAATCCTTGTGTGTGTGTGCCTGCGCCACCACGATTTTCAAGTAAGATAGATTTGTTAGCAACAAGCTTAACTTGTCCGGCATTCCCCGAACTGAAGGTCTTACTGTTGATATCGGACTCATTAACTAATATCGAGTTCCCGACAATAGTGATTTCTTGCCCATTTCTATCACCAAGTGTATCAGCAAGTAGAATCGACTGCTGAGTGAGACTGATGTTTCTACCAGTAACTGCAATGGAACCACCGCCAGTTCCTGTGACATCCACAAACGATTTACCAGAAAACTGGATGTCTCTAAAACTGGAGGCGCCCTCATAATTGAGCTTCCAACCTTGTTGTACCGGAATGAGACTCACAGTACCATTACTGCCAACACTGCCGATTTCAACACGTCCTGCTGGTGACTTAAGAACGCCACCATCAAGGGATACTTGACCTCCCACCAGTGCTAAGGTTTTTCCCTCAAGAAGCTCCAATCCTGGAACGCTGCTCTGACCTGGGGGACGAGTTTCTGTCTTAATATAATCAAATGCAATGTCGTGCCCTGGCCCTGTTACCTTAATTTCCCCTGGACTGCTCCCTATACCCAGCCCGACAGGTGCAGTGACCGTCAACAAGGGCTTGCCTTGTAATGGAGTGGTACTAAATTGAGTACCATCGGCAAAATTTATACTGCTGGCAGTACTACCAATAAACGAACCTCTAATATCTAGCTTGGCATTAGGACCAAAGATAATTCCATTTGGGTTAATTAGAAACAGGTTGCCATTACCCAATACTCCAAGTTTGCCAAAAATCTGGGAGGCGCCACTTCCTGTTACGCGGCTCAAAATATTCTCAACTCCAGATGGGTTGGTAAAGTAGGCTTCTCGTCCTTCACTAATGTTAAATTGTGAAAAACTGTGAAAAAGGTTTTTTTCGCGAATTGCTCCACCATCAATTTTGTCAACAAGCGAATTGATTGGTATGACCTGAGAATTTTCAACACCGAGGCTATCATCAGCTATAGGTTTAAGTTCTTGAGCAAGAGTGGAATTGACGAAGAATACGCTTGAAAGAGCTAGGGCTGCGCTTAATGCACTACTGTGTAAAATCCCTAGCCGTAATAAACAGCACCAATGAGTATTCATCTTAAATATCCCACTCCTTTAAACCTACAGCATTAACTTAATAAAAGTGATAGTTCCTTCAAACCTTATAAAATTGTTTTAAGCTCTCGTAATGTTTAATTTACATATTGCTTTCACCCCCAATTAATAAATTACGAATTAGTAATTATTTAGTCATACATATCCATACGCGCGCTCCTTATGCCTATGCAAAATTCCTTTCCCTCAACTGAACAGTTGTAAAATTACTTAATATCTGTAATAGCTGTAAAAAATTGACTATAACCAATTGCCAACTAGAACATACGCACCCCAATAGCCTGGACGATTATAATTTGAATGCTTTTGCATAAGCTTTACTTGAGCGCGGCGCAAAGCTTCCGCCTTTGTTACTTTAGCTTCAACCAGTTCACGATAAAACTCACCAATTAAGATTGCCGTCGAGCGGTCACCAACATTCCAGAGACTCGCCAAGGTACTCCGGGCGCCTGCACGTACAGCAACTCCTGCCAAACCTAACGTTGCTCGATTATCTCCCGCTGCTGTTTGACAAGCGCTTAAGACGAGGAGTTCTATTGCTTCTGGGCGCCTTTCATCTCGATGACGCAAAAGCAAATCAAAGTCAGTTACATTAATTGGACCATCTGCCGCTAATACAAATGTATCCTCAGAACGAGAACTAAACTGTCCATGCGTTGCAAGGTGAATAACATTAAAGGGAGTCGAGTTGATCTTTCCAGACAGTGTTTTACTGGTGAAATCCTGGTCTAAAAGTTTTGTAGTTGATACCCCAGCCTTGGCAATCAAGTTAAACTCAGATTCAATTTCTGGTAAGGGTGAAAATTGTTGAAAATTAGGCGGTGGATTTACCAATCCTCCAGCAAGCACCTGCAATTTTTCCTGCGCTAAAGGCTTGGGCTTTTGCAATTGAAGCCCTAAATTTAAGGCAACAGCATATTTCTCAATCAAATACTGCTTACCGTTGTATAGTACTGCCATTGGTACATTTCGTAATGCACCATCCAGTACAAAAACTAAAGTATTAACATTAGTACGTTGTAACTCAGACTCGATTGGTTGAATTAGCCAACTATAAACTTGTCTAGACAAAGATTGAACTTCCTCAATTGCGTCAGGTTCAGTCAAGTAATACCGCAGTTGCCCTAATATACTTTCCATTTCCGTTTGGGATTTGTTCACCGAGTAATGGTGTAAAGGTTGTTTGGGAAGTTTGACAATGACTTGTAATTGGTCTTTGAGAATAATTGGATAAATGATGGCAGCAGTTGGGTTATCTTGGTCTACAACTTTGTCTAATACAACCTTTGTTACATTTAAACAGGCTTCCCGAAAGAAATTATCCAATTGTGCTAACTGTAGCGCTTCAATTCTTTGTCTAGCTTTATCTAATGTTTCTTCACTCAGTTTTTCTCCCTGTGATTGCAAAAGCAATGCTACTGATTCGCGGTAAACAGGTTCTACACTTTCCTTAAATGAAAACTGAACATCTCGATTAACTGCTACAAGGTCATTTCTTAAAGACCGCAATTCATCTACAGCAGTATCATAAGCTGCAATTGCCCCTAAAATATCTCCGTGCTGTTTTAGCAAGCGTCCTAGCTGCCAATGCCAGTTATAAGCGATATCGGGTGCATTTATAGCTTGAGCCAACAAAAGCGCTTCCTGTGTAAGCTTTTGGGCATTTAACCATTGTTTATCTTGCTCATATAGTCTTCCGAGGGTTCCTATCGCGTAAGATTCTGCTCGTCTATCTCCGAGTGTTTTCGCTTGTTTCACTGCGCTAGCAAGTATTTGAGCAATTTCATATGCTTGATATTTAGTGTTATTTATTACAGCGCCTCCATTTGTATAATTAAGGCACTGTTGTGCGTCTACACACTCCCTATTCCTTTGTTTCATTAAGCTTTGAGCAAAATGAATTTTTGTATAAACTGTTATTTGGGAGAGCGGTAGACTACTTAGCTCAGTTGAAATTGACGGCAACAGGGATTGTGCTGCTGACCATTGCTGTGTATCCAATAGCACATCAAGAAGATTAATTTGCGCTTGGACTTTGGTGAGTGGTGAAGGATTTTTTGTTATCGCTTGTTGGTAGAAGGCGATTGCATTCTGGTTATCCTGCTGAATTCTGGCAGTATTACCTAAACTCAGGAGCGTTGCACTAATTTCTTGAGGAGATTGCAATCTCATCGCAGTTTCCAAGCTTTTTTGCAAAACTTGACGAGATTGTTCTAAATCACCCGTTAACTGAAGTGCATCTCCAAGCGCGCGTAATTCTACAGCTTTGGTCAAAGAATCCGGTTGAGATTCCAAATTTCGACCAGCTTCAGTTAACATCGCCAAAGCACGACGGTAAAATCCTAGTACCTGCAATGCTTGCGCTTGGTTAATGCGACTGCTAGTAATACCACTACGAGCGCCTATCTCAGTATAAATCGCTTCAGCTCGTTGCCAGGTTTTTAATGCCTGTTGTGCCTGTCCTTGCTCGAATTGTAGGTTGCCTTGAATTTCCAGTGTCTGCCCCAGTTGCAAGTGTTGTTTTGTTTGAGTATTTAGCACTTGCAAACTATCATTGATTGCCCTAGTTGCTTCGACAAACATTCCACGCTGCTGGTAAACCAAGGCAAGATTACTAAGGGTCATTGCTTGGTTAAGTTTGTCTCCCAGCACCTGATACTGTTGAAGCACATGAAGCAAAACGTCTTGCGCTTCTACTAACCGTCCCGCTTCATACAGTGCTTTCGCCTGTTGCACTAAATCTTGTAAGCGTTGTGGGTTAGACAAAGCGGAAGCTGCAATATAAGAACTTATTGGGGATTTTCCTAGGACAGGTGAAATACTCGCAAACACAAATGCCATTACTAGCAACAAAAGGAGGTAGAAAGTCTTGGGTACGACGTTTCTTCTAATCTTTATTTGCTGCTGTTTACTTTTTGTTAGCTTGCGAAAAGAGCGTAGATAATGAAAGTACCTGAACCATTTTTTCACAATTATTTCTCTATATCTAGCTATTAATTATTATCTCTCGGATGCACTGTTACAGTAGGTTTATAAAGCTATTGCCCTGCATAATTCACAATAAATATTATTGAAAATAAAAATTTCTTTACATTCAGGCGCCGACTTCAAAATTTACCTTACTGGTTGAACGAGGGTTTGTGTTGCCACTTTCTCTAGCCCAATTACAGAAAGCAGGCTGTTCCACTCTTCAGTCAGTGCTGCATTTTGGGGATTTGCAAGGCGAAGCTCTGCCAAGGTAGTCAAAGCATCGTACCAAATGCCATTCTCAGCGTAAATAGCTACTTGTTGCTGTGGCAAAGCTTGTTTGATTTGATTGCGTAATGCTGAGTGTAAATCTACCCGTTGTACCCAGCCTTCTAGATAATTTAATGTTGCTGGTTGTTTGAGGTTACATCCAACTCTAACCTTAAAGAACCAATGGTACTGCTTGTTAGTTTCTAAAGGAGTCGTGATGTCTTTTAGTTGCACACGAACAATTCCCGGTGCTGCTGGTATTGAGACGGGTGTGCGGTAAATTGTTTTGTTTTTATCGTCTTGCAAAACGAATTCAATCGCACGAATGTGAGATTGGTGATAGGGAACATAGAACCAAAAGCTGGGCTGTTCTACACTGGTTAAACCCCATATCCAGGTATTCGTGATAGTTTCCCCTTTGCCTTGGCTCAAGTTCTCTTGGTAAGAAGGCACGAGAGCAGTTAAAGGTAAAGCAAGTCGAGTACAGTCTGAGCGTGACGCTCCTTCGCCTCGGTTTCCTGGGGCGCCACGATCAGGTGGTGGAGGAGGTGGGTTGAAGCGAATTGACGTTGATTTTGCTTGTAGCGCTAGCGAACTACTAAGACAACTCATTAAAATCAAGGTGAATGCAGTTGAAGCTAGTCGGTGAGGAAATGATTTCATCTTTTACTGCTCCTAACAAATGTTTAGTCGCATTTGTTATTAGGAATCACAAAAATACGCGCAGTTTCCGGACGAGGTAATTTTTTTTAACACAGGCGATGATACTACTACTACCAATTAGCGCAATCGCACAAGGAACAAGGGGTATCCAACCGCCCCACTGAACTAAAATGACAAAGCATATCCCGTAGAGGCTGCCGATTGCAACTCCAGTAGCAATGCCTAAATAAAGCAGTCGTCGAATATACCAAGCTAATAAACTACCTGTTAACGACCATCCCCAAACCCAAATGCTTGAGTGCCACACACACCAAGTCCATAGGAGTGGTCGTCCATCAAGTGCCGCACTGAGCAACTGGCTAATCATTTGTGCTTGCAGGATAACACCTGGTATTTTTTGTATTGCACCTTCGTTTGTAAAGTAGGGTGTGGATGAATAGTCTTGGAAGCTTTCAGCTACTGTTCCAATAAGAACAATCCGGTCTTTAACTGCACTCAACTCGACTCTACCAGCTAGTACTTCTGTTAGCGTCGTCTGCGGCACAAATTCTTGTAGCGAACGATGCGCGCGGTAATTCAACATAATTTGGTGTCCCGAAGCATCTATACTTTGGTATCCACTTGTATGTGCTTCTAATGGCTTAAAAAAAGTCTTACCCAGTTTCCAAGCACCATCACTCGTAAATTCCAGGGAAATATTGCGAGTAGCCAAGTAGCGCAAAGCTAATTGTACACTCAAGGCATATGATGCTTTACAGGGTGAAGAGGGTTCGGGTGTCAACGCTAGTAAATGGCGCCGGACAATGTTATCGGGGTCAACTGCTATATCACTAAAGCTTAAGCGTTCTTGGGGTATTTCAGGTGGAGGTGGGATGCCAGGGCGCCTGGAATGATTATCGCTAACTTGGCAAACTGCAATTAAGTCAGCCTTGCTGGTCGTTCCTTTCCCTTGCATTAGCGCAGCTAAGGCTGGTAAGTCTTGCCTCACAGCATAATCGCGATAGATATCCAATCCAATCACTTTTGGTTGGTATGACTGTAATTTTTCCAATAATTTCAAGAGCGATTTATCAGAGAGCGAACCTCGACGTTCCTGTTGAGACTGTGATTGTACATCTTCTTCGGTTATAGTTACAACCAACAAACGAGAATCAGGCTTCTCGTCTGGGCGTAGCCGAATAAGTTGATCAAATGCTTGTAACTCCATCGACTGAAGCATTCCCCCATATCGCATACCCATAATTAAACCAGTGATTGCTAAACTCGCGCAAATCAGCCGACTAAAATTAAGTTTTGAGTTTTTAACTTTTGTTTTGAAATTTTGAAGTCGGGTATTAGGTGAAGGGTGGAAAATTAAATTGTCCCCACCTTCCCCTACAATCATGTCCTGCCAACTTGGTGGTACCTCTGCCGGATTTTGGTAAATTACAGGTAGCCAAGTTGCACAGGGAAATTGCCCCTCCAGTCCTTGCAGTCGTTCCCTTGCCTGCCGAACTGCTAAATAAAGCGATTTACCAAGAGCATATGCTTCTAAAAAATATTTGAGAAACGTTTGTGCCACGCTATCTGGTACTGGTTCACGCATGACAATCAACTGCGGAATCTGTAAAGTAGCAAATTCTCGTGCCAGTCCTAAGCCATCGCAGGAGTTGAAAATAGCCAACTTTAAGCCGCGCTCTACTGCTTGCTTCAAAGCATACTTTAATTGGCTAATAGTCAAACTCTCGGTTTGATTAATATAAATTTGGCCTGTTTCCCCCGCACCTTGAGTTGAACTATGCCCTGCAAAAAAAAGAATGTCCCAATTTTGCTGCCAAAGATTATCTGTTAAGTCTTTACGGGCTGGCTCCACCAGAAAGTCGATTTTTGCGTTTGGTAGTTGCTCAAGATGCGCGCGGTCTGCTAGTGTATCAATACCTGTACTGTCGCCTATTAGTGCCAAAATTTTGACTGTCGCAGTCGGTTTCGAGGAGGGAAGGCAAACCTGTTCATAAGTAGGTGTACTGAAGCCAATTTCTGCATTTGGGTAGCGCTCCACTAGCTCCCATAAATGCCAAGGAAGCCTCTGAAGTTGATAGTCTTGAGTCTGCAAAATCACCCGAATTACATCAGATGTTAGTAGTTTTTCTAGCCACTTCTCACGAATTGGTCGAAACGATTCTGATTGAAGCCAATAGTTAAGGCAATCGCTTAATTGTTTAGCTGCTTGTACACACTCCTCAACTTCCGAAATTTCCGTTGTTGGTTTTGGTAGTCCAATGGGACGAGCAGAAAAATCCAAGTTACGGTAAATTGCTTGCCAACGATTGAAATTAAGTAGCAATTCTATATTTGGCGGAAGCTCACTAATGACTTCACTTTGAGGACGGCTGTTCTCCTCACCAATCTCAAGTGTAATTGGAAACCCAGTCTCAAAACTCCCTTTTCCAAATTTCAAAACCACTAATTTAGTCACTGCAATTTATCCACTTTTCTAAAAAAGTCATAATCAAAATAATTTTCCAGTAATTTATACTAGAATCAATGCATTTTTATATACAAACTATTCATTGTAACGATTTATGATTATAGAGAAGAAAGCGTATTTATACTTACAGTTTATAGTATTTATATACGACTATGTTGATTTTTTATGCAGTTCTCAATGAAAATTTTTAAATGAAAATAAGTATTATTTTTGCGAACGCCTGAGAGCATGGCAACACGTGTTAAGAAAATAAATCATGAACATGTAGGGTATGTAAAACCGTTACGTACTAAATAATTGTAAGTATTTTTATAGATTGTAACAGAAGTGGCAGTAATGGCAATTAGTATAGAATCATTCACCATTTCTCCAACACTAAAAATTCCATGCGCTCAAGACAGGACGTAGTAGAAATGTTTTCTACATTTGTCCAATTTAATGGAGATGCTTTTAGCCATTGGCTTACTGACCCTAAACTGCGCCGCAGTATGCAAAATTGTATAAAGCAGTCTGATGTAGAAAAGTCCGAGACATTCTGGGCAATTTACTGGCATCGCATCTGGCAACTTCAGGCAAGTCCACTTGCAGGCGCCCACATTACAGCGTATTTGCAGGAAGTTTGCTACTGGGTTGCTAAAAAAATGAAGATGAATTTGTCCGAGCAATATTCGGTGGCAGACTTTTTCCAAACAGCAATCGCTCGTCTAGACAAAGTTCTCCGAGGTTTCAATCCGCAGTTGAGTTCAAATTTGAAAATTTATGCTGAATATGCCTTTAAAAATCTCATCAAAGATGTATTACGTAAGCGCCAAGAAGTAAATATATGTACTGAGTGGGGCTTGCTACACAAACTTAGTCAAAAGCTACTAGTAAAATCTCTCCAACAGGCAGGGCATAAATCAGAAACCATCGCGCGTTATGTTCTAGCTTGGAACTGTTTCTTACAAATTTATGTGCCCAATGATGCTAAAAATGCCCACAAACTACTTAGTCCTGATCACGTGACCTTGCAAACAATCGCGCAGCTTTATAACACCGAACGTCTTAGTCAGCTTAGTTCTCCCAGTCCTGTCTGTACTCCAGAAAGTTTAGAAACCTGGCTACTTGCCTGTGCTAAAGCCGTGCGTTCCTTTAAATATCCAACCTCAGTTTCAATTGATACCCCCGTATCCGAACAAGAAGATACGGGCGAATTGCTCGACCATTTGGTAGGAAATTTTCAAGATTCGCTATTGAATCAAATTATTGCCGAAGAAGAAGCAAAAACTATAACAGAGCAGAGTATTCAAATCAATGCAGTTTTAAATAATGCACTAGCCAAAATAAACAGCGAATACCAAGCACTTCTACAAGCTTACTACGGGCAAGAATTGACTCAACAGGAGATTGCTCAACAGCTAGGAGTAAAACAATACACAGTATCTCGGCAGCTAACTAAAATCAAACGGACTTTGCTACTTGCTTTGGGTCAGTGGAGTGCAGAAACGCTGCATATTCCGCTAACATCTAACGTAATCGATAGTATGAGCAATTCTTTAGAAGAATGGCTAGTTGTTCACTATCGTCATCCTGTTCTGTCGTCTTCCGTGGAGTCTCTCAAATGACTTTTGAATCACCCCAATCAATTCCAATTCCAGAAAAGCTTTGTCTGGAAATACCACCATCCTCCCAAATACGAGAATTACCATCTTTCTCAACACCCGGAACGTTGTGGCAAGCTCGTTTGAACCAAATGTGCCTAGATGCATTTTTAGCTTGGTTGAGAGAGGAGCAGGTTGAGAATGCTATTTGGACTTCACAAGCAGCATTGCCAAGCTTTTGGGAGCTTATTAACGGGACTGCGATTATGTGCGAAACGATACGAATTGTATTAATTCCAACAGCAGCAATTGAACTGGAGGAATTGCGTGTACCCCAAGAATGGGTAGATATTCCCAGTTGGGTTGCTGATTACTACATAGCAGCACAGGTAGTTAATGGTGCTTGCGTGACGATTACCGGGTACACCACCCATCGACAATTGAAAACAAAGGGGGTGTATGATGCTGCTAATCGTACATACTGTTTGGATGAAGATGACCTCATCCAAGACATTAATGTTCTATGGATTGCTCGTGAACTTTGTCCAGAAGAAATTTTACGTGAATCGGTTGCTTCTTTACCGAAGTTATCTTTAGTACAGGTAAATAACTTAATAGAGCGACTGGGTAATTCAGCAGTAGTCTTTCCCCGTATCGCAGTTCCATTTCAACTTTGGGGAGCATTAATTGAACATGGTGGCTGGCGCCAAGGGTTGTATGAGCGACGACAAGGATGGGAAGAACAGTGGTCAATTCAGCAGTGGTTGCAAACAGGTGTGTCTAATTTAGCACAACAACTTGGTTGGGAAATAACCCCTACTCTTCGTGGTGTGCGAAGTCGTGAGCCTGATAAATCAAGCATCTGCTTATCCCGACGATTGACATTAGCTGGTAATCCCTACGAATTACGCATATTTCCCAAGCGTAACTTAGAAGACCATATATGGCGCTTCGAGTTACGAAGTGTAAATCGTAATGAAATGATTCCACCTGGCTTTAAACTTAGAGTCTTAACTGAGGATTTACAACCTTTTACCAATAACGAGCATACAGCTAAAAATGCAATTGCAAAGCTTTATGTCGATGTGGTGGTGTCAGCTGGGGAAGGTTTGGTTTGGGAAGTTGAGCCAATTGCTGATGGGTATGATAGCGAAATCCTACGCTTTTGAACAGAAATGTTTACCGTATTGACTGTATAATTATATAAGTGTAAAATAAATAAATTGTGGAATAATCAAATTGTAGAACAGGATGAAACTTCTCTGCTAAGACAGCACGCACGAAGCGTTCTCTAATCTCTTCTACAGAAGCATTTTCAGAATATTTAAAGACGCGATTAAATCGCGTCTCTACGAAGATGAGGATTTAATTTCCTACAGCTTTTCCTTCGCGTCGGGGGTCAACACCACCGATTAAACCTTCATTAGTAATAACAATAGCTTGGGAACCACTCGTTTGTTCTCTAACTGTAACTGTATGTCCTAATGCTTCTAATTGTGGTTTGAGATTTAGCATACTTGTATTTGCTTCTAATTCTGTGGCGCCATTACGGTTGCCAAAATTAGGTAATGATAAAGCTTGTTGAGCATCGAGTTTCCAATCAAGTACTCCTACAATTGCTTTAGCCACATAATTAATAATTAAAGGGCCACCAGCAGAACCAACGACCATTACTAACTTACCATTACGGTCAAATACCATTGTCGGCGCCATTGAACTTCTCGGACGTTTACGAGGTTGAACGCGATTTGCAATTAATTTACCATCTGGTGTTGTTGGCGAAAAAGAAAAATCTGTAAGCTGGTTGTTGAGTAAAAAACCACGCACCATTAACCGAGAGCCAAATGCAGTTTCAATACTAGTAGTCATTGATACGGCATTGCCATTACTATCAACAATAGAGAAATGGCTGGTAGAAGGTAGTTCTAGAGAATTATCGGCGCCCCAATTAAATGCTTGCGGAGATAAAAGATTACCTGGTTTAGCTTCTCCTGCGAACGCACGTTTAGGGTTGATAAGAGCAGCGCGCGTTGCTATATACTTTGGATTTATTAATTCTTTTGTAGGGACTTTAATAAAATCTGGGTCAGCTATATATAGTCCTCGGTCAGCATAAGCAAATCTTCCTGCTTCTGCAAATAAGTGGATAGCTTCTACTGAATCTGGTTTCAGCGAAGCAAGGTTGAATTTTTGTAGCATTCCTAAAATTTGCAATACTGTAATACCACCAGAAGTGGGAGGCCCCATACTGCAAACTTTATAAACTCGGTATGTTCCACACACAGGTGGTCGTTCTACTGAGTTATAGCGAGCAAGGTCAGTAGTTGTTAAGTCTCCTGGTACAGAAGCATTTTTTACTGTATTAACAATATCTTGAGCAATTTTACCTTTGTAAAAGGCGCCTGCACCCCTAGTAGCAATTTGTCGCAGTACGTTAGCATATTGCTGATTAACAAGTTTGGCACCGATAGGTTTTGGTGTACCATCAGGTTGATAAAAGTAGCTTCTTGCAGGTTCCGAACGACTTAAAAACTTTTCCTGACTCAAAAGAGCGTGCAAACGAGGTGAGATAGCGAAACCTGTTGTTGCTTGTTGTAAGGCAGGCTGAAATAGTTGTGACCAACGTAACTTACCATATTGCTTATGTACCTGTTCCAACATCTTAACTACCCCAGGCACACCCACAGACTTACCGCCCAGAACAGCATCGTTAAATTCTAAGGGTTTACCATTTTGACCTAGAAAACGGTTAGGTTGAGCAGCTATAGGAGCAGTTTCCCGACCATCGAAGGTGCGAACTTTTTTAGTTTTGGCATCGTAGTAAACGAGAAAAGCTCCCCCACCAATACCAGAAGATTGTGGTTCAACTAAACCAAGAACCATTTGTACAGCGACAGCAGCATCAATAGCACTACCACCACGTCGTAAAATATCACTACCTACAGCAGCTGCTATTGGATTAGCTGCCGCTACCATATACTTTTGAGTACGGACAGCTTTGCGTTCAACGCGCGAACTACCTGCTTCCGGTGCATCTTGGGTAAGTCCTATTAATGGGCGCCAAACAATACTACCCAACGCAAGGGCAAGTAAACAAGAACGCAAAGCTAATTTACGAGATATCACCATTAGATTTTTCTTTTACCCTTCTATTTAACTAACTTTTTAGGTTGGGCTTTTCTATAAAAGGAGATTCAATGTCCAAATACCAATTTTCATCTATAAATTCAAGATTCTCATTATAAATTAGAAGCAATTCGCCCAAAAATGTATTATCATCTAAATTATTGTTTGAGTGAGTCAGAGAAAACCTCATTTGGAGAAAGCGTTTCTTGTTTGTAACTCCGATTGAACTGCTTATTAACTGTGCTTCTAGAGTATGTGGTAAAATAATTTCTTCATAATAATTATTTTGGTCGTCCCAGTAACCACATACCTTGTACTTAGATAATTCTAGATGTTCTTTAATAAGAGTATCCGCATCTAAATTTTCTAGTATTTCATTTAAATTCTGCCAAACTTGGTGATTTTTTAATTCTAATAACATCATAATTTTATAATACAATACTGATTTTCAAATTTAATGCTCTGTTACTAAACCAGTAAACTTTAATATCCCATCTATAAATTGTGCCTTCGGCATACTACGTAAATCGCATCAAATGGTTTATCAGTAAGCGTGACAAGCATATAATACCATGAACTAAAGAATCGATACCTATTTTTCATATTTGAATCATTATTGATGATTGTTAGGCTGGGTGAAGCAACAAAACCCCACCTACTACTTTTGAGTACGACAGCTTTGCACTCTACGCGCGAACTTTTAGCTTCTGGTGCATCTTGGGTAAGCCCTATTAATGGGCGCCAAGCAATACTACCTAACGCAAGGGCAAGTAAACAAGAACGCAAAGCCGTAACCCAACCTACTGTTCTCTAACTTTTCCGTAAACGCCCCAGTGGGACATGTATCTAAAAATATCAAGGCATTAAGCCAATTTTGAGCTTATAACAGAGATAAAACCTTTAATTCATCAATATTATGAGAAGTTTATTAATTGCAGGCGCCTCTAGTCTACTACTTACACTAGGGATGTCTTCTATACCTGCCCCCTCTTTTGCTCAAGCTACAAACATTCAAGATATTTCTAGGTCTGTTCCTCGTTCACGTGTTACCTTTGCTAGAGCTAAAACAAGCACCGTTATTAATGGTGTAGAAAATCGTGTTTATGTACTAAAAGCTAAAGCTGGACAAAAGTTAACTTTGAAGGTTAATAATTTAGGCGCCCGTGCAGGTGTAACGCTTTATAATGCCAACGGTAAGATTGTAAAAAACTTTAATGGTCTTGGTGGTGGTGAGGGTAAAAGTTTTACATACAGACTTCCTGCTAATGGTGATTATTATATTCTGGGATATGCTGGCCCAACTTATCACTCGTATGAATTTGCAGTTTCTATAAAATAATGTTTTTGTAATAATGGTATGTTGGGTTGCGCGGTCGCTCCACCCAACCTACGTAAATTATGTAGGTTGGGTGATAACCCAACCATTAATTTATGATTGTGGGATAATTGTGTCTCCGTCTCTGAGGTTAAGTAACCCGGAAGTTATAACTTTATCATTTGGTTGAAGTCCTTCTAAGACTTGATAGTTATTACCTGTGGCATTACCTAATTTTACTTGCCTTTGTCTTGCAATATATTTCCCTGATTTATCTGGTAATGCTTCTGCTACGTAAACAAAAGTTCCTCCAGAAACGCGCGATACTGCTGTACCTGGAACTAATGCTCCCTGACGTTGATTCCAAATTATTCGTGCGCGTACAAATTGGTCTGCTTTTAACTCATTTTTAGAGTTGTTGTAGAGAGCCTTAATGAGTGCAGACTGTGCGTTACCAGGGTTTGGCGCCACAAAAAACACGCGACTTGTACCAATGGTGTTACCTTGAAGGTTTAGTATATTAACTTGCGTTCCATTTTTTACTTTAGCCGCGCGCTCGACTGGTACGATGATATGTACTTCGAGAGGTTGGTCTTGAGTAATTGTTAATAATTGCGCTGAAGGATTGACTAAATCACCAACTTTAATAGGAATTTCTCTGACTACACCAGTAAAGGGAGCGGTGATACGGTAGTTAGTTGGAGTTGGTTGAGGTGTGGGTTTTACAGCAGGGGTTTGCGCTTGTTGGATAACTTTTTGTGCTTGAGCTACAGCAGCTTGCTGTGTTTGAATTCTTGATTGGATAACTTTTAAATTTGTTTTAGCTGCGTTAAGACGGTTTGCGTAGATATCTTTTGTTTGTCGCGGAACGGCGCCTTCAGATGCCAGAGTATTATATCGGTCGAATACTTGCTGGTTAGAATTGACTTCAGCTAAAATACCCGTGCGTTCAGCTTCGAGAGAAGCGAGAGTGGAGCGGGCAATATCAAGCTGTGACTGTGCTGTTAAAGCTGCGCTATTAACAGTTGGTGCAGGAAGTGCTACTGGTTGAGGTGGTGGTTCTATTTGCAGAATAGGCGCCCCTTCTTTGATTGCCTGACCAGGTTTGATAAAAATTTGAGTAATTTTTCCTTGAATTTTAGAACTAAGCGTTTCGGAACGACGCGATTGTAAGCTAGCAACAAAATCTGAGCTTTCTTGAATAGTTCCTGATTGAATGGTTGATAACTTGACGGGTACTGCTGGTGTTTGTGACTGGGTTGTGGTGGTAGTAGTTTGGCTTGTTCTTTGTGTAGGAATTAGAAAACGCCAAACAGCTACAGAAGTTCCAAGTACTGCGAGTAACGCAAACAAAGGCAAAAGCCACGGTCTAGTTCGACTCGGTTGGAGTGTAGTAGGGTTTCCGCTTTCGTTTTCGTTACTATCGGTTTGCGGTTCTGAAGGGGTCATGGCAAACTTTTACCTTATATAGTGAATGAGTAACTAGTAAGTTAAAATCAGGTGATTTATATTTTTAGGCTTTTCTATGTTCGTGAATGATAAGCTTAAGCTTACATATTTAATAGCTCTTTTGTCTTATTAGTATTTGCTGAATTTTTTATTTTTGATGTGATAAATAGTTTGATTTTCATTTACGTGTAATAAAATAAACAATAATAATTAATTTAATCCCCCCCAACCCCCCTTAATAAGGGGGGGCTTTAGAGGTGTACGTCTATTTATTAAGTAAGGTTCAAAAATTATAAAATCTTGTCCCCCTTATTAAGTAAGGTTCAAAAATTATAAAATCTTGTCCCCCTTATTAAGTAAGGTTCAAAAATTATAAAATCTTGTCCCCCCCTTATTAAGGGGGGCTAGGGGGGATTAACATGTATATAAAATACGTTTTATACCAATCGAATATGAAGCTGCATACAATTAAATCCCCCCAACCCCCCTTATTAAGGGGGGCTAAGAGTAATAATGTGCATCTTCATATAAAAATGGTATTACCTTACATCACGTAAAACAACTTCTATAGCTTTTTCTTTTTGGGGGTCGGCGCCTTGGACGTATTCTAAAGTAAAGGGTACGGTGATATCTGGCGTAACGCCTTTACCTTCGAGCCGAGTTCCATTTACGAATACATTTGTTACTGCTACATACAATAAAGTACCATCTTGCATGATAAATGGGCGCCCAGCTACAACGGCGCCTAAAGTTTTAGTACCGATAACTGAACCAATTTTATACTGCTGAAAGCCATAAGCGATAATTTCTTTACTGCTTCTGCTACCTTCATTGATTAGCATAACGACGGGTTTTTTCCACTGAGAATCATAAGTTACGCGCGAACCATTACGGGCAATACTAGTGACACTTGGCCCCTGACCTGTAAACACAGTTAGGTAATTGGTATTTCCTCCACCCCAACCTGCACGTAAATCTAGAATTAATGCATCTGCATCTTTGAGACGGTCGTATAGCAAATCATATATAAGCTTTTCTTGAGATGGGTCAGCAGCATTAGCCCAAATGTGAACGTAACCAATCTTTTTATTTTGACGCTCGATTATTTGAGTACTTACTCGTTGAGCATCAAGAAACATCGTAGTTGCATCATATACTTTTGGTGTTACGACTATTTCTTGTTTACTGTTAGTGTCGGCAGTACGCTGAATTTGTATTGTAACCTTTTGCCCTGCTTTGGGTGCAAATGATTGTACAGGTTGATATGGTTGATTATTTACACTTAATATTTCATCTCCAACTTTTATACCTGCTTTGATTGCTGGGCTTTCATCTAAAATAGCACTGACAAATGTTTTCTTGTTTATGACTTTTGTAAAAATACCAATATCAGTGTATTCAAATTTTCCTTTTGGAAAAAATGGCTTGAGTCTATTTAATGACTTTCTATCGCGTGGTTGAAAAATACCTAGCAGTTGATAATAACTTTGTTCATCAGGAGTGTAGAAGCGCGTGTGTGAAGTTCGTAACTCAGCTAGCATAGTATTGACAACAGCAGCAAATTCTTGTGATGATTTAGACTTAATGGCTTGTGGTTTGTACTTATCGCGCATCGCTTGCCAATTGATTCCATTAAACTTAGGGTCGTAGAAGTTATCATTGATAGTCTGCCAGACTTCATCAAATACCCTTGCTTGTGGTTGTGCTAGCGTTGGAAGTAGTGGTGATGCCAACCACAGCGTTAGCATGACAACGATACTAAGGAGGAATGCAGCTAAATAATGCTTATTGGTAGAAAATTTAAATTGTTTCATTTAAATTACGTAGGGAGTAGTGTTAATGTATCAACGTTGGATAATATCTAGTTTAAGCATTTTACTTAGTATCGTTGTGACAGCTTGTTCTAACGTTGCTACATCTCAACCTCAACAAATAACTACAACACCAACGGCGCCACAACAGTTAGCACAACGAGTAGTTGCACTTACGCCTCTATCGGCAGACATAATTTATAGACTTGATCAAAATAAACTTGTGGGAATTGCTGGTAGTTCGGTGTTAAATAAAGACTCGCGTTTTCAAGACATTACGAGTGTAGCTCAAGGAAGAACACAGCCAAACCTAGAAAAAATTGTAGCGCTGAAACCTGACTTAGTTATCGGCGCCTCTGGATTTTCTGACTCGACTCTTAAACGTCTAGAGGAATTAAAGATTAGTACGCTAGCAACAAAAATAGATAGCTGGAAAGCACTAGAAGAACTGACGACGACTTTAGCTGTTAGAATAGGCGCCAGTCCCAAACCGTTACTAGATAAGTATCAGCAGCTTTTAGGACAAGGTACTAACACAAACAAAAATACTTCAGCTTTAGTATTAGTTAGCCGTCAGCCAATTTTAACTCCAAATAAAAATAGTTGGGCAGGAGATATGCTCAACCAGTTTCAAGTCAAAAACATTGCTGCTGACTTACAGGGTAAAAGTCCATTTGGTGGATATGTGACTTTATCACCTGAAAAAATTTTAGAAGCAAACCCAGAATCTATAATTCTTGTTAATACACCGGGTAGTTCGGAGCAAGAGATGATTGACGGATTTAAAAAAGAAGCATTTTGGCAAAAATTACAAGCGACAAAAAATAATAGAGTATATGTATTTGATTATCTAGGCTTAGTAAACCCTGGAAGTATTGATGCAATTGAAAAAGCTGCCGAAAAGCTCCAAAAAGTAACGTAGCAAGAAATTATGTTCCCAGGCGAGAGCGAAGATGATCGGGTAGATGATGGCGATCGCCTAGTATTTCTAACAAAGGGCCATTTACGTCAAATTTAACCATACTTACCGACGCGACCAAAATATTCACCCGATAGCGATAGCGTCCCAAATCAATTCCCAGTAAACTGCAAAGCATAATCCGAATCGTGGCTTTATGGGAAACTACTAAAACATTACCTTGGGGATGTTTTTCTTGAATTTCAGCAATTACAGGCATAGAACGGTTAGCAATATCTACCGCAGTTTCTCCATCTTTGGGCGCATTCCAAGCGGGTTCTGTCAACCATTTTACATAATTTTCTGGGTAATTCTCTTGAACAAAGGATTTACTCTTAGTTTCCCAAGAGCCATAACTACCTTCTCTAAGTCCGTCACGCAACTGCATATCCATACCAATAGCATCACAAAATGGCTTGGCAGTAGCAATTGTGCGCTTCATAGTGCTAACATAAACACCTGACCACTTCAATTTTTGATAAACATCGGCAAAACTCTCTGCCATCTGCATCCCTTCAGATGTCAACTCCGCATCAGTTTCACCGCAGAAATTTCCACTTTGACTAAAAGTAGTTTCTCCATGTCGCAGTAAATATAAATTGAGTGTCATAGCTTGTATTGCGATTGGCATAAAGGAGTTTGTACCTAAATAAAATACCATCAATCTCGCAATAGAAGATGTGAGTAGCCAACAAAACGTAGTAAATCGTAAGAAATGCCCGTATGAATACTTGCCCACTGCATTTATGTAAACTCACGTTTACATTTAAATAATCTGTCTAGTTTCCTATACAAAAATCGTTTCGGCGCCATGCTCGCGCTCGGTGAAAGGAGCCACACCCGGAGCTTGAGCTTGGTGGAAAAAACATCATGCGCCCTAAAACTGATGAACTAATAGGGGGCTTACCCCTGATTCGCTCTTCTGTATCCTACGAGGGAAGGGGGAGTAATACTTGTCGGATAAGGCTAATTGTAGGTTGGGTCTTCCTGCGGGAAAACTACGTTTACGTTCCTCGACACCAACCTACAAAAATTCTTAACCGAGGAGTATTGAATGTACTCCCCTCTCCTTGCGCTCGGAGGGGTTGGGGGAGAGATTTGAAACATATATCTAATATATTTTGTGTTTATATAAATACCATTGCAAACTAACTAAATGTTTTTTAGGTTAATTCTCTGTTTATATTTAACCTTCAAATATCAGTAATTTTTCGGTGTCATTAACCCAGTAGCAATCAAGTTGAGTTTTAAGCAATTATTCATGACTAAAAATAGAGACTTTAAAAACTCATTGAGTGATTTATTTATTATTTGAGCGCAAGAATTTTGGCAATGTGTATGTTATGCTTGTCGTAGAAAGGTTGAGAGCGACATTTATTTTATAAATAAGTATAGCTTTTGACTACAAGCAAATTAAAAATAGGTATTTATAAAAACCTGAATTTAGTTGTTTCAATACGTTAACCTTCGTTTATCATAGTTTACTGCTACACACTTCCTTTTCAAAAACTATGAAGCAAGGTACAAACCTTTGTAACAATCTAAAATCTATCAGGACTCGTCTAGGCATGAGCCAGCAAGATTTAGCAAATATTGCGGGTGTCACTCGTCAGACTATAAGTGGCGTTGAATCTGGACAATACACTCCTAATGTTGCTATAACCTTACGGTTGGCTAAGGCACTTGGTTGTAAAGTCGAAGATTTGTTCTGGATGGAGGAAGATTTACCAACTGTTGAAGCAGTCGTTACTAAAACAGTTTTAACAAAAGGTAAGTTACGAGTTAGTTTGGCAAAGGTTGCAGGTCAATGGATAGCTCATCCTCTAATTGGAAAAGATGCATTTCGTACCGAAATGATACCAGTAGATGCAGAGACTATTTATTGTAACAACTTGCGGGAAGAAGCCTTTGACCAAATGCATACAAGTAAAATCTTGGTGCGAGTGCTAGATGATACTGAAAAATTGCAAAATTCAGTTTCAATAGCAGGTTGTACACCTATAATTTCTCTCTGGGCTAAAGCTAGCGAACGTTGGCATCCGCAGTTACGAGTGCATTATACTTTTGCGAATAGCATGGATGCATTGCGCTCTTTAGCTAGAGGTGAGGTTCATATTGCTGGTATGCATTTATATGACTCAAAAACGCAGGAATACAATATCCCTTTTGTGAGGGAGGTTTTATCCGATAAAGAGGCTGTTTTAATTAGTATTGGTGTCTGGGAAGAAGGATTGTTGGTACCTTTAGGCAACCCGCTGAAAATTAAAACGATTGCGGATTTGGTGGAAGCTAAAGCGACTATTATTAACCGCGAAATTGGCGCCGGAAGTCGGATGATTTTAGAACGACAAATGGAGCAAGAGCAGGTACCAGCATCAGCAGTCCAGGGATTTGAGCATACTGTTCGTAGTCACCAAGACGTTGCTTATTCTGTTATTTCGGGAATTGCGGATGCAGGTATTAGTACAGCTTCTATCGCTGCTATGTTTGGATTGGGATTTGTGCCTTTGCATTCGTCACGGTATGACTTGGTAATTCTTAACTCATATCTCGATGAGGCGCCAGTTCAGCAATTGCTCGGTACTTTAGAACATAGGTTTGTAAAATCTCAGTTAGAAATTCTTGGTGGTTATGATACTAGCTGCTTAGGAGAAGTGGTAGCAAGTATCTAATAAGTATATGAGTAAATTTCAGTAAATATCAATAAATATATGTTGTCAAACACTCATACTTTTGTAGTGGGACGGGCGCCACCGGCTTTGGCTCTACATTGCGAACAATTCATAATTGTAGACCCACTAAATTCAAACAATTCTAGGAAAATTAATCATGGCAGACAATATTAGACAAATCGCTTTCTATGGTAAAGGTGGTATTGGTAAATCTACCACTTCCCAAAACACTCTGGCAGCAATGGCAGAAGTTGGAAAACGCATCTTGATTGTTGGATGTGACCCAAAGGCAGATTCCACACGCTTGATTCTTCACTGTAAAGCTCAAACCACCGTATTACACTTAGCTGCAGAACGTGGTGCTGTAGAAGACATCGAACTTGAAGAAGTAGTAATTGAAGGTTTTCGGAATATCAGATGCGTTGAATCTGGTGGTCCAGAACCCGGTGTAGGTTGTGCTGGTCGTGGGATTATTACCGCAATTAACTTCTTGGAAGAAAACGGTGCTTACCAAGATGTTGACTTTGTATCTTATGACGTTCTTGGTGACGTAGTTTGTGGTGGTTTCGCCATGCCGATCCGTGAGGGTAAAGCTCAGGAGATCTACATTGTGACATCGGGTGAAATGATGGCAATGTTCGCTGCAAACAACATTGCTCGTGGCGTTCTCAAATATGCTCATACTGGTGGTGTGCGCTTAGGTGGTTTGATTTGTAATAGTCGTAACACTGACCGAGAAGACGAACTGATTAGCACACTAGCTGCTCGTTTAAGCACCCACATGATTCACTTCGTCCCCCGCGACAACATCGTTCAACACGCTGAGTTGCGTCGGATGACTGTTAACGAATATGCACCAGACAGTAATCAAGCAAATGAATACCGTGTATTAGGTGACAAAATCATCAACAACACAAATCTTGCCATCCCCACACCAATTGAGATGGATGAGCTAGAAGAGTTGCTGATTGAATTCGGTATTCTTGAAAGCGAAGAAAATGCTGCAAAACTTGTTGGCGCTGCTACTGCTCAAGCAGACAATGAGAAAAAACAAGAAGATGCTCAAGGTGAAGCTCTTGAAGCATTGAAAAAAGGCAATGTTGAAATAGTTGCTGGTGAGAAGAAAAAATAAGATTTTTACTCTTCTTTAAGGACGTAGCAAAAATTAATAAGTGGGCGAAATTTGCCCACTTACTCCCAAGCATAAAACTTTTTTTCAATTCGGAGGTTAAATAATGCTTTAATTAATAGTCAATTATATTGACACTCAAAGATAATTATACGCGAAATACTAATATTGTTTTTCGTATTCTGCAATTGGTTGATTAATTCATAAATGGAATGGAAAATTATTTTTCCATTCTTTTTTATTTTATATAGTAAGGTGGGCATTGCCCACCCTACTTTACTTTTTTATTTAATTTCATATAGTAAGGTGGGCATTGCCCACCCTACTTTACTCTAAATCGCCATCAATCTGATTAATTTCTTCGTCTAGCAATATAGCATCGATTGAAATTACTTGGACTCCGCTTTCTGATTGTAAAAAAAATACTGCTTCAGAACTAGCATCTTCGGGTTTCTCTGTTTCTACGGCACTAATTATAAGTAGGTCTTCGTCTAAAGTACTTGGAGTGTCTAATGACTCAGTATCAAAGGTGCTGTAATTTAATGTATTAGTTGCATACTCAACTTTATCATCAGTATCTTTAGTTTCATCAGTTTCTAAGACACTAATTATAAGTTGTTCTTCATCTATAACACTTGGAGTCTCTAATGGCTGAGTATCAAAGGCGCCATCATTTAAAGTATCACTAACATGTTCCACTTCATCATCAGTATCTTTAGTTTCCTCAGTTTCTAAGACACTAATTATAAGTTGTTCTTCATCTATAACACTTGGAGTTTCTAATGGCTGAGTATCAAAGGCGCCATCATTTAAAGTATCACTAACATATTCCACTTCATCATCAGTATCTTTAGTTTCCTCAGTTTCTAAGACGCTAATTATAAGTTGTTCTTCATCTATAACACTTGGAGTCTCTAATGGCTGAGTATCAAAGGCGCTATTATTTAATGTATCATTAACATCTTCAAATTTATCATCAGTATCTTGAATTTCTTCAGTTTCTGAGGCGCCAATTATAAGTTGGTCTTCGTCTATAACACTTGGAGTCTCTAATAAGTCAGTATCAACGGCACCATCATTTAAAGTATCAGTAGCATATTCAACTTTATCATCAGTATCTTGAACTTCTTCTGTTTCCGAAGCGTCTATAATTACTTGGTCTTCGTTTATAACACTTGGAGTCTCTAATAAGTCAGTATCAACGGCGCCATCATTTAAAGTATCAGTAGCATCTACAACTTGATCATCAGTATCTTTCGCTTCCTCTGTTTCTGAGGCGCCAATAATTAATTGATCTTCGTCTATAATACTTGGAGTCTCTAATGGCTGAGTATCAAAGACAACATAATTTAACGTATCAGTTGCATATTCAAGTTTATTATCAGTCTCTTTAGCTTCCTCTGTTTGTAAGGTGCTTATTACCTGTTGGTTTTGGTGTTGAATGCTTGGAGTTTCTAATGGTTTAGTATTAAGGGCACCGTAATTTGATGTATCAGGTTTATACTGAAATGACTGATTAAAATTAAAGGTATTATTTTGTACTGTATCAATTTTGGCACCGATAACAGCATGAGTAGCTCCTTCAGCTACAGTTTTGACTGCATCTCCTACACCTTTAGCTGTCTGGAATAGACCGCCACCTATTGTTTTGGCGGCGCCTCCTAGACCTTTAGTAGTATGGTTAAAGCCCTGAGCAATTCTTCTTCCAGCAAAAGCCGCAGCTAGTGAACCTAATGTACCGCCAATAAGTCCACCTATAAGCGCTCGATTTAATCCAGAATTTTTTTCTTTTTCATTCGCATTTTTGTGTGATGCGTCAAATCCTTGCTTATTTTCAATCATAATTTTTTAGCTTCTTAAATAAAATAGATCATTTCTTTTGTTAATTTAACTACTAAAGATAATAGTTTAACCCTTCTTTTGATAGAGAATATAATTTTTTTAATACCACTTTAGTTGTAATGTATATTAGTTCTATAGAAATTTATAAATATTAAGAAAATAAAAAAGCCTCTCATAGGAGAGGCATTACTATGAACTTAAAGAAACCGGGTTTCTTTTTGCGTAGAAACCCGGTTTCTAAGATTTTATACTGCTATTGCTCCGGCGATTGCGGAAGCTACTAGAGAAACAAAAGCGGTGTTAAATACCCACCAAGCGGCGCCTGCAACAGCTTTTTTAGTTTCTACTGCTTGCTTTTGTGCTTGTTCTTTAATCGCTTTGAGACGTTTTTGTGTTTCCTCTTGAATGCGTTCGGCTCGATGCAATACGCTATCGCGTGAGGCTTCAATTTGATCAATAATTTTGTTAGCTTGCGCTTCGGAAATATCAGAGCGCGAACTGAGAACTGCTACTAAGGTATCACGGTCGAATTGACTAAGGCGCCCGCGTAAGGCTTCAAATCCTGCTTGCGGGTCGTCAAACAATTTGGCAAAGTCTTGTTGTATACCTTCATAATTAAGTTCGGGACGTTCGAGTGAGTTGAGATATTCGCGAACCTTACCAAAAACGCCATCAATGACTGATTGGACTCTTTGCTGGATTTGTTGGAATTGTTCTACAACTGAATTGCGAACAGATTCGATTTGTTCCACAATTCGGTTTGCTTCTTCTTCTGAAATATCTTCACGTTGGGACAATAAAGCTACAATTGTCGAACGGTCGATTAAAGATGCACGCTCACCCAAAGATGATACTCCCGCACGGGGGGAAGATAGCAATAACTGTAAATCGCGCTTAATACCTTCAGGGTTCAGTTCTTCTTTGTTGGTATTACGTAGGTATTTTTCCAGACTTTGTTCAAAGTCGAAAGCTCCTCTAGTTGCGCGGTTTGCTAGGCGCCGTGGTGCTTTGATGATATTATTGATGGCTTCTTGTGTAGTGTCAATGGTGCGATTAACTTGCTCTTCGCTTAATCCCGCTTGAGACAATAGCTTAACTAGCGTTTCTCTATCAACTTGAGATAGTCGATCGCTTAGTGCATTGGCGCCAGCTTTGGGGTCTTCAAATAGTTTTTGTAAGTCTTGTTGAATACCTTCTGGGTTGAGTTCCTCTAAATTAGTATTGCGAAGATATTCAGCAATAGTAGTAGTGGTTTTTTGGTACTGCTCTTTGGCTTTATCCGCTACTTGTTGAGGAGCTTGCAAAACTCCTTCGCGCACTGACAACAAATTATCAATGGTTTTGTTTACCTGTTCTTCGCTCAAATCTTGGCGTTGACTTAGTAATTTTACCAAAGTCTCGCGGTCAAACTGCGATAATCTTCCACGTAAAGCAGATAATCCAGCTTGGGGGTCAGAGATTAATTTTCCAAAATCGCGCTCGATACCTTCAGGGTTGAGTTCTTCAAGATTCGTATTCCGCAAATAATCTTCGACACTTTGACGCACTTGCGAAGCTTTTGCTTTTGCTTGTTCTTGAAGTTCGTTGGCTTTATTTAAGACATTATCGCGAGTGCGTTCGAGTTGACTAAGAATATTATTAACTTCTTCTTCGCTAATGTCTTGGCGTACAGCAAGTAATTTCACCAAGGTATCGCGGTCAAATTCTTTGAAACGCGCGCTTAACTCATCAAACCCAACTTCTGGGTCTTCAAGTAACTTGCTTAAATCTCGCTCAATACCTTCTGGGCTAAGTTCAGCTTTTCCGGTTGAACGTAGATAATCTTCAACTTTGCTACGAATGTCTTGGGATTTTTCTCGTGCTGCTGCTTTTTGCACCGTTTCATAAACGGACGCACGGATACTTTCCATTTCTCCCGCTATTTCTTTAATTTTTACCTCACTTAAATCACCTCGTTGGTTTAACAAGTTGGTAAAATAATCTTGGTTAAGGTCTTCTAACTGGCGCCGAACGGTTGCGGGGTTTGCGTTGGGGTCGTAGATAACTTCTTGGAATTCATCTCTTATAGTAATGCGGTTGAAATGCCAAGGCAAAGAATCGAGAATATATTCTTCGACATCTGCTTTAATGGTATTACTTGGTAATGCGGGTAATTTTTGAGCTACAGTACTACCTAGTTGACTTGCCTGTTGAGTGGCTTGGTCTTTTAGTTTTTGTAGTTGTGAGGTAATTTTCTCAATATCTACATTTTGAGCTTTTCCTACTACCTGCTGCAACTGACTTGTAACTTTATCTATATCTATATTAGAAAAGTCTACTTTTTTGAGGGCTGCTGGTAAAGCACTACCTACACCAACTTCAATCGCTTGCTTTAGTAAACCATTACCTTGCTTACCATTACCAACTCCTGCTGTCACCAATTCTTGAAGACGTTGACCTAATTTCTCAGGTTGTAAATCTTCTGGTGTGGTGGAGGAAAGTAATTTAATTACTTGGTCTGTAGGATTTTGTTGCTGATTGGAAGATTGCTTCCAGGCGCCTTCAAGTTGGTCAGCAATGCGATTAATATCTTCTTTAGAGAAATCTGTGCGACTGCTGATTAAATCAACAAACGTTTGACGATTAATATTTTTGAGCAAGTCACTATCTGCAATAGACCCTAAATCCGCATCTTTAAGAAGTTTATCAAATTGATTGCGAATTTCTTTAACGTCTAGTGAAGGTACTTGTAAAGAGCTTAAGGAACTAGAAAGTGTATTTTTAATACTATCTGCATCAAACCCTGAAGTTAATTCGCGTCGAACAGCAGCTGTAATCTCCTCAGCAGTGGAAACCATTTGCTGTTTTGCTGTATTGGCGCCAATTGCAGCAGTAGCTGTACCCATAATTCCTTGCATACCGCTACTTGCAGTACTAACAAGCGAGCCAATTAAAGAACCTACAGCATTTGAACCTAACCACATAATCAGCGTAAAAAACGCAGACCAAATGACTACACCAATAGTTGCTCCTAAAAGTGCGTTTTCAATTAAGCTCAGTTTTACCGCTAAAAAACTAGCAGCAAATAAAGCAATACTTGCAGTAATGAGTGCCCATAAACCTACAGTCGATTCAACTTTACGAACTGTACTGCCTAAGCTTTCCGACTCATCAGAATCTGAACCTGAGCCTGTTCCTATAGCCGAAATACCTATAGCTACCGAGAGATTAGTCAAAAGTAATTGAAAGGCAAATGCCATCAATATACCAGCAAACAAAGCTACTAAAAATTTAGGACCAGAAAAAACTAATGAAGCTTCTTCTGCTGTTAAAACTTCACCTCTAACCGGGATTTGTATTAATTGCAAAGCAGTTATTGCATTTTGGAACATACTATTTTCCTCAGTTTTTATTTTAAACGAAACATCAGAACTTAGAAACCGGGTTTCTACGCCAAATCATTGTTTTGATTACAATATTTCAACGAATAAACCCGGTTTCTTTGCATTACATGCGGTCATTTTTTTTGACAGTAGGGCGCCCGTCAGTATCAATATCCAATTCTTCACGGCGAATTGTTTCAGTTGCTTGTACTGTTTCGTGGTCTACAACTTTTGAAACTCGGACTTCTTCCCGCACAAAAGCTTCTTTTTGGATATCAGGAACTTCTTCGTAAATTTCCATATGGGCAACTTCACCTTCACGGAAAGTTGCGACATCAGCAGAAACTACTCTGCCCGCATCGCTAGGAGTTACTCGCTCAACAATAACTCGCTCTTTGTCAACTGATACAGAAACCCGTGCAGTCTCAGTTTCGACGTGCTTACCAATTGCTACTTCCCCAGATTTACGACGCTGTGTGCCTGCAACTAACCGTTCTTCATAAAGTTTAAAGGTTTGGTCATCATGCACGCTGGTATCGTATAAATCTGCATCTTGGGTATAGTCGTAAGTATCACGGCTATAAGTAGGAGTACTCTTTGCAACAGCCGCAGATCCAACAGGCGCCACAGAAGCCGCATCAAGAGGTGCTGATGTATCAAGAGGTGCTGATGCTTCTACTGCTGCTGGGCGATATGCTCCACGCACGCGCTCTTCATAGTCGAAATCAAGCGCCATACCTTCTGTATATTCAGGTAAATCTTCTGCTTGCTGCTTTGTCATTTGGACATATACACGGTCGGCTTTAGAATCAATTTTGCCACGACCGATAGGTAGTAGTACCTTCTTACCAAAAACCCAGAAACCTACATCAACGATAAGGTACCGAAACTTTCCTTGGTCATCTACTAACGCATCACTAACTGTACCAATTTTTTCATCACTACCCTGAGTATAAACACTCATTCCTTTAATGTCGTTACCTTGAATAGTATCGCGGTAATCTGGATCAAAATCACTAATTTTATGAAGAACCATTTTTTTATTACTTTTTCTTTACTTCACTTACAAAGTTAAGAACATAACTGGTTATAAACATCTTTCTAAGGAATGAGTTAATTAGCTTATTTAGTTATGAATTTATTTTATTAATGAATATAATTTATTTGGTTATAGAACTATGTAAGGTAAAAAGAAAATCTAGTTATGATTTGGTTATAAAGATTTTGATTTGCAAAACTGTGACTAGATTCTAGCAAAAATACGTGACTATTTTCTAGCATTAAATGTAAGTTACAAAAGTTATTTTTTAGTAAAATTATACTAAATGGTGATCCCCCCTAACCCCCCTTAGTAAGGCTCACAAGGGTAGGTTTTTTACAATATAATAGTGAGAGGCAAGGTAGACCAGGTAGGAAAGTGGACAAGGAAGAAGAAAAAAAAATAAAAACTCATGAGGATTTAGTCATCTATCAAAAAGCATTTGATGCAGCGATGACGATTTTTGAGCTATCAAAAAATTTCCCACCAGAAGAGAAATATTCTTTGACAGATCAAATTCGTCGTTCCTCCCGTTCAGTTTGTGCAAATTTTGCGGAGGCATGGAGAAAAAGGAGATATACTGCATCTTTTATTGCCAAATTAAATGACTGTGAATCAGAAGCCGCAGAAACCCAAGTATGGCTAAAATTTGCAGTGAAATGTCAATATATTTCTACATTGCAAGGGAGAGATTTATATAGTACATATAATCAAGTTTTAAGTGGATTAGTAAAAATGATTAATCATCCAGAAAATTGGATAATTAGTAATAATTAAGTATTGTTCTACTTTGAAACCGTGTAATGATGTTGAAGAACGAGCATCTCAAACAATGGACAAGAATTGTAAGTTATCACATGCCTCATCTATCTTTACCAGAAGTAACAGGTTTGGCAACTTGGAGTTTTGGGATGGTAATGACATGTTCAAGTAGTGTTACAAAAATATCGGAATTTATCAGTAGGCTAAATCAAGAAAAAAGTAATACAGTTAGGCAGAGGCTCAAAGAATGGTATCAAAATGCTGATAGCAAAAAAGGTAAAAAACGAAGTGAATTAGATGTGACTAAATGCTTTGTACCTTTACTGAAATGGATTTTGAGTATGTGGGAAAGTGAAGAAAAATGGCTAACACTTGCGATGGATGTCACTAATATTGGACAGAATTTTACGGTTCTATCTCTTCATGTTCTTTATCAAGGTTGTGGCATTCCTGTGGCTTGGAAAATTGTTAAAGGAACTGAGAAAGGCTCTTGGAAACCTCATTGGCGCAATCTCTTCCAATCACTATTTGATGCAATCCCTTATGACTGGCGTGTAATCGTCTTGGCAGATAGAGGACTTTACGCTGATTGGCTGTTCAATGACATTTGTGCTTTGAATTGGCACCCTTTTTTAAGAATTAATCAACAAGGAACATTTCAAATTAAAGGAGAGAAAGAATGGCATTTTCTTGAGACAGTAGTGCCTCGAAAAGGTATGAGTTGGTCGGGAATTGTTACCTGCTTTAAAACTAATCTTCTAGATTGTACTTTATTAGCACATTGGGAATCGAATTATAAAGAACCTTGGTTGATTGTCACCGACTTAAAACCTGAACAAGCAGATATTCTCTGGTACAGTTTACGTATCGGCATTGAATCGAGCTATAGAGATATTAAGAGTGATGGGTGGCAATGGCATAAAACTCGTTTAACAGACCCCAAACGGGCTGAAAGATTATGGTTAGCAATCGCTGTCGCAACATTGTGGACAGTAACAGTTGGTGGTGATATAAATGAACAACCTCCTGAAAATTCAACTTCACAACTTCCTGCTAATCATCTAGAAAAAAAAGCAACTACAGCTAAAAAAACTAGCCGTCATATTTCTTGTTTTCTGCAAGGACTACTAACAATTGTTGCTGATTTACTTAATGGAAAAGCCATTTCTTTAAATGGCTTATTTCCCGAACCACGAGTACTCTTGAACCTAGCATCCGTTAATAGTTCTTAATAAACATTTTTTACTCACCAATCGAAACTTCCTTGTCTACTTTTCTTCCTGTCTTCCTTGTCTCTTGAGTCAGCTAAATGTAAAAACCTACCCTTGTGAGCCTTAGTAAGGGGGGAATAAATAGATTTCTAGCTCCTCTTGAATAAGGGGGGGAATAAATAGATTTCTAGCCCCCCTTATCAAGGGGGGTTGGGGGGATCAAAATTAAATGGCACCAGTGTTTTAATACACTAAACTAAGCCTAAGTACTCAAATATCTCTATAACTTTTGAAAGACAACACTTCATACAAATGGTTGATGTAAAACTAATTTATAAATGTGGGAATGGTGTTAACAAGAAAAAATGCTTGCATCAAGGAGTAAAATTATGGAAACTCAAATTAAAAAAGAATATAGTACCGATTCAAAAGTAGCAGAACAGGCGCCTGCTGAACTTAATTATCAAGCGCAAAAAATGGGCAAGCAAGTTTCTGATTTTTTAGCAGAGCTACCAGAAAAAATCAATAAATTTTATCAAGAATATAAACTACCAATTTTAAGCTTTGCATTATTAGTAGCAACAATTATTTCGCTTAAAATCGTGTTAGGAATTGTAGGTGCAGTTAATGGCATTCCTTTAGTGAAACCATTTTTTCAATTAATTGGTATGTGTTACACATTTTGGTTTATTAGTCGCTATTTACTCAAAAATTCGACTCGTAAAGAATTAGCCGCAGAATTGGACGTAGCTAAAAAACAGGTTGTGGGAAAAACTGCCTTGGAATCTTCAATTTAGGGGCTTCCAAAAAATTAATTCTCCATCTAAGAGTGGAACGGGCAAGGATGCCCGTTTTTAGCATGAGCGACGTAAGGGACTTACACCCACAAGAAAAGTGTGAATCTAAAAAATAAAAATGGACAAGCAAATAATGGAAAGTAATCCACTTTTGGCAATTAAGGACTATGGTCAGAGTATCTGGATGGATAATTTGACTCGTGACTTGATACAATCGGGTGAACTTGAACGCATGATTAAAAGTCGCGGTCTTCGTGGTCTGACTACAAACCCGGCTATTTTTGAAAAAGCAATTATGGGGAATGCGCTCTATGATGCTGATGTTGAAGCAGGAATTAGAGCAGGTTTACCAGTTTACAAAATTTACGAATCACTTATCTTTGAGGATATTCGTCATGCCTGCGATATTTTCCAAGGTATTTATGAAGAGTCAGGAGGATTAGACGGTTACGTTAGCATCGAAGTCCCTCCAACTATTGCCCACGATACACAAGCCACAATTGATGAAGCACGCCGTTATTATCACGAAATTGGGCGCCCAAATGTGATGATAAAAATTCCTGGTACTACTAGTGGATTACCTGCTGTAGAACAGGTGATAAGTGAAGGAATAAATGTCAACGTGACCCTATTGTTTTCACTCTCTAGCTATGAAGAAACAGCTTGGGCATACATTCGTGGTTTGGAATCTCGTGTAAATAAAGGTGAAGATATTAGTAAAATTGCTTCGGTTGCGAGTTTCTTTCTTAGTCGCATTGACATAAAAGTTGACCAGATGATTGAGGACAGAATTAAAGCAATTGGCTCTGATGATTTAGCCGCTCAAGCTCGTTTGTTAGCCGTTAAAGGTAAAGTGGCTATTGCTAACGCCAAAATAGCTTACCAAAAATTCCAAGAAATTACCCACAGCGAGCGTTGGCAAGCAGTAGCAGAAAAAGGCGCCAATATACAGCGATTGTTATGGGCTTCAACTGGTACTAAAGACCCTACTTACAGTGATGTCATGTATGTTGATGAGTTAGTGGGACGCGATACTGTTAATACTCTACCTCCGGCAACGATAGAAGCTTGTGCTGACCACTGTAATGTTAGCAACAGGCTTGAGACTGGGATTAAAGAAGCATACAACTTAATGGACAGTCTCAAAAACCCAGATATAAATATCAATCTCGACCAAGTAATGGTTGAAGTATTAGATGAAGGAATCGACAAGTTTATCCAACCATTTCAATCACTGATGGAATCAATGGAAGAAAAAGTTAAACAGTTGGCGCCTGCTTGATTATTTCAAATTGGCGCAAAAAAAAAGCCTTTGATCTAAAAGCGCCAATCCTACTTTAATGTAAGTTGGCGCCTTATAATCATCGTATTGCTAAATTAATATTGATAAGCAAAAACTTAAACTTTATTGGTAGACACGGGCTTTGCGAGTTCCGGTGACAGCTCCCATTATTGATGCGAGTAAACCCAGCAAAGAACCTAAAACAAACCACCACAAACCACTACGTACATTTGCGGCAGCTTCACGGGCTTGTTGAGCGCTTACATTCGGTCTATTTGCAGGTAAATTCAAGTTACCTTGCTGTTGAACTTGGCTGATAACCTCACCTGCATTAGAAGCGGCAACACCAAAAGCACCAGATACTCCGCTTGCTATTAACCAAGAACTCAGTGCTAAAGTAGTTGCCCACAAAATTGCACCGTTAAGAATAGCTGTACTGCGGCTCATTGGACCACAAGCACGAGCTGTCACCCAACCACCTGTAAATAGAGAAATTAATAAACCAATAATTGACCCAATGCCTACATTCGAGGCAACACCGGACGAAATTGTTCTAGGGGCGCCTGAATTTTCAACGCTACCTGCCCCAATTGCTCCAAATAAAGCACTCAAAACAAGTTGAGTAGCTAGAGCAACTACTAAACCTGAAATAATCGGACCCCATCGAACACGGTCATGATAGTCGCCAACTCTATCTGCAACTACAGGGTTAGCAACATAATCACCTGTAGGCTGATTAGCATATGCCATGAGTGTATTTTACCTCTGAATTCCTGAATTAAATCTGACTCTGAAAAGCTATTCTTTGCAAATAAGCCTTAGACTTAAAATTATATTAAAATTTATAATTTTTCTATCTCCCAACAGGAGTAATTAATATATCCGTTTGGCGTAATATTTATTAATAATTTGTAAAAATATAGTAGGACAGGTGAGACACCTATCCTACGGTTGAATGTCACTATTTCACGCATTGGTCGGCGCCAATAAAATTGGTAGGGTGCGTGAAAGCCATTACTATCAATCAATGTAACGAAAATTTAAAGTGCTTTCACGCACCATTAATACGTTAAGTAAGTGCCATTCTATCCTACGGTTATTTATTGCCAAATGTAAACTAAGGTAAACGTTCAAGCTTATCTCGTATTTATATAAATTATATCAATAGTTTCAGCATTTAAATCAATACCAATACAACCATTACTTATACTAGAAATGTCGGTACATCTTGAACGTAAGTCGTTAAATGTATATACCATTGGTCGTTTTTATGTTCACGTCGAAAGCATTGAACTGTAACTGGCTTTCCAGCTTCTAATGCATAAAGCAAATTATGTTTACGCGCTTCCGATACCTCAAACTCAAGACTAACTGTATCTCCATATTTGCTACCTTATATCTTGCACCATTCGCAACAAGCCAAAAGAAACCGGGTTTCTGTACGAGAGATTAAGCTTATAAGAGCGCAGTTTGTCGCAAGAAACCCGGTTTCTAAGCCAGGTGCAAGATGTCAGCTACGCAAAAATCTTGAAGATGTGTAAAATAGTACAAGCCTGATAATAATTGGAGTCATAGTAACTATATAGTAGGACAGGTTATAAGCCTATCCTACGGTTGAATGGCACTTACTTAACGTATTAATGGTGCGTGAAAGCACTGTATTTTGCGTTACATTGATTAATAGTAATAGCTTCACGCACCCTACCTAATTTTATTGGCGCCGACCAATGCGTGAAATAGTGCCATTCTATCCTACGGTTATTTATTGCCAGACGTAAATTAGGATAAATAATATAATCCAAATTACATCGACAAAGTGCCAAAAAAGTGAGGTCGCGTATACTCCGTAGTGACCGTTATCAAAGTTACCTGGAATAAAGGAACGCACGAGAATCATTGTTTGCAAGATAATACCTGTCAGAACGTGTAAACCGTGGAAACCTGTTAGTAGGTAAAATAAACCACCGAATACACCTGTGGTAAAACCAAATTCTAAGCCACCCCATTCTACTGCTTGACCGTATAAAAAGTAGCTACCCATGAGCATTGTTAATAGCAGAAATATACGGTATCCCCAGAGGTTATGACGCAGTAACGCGCGTTCTGCGAAGTAGATAACAAAGCTACTGGAAACTAGGATAACTGTGTTGATTATTGGTTCTTTTATTTCTAGACCGGATACACCTGTGGGTAACCAGTTTGGTGTGGAGAGTTTGGTGCCTATGTATGCTGCGAAGAAGCTGAGGAAAATTACACTTTCTGAGAGTAGAAATACGACGAAGCCGTATTGTTTATTTCCTTCTTCGTCGTGTTCGTGGGCATGTGGCGCCTGTATATGGGTTTTTATTGAGGTTTCCATGATTGGTAGTGGTTGATGGGGCGGTATTGGTTGATGGGGGCGGGTGAACGTTAACCCACCCCTAGATTATTCTTGGTGTGCGGCGCCTGCGACTAGGGGTTCGTTCATGCCGTAACCGTAGGGTGGTGATACTACTACGGGAATTTCTTCAAAGTTTTCAACGGGTGGTGGAGAGGATACTAGCCACTCTAGACCTATTGCACGCCAAGGATTATCTGGCGCCTTTTCTCCGTTTATCCAGGAACTAATCATGTTCAAGATAAACGGTAATGTTGACATACCGAGTATGAAACCGCCGATACTAGCGATAACGTTCCAGAATGTGTATTCGGGGTCGTATGATGCGACTCGGCGTAACATTCCGTGTAAACCTAGGGGATGCATTGGGAAGAAGTTGAGGTTGGTACCAATGAAGGCTAACCAGAAGTGTAGTTTACCTAAACCTTCGTAGTACATACGTCCGGTCATTTTGGGGAACCAGTGGTAGATGGCAGCAAATAAGCCCATCGTGACGGTTCCGTAGAGAACATAATGGAAGTGACCGACGACGAAATAAGTGTTATTAACATGGATGTCAATAGGAACTGAGGAGAGCATAATTCCCACTACACCAGCGAACACGAACATTATTAAGCCACCCAAGGCAAATAACATTGGTGTGTTGAGTCGAATTTTACCACCCCAAATTGTCGCTAACCAAGCAAAGACTTTAATACCAGTTGGTACCGATACAAACATAGTCGATACCATGAATAGCATTCGCATCCAATTTGGTGTGCCACTGGCGTACATGTGGTGGATCCAAACCAAGGCACTAACTGCGGCAATCATCAGTGAGGAAATAGCTACTACTCGGTATCCAAATAACGGCTTGCGCGAGTAAACTGGAAAAATTTCCGAGAAAATACCAAAAATTGGCAGTATTATTACGTAAACTGCTGGATGCGAATAGAACCAGAATAGGTGTTGAAATAGTATGGGATTTCCACCTTTATCTGGATTGAAGAATGCTGTACCAACGCTTAAATCAAACAGTAGCATTATGGCGCCTGCTGTTAATGCTGGTAATCCAAATAACTGGATAATTTGCGCGCTGAAAACTGCCCAAACGAATAGTGGCATACGAAAGAACGTCATTCCCGGCGCCCGCATTTTGACGATGGTAGTAACGAAATTTACACCACCCATGATGGAAGATACGCCGGAAACTGCCACTGCAAGCAGCCAAATAAATTCACCGTTGATTAAGTTTCCTGTAGGGTTTTGGGTACTAACTGGAGGATAAGACCACCAACCAGCTTGTGCAGGCCCACCCGGTACAAAGAAGCTCACCATTAATAATAGACCCGCAACGGGTACCATCCAGAAAGCTGCTGCATTTAGGCGAGGAAATGCCATATCGCGGGCGCCTATCATTAAGGGTACTAAGTAATTCGCGAAGCCTACCAAACTCGGGAAGGTCCAGCCAAACAGCATTACAGTTCCGTGCATGGTGAATAGACCATTGTACACGGTGCGGTCAACAAGGTCAGCTTCTGGAGTGAGTAATTCACCCCTCATAATCATTGCGAAAATGCCACCAACGAGTAGAAATATGAATGAAGTAACAAGATATTGAATGCCTATTACCTTGTGGTCATGGCTGAAGCTAAAGTAAGTTTTCCAGGTTGTGGGAGGAAAATAGTGATGTTTCTCAATCACAACGCTGGAACTTTTCTCAACGTTGATGTCTGTCATAATTAGTTAGGTATTTGTTCGTCGTAAGGACTCGTTGTAAGGACTCGTTGTAAAGACTCGTTGTAAGGACTTTAGTCCTTATCTCAATCACGAGCCTGTAAAATTAACAACGGGAGGCGCCGCAGGTTCAACACTTTGCCAACCAGTCTTAAAAGGACTATCCTTTGTCAGCGCATACTCAGTTGCAGCTTGGTTAATAGCAGGCGCCGGTTTTTGGTTGGCAGCTTGTTTTAACCAGTTTTTGTAATCTTCAAGGGAATCAACTACTACATTTGCTTCCATTGTGGCGAAATATGTACCGCTAAATTGCGAGTCCATTAAACGGTAAGTACCTTCGCGTGTTGGAGTAAATTCAAAGTCGATTTTGTTTTTGGGGATGATATCCTGTTTGACTCGGAAAGCTGGGACGAAAAAGCCGTGGAGAACATCTTCAGATTCTAAAGCGAGATGAACTCGTTCGTTTACAGGTATATGTAGTTCTGTACTGGAAACATTTTTGTAGGGATAGTGAAACTCCCAAGACCATTGTCTAGCTATAACGCTGATAGGTTGGGTTGTATCAATATTGATATCTGGTGCTGATGCTGATGCTGGTGCTGGTGCTGTTACTGGTGCTGGTTCAGAAGTTTCAGATTGTTTGTTTTTGTTCCAAAGTCCATCCCAAGGCGCCGCTTCTGCTGACTCCATACCCATTGGCATATGAAGATGATGTTCCATTGGGCCACGAATAGACATTTGGTCATAAATTTGGTAACTGTAACCAGCAATCCAAATTACTAATACAATAGGAATCGCTGTCCAAACGACTTCGAGAGTTATATTACCTTCAATTGGTGGACCATCGCTAGTATCATGTTCTGCCACGCGATTAAAAGCAACGGCATATAGCAATGCGGCAGTTACAGCAAAGAAAATAAATGAAGCGAGTACTACGAGAAAACTAAATAAATCGTCAATGAGTTGCGCTTCGACTGTAGCTTGAACAGGGAACCAAGAATAAGCTTGCTGTCCCATCCAAAGACTTGCCGCAGTCACTACAACTGTACCAACGGTCAGTGCTGAAAGGTTCCGGATGTTCATGGTTAATGGGCAATCGTCTATCTATTACTTCAACAACAATTTATGAATATTTCCACCCGAACGTAATATCGAGTCAGCGGTATTATGCACACCAAATTCTGCGGCAAGCTGGGCGCCTAATGTACCATGTAGATACAAGACAAACATAATTGCCATACCAGCTAATAGGTAAGTCCACTGAACTTGACGGTCTTCGTCTTTACGCCAGTTAAAACGCTGTAAACCTCTCCATATGGTCATACCAACCATAATAGCAAGTAGTAAAACACCACCAACTCCATGCCACAGCATAGTTTCCATTGCGTGGAGTCCCCATGCGCTCGTTACATCCATATTTGGTTCTGCGAGCATCATTTCGTAGAAACCTGCTGCAACTGTGAAGAATGTAATAATGGCTGAACCAAGCATGTTATACCAGCCAACATCGAAGAAGTTAGACTGCTTTGCAGGTAGTGCTAAAAATTTGAATACTGGTTGTTGATATGGAAAGAGTACACCAACAAAATCAAACGTAATGCCAATAATAAACAACCCTAGCGTTAAGTGTACCAAGTTTGGGTGAATTGGAATGATATATGGCAAACCATTGGCGCCGAGATGTGCGCGTAATTGTTCAATGAGTCCTGTTTCCATTACAGTAATCCTTCTTTGAGTGCTTCAACAACAGGGACAGTGTGCAAGCCATATACCCAAACGAGTTCGTCACCGAGGAAGACTTGCACAAATATCAAACCAGTTAATACGATTCCTAGACCTAAGTAGGGGACAGGCAATTTATCAGGAGTTTTTAAACGAATTACATATCGCCAACCTGTAATTGCAGCAATAATTCCAGATAATGACCAACCAATTAGTGTGTGTACACTCAACACAGGTTGTGCCATATCATATGGATGTGCTAAACCCGCTTCAAACTGACCAAAAATGATAGCCACGAACACAGCAACAGTGGCAAGACACATATTCCACCAACTCACCTCGAATAAACGTGCGTTCTTAGTAAAGTAGCCAATAATGTCGCATACAAAGGAAAACAGCACCATTGCAATTACAAAGTGAACAATGATGGGGTGAATAGTGTCGGGATATGGTAGACCGTGGTCATTCAACTTTTGCAGAAGCTCAAACATAGTATTCTCCTAGGTACACCTCTGAAGGAAATAAAACTTTACAGTTAATACAATTGTTAAGGAATTGAAAAATTAAAAAAGTTCAAATGGCGACTTTTACAATTGATTTTTAATGTTCAGGGTGAGATTGTTTGTTTGGTATGTTTGTTGACACAAGGAGAATCCCCCCAACCCCCCTTATTAAGGGGGGCTTTAGGAGAAGTATTTTTATAGCTTTATCTAAAATATTAAACATCTCTTTAGCCCCCCCAACTCGCAGGGGGGTTGGGGGGATCAATATATTTCATACCACCAGCAACTTGTTAATCATCATAATTAACTCCACATATAGATGACATTCCAAGTTTATTAATCTAATTATAGCTTTATATTTTCTTAAACAAGTTAAATCAAATAAAAATATATGCGGTACTAATAACAACTATAATTTTGTAAATGTTACTAGCAAACATAGACTTCCGAAGCCTATCAAAAATCAATAGAGAAATATTTAAAAAAGAATCAGTAATTGTACTAGCTAGATTTAGCCATATTTCGGATACAAACAAAATATACGCATCAATCATTTATTGATGAAGCCGGATTTTCATTGCAAAACCCGGACGTATTCGCTTGCTTTTTTATAAACCCGTTTTTATTCCTACATTATTTAACATCCATGAATACAACAGGCTTGCCACCACAAGATAAAAGCTTAAACCCAGGTGTAAATTTACAAACCTCACTGGCGCCAAGTCCATTAGAAGCACCGCAATACACAGCTAGTTCATCATCAATAGCATTTATAGATACGAATGTAAGCCAGATTGATAGTTTAATTGCTGGTATGGCGCCTGGTACTGAGGTACATATATTAAAATCGGGTGAAGATGCAATAACCCAAATTACAAACACTCTTTTAAATCGCCAGAATATTTCTAGCCTGCATATCATTTCACACGGCAGCGCAGGAAGCTTAGATTTTGCAGCGAATTCACTCAATGCATATAACATCCGTAGTTACACAGAGCAATTACAGTGTTGGGGTAATGCATTAACAGAGAATGCTGATATTCTGCTGTATGGGTGTAATGTAGCAGAGAATGCACTCGGTAAATCGTTTGTTGAGATAATGCGACAAGTGACAGGCGCCGATGTGACTGCATCTGATAACTTAACTGGAAGTGCTGCTAAAGGTGGCGACTGGACATTAGAGTACAAAGCAGGCAGTATTGAAGCGTCATCAGTAATTACTGAAAGAGGCGCCGCGCATTATGAAGATACTCTGATGTATCCATCTTTAGTTGCAAACCTAAATCCTCGCACGACAACCAACATAGGACCTCTGCCAAACGCAGGCTCTAACCCAGCAAATTTGATAGATATCAATAATATACTTTTCTTTACTGCTGATGATGGAATCGGTGGTACAGAATTATGGCGATTAAACCCTGGTAGTACTAGTCCAAGTTTAGTTAGAGATTTGAATACTAATCCTGGTTTGGGGTCGAATCCATCAAACTTAACTAATGTAAATAATATACTTTTCTTTACTGCTGATGATGGGATGGGTGGCGCCGCACTATGGCGATTAGACCCATTGTCTGGTGGTATGCCAAGCCGACTTCAAATCGGCACTACTACAAGTCTTGTAGGTTATAATCCATCTAACTTAATCAATATTAACGGCACATTATACTTTACTGCGGATGATGGAAACGGTACTGAATTATGGCGAATCAGTACATCTACAACAGCAGTTCCTGTAAAATTTGATATTAATACTCGTTCTGGAGTTGGTTCTAATCCATCAAACTTAATTAATGTCAACAACGTACTTTATTTCACTGCTGATGATGGAATTGCTGGAACAGAGTTATGGCGATTTGATACATTAAATAGTACTAGCCCAACGCGCGTTACAGAAGTTCGTCTAGGAGAAGCTAGTTCAAACCCAGCTAATTTAACTAACGTCAACGGTCTACTTTACTTTACTGCTGATAATGGTAACAGCGGCACAGAACTTTGGAGACTTGATTCAACAGGTAATCCTGTTTTATTAGATATTAATACTCGTGCTGGTGCTGGTTCAAACCCAGCAAATTTAACCAACGTTAATGGTATACTTTACTTCACTGCTGATAATGCTATTGGTGTTAGTAATTTGATGCAAATTGATGCAAGTGGTAGACCTGTTGTTGTTCAACCTGCTAATACTACTAGTTTTCCAGATAATCCAGCAAATTTAACCAATGTTAATGGTACGCTGTATTTTACTGCTACCACAAATAATGCTGGTACTGAATTATGGCGCCTTGATACATTAGGAAGAGCAGTTCAAGTACAAGACATTTATAGCGGTGCTGCTGGTTCTAATCCATCAAATTTAACCAACATAAACGGTACGCTTTACTTCACTACTAATGATGGAAGATTATGGTTTGTTCCTCCACCAAGTCCAACTTTCCCCAATTCCTTTGCTTCTCCAGTTGCCATTAATGCACCAATACCCAACCGTCCAGTTTTTAATTCTAGTCCATTAAATTTCACCAGCGCTGGTGGAAATCTTTACTTGACATATGATGATGGAAATATTGGTACTGAACTATGGCGCATAGCATTAAATACAAATGGCACTCCAATTACTAGTAGTCCTAGCATATCGCTGGTTCGAGATATTCGTACTACTGGTAATGTTAGTTCTAATCCATCGAATATAACTAATGTCAACGGTACAATTTATTTTACTGCTGATGATGGTATTCGTGGTACGAAATTGTGGCAACTCGACGCAAGTGGAAACCCTGTACCCGTTATAGAAAATATTTCCACTGGTACTGGTACTAATAATGCTATTTTCAATCCGTCAAATTTGACGAACGTAAGTGGGACACTTTACTTTACCGCTAACGAAGGAATGAGCGGTAATGAGTTATGGCGCCTTGAACCAGGTGGTAGTCCAGTTAGAGTTGCAGATATTCGTCCTGGTCAAGGAGGCTCTAACCCATCAAACCTGACAAATCTTAACGGTATGCTGTTCTTCACAGCGAATGATGGCATGTATGGTTCAGACTTGTGGGTTATTGATAAACCAAATGGTACCCCAGTAAGGGTTTCTTTAGGCTCAAGCCAGGGTGTACCAAATACTTCTAACTTAATCACTGTTGGTAATTCACTTTTCTTTACTGCTAATGATGGAACGAATGGTACGGAATTATGGAGATTAACTCCTGGTTCTGGTACACCTGTTGGCAGCCCTATCTTAATAAATATTCGCAATCGTGATGCAGGCAGTTCTAATCCTTCAAATTTAACAGATGTCAACGGTATACTTTTCTTTACAGCTGATGATGGTAACGGTGGAAGAGAATTGTGGTGGATAAATCCAGGTAGTAATATTCCAAGTGCAATAAATATTCGTCCTGGCGCCGCTGGTTCTAACCCATCAAATTTAACTAATATTAACGGTAGACTTTACTTTAGCGCTGATGATGGCATAGGCGGAACTGAAATATGGTTTGTTGACACATTTTCAGGAATACCAGGAAGCCCCAAACTTGTAGAAGTTCGTTCAGGCGCCGCTAGTTCTAACCCTAGCAATTTTACAAGTGTAAACGGCACACTCTACTTTAGTGCTGATGGTGGTAGAGGTATGGAAATTTTCCGCCTAAATAGTAGTGGAGGTATTTCTTCTGTTAATACAATAGGGCTTACGACTGAGGGTATTTCTAATCCATCAAATTTAGTCAGTTTAGGTGATTCACTTTTCTTTAGTGGATTTCAACAAGCTGCCGGAAGAGAATTATGGCGAGCTGATAGTGCAGGAAACTTGGGATTTGCACGACATATTCGTAATAATGGTAGTTCAGATCTGTCTAACTTTGTAAATATCAACGGTACTGTTTACTTTGTCGCTGATGATGGTACTTACGGCAGAGAATTATGGCGATTAGATGCTGATGGCAACTCAGCAATGGTTGGAGATATTCGCAGCAGTACTGGTTTTGGCTCCAATCCATCAAACTTTATCGATGTTAACGGTGTAACATATTTTACTGCTGATGATGGTAGTAGTGGTACAGAATTATGGCGAATTAGTGGATCAAATGCAACTCCATCTCTAGTTAGAAATATAAACACTTCATCAGCTAGTAATTTTGGTATTGGTTCCAATCCATCGAACTTGACTAACGTTAACGGTACACTTTACTTTACTGCTGATGATGGTATTGGTGGTAGAGAATTATGGCGACTAGATAGCATGGGCAGCCCTATTTTGGTTCGCGATATTAATACTTTGACCAGAACTGGTTCCAACCCATCAAATTTGACCAACATCAATGGTATACTTTATTTCACCGCTAATAATGGTAGTACTGGGACAGAATTATGGCGACTGGATAGTATGGGAAATCCGGTCATGGTTTGCGATATAAATACTCGTCCCGGCTTTGGTTCTAATCCATCGCAGTTGACAATTGTTAATGGAGTACTTTACTTTACAGCTGATATAGGTGTTGGCGATAGAGAGTTATGGCGGATAGATAATACAGGTAATGCTGTCTTAGTTCGTGACATTAATACTGGTTACAACATTAATCTTAATTACGGAATAGGTTCTGACCCTTCGCAATTAACAAATGTCAATAGTGTACTTTATTTTACTGCTAATGACGGCGCCAATGGTAGAGAATTGTGGCGAATTGATTCGATGGGGAACGCGATTTTAGTTCGAGATATTAATACCCGTACTGGCGCCAGTTCAAACCCATCACAGTTAACTAATATTAACGGTGTACTTTACTTTACTGCTGATGATGGTTTAAGTGGTACAGAACTATGGCGAATTGATGGAACAGGAAATCCAGTTCGAGTTCGCGATATTAATACAAATAGTGGAATTGGTTCTAATCCATCAAACTTAACCAATGTAAATGGTATACTTTACTTTACTGCAAATGATGGCTTAAATGGTAGAGAATTATGGCGAATTGATTCGACGACGGGCAATGTAGTTCCTGTTACCGACATTAATAGTTCTCGTCCAAGTGCTAGCTCTAATCCATCAAATCTCACTGTTGTTAACAATATCCTGTATTTTGTTGCCGAAGACGTTCCTGGTAATAGAGAATTATGGCGAATTGAACCTAATGGGGCGCCACCAGTTAGATTGGAGATTCAAATAGGTGGTTTGGGTTCTCATCCATCGCAGCTTATTAACTTTAATGGTACGCTGTATTTTACGGCAGGAAATGCAATTGGTAATACCGAATTATGGAAAATTGGTAAATCGGGAAGTCCTGAGTTAGTTCGAGATATTCGCTCAGGAATTGCAGGTTCTATTCCATCGAATCTATTTAGTACCAACGGCGCCTTATATTTCACCGTAAATGATGGCATGAGTGGTACAGAGCTTTGGAGAATTGACAATCTTCCTCCAAGCCTTAGCACTGTTAGTAAATCTGGCAATGAAGATTCGATAATCACCTTTACAGCACCTGATTTCACTACTAGATTTAATGACCCAGAAAGTAGTCCTTTAACTCAAATTAGGATTGTATCGTTACCAACTAGCGGAATATTAAGACTTGGTAATACTAATGTTGTTGCAGGACAAGAAATACCAGTTGCTGATATTGGTTTCTTAACATTTACTCCAAACCCCGATTTCAACGGTAGTGTTAGCTTCTCTTGGAATGGTTTTGATGGTAGTAGATATTCTACGAGCAGTGCTACTGTATCCATTTCCGTAAGTCCTGTTCATGACCTTCCTACTGTTGCTAGTGTTTCAAAATTAGGTGATGAAGATAGAGTTATTAAATTTGCACTATCTGACTTTAGCAGCAAATTTACTGATATCGATGGTAATGCTTTAAATAGAATTAGAATTAGCTCGTTACCTAGCAATGGTAAGTTAATGTTAGGCGCCACTGATGTAACTTTGAGCCAAGAAATTGCTGCTGCGGACATTGCTAACTTGACATTTGTACCAAATGCGAACTTTAGCGGTACTGTTAGCTTTGGTTGGAATGGTTTTGATGGTACTGCATATGCTACAGCTAATTCAACTGTTAGTATTACAGTTAATCCAACTCCTGAATGGCAAATTGCTGCAACTGCTGATTTTATAGGTGATGGAAAGCAAAATATTCTACAACGTGACCCAAGTAACGGCGCCTACAGGTTATGGTATCTGAACGCTAACAATACAAGTGAAACTGTTGCACTGCCAACTATGGGTTCTAATTGGACAATTACAAGCATCGCGAACTTTGATGGTAATGCTTCCAAGGATATTCTCTTTTCATCAACAACTGGCGAAAATCGAATTTGGCGAATGACTGCTACAGGCGCCGAAATTGTTAACCTTCCAACTATTAACCCTAACAATTTTATAATTCAACACGTCGGTGATTTTGAAGGTGATGGTGATGCTGATATATTGCTACGGGACAAAACAAATGGAATGATTGCGATATGGGAGTCTAACCCAAATAACCCTGATTTTATTCGCGGAATAGTATTGGGATACCTTCCTGATAACAATACCCAAATTAAACAACTTTCCGACTTGGATGGTGATGGAGATTTAGATATTCTTTGGTATAACCAAGTTAATGGTGCCGTTAGTATTTGGGAAATGCAAGGTACTAGTTTAAAATCTGGTTTTGGATTACCAAGTATCTCAGATACAAATATCAAAATTCAACTTGTCGCTGATTTCGATGGTGACAATGACATGGATATACTTTTGTATAACGCAACTAACGGATTTACCGCTATCTGGGAAATGAATGGGGTTAACTTAAAACAGGGTGTCTTTGTGGGTTATGTCAGTGACACTAACATCAAAATTAAACAAATCGCGGATTTTGATGGTGATAAAGACTTAGATATTCTTTGGTCTAACGATAGCACTGGTTTTATGGCGATTTGGGAAATGAACGGTGTTAATTTCAAACAGGGTATTGGTTTACCAACTTCAGGTTCTGGCGATACTAAAATTAAACAGATAGCAGATATTGATGGTGACAAAGATTTAGACTTCCTTTGGCATAACGATGTTACTGGATTTACAGGCATCTGGGAAATGAACGGTGTCAATTTTAAACAGGGCATCACTTTAGGTTACGTTAGTGACACAAACACAAAAATTAGCCAAATTGCTAATTTTGATGGTGATACTGACTTAGATATTTTTTGGCATAATCAAACAACTGGCTTTGCCGCAATGTGGAGTATGAATGGTGTTAACATCGGGCAGGGAATTGTTCTACCTACTACTGACAGTGGTTTAAAAGTTCATGTGGTCGGTGATTTTAACGGCGATGGGAAGTTAGATGTTGTTTGGTACAACTCAACTACTAGTGCGACTGAAGTTTGGTTAACTGATGGCGCCAGTCTTCTCGATGATGTTTTACTTCCTGTGTAAAACTCTCATTTTTTAACATGTGGGTAGGTGTCCTGCCTGCCCTTGAATTGTTTTAGATATGCAGGCGGTTAGCTATCCTACGGGACGGGATTTTTGAATTATCAAATAAATGAAATAGTTTGTACATACAAATATTTAAGTAATTATAAGTAATTTAACGGAGATTTTTTTGTCAAATTTGGCATAAAAACGATATATACACTTTAAGAATTAAAACCATATTTTTATGCCATCTAATTCTTCGGCTAATCAAATTAATCTTCAATCCCTAGATAAAACTTTTAATAGTGCATATATACCTACTTCATCTATATCAACTTTGCCTCTTGACTTGGCGCCATACACAGCTAGTTCTTCATCGCTGTTATTTATTGATGCAAGTGTTAGCCACATTGAAAGCTTAGTTGCAGGTGTGGCGCCCGGAACTGAGGTGTATATTCTTAACCCAGCACAAGATGCTATTACTCAAATTACAAATACATTATTAGGGCGCCAAGGTATTTCTAGTTTGCAAATTATTTCGCATGGTAATGTTGCCAGTTTAGATTTTGCTTCGAGTTCGTTGAATATTAGTAATGTTCGTACTTATACTAACGATTTACAAGCATGGGGTAAGGCATTAACGGCAGATGCAGATATTTTACTGTACGGGTGTAATGTTGCAGCAGGGGAAACTGGAGCTACTTTTATTCAACAGTTGAGTCAATTAACAGGCGCCGATGTTGCCGCATCTGATGATTTAACAGGTAATGACAGCAAAGCTGGTAACTGGGTATTAGAAAGTACTACAGGTTTAATTGAATCATCTAAGGCACTGCAATTAGATGCAATGGCAGGTTATGATTCTGTTTTCAACAGCCCTGTAGCAATTATCAATGAATTTTCTCAGGGTAGTACTGGCGCCAAAGAATGGGTTGAAATTTTAGTTGTTCAAGATAATGTAAATTTACAGAATTATCGTTTGGTTGACGGAAGCACTTCTAATGGCCTAAATATACAGCTATCTGGTGCCGACTTTAATGGATTGAAAGCAGGAACTTTAATAGTACTTTATAACGCTGGTGATGTTGATAGCGTTATTACTCCTGATCTTAGTTATGACCCTGCAAAAGGTGACTACTCTTTACAAATCTCATCTTTGAACAGTACTAGTAATTTTGCTGTTACTCGCAATAATGGTTGGAGTAGTACAACAGCAGCTTTTGACAATAGTAGCAGTACTGATGTCCCAAGGTTGTTAGATGCTGCGGGTGTTGAAATTTATAAATTTCCCAAGAGTCAAACTCCAGCAGGGTTTCAAGTAGTATCATTGTCACCATTCAGAGCTTTACCAGGACGTGCGACTGCTTTCCTTGGTAATACTGCGGCAGGAGCGATACTACCAGCTAACTGGTCTGATGATTATTACTCTGCTGCTGGAAATCCAGGTTTAGCAAATGGTGGAATAAATACCGCTTGGATAAATTCACTACGTGGTAATGTTTCTCCTAGCTTCAATAACTCGACAGATTTAACGCTTTCAAGTATCAATGAAGATACACCCTTAACAAATAACAAGGGAGTTTTGATTTCTGATTTAATTAAAGGTCAAGTTTCAGATATCAATAATAATATTCAAGGTATTGCTGTAACAGATGTTATTGGAAGCGGGAATTGGCAATATTCGCTTAATGGTGGTGATAACTGGAGTCCTTTTGGTAAGGTCTCAGATACTTCTGCTGCTGTACTGGCTGGTTTAGTATCTCTTTACAGTGGTGCAGCAAGTACTGCACCTCAAAACCAAGGGTGGTTGCAATATGGAGCATCACCACCAATTTCGCAAGCTGGTATGGCTGTTGGTGGAACTCAAACTGTTAACGCTGGCGCCACTAATTTAGTTAGTACAGAATCTGGTTCAGCAGGTTACAGTAATTACAGTGGTGGTTTTACAAGCTTACTCAACCCAGCCTTTCCCACTTTAGACCGTAATCAAGGTTTTACCCTGAGCTTTGATGTAAAAATTACTAGCGAGACTCATAGTGATAATACCAGAGCAGGATTCAACGTCATTTTAGTTACTAGCGATAAAACTAAAGCAATTGAACTTGGTTTTTGGCAAGATAGAATTTTTGCACAAAATACAACTTTTACAGCTAGTACGGAGAGTGTCGCTCGCTCTACGGCTGCACTTACTCGTTATGATTTGAAAGTTCAAGGTGATACATACCAGTTGTTTGCAGCAGGCGAGACAACAGCAATTCTAACAGGCTTGTTACGTAACTATACTGCATTCGACCATACCACATCTGGTCCATTTAGTACTCCTTTACCGTATGATCCTTACGAGCGAGAAAATTTTATTTTTTTAGGCGACAATACTAGTAGAGCATCAGCAAATATCGACTTGGCACGAGTTGAACTCATAAACAATACTAAAATTCGTTTTGCTCCCAGTGCGAATTATAATGGTGATGCAACAATTAAGTTCCGCGCGTGGGATGGAACTGATGGTGCCACAACTGGAAGTTCTGGAGTAAGTACTACTTCTAATGCATTTAGCGCTACTTCTAAGATGGCTAACTTAACAGTCAACTCAATTCCTGAGTGGCAAATTGTTGCAGTTGATAATTTTACTAGTTTGAATAAACAAAGTATTCTGCAACGCAACGAAACAGGCGCCTACCGCATTGTATCTTTGAATTCTGATAACATCCCTGAAATAACTACACTACCGACAGTAAATTTATCATGGGAAGTAGCAGGAATTGCTGATTTTACTGGTGACAAAATCAAAGATATCCTTGTACGTAACTCTACAACGACCGAAAATCAGATTTGGTATAAAGGCACAAATAGTACTGTAACTGTGACTTTACCAACAACCAATGGAAACATTACAATTCAACATATTGGTGACTTTGAAGGTGATGGAGATTCTGACATCTTACTGCGTGATAGTAGCAATGGAGAAATTAAAGTTTGGGAAACAAATGTAGCTAATCCTAATTTTATCCGCGAAGTAATTTTGGGAACAGTTCCTGATAACAACACTCAAATTAAGCAACTTAGTGACCTAGATGGTGATGGTGATTTAGATATTTTTTGGTATAACGCGGTTAGTGGTGCTGTTGCAATTTGGGAAATGAACGGTACTGCTTTCTCACAAGGTGTAGGATTACCAACTGTTTCAGATACTAATACTAAAATTCAACTAGTCGCCGATTTTGATGGTGATAAGGATATGGATATACTATGGTACAACAACACTACAGGATTAACCGCATTGTGGGATATGAATGGTATTAACTTAAATCAAGGTGTTGTTTTAGGTTATGTGAGTGACACCAAAACCAAAATCAAGCATATTGGCAATTTTGATGGGGATAACGATTTAGATATTCTCTGGTACAACGAGACAACAGGGTACACGGCGATTTGGGAAATGGATGGTGTTAATCTTAAAAAGGGTATTAGTTTAGCAGACTCAGGTAATGCTAATACTTTAATTGAACGTGTTGCAGATGCAGATGGTGATAGAGACCTAGATATATTCTGGTACAACGCAGTGACTGGATATACTGCCGTTTGGGAAATGAACGGTGTAAACCTACAGCAAGGCATAAATCTTGGTTACGTAAGTGATACAAATACAAAAATAAAATCGATTGCCAACTTTGATGGTGATAATGACCTAGATGTTTTCTGGCATAATGAAACAAGTGGGTTTACTGCAATGTGGACTATGAATGGCGCCAGCTTGCAGCAAGGGTTCGCTTTGCCCAAAATAGACACTGGTTTCAAAGTCAATGTAGTTGGTGATTTGAATGGTGATGGGAAGTTAGATGTTGTTTGGCACAACTCCACTACTAACGTGGCAAAAGTATGGCTGACTAATGGCGCCAGTATTCTCGATGATATCTTACTGCCATTTTAATATTTGACTTATTTGATTACTCTTGAAAAGCAGGCTTCGAGCCTGCTTTTTATTTTCGCCTATCTCACCGTATTTTTGTACTATCATCGATAGTAAGCAGAAAAATATCCGTAAATACCACAGGTTAATTTCGATTAGTCTTGTGTAAACTGTTTATGAAGTAATGCGGCTTAACAGCAAAATACTCAGTAGTAATGCAGTTATGAGCAGAATAGAAAAAATCAGGGCAGGTTGGCATAAATTATGACTTTGAGTTAATTAGATGCGAAGGGAAATACACATTCAATGACTAATAGTGGATTTAAATTTAGCTTTCATCAGAGTAAAATTATCAGTAACATTGCATGGCTTCTGATTGACCGTGTTTTGGGCACAGGCATGACTTTTCTGATGGGGGTTTGGCTAGCTCGCTATCTAAATCCAGAACAGTATGGTACTTTACGTTATGTGATAGCTTTTGTTGCTCTGTTTTCACCTGTAGCTTCATTAGGTATGAGTAGTATTGTAACTAGAGATTTAGTAGAGAAACCTTCTGAGAAAAATGAACTTTTAGGCTCTGCATTTACTATACAATTTATATCTGGTTTTTTTGCCGCATGTTTATCAATAATTTCTATTAAAATTTTGACTCCTAAAGATTCCCTGCTTTGCTTATTTGTTGCAATAGCATCTTCTGTATTTTTATTTCAGCCATTAACAATAGTAGAGCAATGGTTTGAGTCTAGAGTTGAATCAAAATTTACTATCTTATCCAAAAATATCAGTTTTTTTATATCAACAGTATTAAAAGTTGTTTTAATTGTTAATAAAGCACCATTATTAGCATTAATTTTTATTTTAGCTTTAGAACCTATAATTTATAGTTTAATTTTAATAACTTCTTATAGTTTTAATCAACAAAGTGTCAAAAAATGGTTGTTTCAGAGAGAGAAAGCTAAATATATAATTAAAGAAACTATCCCACTTTTATTAACAGGTTTAGCTGTTAATATATACCTAAAAATTGACCAAATAATGCTTGGGCAAATGGCAGATAAAACTGTGGTGGGAGTTTATTCAGTTGCCGCAAGTCTTTCGGAAATATGGTTTTTTATTCCAATAGCATTTAGGTCATCTCTTTACCCAGATATAATACAATCAAAAAATCTTAGTTTTGATTTATATCAGCAAAAATTACAAAAATTTTACGATTTGATGGCATTATTTGCTTATTGTATAGTGATTCTGTTTCTTCCAGTAAGTCGTTATTTAATTTTATCAACTTATGGTTCTGAATATTTACCTGCTGTACCAATTTTACATGTATATCTTTGGAACTGTATTTTTGCTTTTCAAGGAATTGCTCAAAGTGCATGGTTGATTTCGGAAGGACTTCAAAAAATTAATTTTTATTCCACTGCTTGCGGAGCGTTAATTAATATATTGCTCAACTTGATTTTAATACCTCATTTTGAAAGCTTAGGAGCAGCAATAGCTAGTTTAATTTCTTACGCTTTTGCAAGTTACTTTTGTTTTCTAATATTTCCTCTTACAAGAGCTAATGCCATATTAATGACTAAAGCTATTTTTCTGCCAATTAGATTACCAATGTATTTATTGGGTAAGAAGTTATAACAAATAATGTTTATCATCAAATTTAGGATATCTTAACTATGAAAGCACAAATGTACAAAACAAAAGGAATTGTAAAGTCATTGTTGAAATCTAGTAAAAATAGATTTTTTCCTAAAAAAACTTATGCACAGCATCAAGAAGATATAGTCGTACTAGAGCTTTTTGACAGGATTGACAAATTTATTGACGTTGGCGCCAATGATGGGATTAGCTGTTCTAATACCTATTTATTCGCGTTACAAGGGGCAAAAGGTTTATGCTTTGAACCTGTAGAATTAAATTTTACATTCTTAAAATGGTTGTATATTTTTAATAATCAAATTAAATGCATTCAAGAAGGTATTTCTAACGAAGCAAAACAACTAGAAATTCAAGGAGACGGTCTACTCTCTTTTATTCCAGAAACTCAAGACTTGAAACTTAAAGGTATATTAAATAAATATTTTTCAGAAAGAGTGAATTGGGAAGTAATTTTGGTTAAACCATTAAACTACTGGTTAGACATGTATACCGAATTTTATAATTGTGATATTTTAAGTCTAGATGTCGAAGGGCATGAGCTTAATACTTTACAGGGTATTGATTTTTCAAAATTTAAGACTAAATGTTTTATAGTTGAAACATATGGGCATTTACATCGCGATTATGATTTAATAAACAATTTATTAAATCAACATGGATATCAAGGGTTATTGGAAAATAGTTTAAATACTTTTTGGTTTGCAGAGGAAATAATTTCTGAATCTTTGTTAGAAAGAACTACTAAAATTGTTGACAAATTCCCTGGATACAAACTGATGCGCTAATTATTGTATTGTTGTTAAATAAATAATCTATTTGTATTAGCATATGAACACACTCAATATAAATTTTAGACAAGTCGTAGAGATACCTTATCGGATCATAACTAGAATTACTGGTACGGATATACGAGTTTTCTTCAAAAATATAACTGGATTGGCGCCTTACATTAGAGACTGGGTGAACTATAATCGGCAGGTAGCAGATGATTTTCCTTTTCGAGCTAAACTATCAAGTTTTTTATCTCATTACACCTTAGCAGACCGTTATGAAAATGCTGGTGTTGCAAAAGGTGAGTATTTTCATCAAGATTTGTGGTTTGCAAGGAAAATATTTTTAGATAATCCAGAACAGCACTGGGACATCGGTTCACGTATAGACGGTTTCATCGCTCACTTACTCGTGTTTCGGCAAGTAAACGTTATAGACATCAGAAAGCTAGACTCTCAGGTGACTGGATTATCTTTTTGCCAAGACGATATAACAAATTTGAAGATAGCTGATAGCTCAATTAAATCAATTTCATGTTTACATACAATTGAGCATATTGGTTTGGGACGTTATGCAGACCCTATTGACCCATTAGGTTATTTGAAGGGTATGAAAGAACTGGAAAGGGTTATTGCACCAGGTGGCAAACTATATTTTTCGACGCCTATTGGTAACGAACGAGTTGAATTTAATGCCCATCGTATTTTTGACCCATTGACTATTATTGAAAATTTTCCTTCATTGAAGCTAATTAATTTTGCTGCTATAAATGCTCAAGGAGATTTAGTTGAGCCAGCGGAATGGGAAGATTTTAGATATGTGGATTACGCCTGTGGATTATTTATATTTAAGAAACCTTGAACGAACTATAAATAGAGAAGTAAATTTATGATTACAATTAAACCATTAAGTCACCATCAGTCAAATTGTCCACATTGCAAAACTCAATTAAAGCCTAGTAATATACTTTGGCAAGGTATGTTTATTTGCGCTAAGTCTGTCTGTTCTGACTGCAATGCTGAAATAATTGAAGATATTAAAGTTGGTCATGGTGCTTATTTTAATTACCAAATTGATGCTGATAAGTCTTTAGTTTTTGGTGATGAGATTGGTAAACAGTGGTTAGGTACTTTGTTAGTTAAATCTTTACGTAATCCTCAAACTAAAAATATTAAAATTGTTAAAGAAGTTTTCAAAAATAATGATAAAGTAATTATTTTAAACTGTATAGATTATTTATATGGACATTGTTTATTAAAACTTCTAAATGCTGATAAACATTTGCATGAAAATCGTGAATATGGTTTAGTTGTCATTGTCCAAAAATTTATGAGATGGATGGTTCCTGAAGGAGTATCTGAAATCTGGACAGTAGATATACCTTTAAGACAAGGACATGATTATTTTCCAAATTTTAATAATTTTGTACAAGAAGAAGTAAAGAAATTTCAAGAATTTCATTTAAGCAAAGCATATTCTCATCCAGATGAATTTGATATTACTAACTTTACTAAAGTTCAAAAGCATAATTTTAATAAAGAAGAATATAGAGTAACATTTATTTGGCGTGAAGACCGTATTTGGTTTAATTCTCTTCTACATAGAATTCTCAACAAGCTCCATTTAATTCACATTTTACTTCCAATTCAGAATTGGAAAATACAAAAGTTATTTAAAAAAATTCGCTATCAACTTCCTAGCACAACTAAATTTACAGTTACAGGTTTGGGTAGAAAAACTAAATTTCCTAATTGGATTGAAGATTTAAGAGTTGAGCAGTTTAATGAAGAAAAAGAGAAAGTTACATGTGAGATATACTCTGAAAGTCGTTTAGTAATAGGCGTACATGGTTCTAATATGTTACTGCCATCTGGTCATGCTGGTATGACTATAGATTTGATGCCTAAGCAACGATGGATAAATATTATACAAGATGTTCTTTATCAAGAAAAAAATCCGAGACTAGCATCTTTTCGATATCGCTATTTTCCAGTGGAGACTAAACCGAAGATATTAGCTAATACTGCCTCATCTATGTTATTGAATTTTTCTTATTTCAACTTACTTATGATACCGAACAAATAGCCTTCATTAGCGGCTCCAAGTCAAAAAATATCCAAACTTTTCTTATAGGGTGGATGCCAACGCAAATGCCCTGCTGTATAGGACGGGCAAGGATGCCCATCCAACATTCCAGATTAATCCCATTAGATGGATAATGTCTTTTTTGGAACTTTCTTAGCAAAGTGGGCCAAGTTGTATATATTCTGAAATTATTTTATAAAGCTAATTTATGTTGCAGGAATTTTTCAAATTTAAGTGTTTTCACTTACATATAAATCGAGTTTATTATAAAAATCAGTGTTTACCCGGTGTGTTTGCAGTACTTAAGTACACTAAATTGGTTGGTAACAGTAGAAGGAGTTAATTTATTTAGTAGCTCTTTATTATTATTAAGAATAAATGATTGATAATTCTTTACAGTTACCTACAGTAAGCAGTAATAAAAAAGGTTTTATTTATTACTTTATGTGGGTATGGTCATTATTAATTACAGCAAGTGTTGTTTTATCTCCTAGACTTGGAGAAAGTGGTTTTTTAAAGTTTATCCGTATAGATGACCTTTTATTTCCAGTCACAATAATAGCTACACTAGTATCACTTTCTAGTCTTCGCCCAATTCAAAAGATTCTTGTGGCATTTTTATGGTTATATTTTTTCAATGCAATTGTTTTACTGATAACACACTTCTCTGGTTTCAACAATGTTTCTTTGCTTGAAAAAATTTTACCTTTACTTAAAAATATACAATATTTAATATATTTTTGTTTCTTTTTTGCGTTCGCGAATAAAATTAATAATATTAAGCAGTATCAACAGATAATTATAAGCATTTTTATTTGCTTTGTACCAAACTTGTTCTATGGTTTATTTCAAATTATTACGTTTAACTTTTATGGTTATTATGGTTTAGGAATTATCAATGAGATTAGTCCTACATTAACTGGTTCTGTTTTTTATATGTCTATAATTATTTGTAACTTACTTGCTTGGATTGAACCCAAGGTAAATATAAAATGTTTTTGGGTATTTCTTTCTATCGTTAATTTGATATTTGTTGCATTAGCTGGTTCAAGAGGCGCTTTGTTAGCTTCAGTAGCTTACTATTTCCTTCTAAGCTTATATCCGCTAGTGAATGTTAAAACTACTATCAAACGGTTTGGAAAGACAATTTTATCAGTTGTTATACTATTTTTAACAGCGTTATTTATTTTAGTAGTAATTATTCCTTCTTTTCATACTGATTATGAAGGTAGTAGTGAAATATTCAATCAACTACCCAATAGATATTTAGAGTTAAACCCGACAAATCTTGAAAATGAAGCAAGACTTGATAATTGGTATAATGTACTTTCGATGTATGCTAGTGCTGTAAAGAACTTTCCATTGCTAGCTTTGTTTGGGTTGGGATCAGGAGGTACTTATGAAATATTTGGCGAACTAATAAATGCAGCTGATAGTCAGTTTGTTTACGTAATAGTCACAGGTGGGTTGATAGGTTTTTTATTGTATATTAACGCTTTAATGAAATTATATGTATTTGGAAACGATAGATTATTCAGTACATCTTTAGGCTTAAAAAAAACATTTATATCATTATTTTTGTCTTTTATGGTTTTTTCAATTTCGCAAGAGGTATTTAATCTTTCTAAAACTGGAGGATTATTTTGGATAATGTCTGGTCTGATTCTTGGAATTATTTGTAAACAAAATCAAAAAAATAAAAAATTTTCTAACATTTATAAGTTAACATATGAAAGTGAGTCAAGAAATTAAAAAAATTACAAATTTTCTACCTCAAGTTGATATAATTACACTGACTAAAAATTCAGATTGTTTTATTAAATCAACTCTATTGAGCGTTAGTTCTCAGAGCTATAAGCATATTAATCATATTATTATTGATGCTAGTTCACAAGACAATACTCTAAATACTATTAATGAATTCAATCATGAAAAAAATATATTTATCTACCAACAACTAGGTACAGGAATCGCAAACGCCTTCAACAATGGTTTAGATAAATCATCTGGTGATTTAGTTATTTTTTTAAATTCAGGTGATATTTTTTTTGACAAAGATGTAGTCAGCAAAATTGTTGATTCTTATCTCAAATCTAATTGGCTTTGGGCTTTTGGAGAAACAATATCTGTTAGTCGCAAAGGATATTTAAAAAGGTACATTAAACAATACGATAGTTGGAAGCAAGAATTATTTTTATATGGTAATCCCATATGTCATCAATCTACTTGCTTTTCTCAGGAAATTTTGAAAAAACTAGGTTTATATAATGAGCTTGTTCCTCTGGAAATGGATTATGAATTTAATATTAGAGCTTCCTTAATTTCTCAACCATATCTTTTAAATTTTCCCATCTCGTATTATGACACTTCAGGAGTATCTTCTGTAAAAGTTTTCAAAAGTTTTAGAATACATCAAGAAATCCGCAAACAATACTTTCCTTACACCCCACTTAAAAATTTAATCATTAGTACTATTTGTCTAATTAAAACTGTTAAACGCTTTCTCATGATACCAATTAAGCAATATCTATGAATTATTACCCTTCGGTTTCAATCGCTATACCTGTATACCATGAAGCTCTTAATATTGAAAATGTTATCAGAGGCTTCCTCAAAAGTAGTTATCCTAACTTGCTAGAAATTTTTATTGCAGACGGTGGCAGTACAGATGGTACACAAGATATTGTTCAACGTATATCGCAAGAAAACTCACGAGTCAAATTATTATATAATTCTTTCAAGATTCAATCTGCTGGACTGAACTTGATATTACAGCAATGTAGTGGAGATATATTTCTTCGTGCAGATGCTCATTCAGATTATGCACCTGACTACATTGAAAGATGTGTAGAAACATTACTGAAATCAAAAGCCCTAAATGTTGGTGGCGCCCAACGTTTTGCTGCCAAAACTAATTTTCAAGCAGGAGTAGCTCTAGCTTCCAAGAGTTTTTTAGGTAGTGGTGGTGCTAAATATCGTAACCCCAACTACAACGGCTATGCAGATACGGTGTATCTAGGATGTTTTTGGAGAAATGTATTACTAGATATTTCTGGTTATAATCTTAAATCAACTCACAATGAAGATGCTGAATTAAATCTACGACTCTCTAAATTTGTTTTTAATAATAATCAAATAACTAACCAAGATGCAGAACTGAATCAAAGACTACTGAATGAATGTCCTAAAGCAGTTTACATCAGTTCCGACATTTGTGTTTGGTACTATCCAAGAAAAAATTGGAAATCCTTATTTATTCAATACTTTAAATATGGCAAAGGGCGCTATCTAACAAGTATTAAGCATAAAAATAGGTTTCAATTCAGAGGTAAGCTACCATTTATATTTATCTCTAGCCTAATGATTCTGTTATCATTAGATTTATTATTCTCAGGTTTAAATTTACCATTTATAGAACTTGCGCCTTTTAGTTTACTATTACCTTTCGTAGAAAGCTTTCGTATAACTAAAAAATTTCATAATACATTTATTTCCGAAATCTGGCGGGGAAATGAACAGCAAGTACCTTCTTTCCTGTGTCGATGGTTTTTTTGCGTCGTCACTTTGTTAACTATGCCTATTGCTCATTCTGCTGGATTTACCTATCAAATTTTTCAAAGTAAATCTTCTGAACAAATTTCAGATAAACAAATTTCAGATATCCCTTCGACGATTTAATTATCGTTGCTCACATTATTCTATTTTTGGCGCCATCTTAATTTGTAGGGTGAGCAGTGCCAGCCCTTGATGGCGCGAACTAAGGTACCAAATTATTTACCTAAAATACATGTTCAATTAGCTTCCCAACAATAAGGCTTGCAGGATATCCTTCAAAAAAATGAACAATTTTATTGGCATCATATTGACCGTTTTTGATATGCGTACACGTAAATTTGTAATGCATAACTAAAAAACTTAATTTGACGTTAACGCTCTTAATGCGGGTTTCAAGCGTCAATTTAGTAGTTCATCAGTTCGCGCCATCAAGGGCTGGCAGTGCCCACCTTACCCATGTTAACGATATTGAGAAGGGTGCATTCTAGTGAGTTATTTTGCTCCAACTGTTGATAAAAGCTCAGATTTTTTTGTTTTAGACCCAATTAATGATTGTATTTTTTTCTTATACAAATACCCATAAAACATTAGCCTTCTATATACCCTAAAAAATATTAATCGATTGTATAATAAATTATGGGTAAAACTATCTGCTTTTTCATTCCGAATTATAAATTGAGGATGCTTTAATGGAAAACCCATTTCTTCTACTGGTACATTAGCCAAAACAGTATTAGGATTTAAGGTATGAGTTCCTTCAGAAGAAAACCCAATATTAGATACTAAATTTTTACTTGGTAAAATAGTTAAACCATTTTGTAGCCAGCAAGTAAGTAACCATGCATAATCCCAAGTATCTATTTTTCCGTCATATGTAGATTGAAAAGTATCAAACCAATATTTAACAGATGTAGGGTCTTTTAGTATATCTTTAAGGTATCCTTCATTTTTAACTTTATCCCATGATGTCATATTAACATCATAGTACTGCCAAGCTCTTCTCCAAGTAGCCCAACCCCACCAGTGGGTATAACGGGAAAAATAATAGTCATCTTGAGTGCGGGTTCTACCAAACTGAAAATTATCACCAGAAATTACCATTATCCGATTATCATGTCGATACTTTTCCAATAATTCTTCACAGAAGTTAAAGAAAGTATGATGTGGTAAGCAATCATCTTCAAGGATAATTGCTTCCTCAACATTTTCAAAAACCCAATCTAAGCCACTTGACACTCTTAGTTTGCAACCTAAGTTGATATCTGAAAAATTAGTTAATACCTCGCAATCCCAATCTACCCGCTTAATAATTTCACGAGCAGCACAACACTTATCAGCCTCACCAGGCACATTAGGACGAGGACCATCAGCAATCACTAATAGTTTCGGAGGTTTCGCTTGACGAATTGCTTCAAATACCTTTTCAGTTGTTTGAGGACGTTTAAATATAATGAATGCAACTGGAGTTCTCATAGTTAAATTATCTGTACTATATTTACGCTAATTTTTGACTTGGGCTAGATTTCTAGATATCTTTTTAAAGAAGTTGTAAGTATATCAAAAGAAAATTTTCACTTTGTTTAATTGTTGTGTGTTACAATATAATCTTTTTGCAATCGCGTTTATAAGCGGATGTTTGACATTATTACTATCACGTTTAATTTCCCAGAATAAAGCACTACGCATGATAATATCCAAATCATTATACTCCGGTGCCCACCCCAGCACCTCTCTAATCTTCTTCCCACTTGCAGTAACACAAGCAGGGTCTCCAGGGCGCCGTTCGCTTTCAAGTACAGCAAAATCAACTCCAGAAATAGCCTTAACACATTCAATTACTTCACGAACACTGTAACCCTGACCATATCCACAATTCAATACCTGGCTGGAATTACCTGCCTCAAGATACCGCAGCGCAGCAATATGTGCTGAAGCAAGGTCTTCAACATGGATATAATCACGGATACCAGTGCCATCTGGGGTAGGAAAATCTGTACCAAAAATTCTCACACCTGGTTTACGTCCAAGCGCTGCATCGCAAGCAGCACGAATTAAATGTGTAGCATTCGGGTTCATTTGCCCAATTCTACCCAAAGGGTCGGCGCCTGCTACATTAAAGTACCGCAAAATAACATAACGTAAATTAGAAGCTCGACTCTGGTCTTGAATTAACCACTCACTCATCAACTTTGAGCGTCCGTAAGGATTAATAGGAACAGTAGGAGTTTCTTCGGTAACAGGATTTTGCTGCGGTTCGCCATAGACCGCAGCAGTGCTAGAAAAAATTAACTGATTCACCCTGAATGTTTCACATACTCGGAGTAGGTTCAGCGTGTTGCGGGTATTATTTGCGTAGTAGTCGAGTGGGTGTACTACAGATTCTGGCGCAATTAGACTTGCTGCAAAATGTAAAACAGCACTAAACTTATTGCGCGCAAATGTTTGGTATAAGCGTTCAATATCAGCTAAATCACCAGTAATCAGTTCACCATATAATACGGCAGATGCATTTCCTGTTGAGCAGTTGTCATAAACTACTACATCATAACCAGCTTCACCAAGTTGACGAACAACATGCGAGCCAATATAACCAGCTCCACCTGTAACCAATACTCTTTTTTGCATTTATCTGCCCTTACCTAATAACACAACACGAATGGTTTTGAGTGCAATCACCAAATCTAAAGCAAACGAGTAATGTTTAATGTAATAAAGGTCGTATGACAGCTTTTGACGTGCGTCATCTACCGATGCACCATAAGGGTACATAACTTGTGCCCAACCTGTAATTCCCGGTTTGATGCTGTAGCGCATTTTGTAGTAAGGAATGACTTCAGCCAGTTTGATATCAAACTCCGGTCGTTCTGGACGCGGACCAATCAAACTCATTTCACCATTTAATACATTCCAAAGCTGCGGTAACTCATCAATTCGCGTTGCTCGTAACCAGCGTCCAACAGGTGTTACACGTGGGTCATGTTCCATAGCCCATTGGGCGCCTAATCGTTCCGCATCTTGGTACATCGAGCGGAATTTGTAAACGCGCAAAGTTTCACCATTATATCCACTACGTACTTGTGAATAAAGCAATGAACCCGGACTGTTTAATTTCACAGCAACAGCAGCTAATACCATCAGTGGAGACAGAACAGCTAAAAGCACACTCGCTGCAATAATATCAACTACTCGCTTACAGTTTTGATGAAATTGACTTGAATTCAGCTTAAATGCTTTAGTGAAAACAAACCAATTGTCATTCACTAAATTTGGTGGTACTTTATACCATATCTGTTCATAAGCTTCAGGTAGTTCATAAATAGGCACTCCTTGAAGGCGATAATTTACAAGCGTTTGTAATTCCTCTCCTGCCAAAGGCGCCTGTGTTGCAACAACGACACCAGATAACGGGCGTGCATTGGATTCTAATAATGGATATAGCTCTGCTAAATCTTTCTTAAATTGATTGGCGCCTTGACTTGCACCCACAATCAACCAGCGATTGCTATTGAGCAAAGTTTTCATAGCAACCTTTCCGAAAGGCGCCCGCATATAAATAACAGCTATAAGCCTTCCTAAGACTGCCCATAGCGGAAATATACCTAAGCTAGCAAGTAAAATACCTTGATTTAGCTGCCAGTTTGCTTCCCAGATATTCGATAAGTAGATGAGTACAGTGCTAAAAGCACTAACTATAATAAGAATAATAATGGTTCTTAATCGCGTCCAGACAATCGCAATTTGTAGCTGCGAACGGTACGCATCAAATATGTATAGCCCAATTAACCCTGATAACACTATTCCAGAAGCAAATGGATTAAACTGCTGATTTAACTGCTCGATAGGCACGTTAAACTGCATCCACAGCACAAATCCTACACTGAAAAATACACCAGCTAAATCCGCTACAAATAGGAATGCCGCTACAGTACGTGGTATTGCGAATTGCGTAGGTAATGTTAACTTTTTTGGGAAATAAGTGGTATTAGCTGACATCGGATTCATATCTAATCGTCTTTGTATTTATAGTTCCCATTTTTTTGCGAAAATCACATACAAAACACACATTTTTCTAAAAAAGGGGGATTTCCTTTTTTCTTTTTTCAGAGATATTACATACGTCAGTGTTAAATATACATATAAACTTCACTTCAGAAAATATACTGATGGCAAATGTGTAAATACTGAAATATATTGACCTCAAATTAAAACTTTATTATTATCACTTATCACTATTTTCTTATGCCAGTATCAAATGCTGAAAACGACTCCATCAATTTCCGACAAGCTTGGCGAATACTCAAACGACGTTGGCTAGCAGTAACTATTGTTATTAGTTCTGCTGTCGGAGTAACAGGGGCAATCACGTTTTCGCAAACACCTATTTATGAAGCTGAAGGAAAATTAACATTCAATAAGGCAAATCTATATTCATCACTGACAGGAATTACAGGGGGGCAGGAACTGGAAATGCTTGGAAGGGGTGCAAGTGTAGGCAATCCTTTAGAAACACAAGCTGAAATAATTCGCTCTCAACCTGTAATACAAAAAACAATCGATACATTAGAGCTTAAAAATAAAAAAGGGCAACCGCTAGCATTTGAAGAATTTTCTAAAAATTTAAAAGTAGCGGGAGTTAAAGGTACAGATATATTACAAATTAGTTACCGTAGTCCTGACAAAATAATGGCTGCTAAGATAGTTGATTCACTTATTAAAAATTATCTCGAAAACGATATTCGTGCCAACCGAACTGAGGTTGTTTCCGCGCGCGAATTTATTAGTAAGGAGTTGCCAGAAGTCGAAGCAAAAGTTCGTCAAGCAGAAGTATCACTACGCCTATTCAAAGAGAAAAATCGCGTCGTTGAACTTCAACAAGAAGCAAAGACATCGATTGCCAACCAAAGCGATTTAGCAGACCAAATCATTAAAACCGAAGCAACGCTAGTTGATACCAGTTCAAAAATTATATCACTCCAAAATCAACTTGGGTTAAATTCACAAAAAGCCATAGCGCTCAATGCTCTTAGTCAATCGAAGGCAGTTCAGCAGTTGCTCGACGAGTTTCGCTCGACTCAAAATAAACTAGCAGTCGAACGAATACGCTTCAGCGACGAGCATCCAACAATTATTGATTTAGCTGACAAAGTACAGGTGCTACGACAGCAGTTACAACAGCGAATTATACAAACTTTAGGAGGCGCCCCACAAGGCTTAAACGAACGCGACTTAAATCTCGACTCCCTTAAGCAAAATTTGATTGCCGAACTAGTCAAATTAGAAGTTGAACGAACAGGTTTATCCAACCGCATTTCTAGTTTAAGCAACGCGCTGACTCTATATAAGCAACGCGCTAGTTCACTACCACGTCTTGAGCAAAACCAAAGCCAACTCGAACGTGATTTACAAGTCGCACGCCAAACTTACGAGCAACTCTTAAGACGCTTCCAAGAAGTACAAGTTATCGAAAATAAAACTGTGGGTAATGCGCGCGTTGTCTCTCAAGCATTAGTCACAGACAACCCCGTTTCTCCTAAAATTGCACTCAACTTAGCATTAGGTGGATTTTTAGGTATTATACTAGCTGTCGGCGCCGCACTAATGTTAGAAGCATTAGATGGCTCAGTCAGAACCCTCGAAGAAGCACAAGAACTACTAGGTTATCCATTACTTGGCACTATTCCACGTCTTTCTGTAAGTCGTCATTACAAAAATCGTGATATCTCAACTTTACCCATTCGTGATAACCCTTGGTCACCAGCAAGCGCAGCATTTGAAAAACTGCAATCAACACTCGAATATACCCTCCCCGACCAAGTACTCAAAAGCATTGTCATCACCAGCGCTGTACCTAGCGAAGGCAAATCTTTTGTGAGCGCAAACTTAGCACTAGCAATGGCTCAACTTGGGCGCCGAGTATTAATCATCGATGCTGATATGCGGTGTTCAAGTCAGCACGTAATCTGGAAACTTGAAAACTCGCAAGGGTTAAACGAAGTATTAGAAAACAAAATCGACTTGCAAACAGCATCACGCAAAGTCGCAAATAATGTTTATCTTTTAACTGCTGGTGCCACTCCCTCAAACCCCTTTGCTACACTTGCCTCTCCGCGAATGAACGCGCTAATTGCAACCGCACAACAAGAATATGATTTTGTAATTATTGATACCCCACCTGTGATATATGCTGCTGATGCTTTAGTATTGGGCAAATTAGTTGATGGCGCCTTAGTTGTAGTACGTCCAGGCGCCGCGAATTCTGCGATATCCCAAGAAATGAAAACATTGCTCACACAATCAACTCAACGAGTGTTGGGAATGGTTGTTAATGATGTGATGGATGAGACAGATTCTTATTATGGGTATGGAATACAAAAAGGATATTATCGATTACCAACAGTGGGCGCCAAGTAGGTTGGGTGGAGGAACGGAACCCAACAAATACTCTTGTAAGGACGGGCAAGGATGCCCATCCCACAAGATTATACTAAAAACGGGTTAGAACTGTCATTCTGAGCGTAGCGTAATGCGGAGCATTTGCCGCAGGCTAGAATCTCCGAGATGCTTCACTGCACTACGTTTCGTTCAGCATGACAAAGTTTATATTTTACTCGTTTGCAGTATAATACAAAAATCAGGAATATTGCTGTTTGGAGTTGTAGCTTAAAAAGCTGCCTACTCATTCAGTAATATAGTCATGTATAAATTGGTTTGGGGTAAATTAGCATTATTACTCACAGTTAGCTTATTCAGCACTTCCCTCCCAACATCAGCATCAGACGTATGCATCTCAAAACCTTATAACATAGCAAGTAGAAACTATGGTACAAGTGGCAGCGATGGTAGTGACGGGCGCCCAGGCAGAGATGGGGTATCAGGTCAAAGTCAAAGTATTGTAGCAAATGGCTCTCCTATAAATCTTGATTTATCTGGTAAAGATGGAGAAGACGGAGAAGATGGTGAACGAGGTAGTAGCGCTTATTGCTCACATCAATCGAACGAAGACCACGATATACAAGCAGCGAGTGGTGGAGATGGTGGAGACGGAGGTAAAGGTGGGGATGGTGGAGACGGTGGGTTACTGACTGTTTACTTCAATAATTTAGAAGAATTAAAACAAATATTTGTGCGTGCATCAGCAGGAGAAGGTGGAGGGGGTGGACGAGGCGCCTCTGGGGCACAAGGATGTAACTGTCGTAAAAAAGATTGGGAAATAGAAAAATGTAAAGGAACTCCAGGTAGTCCAGATTATAAATGTACTAAGAAAAAATACAGATGTACCGATGGTCATGATGGTAGCTACGGTAGTAATGGCAGCAATGGTAGAAAAGGCGATTTGGGAAGATTGAAAATTATTAAGAGCAAAGAAACCTTGGCGCCAGATATTTTTAAAATGACTGTACCAATTTCTGAACTAGCAAGTAAACAATTTAATTTATCCAAAAATAAATGGGATACTAAGACAGGCGCCACAGCTTTACTTGCTCCAGGTTCAGTTATTAATGACGAATATCAAGAATTTGACAAACGACTCGAAGCAACTTTCGCGCTCCAATGGTTAGATAAACAACCTATCACCCGTTTTACCGAATCTGCAACGATTATTCTTAATGATAACAACCAAGTAGATATTACTTTTCCTGAAGATTTATGGATTGACGGTAACAGTAAAACCGAAGGTAACGTCACTAAATATACCTTAAGCTACGCCGTTCCTAAAAAAGATGTTACACGTTTAGCCGTAGCAGAATTTGCTGGCGCCGGAGAAAACTTAAATATCAAACTAGTAGATTTAGGAGGCAGGTCAGATATAATTAATACTCAATTTCGGATTAAATATTATGTACAAGACAGTAGCGAGCGTGGTTTCCCAGATAATCAAAAAGTCTACACAGGTGATATTACTCCAGAACTTGTAACACGCGACTTTAATCGATTTACCCTTGCTTTAGGTAAACTACCAAATATATCAGAAGCATCACGTGCAGGCGCCAAAGTTAATATAGAATTAGAAATAACTCGAACTTTAGGACAACGTTCCGCAAAGCAAACAATTAATTGGCAAGGTACTATTCGCAACAGGTAACATCATATCCGGTTAATTACCTATAATGTAGAGACGTTACATGTAATGTCTCTACACATCGACTCCTCAAGATTTGCCCCTTTTCATTCCACCGTGGTTAATCAGCGGATTTCCTACTTCAAAATAATCTTCCATCCACAAAGAACCTAAAGTAGCTCCTTCTTCGATGAATTCTTTAATACCTCGCATATTAGCAGTCCTTTTTGCTTGGGTAAAACCATTTTCATCCCGGTAAAGTACCCATAGTTCTTCTGGTTTAAGATTATCGACAAAGAAGGGGGAATGAGTCGTAATCATTAATTGGCTGTTTGCTGAAGCAGCACGACATTCTTCTGTTAATTCTGGCAACAAACGCGGGTGCAAATGATTTTCTGGTTCTTCAATACCAATAAGCGGTGATGGCTCTGGGTTATATAGTACTGTTAAATATGCTAGCATTTTTAAAGTTCCATCAGAAGCATATTTAGCAAGAATTGGCTGCTGAAAAGGAGCATGTTTAATTTGTAGTGCAAGGCGCCCATCTTGCATGATTTCCGCATCGACTCTTTCAAGACGAGGAATGCGGCTAGATAGAGCATTAAGAATATGTTGTAAACGCTCCGGATGTTCTTTTTGAAGATACTGGATAACGTTAGGTAAATTATCTCCTGTTGATGATAATCTTTCCTGTGATTCGGATAAAGCAATATTACGAGTATTGTCTGTACTAAGGTAAGAAAGATACCAACCACTAATAAAGTTACGCTTTCAAACCGCGCAAACCTCTGTCAACCCCACAAAGACATAAAATCTTTATCCTTGACCAGATTCAATAGCAAACCACTGCTGCATTTGATTACATAGCTTTTGAAAAGCCTCCATATTTTTATCGGCTAGTAAAAATATACAATCTCTCATGCCAATATCCCCGCAGCAAACAGGGAGCCAAGATCAATTTTACCTTGCCAATCAGTTAGACGTGGATGTATTGAACCTGGTATAGCTTTTACCCCCTTTTCTTTACTGGAGCGCATCACGATTACTGATTCTAAATCTGTATGGGCTAAAACTATAGGAGAATGAGTAGATACCCAAACTACCCGTACCATTGGCGCCAGCTAAAACGTGATATTGACCAACTGTTATATCAAGTCGGTCAAAACAACGATACTTAAAAGGGCGTTGCATAAATGCGGGATGAATTTAGATATGTCATGCTGAGTGGAGCGAAGCGAAACGAAGCATCTATAAGGATTCTTCGCTACACTACGTTCCGCTCAGAATGACAAATCATCCCAAAAATCAGCAACGCCCTTAAAAGCTTCTATCCGAGAAATCATATATAGATTCGGGAGATTATTCTTGACGGAAACCTCAAGATTTTCAACAATTATAGCTGTTTTTAGTTAAATGGAGTACTTGGTACTTTTAATACTACGTATAATTTGAATTTGATCCCCCCAACCCCCCTTATTAAGGGGGGCTAAAAATTCTCTTGTCCCCCCCTTATTAAGGGGGGCTAGGGGGGATCAATAAACGATTATTATCAAGCTACTCGTACAACTAACGCATAAGATTGAGGTTGAACAATGCGATTCGCGCGTACTATAATCTCAACTGTGGATGCAGGTATATCATTCCAAATAACCTGTTCAACATTATTATACCTATCAAATTCTGTAGATGTCGGCGCCATATTTCCATGTCGTTCTTGTCCATCAGGTGCTTTTACAATTAAATCTAAGTCGTTTTGAAGTGCTTCTCCTGGGTAGTCAACCCATACTAATGTTACTTTTAGCAGCGAGTCACAATCTTTTATTTCAACTTCAATTTTCTCTTCTTCAGATGTATCAAGAGTTGTGTTTTCATCTTTGAAAATAACTCGTTCGTTTTCACCTCGTGGCGCCACTGTTGCAGCTAAGTCAACTCTACCAAAACCTTCGGCGAAGTTGGGTATCTCTCCTGCTTCTGAGGGTACATATTGACCTGAAATATCCTTGGCGCCGTTAATAAGCATAGCTTTAACTAAAGCACCACTAGGAGAATTATAATTTTCTTTCTTTTGGAAATATTCTCTAACTACCGCAGCACAACCCGCAACTAATGGAGTTGCCATGCTTGTACCAGATAAAAATGCATAAAGGGGGTCTGCGGATGTGCCGTAAAATGGTTTTATATTCGCTTCTCGTGAAGCAGTAGATAATATTACAGTTCCAGGCGCCACTATATCTGGTTTAATACGGTCGCCTTGAGTTGGTCCTCGGCTACTAAAAGCTGCCATTCCTTCTGGGTTATTACACCAACCATCTGAAGCTATAGGTTCGGCACGATAGCGACCGAGAGTGCTATATGGTTTTGATAGCTCAGGTCGATTATTTTCTGTAGCACCAACTGTAATACAATTTTTTGCGGCGCCAGGTGAGGCAATAGAGCCATTGTCAATAACACCGTTTACATCTCTGTCACGACCATCGTTACCTGCGGCAAAGCAAATTACCATGTCTCGATGTTCCCAGACAAATTGGTCTACTTCTTTGCAATTAATATTGTATCTACCTGCGGTCGGGGCGCCCCATGAATTAGTATGAACACGGGCGCCATCATTTTCGTAAGGGACTTTAAATAAATCGTTTAAATCTTCAGGTAAACCTCCTAAACCTCCTCTAGGGTCTAAAAGAGATTGTAAAACAAGCTTGGCTTTAGGCGCCGTTCCTCGAATTGCACCACCCATACTTTCCGACAAACCATCACCTAGCACCGAACCAGTAACGTGAGTACCATGTCCGTCAGGGTCTGATGCTATTCCTCTTCCTAATGGGTAAAGCTTGAGTACCCTACCTGTAAAAGCAGGGTGAACATCTTCGGTAGAACCTTTATCAAAACCACTGTCAGCAACTGCTACAATTTGCCCTTCACCTTCAAATTTACCTATATTGTGCGTTTTATCTGCATTTATTACTGAATTCGCTACATTATTATATAGTTGTGGCGGTACGTGTTCTTCAATATGTCGTACCTCATCTATTTTCGCCAAATCTTCTAAATACTGTGCTTGAACCGAAAGTCTAATTGAGTTACGTGCGAATTGTAAGTCATCAAGATTAATTCTCGCAGCAGCAGCAAGGCGCCTTTTTAGGTCGTCATTAATTTCAACATTATTATGGAATACAATATCAACTTCCTTTGGCTGCCGTGATATTGTTTTATCTAACTCGCCAAGTTCAAGTAAATTTGTTCTCCTAGGGTCAACAGTTCCAGGACGTAATGCAGGTGCAACTTTAAAACCTTCTAAATATATGTTTGCCCATTGTACAAATGGCAAATTCCGAATAGCGTCTAAATCAGCAGGTTCGTAACGACAAATATAACCGTTTTCTGGTACATACTCAAGAATAGAGGCGCCAACACTAGCTAGCTGACTTTTTTGCTCGCGAGTTAGGGATTGAGTAGCTTGGATTATTATATAGTTTGAGGTGGAGCTATCTGGACTGATTAGATTGGCAAACCCCATAGCGTTACTTTGGGTTTCTGGGTCAATCGAAATACCATTGATAGTAATTTTTGTCATACACTCCTCCTGCGTAATTCCATTCTTTAGTCAAGACACTCTTGCTACAAGCGTCTTTTAGCTTGACGTATAAAGTTTATTACTTACTGATTGCAGTGGTAGAGTTTGTAAAAAAACGTAAAAAACGGTATTTAGCTATATGGCGATTATAAGATTAATACTTATTGCAGGTGCCGTTTATACGTCTTGGAAGCAGTAGTAAGAGAAGAGTTAATTCGTTTTACATTGGCTACTAGTATTTAATTTAACCTCACTTCAGGAGTTAGCGTTTGTAAAAGTCGTTTTGATATCATTAAAAACATGGAATCGAAGATGGTAAGCCAACCCGCATAAATATTCTGGCAAATGCTTGAGAAAAATTTTCTAGGTAAGGAGATTTTAGTCTCCACCGAGAACCTAATTCTGTAGCATATTACTGAATTATTTTAAGTGGACGAAAGTTGATTTACTTAGTTAAATAAGCAATAAGAACAATGCTCTAACATGTTACTAAGCGGTTTTCTGCTTTATCCGAGCCAGATGGACTCGGTATTGAGCTTCGCGACTGAGCCAAAACTTGCTGTAGTTTTAAGGCTATTTCTTCATTAATCGATGCTTTGCCATTAATTAGCTGGTTAATGTGTTCTGTAGGTGTAGTGTTACGCTCGCTTTTATCTGAGAAATTAAGTTCTTATTTATACTGTTGACCTTGTGCGCTTTGCCGTTATTTGCAAGAATAATAGTAATATTTCCGTAAAACCCTCAAGCAACAGTGAAGTTATTTACTATAAAGTGCATCAGGGCAGGAAGGCGTTTGTGAATATTTAGACTCGATGTTTTCAGCGAATTCATCTCCCCTTATAACCCAAAAACCACAGAAAAATATGAACCCAGTAGCTTCGGAGTGTACTGCCTTAACCTCAGAGGTAAAAGATACTATCGATGTTATTTCCGTTTTGAAAAGTTGGAAAAAGCTTTCCAGTATAGCTGGAGTCGGTTTATTATCTTTTGGCTTAACTTTAACACTTTTTAATATAATCACAACTAAAGCATCTGCACACTTACCACCAGCAACAGAAACAAATATTACTCACAAGATATAGCAGTCATTAGAACAAAACAACGCAGAAGTGGGCGCCAATATTCAACCCTGCGTCGGAATAATAAGGGTCTAGAAGTTGAATATTTGCAACTTAGGTTGCGTGAATGGGGCTATTTTAAACAAGGAATAACGGGCACTTTTGGTGCTGATACTGAAAATGCTGTCAAGAGATTCCAGCAAGACTCAGATATTTTTCCTAGTGGAATAGTAGACGGTCAAACTTGGGATGCTATCGAGAAAAAACCAAATACTTTACCCCCAACTTCACAGCGCTGTAACAGACCTGCATTAAAACCAGGTTCTGAGGGTAAAGATGTACGAGACTTACAGCAGCGTTTATACGACTTAGGCTACCTCAAAATTCGTCCTTCAAGTTACTTTGGAGAAGCTAGCAAACAGGCGGTTATTCGCTATCAACAGCAGCAAGACTTACCTGCGACTGGTGTTGTAAACGCGCGGACTTGGGAAGCATTAAAACTTTCGTGTAAGAGTAGCGCAGTTTTTGTGGTTGTGGTACCAGTCACGAATAGATTCATTTTAGAAGACGTGAAAGATTACGTACCTGGCGCCTTTATTTTCAAAACAGAAACAGGGCAGTACGTCAATGCTGGTGAGTTTTCTAACCAACAAGAAGCAAAAAATCGACAAGTTTTTTTAGGCGGTAGGGGATTTGATGCACGATTAATTACAAAAAGCAATACTCAACGTTAACTTTATTAATTAAAGTAAAAATATACTAATGTGTAGGGGAATACCTACACCCTCGAAATAGAAACCGGGTTTCTACGCAAAATCGTCGTTTTAATTACAATATTTCAACCAAGAAACCCGGTTTCTAGGATTTCATGCAAAAAGCATCATAATTATGATAGGCGCTAGTATTCTGATTACAATAATATTGAAGTAGCAGGAGTATTTTTAACATGGTATCAGCACAACTACTTAACACTCTGCAAGGACTCAACCGTGCTGATAAACTCTATATAGTAAAAGTTTTAGTTTCAGAGTTAGCCCAACATTAACGTGGCATAATATCATCAAGTTTGAGCTTTATATTTGGAAAAAGCGAGGAAGTGATATTTTGACCTAAACGATACTGTTGTTGCTGGTATGTATCGCCAATTAACTGACAGACGGTAAAAGTAGGTTGTTTTGGTTTACCAATAAATTGCAAACCTCCTAGACCTAAAAAATCTACAATCCAATACTCTTGAATACCTAAAAATGCATATTCTTCAACTTTTCGAGCGTAGTCGTCTTGCCAATTACTACTTACTACTTCGGCAACATGTTTGATAGTGCTACCATTACAGATAATCGGCTCTTTTTGCCAGAGAGGTTCAAACCGAAGTTGCTCGTTATCTAAAACTATTACATCAGGACGCAGTGCTGTAGCTTCGGCGGCAGGAGGCTTTATTAGGCAATTTTTTGGAACTATCCAGTCAAATTCGGCTTTTAGAATTTCAACAAAAACTCGACCAGCAATATTACCTGAAACAGTTTCATGTGGTCCAGTTGGTTCCATGTCGCGTAACTCTCCATCAATCAGTTCATAGCGTGGATTATCACCATATTCAGCAACGAATTCCTCAAAAGTAAGAAGTTTGGGTGGCGTATAGGTCATACAGTCATGTTTTATGAGAAATTAAGCTAAATAGCTATTCTAACTATGTATGGTGGGCAATGCCCACCTTACGGATTTTTATAGTGAATATTTTGTTTTTGCTAAGGAAGCTACTTCAATTGCACATCCCCAAGATAATGTTACACCAGAACCACCATGTCCATAATTATGAATTATTGAGGAATTTGGCTCATATTCTAATCGTACATTTTGTTTACGACTAGGACGCAACCCTGCCTTTACAGGTTCTGCCTTATCAACATTTGCATTTTCAAGAATTGGTAGAAAGTCTATACACCGTTCTAACATATCGCGTACAGGTTTATAATCATTGAGCTTAATATCAATACTCCATTCATCTGGTTCAACTAATCCACCTAGTAAAAGTCTATCATCTCCTCTAGGAATTATATAAATCATATCCTGGTCAGATGTAGAGCTATCATAAGACATGCAATAAGATTTTAAGACAGGCGCCATTGTTTTGCCATCATTCTCAACTTGCACTAATGCACCACGCAAAGGATACATAGTATCATCGTTTGCTAGTTCGATTGAACCTAAACCACTACAATTAACAATAACATCGGCGCCGAATAAAGCTTTCAAATGCTCTTCTTGCTCTAATAAACTTCCAGATATTTTTTGTTGAATAATATTAATTCCTAAATCAAGAGTTTGTTTAACCAACCAGTCTATATACATATCAGTATCAACCATAGGAGCTATGAAAGTATACGCATCTTTCAGTTCATAACGAGTATTAATATTATTCTCTTGAATTAAATTTGAATTACGCTCAAATCCTTTTACTTTATTTTTAAACTCAAGCATCTTATTATATTCTTTTTCGTTATCTTCAATTGGACGCTTGAAGAAAAACACAACAGGACGCATCCGTACTCCAGTTTCTGGTTTTGATGCAAGTTTTTCAAATATTTCATATGAAGTCATACACCATCCTTTTGACCGCGTAAGAGACTCCTCATTACGATGATGTCCACAAACTGCTGGTGGATACTCCCACAACGCACCCGCAATAACAGAAGTGATATCTGGCGCCAAATTTTCAGCAACCACAGTAACTTTAAAACCTTCTTTTTGTAAACACCAAGCAGAAGTTAACCCATTAACACCAGCACCAATAACTAAAGCTTGAGGATGTTTTTTAGAAGAATTACTCATATATAATAACATTAAATACTACTACATGGGCAAACTTTACCACTTCCACGTAGTAATAACGGTTTAAAATCATCCTTATTCAAATGCAAAGAAAGTTAATAAGAGACAAATTCTGGCAACGGATTATAAACGGATGTAACGGATGATTTATTAGTTATAAGTAAGATTTTTTATGGCGCCATTTCTTCAAGTTTAATCTATCCTAAGACAGAATTAGGACTTGCGCTATTGGCACATAAAAACCGTAGGGTGTGTGACGCTACGAAAAAATATCAATGTAATGATAAGGCTTGTAGCGTCACGCACCGAATCCCAATTATGGCTTAACAAGCGTAGGTTGGGTGGAACGTCAGCAAAACCCAACAAAGATAAGAGAAGTTGTTGGGTTCCGTTCCTCCACCCAACCTACAATTTATTCTATCCTAAGATATACGTAAATAAACATTAACAATGTAATCATTATCATCTTATAAATACTATTAAGTAAGTAATAACTATGAAACTATTAAACAACTGGTAAACCAGTTTAATAATAGCAGCATCGAGCGGAATAGGAATTATTATTTGTCAACCGTCCTATGGTGCAACACTGTATAACATTACTGACCTTGGCAACCTCGGTTCATCAGAACGGGTAGTAGTTAATGGCATTAATAACTTAGGTCAAGCAGTTGGTTATTCGACTATCGGTGAACTTCATAGCTATGGTGGTAAAAAGATAAGCGCGTTTCGTACTGCACCCAACAATCCTATTAACCCAACCACCGACAATTTAGGAGCGTCCACAAGAATTGAAAGTATTGCGTCGGGCATTAATGACAGTGGTCAAGTAGTAGGTAGCTTTACTGGTACTGGTACGTTTTCATCACCGTTTCGGACTCAACCTAATAGCTCAATCAATCTAGAAACAGATAATCTTCTAAGTAATGCCCTTATTGCTGATAGTAGGGCAATTAATAATAGCGGTCAAGCTGTTGTCGGACAAAACTTATTGCGTTCCCGCACTCTCTCCTACCGCACGCGGTTCTTCCGTAGTTAGTGGGCTAAACTTTTGGGAAAATGCCAAAATAGCAAAGCTCGCATTTCAAAATTATTAAAATTTCTGAACCCAAATCCGCAGCGTTTGAGTAGCTTCAATTTATTATTAA
>JAHHGX010000089.1 GCA_019359675.1 Calothrix sp. FI2-JRJ7
ACCCACAACAAGCCACATGTAAAAATTTGATGATTGAGTATAATTTTACTCTTTTTATCATTTATGTAGTTCAGTTATTACCGCATACTACAGTTGAATGGCGCCTTGGGGTGCGGAATGTGGGATAAAAGAGAGTTAATTACCGCACGTTATCTTTTCACGAAAATAAACCCAAACTAATCCAAAACTGTCGTGCCATTATTTGTGACTGGCTGTTCCGGAGCCAATTGTTGTTAAAGCAATAATTGTACCAAATGTTATATTTGCTTGGAAATGGTTCTCCCATTCATCAAGTCTAGGGTGGAATAAACGAACTTCGGTGCCAGTATTAGGGTCAATTCCAGATATACGGTTCCCTTTATGAAATAAAAGGTAATGATTACCGCTTAATAGTTCATGTCCGTTATGAGATTGGTATAATTTTTATCCGCTTCATTGGAACCCACAAAGAATACGATAAAGTATATGCAACAACAATTTGAGGATTTATTATGATGATTGAACTTCGCCCAATCAAAAATGAAACTGATTATCATGCTGCGTTGAAAGAGATTGAAAAGTTATTTGATGCAGAACCAGGTACTCTGGAGTTTGACCGTTTAGACATTTTAACGACGCTGGTAGAAGCATATGAACAGCAGCATTACCCAATTGATCCACCAGAACCAATTGAAGCAATTTTATATTATTTAGAATCTCGTGGACTCTCACAGGGTGACTTAGAACCAATAATTGGCAGTAAAGAAGAAGTTCTTGAAATTTTAAACCGCAAAAAGCCTTTGACTTTGGAGATGATTAGGCGTTTACACCAACATTTATGAATTTCTGCCGATGTATTAATTAAACCATATACCATTAGAACAAATTAGGTTGAACTATCTTTATCTTTTTGGGTGTAAGATTCTCGATATAACCTCGAACGTGCGATACAATACATTGAAAATTTCTTGGTAAATTGAAACAATGCAGCGTTTTTTTGTTAAAGAAATCCAAAATACTCATTATGAGGTTTTAAATAAGGCTGCTGTTAAACCTGTTTTACTAACAGACGAATTGCAACGTAGCTATATAATTATGTCAGTTGAGAACTACGAGCAGTTAATAAATAGACTTGCTTTGTTAGAAAACTTGATTATAGGTCAACAAGCCCAAACTGCGCTCTCTAACTCGCGAATGGTTGGTACGGAAACTTTTACAGCAGAACCCAAGCGTCTGGCTGCGCTTGATGATACAACTTTATAGTATGGCAAAACTGGATGGTCTTGAGACAGTGATAAATTGCGTGGAAAATAGGTCAATTTTTAGCCCCCTTATGAAGGGGGCTGGGGGATAAATTATAGAAAATTATGTAATCTAGACTATGATGAAATGAGAGTAAAAGTGTTAACCATACATAATTGAGGAAAGATAAAAGTATGAGGCAAGTAATCATGTATAAAGATGAAGATAATTATTGGGTAGTAGAATGTCCAAGTTTAAAAGGATGTAATAGCCAAGGTAAAACAAAAGATGAAGCATTAGCAAATATTAAAGAGGCTATAGCAGGATATATTGCTGCTTTGGAGGAAGACGGATTGTTAAATAATTGCGAGTCTTTCTAATCTTGCTTTCTCCTTATTAAAAATGATTGCTGGCGCCGTGTAATAATTTCTTCGTTAAAATCAGCAAATATTTCCGAAAAGCATTTCATCCCAACAACCAGCGAACTCCATAATTTGGTCTACTTGAGCTTGATAATTCTGAACACCTAACCGAAAAAAATGAATCAAATTATATAAATCATCAAGTTTTTCTTCTGGAATAAGACCGATTTCTGCTAATATTTTTGTTCTTATGTTTGATGAATCCATAGTTATACTGTACCAAATAAAGTATTTATAGCGATTCCCACTCTGATGAAGTAAGTAAGGGCGGGCAGGGATGCGAATGCCACAATAACTTTACTAAGTTAATTTGTACTTTACCAAAATGGGAACCGCTATAGTTCGTTTTAATCAACTTATGTTATTTCTAAAATTCAGCTTCTGGCTACTTTTATGCTGGCTTAAGAGCAATCTCTACTTTTTGATTGAGAGCGCAAGCAATTTTTTGAAGCATAGACAAAGAGTGTCCCTCGTAATCAGCATCTTCAAGTCGTGCAATGACAGGTTGCTTTGTGCCTATTAAATCAGCAAGCTCCTTTTGTGTTAAACCTGCTTTTGTCCTAGCTTCATAAATAAGCTGCGCTACTGTCGCATTAATTGAAGCTACAGCTATCATATCTTGAATCTCAGAATCGTTGTTATTTATCTTGTCAATTATCTTTATTGCATCGTTAGTTTTACCCATTTTTTTGTTTTGATATTGAGTTATAACAATATTGTTATCTTAAACCTGTAAAAGCTGGTAATTGAAGGCGCCTATAAATTTCGTAATAATTCATATGTTTAACATGAATCAAATTGTCGGGACTCACGACATATTATTTATCACTCTGGACACCTTGCGCTATGACGTAGCTAAAGAATATCTTACCCAACGGCGCCTTCCTAATTTAGCCGCAGTACTTCCAGAAACAGGTTGGGAGCAACGCCATTCTCCAGGTAATTTTACTTATGCTGCTCATCATGCTTTTTTCGCGGGTTTTCTTCCTACTCCCATAACTCCAGGTATTCACCCACGTCCTTTTGCTTTGGGTTTTGAGGGTAGCACTACTACTACAGAAAATACTTGCGTTTTGGAAGGCGCCAATATAGTCGAAGGGTTAGCAGTTAGAGGCTACCATACAGTTTGTATCGGCGGTGTGGGATTTTTTAATAAACTCAATCCTTTAGGTAACGTCTTGCCGTCAATGTTCGCTTCTAGTCACTGGAGTCGAGAGTTAGGAGTAACAAACCCTGACTCAACAGAGAAGCAGGTAGAACTCGCAGAGCAGATTTTAGAACAAACGCCCAAAACTCAGCGTGTGTTCTTGTTTATAAACATTTCTGCCCTACATCAACCAAATTATGTTTACCTGCCTGGTGCTAAAACAGATACTATTCAATCACACGGCGCCGCTTTGGAATATGTAGATAGTCACCTTGGTAAACTTTGGGATGCTTTCCGACAAAGGGGTTCAACGTTTTGTATTCTTTGCTCCGACCACGGGACAACCTATGGTGATGACGGATACACTGGACATCGGTTAAGTCATCCTGTTGTGTGGACGGTTCCCTATGCAGAGTTTATTTTATAAGAATTGATCCCCATAGTAAATTAGCACCCTAAAATTTAAAATTACCTATTTAAAACCAAATGATTACAACCCAAATTCAAAATCTCAAACCAAAAATCTCTCAATCTCCCTACCAAGCTTACGTTTACTCCTACCCACACAAAACCGCATACCGTCCCCTAACTCCACCTGTAAACCTTGCCAACTTATGGTCAAACCAAGATAAAAGCGCGTTATTCCTCTACATACACATCCCCTTCTGTGAAATGCGCTGCGGGTTCTGCAACTTATTTACCACCGTCACCCACAACGAAGATTTTGTAACTCAATACGTCAACACGCTACAGCGACAAGCCCAAAGGGTAAAATCAGCTTTAGGAAAATCATCATTCGCGCGCTTTGCTATAGGTGGAGGAACACCGACTCAACTACCCATCCAGCACCTTGAAACAATCCTTAATATTGCTGAACAAACAATGGGCGCCAATTTACAGTCCATTCCTATTTCTGTAGAAGTTTCCCCAGAGACAGCAACCCAAGATAAATTAAAGCTTTTACGAGAACGAGGCGCCGATAGAATTAGTATAGGTGTCCAAAGTTTCATCGAGTCAGAAGTTTTAGCAACCCAACGGCGCCAAACCACTCCTCAAGTAGAAGCAGCTTTAGGAAGAATCAAAGAAGCAGGTTTTCCCACATTAAATATTGACTTAATTTACGGGCTTCCCGAACAAACTGTAGAAACTTTTTTACAGTCAATACACGCAGCATTGCGATTTCAACCAGAGGAAATATATCTATATCCTTTGTACGTGCGACCACTCACTGGTTTAGGACGTACTGATAAAGAATGGGATGATATTCGTATTGCTTGCTACCGTGCAGGGCGGCAGTTATTGCTATCTAAAGGTTATTCTCAGGTTTCAATGCGGATGTTTCAAGGACGCGAAAATAATCCTGCATCACCTGTTTACTGTTGCCAAGCTGATGGTATGGTTGGTTTAGGATGCGGCGCCCGTTCTTACACCGACACTTTGCACTATTCTAATGACTACGCGGTTGGTGTAAAAGAAATTAGGGATATTTTACAAGCTTATATACAGAGCAGTAATGAAGCTTTTGATTTTGCTAGCTATGGGTTTAAGCTAGATGCAAATGAACAACGGCGCCGTTATATTTTGCTATCTTTACTTTCTGATGAAGGGTTAAATTTTGCTAGCTATGGGCAAAGGTTTAATAGCTGTGTTTATATAGATTTTCCTGAACTTTGCGAACTAAAACAGCTAAATTTGGGAATGGAAGATGGGGAAATATTACGGTTGACTGAAGCTGGTATTGAACTTTCTGATGTAATTGGCGCCTGGTTGTTTTCTGAGAAGGTGCTGGAGTTGATGGATGGTTATGAGTTGAAATAAATTGGCAACGGATGTAACGGATGAACTCATGTCATGCTGAGGTACGTAAACGTAGTTTTCCCGCTTTCTTAGCATCTTCAAGATTTTCACTTGCTTTAAAAGTAAAGCTGTAACCCGTTTTCAGTATATCAAAGGCTTTAAAAACCTCTCCCCCAACCCCTCTCCTAAAGGAGAGGGGAGTAAATTTTATCACTGTAACTTAACTTAAATATTTACTATTTATAATACAATTTTTGACCAACAAAATATGACAAATAATCAAAATCAACCAAGAGAATTCGATGCTGTTCGTGGAGGAGAAACACCCCCACCTATACAAGGTGCCGTGTTAGGTGGCATTAAGGGAGTCAAACAACGTTTAGGTAGTCCTGTTTTTGAAGTGCGCGTTGCTGCGTTGAGTGAAGGTCATTGATTGAACCATGCTGTAGTGTGGACGGTTCCCTATACAAAGTTTATTTTAGAAGGAAGTAGGGGAATAATAAGTGTACAAGATGTAGAGAACTACATCCAGCATCTTAACTTAGATATTTTCATATAGAACACTTTTGACAAATCAAATATGACAAACAATCAAAATCACCCTAAAGAATTTGATGCTGTTCGTGGAGGAGAAGCGCCCCCACCTATACTAGGCGCCGTGTTAGGTGGTATTGAGGGAGTTAAACGGCGTTTAGCTAGTTCTGAAGAAAAAACGCGCGTTGCTGCATTAAGTAGCGCGCTCAACTACGGTGATACAGGTTTAAATGTACTGATTAAAGCTTTAGAAAATGATTCAGCAAAAGTACGGAAAAAAGCAGCAAAATTATTAAATAATATAGATAAAAATAAAGTTAAAGCAGCTTTGACAAAATATAAGTTCTGGACTAGCTTTGAAAAATATTATGAAATCCCTTGTAATTACTCGACTACATTCGCTAACCGAAAAGTAATTGAGTTTGACCCTGTAACTGGTATTAGTGATACTGTTGATACTGCTTATGCTTTAAGAGTTGTCCCAGGAGAAGACTACTATACAAAGTCAGTTTTGAATAGCGTAGAAAAATTGCAAGTTTTATTACAAAGTCATTTTGCTAATGAGGTTGAAGCTTTGGTATTTGGATATTGGTATTCAAGGTCTTTGAAAGACCATACTTTTCATCCTGTTTTAGATGCATTACTCGAAGCTGCCGAAAAACTTAATAATGTTAAAGCTTTATTTATAGGAGATGTTAATTTATCTGAATTGCACAGAATTTCCCTTGTATACTGTAATTTTAGTTATATTTTACTGGCGTATCCACAGTTAGAAACATTAAAAGTTCGCAATAATTGCCATAGATACAGTTGTTACTCTAATTACGCAGTAGGATTAGAATTTAGCCCAATTCGACATGAAAAACTTAAAGCACTAATTATTGAAGGTGTTGGCATTTCAAATGAAGTGTTTGAAGAAATTTGTAAGCTTGAGTTACCTGCATTAGAATATCTTGAACTTTGGCTTGGTAAAGATAAGTATATCAATCACCATATTATTAATGAATTTATCTCAATGTTTTATAATAATTTTCCAAGACTTAAGTATTTAGGACTACGGAACTATGGTCATAGGTATTCAGGTAATATTACTTTTGCAGTAGCAAATTCTCCAATCTGTGAAAATTTAATTGAATTAGACATTTCAATTGGAGAAATTGAAGATGACGCAGCAAAAGCTTTACTTAAGTGTTCAGCAATTCGTCAACTAGATACTCTTAACATTTCTCATAATTGTTTAAATGATGGAATGGTTGGGAAAATAACCAAGTTAGATATTGAAGTTATTGCTGATAAACAAAATCCATATAGGTACTATTCTTCATATGGATAAGACAATTCTATAAGTAGGGCGGGCAGGATGCCCCACAAGAGGTTTATTTATAAGGCTGATGTTTGATTTGATTGATAAACGTGAGATTTAATATTTGTCAGTGTTACAACGGATGTAGTAATTAAAATTATTCGTTTATAAAAGATTTATTAATTACATTTTTAATAAAAATATGACAAGCAATCAAAACCACCCTGGAGAGTTTGATGCTATTCGTGGAGGAGATGCACCACCATTACTAGGCGCCGTTTTAGGTGGAGTTGAGGGTGTTAAGCAACGTTTGGCAAGTTCTGATATTGAAACGCGCATCGGCGCATTGAGTCGCGCGCTAAATTACGGTGATGCGGGTTTAAATGTAGTAATCAAGGCTTTAGATGATGACTCTGCTAAAGTACGGAAAGCAGCAGTACGTTTATTAAAAGATATAGATAATAGCCAAGTAAAAGCAGCTTTAAAAGAGCATAAATTCTGGACTAGCTTTGAAAAGTATTATGATATTCCTGACAATCATGCGACTACATTCGCTAACCGGAAAGTTATTGAGTTTGACCCTGTTATCGGCATTAGTGATACAGTTGATACTGCGTATGCTTTAAGAGTTGTCCCAGGAGAGGACTATTATATAAATTCAGTTATAAATAGTGTAGATAAACTGCAATTATTATTGCAAAGCCCATTTGCTCATCAGGTTGAAGCTTTGGTCTTCGGTTTTTGGTATACAACTTATTTTGAATACTATAATTTCTGTCCTGTTATAGATACACTACTTCAATCTTCTGAAAAAATTACCAATCTTAAAGCATTATTTATAGGAGATATAAATAATGCTGAATGGGAAAATATCCACTTAGCTTATGCCAATCTTAGTTATATTTTACTAGCTTATCCGCAATTATAAATATTAAAAATCCGCACATCTTATTATTATAAAAAGAAGAATCAAGCATTTGGACTAGAATTTAGTCCTATTCTACATACAAAATTAAAAGCTCTTACGATTGAAGGTCGCAATATTTCAAGTGATATCGTTAAAGAAATTTTCAAACTAGAATTACCTAACTTGGAATATTTAGAGCTTTGGTTTGATGCAGACCATTGTGATATTTATGAACACATGCATAAATTTCATAATATATTTCCCAAACTTAAGTATTTAGGGCTAAGGAAGTATTACCACATCGACCCCGGTAGCATTGCTTTTGTAATCAAAGATTCTCTCAAAATTGAAAATTTAATTGAGCTAGACCTTTCAATGGGACAAATACAAGATGATGGTGCTAAAGCTTTACTTAGTTGTTCAGGAGTTCGTCAACTAGATACTCTTAATATTTCTTATAATTGTTTAACTGATGAAATGGTTAAAGAAATGAAAAAATTGGATATTGAAGTTATTGCTGAGAGGCAAGAACCATATAGGTATTTATCTGCGTATGAATAAGAAAATTTGGCAAGTAAGGCGGGCAGGATGCCCGCTCCACAAGAGGGATGTTTATAATACTGATATATTATAGTTTGATAATAAGAGGATTTTATATGCATTTGAACATTCTTTATCGAGGTTCTTTGGTTAGTTGTAATTATGGTTGTGAATATTGCCCTTTTGCGAAGCGTCAGCAAACAGCGTCTGAATTAGCTAGTGACAAACAAGATTTAGAACGGTTTGTAAATTGGGTTTCTCAACATCCACAGCATGAGTTTTCAATTCTTTTTACTCCTTGGGGTGAGGCGTTAATTCATCGCTGTTATCAGCAAGCTTTGGTAAAGTTAACTCAGATGCCTCATGTTAATAAAGCTGCTATTCAAACTAATCTTTCTTGTAATTTAGATTGGGTGGAAAAGTGTAATAAAGATAAGCTTGCGCTTTGGGCTACTTTTCACCCGGAATGGGTAGAAAGAGAAAGTTATATTGCTAAATGCCTGGAACTTGATAAACTCGGCGCCCATTTTAGTGCTGGTGTGGTAGGTTTCCCACAGTTTAAACATGAAATTGCTGCTTTACGTCAAGAATTACCTGAACATGTGTATTTATGGATTAACGCAGTAAAGGCGGAGTTGCCGAATTTATCACAACAAGACCGAGAGTTTTTTCAGTCTATTGACCCTTTGTATGAATTGAATACACAACATTACCCAAGTTTTGGACGTTCTTGCCGCGCGGGTAAGTCAGCTATTTCCGTTGATGGTCAGGGTACAATGCGACGTTGCCATTTTATCAAGGCGCCGATTGGTAATATATATCATGCTAACTGGGAAGATTATTTAGTTGATAGAACCTGTACAAATCAAACCTGCCACTGTCACATTGGCTATGTACATCTAGAGTATTTAGAACTTGATAAAGTCTTTGGGTCTGGAATTTTGGAAAGGATTCCACAAAAATTCCCTGCTTAGATTTTCAATCCTAGGCGAGTATGAATTTCTCATGTTGAGTGAGAAACCGGGTTTCTACTAGGCTTTTGCGCGTTTTAGCCAAAATTCTACAAATGAGAGTAGCGCGGGACTAATAGGACTTATTAACCATTTGAACAAAAAGTCAGCGATAGCAGTTTTGCGCGGACGGTTAAGAAAGAACGTTGACACTATAATTCCCAAACAAGCCAAAGTTGCCGTAACAAAAAAGAATGGTGCAAAACTTCCAGAAAGACCTCGTATGGCGCCAATGGTAAAAATTCCACCTAATCCTCCAAAACCAAACGCGGTAAACATTAAACCATAGTTACTAGGGTAATTACTCAAGCCAAAGAAGCTCAATGTTGCAGCAGGCGCCACTGCTAACCATGCTCCTAAACAAAACCAAAATATACAGTACGCTATCAAGAAATTCGTGATTTCTCCTTGAGATGTATTCCACATCACTATTGATGCTATCAAAATCAGGATATTGATAACGATAATAGTTACTTTTGGTTTGAGACGGTCGTTTAACCAGCCAAATAAAGGACGACCAATACCGTTAAATACCGCAAATAATGGAATTGCAAATGCTAATTGCTCTTGTTGTAACCCGACTATTTCTTTTCCAACTTGTGCAGTTGTGGCAATTGCTGTTAGTCCAACAAAAGTACCAATAATATAGCAAGTCCACAGTCCGTAAAAAGTCTGTGTTTGCGTCATTGGTATGTCTAAACTATCGGCAGTTTCTGTGTTTGATATAACTGGGCGCCAATTTGTAGGTTGCCAGCGTTGCGGAGGCATTTTTAACACACTCGCAATTGCTAAAATGATGAATGTAAAGGCAATGCCTAAAATTACGAAAGTCCCACGTACACCAAAACCAGGAATACCAATTGCGCTGTTACCATTCATTAATGTAATCGCTAACGGCGCCGTTATCAATGGTGACAACCCAAAACCAACAACCGTCATCCCCACAGCTAAACCCTTACGGTCAGGAAACCAACGTGCCGCAACTGCAAGTGGCACACCATAAGCAATACCAACACCAATACCAGCTATTAAACCATAACTAAGTATTAAAAATGGTAAGTTGGGAGCAATACTTGAGAGTAAATACCCTATTCCAACAGTAATTCCGCCAACAGTCGTGAGTATGCGAGGACTAAACCTATATATGTATAACCCCGAAATTGGCATGACAAGGGTAAAAATTACACCTAGCACCATAAAGGGTAGTAAAATAGTTCCAGGTTTGGCTTTTAGCGCTGTCTCAAATGGACTACTGAAAATACTCCAAGAATAAACTGTTCCCAAACATAGTAGTACCGTTAAACCCGAAGGGATAAACAACCATCTCCCTACTTCGGGTCTTAGTCCAAAAAGTTTCTCTTCGCGCGGAAAATCAAAGAATGTAGTACTATCCATAATAAAATTTTTTGTAGAGACGTGATTAATCCCTACGGGAAAACCTCCGGTTTACACGTCTCTACATCTCTGTGGTGAAATACTTTATTTAATCATGGAGAGAGAGAATCTTTCTATGGCTATTAGTTTATAGTTACCATAGTATTTATCATCGGCAGGTTGCTAAACTGTCTATACCCTGGTCATTTCTGGAACTTTATTTGCATAAATAGTAGTTAGCAGTGACCATATAGTAACTAGATATAAGAGGCAAAATTTATATATGACTACTCAAGATACAACCAAATATTCTTTTTCTCAAACCGAGCAATATCAAATGACAGGTCTAGTCAGCTACGCTGAGTTGCAGTCTCTACCTGAAATGTGGAAAATAGCAGCTACACAGTTTAAGGATGTTACTGCATTAATAGACCCCCATGTCAAACCCCAAGTAACTCTCACCTACGAACAATTGCACTATCAAATCCAACAGTTTGCGATTGGAATTCAAGTATTAGGTTTTACTCAAGATACAGAAGATTCAGTATTACCACGAATTGCATTATTTGCAGATAATAGCACACGCTGGATGATTGCCGACCAAGGTATTATGATGGCAGGCGCCGCGAATGCAGTTAGGTCTTCAGCAGCAGAAAAAGAAGAGTTACTATATATATTGGAACATAGCGGCAGCACTGGTTTAGTTGTCGAAAATATAAAAACTCTCAAAAAGCTTGAACCAGAACTTTATAGTTCAAAGGTACAGTGGATAGTTTTGCTGTCTGATGAGGAAGCACCAATAAATCCAAATGTAAAAATAATTAACTATAATCAACTCATACAGTTAGCATCGAGTAATACTCTCAAAGAAGTAAAATTAAATCGCGAACAGTTAGCAACATTAATTTACACTTCCGGGACAACAGGCAAACCCAAAGGTGTAATGTTAACCCACGGAAATTTAATTCATCAACTTAATACTCTCACAGCAGTTATTCAACCTGCGGTTGGTGATAAAACATTGAGTATATTGCCTACCTGGCATAGCTTTGGACGTGTTGGAGAATATTACACACTTTCTCAGGGTTGTACTCAAGTTTATACTAATCGTCGTTTTTTGAAGCAAGACTTACAGGAATATAAACCGCAGTACGTTGTTGGTGTACCGCGTTTATGGGAGTCTATATACGAAGGAATTCAAAAATCCTTCCGTGAAAAGTCTCCACGTATGCAAAAGCTGATTAATAACTTCCTTGCTGTCAGTGGTAGATTTATCAAAGCAGTCAGAACTTGGAAAGGTTTAGACTTACAAAACTTAAATCCAACACGCGCACAAATAATCAACGCTTGGAAAACTACCATTTTACTGGCGCCACTACACTTCCTAGGTGAGATGATAGTTTACAAGAAAATTCAGCAGGCAACAGGTGGCAACGTCAAACAACTAATTTGCGGTGGTGGTTCACTAGCACAGCACTTAGAAGAATTTTTTGAAATCGTTGGCATCAATATTTTAGTTGGTTATGGACTCACAGAAACATCTCCCGTTCTTTCTGCACGTCGTCATTACAAAAACTTACGTGGTTCTTCCGGTATACCCATTGCTGGTACAGAATTCAAAATTGTAGACCTAGAAACTCGTCAAACTTTACCACCACAGAAAAAAGGTTTGGTCATGGCAAGAGGACCGCAAGTCATGAAAGGATATTATCTAAACCCCGAAGCTACAAGCAAAGCTATCGATGCAGAAGGATGGTTTGACACTGGTGACGTTGGTTGGTTAACCCAAGATAACCAAGTCGTTTTAACTGGTCGAGCCAAAGATACAATAGTACTAACAAACGGTGAAAATATCGAACCTCAACCAATAGAAGACGCTTGTTTACGAAGTGACTATATCGACCAAATAATGCTTGTTGGTCAAGATGAGAAATTCTTGGGCGCCTTAATTGTACCGAATTTGGAAGCATTAGAAGCAAAGCTAGGCAGCCAAATTGATTTAAATAGCAAACCAGTGCGAGATTTATTTAGAGAAGAAATCAATCGCGAGACGCGCAACCGTCCCGGTTATCGTCGCGATGATGAAATTCTCGTATTTGATTTAATTCAAGAGCCATTTACAATTGAAAATGGTTTACTAACCCAAACCCTGAAAATTCGCAGAAACGTTGTAACAGAACGTTATCAAGATATTATTAGCAAAATGTTTGCATAAAATATCATTAGTTACGCAAAGTAAAAAATGTCATTCTGAGCGAAGCGTAAACGGAGTTTTCCCGCAGGGTAGAATCTCTGTAAACTTGATGGTTATTAAGATGCTTCACTACGTTCAGCATGACAACACTCAACTATGTTTTTTACAGAAGCTTTGCAAAACCAGTTAAACCAGTCGCTTCGCTTTGAAGCGTGTATTGGTGTGAATGTGGCAATAAGTGACGAAAAGCATATTTGGACGGCAAGTGCTGGATACTCAGATTTGGATGCGCGCGAAAAAATGGGCGCCAGTCGCTTCTATATATATAGTATTACCAAGACTTTTGTCGCTGCTTGCTTATTGCTATTAATGCAAGAAGGATTAATAGATTTAGATGACCCTGTTACAAAATGGCTTCCTAAACTACCATTTCCTGAAACAGTAACTCTACGGCGCCTGCTAAATCATCGAAGCGGAATGCCTAATTATACAAGCTTAGAGAATTATTTACCTGCTGTAAGAGCAAATCCTTCAATACCTTGGACACATCAGCAAGTTATGGAGTTAACGTGTCAAGGACAACTTGATTTTGAACCAGGAGAAAAATTTCGTTACTCGAATACTGGGTACATGTTACTGTATGAAGTTATTGAAGCAGTCACAGGTAAAACTTTTGCCGAAGTGTTAAAGAGTAAGATTTTTGACGTATTGAATTTACATAATACATATATAGCACATAAAGTTGATATTAAAGGAGAATTGGCGCCGGGTTATAGTAGAGAATTAAATCAAGAAAACCGCATCGAAAACGTAATTCCTCGCTATCATCCAGACTGGTGTGCAACAGGATTAATTGTTTCAACACCAGAAGACGTTGTGAAATTCTTTGAAAATCTCTTTACTGGAAAACTACTTAATTCTCAATCTTTACAAGAAATGCTAACCCCAGTACCAACACCCACTCGTCACCCTTGGTACAAAAACCCTTGTTATGGTTTAGGAGTAATGATTGACCCTGAATCTAAATATGGTATCTTGTACGGTCACGGTGGTGGTGGGCCTGGTTACAGTACTTGGACAATGCATCTACCAAATTTTAAAGGTCATAAATTAACATTAGCGGTTTTTTGTAACGCTTCAATGTTCGACCACCCTTATGGAATGGTTGATGATATACTTCGATTAATATCGTAACCTTAAATCTTGAGAACAGTGGCAGAAAAAATTACTAACAGTTTACAAAATCAAAGTCCTATCATAACTAATAATATTATTGCAAAGCCAAGTTCTGAGTTTTATACAGTTTTTTCGCAAAAGGAAATTTTAAATCTAATTGAAGCCCTGAAAACTCGACGCGAAATACCTTTAAAATATTCTTACAAAGGTGCAGGCGCCAATATTTGGGATAATTTCTACAGAAAGCTGATAGTTCCTAATTGGTATCGCTCGAATGTAGAAATCAATCTACTCAGGGATAACTTTGAATATCTTAACGGTAAAACACAAAATTGCCATAAAGTCAATATAATCGATGTCGGCGCCGGAAATTCATATCCAGTCAAAGAGTATATTCGTAAGCTTGATAAACTTGGCAAAATAAATAGATATACAGCGTTAGATATTAGTGAAGAATTACTCGACGTATCGAAAAAAAACTTTACTAAATGGTTTCCATTCATCAAGTATACAAATAGCTATATTGACATAGAGAATAATCCTATTCCTGAATACTTGTTACACCAAAATGGCATAAATATATTTTTGCACTTAGGTGTCACTATCGGGAATCTACAACATCGAATCAAAGCACTTAAAAACTTTAGACAAAGTATGAGTGAGAATGATTTACTAGTGCTAACTAACGAAATTGGTAATAACTCTCAATGGGATGGAATACCAAGAGGTGGTTGTTACTATCACGCCGAACAAATATACCAACGTATCAATAAGAATATTGGTATTCAACACCAAGACTGTGAGCTTGTCAGAAAATATGATGAAACAACAGATAGTGTAGTAGCCAATCTGAAATTTACTTGTGATTACACTATTGATTTTAGTGGCACAGGTATAGATAAAAAAGTAGTAATTTCCAAAGATGAAGAAATTACAATTTGGCGCCATCACAAACACCAGCTTCCTGAACTTATCCAAGAATTAGAGCAAGCAGGATTAAAACTCGTTCACCATAGTACAAACAAATACCAATCACATATAATGGCAATTTGCAAAATTCAAGCGTAGGGTGCGTGAAAGCTATTACAATCAAGCAATGTAACCCAAGATTAAAGTGCTTTCACGCACCATCTATGTTAATTGCTGCTAACTTAATTATAATTTATACGCTTTACTTAATATTTTGGTGCGTTACGGCACGAGATTTTTCGTTTTGTTCGATAATTTTTTATGCCGTAACGCACCCTACGTAACGATTTATTTACGATTGACCAAAGTCGCACTTGCTTGGTCTACGGGCATTAAAATAACTTCGTTGATGTTGACGTGGGCTGGTCGGGTAGCACAAAAGTAAATGACATCAGCGACATCATCAGGTGTTAAGGGCGTAACTCCTTGATAGATTTTTGCTGCGCGTTCGCTATCACCGCGAAACCGCACTTCGCTAAATTCTGTTTCTACCATACCTGGGTCAACCGAAGTTACACGAATAGGAGTACCAAGTAAATCTTGTTTTAATCCTTCAGAAATTGATTTGACAGCGGCTTTGGTACCGCAGTATACATTACCATTTGGATATGTTTGGTGTCCGGCAATTGAACCGATATTAATTACATGACCACGTGCGCGTTGTACCATTCCTGGCACTATATAACGTGTCATGTACAATAAACCTTTGATATTTGTATCAATCATTTCTTCCCAGTCTTCAAAAGCGCCTTCGTGGAGTTTATCTAAACCGCGACTTAAACCAGCGTTGTTAATTAAAATATCTATATTCGACCATTCGGCTCCAAGTGAAGAAATAGCAGACTCTACAGCCTCTCGGTTACGTACATCAAGTTCGATTAAATGCACATGCGACGAGTTTATACTTAGAGACTCGACTAATTGCTGTAATTTCTCTTTTCGACGTGCTGCGAGAATTAATTTGGCGCCTGCGCTAGCAAATATTTTTGTACAAGCGGCGCCTATACCACTGCTTGCACCAGTAATTAAGACTATTTGATTCATAATTGGGTAATCAATAACTGAAGATGGTGCGTAACGCTATGAGTCTTATCACTACATTCAAATTTTTTCATAGCGTTACGCACCCTACTATTTCACAATTTGAAGCCTTTGCGTCACCATTGTTGTACCTTCACCGCGCATAATTACTGCTGATACCCAGCGACTTCCTGGAGTTGCAGGCGCCTGACCAATTTTAAATAACCCACCAGAACTAAGTAATTCAAGATTTACAGGAGTGGGTTTAAGAAGCGTCTCAGGTTTTACTGGTTCTTCTAATGCGGCGCCAAGAAGATAATCTTCACCAAGAGGTTCAGAGACAATAGCATCGAAACTAAATTGCTGCCCGACTTTGACTTGTTGAGGTAATCTAAAATCAACTTGTGGGGGTTTTGCTCCTGATGTGAGTTGCGTGCGTTCGGATATTATATTTTGTTGTATTATTTGCTGCCCATTGATACGTTGCTCAGAACGAATAGTGGCATTAAGTGCCATATTTTGACTGTTTGCATTTGGTAAACCAGAAATTTGCGTAACTGTTTGGGCAATAACTGTGTTCCCTTGTCTTCTCCACGATTGTAACTGCGTTGTGTAACGTAATCTTGGATAACGTTGCCAGAGAGACACTAAAGCCTTTTCCATGCTTTGGCGGTTTAAACCATCGCTATGGGTAAAGTTGGGGCTGTAATATTGCATTACTGCTTTGGTGTTACCCTGACTTGCGGCAGAATCGATTTGTGTTAACAAATTTGTAAGTTCGGCAGGAGCATTTTGTGCCGTACTAGCTTGGACAGACTGCCAACTAGTGAATAAACTCATTACAAGCAGAAAAAAAGTTAACTTGTGGTTGACTTTGGTACGATACGAGCGTAAAGGTAATAACTTAATAAAGTTAGGCATTGCTGATACGTAAGATATTTACGAAAGAAAACTGCGAATTTGTTTTATCTTAATTAAACTAGGGCTGATACGGGTAAAAGTTTAGATGGTAGACACACCAACACGATTATTGATTGCTGCGAGTGGCACCGGGGGACATTTGTTCCCCGCAATTGCACTCTGCGAGAAATTGCCAGAGTATCAAATTGAATGGCTGGGTGTTCCCAATCGTCTGGAAACTCAGCTAGTTCCCAAACAGTATAAGCTGAATACCATATCTGTCGAAGGATTTCAAAAAGGTTTTGGAATTTCTTCGCTCTTTACGCTTGGGAAACTTATCGGTTCCATTTTGGAGGTTCGCAAACTCCTCAAGCAAGGTAACTTCCAAGGAGTTTTTACAACAGGGGGTTATATCGCTGGCCCATCGGTTATTGCCGCGCGCTCCCTTGGTTTGCCCGTTATTCTCCACGAATCTAACGCTTTACCCGGAAAAGTTACCCGCTTTTTTGGTCCTTGGTGCGATGCTGTCGCTGTTGGTTTTGAGGTGGCTGCAAAATATTTGCCCAAAGCTAAAACTATTTATACCAGTACCCCTGTACGTTCTCAATTTTTAGCTCCAGGAGTTGCTGCGACTTTAGATTTACCGATTCCTTTTGAGGCGCCTTTAATAGTGGTATTCGGTGGTAGTCAAGGCGCCGTAGCTGTAAATAAATTAGTTCGACAATGCGCTCCAGCTTGGTTTGAAGCAGGCGCCTACATTGTTCACCTTACAGGAGAAAGTGACCCCGACGCTAACAGCTTACAGCATCCACAGTATATATGTTTGCCATTTTACGATAATATGGCAGCATTATTACGTAGAGCTAACTTAGCGATAAGTCGCTCAGGCGCCGGAAGTTTAACCGAGTTAGCAGTATGTGGCACCCCGTCAATATTAATACCTTATCCCTTCGCCGCAGAAGACCACCAAACCTATAATGCCAACGTGTTTACAGCAGTGAACGCAGCATTATTATTTAAACAATCAGATTTAACAGCAGAAACTTTGCAAAAAGAAGTATTACGCTTGTTAAAATGTCCAGACGAACTGCGACAAATGGGAGAAAACTCCAAAGTTGTAGTCCTACCAGATAGCGCCGAAAAATTAGCACAGCTAGTACGTGAAATAATAGAAAAATAACTAAATTAATATCTTATAGGATGTAATATCTTGTGGGATGTAATATCTTGTGGGATGTAATATCTTGTGGGATGTAATATCTTGTGGGATGGGTATCCTTGCCCGTCCCATTAACCACATCACTTAATCATCGCCTGCATGATAATCAGGAGATTGTGGATTAGCAATCAATTGCTGTTTTCTACAATCCACAAGCAAATCCAGTTTATCCATGCGGGACTTGACCAATCAACACATCATTACCTACAACCAAAGCTTCATCAACAGTCTTACGTCCTAAACATTCAACAATCACAGGCCCAGTAAAACCAATAACTTCTTCACTACCATTTGCTGACTTGACCTTACGCTGACCAATAATTCTTAAGCCCAACTCAGAAGCCATTTTTACAGGAATTACTAGAGAAACGGCGCCTGTGTTAACTAGTCCTTCTGCCTCTATTACCCGTAACAGTCTAGGAGCAAGCAAACCTCGATTTACTAATTCGTCATCAATTGCATTTGTAAGGTTGATTCTGGCACGAACTGTCCCCATAAATTTACGTGTAATATAGTAGCACTATTTATTGTATCATTTATAGTACAAGTTAAATACAAAAAATAGTATTTTTATATGATAAGCATATATTTATACTTAATGGTAAGTAACAATTTTGTACCCTTTGTAAATTTAACTTTATAGCTCACGCAGTATCTAGATAAAAGTTATGTTAAATGTTATGATTAGATAATAAAATATATTAATGTACTGATTAAGTAGTTAAAAAATGTCAAAACAACAGCCTGTTAATGTGTGGGATTATAAACCTTGGTGGTGTCAACCTTGGTCTATTTTACTAACTGGTACAACAATAATCGGCGCCAGTTGGATTATATTTAAAATTATTTGGTTAACTATTCTCGTTGCTATACCAATATTGACATGGATGGGATTTTTTCTATTAGTATACCCTAAATTAGTCGCCAATAGCGGGATGTTAGATGAGCAATAAATCAATTAGATACCCGGTTTTTGAAAAAACCTGGTATCTCAATTTTTGAAACTTAAATTAAAATTTATTATTTGTAAAGCTTCTTAATTTTAAATTATTAAACGTTAATTGCTAACTATTACTTAAGAAAGAGCAGAAAATTCAAGAAAAAGTGCAATATTTACAAACAGATAAGCTGTGAGGCTGGATTTTCAGCAATTATGAAAATTGAACACGTTCACTTTTACGTGGAAGATGCCAAAGCTTGGCGTGGCTGGTTTGTAAGTACTTTAGGTTTTGAAGCGGTAGACGACTACATGCTTCCTCCTTATCCTCTTAACTACGAGAATGATAATCATACTTGTACTCAAGTAGTCAAAAGCGGTTCTATCTGCTTCGTACTATCTTCACCGTTATTACCTAACAGTCCAGTCGCTGAGTTTCTACGTCACCACCCACCTGGTGTAGCTGATGTGGCATTTACTGTAGAAGATATTCAAGATATACAGGAGCGCGCTTATAATTACGGCGCCAAAATTTTGCAACCAATTAGCGAATATTATTGGAATGGTATTTATACTCAATTTACCAAAATTAAGGCTTGGGGTTCCCTATCGCATACCTTAATCGAAACAGACCTCAAGGCGCCTACAAAAACGCCTGGGACACTAGTCAACATCGACCACATTGTATTAAATGTACCAACAGGGGAATTAGACAACGCTGTAACTTGGTACGAAAAAATACTTGATTTTCAACCACAGCAAAGTTTTAACATCCAAACTGAAAATTCAGGGTTACACAGTCGGGTCATGATATCGCGTTGTGGTGGTGTACAGCTACCAATTAACCAACCTACAACAGGTAACTCGCAAATTCAAGAGTTTCTGGACTTCAACCGAGGTGCAGGAATTCAACATATTGCTTTATCGTCGTTTAACCTACTGGAAATGATTTCCCTGTTTCGTTCTCGTAGCTTGCCTTTTTTAGTGGTTCCCCCAACTTATTATTCTCAGCTTGTAACTAGACCCGGTTTTCCACTTTCTCCATCCGAAATTAACTCCCTCACTCAACAAGAAATTTTAGTTGACTGGCGAGAAGATAATCCAGGCGCCTTATTGTTACAAATCTTTACTCAACCCATTTTCGGGCAACCGACATTTTTCTTTGAATTCATCGAACGTCGTAACCTCGCTAAAGGATTTGGGGAAGGCAATTTTCGTGCGCTATTTGAAGCTATCGAGCGCGAACAGTTAAAACGCGCTCCGGAGTAACCATTTAAATGTCAAATTCCCGATTTGTTCACTGAATCGGGAACCTAAAAAATTTATATTACATTTTCCAATATTTTATATAAGTTATTCAAAACTTTACACTGTCACAAGTCGTTCTCAACTGGGGTAGTGTAATAACGAAATATTAAGATTATTAAAGTAATAATAAAAATATGTTAAGAATCTTTACAGATTTTGATGGTCCAATAGTTGACGTATCCGAGCGGTATTATCGGGTATATGAGCTTTGTTTAGAAAAAACTCGGCATCCCGAACAAAAGGTGCGGTTGCTACCGAAACAGGAATTTTGGCTTTTAAAGCGTGACCGGGTTCCTGAAAAACAAATTGGTATTATTTCAGGATTAAGTGAAGACCAAGCAACTGCGTTCGCTTCTCTACGTAAAAACACAGTGCATACGCAGCCTTATTTTGAACTTGATACGTTGGCACCTGATGCGGTTGAGGCACTGATAAAAATTAAACAACTAAATATAGACCTAGCAGTAATGACAATGCGACGTGTAAGTGAACTAGATTTCGCGTTTAAACAGCATGACTTGGGGAGGTTTTTCCCAGAAAATCGGTGTTACTGTCTCAGTAATGACTACGTTAAAACCCGCGATGTTGATGATAAGCCTTTACTAATGGAGCGCGCGCTAACAGAGTTACCGAAAGCTACAAATACGTGGATGATAGGAGACACAGAAGCGGATATTGCTGCTGCAAAAAAACATAGCATTAAAGTTATAGCTGTAGAATGCGGTATTCGCAGTCGCAAGCAATTAGAGAGTTTTCAGCCAGATTTAATTGTTAAAAACTTGAGCGCTGCCGTCGAAATCATTTTAAAGAGCGAGAAGCGAAGTTAAAACTCCGCGCCTCATAACTCCTGACTTTTAATTTTAACGGAGAAAGCTACTAATAAGCCACAGTAGGACAAAAGTCAATACTGTGGAAAATTGATCTACGCTTATGCCTACCATAACAATTTGTGATATTAAGCCAGCAGCTATTAGCCCTCCACCAATTAAACCAATCATCAACCCTGCAAAAGTCCATAGCACAGCTCTGCCGAGTCGATTTTCTTTGCGGTTTAAAAAGTAAACGCTAATACCAACACCCAATATAAGCGACAGTTGTAGAACTTGGTCGCCTGTTGTTTTGTAGAAGATAGAAATTGCGCTCAAACCCAAATACCACACCAAAGGTAAAACTACGTCACCCGGAGCTGGCTTATCGAGCATTCTATTCAACCACGTTGGAGACTGGTCGCGTTTTGGTAAACTTTCTTGCGGCGGCGCCTGGACAATACGCTCAGGGAATCGAATACGTTCAGGCACCTTGATTTTTCCTTCTTGGCGCATCCGCAAGCGGTCCATTAAAACAGCATCATAGGCAGCTTCGACTAACTCAACACGTTTACTGTCGCCTTTACACTGTTCTAAAAGGCGACTACGCGCATTTTGTATGTCCTCGAAGGTTGCATCTTCTGATACCCCAAGTTTTTCGTAGGGATTTTGGTCGCTCATGGGAGTTAATTATTTTAGCCTCAGTACTAGGCGTGCTTAATGTAAAAAACAAACGAATTCAAGCTTGCCTTACGGTTTTTATCCGCCGAAACGAAGTTTTGCGCTTATGAACAAGTTTAAACTAGGTTCCGCTCATTATATATATATATTCTAACTGGATATTAGCACGAGTTTTTTAATAAAAGTCTGGTAATTTTAACTATGGTTACTTTAACATATTGCAATAACTCAGTGTATCCCCTCATGCCGCTACTGGGTAGTAAGCTCTACTCTAGAATTTAAGTTAAGAATACCATTACTGTAGCGTATACAACATGTTACATCTTTTTTTTCCGACTTGGTTACTCACCGTGCCGTAAACTTTGCTTTAATTAGTAAGCGTCATAATCCTTTATGGTGTGTAGCTATAACTTAATTTTAAATCGGGCGCGAATTTAATTACATAGTAACTAGGATAACGAAAGTATCATGCAGTACTATGAAGATACCGTTAAGATTTAATGCATCTACAGGCGTAATTACTTAAGGCGTGCCAAAACCTCACAATTATCGGAATTTTGTATCCCAGTCAATTACCAATTGTAGCTCTGGGTTATAATTCTCCGCAATCCTGATTACACTGGATGAGGTGTAAAACATCAGGGAAAAGTGTAAGGCGCCTTGTAGATTGTTATTACCCACCACTTGAAGAGCGTTGCAGAAGCAAATCTCACATGCGACATGCACGCACATTTAATCCTATAAATTTTTGTAAGAAGAGATGGTCATGGCTCCCGCCAAGATTCTTGTTGTCGATGACGACCCAGCGGTTCGTAACCTAATCCAACGCTTTCTCAGCAAGCAAAGCTACCAGGTCGAAGCTGCCGAAGACGGCAAGTCAGCCCTAGCATTGTTCGAGCAGTTTAACCCTGATTTGGTGATTCTAGATGTGAATCTACCAGATGTTATTGGGTTTAACCTCTGCCAAGAGATGCAAAGCCGCAATGGTGTTTTTGTATTAATGCTAACTAGCCGCGCCGACGAAGCCGATAAAATTCGCGGTTTCTCAAAAGGCGCCGACGACTACTTAACCAAGCCATTTGGTTTGGGAGAGTTAGAAGTACGAGTCGCTGCCATTTTAAAACGCCAGCGAGTAGTTACCACAGCCGAACAAAAACGCCTGGTATTTGAAAAGCTGATGATAGACCCCGTGCGACGCGAGGTGACATTAAACAGCCAACCTGTGCTGTTGACTGCCTTGGAATTTGACTTATTGCATTTCCTTGCTAGCCACCCAGGTCGTGTTTGGCGCCGAGCTGAACTGATTCAGGAGGTATGGGATTATGAATATGTTGGCGACCAACGAGTCGTTGACGTTCATATCGGTCAAATTCGCAAAAAAATCGAAGCTGACGCCAGTCAGCCAGCTTTAATTCAAACTGTTCGCGGTGTTGGATATAAGTTTGAATGTCCAACTCACCCACAGGAACAAAAAGCTGCTATTTGAAACCAAACTAAAAGAAATTTAAAATCTACACAGTTTGATTCAAACCCCGCGCTTTCTCAACCTCTATAGTATTAAGCAGCCCACTAAATTGCTGCTTAATATAAATTTAACTATTTAGCGTCAGCAATAAATTAAATTTATTACTCAACCAAGTCCAACTCAATAGCTACATAGCTTTATCAAGAAATAAGTATATTATTATTTAGCTATATATTATAGAGCAATCGCTATAGATAAGCGATTGCTTTATTTTTTATTCCTTGGACAAAAAGTACTTATTTTTTGTTAACTTTAGGTTTTTGGATATACAAATTAACCTGTTGTAACATCTAATAACCCGGCTAGGAGTGGTGGAACAGCGTTTCAAGGTAAACGCGCGCAGTACGACGGTCACTTTCACCATTCTGGAGCAAGAACAACGACAAAGCCGCCGTTAGCACCCGATTTTGGTCCCAATCAGGATGAGTTTCCAAGTAGGTTTTGAGGGATTCGTGGAGGGTATCAGGAATTTCTGTGAATAAATTAACTGTTGCGTTCATGCGTCTTTTGTCTCCATGTCTCGTCCATCAATCTTTCGTTGCCTGTTTAAAAAAGCAAGCCGAATTATTGTGCGAAACAGGAGGTGGGTTTGTCAATGCTGCGAAATGTTACAAGATAATTCATAAAGAATAAATATTTACGTGAGAATAAGTGTTTGACCCTCAAAAAGTTTACTTAACTTTACAATAACTCAGTATGATATGTAAAAGAGTGGGCAACACAAAAAATCCACAAGCTACTATACACAGTCGATTCAATCGTGAAATAGCTGTGGAAAACCTACTCGTTCCTGTGGAAAACTTGTGGAATTAATGAGGATTATAGAAAGTGAATGATAAGAATTACAAAAAAGTAAATTTTAATTAATATTCTGATAGTATGAAATTACTACGCAAGCCGAGTTTTCCGAAGTGGCTATCCGCGATTCATCCACAAGTATGGATTTTAGCGATTGGTCGCTTCTTGTCAGAGGTAGGAACCGGATTCACTTTGTTTTATGCTCCAATATTCTTTGTTAATCAAGTTGGTTTAAGTGCTACCGAAGTGGGTTTTGCTTTGGGCAGTGGTTCAGTTGCTGGGATTTTTGGCAGAATATTGGGTGGTTCACTTACTGACTCTCCTCGATGCGGGCGCCGACGTACATTATTACTAGCTACTGGAATTGCAGCAATCGGTTCATCGGTACTAGCAACGGCTCATAGTTTTATCACTTTAATAATTGGAAATTTAATTTATGGATTTGCGACGGGGTTATATTGGCCCTCAACAGAGGCAGTTGTTGCCGACTTGACGGTAAATAGTAATAGGCGCCTATCTTTTGCCATTACCCGATTAGCAGATAATTTGGGAATGGGAATGGGAATAGTTTTGGCGGGAATTGTAATTTCAACGACAAATAATTACCGTTTATTGTTCACCGCTGATGCTATCTCATTTGTTGTATTTTTCGTTGTTATCTGGATTGCAATTAGTGAAACATTAGTAATCGAAGATAAAAAATCAGAAAAAGGGCAATATTTAAAGGCTTGGGTAGCAGCACTGCAAAACCAAAAGCTTTGTATTTTTGTGGTGGTAAATATTATTTTTACAACATATATATCTCAACTTCACAGCACTTTACCTTTATATTTCAAGAATTATGTGAATATTCAAGGCGCCAAGAGTATATTCAGCGAAACTGATATTAGTGCTTTATTTGCTTGGCATTTAGTCGTGGCAATTTTTGCTCAGTTACCAGTTGCCCGGATTTTAAATCGTTTTTCCCATACGCAAGCTTTAACGGTTAGCGCGTGCTTTTGGGCAATAGGCTTTGGTTTAGTTTGGCAAACAGGCACCTTAGTATCAAAAGAGATGGCTATTGCTGCTTTGGGTGTGTTTGCTATCGCAATTGTTTCGTATACACCATATGCAGTAGCGCTCGTGAGTGACTTGGCGCCTGCTTCACAACGTGGAGTATATTTATCAATTAACTCGCTTTGCTGGGCTTGTGGATATTTTATTGGTCCAATTTTAGGTGGTTGGGTCTTGGACAATGGTGTAACAGGAACTTATTGGATTAGTTTAGCTTTTAGTGTAGTCATAACGATTATGATTTTACAATATCTTCAAAAAATGCGCTAATTACTCAGCACTCAGCACTTAATAATAACCATAAGATTTATCAATCAAAGATTGTGTCAATTGTTGATAGAGATACATTTACTATATTAAATACACTTGAGGTAATAACATTTACATTCTTCAAGTAGTGTATATACCAGAAGTATCATTTTTTTGCAAGGCTTCATTTGCCGAAAATGATATTAACTCTAATTGAATATTCTTTGTTTTTTGGTGGGTGTAGGTCAATTTTGCGATTGAGCAGACTAAATTAATTTAAAGTGTGAGGAGTAACAATGAAAAAATATCTACTCACTTCTGCTGGTGGAGCTAGCTTTTTATGTCTTTTAGCTAGCTCAATTTGTGTACAAGCGGCGCCCGTAAACACAATAACACCAAACAAGCAGGAATCAGAACGTAAACTATCTGATAATAATTTTGCAATCGAAATCAGCAATAATCTTGAAAGTAATCCAGATAACGTTAAAAATGTCAATGAAACTGACATAAGAATAAATAATGGGAAATATACAGATTGGCGAATATTCCTCAAAATGCTCCAGATATTTTACCTAGTGTTTCAGGAACTCCACTAGGTTCAGGGATATTTGGTGGAAGTTCAGTTGTAGTAGCACAACTTACCTTAAAACCAAGTAGATCAATAGATATTGGTTTGAACTACGCCAACAGTTATCATGAAATAAATATTCTTGGTACAGGCTTAACAAGTAGCGATATTTTTGCATTGTCAGGCGCCAACATTGGCTTAGGAATCCCAGTTAAACTCAACTCGTTTGGTGGTACCGTAAACTTCCGTTTTAGTGACCAATTAGCACTTTCAGGATACGGCGCCGCCATATTTGTAGATGACTCTTCGGGTCGTGTAAATGCATCCAGCACTTTTACCAGTTGGATGGTTGGTTTACACTTAAAGGATTTAATCAAAAAAGGAAACACTGCGGGTATCCTCTTTGGTCAACCACTGTATCGTACTGATGCAGACGGTAATGCAAATCTTGCTGCTGCGGGTGTACAACGCGCAACACCTTACCATTTAGAGGCTTATTACAAATTCAAAGTCAACGATAACGTTAGCATTACCCCTGGCGCCTTCGTTTTATTCAACCCCGAAGGAGACAGCAGAAACGACACAACCACAGTAGGTGTACTAAGAACAACATTCACCTTCTAACCACAGTTTCCTAAAACCTCTTGTGGAGCGGGCATCCTTGCCCGCCTCTAATATTCCCTCTAATATTCATGTCTTTAACCAAATATTAAAAATTATGTAATCTTGGCGCCACAAAATACCCTACTAGCTAAAATCGCTACATATTTATTCAATCAAACAACGCTATTCTATGAAATATCTAAGCAGCGTGTATGTATGCACACTGCCGCATCGCGCGTGAATGGCTTTTAGAAATGAATAATTGGATAGCTTGGGTAGTAATCTGCGGGTTACTGCTGTGGAATTGTATATTTAGCACCAACAGTGCATTTGCCAGTGGGATATCAGATTTTGAGGGTCAGCAATTTCAAGTGGCTATTGCTGATACTTTTGCCAGTTCGGAAAATCGAATAATTGAGCGTAAAGAAGCGATTCGACGCTATCGTGAGATAACTCGCGATGGTCGGAAATTAGACGGTCTATTTACGCTTTATCAGTATAAAGACACTGGTGAAGCTTATCTCGAAGTCAAGCCAGAACAACTAAATAAAAATTACTTAGCGACTGTAACACTTGAGTCTGGGATTGGCGAAAGTGGAATTTATAGCGGACTTCCACTTCAAGACTTTCTGTTTTACTTTCAACGTGTTAACAATACTTTACAATTTGTTGTGCGAAATGTAAAATTCCGTACAGAAATTAATGCACCAGAAGAGCGTTCGCTGAAGCGTTCGTTTACAGATTCGGTACTTGGCGCCGCAGAAATTGCAGGAAGTGACCCGTATACTAAAAGTCTGCTGATTGATTTAGGCGATTTGTTAATGCGTGATTTCCCAGGTTTAACTGGGCTATTAAAATCATCACTCCAAGCAGATTATCATTTAGAGGAACATAGGTCATACTTTAGTGACGTTAATAGCTTTCCTCTGAATGTGGAAATTGACTCAGTTTACGGATTTTCTTCAAAAGAAGGCACCGATTTGGTGACAGTTCCAGATAGTCGAGCATTATCGCTGTCAGTTCACTACAGCTTTTCTCAATTGCCAGAAAATAATGGTTATATACCAAGACTTGCTGATGACCGAGTAGGGTACTTTATTACTGCGTTTCAGGATTTTTCCCGTAATCGTGGTGATGATTTATTTGTACGCTATATAAATAGATGGCATTTGGAAGCATCGAACCCAGAATTACCATTATCGGCGCCAAAAAAACCAATTGTGTTCTGGATAGAAAACGCCGTACCCTTAGAATATCGCGATGCTATTAGAGAAGGCATTTTGATGTGGAATGAAGCATTTAAAATTGCCGGGTTTGAGAACGCCATCGAAGTGCAACAAATGCCAGATAATGCTGATTGGCAACCCGCAGATGTACGGTACAATACAGTTCGCTGGTTTAATTCCCTTGATGCAGGATTTGCACGCGGTCCAACACGAGTTAATCCGCTAACAGGTGAAATTTTAGACGCGGATATTATTGTTGATGCTAGTATGGTGCGTTCGCTAGAGAATGAGTATCGCGCGTTAGTAAAAGGTAGTTCAACGGCACTAGCAGAAGAATTTGAACCCACAACCAAACATTCTTGTCTCGCTGATAATGATGCTTGTTATGGGGCTGAATCTTCGTTTCAAGCGAAGATGGGTACACTGGCACTATCACTGCTTACAGATACAATACCTGACTCTGAGCAAATGCATAAGTATGTGCATGAGTATCTACGTTATTTAATAGCTCATGAAGTTGGACACACATTAGGATTGCGGCATAACTTTCATGGCAGTACAATGTTGGCGCCGGAGGAATTAAATAATGTAGAAATTACCCATACTTTGGGTTTAACAGGTTCAGTAATGGATTATCTACCTGTTAACATTGCACCTGCTGGAGTCCAACAAGGTGATTATTTTCCTACCCGGATCGGTCCTTACGATAAGTGGGCAATAGTTTATGGATATAAACAACTCGAAAATGATGTTGAAGAAATAACTCCACTTCAGGAGAAAGCATTTTTAGAGCAAATAGCTGCTGCATCACCCGAACCCGAATTATCCTACGCAACCGATGAAGACATATGGGACGTAAACCCTTTAGCCAATGCTTGGGACATGAGTGGAGATGTACTGCAATATTCGCAGTCACAGCTAGATAATGCTCGCATCATGTGGACACGCTTAGATGAACGCTATCCTTTAAAAGGAGATAGTTACAGCAACCTGCGCGTACTATTCAACCGTGTATTTAACTACTACGGACGCAACGCCAATCTACTCGTGCAATACATAGCTGGGCAATCATTTGGGCGCCATCACGCAGGTGAAAACACGCAATGGGCATTTATTCCCATGTCAAAACAAAAACAACAGCAAGCATTGACAAACTTGCAAAATTATGTATTCGCCGAAAACGCCTTTAACTTTTCACCCGAATTACTAAATCAACTGGCGCCATCACGTTGGCAACACTGGGGAAACGCCATACCCGTCTCTCGTCTCGACTATCCCATCCACGCGCGTATATTCAACTTACAAAGTAACGTACTGCACTCACTACTAGATGGAGAACGTCTAAGTCGTTTACTCGACATTGAACTAAAAACTGTACTAGAAAATGCGTTAACTATCCCCGAACTCTTCGACACCTTACAACAAGGAATCTGGAGTGAAGTATTAACTGGCAGTAAACCCCAACAAATATCTAGCATTAGACGCTCACTACAACGCGAGCATCTCAACATCTTATTGCATATGGTACTACGAACCGTAAACGTACCCGAAGACGCAAGTACAATAGCTTGGCACCAATTAAACCAACTCCAAGCAGCAATAAACGCTAGTCTCAAACACCAAAACCTCAACACGTACACACTCGCACACCTTGAACAAACAAGCGCACGTATCACCCAAGCACTAAACGCACAACTACAAACACGTTAACCCCTCCCCGATACGGGGAGGGAGCAAGAGTTTATAAAAACCGTAGGTTGGGTGAAGGCTTTGCGTAACCCAACACCAACATCTTTTGACACCCAAAAATCAAACATCACATTCAAGCATTTACAACGTTGGGTAACGAAGTGCCACTGCACCCAACCTACGTTTACTCATATCCCACATCTTCAGGAAACTTCATCTCTACACCAGCACCCCAACCAATATCTAAAACCTCACGCTTGACATAAACATGAAAACTTGAATATTCCCAGAGCGAAGGCGCCATTACATAACCATGCTTAACCGGATTATAATGTATATAATCAACATAATTATTAAAATCGTTTTCATCCTTCCACAAACACTGCCAATAGAGAATGCTAAATTATCAAGTAATTTTGCTGCTGCCAATCACCTCAATCTTTTAGTATCAGATTTAGATACTCTCTTTCTTAAGTTAGAAGATAAAGATTGGTGTAAAAAAATAATAAATATCTTTATAGAGAATCCTGGTATTCACATATGTCTAGTTGATTTGATACAGAAACCAATGGGTTCTAGAAGTAGAAGAAGTTATTTAATAAATATGCTCACTGATTTTGACAGAGGTAGATATAAAAAGTATAGCCCAGTATTAATTAGAATTTCTAATTTAGAATATTATGGTGTAATTTTAGCAAGCGAAGAAAGCACTTCACCGCAAATCCTATCGAAATTAGCTCTGCATCCAATTCAGGGGGTGAAAGTTTTGGTTGCTAGTCATCACAATATAAGTAAAAACTCTTTAAATAAGTTACTTGACGATTGTTGTTTGGAAGTTAGAGCAGCAGCTTTGGTTAATCCCAAACTCGATTCAATGCTTAAAGAACAATTAGTAAGCTTGGAAAATCCAAATTTATCTTCTATAGATTTACTAGAACTAGCAAATAGCAAGCATACTCTTGTCAGAGCTAAAGTTGCTCAACACCAGAACGTTGATGCTTCAACTCTTACAACACTAGCTAACGATAAGTTGATTGTCAGATTAGCTGTGGCTAGACATCCGAAAACTCCACCCGACATCCTAACTAAATTTACCAAGCATCCAGAGCGACGACTACATCTAGCAGTCGCCCAAAATGCTGGTGCGCCAATAGATTTACTGATTCAACTAGCAACTCAACCAGCAGTACGTGGTGGATTTTACTTTAACCCACTTAATTTGGCTGCTGTTAAAAGTTTACTGACTCAAGAACCTGATGCGGCAATTCCTTTTTTAGATCGATGTCTAAAATCTCCTGATCAACCATCCTTTTCTCGCTTTTTAGTACTGATGAATGCTCACATACCCAGTTCGTTTCTGGCAAGGTACTATAAATCTTGGTTTTGGGCTGAAAGATACGCGATAGCTCAAAACCCCAATACTGACCGCAACATTTGTCAACAACTAACGCAAGACCCTAATTGCCTTGTTCGTGCTGCTGCTCAGGAATCGTTGGTCGGGTGAAGCGTTTTTCGTAACCTAACCTACGTTGTTAGCTCTAAAAATTTAGTATGCTTTGTCAGGACTATGACGGGGCTTTAGGTGCCTGATTAATTATTACATATTACAATTATAGGACAGGCGAGACGCCTATCCTACGGAATAATTTAATAGATATGGCAAAAGACATCTACCACAATACGGTAAAAGCTGCCTTAGAAAAAGATGAGTGGATAATTACGAGCGAGTTGTTCCGATTCTCCATAGGTTCTCGTTCGGTCTATATCGACTTGATTGCAGAAAAACTTTTAGTAGCTGAAAAAGAAGGACGCAAAATAGCTGTAGAAATTAAAAGTTTTTTAAGCCCTTCACCTGTAAATGACCTAGAAAATGCGCTAGGACAATACATACTTTATCGAGACACCTTAGAACGTTTAGAACCCGAACGACTTCTTTATCTAGCTATTCGAGAAGAAGTATATACAGATTTTTTTAAAGAAGAAATAGCCCAGATGGTAGTTGAGAATAATCACCTTAAATATTATTTTTAATGTTAAAAAAGAAGAGGTCGTCCAATGGATAAATTAGATTCATACCGCGATATTATCCAAAATATTCTGGAATATCACCATCGTATACCGTACACCTACGGAGAAATCGATAGCAAATTAATTATTGACTGCGAACGTAATAATTTTGTGCTAATGAACGCGGGGTGGCTTGGCAACCAAAGAGTCCACGGTGTAATTGTTCACGTCGAAATTATTAATGACAAAATTTGGATTCAGCGTGATGGAATTGAAGATGGGATAACTTGTGAACTTGTAGCTGCTGGAGTCCCTAAAGATGACATCGTTCTCGCATTCCATCCTGAATACGTGAGGCAGCATACGGGATATGCTATTAATTAACGGTTTATAAGCAAACAGAAGCAAGAGAAAATTAAGGTTTTGTCTTTGTTGGTGGTGCCTAAACTTGTCTCTGTGTACTCTGTGTCTCTGTGTCTCTGTGGTAAATTTCATCAATATTTTGTTGGGAAGCGAAAAGTCGCTCCACCCAACCTACGACAGTTTTTATTAAAAATGTTTGGTGAAGTAATTTACGTCAGAAGGGTCGATTAAATCTGAGACAGTCCAACCGTTGATGTCATATTCAGCCATGCATTGTTCGGCGAAACCTTTGTAAAGTTGAGTTTGACCTGTTGCCATTGCTCCAAATAATGCTTGAATACGAATTTCTTCGTGGTTCCCTGCGTAGTTTCTTTCGTACAATTCGTGGCGCCCACCAAATTCAGAACCGAAAGCGTCCCAAAGTAATTTCATTAATTTAACTCTATCGATTGCTTCGTAATTATTAGAACCACGAATATATTTATCTAAATAAGGACGCAATTCAGGATTTTGAAAATCGCTAGCGTGGGAGTTGATATATATTAAGCCACTACCAACTGTTTGCTCTATTATTTCTTTGATACGCGAGTAAGCGACGGTTGAAAAAACACGATATGCTGTTCCTGAATCTGGATTTGGTAATACGGTGTTGCCAATCCAAGGTACAGGATTAAGTACCATAGAATCAGTTAAACCCCAAAATAAATTTCGCCATGCAATTACTTCTCCAACTTGCACTTGTACGCCTCGAAAGTTGGACGTACCTGTTGCTTCAACTGCTTTGAGCAAAAGTCCGGCAATAAAATCAAGTTTGACTGCAAGCCGAGTACATCCATGTAAAGCTAAACGTTGAACGAAGCCGGAAGTTGGAAGTACTTTGTTAGTCTTTTCTAAGTCACCATAAATCAGAACGTTTTCCCAAGGTACTAATACTTTATCTAGTACCATAATTGCATCGTTTTCATCTAAGCGACTCGATAATGGATAGTCAAAGGGACTGCCCATTACATCAGCTGTCATTGCATAGCTGGGACGGCAAATTAATTTTAGTCCTGGCGCCGCTGTTGGTATTATGCAAGCAAGTGCAAATTCTTTCTTTTGTATAGGTAAACCATAGTGAGCAATAAAATTATAGTTAGTTAGTGCTGAATTGGTCGCCACAACTTTGGCGCCACTTACAATTAAACCTGCATCTGTTTCTTTCTCAACATGAACACACACATCCGCAGTTTCATCTGCTGGACGGTTACGGTCAATAGGAGGATGTACAAGTGCGTGGTTAAGATATAATAATTTCTCTTGGGCACGACGATACCAAGCAAGCGCATTTTCACTATATGGTGAGTAAATATCTGTATTGGTGCTTAACGTTGCTAAAAAAGCAGCTTTATAATCAGGTGAACGACCCATCCAACCGTAACCAATACGTTGCCATGTCGTTATAGCTTCTCTTGCTGCTACTAAATCTTGTGGGGTGTATGGTACTTTGAAAAATGGATGTGTAAATCCACCATTTCCTGTATCTGTATTACAAGTAAGTATGTTTTTTAAATTTGGGTCATGCATCGCATCGTATAATCGTGCTACCATGCGCGCGCAATTACGAAATGCTGAATGTTCTGTTACGTCTTTTACTCGCTCACCATAAATCCAAACTTCTCGGTCGTCGCGTAAACTTTCTAAATACTCATTACCAGTCATAGGTATTGTGACAGAAGGCTCACAATCTCTTACACTGGCACTTATATTTGTAATTGGAGTTGTAAACATTTAAATAATTATTTAACTTATATAACGATATCGCGTTTTTAAAAAAAAATCTTGACTATTTTTTAGCGTTTTATATACATGTAAATGCTTTTTCTAAATAAATATACGGTGATGTAAAGAAAAGTGTATAACTATTACAAAGCATTAATGGCTTGTTAATAATTTCGGTGCCTAGTGACAATATTACAATTTAAGTTAAAATTAGTAGTACATTCGCGCTTGCCGGAGCTACACCAATGGTTACTCAGTTGCAACCGACAGTCCAAGAGGACATCATCTACCCTGAAAGTGATGGACAGCCAATGGCAGACAATACTAAGCAGTTTGAATTAATTGTATTTCTTAAAAAGAACTGCGATTTACTGTTTGCAAATAACCCAGATGTTTTTGTGGCTGGGGACTTATTGTGGTATCCGGTTAAAGATGATAACGTGACTCGCAGGGCACCTGACATAATGGTAGTCTTTGGCAGACAGAAAGGAGATAGAGGTTCCTACGTTCAGTCCAAAGAAAATAATATCCCTCCACAAGTTGTATTTGAAATTCTCTCTCCAGGCAACACTCATAAAGAAATGATTGCTAAATATAATTTCTATCAACGCTATGGTGTGGAAGAATATTATTTATATGACCCCAATACAAGTGAGTTAACGGGCTGGCTACGCTCAAATAATGAATTACAAGAAATTGAGCAAATGGCAGGTTGGGTTAGTCCACGTTTAGGAATTCGTTTTGAACTACCAAATAATGAGTTACAAATTTTCCGTTCTGATGGACAACCATTTTTAACTTTCTTGGAACTCGACCAACTTAGAGAGCAAGAACGTCAGCGCGCAGAACAGGAACGTCAACGTGCGGAACAGGAACGTCAACGTGCAGAACAGGAACGTCAACGTGCGGAACAAGCTGAAACACAGTTAGAAGCTTTACGTGCTTTACTTCGAGAAAAAGGAATTAATCCAGAACAACTTTAACTAATTTAAAATTTCATCTCATTCTTGTGGGATGGGCATCCCGAACCGTCCTATTATAATTTCAAATGGTAAGATGTTGGGAAGCGAAAAGTCGCTCCACCCAACCTACAATACCATCCGTTACATCCGTTGTATCTGTTGCCAGATTATCGGCGCCTTTCTTGAAGTTTCCGGTACACGTCTTTAATATCTACTTTATGATGCGCTAATGCGACCATTGTATGGTAAAATAAGTCGGCAACTTCGCCTGCGATTTCTTCGCCATTATCGTCTTTGAACGCCATGACAACTTCGGCGCCCTCTTCACCAATTTTCTTCAAAATCTTATTGTCGCCACCTGCAAATAACTTACACGTATAAGAGTTTTCGTTGGGGTTATCGCGACGGTCACAAATTACTTGAAATACTTGAGATAAAGTGTCTGCTGGAGGGGGAATTATGTTACCATCAACTTGGTGGAAACAACTGCGCTCTCCGGTGTGGCAGGCTATATCACCAATTTGTTCGACGCTAATTAAAATCGCGTCGCTATCGCAATCGTAACGAATACCTTTTATCTTTTGCGTATGACCTGATGTAGCGCCTTTGTGCCAAAACTCTTGACGCGAACGACTCCAAAACCAAGTTTCTCCAGTTTCCAACGTTTTTTGTAACGATTCGCTGTTCATCCAAGCCATCATTAACACTGTTCCATCCAAGTAATCTTGGACAATGGCAGGCACAAGCCCTTTTTGGTCGTAACGAATCTTATCAGTTGGGATAGCGTTGCGTAATGAATGTGACTCAGAAAACATACCAGTTGCTCACAAGGCCAGAATGATTCATTCAATCAACATACCATTCTTGGCAAAACAACTGGCAACTTTTTATTTTTTGTACCTTCTACTTTTCCTAAATCCAGGATGATTTATTTACATTTGATTTCAATCAAAACTTAAACACCAACACCTCTATGCACTGCCGCTTGCATTCTCACAGCGCTTCGAGCGACTTGGTGAGCTTTGGAGGCTTCACCATACCAGTGTACAGCCGAATTAAAGGCTGCTCTATAGACATCCTGGCACTCTTGTGATAGAGACCGAATTTCTACAGGTAAGTCTTGATTACATTTGTATAACATATTGTTATTTTTTGGTTCCGCTATTCTTCTAGAATATAAAGTTTAAGGTATTTTTGCGCCTATCCTAGGATAGAGCTTCATTTTTAGCATCGTAGGAGATAACCCTTGGTAAATACCACGATTAAAACCACAAAATCACAAGAAATTTTTGCTGCGGCTCAAAACCTAATGCCTGGTGGTGTTAGCTCTCCTGTGCGCGCGTTTAAATCTGTCGGTGGACAGCCTATTGTGTTCGACCATGTGAAAGGCGCCTACATTTGGGATGTAGATGGCAATCAATACATCGACTACGTAGGCACATGGGGGCCTGCAATTTGTGGTCATGCACATCCCGATGTTATAGGCGCCCTCCATGCCGCTCTAGATAAGGGTACTAGCTTCGGTGCCCCTTGTGTGCTAGAAAATGTCCTCGCTGAAATGGTTATCGATGCTGTACCAAGTATTGAGATGGTGCGCTTCGTTAACTCTGGTACAGAAGCTTGTATGGCGGTACTGCGTTTGATGCGCGCTTTTACCGGACGCGATAAAGTCATTAAGTTTGAGGGTTGTTATCACGGTCACGCTGACATGTTCCTTGTTAAGGCAGGTTCGGGTGTGGCGACACTTGGTCTTCCTGATTCACCAGGAGTACCAAAATCGACTACTGCTAACACTCTCAATGCACCATACAATGATTTGGAAGCAGTAAAAGCATTATTTGAACAAAACAAAGACGAAATCGCTGGTGTCATTCTTGAGCCTGTTGTCGGAAATGCTGGGTTTATTACTCCTGATGCTGGCTTTTTAGAAGGACTCCGTGAACTTACTACTGAACACGGCGCCTTACTTGTGTTCGATGAAGTTATGACTGGTTTCCGCATTGCTTATGGTGGCGCCCAAGAAAAGTTCGGCGTTACACCTGACTTAACTACCTTGGGTAAAGTTATTGGTGGCGGTTTACCTGTAGGTGCTTATGGTGGGCGCCGCGACATTATGTCAATGGTGGCACCAGCAGGGCCAATGTATCAAGCAGGAACTTTATCGGGTAATCCTTTGGCGATGACGGCAGGTATTAAAACACTTGAGTTACTGCAAAAACCAGGTACTTACGAATATCTCGATAAAATTACTAAAAAGCTTGCTTCGGGTTTGTTACAAATTGCCAAAGAAACAGGGCACGAAGCTTGTGGCGGTCAAATTAGCGGTATGTTTGGTATGTTCTTTACGTCTGGGCCTGTACACAGCTATGAAGATGCGAAAAAGTCCGACACCGCTAAATTCGGACGTTTCCATCGTGGCATGTTAGAACAAGGCATTTACTTGGCTCCTTCACAGTTTGAAGCTGGGTTTACTTCCATATCCCACACTGATGAAGATATTGAACGGACTCTTGCTGCTGCACGAGAAGTAATGTCAAGTTTGTAAGTAATAAGTTTGGGGGAGTAGTTAACTTCCCCACTCTAAGGTAATTTCTAAGTTTGCTGTATTGGTACCTTTGGCTAATACAGCAGTTAGTCTGCCTGAGTCTACACCGATTTCTACACCAAACCTTACACTCGCTTTATCGGGCTTAACTTTTTGCACAGTTTCCGAAATTTCTTTAGCCAAAGATTCGATGGCGCCAGTAACTTCACTAAACGGTCGAGTTTGCAATCCAATTTTACGGTCGCCTATCGAAGTCGCCTCAACTCGAACGATTGTACCATCAGTAAGTTCAACAGAAATTATTTTGCTTTGAAATTCCATCTTCGTTACACATACTTTCTATGCTTTTATAGCATTTAAGCACATGTCAAAAATATAACTCTTATCACATCAAGAAACCGGGTTTCTGTGTAGAAACCCGGTTTCTGATATCAATTTTTCCCTTCTCCAACATTCATTGCTGCAATAACAGCTTTCTGACTAACATCTTTGTAAAGACTATCTAAATACCTCATCACAATATCAGCCGTTGAAAAGTTTGGTAAACTTTCTTCATCTTTGGCTAAAGGAATTGGGCCTAAAACATCTAAAATCATTTCACCCGTAGATGGTGCGATTACAACTAAAGAAGATTCTAGGGGTTGATTGTATTGCCAGTAGGTATCAAGATTAACTGGGTGTTTTTGTGTAGGTACTGATTCTCTAGTATTAGTTACTTCTGGTGGATTAATATCATCACTTTTATTTTCTTGCGACGTATCATCAGTTGTATTTATACCAATGTTTTTACCGCGCAGCTTGCGTAAATTACTAATAATTTCTGCTTTTGTGCGTCCGCGTAACTGGAATAATACAAATGGGTCTTCGCTGAATCTATCACCTAATTGATAGTAAACAGCAGCAACGTGCTTACAAGGATTTGCTTTATCAGGACATGAACATTTACTTCTTACATCTGACAGTGTAAATGGAAATAATGATAATCCATTTGCAGTAAAAACTTGCTCGATATTTTGGGGCATTTCTCCAGCTAACAATTTTGCGGCAAAAATTGCCTTTTGTGACATAGTTTCAACTACGTAACCCCATTCTTCATCACTAAAATGGTCGATAGAGAGCGCTACACTGTATGGTTCAACCTCGCTTCCTTGTACCTTTGCCAGAACTTTGGCGCCTTTAAATTCGATACTTAAAACATTACCTTGCCGTGAGTAATTTCTCGCACGCTCTAAACGCTTCTTAAAACGATAAGAATCAAGTAATTCTAGCCACCGTTGTGACCACCATTCGCGACTTGCTTGTAAAGTATAATCAGACATAGAAAGTTATGAGTTAAGAGTTAGGAGGTAGGGTGCGTGACGCCATAACAATCGTAAAGTAAAACTAATGAACTAGTAGCGTCACGCACCTTACGAGTAAGGAATAGCTTAAAAATAGAAATATTTTATGTTGGGTTACGCAAAGCCTTCACCCAACCTACTATTCGTGTGGTTATTCATCGTCAATTACGGCGCCTCTATCGAGAAGGAGTAAGTCGCGTAATTGGTTGGTGTCTAGTTCGGTTAGCCATTGTTCTCCGGCGCCTACTACTTGTTCAGCTAGTTGTTTTTTGCTTTCTATCATGTCGTGGATTTTTTCTTCGAGCGTGCCAGTACATACAAATTTATGGACTTGGACGTTACGAGTTTGACCAATCCGAAATACGCGGTCGGTTGCTTGGTTTTCTACGGCAGGGTTCCACCATCTATCAAAGTGGAAAACATGATTCGCGCGTGTTAAGTTTAAACCAACACCACCCGCTTTTAAGGATAAAATCATTATTGGTGGTCCTTGGGGATCATGTTGGAAACGGTCTATCATTTCTTCGCGCTGTTTTTTGCTTGTGCTGCCGTACAGGAAGAAAATTTCGCGTCCTAGCTGTTTTTCTAAGTGTGGTTGAAGTAATTTACCCCACTCCGCAAATTGCGTAAATATTAATGCTCTATCTCCTTCTGCTAAAGCGACATCTAACATTTCGTCTAACCGCTGTAGTTTGCCTGAGTCTTTAGTATTTATTGAATCTTGTTTTAAGTATTGAGCAGGGTGATTACAAACTTGTTTGAGTTTGACTAATAGTGCCAAAATCATACCGCGTCGCTGCACACCTTCTGCTTCGTCAATTTGTGCTAAAGATTCTTCTACTACTTGTTGATATAATTTTGCTTGTTCAGAAGATAGTCCGCAGAAGACTGTCATTTCTTGCTTTTCTGGCAAATCTTGGATGATTTCACGGTCTGTTTTCAGGCGCCGCAATAAGAAAGGTTGTACCAAAGAGCGCAATTGACCTAAAGATGAAGTATCACCGTATTTTTCTACGGGTGCTGCAAAGCGTCGCTGGAAAAATTGTTTATTGCCTAAATATCCTGGGTTGAGGAAATCTAAAATTGACCAAAGCTCTTGCAAACGGTTTTCTACAGGTGTACCCGTTAAGGCAATACGGAAAGTAGTTTCTAGTTGTCGTACTGCCTGTGATTGTTTGGCATCGGAATTTTTAATATTTTGCGCTTCGTCTAATACAATAGTTTGCCACTCAACGGTTTGTAGCAATTTTAAATCGCGATAAACTAATGAGTAGCTGGTAATTAGCACATCATGCTTTTTAACTGTAGTTTCAAATTGTTTTCCTTTTGGACGCTTATCACCGTGATATTGTAAGACCTTTAAAGTTGGGGCAAATTTCTTAAATTCACGTTCCCAGTTTCCTAACACTGAAGTTGGACAAACAAGCAAGGTTGGTTTTTCAAGTATTTGTTGTTCTTTGAAATGTAGCAGAAGCGCAATGAACTGCACTGTATTGTGGCAAATAATATTATTTGCTACAAAATTGTGATATTTACTCACTTCAAAATCATAGACCCAGCCTTCGTAATCAATATCCTCAATGCTTTCGATTTTACAGTAAAATACCTCTTGATTAAGCAGATGTTGCAAGGATTTTTGGGTTACTGTTAGGTATTCAAAATTTAAACTTGAGTCAGCTTCTAGAGTTTTATTTGTCCACTTTGAAGTTTTTAATTGCCGATACTCTTGTAAAGCTTCTCCACTGATAACTTTATTTAAACCTACTACTACCTGTTGCAAACTCTCTTTGGAAAACTGTTGTGTTCCATTAATATACACTGTGTTGTGCGTACCAAAATGTCGCAACGGCAAACCTGTTGTTTTAATCACTTCTGCTACGATATCAGAAGCTGGAATTCCTTCTACATTAGTATTGCTTACTACCTGACAAATTTTTTCTAACTTCTGCTGTTTTTCTGCAATTCCAAAACCAATTTCTTCTATAAACCTGCGGGCACTATTACCACCAATAGTACCAATGTAGTAGGTACGATAAATACCAGAACCATTTGTAGCGCATTTCTGCTTTGGTGCTATTCGCATCCAAATTCCAAAGCGTCGTAGTAAAGTAGAAAGCTGCTGAATAATCGTATGTGAGGCAGAAGCTATTTCAATGCTCCGCATACTATAAATAACAGAACCTTCAGCGTCAAAATAATTGCGTAAGAAAATACGCACGCTGCTAAAGTCCGCTTGCATGATGAAAGACGGAATTGTTTTTTGTGCAGATAGATGACCCCATTGATAACCCCTGCTTTCTAGAAATAGTTGATATGAACGACTATTTAATCTCAAAAATGCAATTTCTGTTTTTTTGTGAGTAGAAATTGAGGGATGATTTATTTTAATACTAAATTTTTGGCTCAATCTTAAGAGTGCAAGCCGCAAATCTTCTAAAATCGTGGTATCTTTTTGCGTTATTCTTAATCTGGCTGTTTCTTTTATTTCATCTCCCTCAGCGATTTGCCAAGCAATAAATTTCACTAAATCAGGGTCAATAGGTTCTCCTTTCCAGAGTAATTTAGCTGGTACACAAACGTAATCTCCTACTTGTAATTCGTTCGTCCAACCTTTATTAGTTAAAAGTTTATGCTGACGGGTGATAGTTATATTGCTACCATCTTGCAAAGTTACTTTTCGTAACTGTTCTCGTACTTCTTGCCGATATAAACGCGCTACTGGCGCCTGTACGATTTTGTTAGTGTCATCAATAGAGTTTACAAGTAAATCATCTGTTGGATTTGCCCAAAAACCCTCACCATCAAATGCAGTTTCCCCAGCATAGTTTTTCCAAATTTCTTCTGCTGTGATAATTTTCCCATTTATGTACAAACGAGTATCATTTTTAACACATTTACCTAATCCCATATCGTCCGCAAGACAGGCGCCTAAACCCCAACGTTCAAGAAAAGCTAACCAAGCAACACCGCGTTCTTGATAAGGACGTAATTCTCCCTTAAAGTCTTTGGGTGTAGGTAATGTGGCGATGGCTTTATTGTTAGTTAATGCTGTTACTAATTCTTGTAAGGCGCCTGAAGCTTCAAAGCTAACTACTGGTAATTTTTCTATCGTCTGAGTATCACCACTACTTAAACGCAATGCGTCTTCGAGTGATAAAGACATTTCCTCTTTTCGAGAAGCAAAAAAGTTTTGCGCTGTTTTTATATCATTTGGACGCAATTCTACCCATTCGCCGTTAATTTCCACCAATGGACTATTTAATGCCACTAGCTTATCGAATTCAGCTTTGGAAATAGTCTGGCCACCAATTGCTAACTGCCATTCAAAATTTAATAATGATTTTAAGTTGAGGCGCCCTGGCTGTTGAAGTGTTTGGGCGGTTACTTTTAGTCCTAAACGGTTTGCCCAGCCTTCGCGGTTTGCCAAACTCGGTGGTAATATTACTCCTAAACCGCTATCTTCAAAACGCCAAGCTACAGCTTTAATAAACTCATACGCTTGCATTGGGGTAACAGGGCAAAATGTAGGTGCCTCGTTATCAAGATTTTCGGCAAGATGTGGATATAACCGCGAAGCTAATCCTAAACCGCGTAAAAATGTTTCTTGCGGCTGTTCAATATTACGATTTTGATATGTAAAGCTTTCAACTGGATGTTGCCAAATTGTTGCTGCGTCAATTAAAAACTCAGTATCATCGGTTGCTTGCAAAAAATACGCTAAACTCCACTCTGTTTCATCAGGTTCAGGAGAACGCAGTTCAAAACACGTCCTAAATAGCGTTTTGCCAGCTAACTGATATTCTAAGGGCATTTTCCAGGCTTTGAGTGCAGCTTGTACACGCTCCATTTCTGAGACAGTTGCACTATTTTGATTTGATGAGGGAAAAGGTGTTAATCCTTGTAACCATTGCCGTACTGGTAAAGGTAAACCTGCTATTAAACGAGCTTCTGCTGCACCCAAAGGACTTACCATCCCTCGGACTTGAGTATCAATAATCGTATTTAGGAAATCTAGTAATAATTTTTGCGGTTCAATAGGAATAATTGTAGAGACGTGTAAACCGGAGGTTTTCCCGCAGGGATTAATCACGTCTCTATCATCACCGTCTGTATTGCCATCGTCTTGGTATGTTCTACAAGCGAGGGGCATTTGTTGCGAAAATTTTTCTAATCGCGATGTATCAATTGCGCTATCTAAAAGTGCTTGCCACTTAGAAATAAACGAACCATTAGATTTATCTATACTAGGTAAAAATTTGCACCGTGAGATTAAATCTAAACTCCAACGCGCGATTTGTGACCAAAAGCGTAAGTCTCCTCCTAAATAGTAACTTTTTAGAGAGGCCCCTGTTTCAATATGTAAAGGTAGGGATGCTAGAAATTTGATAGTATCTGCTGGTTCTAGACAAAATCCTTCTATTCGCCAAGGTTGTAGTTGTACTGTTTGAGTATCAAGCGTATCACCTATTGAAGAGGAGTGTAGTACCGATATTTCAAATGTATGTTTGTTTGAGCCTTCTGTTATATAAGTTGGTAAGGCAATGATTTGCTCGCTACTGGGTAAGCTTATTTCTACTGTCGCTGTTGCTTTACTCGAACGGCGCCCTGAAGTTTTGTTTTGCTCAATATTTACTGGGTATAATGATTTTGGCAGCGTCACTCCAAGAGTTTGCATCCATTTCAATAACTCTTCAGGCGCCATGAAGAGCGGACTTAATAATATATCATCTCCCACTTGAGTAGATATTGATTCTTGGACTCGCCAAGTTTCACCCCAAATAAATAAACAACTATTTTGACTTTTATATAACCAAGTTCCGTGTAATATTGCCATCTGCCAGACACTAATAATTACTAAATAATATTTGGTTCACTGCGCGACGTAGATTTTTAATTATAGCTTGTCATAAATTAAGTAGCGCTTGTGTTAAAACGATGTCTCGTGGCTCTTTGTAGGGTTAGTAGCAATGTTTTATGACTCGGCTGCCAGTTTTAAGTACAAGCGCATTTGTTCTACTACTATGATTGTACAACGGGCGGGCTGCTTGAACATAGGCGCCCAAAACCTTTGTGAGGTACAAAATAATTCTACATGTAAAGTAGAAGCAAAATTGGCTACAATATGCTTGAACATTGAAAAAACTAACAAACGGCGGAAAAAGTTATAGATATTTACTCAAAAGTCTTAACTATAATAACTACCAGCCATAGTACATAAATGTTAGGATTGCCTTACTAGAGAAAAGAGATCGTAGAAGGAAAAAAAACTGAATGGGAGAATTTGAGAAGTCAATATCCTTTGATGGACGGGATATTCGACTGAAGGTCGGCTTGCTTGCTCCCCAGGCTGGTGGGTCTGTTTTGCTACAATCTGGGGATACGGCGGTTCTAGTGACAGCGACGCGCTCGCAAGCCAGAGAAGGCATCGATTTTCTACCTTTGACCGTAGATTACGAAGAAAGACTGTATGCAGCAGGTAGAATTCCTGGAGGGATGTTACGGCGCGAAGGACGACCACCAGAAAGAGCTATTCTGACAAGTCGTTTAATTGACCGTCCACTACGTCCTCTTTTTCCATCTTGGTTGCGCGATGACCTGCAAGTGGTAGCATTGACGCTCTCGATGGATGAATTAGTACCACCTGATGTATTGGCAGTTACAGGTGCCTCAATTGCAACGCTGTTAGCAAAAATTCCATTTAATGGTCCAATGGCAGCCGTGCGCGTCGGCTTAGTAGGTGATGATTTTATCATCAACCCTACTTATGGCGAAATTGAGGCTGGTGACCTTGATTTAGTTGTTGCAGGTTCGCCTGACGGTGTAATCATGGTGGAAGCTGGCGCCAATCAACTGCCCGAACGCGATATTATTGAGGCAATCGAATTTGGCTATGAAGCGGTTCAAGATTTAATTCAAGCACAGCGCGATTTATTAGCTGAACTAGGAATTGAAATAATTCAAGAAGAACCTCCAGAAGTAGACCAAACGTTAGCGAACTTTATTCGCGAACGTGCGACTTCGGACATTAAAAAAATCTTGGCACAGTTTGAATTTACTAAAACTGAACGCGATGCTGCTTTAGATGAAGTCAAGGATGCCATCAAACATGCTATAGAGGAAATGTCGGAAGAAGACCCGATACGTTTAGCTGCTGTAGCAGATGGTAAAGCGCTTGGTAATACTTTTAAAGAAATTACCAAACACTTTATGCGGCTTCAAATTATTGAAGATAATGTTCGTGTAGATGGTCGTAAACTCGACGAAGTACGTCCTGTTTCCTGTCAAACTAGCATTATTCCCAAGCGCGTTCATGGTACTGGTTTATTCAACCGTGGACTAACCCAAGTTTTGTCTGCATGTACTCTTGGTACTCCTGGTGATGCTCAAAATTTGAACGATGATTTGCAGGTAGACCAAGAAAAACGCTACATGCATCATTATAATTTCCCTCCTTTCTCTGTTGGAGAAACCAAACCTATGCGGGCGCCAGGTCGGCGGGAAATTGGGCATGGTGCTTTAGCTGAAAGAGCCATGTTACCTGTACTACCACCTAAGAACGAGTTCCCTTATGTTATTCGTGTGGTTTCTGAGGTTTTATCTTCTAACGGTTCTACCTCAATGGGTTCAGTATGTGGTTCTACCTTAGCCTTAATGGATGCAGGTGTACCAATTACGAAACCTGTTAGCGGCGCCGCGATGGGTTTAATCAAAGAAGGCGACGAGGTGCGTGTACTTACGGATATTCAAGGTATAGAAGATTTCTTGGGTGACATGGACTTTAAAGTCGCTGGTACCGACTCAGGAATTACTGCCCTGCAAATGGACATGAAAATTTCTGGGTTATCGATGGAAGTAATTGCTCAAGCTGTCCATCAAGCCAAAGACGCGCGCTTACATATTCTCGGTAAAATGTTGGCTGCTATTGATAAGCCACGCACGGAAATGTCGCCGTTTGCCCCACGTCTACTTACCATTAAGATTGACCCAGACATGATTGGTCTGGTCATTGGACCCGGTGGTAAAACGATTAAAGGCATTACCGAAGAAACTGGCGCCAAAATCGATATCGAAGATGATGGTACCGTTACTATTTCCGCTATCGATGAAAATAAAGCCAAGAAAGCACGCAATATTGTTCAAGGCATGACACGTAAACTCAATGAAGGTGATGTTTACGTAGGTCGTGTGACTCGAATTATACCAATTGGTGCTTTTGTAGAATTTTTGCCTGGTAAAGAAGGCATGATTCACATTTCTCAGCTTGCTGATTATCGCGTCGGCAAAGTTGAGGATGAAGTAGCTGTTGGTGATGAGGTGATTATTAAAGTACGCGAGATTGATAACAAAGGTAGAATCAATCTCACTCGCTTAGGTATTCATCCTGACCAAGCAGCAGCAGCACGTGAAGCTGCTACTAAGTAGGCGTGGGTAATGTAAGGGCGGGTTTACTATACTCTGAGTAGTTGTAGGATATGTGTTAACCCGCCCTTACAGTAGGGCTATAGTAGGGGTGAGCTAAAATCCTTCCAGTTCAGCTTTCTCCATTTCTGACACTATTTGTTGACTGCGATTTAAGTATGTAACAAATAGTAAAATGGAGAAGCCAAGAATACCAAAACCAATTAGTCCGCTAGAAAAAGTATTGTAACTTCCATGTAACACAGCAGAAATCGTTAGACCGATAAATAATATTGAACCTTTTCGGGACGGGTTAATTGCTGCCAAACCAATAAAATATCCAAATATACCTGCCCAGATAGCGTGATACAAAGGTAAAGATACAAATCTAATAGTATTTATTAGTACATAAAAGCCAAAATCGCTTTGCCCAGTTGCAAGACTAATTGCGTATTTATAAGAATATTGAACACCTTCTGCAACGGCAAATCCTAAACCTGACATTGCTCCATAAAATGCGGAAGTAAACGGGTCTTGTAATTTACCTGGACGTAGTAAAAATAAGTAAACTGGTAAAGCTTTACACGCTTCTTCTAAAACACCGACTCCCAAAACAAAACCAATTAGTTGCGGAATCAGTGCTTCTTGGTCGATTGCACTGTAAAGAAATGTAAATGGGGGTACTCTTTGGAAAAATAAGAGTATTGGAATACCGATGAACGCTGTGAATAAGCTACATTTCAGCGTATTTCCCCAGGAGAATGCTGCTGGTTTAAGCAAATCATACAGTACTACTCCCCAAATAGATGAATAATAAATACCTAATATAAAAGCTATTGAACCAAGACCGGATGTTCTAGCAATTAAACTTATCCCTAAAGGAAATAAACCAAAGAATAAAAGTAGTCTAACTGTATTACTATTATATAACTTACCGCTAAGAACATCTTTGAATGGTACTACCGAGTCAAACTTGAACGTTCGCAACATTGCTAAAAATTCTGGATTTGCTGGTGCCGTTTTTGTTGGTACTATCGGTGTTAGCTTACCTTCACCCACATTAAACTCTTGAAACCAAGCAGGTATTTCTTGCTTTAATTCTCTACCATAAACTTTGATTGTCTTGATTGACTGAATTTTTAATCGCACTAATTCTTTACGAAGAATAGCTGTTGCTAGCGATTGATTAGGTGTTTGAGAAGATTCTAATAATATTTGTAAACAATTATCTTTTATAGTAATTTTTGCCGTTTTAATATTTTGTTTATCAAAAGCAGTATTTAAAATTTTTGCTATTGCTTCAACGTTTCCAGAACTCGCAAGCTGCTTAAGTTCTTGTTCTTGTTGAGACGCATCTAAGTTATCTAAACGAAATTCAGCATTCCAACAAGGTTGATTTTCACTTCCTTGCCATGCGTAAACTTTAACTGTTTTGATAACGCTGGCGCCTAATTTCGTCATTCCCTTTTGGATAAATGCAACCGAACTTGTTTGGTCGGGTGGTTGATTTGATTTCAGCCAAACTTGTAAGGAATTATCTTGAAGAAGCGCCTCCACACTAATGCCATGAGCTTGGAAAGAACGATTCAACAGTGACGTTATTGCCTTGGGGTCGCCTTTTTTTGCTTGTTCCATTATGTTTGGCGGTGTCATAGCATATTACATTGAGGAGATTAGAAGCGAACTTGCTACTCCCAAAATGGCTTTATTATGTATTTTTCTACAACCGCAAAAATACGCAACTACTTAAAGGCATTTTTGCTTGATCTGTATCATGAGTATTATGTCTAAATACTAGTTCCATTTATATTTATTTTATAAATTTATGACAAACGACTTAGGTACTGTACAAGTCAAATCACAATATTTGATGTAAGTTAGTTAGATGTACAGCGATGTACGGTCATAATTACGTAACTAAGTAAAAGAATCTAATTAATTAATGCTGTGAGTGCCAAACGTCTACCTGAAACTACTGCCCATGTTAGGGTTATACGCCAGTCTTGGCAGCAAGGCTTACTTGAAGGCGAAGTGCGCGCGGGCGAATTTGAGTGGCAGTTCCAATGGCATTTCCGCCAAGGGGAACTGACTGTTAAACCTTCTCAAGGTCGAGCATTAATTAAGGAACCGCTTGGTCGCTTTTTAGAGCAAAAGGACTATCAGCTTGAACCAGGAGGTGATTATGCGTTTACTATTCGTGCCGATTTATGAAAAAATACGTTCGTGTAGAGACGCGCTCTTCGTTGCTTCTCCGTTATCCGGAGGATATCCCGCAGGGTAGGAAAATTTACCTTCGGTACACTCCGTGAACGCGTCTCTACATTATTTATTAGTTAGTCGGCTTAAATATCGTTCGATGAGCAAAATCGCTACGATATCGTCGATTGGTCGTGGAGGTTGACGCATACCTTGGGGTAAAAGTTTATTTAATCCTTGAGGTGGATACATTTGCCAGTAACGGTCACGCGCTTCTAGGGTTGTATAACGTTCATCTACCAAAATAATATTTATTGTTTCCGTCAATTCGTCGCTTAACTTTTTTTTCCATTGTTTGGCGGTGGTTTGGTCGCCCATTACTAGTAATGTTATGGGGTATTTTTGCCGCAGTTGGGTGATTTGTACAATCGCCGAAGGCGCCGGAACAACTTCATGGTAGTATAACTGGCGGTCTAGTCCCATTACCGCTACACCACATTTATCTTTTCCAGGGTCAAAACCTAGAATCATTGGTTGTGTCATAACTTCAGAATATAGAATTCAGAATACAGAATTTAGAATAGAGAATTTAGAATTTTAAGTTAGCGCCTCCTGACCCCTACCTCCTAACTCCTGATTAAGTACTAAAAATAACTTGCCCGTTTTGGATTGCGATTAGCTTAACCCTTAGAGGTCCTGCTGTATAAGTATCTTCAGCTGCAATCGCTCGAATTTCAACAGGTTGCTGGTACTGTCGTAGCTGTGCTAAGAAGCGCAAGAATGTACTATCAATTTGAATATCGTTTAATATACCAGCATTCCGTGCCCGGAATTGCGAAGCGGAAATTAACAAATCGAGTCTTTGGCGCATTTGATAAGATGTCATTGTATTGGGGTCAGCTGTTGTGGTTGCCAAAAGCTCTCCCCCTCGAAATACGATTTGATTTAAAGTGGCATCGGTGAAAAATTCAATTCGCCTTTCTCCTCGTACATAGTTACCTGCTGAAAACACTCGCACTACATATTCACGTCCATTTTCAATTTGCTTGCTCAATTGCTGTACTTGTTCTTTTGAGATTTGCAAAATACCGTCTGCTGGTGGATTTGTACCAGGTTCGGTCAGTTCTGAAACCGCGTTACGATTAGCTTCTTCTAAAAGTTGTCTTACTGCTTGCTTGGCTGCACTTGGTTGTTGCACGCTAACTACTGCTGATGCAATAACTTGACCGCGAACCAAAGCTAATTTACCCAAACGCAAGTCGCGGAATGATTGATAGTACTTTTCTAGTCTTGCAACTTCTTGCTCTAAATCAGTTTGCTGCGATTCAAGTTCTTTAAGACGTGATTCGCGTTGGGCAATAATTTGCTCGCGTGCTGTAATTTCGATGTTGCGCTTTTGGATTACGGTATCGAGGTTATTGATTTTGCGGTCACGTGACTCAATGGCATCTTTACGCTTGGCAAGTTCACGGTCACGTCTACTAATGGCATTTTTGGCTTCGTCGATTGCTGCTTTGGCATCGTTAAATAGTCTTTGGCTTTCTGCCTTTTGTAAGCTAATTTCTTGCTGAAGCTTTTTACGTTCGTCGTAGACGCTTTGTAATTGTGATATCGCTTGTCGGTATTGCGCGACTACCTTAGTCAAACGGGTTTGTGTTCCTTGGAGTTGATTTTGAGTTTGTGCTTGGACTGTCAGGGTTTTGTTAAGTTGGGTTTGTGTTTCTCTTTGTTTTTTGTTTGCCTGTTGCAGGTTCTGATTCGTCGCTTCTAAACGCTGTTGTGCTTCTGCTTGCTGCTGCTTTGCTTGACCCAGTTCGTTTGTGACTTGACTAATTTGAGTTTCGGCACCTTTTAGCTGTTCACGTTTACGTCGTAAATCCTTCTGAATATTCTCTAACTCAAATACTCCTTTTCGTAACCCATCATCGGCGAGAAATAATATCCCTAACGTTGAACCAGAAATGCCAATACCCGTTAGTATTGTTACTACTACCGCTGTATTTTTTGGACGTAGGTTAAATAGCGAGAGTCGTTTTTTACCAACTCGTGTACCAATTCGGTCACCAACGGTAGCAATAACGCCTCCCAAAATTAAAATAGCTGTAATTAGGATGAACGCGGTGGTCATATAATGGCTACTGTAACCTCTTGGTGATAGGGAATACCACGAACAGCCTCGTTAAATATAAAATTCAAGATACTTGTATCCAAATATAATGTGTGACAATTATCAGCTCACCAAATAGCACGTGCGATTTGTAATTTGCAAGCTAATTTAATTTTAGTAAATTTCAACTTCACGTTAAAAGCGGCTTACGCCGTCCCTCTAAAAATATTGGTCGCGCTAGTCCTGCGATTATTATTTTAGTCAGGATCCGCTTGGTGAGTGGAGGCGCGAGCAATAATAGGGTACGGCGTTCCGCACTTGGAGCTATTGGTATAGCAGTAGTACTAATTACACGTGTAGAGCAATAGACTACATAAATTCTATGCCACCGAAATATTCCTCCACTAAGTTTTAAGTGAACTGACGACTCAGAGTTACAGGTTTATGGACAGTGATTTTTTTCTTGTGGATTGAAATCATCTTTTTCTCGCGTAGATCGCCCAATAACCTAGTAACGGTTACACGAGTCGAACCAATAGCTTCAGCGATAGCTTGATGCGATAACTTCAAATCAATTGTGATGCCATCAGCACAAGGAACTCCAAAATCTCGACAAAGAATCAGTAGAAAGCTCACTAACCTTGAACCCATGTCACGGTGTGCGAGCGTTTCAATCATCATCTCCGTTTGCAATATCCGCGAGGAGAGTCCGCGCAGCATTAACATCGACAATTCGGGATTTTCCTTTAACGCTTGTTCGACTTGCTCGATTGGCGCCGATAGCAATTCCACAGGGGTAAACGCAACCGCATGGTAAAATCTGTCCGACTTGTTTCCAGTCAGTAAGGACAAAACGCCAAAAACGCTATTTTCCCTCAGCAGCGCAACCGTTATTTCTTCTCCTGCTTCGTACACCCTGGATAGCTTCACAGCACCTTTAAGAAGAAAATAAACTCGTTCAGCAGGGTCACCGGGAAAAAATATGGTTTTATTACGTTCAAACGTTTCCACAACAGGTGGGAACGCTCCGGTTGCCATCTGACGAAAAACATTTGCTAGGGCTTTATCTTGTGTCACGATCATCTCCCTTCCCCTACCCAATGCCAGAAAATAAAAACAGATTACCTAAGAATACACTCGAAAATTCAAGAATACATTGTCAACAATATTGTACTTTCCTATACCCAACCTCGCTTTATCAACGTTTATCACAGTTATTTGTCCTGTATGATACATAATTTTTGATGACTTCGGCTACTACTTTTTGATAACTATTTACAAAAACACTCCCATACGAAATTTAAGAGCAAATTACCCACATAAAATTCAGAAAATCTTAACAAAGAACTAGGGCATTCGTAATAACACGCTTACAAATAACATTATTCCTTGGTAATAACACTCTCACTTTATACAAAAACTTTTGATGAGAAGTTGAGTCTAGTTGCGTTTGAACATGCTCGTACAAAAGACATCAGATTCTAGTATGCTCCTAGTTATGCGTCTGTCTTGAAATATATATATATGCTCGATTTAAGCGGAAAAAATGCCCTTGTTACAGGTATCGCCAATAACCGTTCCATCGCTTGGGGTATAGCCCAGCAATTACACAAAGCTGGCGCCAATCTAGGTATTACGTACCTTAGCGACGACAAAGGCAAAATGGAAAAAAAGGTTAAAGAACTCGTTGAACCACTCAATCCAAGCTTATTCCTGCCTTGTAACGTCCAAAATGAAACTGAGATTCAATCGACTTTTGCTGAGATTAGCTCAAAATGGAACAAGCTGGATATACTCATCCACTGTCTTGCTTTTGCTAACAAAGATGATTTAAGCGGTGACTTCAGTCAAACTTCGCGTTCCGGTTTCAATACTGCCTTAGAAATTAGCACTTACTCGCTTATTCAGTTAGCAGGCGCCGCAAAACCCCTTATGACAGAAGGTGGGAGCATTGTCACCCTAACTTATTTAGGAGGTGTACGCGCCATTCCAAATTATAATGTCATGGGTGTCGCCAAAGCAGGTTTAGAAGCAAGTGTTCGCTACCTTGCCAGCGAACTTGGACAGCAAAACATTCGCGTCAACGCCATTTCGGCAGGTCCCATTCGCACCCTCGCATCGAGCGCTGTTGGTGGCATTTTAGACATGATTCACCACGTCGAAAAAGTGGCGCCGTTACGTCGCACAGTCACACAAACAGAAGTAGGTAACACTGCTGCTTTCTTATGCAGCGACTTGTCAAGCGGTATTACCGGACAAGTCCTGTATGTCGATGCAGGTTATGAAATTATGGGAATGTAATAATATGTAGGGTGCGTGACACCACCAGCAATTCTTGAACGAAGCTATTGACCTGCTAGCGTCACGCACCTCACTTACCTGTTGAAACACGAAAAATCTTGGAAACGAGTGGTCAGACTTACCGGAGCGCATCCTTGTAAGGTGCGTGACGCTACTTGATCACTTGCTTCGTTTAAAAATTGTTAATAGCGTCACGCACCCTACTCAAAATGCAAACGATCACAAATTTAAACCAACGTACAGCTACTGTTTGTCGCACCACTGGCGAAACAGATGTAGAAGTATCTATAAACCTTGATGGTACAGGTGTTTGTCACGCTGCCACTGGTATTCCCTTTCTTGACCATATGCTGCACCAAATTGCTTCGCATGGACTTATTGACTTAGACGTGCGCGCGACAGGTGATTTACATATCGATGACCACCATACTAACGAAGATGTTGGTATTACCCTTGGACAAGCATTAAATAAAGCTTTGGGCGATAGAAAGGGAATTGTGCGCTTTGGTAATTTTCTTGCACCCCTTGATGAAGCTTTGGTTCAAGTTGCTCTCGACTTTTCTGGGCGCCCTCACCTTAGCTACGGGTTACAAATTCCTACGCAACGAGTAGGTACATACGACACTCAGTTAGTACGTGAATTCTTTGTTGCGTTAGTCAACCATAGCTCTACAACACTACATATTCGTCAATTAGATGGTATTAATTCTCACCATATCATCGAAGCCACATTTAAAGCTTTTGCGCGTGCTACCCGCATGGCAGCTGCAATAGACCCACGTCGTGCGGGCATTATCCCCAGTTCCAAAGGAGTTTTGTGAACCACGGTTCACATTTTCATTATCATGGTTTCATAACATTGTGACACAGGCATCCTTGCCTGTGCCTTACCCATGCTTAATCAGTTCTCGATTTTTTATGCTGACCATTCAAAAACAAAGTCAATGACGTAATTACTAATGCAACACTGGCACCAAAAGGCTAAAGATTAGCTTCCCCATTCCATGTAACAGCTTGCCCTAAAAATAATACACTCAACAGCACTACTACTACACTAATCAGCTTACCTTTCAAATCATCTAAAGTATGTATTTCAAGCCATTCAGGTACTTTTATTCTGTCGTCAATAAATAACTCGTACAATCCCAACGCAGTAATATAAAATACCGTTGACAATAAAAATAAGTCTATTACCTCAACAAAAGCGACAACAACCTTTTTGGCGCCTTTACTAGAGACTGGGCCACCTAATATTATGTGTATAACCGCGTCACTCGTTTCGATGACTCCGTAAATCAAAACTGTAACTGAAGCCATAAAAGAGCAGATGACCGCTAAAAGTATCAATTTCTACTGCTTGCCAGAATGCGATGAATCATAATTAAGTCCTAAAGGGCAATTGTTAATTGGGTTTAACATTACAATTGCCCTTTAGCCAACTTTATATTAATTCGTGTTCAACGATGTGTTGACTATGCCGCATCTAATCTGATTTTTACGGCAGTTGCTCTATGAGCCAATTGATAATTTCTGGGTTAACTTTGTCTGGAACTTCATCGTGGGGACAATGACCAGCACCTGGAATAGCTACTATTTTTACTTCTTTCCCATCCGCACGCGCTTGTTCGTAAATTTTTGACCCAGTTATTGGTGTCCAAGGGTCCGAAGCACCCCAAAGTACAAGTAATGGTACATTTACCTTGGGTAATAGTTCATTTGGACTTGCACCAGGAGGCGCCGTTATAATTGACGCGAACACTTTTTGGGCGCCTGGGTCACACGATGGTTCGTACAATAAATCTACTAATTCATCGGTTACAGCATTGCGGTCACGGTACACTTGGTACAATGTGCGGCGAATTTGAGGCTTTTGACGAATGCGGTTAAATACAAATGAACCTGTAATTGGATGATTGACTAACCGATTAAAAGTTGACATGACGATACGTAACGGTGGGTTTAACTCGTGTGGACGGTGACTTAACCCACCTGCGCTGTTTATTAATACACCACCTGCGGCAATTTCTGGATGTTCAGCCAGTACAGTCAAACCAATAAGGGCGCCGATGGAATTACCAATAAATACTGCTGGTTGCTGAATATGGGCAGTCCAAAAATCTTTAAGTAAATCTACCCACAGTTCTATGTTGTATTGGAGTGGTGGTTTATCTGAACCACCAAATCCTAATAAATCAACAGCAAACACACTATATCCAGCTTCTGCAAGAACAGGTATGTTTTTTCGCCAGTGACCAATAGAGGCGCCGAACCCGTGAATGAGTACTAAGGGTTTACCCGTACCCATAACTGTGTATTGAATTTGATAACCTCGCCAAGTCCAAAAATGTTTCTCAAACGAGGTTGTTACTGTTTGCTGTTGCGTAATCACTGTTACTATTAATTTTTCTAAACTGCCTCCTCATATTTTAAGTTTTATTGCATAAAAATTAAATCTGCCCAACTCACGATTTTTTTTCTTTTGTCTGTATAATTCTGCCGATGACAATTAAAGTGGCGCCAAAAGCTAAAAATCCTAAATCCCATGCGAGTTGGTTAGGCCCCGGTTTAACGTGGTGGATACCAAGAATTTGGTGGTCGATGATTCCTTCGATAACATCGAACATGCCGGCACCTATCAACATGGAACCAAAAAACGTATTCGGCGCCCAAATTACATCATCGCGTTCGCCTGCACGCCACAGTAAAATTACCCCAGTAAAGGTCATGACAAAATCAAAGGCGTGAAATAAACCGTCCCAAACCATGTTTAAATCAATATTGGCAACTGTAAACAATGGTTTAACATTGCTTAACATATGATGCCACTGCAAAATCTGATGGAGTACAATGCCATCAAAAAACCCGCTAAAACCCACACCTAGAAAAATTCCAGGTGCAATTAGAGGTTTGGAACTCTTACTGACTTGTGTCTCCATGAATTTCTCGTCCCATATGATTCGTTTTTCCAACGATAAGACTGATTTATATAGATAATCTTCTGTCCGAAGGTAAATGTCTATGCAATTGCGTACAGGAGGTGATTATTATTGGTATATGGGATATTTTCTAAAATATTTCTTAAATATTAAATAAAAATCTGTTAAAAAGTTTATATAAAGCTTTTTATAAAAATGACGATATATTTTTACAAGGTTTGTGACCCTTACGGTTGTTTTTCTAATTTTTCTCCCCACGCTATCGAAATTGAGGGGACAGTTTGGGCAACAGTAGAGCATTACTACCAAGCGCAAAAGTTTGTTGGTAGTCCAGATGCGGCGATTATTCCAGAGATTTACATAGCACAGACACCTGAGAAAGCAGCAGCACTGGGACGCTGTAAGACTAGGTGTGTTCGTCCAGATTGGGATATCGTGAAAACCCAAGTAATGCACAAAGCTGTACACAAAAAATTTTTGACCCACATTGATATTCGTGAAGTTCTTTTTAGTACAGGTACAGAGTTACTTGTAGAAGATTCACCTTGTGATTATTTTTGGGGATGTGGCGCCGATAAAAGTGGTCAGAACCATCTTGGCAAAATTCTGATGCGTGTGCGTGGCGAACTCAGAAATGTACGAAGAAGCCAAGTTCAAAGTCAGCGTTCTGGAGGCGCCTGTAACTAAATGTAAAAAAAAGAAGAAATCCAAGACTTCTTCCTTTTTTCTGCTTTACAACAATTTTTTATGGATACGCAGGGGCTTTATCAATACCACCGACCTTGTTGAGTGGCCAAAAGCGGACTACTGCACGACCAATGATATTTCCGCGAGGTACTAAGCCCCAGCAGCGTCCATCATAACTTTGAGCGCGGTTGTCACCAAGTACAAGATATTGACCTGGGAGTATTGTTGTGGGTTTTTGTAAAAATGGCGGATTTGGGCTAGAGACACAAACATCAATTGAAGTTTGCTGGTTGGCGCCAAGATAATTTTCTGCAAGTGGCTTGCCATTAATCAAGACTTTACCGTCTTTAAGTTCTATTTTTTCTCCAGGTAAACCAATTACACGCTTAATAAATGCATCTTGATATTTTTCTCTTTGTAGCTCGTCTGTAGGTGAAAATACTACAATATCGCCTCGTTGTGGGTCAGAAAATCTATACTTTAATTTATCAACTATAATTTTGTCAGCTTCCCATTGGTTGGGGGTACCGTGAAGAGTAGGTTCCATTGAACCAGAAGGAATCCAGCGCGCTTCGGCAACGAAAGTCCTAATTCCTAGGGCAAGAACGACGCTTAGTATTACAGTTCTACCTAGTTCGCCAATCCAGGAATGGTCAGGTTGTTTGTTAGAGTTATTTTCAGACACTTGATTCTGCATGTAGTTACTTAAATAATAGATTGATACACAGGTGGCATACCTGTAAAACAAATAAGGCGATATTTTTTAATCTTAACCATAGATGATGGACATGCAAGTGATGTTATCATTTTGACCTACCCTTATAGGGTAAAGAAAAAATGAACTTTTTTGTCAGATGGTCAAAAAGTGATTGCGATTGAGACAACCAAGTTTAACCTTAAAAATATAATCGTTATTTCCAAGGGAACTTTTGTGTGAGTGCATTTACCTCTATGTCATCTCCAATGAGTTTACTAATTCGCCGTGCAAGCATCATTTTACCTGATGGTACGTACATGGTTGGGGATGTACTAACGCGCGGCGGAATGATCGTCGAAGTTGGACCCGACATTGAAGCCACGAGCGCGACTACGGAAATTGACGCAGAAGGGTTAACTTTGTTGCCCGGAGTTATAGACCCGCAGGTACACTTTCGCGAACCGGGACTCGAACATAAGGAGAACCTGTTTACTGCAAGTTGTGCTTGTGCCAAAGGCGGAGTCACTTCGTTTTTAGAGATGCCGAATACGCGACCTCTAACTACTACTCAGCAAACCTTGGACGACAAGTTACAGCGTGCGTCACAAAAGTGCCTAGTTAATTATGGCTTTTTTATTGGAGCAACGTCCGAAAATTTACCTGATTTGCTTTCATGTAACCCCACATGCGGAATCAAAATTTTTATGGGGTCAATGCACGGTCAGCTTTTGGTAGATGACGACACTTTACTCGATAAAATATTTGCTTCGGGTTCGCGCTTGATTGCGGTTCATGCCGAAGACCAAGCACGTATTAACCAACGGCGCCAAGAATTTGCTGGTATTACTGACCCAGCAGTTCATTCTCAAATTCAAGATAACCAAGCTGCACTTCTAGCAACCAAACTAGCATTAAAACTATCTAAAAAATATCAGCGGCGGTTACATATTCTGCATATGTCTACGGCAGATGAAGCAGAGTTGTTACGTGAGGATAAACCAAGTTGGGTTACGGCAGAAGTGACGCCACAGCATTTGCTCTTAGATACAAGCGCTTATGCAAAAATTGGAACCTTAGCGCAAATGAATCCTCCCCTACGTACATCTCACGACTGTGAAGTACTATGGCAAGCGCTACACGATGGTGTTATTGATTTTATTGCTACTGACCACGCACCTCATACTTTGGAGGAAAAAGCTCAACAGTATCCTAATAGTCCTTCTGGAATGCCTGGAGTTGAGACTTCGCTCTTGCTAATGCTAACCGCAGCAATGCAGGGTAAATGTAGCGTTCATCAAGTCGTTAACTGGATGTCTACTGCTGTAGCCAAAGCTTATAAAATACCAAACAAAGGGGCAATTGCTGTAGGCTATGATGCTGACTTAATACTAGTTGACTTGAAAACATATCGTCCTGTACTGCGTGAAGAACTATTTACGAAGTGTGGATGGAGTCCTTTTGAAGGTTGGAACTTGACGGGATGGGTACAAACGACAATTGTCGGTGGTCAAATCGTTTATCACCAAGGTAAACTCTGTACCTACGTGCGTGGTCAAGCTTTGCAGTTTGGCTAACTAGAAACCAGAAACCCGGTTTCTACGCAAGAAACCGGGTTTCTTTTACGTAAGTGCCAAACTATGCGTAAATTCTCTTAATTCATAATAATAATCAATTTCTAATTTAGTAAAAAACTCGCAGATGAAGCGAGTTTTTTTATATTTACTTAACGTGCTCTTAATATTATCAATATATACGACCTGTGACATTTGTGGTTTTTACTGACTGATGATTCTACTTATCTAAGTAAGAAATACTTAGATAATGTTTTTTTTATTAATAATAATCGACATCGAATAGATACTTAAGAAAATAAATTTAAGTAATTATTTTTTGTTACTTTACGGAGAAATACTCAGGTGAAAGGAAAATCTCTATGTAAAGCTGAGAAAAAGTTCAAACATTAATCAGGGGTCAATGATAATAAATAGTTCAAAACAATCTTTAAATTATCCATTTTTTTGGATAAAAGAGATATTTAATGTTAAATGGATACTTAATTATTTGAAATATGAATATATATATTGGCTGAATTGGGCGCCTTTGATATTGACGGCTATCTGGACTACATTCTACCAGTTCGGAAAATTTTTTAAAAACAGTCAAAAAAAATCCGGATTGCACAAGAGGCAGGGTGTAATTGGACTTGATGTATTTAAACTCGAAACTAAATTCAGTTTACATACTCTAGAAAGCCTGTATCTATTTGATTCTAGGAAATGAATATTTAAATTGTAAAACTATTAATTAAAATCGAGGAAAGAAAAATGATGGTATTTTTTGACTGCGAAAGAGGTAGCGGTAGAGTTGATGCAGTAATGTTTTTAAGTGATGATAGAGGTAGCGGCAGAATTAACACTATAATGGACACCAACTCATAGATAGCCTTCGCTTTCTGCAAATTGACGTAACCTAGGTATACACTGACGCTGGTAAAAACTGCTCAAAGTCGAAACTGTTAATCCGTATTCGTTCGCTAATTCCTTCCAACTAACTTCTGGTGGTAAACGTTTCAAGATTAACACCTGGCAGTTTACATCGGGTCGTCCTTGAATATAAGTTTGACGTAAGTCTCCTGAAATATCAGCTTCTGCCCACAACTGAACATTTTCTAAAATAGGAGGAGCGTCAGGAGGTGCAGCAATATTGTCTACAGGGTCATATATATCACTTTTATCACCCGAAGCTAACTGCTGTATGCCCAAAGATGCTTTTCTGATATTGTCTTCTTGTGTTTTTAGGTACAAATCTTGTAACCTATGCTTTAAGTACGCATTCAGCCACGTTATAACCGTTCCCCGGTCAGGGTCATAACCCTCACAAATATTTCGGCAGAAATATAACCAAGTTTGCTGTAAAGCGTCTTGATAATAAGAAGTATTTTCTCTCCACAGTCTGACGGTAACTAAACGAATAATTTGCGTCAAAACTCTAGCTCTTTGTGGACTTCCGGGTGGATGTCCACAAGCTTCTTCAACTAATTGACGTAATTGTCCCTCCAATCCACTCATGCAATAATTCAAGCCAAACGATGCTATCTGAGTATTGCTTATGGTCTGCATAAGTAATATTACCCTTGATGGTGATATTACCTGTTTGATGAGAAAAGGGGAAGGCTTTAGTTCTTAAGATTGGTTTTTTTGCTTGATTTTTTGACGAATATCTCGAATATTCCAATTAGTGAGTTTCGCTAGAGTTTGCGCTTCAAGTTCAAAACGTTTGTTTAAACGACGCTTATATTCTCGACCCACAGCGCATTTCGCTTCACCTGTAAAGGGATGTTGAAGGATGTAACGTCCTTGAAAATTTTCTTTATTTGAAGTTTCTTGGAATATCAAGTCTTCAGGAAACTTATCGCGTGTGTAGCGAACATGCAACCGGGTAATGAAAACGTTATTACTTTTATCACCCCAAAATACACCTGCGTCTTTTAGTTCAGAATTACTCAAAGGTTCAGCAGAGCAAGGGTCACAGCTTGCCATGTCCCAAGCATATTCAAGAAATGCGACTTTACGGTCTTCTTTGGTGTAAGAGGTTTGAAACATCGACTTGTAAAAGTCTGCAAATTCTTCTTTCACAAATACTGGAATGTTGACATCACTCGGAACCTTGACCGTTCGATAGTTAGTAATTTCAGCTTGTCCTTGTGGAGAAAGTATATACACTATCAAATCTTGTTCACTCAGAGCGTTCATCATCCCCAAACGGATTGGCAGCATGAATTTGGGAGAAGTGTAAGATATTTGCAGGGGACGTAAATATTGATAACCACTTTCTTCAAACTTATCAAGATTTACCTTCGCGACGAAGAACTTCATTTTTTGGCGAATGTAAGGTTTGAGTAATGAAGAAGCTTCTCGTGGAATTTTATAACCGTTACGGTTGAGCCACGTTTGTAAACCTCCTGATTCTTTGGCGCCAAGAATTAAAATATCATACTCCCCGACACTATACCGTGCTTCCACCGTCACACCTAAATCTCCACCGCGTTCGCTACGAGCAGATGGTGGTAAAGGCATTGGTAGGGGTCTTAGTACATCGCGTTGTCTAGTAGGATACCTTTGCTCACATGGGTCAGGATCAAAATATTCAACTAAACGGGGAGCGCTAAAAGCATCCAAACGTTCGATAATCTTAGGCTTACCAACAATGACTTGTTCTTTTTGCAACACAGTTGGTACAGGAACAACCATTGCAAAATCTTTGACTTCACCCTGAAAGTCATTTGCCATTGTTAACACAGTTTTTTTATCGTCTCTCGCAATGACTACCTGTGATGCTTTGTTGTAAAGTTTAGTATCAGCTTTAGCTACGTAAAAACCGCAAAAAGCCCAAGCAGCAGGTGTAAAGCATAATAGTGCAATACACAAAACAAATACTGTCATCAAAAATTTTAATTTCATAACTCCTAATTCCTAACTCGTAAGGTGCGTGACGCTACTAGATCATTAGTTTTATTTCATAATTTTGATAGCGTCACGCACCCTACCTCCTAACTTTTTACTCAGCACTCAACACTTTCCACTTAAAAGAGTGTCCTTGAAACAAAGTATCAAACCATACTGTGGTGGGAGCGAGAGCAAATAACGCCCAAAAAACAGCGGTAGATAAATAAAAGTAGTTGCGTAAAATAAAAGTAAGTGCGGCAATACATAATGCCCAAGTAACTCTGCCGATGGGGGTATTGGGTATTGAGCGAGGGTCTGTCACCATGAATAAAGCAAACAATAATAAAGACCCACTCATTAAACGATGCCCGAATACATCCCAAGTCCATTCAAGCCAAAAATTGCGAACAGCTTCAAGTAAACTATAGGCGCCTAAAAATGCAGCAGTAGTATCCCAACGACCAACGCGCTTGAGAACCAGACCTCCACATCCAGCAAAAATTATTGCATACCACCAATCTTCACCCCACTGTCCAGGTGATACCCAAGCATCATTTGTAAAGACTAAAGCTGTAATAATGCCAAAGTTTGCCGGGTTGAAAAAGTGTTTATCACCGACTTTAAATACAAATTTACTTGTAATCGCACAAGTTGCTGCAAGTGCCATCGTTGTCCAATGGTCTACACGCAGCAGCAAACTAAGTCCTAAAGAAGTAATTAAGGCACTTTTTAGCGATTTTCCTAGGTGTGACTCCTTACTGAGAAAAAAAGACATTAATAATTGTGTAACTAAGCACGTGCCAATAGCTACACAAACAACTTCAGGTTTTAATGTCCAATCTCTGGCGCCTATTCCCAGTATTAGAAATGAACACAGGAATAAAATTTGATAATCACGAGGGTCTTTAAAGTAAATTGCTAGCCACTTCACAATATACAAGCCATGTAGTTGTTTTAATCTACATGGCTTGCATTCAAAATTTCTTATCCGTTACAGATTTTGTTACAACTAGCTGTTTAATTACCTGCTCTTTCCAAGTACTTACGCACACCGTCGCTCATTTGGACTAAACTTGGTTTTATTTTGGCAGCGAGAAAATCTTCGACGACACGAGCTATTTGACCTGTAAGAAATGCAGGTGCTCCATGAATTTGATTCGGGTCTATCTTCAGTTCGCCTCGACTTTGAATAATAGTTGCATCACCATCTTCAATAAAAGTATTTTTACCTATACAAGAAACAGCTTCAGTAAAAGCGCGCGTTTCCAGGCGCCAATCTAGTGTAAATTTTGATTCATCCCAGACATCGTGTTCAAGCCAAGACAGCATATCATTGCTAAGTAACGCTCTTGCTGCCAATGGAATTTCGCCACCACCATGCCACTCGTTGACTATATATATAATGTTATCTGCTTCACGTCGGGACTTGACGTTAATGCTGCGAATATCTGGCACATAACGAACTAATTCGGTTATTTTGTCCCGGTAGGTAGTATATACAATTTGGCGTGGAAAGGGAACTCGGTTATCGGTCGAAATTTTCATCGGTGACAAATTAATAGTATAAACAGCCAGATAAATAACAATTAACCATTAACGAGAAGCAATTAACAACTAACCGTTGAGAATATTTAGATTTTGCTACGGTAGTATATTTATCCAATTGCGATTATTGCATCATTTATATGCGTAAATTGCAAGTGAACAGCACAATTGGCTTGAAACGAAATCAAAACATTTGTACATAGTGCCATAATGATGAGACTCATGGGTTTATTTACTTACGCACAAATGCAGAAAAGCAGCGGAGAGCGATTTATCGTCCTAGCACGCCTTTCTGCAATTTCATTTTATTACGTGTATCAAAAGAATTTTTTAAGTTCTGTAGACCAGAAAATAATGCTGCTCAAGCCTAAGCATACGATTAAATCGGTAGCCGAGAGTGGTGTAGTTGAGAAGATTCGCACGAATTCGGGAACATAAATTATTACTAGCTGCATAAAGAGCGTGAGTGTAACTGCCATTAATAGGGGTTTGTTTGAAAATAATCCAATTTTGAACAGCGATTCACATATTTACTTCTTTCGCAATATGAATAGCTCTGAGGTTTACCTTTTTAGAAGTGGAACCATATCAAGTTCTTCCCAAAGTAAATTTTTTAAATCGTCTCTACCAACGTGACCGTAAGCAGCAAGTTTACGAAAAAATCCGCCATCGGTAATGGCAGGTAGTGCGCGTAAATTAAATTTACGAATAATGCCACCCAAGCGAAAGTCGAAGTGTTCTTCTAAAATAGCAGCAATATCAGCATCGGGGATGGCGCCTGTTCCGAAAGTTTCTACTTGAATACTAACAGGACGTGCGAGTCCCATTGAGTAAGTAACTTGCACCTCACACTCCGAAGCAAGTCGAGCAGCAACGATATTTTTTGCAGCGTAACGGGCAGCATATGCACCCACTCGATCAATACGAGTGGGGTCTTTACCACTTAATGCGGCGCCGCTATGGCGTGAATATTCACCATAAGTGTCAATAGCGTTTTTGCGACCAGTTAAACCAGAATGTACAGATGGCCCACCAATAGCGAAAGACTGGTCAAAGTCAATGAAAATACGAGTATTATTATCAGGTTTGATAACTTCGTCTTTAAAAACGTAATCAATGACCGCTTCTTTAATCTCTTGCTGTGCGACTTGTGAGCTAGAGCGCTGATTTTGACTAGCTAAAATAGAAATACTGTGAATGCGATGAGGTTTACGATTACTATATTCAACCCCCACTTGAGTCTTACCATCAGGAGCAATATAGGGTAATATCTTTTCTTGACGTACTGCCGTTAAACGACGTGCTAATTTATGCGCCAACCAAATCGGTAAAGGCATAAAAGTTAGAGTTTGATTACAAGCAAAGCCAAATACCGTAACCTGGTCTTTTACAGGTATTAAATCTAACTCTTCATCAGATAATTGTCGCGCGTCCCAATACCGATAGCCACTATAAGGTAACTCCTTCAAACTCGTAATAATACTGCAAGTGTTAGCATTAAAATCAGGGTCATTGTAACCAACTTGTTTAATAACTTGGCGAGCAATCTTAGTAAAATCAACAACAGCATCCGACTCAAATCGAGCAGCAATAAATACAATAGCCGTAGCTACAGCACACTCAGCAACAACTCTTGAATAAGGGTCGCGTTGCAAAAACTTATCAACAATTGCATCACTAATTTGGTCACAAAGCTTATCCGGGTGTCCTTCAGTAACAGACTCGGAACTAAACATAAAATCTTTTTTCATTTTTATTATCTAAAACATGCGCCATGAAACAAACCCACTCGTTGTAATAAGCACGGAGAGTGCTTAACCATAAACACACTACCAGACGATTTCGTCGCAACCGCCGCTTCCCACCCAATACCTTCCAAAAACAAATGCATCGCGACTCAATAGGGGAATAACCTCTTCAGAAACATCAAAATTGTGTGACAGCAGCATTCGTCCTTGAGTCGCCATAACCTTGTCTTAACCTTAAACAATCAACATCTAAAATACCATTGCGCGACACAATCACGCACGTAGTATCACGATTCGGTTTATGCTATTATCAAGTGCTGCCAATAACTAGTAAAATCAGGGTTAGAGAGAGGAAAATTAAAGCATGGTAGCCGCTCAGACAAAATTTGATGTTGCAGCACTCGAAGCTGAGTACAGTCAAAAATCACCACGGGAAATACTCAAATTTGCCCTTGAAAGTTTCGATAATATCGCGATATCTTTCAGCGGCGCCGAGGATGTGGTACTAATTGATATTGCTTCAAAAATCACAAAAGACTTCCGTGTATTTACTTTAGACACCGCGCGTCTACATCCAGAAACCTATCAATTTTTGGAGGAAGTCCGGAAGCATTACGGCATAAAAATAGAAGTTATGTTCCCAGATGCCGCCGAAGTGCAAGCAATGGTTGAAGAGAAGGGAATGTTCAGCTTTTATCAAGACGGTCACAAAGAATGCTGTGGTATACGTAAAGTTAGACCACTACGTCGTAAACTCAACACCCTTGATGCATGGATAACAGGTCAGCGTAAAGACCAAAGTCCCGGTACTCGCAATGGTATACCTGTTATCGAAGTTGATGGCGCCTTCTCAACCCCAGACCATGAGTTAATCAAATTTAACCCATTAGCAAACTGGTCATCAGCCCAAGTATGGGAATATATCCGCGCACTAGGAGTACCTTATAATAAACTCCACGAACGCGGGTTCATTAGTATTGGTTGTGAACCCTGCACAAGAGCAGTATTACCCAACCAACACGAACGTGAAGGTCGCTGGTGGTGGGAAGAAGCAACGCAAAAAGAATGCGGACTACACTCAGCCAACGTCAAAAACCCGTAAATTTGCAACGGATACAACTGATGTAACGGATAATTAATTCGTGCAATTAGGCGCCGATAATGATGATGTAGAGACGTTACATGTAACGTCTCTACGCACCGTGTCTGTTAAAGTTGAATTGGCTTTAACCCTTTGCCTGGGTCTTCGGGTAAATTAATAGTCGGTTCAGGATAATGGTGAGTAGGAGCAGGCATTAAAACTGGGGTAGGTTCTTTAATTTCTTCTATAGAAACAGAAGAAAGCAGAGGAACACCGACCTATGACTCTAGCTCTTTACCGTATTTTCTCGACAACAACTCTACTACGTGGCATGGGTAAGACCTGTAATGTCAGAGAGTCGCTCGACTATATCTACACTCTCACCCCGAATAATAACCTGCTTCTTTTTTTTCTTGCTCATAGCAGCATACCCAATACACCGCTAATATGAGGTTGGTCAGCAATTTTGAATCTTCCTTGCGTTTGCTCTTGTAAACTTGTTGCCAAATGAGCAGAACCACCTATTATCAACACCTCTCCCAACTCTGGTAGCCAAGATGCCCAACTAATTTTAAGTTTGTTGCGAATACCAGAAAGCCATTGAGAAACATATGTTGGGAATCTGTCGGCAAAACTACAATTTACCCTGAACTTCGGGTTCGATTTTTTCAATCACCCATAAATCAGGGGAGCAATTTGTTATAGAGTTGATACCAAACTAAAATTATTGGTTCTTTACCAGACCCGTTTTATAGCATAGCAGAGCAGTTTTACTATTTCTTGTTATCTAACACACACTAAGTAATACAGCAGATTGCAGGTTGGTGAGGTACAGTAATTGAAAAATGTCTAAAATGTTAGTAATTAATCAAATTAGGTAGAGTTTCTATTTTACCTATTTATACGACAAATATTGGTGTACCTCATTTACTCGCAATCTGCTGTATTTATAATTACGGCGCCATTATCGTCTTTTTTTAACTTGTGCAGCGCTTATTTTAAATACAACTTTTTTTCATTTTTGATTATTATTGTGGTCGTAGGTTGGGTGGAACGTAGTGTTAACGAAGTTGTCCCGTTATCCGAAGGATATCCCGAAGGGTAGGAAAAACCCAACATTAGTATTCAATGCCAGCGCTATTCTAGTTAAGTAGTGCTAAATGTAATAAAGGCTACTATCCTATCCTATCCATAAAAAATTAGTTTGCGTATATTTACTATTTTGTGCTACATATATTTATACAAAGATATAATTGTTAAAATTTGAGAAATAGTGCATCTAGACTAAAACTCCAGAGTTAGTAAGGCTGGAGACTTGAGGTGTTATCTTGGGTGTTGCGTAGATTTGGGTAGGTTTACTCAATATATAAACTTCACTATCAGTTCGATTAAATCGAATATTGGAATTAACCTTATATGAATAAGTCTTGTTCTATTTTCTTTTATGAAGGTTGGCTTTCTGCTGCTCCTACCGTGATAAATTTAGCAACAATTTTGGCAAACATTGGTTATCAGGTTATCATTTATACAAGAATAAATCGAGATTATAGTCTTCGTTGTGACTTAGGTAAAGATATTACAGTAGTTTACTTGGAAAAGCCAAGTTTTATAGCTTCTATTAGTCGCACACTAAAAGAAATACAATTAGGTGGCACGGCAAGTGATTTATTAGATTTAATTGCGTTTGCGATTCAAATTTTACTTTGGAATTTGAAACATAAGGGATATTTAAATCGTCATGTGTCTATAGGTATTGATACAAATGGTTCAATTATTGCTTGGATTGAATCTATGCTGCTAAAAAGTCAGCTAGTTTATCTTTCGCTAGAATTGACTATTGGGCACCAATTTAAAAAATTTGATAAAGCTAGATTATTTTTAGAACGTTTAGCTTTTAAAAAATCCTGTTGTGTATTAATTCAAGATGAAGATAGATTTGAATATCTTTGTAGCCAAAATGAATATAAACATCATCAAGTTTTTTATCTACCAAACACAGTTACTTTTAGTAAAAGTGTAGATGAAGAACCTAATCAAAATTATTTTAGAGAGGTACTTCAATTAAATCAAGAAGATTATCCATATTTAGTTACCCACGCAGGAATGATATGTGATGCTGTTTTTTCTAAGGAATTAGCAAATGTATTCAATCAGGTTAATAGCGGATGTGCATTAATTTATCATGATGCGCGCCAAAGAAGCTTGGATGAACCTTATATTCAGTTATTAAAAGATATAAATTCAACTAACTTATTTTTATCTCTAAACCCATTACCATATGAGGAAGTATATAAGATTTTTAATGCAGCTACTATTGGTGTAGCTCTTTATAAAGGAATTGATGAAAACTTTGCCAATATTGCTAAGGCATCGGGTAAATTATCTGCTTACTTGCAATATGGTAAACCTGTTATTATGAGTAATTTAAAATCTTTGGTTGAGCTAAATACTAAATATGAATTTGGGAAAATTATTCAAGATATTTCTTGCCCTAAAGAAATAAATACAGCGTTAAAAGATATTTTAAGTAATTATGAAATTTATAGTAAAAATGCTCGCGTATGTTTTGAACAAGAGTTTATGTTGGATACTAAAGTTGAGCCATTTTTAAAGTTTATCAATGCCGGATAATTTGGGCTAATATTTATTTAATTTAATTTTATTTTGTTTATACATTTATGTCAGATACTGTAGTGCAAATCGAAAATCTAGGGAAAAAGTATATTTTATCGCATAGAGACGAAGGTTATAAAACATTTCGTGATACGGTAGCTAATGCTGCAAAATCGTTAGTAAAAACATTCAAAAGCTCTGGTGACAGTAAGAAATTAAGTTCTAACCGTGAAGAATTTTGGGCACTAAAAGATGTTTCGTTCGAGATTAAGCAAGGTGAAAAAGTAGGTATTATTGGACGTAATGGTGCAGGAAAGTCTACACTACTCAAAATTATTAGTCGAATTACTGAACCGACAAAAGGAAGTATTCGTATTAAGGGACGAGTTGCTAGTTTGTTAGAAGTTGGTACAGGTTTTCATCCTGAGTTGACGGGTAGAGAGAATATTTTTCTGAATGGCGCCATTTTGGGAATGACCAAGGCAGAAATTAAGCGTAAATTTGATGAAATTGTTGATTTTTCAGAAGTTGAGAAGTTTTTAGATACACCTGTAAAGCGTTATTCATCAGGTATGTATGTACGGCTGGCTTTTTCTGTAGCAGCACATTTAGAACCAGAAATTTTGATAATAGACGAAGTGTTGGCGGTTGGCGATATTAAGTTTCAAGAAAAGTGTTTGGGTAAGATGGAAGAGGTAGGAAAAAATGGAAGAACTGTATTGTTTGTAAGTCACAACATGGCAACAATTAATAATTTATGTGAAAAAGTTGTTTGGTTGTCTAATGGTTCCGTAAACATGATAGGCAAAACAGAACAAATAACAAAACATTATTTAGTTCACGGCGCCGAGCGCTCAGGTAAAGTTATAATTAATAATAAAAATAATTATGATTCAAATTTTTACTTTAAACGTCTATCTTTACTTGATAGTCAAGAGAATATTAGATCAATTTTTGATGTAACCAAACCAATAATGATTGAATTAGAGTATTATGCAAATAAGTTACTAGATACAGAAATTGCTGTAGATATAAGAGATTCTTCTGGAGTTCTGATATTTAGCTTGCTTAGGTCGTCATCTATAAACAGTGAAGTGGCAGCAGGTAACTGCGTTGCACGAATCGAAATTCCTGCTTTATTTTTGGCGCCAAGGACATATAGTATCGATATTGCTGCATATAAACCAAATAGTGAATTTTTTGCACACCATAAATCACTAGCTGTTTTTGAAATAGAAGAAACGGGAAGTCCTCTGGCTATATATCAAGGCGCAGAATGCGGTTTTATAATTGTAAATTTTCCTTGGAAAGAGATAAACTAGCTATTGCTTGTAATCTTCTTAAAATATTTATATAAACTTTTTAAAAATTTAATATATAAAAAGATAGAGTATTAATGTATATTGTATTATTTTTTACATAATTGTATGATTAAGTTGAAAGAAATGGTTGAAGAAATTTTTTACCAAAATCAATTAATAGCTATAATTGTCTCTGGACAATTTAGCAAGCCAGGAATTCATTTCTTTACACCAAATGAACTTTCTCAGCAGCTAGCTTACATGCATCATCCCACTGGAAAAATAATTGAACCTCATGTTCATAATCTTGTGCCGCGTCAGGTACAATACACTCAGGAAGTTTTGTTCATAAGAAAAGGTATTCTGCGCGTAGACTTCTACAACAACCAACAGCATTATATAGAAAGTAGAGTTTTGGAAGCTGGTGATGTAATTCTTTTAATTACTGGTGGACACGGGTTTGAAGTTATTGAAGAGGTAGAAATGCTTGAGGTTAAGCAAGGGCCCTACATCGGCGAACATGATAAAACCCGATTTATGAGTGTCAAACCTTCTGGAACTAAACTAGTTGAGTACAGTACTGTATGAATCCTATTCCGGTAAATGAAATACTGCTGGACGGTAACGAAAAAAAATACTTACTTGAATGTATCGAGACTGGCTGGATTTCTTCAGAAGGTCCTTTCGTTAAACAATTTGAAGAACAGTTTGCCGCGCGCGTGGGGCGCCGATATGGTATTGCTGTTAGTAATGGTTCTGTTGCTCTTGATACCGCAGTTGTCGCTTTAGGAATTGGTAGGGGAGACGAGGTGATTCTTCCTACATTTACAATAATTTCCTGTGCAGCTGCTATTGTCCGTGCTGGCGCCATTCCAGTGGTGGTAGACTGTGAACCTCACACTTGGAATATAAATATCAGCCAAATAGAGGAAAAAATTACACCTAGAACAAAAGCCATTATGGTCGTTCATATTTATGGACTACCTGTAGATATGATGCCGATATTATCTTTAGCCTCTAAATATGGATTACAAATAATTGAAGACGCAGCAGAAATGCATGGTCAAACCTGTAATGGTCTTCCCTGCGGAAGTTTTGGCGCCATAAGTACCTTCAGTTTCTATCCTAACAAGCATGTTACAACAGGTGAAGGGGGAATGCTGGTAACGGATGATGAAGAGTTAGCAGTTCGCTGTCGTAGCTTACGCAATTTATGCTTTCAACCCCAAAAACGCTTTTTTCATGAAGAACTGGGCTGGAATTTTAGAATGACTAATTTGCAAGCTGCTGTTGGAGTTGCACAATTAGAGCGATTGGAGGAATTTATTGCTCGTAAACGTTATATTGGTCAACGGTATACCGAACTATTAAAAGATATTCCCTTCTTAGAGCTACCCATTGTAAAAACTGATTATGCCGAAAATATTTACTGGGTATATGGTGTAGTCTTAAAAGATAAAGTTCTTTTTGACGCAGAAGAAATAATGCGACGTTTAGCTCAATATAAAATTGGGACTCGTCCTTTCTTTTGGTGTATGCACGAGCAACCCGTATTTCAAAAAATGGGTTTGTTTAATAACGTATCTTGTCCTATTGCCGAAAGAATCGCGCGTCGCGGGTTTTATATTCCCAGTGGGTTGGCAATTACAGATGAGCAAATAAAACGAGTAGCTTCTTGCCTTAGAGAAATTTTTTCATGAAGAATATTATTAAGCAAATTCCATTCGTTAAGCGCTATTATCAGCTTTACAAAGAAGAGCAATATAAATCCAGATTTGCAACTGATTATTACGGCTGTTTCTGGGGAGTATTTAACACATTTGATGAAGCTATACAAGCGGCGCCTAAAGTTAAAAGTTTTGGCTACAATAATGAGGAGCTAGCCCAAGAATACCAACAAATGTTAGAAGATAATAATTGGGAAAATCAAGGACGCAGCATTTTCTTATATGATTACCCAATGTTGTTTTGGCTCAGTTCAATCATTAATCAGGGCAATACAAATATTTTTGATTTTGGTGGTAATGTTGGAGTTCATTATTATAGCTATACAAAATACTTAAGCAACACAACTTTAAAATGGACGGTTTGCGATTTACCAGAAATAATTAAAGCTGGAAAAAGAATTGTAGAAAAGCGTGCTATTAAAGATTTAGAGTTTACTAGTGAATTTGCGGATATTAAAAGTAAAGATATTATGATTGCGGCTGGAGTAATTCAATATATAGAAAATTTAGCAAAGAAATTGTCAACCACTTACAAACCGCAACATTTATTAATCAATCGTGTACCATTGTATGATGGCGAGCAATTTGTAACTTTACAGAACGGTGGTAAAGTTTTTTATCCTCAGTATATATTTAATAAAACCGAATTTATTGACGGACTAATAAATATTGGTTACGAATTAATTGATATTTGGGAAGGTACTGGTAGTTGTATCATTCCTTTCCACCCAGACAAATCAGTTTATAGCTACTCTGGATTATACTTGAGGTTGATGAATTAATTATGGCAATATTTAGTAACTATGCCCGATATTACGACTTAATCTACCGTGATAAAGACTATATTGGAGAAGCTAAATTTATTCATAGTCTAATTCAAACTCATGCACCAAATGCTAAGAGTATTTTAGAACTAGGATGTGGTCAAGGAAAACACGCTTTTGCTCTAGCTGCCAATAACTATCAAATTCACGGTGTAGACTTAAGCCAAGAAATGCTGCAAAAAGCTAATAATTCTCTCTCATCACTAAATAATAATTTAGCTTCTCTGTTGAAATTTTCACATGGAGATATTCGTGAAATCAGACTTAATCAAACTTTTGACGTTATCCTCTCACTGTTCCATGTAATTAGCTACCAGACAACAAATGAAGATTTACTTGCAGCTTTTACTACAGTAAAAAAACACTTAAACCCAGGAGGCATTTTTATTTTTGATGTTTGGTATGGACCTGCCGTACTAACAGAAAGTCCTACAATTAAAATCAAACGTGTAGAAGACGAAAAAATTCAAGTAACACGACTTGCAGAACCAGTAATTTACCCAGATAAAAATTTAGTAGACGTTAATTACCAAGTCTTTATTAAAGATAAAATTACTGAAGCTTTTGAAGAATTGCAAGAAACTCATAAAATGCGCTATTTATTTGAGCCGGAAATTGAACTTTTATGTCGTGCAAATCAACTGGCGCCTATAGAAAGCGGTGAATGGATGACAGGCAATAAACCAGCTTGCAATACCTGGGGCGTATATTTTATTGTACAAAATTAATATAACACAGGTATCTTATGGCATATTTTAACTTTATATATTAAGCCATTAAGAGTTGACTGAAATATATTATGATAGGCGCCACCAATTGCTCTATAATAAGCACAGGGTTCATCACGCTCTAAACTTGCCTTAATAACTTCAGTTACAGGCTCGCTTAATTTCCTTTTTCCAGTTGTTGCCTAGCAATTCGTTCTTCTAATTGTCGGCGCCCTTGCCCTCTCTTTTCCAATTGTGTATTACTGACTTTAAAAACAAATTTGTTTGATTACGACATAATTTATTGTAATATTAGTATTTACAAACAGCCTCTAGTTTAAGTATAAATGGCACAACCTGTAGCAATCGACTTATTTGCTGGGGCGGGTGGCTTCGGTTTAGGCTTTAAGATGGCAGGGTTTTCTGTCCCAGTTTCTTTGGAAATTGACGCTTGGGCTTGTGATACATTGCGTTATAATCATCCATTTATGGTAGTTATTCAAGAAGATATACGCAATTTTAATACCCTAAGCAGTGTTACAAAAATTTACTCTTCTAAGCCTGATATTATTATTGGCGGTCCACCGTGTCAAGGTTTTAGTATTGCTGGGCCAGCAGTAAAAGACCCAAAAGACCCAAGAAATAGTTTGTTCCAAAAATATAGAACCATATCGATTTGTAGGTTGGCTGGAGACGCACAAAAATCTGTAAACTTAATCATCAATCTCCAATGCGTCGTAACCCAACACTTACCAATAATTACTTAACTGCTCGTATTTTACAACTCTATAACAAAACTTTCTCGTAGGTGAAAATCAGGTTCGGCGCCTTTATGACTCACAGCTAAGTAACTAACATCACCATTTATGCTTTTAATTACAGTTGTAATTGATACTTCAATTGGTTGGTCTACAGAGATAATTTTATCTAAGTTTACATTAAGTGTTAAGGTTAAAGAGTCTGAATTATGCTTGACGTTAAAGAGAAGTGTTGTAAAAGCAGTTTCTTCTTGCATTCCTTGACGGTAGTTATCAAAGCGGTAAATATTCCAGTGTCCAGCAGGGGATAGGTTAAATTCCCAGTAACCAGGAGAATTTTCGGCGCCAATAAAAAACTCGAAGCATGTGTCAAGCCAAAGTTCGTTTTTACGTTGGGGTGTTTCTGGTGGTGCAATATTAACTTGCTGAATATCACCTAGGAGGGTATATCTGATAGTGAGTAAATTCTCATGTCTCGCTATGTTACCTGTTATTTTCACATTTGCTGGCGCCTGTGTAGAAGGGAATGGTTGTAGAGTAAAAGTATTTTGCATTGATTATTTTACGTCTTGGATAATTTTTTGAATTGTTGTTTGTTGTGCTTCGATGCTTTCGGTGAGTTTAAACTGTACGAGCGCGCGTGCTAAGTTATGTTCTGGATATTTGACCTTGAAGTAAACATTACCTGCTAAATAGTCGGCAAAGAATCTTAACCCTAACTCGAATGCTATCAAGCGGATGGCATCGTACATATATATATAGTCATTCTCGGTCAGAAATTCTTTGGCTACAGATAGATACCCTTGGAGAATTTCTTTACATATATCAGTATCAAAAATAATGCTTTGCCAATTTTCTGTTTCTTCACCCGCAGGGTTACAGCCAGACCGCAAACAGTCGCCAATATCATAATGCACTAATCCTGGCTTGACTGTATCAAGGTCAATAACGCTTACTGCTTTTTTAGTACTAGTATCGAACATGACATTATTTATCTTGGGGTCGCCGTGCATTAACCGCAGTGGTAGCTGACCCGACGCTTTGGCATTTTCTAATATAGGCGCCAGTGAATAATGTTTTTCTACAAATTCTAGGCAATAATTGACTTCAGGAGTAGAAGATGGAGTTGCAGTAGCTAAAACTTCGTTATAGTGATTTAGATAAATTGGAGTAATATGAAACCCTTCAAGAGTATCGGCAAGTTTTTGTGGTGGCAGGTCACTTATGAGGTTGTGGAACATACCTAGCGCATAACCAATTTCTCTGGCTTGTTCGTTACAATGCATAATATCGAAAGACTCGGAAGCTTCAATAAAACTAATTGCGCGCCAAAACAAACCATTTGTATCACAGTAATGGTCTTGACCATCTTTGGTAAGTAAAACTTCAAGTACTTCCCAACGACGATTTAAACTCATCTTTTTTAGTCGTTGGCTAACATGCTCAGTAAAAATACGCATGTTTTGCATGACTAATTCAGGCTGGTGAAATACTTGTGTGTTAATGCGTTGTAGCACAAAATTCTTTTTGTTTAAGGAATTTTGCGTTACCAAAAAAGTATCATTTATATTACCACTGCCAAATGCTTGAACACTTTCCACCTGTCCAAATAGTGCAAATTGGTCAGCAATTATACTTAGATTTTCTCTTGCCTGTACTTTTATATTATTTGTCATATTCGTGTAATAAATATATCGCTCTCTCTATATTTACTGGGGAGCAAGTAAAATATATAGTATCGTAAGTACTGCATAAAGGTTTGTATCAAAATGCAGCAAATGCTTATTCTATCTGTATTAAATCTTGAAAGCCACAACACATATAAAAATTTTATAAATCTTTATAAACAGCAATATTTTGACCATGTAACAAAACTCTGCTTAAGTCTAAACTAATTTCTTCCTCAAGTTATTTTTCAGTCTTACTTTGCCCACTAACTAAAGTGTGGAAATTTTCGTACTGTTTGAGCAGTTGCTGTAATTGTGTGGAGTAAGTTTTGTCAAGAATAAATGGCAAACTTAACATACCTATAGATATACCAAAAGTCAAAAGTTCGATATATAAAGATTTAGAAGTTTTATTTGCAGAACTTTGACTTTTTTGCTGAGAGCTTTGTTCAATCTTTGTCTGTATACATTTATCATTATCATTCTTGATTCTTTCTGCTTTTGTAATTAAAGCATCAATTGAATTCTTTAATCTCTGACATCTTTGCCGAAGAGCTATATAAGTTTCGTACTGATTATTGAAAACAAAATATAATTTTATTTCTCGACTACCGTTATTTTTCACTACTATTTCATCCACGCTTTGAGAAAGTTCTGAACTATTGTCGCTATTATAACTCGGTTTTTTATTTGTTATGGTAGTATCGCGTTGTTGGGTATCAGTTGTATAAACTGAATTATAAATATATTCTATATGCTTATTAAGTTTTATTAATTCTGTATATACAGATGTAAAATTTGATGTTTTTTCTGCTACTTCTGCACTGCTTGTTTCTAAATCTAGTTTAGTATTGTTGAGTCTATACTGGTATCTATTTAGGTAAGACTCAATATTCTGTAGGGTTAAATAAGATTGTTTAGTATTAATAAGTAGTTGTGGGAATTGAAGACTTCGCAAACCCATCCCCAATAACAATGTCGTCCTTGATATACATACTTTAGCTTTTGTGTCTACTCCTGATAATTTTTTGATTATATCGTCTAAGGTCATAAATTTAGAACTTTTATTAAAATAAAAAACATAGTGACTATACTTATTTAATCCAATATCTTGGATTGATGCGCCACATATTTCTATCAAAGCTTTAATTTTACTTATGCTTAATTGATTTTTTTCTTGGTTAGCACTTAAAATTATTCCAGTTTGTTTAAGTATAAATTGAAAGTAGTTAAAATTAGCATCATTTTCTACTGTTCCTATACTACTGTCTAAGATACTAGGACTTTTTAAGCTTATGCTATGGTCTATAGTATTGAAATATTTATTAGTTTCGCCAACTAATGCACGAATAGAACATTTTCGTTTAGAACTATAATTCTTTTTATGAGTTACAACAAAATCTTTATTTTTAAAGCAATCTTTAATTAAAACTTTCATGATTTCTGCTTGATTAAGAATAGGTGTAACTTGTCCTTCAATTCTTTTACATTTGTCGAAAATATCTGCTATTAAATAATCTTTCTTGCCTATATTAATCACTATTTCGCACTTTGCGTTTACTTTCAATTCAAGAATTGAGTTTAGACCAAAAATATCTATTAAATGTCTTACTGTATCACTTATCATTTCAATTTTATCACAGTTTTGTTCAGAAGATAATAATTCACTTATCTGATTTTTTATTTGAGTAAATTCTCTAACTACAGGCTGAGTCTGTGTTTTCGGTGAGCGAAGTAGTTGATAGTCATTCGATTTAATTTTACATTTAATTGTCAAACTTTTATTTGATATATATTTCTCCAAATCTAAAAAATTACTATAAGGGTAATCTTTTATCTTTTTTTGTGAAATAGATTTTTTAAGCGAAGAATAAATATGTTTAAGACAAATTGCTTTATCTCTAAAAATTAAAATAAGTTGTTTTACCTTTTCAAGTTGATTTTCAATTTTATCCAAATGACTTTTGCTACGAATGAGACCGCCAAAATAATCCTCTACTTCTAGTGGAAGCTTTACATAATGATAAAAATTATTTATACCTTTGATTTCGTCTAATACTGGAGTTTTTGTAGATTCTTTATGATTAATATTAATTTTGCTTTTTTGCAATGTCTTGTCGATATCTAATACAAATTTATAATGATTGTCAAGATTTGATATGGCTGTGTTTAAATGAGTAATTTGCTCTGGGTCTTTAGAATTAATAAGAATTTTCATCAAATCAAGATTTGGCGAAATAAAATCCTCAAAGCATGAATATAACTTAGGCATAGAATGCACCGCGACAATTATAACCTTATCATCACAAATAATTCTGATGTTCAAAACCGTGCGATTTCTGAATATTTAGTTGATTTTTATTAGTGTACTGGCGCCAGAATCAGTGTTATTACGCCCCCACCTTTATTGCAATGGCTGTTTAACTTGATTTTTGAAAAATAAGCTATATAGTTATAAAGTTTTAATTATTAATAAGATTGGTTATTATAATCATTCAAAGGGAAATGTTGGGTCTCGTTCCTCGACCCAACCTACTTTTGTTATTCTTCTGGTTCGTCTTCTGCTTGTTGTTTTGATTTGTTTAAAGCGTTTTGACTTGCTTGGCTAATTTCTGCGCTTATTGTTTTGGAAGTGTTAATAACTTTTTGCCCAGCTTGAGAGAACATTGCTTTAATTGCTTCTCCGTCATGAGAATGAAAATCTTTAATATTTTGTAGTGCGTCTGCGTTCTCTACGTCGAAGTAAGGTGCTGTTTTAAAACCAAGTTGGGGTGCCAGAAATACTAGAGGCACTTCGGTACATTTAGTATTATACTTTTTCACAGAAGCGTTATATGATTCGCGCTTTACCTGTAAATCACTTTCAATTTCTCCGAGTTGCTCCATTAGTAATTGGTAGGTTTGGTTCGCTCGCAATTCTGGGTATGCACGAGACATGGATATAATACGATTGACGGCGCCATCAACTTGTTGTGAAGCTACGATGGCGCCTTGTACTGACTCGTTTTGTGCTATTGTAATTTGCGTTAGCTGTTCTTTATCGCCGTAACTCGAAGCTATATCGATTAATTTATTGGCGAGGTCAACTCGTTTCTTCATCGAAACCATCGTGTTGGAGTGTGCCTCATGGATATTTTGCGCTAAAGCTTGTAATTTATTGTATGAGAACATTAGCCATGTTCCGAATCCCAGAGCAATTGTAAGTAGAAGCGGTAAAAAGGTGCTTAAGATATTCGCTAGCAGAATAAATGCCAGCATTGCTGCTACAGCAATAGCTACAAAAGACAATACTTTTCCTTGAGGCATGATTTTTCCTTAGACAGAGTCAGTGCGATGTTATTTTTATAACGCGATTTTTCCCAATTTTATGCAAGATATTGTCAATATTGAGTTTTTGTACTGCACATCTGTGACTTTGTGCTACAAATTTTCAAATTGACGCCAGCATAGATACATTGCCCGTGGTACATGGAAGCATCCTTTCCATTTACCACCTTTGAGGTTTAGTAGTACTTCTCCACGTCTGTTTAAATAACCAAACCATTCGCCATTTTGGGGGTCTGCGAAGTGTGACCATGAGTATTCATGCACTTTTTTATACCATTCCCAGCAGAGTTGGCGCCCTGTTAATTTATAACCCATAGCGAGTGCTACTAAAGTTTCTAAGTGTACCCACCAGAGTTTTTGATCCCATTCCAACTGTTGGGGTGGGTGTCCTTTGCTATCCATGAAATAGTAAAGTCCACCGTATTCTCTATCCCATGCGAAGTTAAGAATATTTAATACGACATCGACAGCTTGGTTGATTGTTTTTGTGTCGTTTTTACGGTGAGCGATATCTATAATAAACCACATCGCTTCGATGCCGTGACCTGGGTTTATTAATCTACCATCGAAACTATCTATAATGGCGCCAAGAGGTGTGACGTTTTCAAACATTAATCCTCGTTCTTGGTCGAGAAAGTCACCCATGACTTCTGTTACAGTTGCTTCGAGTACTTGTTCGAGGGTTTCTTTGGGTAATAACCACTCCATTTCTAAAGTGAGGTTCGCTAAAATCATTGGTACTGCTAACGATTTCATGACGCGCGTACCGGGATAAGCTTTTGTATATTTACCTTTGGGATTTTCTTTACGACGCAGCACATTATTATAAGCTTGCATCGCTATATCTTTCGCCCACTCTTCACCTGAAGCTAGTGCATATTTACTGAATGCCATTGCCGCAAAGCAGTCGGAGAATATATTGTAAGGTTGCACAAGTGGTTGACCTTCGCGGTTTAAGGCAAAATACCAGTTTCCCTCTTCGTCACGTCCGTGTTGTGCAAGAAATTTGGCACCACATTCAGCTATTTTTAGCCAGTCTTCACGCTTTTCTATCTCATTGCACAACATTGAGAACGTCCATACCTGACGGTTTTGCAGCCAAATAAATTTATCAGTGTCGTAGACTTGACCGTTTGTGTCTAAACAGGTGAAGTAACCACCTTTTTCCCAGTCGATAGAATATTTTTCCCAAAACGGGAGTACATCGTTGAGGAGAGCGTTTTTGTAGAGTTGTGCTAATTCCTGAAAGTTGTACTCCATGAGTTTTTACCTGTCGTGTTTAAGATACTGGATGACGGGGAATTATAGTTAATTATTACTTTGTTGAGTAATAAGTACAAGTGTTTGAAGAAACAAAGTGTTGAATTTTACCACGGAGACTTCTAGGACACAGAGGAGAGGAGTAGGTAATTCACCCTCTTAGGTGAAGGCGCCATAGCGTACAAGCGGTTAATATGAACTCATATTAAGCAAATCTTTACAAAGTAGATTACGGTAATTAATAGGCGATTGGTTGTATATCAAACCAGGGGCTAAAAATATATTCTCCATTAACCATACCCATCAATTAAATATATATACGTGTTTCTATGGCAACGCAAATTAAATTTCCTGTTTTTGGTACAAAGATAAAGTCTCCATCCCGTTGGGTATTGGGTTTAATGGCAGCTGGTGTTTTTGTCGCTGGGACTGTCGCTACTAATACATTTATTACTCAACGTGGTCGAAACGAAGATATTTCCCAACTTACGGTACCAGTTGAGGCAAAAAATGTCACGCTACGAATTACTGCTAGTGGTAGAGTTACCCCAGTTCAAAGTGTGAATGTTAGCCCTAAAAATGGTGGTATTCTTGGGCAGCTATTTGTCGAACAAGGTGACAAGGTACAGCAAGGGCAAATTATCGCCAAAATGAATAGTGCTGATATCCAAGCACGTATTCAACAAGCACGGGCAAATGTTGCACAAGCAAAAGCGCAACTCGACCAAGCCAAAGCAGGTAGTCGTCCACAAGAAATTGCTCAGTCCCGTGCTAGGTTAGCTTCAGTAGAAGCACAGTTAGCAGAAGCTCGTGCGGGAAACCGTCCCCAAGAAATAGCGCAAGCACAAGCACAAGTTGATGCTGCACAAGCAAGAGCTAATTATACTGCCGAACAAGTGCGACGCTATCGTTATCTTGTTGACCAAGGCGCCGAGAGAAGGCAGTTACTAGACCAAGCTATAAGCGATGATAATTCTGCTAAAGCTTCTTTACGTGAGGCTCAAAAACGTTTATCGTTATCGCAAAGTGGTAGCCGTTCGGAAGATATTGCCCAACGTCAAGCGGCTGTTGCAGAAGCACGTGCAGCATTACAATTAGCCCAAAGTGGTTCACGTCCTGAAGAAATTGCTCAACGTACCGCAGCAGTCGCAGAAGCACAAGCTCGACTCCAAGCAGAATTAGTTAATTTAGAAGACTCAATTATTCGGGCACCGTTTTCTGGTATTGTCACACAAAAATATGCCAACGTTGGTGCTTATGTGGCGCCGACAACTTCGGCTAGTGCTTCGGCTTCTGCAACATCAAGTTCGATAGTTGCTTTAGTACGCGGTTTAGAAGTTTTAGCAAGTGTACCTGAAGCCGATATTGGTAGAATCAAAGTTGGGCAGCAGGTAGAAATTACTAGTGACGCTTACCCAGACCAAATATTTAAAGGACGTGTTCGCTTAATTGCACCTGAAGCGGTAAAAGAAGAAGGTGTAACTTTATTTCAAATACGAGTACAAATTGAAACAGGTGAAGAAAAATTGCGCTCTGGCTTAAACGTTGATTTGACGTTCTTAGGCGATGATGTACCAAATGCCTTAATAGTACCAACCGTAGCGATTGTAACAGAGAAAGGAAATACAGGGGTATTAGTACCTGATAATAAAAATCAACCTCAGTTTCGTCCCGTCGTCATTGGTTCACAAATTAAAAATCAAACCCAAATTGTAGAAGGAGTCAAACAAGGAGAACGAATTTTCTTGAATCCTCCCAAAGAATATCAAATGCAAAAGCAAAGAGAAAAAGAAAATCAAAAATAGGGTAAAGCGCATCCTGTAAAGGCGGGTTAACTCATACCAAGCGTTATGAAAAAAAATTTCGTAAACCCGCCCCTCATAACTCATAACTCCTAACTTTTATTATGAATATTGTTGAAAGTATGAAAATGGCGGGTAAAACCCTGCTTTCAAATAAGTTACGTAGTGCGTTGACAATGCTTGGTATTGTAATTGGCAATGCTTCGGTAATTGCGATGATTGGGATTGGAGAGGGTGGTCAAAAATACGTCGCCAAACAATTAGAATCACTTGGACCAAATGTATTATTTGTAATTCCAGGGAACGAGGAAACGCAGCGAATATCATTTGATGTCCCTAGAAATTTGGTTTTAGCTGATGCTGATGCTATTGCTTCTCAGGTTCCAACAGTAGTAGGAGTGGCGCCCGAATTAAACCGTAGGCAAAGAGTAAGCTTTGGTAATCGTAACACTGATGTCAATATCATTGGTAGTACGCCTAGTTTCGTGCAGGTGCGTGATTTTACTACATCCAAGGGTCGCTTTTTTAGCGATGTAGATATGAAACGTAATAACCAAGTTATTGTGCTTGGAGGTAAATTCGCTACAAAGTTATTTGGCTCAACTAACCCTATTGGGCAACTAGTGCGTGTCAAAGACTCTCGGTTTGAAGTTATTGGTGTACTTACAGAAAAAGGTTCTAGTGTCGGCGCCGACTATGATAGTGCAGCAATAGTACCATTAACAACTTCTGCAAATCGGTTAATTGGTCGCAACTCTCCATATGGTATTGCCCTAGATTATATCGTCGCTTCGGCTCGTGACGGTCAAAGCGTAGATGCAGCAGTTTTCCAAATTACGAACTTACTGCGTTTACGTCACAAAATCACTAACGAAGACGACTTTACTATTCGCACTCAAAAAGACGCACTCCAAACCGTTGGACAAATTTCAGGCGCCTTAACTATTATGCTTGCTGCAATTGCCGCAATTTCGTTATTTGTCGGCGGTATCGGTATTATGAACATCATGCTCGTCTCCGTTACGGAACGTACACACGAAATTGGTTTACGTAAAGCTATAGGCGCCACCGAACAAGATATTTTGCTGCAATTTATGATTGAAGCCGTAATCGTCTCTGCCGCAGGTGGTTTAATAGGTACTGCTGTTGGTGTTTCTGGAATTGTATTAGTAGGCGCCTTAACTCCCTTAGAAGCAGCTATTTCTCCAGTTGCCATAGGTTCAGCTGTAGGTATTTCTGGTGCAATTGGCTTATTCTTCGGTGTATTCCCAGCACGTCGGGCAGCCAAACTCGACCCAATTGTCGCATTAAGAAGCGCCTAAAAAATGTAGAGACTAAACATGTTTAGTCTTAGGTTATATATAATAGGAAGAAAAATATGAAAGAACAACCAATTACTAATACAAATTATCAACCCTCAGAAGACGCGATAAATCGCGTCTCTACAAACTATAAAAAAACGATTATTCGTCTAGAAAACATATTTAAAGTATACGGTATTGGTGAAACAGAAGTCCGCGCCCTTAGTGATGTGAACCTTACAATAGAAGAAGGTGACTATTGTTCAATTATGGGACCATCGGGTTCAGGAAAATCTACAGCAATGAATATCATCGGTTGTCTAGACCGTCCTAGCTCTGGACATTACTACTTAGATAGTCTCGATGTTGCTCAAATGGAAGATAGCGAACTTGCACACATTCGTAACAAAAAACTAGGCTTCGTCTTCCAACAGTTTCACTTATTACAACAACTAAGCGCTTTAGAAAATGTAATGCTGCCAATGGTATATGCAGGTATTCCTAACTCTGAACGTAAAGACAGAGCAACTGAAGCATTAATTAAAGTCGGATTAGAAAAACGTTTACTAAATAAACCCAACCAACTATCTGGAGGACAACAACAACGGGTAGCAATTGCACGCGCTATTGTTAATCGTCCAGTTTTACTCCTTGCCGATGAACCTACAGGCGCCTTAGATTCGCGTACTACCCAAGAAGTACTTGACATATTCACAGAGCTTAATGACAGTGGTATTACTGTTGTAATGGTAACGCACGAGCCAGAAGTTGCACGTCAAACTCGACGTATCGTCTGGTTCCGCGATGGTCAAGTTGTGCATTCACATTTAACACCAGCTGATTTAAGTCAAGTTGCAGCTATGCAATAAGTTATGAGTTATGAGCGCCTCGTAAGGTGCGTGACGCTACTAGTTCATTAGTTTTAGTTCGCGAATGTTATGGCGTCACGCACCCTACCTCCTAACTTTTAATTAAAGGCTGGCGGTTTTACCAGTTTGGGCTTGTGTTTCTATTGGTTTAACGTTGCTGTAACCCATTTGGTTTACAATTGTACGGAATACGGACATTTGTCCTTCAAATTCTAGGTTTTGGATTTTAGATAATAAGCTTTTTACGTTGTCGCTTGGTGTGTAGTCATTAGGCATTCCCACTACGCTTTTACCCATTTCTTCTGCCCAAACGTACCAAACTAGTAATTGATTGTTATCTTTTAAGGCGCCGTATGTACGCGAGTATTCTGTATTTTCTTTGTCAACAATATCGCGCATGATTTGCAATTGCTCGTTGTCAGATAATTTTAAATAGTCTTGCACAAGCGAAGGTGCCAGTTCTGGTTCTGCGGCATTGGGTGCTGCACGAGTGATAGATTCACCCATTTCTGTATAAACAAGATAAAACCAAGCAAGTTTTGCATCAGTATCTAACTTATCAAAGCCTTTTACCACTTCTTGTGATTCTTCTGTCAACGCTTGAGGAATTTGATTATTAAAACTGCTAACCATCTTTAAGTTCCCTTCTATTTTGATAATTGAATGATTGCTCCTTAAATCAGGAGTAACAAATTGAGGGCATCATAAACTACTACTGCTAGTAAGATTAGTTAGAAAATATTGTGTTCAATTTATCTGTCTCTGTGTAGAGGTAAAGTTAAAACCTCGATTTATCTATCTTTTTATAGAGGTAAGAATCTATCAAACGGTATCAAGACGTGATTTGTCAATGTTGGTAAGATGACATCATAAAAAAATCAAGTGCGTAAATTACGAAGGAGCAAAATCATGGCTGACGAAGTAAAAATTAATGCCAGTGAAGTATCTCACGATGCACAGTTACTTGCAGACAATGTTGCCGATGGTGTAGAGAAGGCGCCTAAAGTTGATTTTGATGCTGACTATGAACTCGCTAAGCAAATGAGCGTCAGCCCAATTGATAATACTGAAGAAGGTCAAAAAGCTGCTGAAGCTGCGGTTGCACCTCAATATGAAATGGGTGAACCTGAAGATATGAGAGTTGAGCCAGGTGTAACTGGTAATCCTGATGATTATATGAGCATGGCAAGTGAAATTTCGGGTACAGAAGCTGTTGGTAACGTTGATGATGACCTTATGAAGAAAGCTTTAGAATTAGGTCAACCTGGTCAATAATTTTGTATAAGCTCGTTGTAAGCACTAAAGTGCTTGATTTAAGAAAAGCACTAAAGTACTTACAACGAGTCTCCATTCACTATACTTATTAACTCACTAGGATGATTAATTAAAAAGTTAGGTTTCTGCTTGGCTAACGCTTCTGGGGAATTAAACCCCCATGTCACAGCAACTACTTTAATATTCGCTTTCTTTGACGCTTCAATATCCCGCGTTTCATCTCCTACATAAATTACTTCTTGTGTTTTAATTTGTTTTTGCCGCAATACATTATTAATTATTGTTGTTTTACCAAATATTGTCACTCCCGAATAAACAAATTCAAATAGATTATCTAAATTATTTATTCTCAGAAAGTCTGCTACATTATCTTGCGAATTAGAGGTAATAATTCCTAGTCTATGTCCTTCATTTCTTAATTCTACTAAAGCTTCCTGCATCCCAGCAATTGGTTTAAGTTCAGGAATTTTATTCTTTAATTCTGATTTTACTTTTTTAACTAAAAACGGAATTTTAAAAATTGATATACCAGAATACTTTATTATTTCCCTAGATGTTAAATTTCTTAATATAGATAATTCTTCCGATCTAATTTGAATATAGCCAAAATCGGCGGCTAAACGATTTGCAACGCTAACAAGCGCATCTACTGTATCGGCGATAGTACCATCGAAATCAAAAATAATTACTTTGGTCGTCATAATTTTGCCTGGAATGCTTCTATATTCGCCCGGGCATTCCGTCGTAACATAGACGGCTTTATTCGTCTTAAAGCCGATGCTGTAAAACGTTTATCCCATTCTTCGTCTGATATTTCTGCTAACTCTGCTAAAGACGGCGCCACATTTTCAGGATATGGTTGAAATTCGACGACATCAGTTACATTTGCGAAGCGTTGGTTCCAAGGACAAACATCTTGACAAATATCACATCCTGCTACCCAACCTTGCATTTTTGATTTAATCGTTTCTGGTAGTTCTTCGCTACGATTTTCAATTGTATGATAAGCAATACAACGATTTGCATCAACTACACCATCCGCAATAATGGCGCCTGTAGGACAAGCATCTATACAGCGAGTACAAGTTCCACAATGCTGAGTATGGGGTGTGTCGGGTGTTAACTCCAAGTTTGTTAGCACTTCTCCTAAAAATATCCATGAACCATGAGAACGTGAAATTACATTACCATTTTTTGCTATCCAACCAATACCTGCTTTTTCTGACCACACTTTATCTTGAATCGGCCCTGTATCGGCATAATATCGCGTTTTAATATCCGGATGTAACGATTCTAACCAAGTGCTTAAAGCTTTGAGTTTTTTGTGCATGACTTTGTGATAATCCCTTCCCCAAGCGTATCGAGAGATTTTACCACATCTGTCTTTTATCTCTGTGACTTCTTGGTGTTGATGCGGTGTGTAATAATTTAATGCTACGCATACTAAAGATTTTACTTCAGGCATTACTAGCCTTATATCTCGGCGCGCTTTGTTTGACATCCACATCATATCGGCTTGATAGCCCAATTCGAGCCACTTACTCAAATTATTTACTTCAGAGAGCGTTAGCGCACTTGGCACAGTAATTCCAACCTTATGAACTCCAAGTTCTAAGGCTTTACGCTTGACTTCATCACTACTGATTTTTTGCAATCCACTCATTTATCTCATCTACCTACTGCGCCAACACTCTAATAAAATGTACTTTCTAATACTTTATCATTTACAACCATCTTTAGAAGTATTTGTAATGGTTTTAATAAATCCTTCTTAAATAACTTTTATTTTCGGTTCAGGTGATGCAAATTAAGTTTAGCACGCATGATATATAGGTAATCTTATGACAGCCGCTGAATTTACTTCTGTTGCAAATTCAACAAAAATTGAAGGAATTGAGGAGCCAACAATTTTAAGTTATTTTGAAACACTTAACGCTGGAGATTTTGAAGCAACGGCTGATTTATTCGCACCTGACGGTGTTATGCGTCCACCGTTTGAATCAGATATTTCTGGACGCGACGCAATAGTCAGTTACCTCAATCAAGAAGCTAAAGGTATAAAAGCTTACCCTAATCAAGGAATTATAGAAGTTTTAGAAGATGGACAATACCAGGTGCAAGTGTCTGGGAAAGCAGAAACTTCTTGGTGCGGTGTTAACGTGAGTTGGATATTTATTCTCAATGAAAGTAAAGAAATTCTTTACACGAGAGTAAAACTTTTAGCTTCGCCGCAAGAACTGTTGAATTTACGCAGGTAGTATGTATATTATGTACTACACAAGATGCACAGGCAGGGATGCCTGTGCTACGTTGTTGTGAATCAAATAAATTTAGTAAAGTTTATTATTTGGCTGACAGTACTAAAAATTTAAGTGATTTGTGGCGCCTCCTAAACAGTCACAATTTAATAGCACGTGTATAATGTGGTATTAAGATTACTGGAGATAATAGAGCCTTTCAATTGTGGGCTAATAAATGATTCAACTATTTTGTTTATGAACCAGAAATAAATATTGGTAAAGCTGTTTAAGCAATTTCAGGCAATTTTGCTTCAAGTTTGAGGCAGTTACCACCATTAACTTGTAATTGATACTCAACTTTGTCCATTAAGCGATTCATAATTAGCCATCCGTAACCACCTTCTTGTTTATCATTGGGACTAGGGGCAAAGTAGTCTGACATATCAAAACCATCACCACTGTCCCAAACTTCTAGAGCAATATCTCGGTCTTGAAGTTCTAGACGAATCAATATAGGAGCGTTTGGCAGGTCTTTGTGAGCGTGACGCACAGCATTTGAGTACGCTTCAACTAATACTAACCGTAACCGATTAGACTGCTTAGACCAATCAACCGATTGTCCTAACTCGACCTTAAGACATCCTAGTAGCCAATCTTCTACAATCGTCAAAAACTTCAAGTCACTCGGTACATGAAGCTCAGTTTTCATCATTCTATAAAACCTCCAAAGCAAGTATGGTTTGGTCGTCTTCTTGAGAATCAGTATCTTCCTGGATGCGAGCTAGTAAACTATCTAGACATAAGGGTTGCGGTTGATTTTTTAGTAGCTTCCACAAACCTTCCTGTTTTAACATAGAGCGGTTAATACCAGCACCAAGCTTGGATACCTCAGCATCAGGATGATTTGTTACCATTGCTTCGGTAATTCCGTCGCTAGCAAGGAGTAGTATATCTCCAGAGGAGAGAACTAACTGACCATATTCAGCTTGCCACTTGGGCAATATACCTAAAGGAACCCCACGTGTTGTTAAATAAGTTGGTTGTTGAACGCTCGTATCTTTGCTCGACCAAAGTAAAGGATAGATGTGTCCAGCATTAGCATAAACTAACTCCCCAGTCGCACTTATATAGCGCGCCAAAACTATAGTTATGAAGCAATTATTGCCGATTAAATCATCGCACAAGGCATGATTTAGGTTTTGCATGACCACGTTTGGCAATTCGGGTGTTTCTTGGGATAGTTCACGACGCAGTACTGATATTGCGCTTGCCATAAACAAAGCTGCTGGAACACCTTTTCCAGATACATCCCCAACAGCTAACCATAAGTCACCTTTTGGGTGAACAAACACCTCAAAAAAATCCCCTCCTACCTCGCGTGCAGGCAAACAACTAGCTTGTATGCGCGCATTCTCAATTTCTGGTAGTCTTTGACGCAGCAAATTATTTTGAATTTGACGTGCAACTCCTAGTTCCAACCGAATTTGCTCTTGTTTCTCTTGTAGACGCTGATAAAGTTTGGCTTGCGAAAGCGCAAGTGCTGCTTGTTCAACAACTCCTGTTATCAACTGTATGTCCTGTTCTTGCCAAGAATAATCACGTTTATACTGGCATAAAGTCAAGATAGCTAAGAATTGTTGCTGATAAATCAACGGTACAACCAGTTGGTAACAAGGGTAAGTATCGTCACCTGACTGTGAAACTTGATAATTACGAGTTTCCAAAACTTTTTCGATTAAAATTTCTGAATCAACCGGACAGCAAAATTCAGAAGCTTTTGGGTCTTGGTAGTAAAACTCGTCTTGTGTTAAATGGTCGTTTTCAACTGGCCGTACAAAGCAATAAGTCGCATCAAAACTCTGCCCAAGTGTCGCGACAATTTTTTGCAGCATACTACGGTAGTCAAGTGACTCCCTAACTGCCGTTGTCACTGCATTAAATAGTGACTCACGTCTTAAAGCACGACTCAATTCTTGGGTTCGCTTTTTAACAACACGATACGTATCGGCTGCCTGTTCGACTACTGCTTTGAGACGGTCAGGCTTCCAAGGTTTGGTAATATACTTGAACACCTGACCGGAGTTGATAGCATCCACTAAGTCTTCGACATCTGTAAACCCAGTTAGCAAAATGCGGATTGTGTCGGGGAAACGTTCAACCGTGAGGCTAAGAAATTCCGTACCGTTCATCTCAGGCATTCGTTGGTCTGAGATAATTACAGCCATTTCGCCTTCTTTATCTAAGATGTCAATAGCACTGATAGCGTTGCTTGCTTTGAAAACTTGAAAATCGCGCCGAAAAGTACGGTAGAGTAGTTCTAGATTATCCGGTTCATCGTCTACCACCATCAGCTTCAGTTTATCTAGCCCTGTTTCAGTCATATTTGACTTTGGTTTCGTGCCTGTTTAAAAGTGTTTCAGTACGAGTACTTCCACCCTATGAACGAAAATAAATTACATGCTTATATAGAGGATACCCAGTTTGAATCTTATATTTTACAAGTATTTAAAAATATCCATCGCACTCCATTATGTATTACTGCACACCAACCAATAGTTTAACAGTCTTCGCTTACTATCCGCACACTAATGTATCTTTATTACCTAAAGACATACGGAAGTATTAATACTTAAGTAAATATAATACTAATATACGTAAAAGATTTGATACCATGACAGTCTTTACAAATGTAGAGGCGTCTTACGTGAGGGCGCCTCTGCATCAATTGATTAATTATTTGTCTCTACTTAACCTACTAAACCAGAACGCAACGCGCGCACAGCAGCTTGAGTACGGTCATCAGCACATAGCTTATTTAAAATGTTACGTACATGGGTTTTGACGGTACCGACGGTGATATATAACCTTTCGGCAATAACAGCGTTACTACAACCTTCAACAATTAACTGTAATACCTCTAACTCTCGTTCCGTAAGAGTATAAGGGTCAATCATTTGTTCATCGGTTTGCCCACCCGACTCAACCGACGCCGCGTTCGCCTCGCTGGTTGTGGCATCTATTTTGGTAGGATTAGTTTTTGCCTGTTGTAGGACAATTCGGGCAATCGCTGGGTCAATCCAAGCGTTACCGTTATAAGTGACGCGAACCGCTTCAAGCAAATTATCGTACTTAACATCCTTCATGCAGTATGAATCTGCCCCTGCTGCAAACGCCGCTAAAACTGCCTCCTTACTATCGCGCAGCGTTAAAATTAATACTCTAGTTCTTGTTTCATCGTTACCTGCTTCTGATTTAATCTCGCGCGTTAACTCGATACCATCTTTGTCAGGTAATCCAATATCAACAATTGCTACATCCGGATGCACCAAAGAAAGCAGTTTTAGCCCTTCTGCTGCATTCGGCGCCTCTCCAACAACTTCAATTTCTCCTTTTTGTTGCAATGCAGTGCGGATACTCACACGGGTGAGGTCATGGTCTTCAATCAGAGCAACACGAATTTTACTCATGGTCGATTTTTGCCCGTTTCGCAGTTGGCTGTAAAGTTGAGTTTACTAAAAAGTTTTACAAAATGTAGTAGTCATACATCTTTACAAAACTAAGAGAAACCGGGTTTCAAAGTCGATATTTGGTAGAAACACGGTTTCTCGCTGATTTACAAGAGTGCCTTCGGTACTAACTATAATTTCGTTTAGCGAGACACTCCAAAGTATATTCAACATCAAAAAATTATATTTTACCCTTTGTTTGTAACTATTCAGACCAATCACCTTTGGAACAAATTTGATAAACTAGCGTTCGTAATTAGTATGGTGTGAGGAACCAGAATTTGCAGGCTATGTCTAATTTGCCTAAATCGTTTTCAGTTTTGGGACTACCCGTCCACGTAATCGCTAACTACCCCGACTGGTTACAAGAACGCTTAGAACAAAGTCAGGGAGCGCATGTTGTCACCCTAAATGCGGAAATGACGATGCAAGCGGAACGTAACGAAGCCTTGTCTAAAATTATTCAAAATGCAGAGCTTGTAATTCCCGATGGCGCCGGGGTAGTTTTATATCTCCAACTGCTGAAGAAGCAAAATGTCAACCGTGTTCCAGGTATTGAGCTTGCAGAAGCATTACTACAAAATTTGGGACAATCAAGCTCAAAATTAAATGCACCCAAAGTATTTTTCTACGGTGGAAGTCCTGGAGTTGCTCAAAAAGCTGCTGACTATTGGCAGTCACAGTCACCAGGATTAACAATTGCAGGTACCCATTCTGGATATCACTCAGAACTTGAAGAAGAACAATTAAAGCAAACTTTGGCTCAAATTCAGCCACAGCTAATTTTAGTTGGTTTGGGAGTACCTCGCCAAGAAATGTGGATTGCTCAAAATCGCCATTTATGTCCACAGGCTATTTGGATAGGTGTCGGTGGTAGTTTGGATATTTGGTCGGGTATCAAAACACGCGCTCCCAATTGGTTAGGAAACAATAACTTAGAATGGCTATATCGTTTATATAAAGAGCCTTGGCGCTGGCGCCGAATGTTATCTTTACCTGAATTTGCATTGAAGTCAATTGTATATTGTATCACCGACAGGCGCGCAGTCAGTCAGTAATTAGTAGGGGCTAAACATGTTTAGTCTCTACAACAAAAAAATATTGAAATTTTGATATTGTTGGGCATAGTCTGGGAATCCTTAATTTTGTAACCATACATCTTTAAGTAAAATACCCCTTTAAATGACTCTATGGCTGTCTCAACAAATCAAGCAACTTCCAATCAAACTGTACTAGACCGAGAACAAGATATTCCAACGTTAAATGCAGTAAACATGGTACAACTGCATAACGTTACAAAAGCATACGTTAACCAGCTTGCCCTATCTGACATCAACTTAGAGGTCAAAAAAGGAGAATTTCTATTTGTTACAGGAGCAAGCGGTTCGGGTAAGTCCACGCTTCTAAAAATGCTGTACGGTGAAGAACTACCTACACAGGGTGAAGTGACGGTCGATGAATGTAATGTCGCGCAAATGCGAGGTGACGCTTTATCTTTATTACGGCGCCGTATTGGCATTGTTTTTCAAGACTACAAATTAATTCAACAGCGAACAGTCGCAGAAAATGTAACAGTCGTCTTGGAAGCTCAGGGTTATACACGTAAAGAAATTCAACGGCGCCTAGAACCAACTTTAAAAGTAGTAGGTTTGCTATCAAAAGCCAATTGTTTTCCGGGTCAACTTTCTGGAGGAGAGCAGCAAAGAGTTGGGATAGCCCGTGCAATAGTCAGTACACCACCGTTAATACTGGCAGATGAACCTACCGGAAATCTTGACCCTGATAACTCTTGGCAAATTATACAAATTTTTCGGAAATTAAACGCTTTTGGCGCCACCGTCATTATCACCACCCACGACGAGCAGTTGGTACGACGCTGTAATCACAGAGTTGTACAGGTTTGTAATGGAAAACTATTAACCAAAAACATTTAAGCAGTGGGGGCCTTCTGTTTGACTTTGACGAACAGTGGCTTTAATGGAATAGCACCACCATTTGATGTTTGTAACTTTTCTACCGCTTGTAAACTATCAAACGCTGTGTCTCGTATTAATGTTTCTTCTTCAGTAGTTAACAAAAGCTGTAAGCAATCAATTACAGCTTTGCGCTCTGAAACGTCAATATCAAAACGAGTCACTAATTTTGTTAGTTGACGTAAAGCAATTAAACGTTTCAGCGGGTCTGATTCAGTTAACTTTTGTAACAATTGGTCAATTTGGTTCTGCTCTTTGTTGTCATTAATAGTGGTGATTAGCCATACTAGTAAGATTAAAGTCAACAGCGTTCCTGCACCTTGCATTAAGGCGCCAGTTGCAATCCAAGGATTTTTCGAGCCAAGAAATACAGCTATAGCCGTGTAGCTAGTAAAAGTAGCAATACCACCACTAAATACAGCTATTAGTAACCGCCGATTGTGCTTGTCAAAAAATTGACTCAATTGCAACCAATAGTTTGACAAGTCTCGCTTTTGCAACGAATAAGCTGATACCATTGTACCAACACCAATACTAGTTGCAAGCAGTAACTTCCAGTTCCATAGCAGCATCGCTAAAACTATTGTTAAAAAGCTAAGAACTCCACCAGGTCCTGGTTGGAATCGCTCTTTACTTCGTAGATGCGTGGCTTTTATCTTGGGCATTCCAAGTGCCAAGTTGGAAATCTGGTTTATTAACTGCTGCCACGAAGACGAAGCCTGTGCCACTGTTTTTTACCTTTTTATAACCTTGTATTGAATTGATATAAGTAAGGTTGACCCTAAAATAATGGGACAGATACCTTGCTCCCGTATATTCTATACAAGAATATCCAGCAAACGGAAAAAACAATTAATTTTTTAGGTATTTCAAAAAGTTTTGGCGCCATCGTAAATAATGGTTAAGAGCAAAAGCTAAAATTATCGACGGTAAATTGCCCATCAAACGCGCAGAAGGTGATGCTGTATATTTGGGATGCTTTGACTGACATCAGGGCGTTAGGAAGAAGTGTTGAGTCAGAATTTGCCAGATTCCCAACTGGCAGTACTGCTTGTGCCACAATTTTACGTTCGCGGTTGTATGCTGACAGTAGTAGTCGCTGCGAACTTGTAACTAAAGCTTTTACTATATTTACCGGACGTGTGAAAGCAACTTCTAAGAAACCACCTTTAGGCGCCCCCATTAATACAATTGCATTATCGGTTGGAAATGCTGGATTTGAGGGTTGTATCGCAATACAATTATTGAAAATGACTCCGAATTCTTCATACTGATGTTCAACAACTTCAAAGCATTTCAAAGTGTCTAAATTTAGGCAAACGCAATCTCCATTATCATTTGTAGTATCAACCTCATTACTGTACTCAGTAGGCGTTACTGGCACTGCCGCCTCTAGATACTCTAACGAAGATGGTTCGATAGTACGCGACATTCGAGAATCGGTAAGTTGACGTCTGTGTTGGGATAACCTCAGTAAAGTATCTGTATCTGTATCTGTATCTGGTTGAAAAAAACTCTGTTTTATCATAAAAACCTCGCCTCTAGCATAAACGAGAAACTCAAACCACTGTTAATTAGATACAAGGCAATCGCTCTAATTTCTGTGATAGTGCGTATTTTTTGAAATTTTAAAGTTTGTGTATAGGTTTGTTTCATTGCTTTAAAACACAGTCATTAACTAAAAAAGACTGATTTACAAGGATTGCCGCTTGCAGGGACTGGACACTAAGTAATATCAGTAATATTTCTGATAGATTATCACAAAACATGGTAGTTTAAATGCACCACAAGTAATACCCGCTACACGTATTAGCATTAAAATCATAGTGTGTATAGCTATGATTCGACTCTATATGTGGCATAAAAATCACTAAATCTTCACAAATGTTACGGTGACATTTACATCGGCTTAATTTGCAAGTCAGGGAAATATAGGCTTTTCCTGACAGTAGTTACAAGATTATCTATCTCAGTAAATACAAATTAATAGTGTTTTTGTGCTAGTGCTTATATTTACATAAAGCCGCCAATAATCGCAAACCATACAACAAATGAGAGGTAAGGCACAGGTCAATTAAATATAAAGTGTGTTAGTTAAGTACTTGAGAATGCAATTTTTTGTTTCCCGTTCCCAAAAAAACCCTAATTTATTTATGTTTCAGCCATTAGGATTTGAGCAACGCTCGATAATGACCTCACTTGGTAGAATGGTATATTACACCAATGGTGCCAACCCTTGGCAAAAAAGCGAGCAAAAAAACATAGTAAAGGAAAACTTAGTATTTCTACATGGCTTTGGTGGTGGTTCTTCAGCTTACGAGTGGTCAAAAGTGTACCCAGCGTTTGCTGACTTCTACCAAGTTTTGGCGCCTGATTTAATCGGATGGGGAAGTTCAGAGCATCCTGCACGCAATTACCAAGTAGATGATTACTTGACGACGATTCGAGAATTCTTAGTATCAACCTGCCCAGAACCAGTAACCGTAGTTGCTTCTTCGTTAACTGCTGCTTTTGTAATCAGGGTAGCTTGTGTACATCCAGAACTTTTCAAATCGCTAATTTTAACCACACCTGCGGGACTTGCCGACTTTGGTGAAGATTATTCACGCAGTATTTTTGCTCAAATCGTCAGCATACCGATAATTGACCGTTTGCTTTACAGTACGGGTATCGCCACAAGAGAGGGTATTCGCTCATTTTTAGAGCAACGTCAATTTGCCGAAAAAGACCGTATTTTTCCAGAAATTATCGAGGCATATTTAGAATCGGCACAGCAGCCAAATGCCGAATATGCGGCATTATCGTTTGTGCGTGGCGATTTAAGCTTCGATTTATCATTATATATACATCAGCTTAAAACCCCTACAGGAATTATCTGGGGAAAAAAATCTCAGTTCACAGGCCCCGAAATTGGGCGCCGTTTTGCCCAAATGAACAGTAACGCAATCCGCATTTTTGAACAAATAGAAAACGTTGGCTTAACACCACAGCTAGAATTGCCTGCTGTAACGATTGGATTAATCCGCCAATTTATGCCTTTGTTGGCAATTTAAATAAAGTAATAAAAGTCTCTAAATCTTCAGGAAGATGGTGAACAGCAAACTCCGCGTGTTCAAGAAAAATGTCCTTAGCGGTTTTACTCTGAAAATGGTGTGATACTACTTGATTAACACCAATATGGTACTTATTGTGAAATATCTTGGACATTTTGGACAACTTCATCCATTGATTCCCAGTCCGAGACTCTTCTTCGCGAATAATATCTTTGATTTGACTGACAAATTGCTCCATAGTCGGTAAAACCGTATGAACATGTGTTTTACCGCTTTGAATATCAAGTACCGTCAGATTACTACCTTGTTTTACTACCCGGTAGACATTTAAGCCATTTTGCATCATGTGATTGCACAAGTTTGTCATCACATTATCTGATGAGCAAACAAAAACTTCTTTGGCATTTGGAAAGCGCTGATTAATCGACGAGCCAAAAGTTATCATCTTTCCATCGGCGTTATCTCTACCCGAAGGTACATGAATCAAATCATAGTTACGTGCATGTAGTTCAGCGTCGAGCTTACCCTTACGACACCAATTTGCAAAAGCAACTTTAACTTGAATTGGGTTATTGCAAATTGAACTCAAGAATTTTTCAGTTTCGCTATTAAATTGTAAGTTTTCTGCATCTAATAATAATACTGCGACTCCGCCCTGTGTATAAGGCGCGTTGTTTATATTATTATCTATGGTGCCAGGAGTATTATTTGTAGTTTCTGAAGTATTTGATTCTAAAGCGTTTGATTCTAAAGTATTTGATTCTGATGTGTCTGGAGTAGTCTCGACATTCTTTTGAGTTTCTTCATCGACTATCGCAGGTTGATTCGTATTGTTTGTGAGGTTTTCTGTCTCAGAAGTAGATTTTATGGGTTCATCATTTACTGTAGAACCACTGGAACCACTAGGCGCATTTTGATCAGTTTCATTTTCACTAATTTTACTGGCGCCGTTGGCATCTAGTTTTGAACTACCAAGTTGAGAAACTTCCTTAAATAAGTCAATTAATATAGGTGAAGAGAAAGACTCAGGGGAAAGCAACGCTCTCAAAAATTTCTGTAAAAGTTGCTGTGTAAGCTTTTCGTCTTGAGTTTGCCCAAGTATCTCGGTTAATTTGTTAACCAAACCAGATTGATGACGACTACTTTGCCAAGGTATTTCTCTATACTTTTCGAGTAGTAATTCTGGCTGCTGTACTTGAATAGCAATAATAGCTTGGCAAACCTTGGAACCTATTTGCGAATGTAAAGTAGAATTGTCAGCAGTCAGAACAGTACTCATAACGCTCATATAGCACAGTAGGGCATCCTCGAACAGGAATGATTTTCATAGACGGTAATATACTTATGTTATATTCGCACTTAAAAGTCACTGGCATCAGTATATTTACTACGCTACTACTGGCTTCAAGACTTCTCTAACTTGATTTTGCAACCAATTCTCAAATAATGTTTATATAGGACGGGCTTTCTCTGCCCATCCCACAATATTTTAATGGTTAAGTGGTGGTAGTTAGTGAGTTAAGCTGTACATTTTTTAGTGTTGCTAGTAAGTTATTGCCTTTGCTGATTAGGGTGTCATTGCCGTTAATTTTGGTGTTGAGTACATCTGTGGCGAGCAAAGTGCTACCACGACTGATCTGGTCGTTGGCGCCAAATCCAATTATGGTAGTTATACCGGAACCTGCGTTGATGACGAATTTATCGGCGCCACTTCCAGCGTGGATAGTATTGTTACCACCAACAGATGTGATGGTATTTGCTCCTTCACCTGCGTAAATTGTGTTATTTCCTTCACCAACAGTGATGTTATCATCTCCGGCGCCTGCGTAAATGGTGTTATCTCCGTTGCCTGTAGAGATACGGTTTTGACCTTCACCTGCGTAAATGGTGTTATCTCCGTTGCCTAAAAAGAAAGTATCGTTGTTGGCGCCACCAAAAGCTGTGTTATTCCCGTCACCAGCAATAAAGTAGTTTTTACCTTCACCACCATAGATAATATTATTCCCGTCACCAGCAGTGAATAGTTCGTCTATTGAAGTGCCGTATAATGTATCATCTCCTTGACCACCTGTAATTTGGGTAGTTGGGAGATTTAGTCCAGCAACTCCAACACGTGGGTCGAGGTTGAGGGGTGTATCAAGTCCAAGCAGGATAATTTCGTTATTGTCGATAGCTGGAGGACGACCAATCGAAAATGGATAATTGTTATCGTTGGCAACCAAGATTGTATTTTCGTCAATTACCAAAACGTCTTCGATAGTTTGGAACGGGAATTTAAAGTTGGTGCTTCCGTCTTGGTTGAGGTCGTTAGGGTCTTGGACATTGAGTAAATCTACAATTTCTTGTTTACTAACAAAACCGTTAGTATCTTTCTTGGATAAATCAACTTTGTAGATTTTCTTGAATTGCGCTGCATCTCCCTGACCATTATCGCGTTCAATGACTAAATACTCGTTAGCGTTAACTACAGCAAAGTCACCAATTGCGTTACTAGGATTTTCCAGTTGGTAATAACCTGCTAGACCTTGATATTTGCTTGATGCAATATCAAATTCGTAAATTCGCAGCGAACCAGCAGGGTCTCCAACTACTGTACCTTCGAGTAAAGGATACAATTTGGTTTTATCAGGATTAATTGCCATCCCTTCAAAACCTCTCGAACCACCTAAATTAGATACTGCTGGTGTATCTACATAAAGGTCACGGATTGTATCTCCTAATCCTGGGAAGTCAGTAAAATAACCGTCAACTCCTAATTCAATAAATTGCTTGTATTCGTTTGCTGGATTGCCGTTATAATCTGGCGCCAAGAATACATTCTCATTACGTAGTGTATAAAGATGTACTAGTAACCCTGCTGCATGGGCATCTTGAACCAAAGTTGTAGGCGCCAAAAGTGTACCATCACTACCCGCTGGTACAATTAATCTTTTATTCGGCCCAATACCAGCAGCATATTTAGATATTTCACTAAGTTCAGCTGGTTTCGTTAAATCACCATAAGTCCGGTTGTCACCATTAACAACTAAATCATACGGACGGTCGTTTGCACCACCAAATAATTGCACCAAAGGAATATCAACACCAGCGTTGGGCATGATGACATCGTTGAGTTCCTTTAAATTACCAGTTTCAAACGACTGGATAAATACACGTTGGGGGTCGGTAAAGTTTTGGGCAACGAGAGTATCGATTAATTTTTGTCCCAAGTTCGTATTGATGGGAGTACCGTCGATACGCTTACCTTCGGTTGCAAAATATGTAGGGTGCTTCGTTTCGGGATAAATACCAATTTTGCGTCCCGTTTCTAGCTCGACTTGTTGTACTAAGTCGATAATTTCATCCAAGGTAGGAACTTGGAGTTTATCGTTATTAAAACGAGTACCGCGTAAAGCTGGTAAACGTTCGATTGCGTTGAGAGTTTTGAGTTCCGCCAATGTAAAATCTTCAGTAAACCAACCACGCACCGAGCGTCCATCGATAACTTTCGTTGTTAAACGGTCGGCAAATTCAGGACGTTCATAAACATCAGTACTAGTGTCGGTATTATTGAGACTACCATCAGCATTAAGAACAGCTAAAGCGTTTTCGTGACGAGCGACAAGAATACCATCTTTAGTAGCGACTAAATCAGGTTCAATAAAATCGGCACCTTGAGCAATTGCTAATTTATATGCCGCCAAAGTGTGTTCGGGACGTTCGCCACTGGCGCCTCGATGTCCAATGACTATAGGTGGGTTTTTGTCAAGTGTATTAAATTCAGGTGTTGCTAGAACATCAGGGTTTTGTGGTGAACGAACGAATGGCGCCACAATTTGGTCGCGGACTAAATCACCCGTACCAGGAAAATCACTAAAATAGCCATCAACTCCCAACTGAATAAACTGTCTATATTCAAGTTCAGGATTACCGTTATAATCTGCTGCTAAAAATCTTCCTTCGTTACGAAATGTATATGGATGTACTAGTAAGCCTGCGGTATGAGCATCTTGAACTAAACTAGTTGGTGGTAAAGTAGTTTTGTCAGCATCGTTGATTGCACCATCTTTATTTACATCATCGGCAATACCATCATTATTGGCATCTACTCCTTTAACAGAAACAATCATTCGTTTCCAAGGGCCAATACCATCAGCATAAGTGGCAATTTCTTTCAACCCATCAGGTGTTCGTAGGTCAGCATAAGTACGTTCATCACCATTAACTACGAAATCATATGGTTTTGTCTCAATTAACGAACCATCTAACCGAACATCGGTAGCATCGAGTAACTGCACCAAAGGTATATCAATACCAGCATTCGGCATTAATACACTATTGAGTTCTTTTAAATTACTAGTTTCAAACGACTGAATAAATACTCGTGTGGGGTCGGTAAATTCTGCCTTGACTAATGTGTCAACAAGGTTTTCTTCGAGTGATAGACCTAAATTATCATGGAATATCGGATGCTTAGTTTCTGGATAGATACCAACTTTGCGTCCGGTAAGTGCTTCTTCAAGTTTTACTAAATTAATAATTTCTTCAAGCGTAGGAATTTCTAAAACTCCGTTGAAAGCTTGAGTTCGATAATCTTGCGGCATTATTGCGCGCAGCGTTTTAATTTCTGCCAAAGTAAAATCAGAAGCAAAGAAACCTTCTTCTGCGACACCATCAACAATTTTAGTTGTTTTACGGTCTGCAAATTCTGGACGGTCGCTAACGTCGGTGGTGTTAATTAAATTTGGTTCATGACGCGCGATTAATACCCCATCCTTAGTAGAAACTAGGTCAGGCTCGATAAAATCAGCACCTCGGTCAATGGCTAATTTGTATGCAGCTAACGTATGTTCGGGTAATTCACCACTGGCGCCTCGGTGTCCAATTACCAATGGAGGTTGCCCATTTAGGGTATTTAATGTAAATTCATTCGGTGTAGCAATTGGAGCATCGAGTAATTTACCACTGTTATCGAAGTGTAGTAAATAGGGTCCAAACTCATCACCAATCCAGATAGTATTATCTTTAGCAATGACAAACGATTCAATATCAAAATCGGCGCCTGTAAGTAACCGCTCTTGTGATTCTTCGTTGGTAATTTTGAATGGTACTTTTTTATCTGGGTCTGCTAACTGAATAAAATTATCTACTTTTACAGTCCCATCACCTGAAGAACTAGTACGAAAATTTGGTTCAACTTTGTATATGCGTAAGAAAAAATCTGAACTATTTGTTTTGGCGCCGTAACCGTTATCAGCCATGAACCAAAATTGATTTTGTCCTGCAAATTGCACCGCACTAAATCCTTGAACAGGTTGCCCAGGAAACGGGCCAGTGCGACCATTTGCAGAAATGTCTTTACCTGATACTGGGCCTGAAGCGAAGGTATCAGCAGGAAGGAACGCGAATCCTTTGAGTGTTGCGTTTGTCATTGTTTTGATATGTGTAAATACAAAAGAGTAAGGGAAACAGAACTTTCCCGTATGATTATTAATTTTTATGCTTATGGTAAGAAAAACACACTATAGCCGTATATTCCACAAGCTTGTAGCTACACTTTGCCACGTGGAAGTTAAGAAAAGGCAAATAAACGATTAACAGTTCGCAACGGATACAACGGATGTAACGGATTATTTATTAGTTACAAACAAAAATTGTTACCAAAGTATTGAGGAGCGACTGATTAAAGCGGCTGGAAAAGAATTAGATACGGCTCATATCGGTATAATCGAAGCACAGGAGTGGAAGTTTAAAAATAGTAGCCAATTTTCCAGAAAAGGAAGTTGTGCTTGCCAAGTCTTAAGGTATTGTTGATACTTTTATAAGTTGGGTTACGCGTTCGCGTAACCCAACCTACTTTTGCGTTACACGATAGTTACTGTGTTGAACTGGACATCTTTTAGTGTTGCGAGCAGGTCACTACCTTTACTAATTAAGGTATTGTTACCGCTTATTTTGACATCGAGTAAGTCTGTCGCGAGTAAAGTGCTGCCACGACTGATTTGGTCATTAGCGCCAAAACCAATGATACTAACTTCTCCGGCGCCTGCATCAAGGATATATTTATCGACTCCGCTACCGGCGTAGACAGTATCATTACCTGTACCAGCAGAAATAATATTTTTACCTTCGTTGGCATAAATAATATCATCACCAGCACCAGAGTATATAACATCATCGCCGGAACCCGCGTAAATTAAATCATTACCTTGACCTGTAGTGATGCGATTATTGCCTTCATTTGCAAAGATGATGTTATTACCACCACCTGTGTAAATATAATCGGCTTTAGAACCACCGTAAATTAGGTTATTACCAGAACCGACGCTGATATTATTGATTCCTTCGTTGGCGTAGATGGTGTTATTACCATCACCCAAAATAAAGATATCATCACCTGAACCACCGTAAGCAGTATTATTACCAGAACCAGCAGTCAGAATATTATCGCCTTCGTTGCCGTACAAGGTGTTATTGCCTTCATTAGCATATAGACGGTCGCGTCCTGAACCACCGTAAAGTTGGTCGTCACCTGCACCACCTACTAATGTGTTACTACCTTCGTTGCCATAGATGATGTTATTACCTGCACCGCCGATAATCTCATCGGTACCGTCGCCACCGTAAAGTATTTCATCACCTTCAGTACCATACTGTACCGCAGCTTGCCCAGTAATTGCTTGGTACATAGTTTGATAGATATTCACTTGGTCAACGAGTCCGGAAATACCAGGAATATCATAGCCGTAAGAATTATATCCTTGACCAACTAAGCTAGTTAGAACTTCGGAACCGGCGCCTTGATAATAAACTGGTACAGGACGGTTAGAGTGATTACCCCAGCCATATTTACCATCTCTTTCAGGATTGGAACCCCAGTAATGTCCTACTTGGTTATAGTCGTCAATTTCCGTCAACGCTTCTGCACCTTTTTCTTGAAGCACAGTTGGGAAGTCAGAAGTTAACGTTAAATAATGGTCATGGTCTGCGGTGACGATTAGTAGGTTTTCTTCCCAACCACCGTTTTGATTAATCCAATTAATTGTAGATTTAACAGCTTTATCAAAGTCGTTTATCGTGCCGATGAGGTTGTCCATGTTATTGTCATGGGCAGCCCAGTCGATATCACCACCTTCGACCATCAACCAAAATCCGTCTTTGTCTTTTTCTAAAACATTGAGTGCAGATTTTGTCAAGTCATTGAGGGTAGGGTTTTCGTTGCGTTCTCTAGCTATGAATTCAGCGTCTGTTTCACCTGCTAATAGAGGACGTGTAGTATCTGGTCTAAGTCCTTGACTACTAAAAACGCTGAACATATCCAAACCAGTGGTGCTGTAATCACCATTGGCAGAACTTACAGGTAAGTTACCGTTTTGCCCGCGCGCTCCATAAAGACCAAGTAATCTCTCACCGTTGTTGGGGTCAATATTTGCGGCAGTCTCAGCTAGTACCGTTGCTGCATCTGTACCACGCTCTAGAAATGTGTAATCGTAGCGGTTGCTATTGGGATTATTACTAAGCTCTTCGTAAGTCGATTTGGCGATGAATTCATTGCTCGTATTTGGTTCAACACCACCTGGTAGAGGGTCAGTAGGATTTGATAGGGGGTGCCCACCACCGAGTATTACAGTCGGTTGGTAAACTCGAAGTTCCTGCTGCAAGATATTATCAAGCGATGGAAAATCATCGTCATATTTGTTGCGACGGTTGACATTTGCTGCCGCAGCACCTGGTGTAGCATGGTCGATAGGTACTGAAGAAACTAAACCTGTTGATTTACCCAACCCGTTTGCAGTTGCAAGAACACTTTCTAACGGTTGCTCAAATATATCTACACCAATGGCGTTATTGTAACTTTTTACGCCTGTATACAAAGTTGTAGCGGTGTTTGCTGAGTCGGGGTAGCTCCATTTGATATACTCTCTATCGTTACCAGGTGTCCAAGGATTAATACCTCCGCGCGCTGGGTCATAACCGACTAAGTTTCCGACTGCGTTAGGGTTGGGGTTATTGGCGCCACCAGATCCTGTAGTACCAGGGTTGAACGTTGGGTCAAAGGTGAAACCAGGAAGTAATGGACTATCTCCTGTCTGAGTAATTGAGTTATCGAGCGCGCTGTTACCAGTACTAAACCTACCATTACCCGGAGCGATAGTTGTGCCGTAAGTAGTTGCTAGCCCGTAATTAGAAAGATTTTGAAAGCTTAATCCATTACCTTGGCCAGATGTGTAAAAATTGGCGCCATTCGCTACAGCAGCAGCACGAGCCATTTCCCAGCCCATACCGTCGCCAATCATGATGATGACGTTCTTAGCCATTACTATTTCCTCGTATTTTTAATTGACAGTTGGTTTGATTAGCTGCTCACAGAATATTTTTCATCAGTATGTGATGCGATTTTTTGATATAAAAAGCACGCTTTAGCCGAATATCCTAGAAGCTTTTACTTACTGTAATTTGCCACGCTAAAGTTAAGGAAAAGGAAACAACAGATTAACGTATTCTTGAAAACATTTCTTTATTAAATGTACATAAAAAAGTGCTTGTATAATCAGCCTTTCAGCCACTTATTTTTGATAAAGATTATTATTATTAATAAATATTTATGTTAAGTTTTTAAATAAGCTTGATATTAGATTGATAGGCAAAATAATATTTATAATCATTTTCAAATTTAAGTTTAAAAAATGTAGAAAAATGTTTATTACTCCTATTTGTATCCAAATAAAATTAATAATTTATTAAGTGACTTACAAAAATTAAATTAACCTGTAATTTTCAATACCTTCGCCAAAAATATGATTGGCAAAAATACTTTTGCCGTCAACGTTTCCAGTCAAAAAAATATTGAATCTGTCTGCTAGACGTTTCCCTAGAGTCCTTATACATCAAGGCTTTTAATTTAAAAACCCGGTGTGGAAAAACGGGACGGAGTTTTTAACTAGTCTGGAAATTATAGCGCCTATTTCTCTTATACGAAAAAGCCTTAATTCTAGAAGCGTTGATGCTACGTTATGACTCCGAATTCTGGCGAAGGTATTGAATTGTAGGACGGACTTTAAGAGTGTCTCGTCCCACAGTAGATATACCTAGAATAAATATCAGAAACCCGATTTCTTTAAAGAAGCCGGGTTTCTTGATACTCAAACGAAGTGGTAAGGAGCAAATTTAGTTGTCGATATGGGCTTAAGGGAATAAGCAAAAAATTAACCGAAACGCCCAGAAACGTAATCGCGCGTGCGTTCATCGAGAGGATTGTTGAAGATTTGTGTGGTAGCACCAAATTCAACCATTTGACCGATGCGAGTTTCGTCAGTAATAAAGAATGCTGTAAAGTCAGATACGCGCACAGCTTGTTGCATGTTATGGGTAACAATTGCAATTGTGAACTCTTCGCGTAATTGATGAATAAGCTCTTCTACTTTCATTGTTGCGATAGGGTCTAAGGCTGAACAAGGTTCATCCATTAATAGAACTTTGGGTTTAACGGCAATTGCGCGCGCGATACAAAGACGCTGCTGCTGTCCTCCAGAAAGTCCTAAAGCGGATTGACCAAGTTTGTCTTTGACTTCATCCCATAGTGCGGCGCCTCGAATTGCCGTTTCAACGATTTCATCGAGTTGCGCTTTTGGAACAAATCGGTCGATACGTAAACCGTATGCGACGTTATCATAAACACTCATTGGAAATAAATTCGGCTTTTGGAACACCATACCAATTTGGCGCCGTAACCGATTTAAATTAATGCGACTAGAGTAGATATTTTGACCAGCGAATTCAACACTGCCTTGTACCTTAACGTCACCTTCTAATTCGCTAATGCGATTAAGAGTTTTGATAAACGTCGATTTACCACAACCGCTAGGACCAATAATAGCGGTAACGTGTTTTTGATATATATCCATTGAAATATTTTCAATGGCTGGTTTGGTCGATTTAGCTCCGTAGTAAAACGTGAGATTTTTAACTTTGATAGCTGGGATTAATTTATTCATGTTTGCCCAAAATTTGCGACAAAATTAACAACACCACTTACTCTTTACTTTGTTTTTTTTCTGTTAGTAACCAGACGCGAAAGTAAACTAATGCACAAAACTAAACCTAATAAAACTATAGATGTAGTCCAAACGAGTTGATTTTTCTCTGGCGAAGGGTCGTTGTAAAGATTAAAAATCAATACTGGAAGCGAAGCTGTGGGACTGAGCAAGTCATTTGACCAATCCAAGCTAAATAGAGCCGTAAATACTAAAGGAGCAGTTTCGCCAGCAGCACGGGCCACAGCAAGTAAAACCCCTGTAGTAATAGTCGGTATTGCTGAAGCAACAACAACTTTGAAAGTCGTTTGAAATTGAGTCCCACCTAAAGCCGCAGAAGCTAGACGTAGAGAAGAAGGAACTAGCTTTAAAGCTTCTTCGGTAGTCAATACTACTACGGGTAGCATAATAATTGATAACGCAAAACCACCTGCGAGCGCGCTGAATGATTTTGTCAAAGCAACAACTACACCGTAAGCAAATAGACCCACAACAATAGAAGGCACACCTGTTAAAATTGTTGTAACAAAACGAACAACTTTACTTAAGTTGTTTTGACTAAACTCCGATAAAAAGATAGCCGTCATAATTCCTGTTGGAACACTCAAACATATAGCGATTAAGACCATAGCTGCCGTGCCCACAATGGCGTTAGCAATTCCGTTATCAAATACGGATGTAACAAACATTGCAGGAGTTAAGCCTGGTAAACCTCGTCTAATAATTTCCCACAAAACTGACACTAATGGAACAATTGCGAGTCCGGATAACCCGAATGCAAGCCCGTTCATAATATACGTGAACAGGCGCCGTGCCGTCGGTAAAGGACTGCACAATTCGTTAGCTAATGATGTATCAACTTGCAAATCTTGCATTTTGGATGAAAGGATTATGGATTAGTTAGCTGCCGATCTTCTTATTTCGTCTTTACTCCTAACCACTGCACCAAAAGGTTTGCAGCGATATTTACCAATAGAGTTAGGGCAAATAGTACTAGTGCCAGGTAAGTTAAAGCTCCTGTATGCAGCGCACTTGCTGCTTCTGCAAATTCATTGGCTAATACTGAAGGAATTGTATACGCAGGCGCCAGTAATGAGGCATCGATTTGCGATGAGTTACCTATCACCATTGTCACAGCCATCGTTTCACCCAATGCGCGTCCCAAAGCCAACATTGTTGCACTAATTACTCCAGACAATGCCGTAGGTATTAAAACCCGAAAAATTGTCTCCCAACGAGTGGCGCCTAAAGCCATTGAGGCACTGCGTAATTCTTTTGGTACTGCTAATAATACATCTCGTGATATGGCTGCTAGCGTTGGCAAAATCATAATAGCCAAAATAATCGCAGCAGTCAGCATATTGAACCCAGCAGGGTCTGGGGTATTAAATAGAGGTATAAAACCAAATGTGGCAGCTAACCATTTTTGTAGCGGTTCCAAAACAGGAATAAATACAAAAACACCCCATAAGCCAACGATAACGCTGGGAATAGCTGCAATTAACTCAACGACAAATGCAAATCCAGTACGTAACGATAGAGGAAGAAAATTTTCGCTTGTGATTAAAGCAACCGCTACCCCAATCGGAAAAGCAAATAAAATTGCAATAGCACTACTAACTAACGTTCCATATATATATGGAAGCGCTCCAAACAAATCACTTCCTGTGTCCCATTCAAGACTTGTTAAAAATCCCAATCCGAACTTGTCAATTGCAGGACTAGCTTGTTTGAATACAATCAAGGTCATCGAGAGGAGGACTATAACAGTAACAGTAGCAAAAGCACAAACTAGCCATCTGAAGGCTTGATTAGTCCAGTAATTTCTTCCGCCAGTAACTGTTAAGTCGAGATTACCATCAATGATATTAGATTGATGTGAAGAATTTGGGGAGACTGGTTCCGGTGTTGCCATTACAGTTTCACAAAATAAATTATGGGCATACAATTAAGGTGGGCCGAAACCCACCTCTTTCTTTAAGTTATTAGTTATTTTAAGTAACTAACAAAATTTACTTAACGTTGCTGTTAACTGTGTTAATTACACGGGTTCTAACACTAGCAGGAATTGATGTGTAGTTAAGGTCATCGTTAAATTGCTGACCATCTGTGAGTATCCAGTTAACAAACTGCTTAATTGCAGTAGCTTTAGCAGCGTTAGGGTACTGTCTGTAAACCATAATCCAGGTTAAACCAACGATTGGATAACCTTGACCAGGGTCTCCAGCAAATACGCGGAAGTTGTCAGGAAACTGCACATTTGACAATGCTGCGTTAGCACCTTGGAGTGAAGCAGCAACGAATTGCCCTTGTCTGTTCTGAACTGCTGCCGCAGTTAGTTTGTTTTCTCTAGCGAATTGATATTCAACGTAGCCAATCGAACCTTGGGTACGTGATACCAAGTTAGCAACACCAGGATTTCCTTTTGCTTTGAGGACGTTATTAAGTCCTGCCCACTTAGGTGCTCTGCTAGTACCAACTCTACCTTTGAAGTAAGGGTTAATTGAACTTAGGTGGTTGGTGAAAATAAAGGTTGTACCGCTACCATCTGCACGTACAACTGCTTTGATGGGAGTGCCAGGAAGATTAACACCTGGGTTGTCAGCTCTGATTGCTGGGTCATTCCAATTTTTGATTTGACCAGAGAAGATAGCTGGTAAAGTCTTGCGGGATAACTTGAGGTTGCTTACGCCGGGAAGGTTATAAACAACTGAAACAGCACCACCTGCGGTAGGTACAAGAATAACGCCTCTTTTAACTTTAGCGATTTCTGCATCTGTCATTGCTGCATCGGAAGCACCAAAATCAACGGTTCCGTTGATCATTTGGTTCACACCCGCACCACTACCAACTCCTTGGTAGTTCATTCTGAGGTTAGGTAATTTCTTACGGATTTCACGTGCGTATCTTTCGTACAAAGGCTGTGGGAAGGTGGCACCTGCACCATTAAGAGTTTGAGCTTGTTGAGCTTGTGCTTGAGTAACTGTTGCAAACAATGGAGCAACAGCAACAGCAGCAGCGACTACTGAAGTGGTAATTGCACGACCGAAAACGGTAGTATAAATTTTCATATTTCCTCGTATCTAGAATTTATTTCTGTTATCAACACAGGCTTAAATTAAACTACATGCTAAATGGTTAAGAATTATTTAAGTATATTTAAACTTCAATTTAAACTATATTTAAATTTTGATTTATAAAGAAAGGTTTTATACAAAATTATATGTATTGCACAAGACATTTAAAGTAATATAATTTTATTCAAAAAAGTAATAAAAATAGTTCGTTGAATATCAAATTATTTTGATAAAGTCATGTTAACATGATGAATATATAAAGCTAATCATTTACACTTCAGGGCAAGAGTTTATTTATAAAGTAAACATTAAACCTGTGTAGGTTGGGTTACGCTGCCGCTACACCCAACCTACGTTTTAGCGACATAATTTAAAATATATTTTTTAGTCAATCAAGTTCATCTATTTAATTATTAATTAGGTTGCAATTGCATTTTTATTTGTAAATTTACTCAGATAATTTTACTTTTTCTCTATTAGACTAACTTATCAAACTCTTTAATTAAATAATTACAATAAATTAATATATGTTTAATTCATTTTTCTCGAAAGATTGGTTGTCGGCTGTCAGGCAATTATCGCCTTCGATGCTATTACTGTCTTTAACTCTACATGGTTTACTGCTATTAATGCCCTTATCATCATTTACAGGAAGAAAAATACCCTACAGTCAAACGACATCAAAACAACTACAAATATTTCTTTCCCAATCAAAATCAAGTCAATTTTTTAGCGATGACAAAGCGCTTGTCAAGCAAACAGACTTGACGAGTACTCCTATACCCACCATTGACCCACTATTTACGTCACAGTTACCTTCTTTGCCGCAAGATGCACTAACGCAAACTCAACTACCAATACCAGAAATTCAAGCCACACCAACATTGCCACCCCCAGAAGCACTTCCAGAGGTAACACCAACTGTGGCGCCAGCTAATCCAGATGTCTCTTTTGCATCATTTAAAGAAGCACAGCAAGTCACCGACGGGACAACAGCAGTTGTTGTGGCGCCAAAAACAGCTTCACCTAAAAAACAGAATACCACACCCACAGTACCCGTAAAAGCAAAAACCGTGACTCCACTTACTTCACCAACACAAGAACCACCAAAACCATCGCCAACTAAACTGGCGCCTATCAAAGAAAGCATACCACCTGAAGCATTACCAAGTTCTCAAGAAAAAGAAACGTTTGATGGTATCTTGAACAAACTCAATGAAGAGCTGAGTCTAAGCGAAGAAGTAAACTTTCAACCAGACAAATTTTCTTCTGCTATAAAAATAGAACGCATTTATGGAACTGTTATAGACAAAACACCCGAAGAAGTAGCTGCAAATGTCATTAGTAATTTAGAACTACAAAGTTTTAAAGTATCCCAACTTAATAACTATGCAGGTGGACTTGCTTATACAGTGGCAAAGAATAAGTTCACTCAATACATCACTTTTACTTCTAATGCTGACAATACAGGAACGGTTATCATTACCTGGACAAATTTAGAAACCTTAAAAAAGTAATTTTGTCAAGTTCTATGCGCCCCCTTGTTAAACGTGGTAGACTCAACGGCAAAGGTCGCCCTCTTCAAATATCGGCGCCGGGATAACCAAATAATGAAGCTAGTCAATTATCAATTCTTGCTTTTTATTTCGTTTAATTGCGTCTTCGCAATATCTACCGCAGGCGCCGAGATTATACCCGATGCGACTCTGCCTATCAACTCAAAATCATCACAAACAGATAGTATCATTACTATAAGTGGTGGTACACAAGCTGGCGCGAATCTCTTTCACAGCTTTTCCCGTTTTAACATTCCTACAAATACTGAAGCAATTTTTAATAATTCTGCGGTAGTAAAAAATATTATTACGCGCGCAACAGGGAGCAATGCATCACAAATCGATGGACTGATATCCACTACAAGTAAAGCGAATGTCTTCTTAATCAATCCTAACGGTGTTATATTCGGTGAAAACGCACGTCTTAATATTGGCGGTTCCTTTGTTGCTACTACTGCTATAAATATAAAATTTGCCGACGGTACTATTTACTCAGCACGTCCTGCACCAGATACTCCACTTTTAACAGTTAGCGCACCAATAGGACTTGATATTGGTAATAACAATGGTGCAATAACCGTTCGAGGTCAAAGACATAATTTGAGTGGAACACCATTCCGTCGTAAAGACTATAATACTGGCTTACAAGTTGAACCCGGACAAACTCTGGCTTTAGTAGGTGGTAAAATCAACTTGGATGGAGGAATATTAACGGCGCCAGGTGGACAAGTTGAGTTAAGTAGTATTAAAGGACAAGGAACCGTAAGCATTAGTACGAATTTAGGATTTAATCTTGGTTATCCAGAAAATCTTAACTTCGATGATATTCAACTATCGAACAAGTCACTGATTGATGTGAATGGGACTTTGAGTGGTCTTGTGAAAATTTATGGTCGTCAAGTTAATTTTCAAGACGGTTCGCTTGTTTGGTTACAAAATCGAGGAATGCAACAAGCTGGTGATATTGATGTTTTTGCATCGGACAGTTTAAAACTCACTAATACTACGCTTAATAGTATTCCTAGCGGTCTTGTAAATGAAACTATTGCAGCAGGTGCCAGTGGCAATATTAATATTACTACACCTTCTTTAGATATTCGTAATGGTGCTGTGCTGGCAGCAAATACATTTAGCACAGGTAAAGGTGGCAATATTAACATTACCGCCCAATCGATGGGTGTTTTTGATTATTCTCCTTTTTCGACTCGTGCGATTAGTACTGTAAGTGCTTTTGCTTATTCTGAAGGGAATGCTGGTAATATTAATATTTCTGGGCAGTCGCTATCAATATTTGGCGGTGGTTTTATTGGGTCGGTGACAACTTCGAGCGGCGCCAGTGGTAATGTAAATATTAAATCTGAAAATATTGATATTTCTGGAAGGGCGCCTGCTGGTGATGTAAGTAATATTACTTCTTCAAGTTGGAGAAATGGTAGTCCTGGTAAAATTGAGATTGACACAGCAAGACTAAAAATATCTAATGGAGGTTTAATATCCTCTTCTAATTTTAGTAATAGTTCTGCTGGGAATGTGACTATTAATGCTTCTGATAGTGTGGAAGTTACTGGTAAATCTGGTTCAACCACAAGTCAAATACGCTCGGCAGTTCGTGTATTTGGCTCAGAATTAGAAGATAAAAACCAAGCTGCGATTATTCGTAGTCAATTAAAACTACCTGATGTTCCCCAAGGAAATGCAGGAGATGTAACAATTAATGCACGCAATTTACAAGTTAGTGATGGAGCAAGAATTAGCGTTCAAAATCAAGGTATCGGAAATGGGGGAATGCTTTATATTAATAGTAATTCGCTTGTAGTTAAAGACAAAAGTAGCATTACAGCAAACACAGCATCAGGTGTAGGTGGTAATATTCAAATTAAATCGACAGATGTGCGTTTGCAAAACAATAGTGATATTACAGCTACTGCTGTTGGCAATACAGGTAGCGGAGGAAATATTAGTATTGACACAAAAAATCTTGTGGCATTAGAGAACAGTGATATTATTGCAAATGCCCAAGCAAGTTTTGGTGGTAGAATTACTATTAATGCTATAGGAATATTTGGCACACAGCCTAATAAAAATTTAACATCGCAAAGTAATATTACAGCAAAATCGCAGCAAGGAAGTTCATTCAACGGAGTTGTTTCGATAAATGCATTTAACTTTAACCCAAATATAACAGCAATTGAATTACCCTCTAGCATCACCCAGGTAACAGACCAAATTACTACAGGATGTGCAGCCGAAGCTGGAAATAGATTTGTAGCAGTTGGTCGGGGTGGACTACCAGAAAATCCAACGGATACTTTAAGAGGTGAAACAATTTGGTCAGATTTAACCCACATTTCGCACCCCAAGGCGCCTGCTCTGCAAAGAACATTTGTATGAAGTACAAAAAAACTAATAATTCAGGACTTTTTATTCAACTAAATGAGAAATAGTTGCAATATCTTCAGTAT
>JAHHGX010000090.1 GCA_019359675.1 Calothrix sp. FI2-JRJ7
TATCAACGTAAATATCGTCGTCTAAGTGCTCGATGGGAACGCCAAAAAGTATATTTTGATTCCTTTCTTGACCTTGCAACTATCCACATGTGGGTTCAAAAGATTTTATTAGTGGGATAGATTCATAGAAAGGACAGGCAAGGATACCTGTTCCACAAGACACAGCATTTATGCCCAATCAATCCAAAGCATCTATAGTACTCTTTTGGATGCTGCTGTTGGTAAACGTCAAGCTGAACTTTATCCTCCCCGTGAAATTAGGAATAATTTCATCATTCTTGACTACGCACCCGAACACCAGCAATAAAAATACCAACGAACTCCCAACGGATACCAACGACATAAAATCGCTGCAAGCAATATAGTACAATAGTTCCATAAATACGTTGTATTTATATGTTTTGGCGTTGGGTACGTTTTAATAATAATAACCATTATCATGTAGAGAAATTTCAGAGATGCGAATCGGGGAATAAATATCATGGATTGATTGCCAACGATAGTATTTAAAAGTAAAAACCCGTAATAAGATGCCTTGTTTAAAGACTAAAAAATATTGCACCGTAATTGTTCCCTAGTCTCTTTATTCATATTTACGAAACAGCGAGATAAACGAAGTTTTTATAGTTGTCCAAACCTTGTAAAAAATCGTTTTAATTATTAACTAAAAAAAGCCCCAGTGATTAATTTCACTGGGGTTTAACCGATAAAACATTGATAGAACACCTAGGATTAGGTTTATTGTAACCTTTTCTGTTGGGTTGTTTCCTGCGTATAATTCCTTAAAAATAATAGCTCTGCTTTGTTATGTCGGTCAACGACAAGAATACTTGGAACATCCGCAAAATTATCACCATCGCGCGCGAGGTAATTTCGATTTTGCATTCGTGTTGTTAATCTCAAACGCTTTATTCGCGAACTTGTTGGTTTAGACCGCAGTGCAGCTAAAAAAGCATTTAATAAGTATCTACAAACTCAAAATTTTGGCGCCAATCAAATACGCTTTGTGGCAATGATAATCGATCAGCTAACTCAAAACGGCATTATGGACCCAGGAATGCTTTATGAGGCGCCTTTCACAGATTTACACTCAGATGGGTTAGATGGGATGTTTAACAATGATGCGGATATTGAAGGAATTATTACAATTGTAAGTGAATTCAATAAAGGTGCTGATGTTAAATTTGGCGCCGCATAATTGGAGATAAAGCTATGTCAAGGATAGTAGATTTTTATTTAGGCGCTGCTCCTGATGCAGAGGGACGTAAAATAGAGCAAATCTGGTCTTGGGACTACTCGGAACTCGAATATGTCCATGATTATATTCAATGGTTATTTCCTTTAACCGATGCTAGTAACTTTAATTCTAAGGCACCAATTTTAACAGAGTCGGATATTGAGCAGTTTCGAGCAAGTGATAAACTCAAGGGTCAATTACTCACTTCGTTTAAAATCATGCTTGGTTTTTACGGCTTACAATGCCTTGAGGATGATAATAAGATAGAAATTAAATTAGCAGATACGTTTGAAGTACGCAAACAAGAGTGGTTACACTGGGGAGACCATAACCATTTGCGAATCACTAGAATTTTAAAAAGTTTGAAGTTGTTAGGGTTAGAACAATATGCCCAAGCGTTTTTTAAATGTTTGGAGCAAATATATAATGTTGAGAGAGGTAGTATCGACCCGCGCAGCTACCAATTTTGGAAACGTGCTGTTATGTAGAGGCGCCCTTGCCAAATTACCCCTTGCTGTATTATGATTTGTAGCATATAATGAAGAGAACTGCTCACGCAGAGGCGATATGATAGCTCTACGAGGAGTCCAAAGTCATGAGTTTAGTACGCGGGCATAAAAATTAAATAGAGAGTACCCCAAGAAAAGGATGATTGTGAGGCAGAATGCCCGTCCACATGTGAGAATTACATCCCCTCTCTATATAGCTATTACCCCAATTTAATAGCACCCTCTTGTAGGGTGGGCATCCTTGCCCGCCCTGAAATTATAAGAGACAGGCAGGGGTGCCTGTTCCACAAGATAATGTTAAAGAGACAGGCAGGGGTGCCTGTTCCACAAGATTGTCAACAATTCAGAAAATTTAAATATAAGGTCAAGTTGTTATGATTCCCCGAACCCGTGTCCGTAACATCGGTATTTCTGCACATATCGATTCTGGTAAAACAACAATTAGCGAGCGGATTCTTTATTACACGGGTAGAATTCACGCGATTGAAGAAGTACGTGGTGGTGGAAAAGGCGCCACTATGGATTACATGCCGGAAGAAAAAGCGCACGGTATCACAATTACATCTGCTGCAACTACTTGTATGTGGCACGATACCCAAATTAATCTGATAGACACACCTGGACACGTTGACTTTACTATCGAAGTTGAGCGTGCGCTACGTGTATTAGATGGTGCGGTGATGGTGTTATGTGCGGTTGCGGGGGTGCAGTCGCAGTCAATAACGGTAGATAGGCAAATGAAGCGCTATCGTGTACCGAGAATTGCGTTTATTAACAAGATGGATAGAACGGGCGCCAATCCGTTTACAGTAGTGCAAGCGATACGCGATAAATTACAACTGAATCCGCTACTCGTTCAATATCCAATTGGTAAAGAAAACGAATTCCAGGGAATTATTGACCTTGTAGAGATGACTGCAAATTTCTACTCCGGTGAAGCTGGTGAAAGCTGGGTGAAAAAAGAAATTCCTGATTCACTTATGCAGGAAGCGTTAGAAGCGCGTGAGAAAATGCTTGATGCGTTGTCGCTGTTTTCTGAACCAATGACTGAAAAGTTATTAGCTGGTGAAGATGTTGACAACGAATTGATTTGGGAGACTATTGGCAATGCTACTAAGAATCTTGAATTAGTTCCTGTACTACTTGGTTCTGCGTTTAAGAATAAAGGTGTGCAAAACTTGCTTGATGCTGTCGCGCACTATCTTCCGTCTCCTGTTGAGCGTGAGGTAGTAAAGACATCTGACAACATTAGTGTGTATGCTGAAGTTGAGGCACCTTTAGTGGCGTTAGCATTTAAGCTGACACTAGAATCATTTGGGCAATTAACTTACACACGTATTTATTCTGGCGCCTTAAAGCCTGGTGATATAGTATACAATGCTCGTACACAACAGCGGGTGCAAATTGGTAGATTACTACGAATGCACGCTAACAAACGCGAGGAAGTAAAGATTGCTGTAGCTGGAGATATTGTTGCACTTTTAGGAGTTGATTGTGCAAGCGGTGATACTTTTTATACCGGAGAGGCGCCTGTTTCTTTAGAAGCAATGTTTGTTCCAGAACCTGTAATTTCGCTTTCGGTAGTACCCAAGAAACAAGAAGACAGCGATAAATTATCTAAAGCACTCAATCGTTTCCAAAAAGAAGACCCGACTTTCCGCGTCAGTGTTGATGCAGAAACAGGTGAAACTTTGATATCGGGAATGGGTGAACTACACTTAGAAATTTATATTGAGCGTATCAAGCGTGAGTATAATGCTGAGATGTATGTTGGTAAACCTGCTGTTGCTTATCGCGAAACTATTGGCAAAAAAGTTGCTTTTGACTATCGATTAAAGAAACAATCAGGAGGGCCAGGTCAATATGCTCACGTTACTGGTTGGATTGAACCGTGCGATGAACCATTCGTATTTAATAATCGTGTAGTTGGAGGCGCCATTCCTAGTACATTTATTACAGCTTGTGAAAAAGGTTTTATCGAAGCTATGCAAGCTGGAAAAATAGATGGTTATCCTGTAGTTGGCGCCAAAATTGTAGTTGACGGTGGTTCATATCACCAAGTAGACTCAAACGAATTTGCATTCCGAATGGCAGCAAAACAAGCATTTGAAACAGCATTTACCCAAGCAAACCCCCACTTACTCGAACCTATTATGCATGTTGAGGTAGAAACACCCAACGAATATGTAGGAAGAGTACAAGGTGACTTATCATCACGAAGAGGTTTGCTATTAGGGTCACAAACAATGCAAGGGTACTCAGTCATTCAAGCAGAAGTTCCACTAGCACAAATGTTTGGCTACTCAACAGCACTCAGGTCAATCACCTCTGGTATGGCAACCTTCACAATGGAATTTGCCAGCTACCAAAGTAAAAATTAACCTCTTGTAGCACAGGCCGGAAAGCCTGTGCAGCAATAATTTATTTAAATGTCGCACTTCAATGTATACTAACGCTTGACGATAGTAACGTAAAACGATAGTATTGTGATTGTTAGTTTTAAATCTGAAGAGACAGAGCTTATCTTCCAGGGTCTTACATCTTGCCAATATCCATCTGATATCCAGAAGACCGCTTTACGAAAACTGCTTATACTTGATGCAGCAACATTAATTAATGACTTGCGTGTTCCCCCTGGTAATCGCCTGGAAAAGTTGGTAGGTGACAGAGAAGGACAATATAGTATTAGAATTAATGATAAGTGGCGAATCTGTTTTGTTTGGACAGACGAAAACAATCCTTCGGAAGTAGAAATAGTCGATTATCATTAAGTAAAAAAATATGAACAACAACCGTCTATCAAACATCCATCCTGGTGAAATACTGCAACTTGAATTTTTGGAACCGATGAATATCACACCTTATAGATTGAGTAAAGATATAGGTGTAGCTCAGACTAGGATTAGCGAAATTTTAGCTGGAAAGCGCAGTATTACAGCAGATACAGCTTTACGTCTATCTTCCTACTTTGGTAACAGCGCTCAGTTTTGGTTGAATTTACAAACACAGTATGATTTACGTCAAGCTCTTGCAAAAAGTCCAGAAGTTTACAATCAAATACCTAAACTCCCGCTCCATGACGTAGCCTAAGAGAAGAAAATGACCCCGATTTAATTATACAGAAAAGGATTTAAGGCGTTATCTTTTTATATGTAATTCCATTGACTTTGGCAAGGATGACTTGCTTAGTATATTACAATTCTATCTACTATTTTCTGTTTTTCATACTCGGCTATTTATTTATATTTAATCAGCAGATTGAAATTATAATTGATAAAAATAATATAATTGCATTAATTTTGGCTTTAACAGGAACGCTAATTTTATCATTTTTAGATATTAGCGAGTTTCACTTGGTTTATAAATTTACTTTTCTAAATTTGTTAATTCAACTCCTTTTGAGCTTAAATAGTTTTTGCTGGTTAATTGTTTTATTAAATTTCGCTAAACAATACCTAAATTGGAGTAATCCATTTGTTGTTTATTTCAGTCAAGCGTCTTATCCAGTTTATGTAGTTCATATGAATTTTATTATCCCTATTGGATTTTACGCAGTTCAATGGGATATAAATATAATATTTAAGTTTATGCTTGTGATTTTTACCTCATTTGTTAGCATTCTGATTTTTGATGAATCAATCAAATGTTTTAATTTAATGCGTTTCTTGTTTGGTATGAAATTTAAAGTTTAATTATTCAATTCTTAACTCATACTACTTGATTGATTAACCAAACCTTAAACTTTAGAAACCTGGTTTCTTCGTTGATATCATGTAATAAAAACAACGATTTTGCATAGAAACCAGGTTCTTGCTAATTGCAACTAGACATACCAGTTGTATTTTAAATATACTGCTACTATTTAGATATACTGACCGGAACGCTCATTCTCAATAAGGGTAAGGTGGGCAGTGCCCACCCGGAGTAAAAATAAGCATTACAAACTCTTTGATTCTCAAACAGGAGAACTAATGAAACTTCCTGTACAGCGTGTTGTTTGGCTCGGTATTGGGCTGATTATTATTTTAGGTGTAGGTTGGTATTGGAATCAACCTAAGTGTTTGAGAATTGCAGCTGGACGCTCAGGAGGAGATGCTCATAACTTTGCTCTGTTGATGAGAAAGTTTTTACCTTTATACTCTAATAATAAGATTTGTATAACTTTGGTTGAGACTGATGGGACGCAAGAAAACTTAGAAAAGTTGGAGAATAAGCAAGCTGACTTGGCGACAGCACAAGCTGATATTCTAATTATGAAGAATTTACCTAGCTTGGCGCCACTTAATGCCCTGGTTTGGAATCCATCTCCTCAAAAGCAGCTAAATGATGCTCAAATTGTGTCTTTGTTATTCCCAGATATGTACCAACTAGTTGTTAGAAATGATTCTGATATTAAAAGTGTCTCAGATTTAGCTAAAGATAAAAAGGTTGCAATGCCACCACGAGAAGGTGGTCAAATCGAGTCGTTTGCATTTTTGATGCAATATTATGCTTTAGTAACAGGAAAGCAACAACTAGTAAAATTAGTGGAAGTTGGGAATAAAATCGAAGACGTAAAAAATGCCCTTTGTAATCAGAAACAAATTGATGCAATATTTTATGTCCGTGCGATTGATAATGATAATATACGAGAGATACTTACACAATGCGGGCGTTTAATATCAATTGACCAAGCTGCCGCAATGACAATTAAAAACCCTTATTTGCAACAAGCCGAAATTCCCGAAGGCGCCTATCGGGGTGGTGGCAATCCAATTCCAAGTAGTGGAGTTGATAATAAGCAAAAATTAACAACAGTTAGCACTCCAAGGTTGTTATTAGCACACAAGGATGCTGATAAAGAAAAAATTCGTGCAATTACTCAGATTCTTTATGACTATCGGCAAGAATTTATCAAACAAATGCCGTTGTTAGCTAATATGAGTCCTCCAGATAGTATGAAATCTAGAATTGGTCTACCTATTCATGCAGGCGCCCAAGCATATTATGACCGAGAAAAACCTTCTTGGCTAGAAAGATATTCAGAAAGCTTAGGTTTTATAATTACTTTAGCATCAATTGGACTGTCTGGATTTTTATGGCTAACACAACGATTTGAGCAAATACGTAAAAATAAAGCAGACGATTATATTCGAGAAGTTAACTCGTTAATGGATGCAGAAGACTGTATTCAAGCAGTGATAGCATATTTAAATGCAGAACAATTAAATAACACTCAGCAGTTAAAAATTTTTAAAGACACCATAACAGAGAAAAGCGCTAAAATTCTAGTTGAAAAAAGAATTGCTGAACTAGCTTGCCAGAAAAATTTGATATCAAACGAGTCTTTGATATCTTTCGGTAAAACCTTGCGGAAAGTTATCAACGCAATTGAAAAGCTTTCTGTAAATGTATCTGAGGAAATTTTGAATGATGTTCTTCAGAAAGCAACATACATTGTAGCTAATTGGCAGAATGAACCGATAAATATTTTGCAGAGACTTTTGAGAGTTTCCTCCGCTGATGAATTACGGAAAACTGAAAAAAATAAGCTTAATCATCAGAATTTAGATGACGTTTTACAAAAAGTAAAAATACCCGTTGGTAAACAACAAGCTTTACAGTTATCTGACGCAACCAAGTTCTTAGAATCTGAAATATTAGAAATTCGCCGAGATTTAAATGCTATCTTTAAGCGCGCGGTTAATGCCTTAGTCGAAGAAAGAATATCACAAGAATCATTCCAGTCATTTCGCGTGATTTGGCAAGTTGCAGCAGATGGTATTAAACAGGAAAACCATCGACTACCGTAGGTAGGCATAGCCGACCTTACTGACAGTACAATACTACAATTTCATAAAAACCTTATAAATCTTTTACGTAATTTACACTTACTTTAAAAAGTATGTGTTACTGTTAATCACAGGAATAAATGTAAACTCTTCAGATTAAGGGCAAAAAGGTAGCTCAAAGGTCTGACCCACCGTGATTGCTATGATTATATTAACAGCCTCTGAAAACTACACGCAGCAAAGGCGCCACCGAAATCGGGGGAGTGCTTACATATTCGCGCCGATGGTAAACTTCAACGAACTGGCTGAAGTAGGCGAGACTCCACCTTAGTAATTTCAACATACGTAAAATCAAATCATCATTCAAATGTACCTTTTTTGACTAGTAGTGCTACTTTGAATATTTGACTTAATAATTAAGAAAGTTAGCACTTGGAAGTGAGTTGTAACTAAAGAATGTGTGTCTAATGGGTCTAATTGACATACTTCTATTCAAATCTACAGCTTTTACTGTTACTGAGAACACTTTTGTGTAAGTTTGTTTTTCGCTAAAACCACACGAGTAACTGGTATTTACATTAGTACTATTAAGTATTAATGGATGGTTGTTTCGTTATCAAGTTGTAAAAATAAAATCAGTATTTTTCTGTGTGTAACTAGCTTAATAACTAAGTTCAGTAAGCTTATGAGTGATTTTGTAACTACTATACTTCAAAACATACACGTATAGATACTAATTTTTTTATACAAGTATCCAAGACTGGTGTGGTAATTTTGAACTTTATTCAGATTTGGCAAAAGTAGTAAAAATAAATCAAATCATAAGAAGAATCATAGTTATATATTTGCAAATAAGCTTTGAAGTTTAGCATGTCTAAGCTTATATCTTGAGAAATTATTCTTGTAGTTTTTCAATGATATATAAGCTTTTGAATAATAGAACTTGTCTATGTCATGCTTTTTAATTAAAGCTTGTTTAATAATGAAATCACTGCCGTTCATTGATTCAAGCGAAAAACAGATAATTTATTTATAGGAAAAAGACATGTCAACAATTTGTAGTGAAGAAAAACATATGAACGTTTACTATCCGGAATCTAGCAATTTAAGCGAGTGGACTGAGTGGCATTTAACTCCTAGAGGATGGGAGCAAGGCAGTCAAAAGCGAGAATTTTCTGCTCAACTGAAAAAAGTTGAAGCATCTTATGACAGAGTATTAACTTGTAGGTATCATGAGAATGTCACAATCAATTCTGTTTGGATGCAAAAACATGTTAGCGAAGTTTGGAAAAATTCAAATCAGCAACAAATTGATAAGTTAATAGAACAATTTGGTTTTTGTCCAGAAAGTCTTTAATATTGCTTTAACCACGTAAGAGGAATTACATTAAAATATGTTCAACTCAAGAAATGGTCACTAGGTATTTTATGATGTATCAAAATCAAACAGTTATTGAAAGATTGAAAGAATTAGTTTTAATTACTTGTTTTGGTAAAATTCCAGTCGCTTGTTTAGGTTTAGAGCTTCGTAATTTTATTTATAAGAGTCTTTTTAAACGAATCGATAACCATGTTTTTATTCAAGAAGGTGCCAAATTTTTCGGTACCAAATGTATTGAAATTAGTCAATTAGTACATATTTTTGAAGGAGTTTGTATTGATGCTAGAGATGTAAATAGCCATATTTTAATAAAAGATGGAGTTATCTTGAAAAAAAGAGTTACGATCAAGACACTTTCATCTGCTAATATTTATATTGGTGAACATACATTAATTGATGATGATGTTTATATAATTGGACTAGGAAATATCAAAATAGGTAAAGATTGTTTTATTGGAGATAATTCATTAATTTTTGTCATGAATTATGTTTTAAACAACCTTAGTACTGAATTTAATTCTGTAACTAAAAAAGAAATTATAATTGAAGACGAATGTTGGCTTGGACATGGAGTAACTGTTCTAAACGGAGTTACTATTGGTAAAGGTTGTGTTATTAGCCCCAACTCAGTCGTTACCGAAAATATACCACCTTATTCCAATGCAGAAGGTATACCAGCAAGAGTAATTAAAAGCAGACAAAAATATTGAAATTAATTTCAAAAAAATTAATCAGTTAAATACATTTTAGGAGAGTAATCTACTATGAATAATTTACAAAATAATTTGAAAAATAACTTCAAAAGCAAATTACAGCATTATGTAGAGATTATAGTGACAACTTTACTGATGAGTGTTCCATTACAAATTATTGGCTCAAACCTCAGAACCTCAGTATATCGCTTAATTTTTGCTAAAATTGGTCAAAAAGTTTACATTCAAGACGGTGTTGAATTTATTGGAACACAAAATATAGATATAGGAAATTTTGTTCGTATACACAGGGGAACGCATATCGATGCATCTGGACACGAGAACAATCGTATTTCTTTCGGTTCAGAAGTACAAATTCAGCAAGGTGTGAATTTTCAGGCATTAAATGATACTCAGATTGTTATTGATAATAATGTACTTCTCGGTCCTTATGTCTCTATCGCTGGACCTGGAAATATCAGAATTGGTAAATCTTGCATGATTGCCGCAAAGTCAGGTATATATGCAAACAATCATATTTTCTCAGACCTAACCATAGATATCGCATTGCAAGGTGTTACTCGCAAAGGAATTGTCATTGAAGACGATTGTTGGCTTGGACATGGAGTGACTGTTTTAGATGGAGTCACTATCGGGAAGGGAAGTGTTATCGGCGCCGGTTCAGTTGTTACTAAGGATATTCCTCCATATTCAGTTGCAGTCGGTATACCAGCAAGAGTTATTAAAAATAGACGAGCAAATGCAGAACAAACTTTACAACCTGCTTCTTACAGCGCTCCATGTCATTAATTATGAGGCGTTGTATGTAGGGCTATGCCTCACCTACTATCGGTACCTACCTTCCAAAACTTATGACACAAACCACTAGCTACCAATTTAGTTCGAGAATAAATCAATGAATAAGTCTATAGAAAAATCGTCTCGGTTGCGTCTTCATTATTTAGATGGTTTACGTGGACTTGCTGCTTTATATGTAGTACTTGTCCATATTGACCCAAAACTGGGAGCAACATTACCTTTGTTCTGGTCACTGTTTGGAAAAACTCTCAGATATGGTGGATTTGCAGTAGCAATTTTTATAGCTCTATCTGGTTATGTATTAATGCTTCCGGTGTCCCGTTCCCAGAGTGGTCATATTTCAGGTACTTTGATTGACTATATCAAGCGTAGGTCTCGTCGAATTTTACCACCTTACTATGCAGCTTTAGTGTTTAGTTTATTACTAGCATTTGCTGTTTTTTTACTGGAGAGATTTAGCCAATTTAAATGGGATGACATTGCGGGGAGAGCACATTTTTCGCCAAAATTTACATTAATTGATGTATTGTCTCACCTCTTGTTAGTTCATAATCTTAGTTATGCCACTCACACGAGTATTAACCCACCAATGTGGAGTGTTGCAACAGAGTGGCAAATTTACTTTATATTTCCTTTAATATTACTACCAGTTTGGCGCCGTTTTGGTTTGCTTGCATCTGTAATCACAGCTTTTGCGATTAGTCTCTTACCGATATATCTATTAAATGGGTTGTTTGAGTCAGCTTCACCTTGGTATATTGGAGTATTCGCTTTAGGAATGGCAGCGGCAGAAATTGGGTTTTCGACTAAACCCAAATTAGTAGCAATGAAGAATTCTCTACCTTGGGGTGCGCTCAGTATTGTATTTACTATCGTTGCTTTTATAACTGAATGGAGAAAACTCGGATTACATATATGGATAGGTCATAGCTTTTTCGGAATAGCAAGCGCTTGCCTATTTATTTACTGTACAAAGTTTATCACTGATGGTAAAAAGGCGCCTCTAATTTTAAAAATATTCGAGCATCCTTTAGCAGTAGATTTGGGAACCATTTCTTACAGTTTATATCTAACTCATGGGCCAATACTTTCGTTAGTCCGTTATGGTTTGTTCAACTTACAATTACCTGCTGGTGTATTTGCTACTGCATCTTATCTATTAGGTACAATTGCATCACTAATTTTTGCTTATCTTTTCTACCTATTGTTTGAAAGACCCTTTATGTCAAATTTCCTCCAAAAACGGAAATTACAAGATACCAATTTTCAACACCCAACTAATACAAAGTAACTATGATTTTTTAGGAGAGTGAGAGTATTAGATGGGGTTACTATCGGTAAGGGTAGTGTTATTGGTGCTGGTTCAGTTGTTACGAAAGATATTGCCCCTTACTCGGTTGCAGTAGGTGTTCCTGCGCGTGTAATTAAAAAGCGGCTGTTGAAAAATGTAGAGACGCAATTAATGTAACCGTTCAGAAGGCGCCTCTACAATTTATATTTGAGCAGAAGACAAAAGTTTCTTCTCCCAATTTTTTGTTAAACCTATCTTTTGAATCTATTTGGGTTAAGACGGGCGCCTGGTTGCTGTCTGTTTGGTTGACGCCCAATTTTGGCGCCGTTTCTCAATCCTTGTCCAGTACCACCATCTGCTTTATCAAGGAATGGTTTTAAAGCAATTGGAGATTTCGCAGAACGAGTTCTATTATTACTATTATTATTTCCACCCACGATAGTACGATAAATCTGTTCGACTTGATTACCATTTCTATCACGATATGTATTGATAGCGGTTGTTTGTTGTCCGTCGTCGGCAGATGCTAAATTTTCAAATACGCTGTTACGAACAATATAGGGGTCTTTATCGCGTGGTACGGTGAAAACAATACGGCAAGATGGGTTTGCTTCAGTAGTAACACATACAACATTCTCTCCATTCATTACACTTGTTTGGAGTTCGAGCAGACCGTCACCACGGTATGATTCTAAACGTTGAGCTATTGCTTGGCAGCGACGTGCGGTATCCCAACCACCACCCAAAGTGCGAGGAGTTGCCCAAGCAAAATATTGTCCTGGTTGACTTTGCGGTTGATACATCACAGTATTTTGACCATTAAACTGTTGACAAACAAACCGTGCGCTCGTATTTACAGAACCTCCGGATGGATATCTATCACCAGAGTAAACAGAGGAATCAGTCGAACCACCAACACTACCACCACTACCTGTTGTGGGTACTACGACATCACCATTGCCACCACTATACTGAGCTAATGCAGGTAAACTTCCTGCAAACAAAGATAAACCAAAAGCTCCAAACACCAAAAATTTAATAGGATGCTTAGACATAAGTCACCTTATAAAGGGAATATTACTAGATTGATAAATTAACTGACGCATGATTTTTGATTTTGATTCTGAGAAGTGTCAAATTTTCATGAAGGAACCTGAAACCCCCTAAAACGTCTATTCTACGCTCAGGAGTTAATTTATTTCTACCGTGCGGTATAGGTACATTTGCAGCATTGCGTTTAATAATGTTAATGAAACAAGAAGCAAAATTATAAAAAATATCATAATAGCTAATATATGAATTTATTATTATCGCCAACTGTATTTGCTTAGTTTAAATGACGATTTGAATTAAAATAGACTTTTAGAATATGAAAATTAAAACTAAACAACAAACTGATTTGAGCATTCAAGATACGGAAGCACCAGAACATGTATTAAAAAATATAGAGGCAATTATCGCTCTCCATGCTCATTACGAAGAAAGTGTTCCAACTCATCAACGTATTTTAGAAAAAATCGCTGCTACCTTTGGTAAAGCGTGGTTTCTATATGCCGAAATTCTTTTTTTTACTGTTTGGGGTATTTGTAGTCATCTGGCAGATATAGGTGTTTTAACGTGGGAATTTCCTAGATTTGATTTACACGAACAAGGAATTGATGTTGCTTCACTCTTAATTTCCACAGGTGTATTAATTTATCAAGCTCGTCAAGAAGAAATGAGTACTAAAAACTCTCATTTAACGTTACAACTTAATCTACTCACTGAGCAAAAAGTTGCCAAACTAATTGCATTAGTGGAAGAGTTACGAAGTGACTTACCCAACGTGCAAGACCGTCACGACCCCGAAGCTGAGGTAATGCAGCAAAGAACCGACCCCCAAGTTGTTTTAGATATTTTGCAAGAAAACCTCAAACAAGTAGTTGTTACTGAACCTGAAGTTGTTGAGGTGGAGTAATTTATTACCACAGAGACCACGAGAGTTCACAGAGAGTTTAATCGTTTATTACTTACATCCTGCAAACTTTAATTAATCTTGTGGGATGGGCATCTTTGCCCTCAAACACCCTACGTAAAACGTAAATCTTCTCCCTTGATTATACAAATTTCTGTATTATCTAGTTCTTCTAAATTATTGGCAATGCGGTTTGCTTGCTGCTCTATACTACGCTCAAATATTGTACGAACAAAGCGCCCATTGCCAAAGTTTTTGCTACGTTGATTATAAGCTAGTTCAAAAGTTCTTTGCAAAACTATACATGCAGATAAATCAATTGAGTAACCGTTCTCAATACAGAATTTCTTGAAAATCGATAACAATTCGTTTGGCATATAGTGGTCAATATAAAACAGACGGTTAATTCTTGACTTTAAACCTGGGTTGGACTCGATAAATTTTTCCATTTCTGAAGGATAACCCGCAACTACTACGGCAAATCGCGCACGTTGGTCTTCCATTCTTTTGAGTAATACTTGTAAGGCTTCTTTACCAAAGTCATTTGGTGTATCTTCTGGTACTAAAGCATGAGCTTCATCTATAAATAAGACTCCATCTAATGCATGTTGTACCGCGTTTTCTACACGTAGTGCTGTTTGACCGATGTATCCACCAATTATTCCTGCACGGTCGGTTTCAATGACATGTCCACGTTCTAAAAATCCTAGCTGTTTGTATAAACGTCCTACTAATCTGGCAATTGTGGTTTTACCTGTTCCCGGTGGGCCATACAACATTAGGTGAAGTGAGGTATCTACTGTTTTCATCCCTCGTTGTTTACGTTCGGTTTGCACTTTCAAGAAATTTGCAAGCGAAAATAGCTCTTGTTTGGTTCTTGAGTGTCCTACTAACTGATTCAAGTCGGTGATTATTTTTTCTAGCGTATCTCCAATAGGCGCCTCATGTTCAATAAAAGCTGCTTTGGTTTCGGGTTTTGAATCTTTTACATCTATATCATAGTTGGTTGTTTCTTTCTCATTCTCAACCCCAGTAATAATCAAGCTATGAACTTTTATATTAATCTGGTCATGAATCACAAATCCAAAGCTTTTCCCTAACACATCCATCACTTGCTCAGTTGCAAACGTCTCAACCAGCGTACTGTTTATATAAAACTCAACATTATCTTCAATGCGTCGAACCTCTACCAGGTTTATTGTATTACCCAACTGTATGGAAGTGCAGAGTTTCCAGTTAGTAAAATATTCAAATGTACCATTTTTACATTGAGCGATACGATACAACCCGTTTCCAGAAATAAGAAACTCGAAGAAATTGCTGCTGTCGAGAAGTCCCCAGCTAAAACCATACCCGAAACTATCAACTCCGCTAACTTTCTCAAAAACGATAGAAATATGAAAATTACTTAACTCGTAAAAAAACTCACAAGAATTCCAACTTAGCCAATATGTATCATCCCCTGTGCGCTTGTGGTCAAAAGAATAGTGACTCGCTTTAATCTCAAGACTACAATCAACACCGGAGCGCGTAACCCAGTTACGGCAGTTATCTTGAAAGTGTTCTTCAAAAATCAGCATACTAGTTTACCTACAAGCCCAGCATCGCACAATATATATATAGACATATACATACACAAGGGGAGTAAGATTTTTCGGAAAAGAACCCAAAGAAGGAATTTCAGGGTCAAAGCTTGTGATACGTTGGATTTACGCACGCACTTTTTGATTAACATTACGACTGGAGAACATCCTTGGGTATCGAACTACGCAGTTTTGTATTTCTCGACAACTTACAACCGCAACATGCAGCATACATAGGAACTGTTGCCCAAGGTTTCTTGCCATTACCAGGGGACACATCGCTATGGATTGAAATTTCTCCTGGCATAGAAATTAATCGCATTACCGATGTCGCATTAAAATCTGCTTCAGTGCGTCCAGGGGTGCAAATTGTCGAAAGGTTATATGGTTTACTCGAAGTTCATTCGGGTTCGCAGGGTGAAACACGTGCTGCGGGTCAAGCGATTTTAGCCTTTTTAGGAGTTAAGCGCGAAGAATGCATTAAACCGCGTGTAGTCTCCAGCCAAATTATTCGTAACATTGATGCCTACCAAACCCAGCTTATCAACCGTACCCGTAGAGGACAATTACTGTTAGCAGGGGAAACACTGTATGTTCTCGAAGTCGAACCAGCAGCTTATGCAGCACTAGCAGCAAACGAAGCAGAGAAAGCAGCATCCATCAATATTTTAGAAGTCCAAGCAGTAGGTAGTTTCGGGCGCCTATACCTAGGAGGCCAAGAACGCGATATTCTAGCAGGAGCAGCAGGCGCCAAATCCGCCATCGAAAGCGTAGCAGGTAGAACCCAAACCAGCGGTCGCCAAGAATAAAAAAATGTAGAGACGTGATTAATCACGTCAGTACGGAGTTAAAATTTAGGATTATTAAACTATGGCAAATTTCGAGCATCTGACTTTACTAAGAGCAGGTGCATTAACCTGGGCAAAATGGAGACAACAAAACCCTGATATCGAACCAGACTTAAGTCTAGCGAACCTAAATGGCGCCCAACTAAAAGACTCTAATTTAAGCGGAGCAAACCTGATTGGCGCCGACTTAAGCAACTCAAACCTGAGAAATAGTTTAATGTTAAATACAAACTTAATAGCGACAAACTTACAAAACGCTAATCTGAGAGATGCCGATTTAAGTGAGGCGAATTTAAAACGCGCTAATTTGATGAATGCCGATTTAATTTTAGCAAATTGTATTTTAGCAGATTTAAGCGAAGCTAACTTATATGAAGCAGAAGCAATAGGAGTATATTTTTACAAAGCTAATTTTTATAAAGCTAATCTCCAAAATGCTCACCTCGGTCACGCTTTATTATCGGGTGCAAATCTTAGCACAGCAAACTTAAACAACGCTGACCTGAGACGAACAAACCTAAGTGGAGCTAATTTAGCTTTCTCGAACCTTGAAAAAGCTAACTTAAGTAACGCAAATTTGAAAGGAGTTAATTTTAAAGGAGTAAATTTAGTTAATACAAACTTGAAAGGTGCAAACTTGAAACTTGCTATGAATCTATCTATTCAGCAAATTAAATCAGCGTTGAACTGGGAAAAAGCAGAATATGATAAAGAATTCATAACCTAATAACTAAGCAACTAAAAAAGGTTGATTATTAACTTTTCGGCGTTTATACTTACGTAGTAATTTAGTTGCATCTTCTGCGGAAATAGCACTACTAAATAAAAATCCCTGCATTAATTTGCAGTCAAGAATTTGTAATAGTCTTCGCTGTTCCTCAGTTTCAACTCCTTCAGCAACTACATTCATATTTAAACCATGCGCTAAAGCAATTATAGCAGTAGTAATTGCAGCATCATGCGTGTTTGTTGCCAAATCACGCACAAAAGACTTGTCTATTTTTAGAGTATGTATTGGAAAATTTTTAAGATACGCTAGCGAACAATACCCAGTCCCAAAATCATCTATAGATATAGACACACCCATGCGATGCAAATCATTTAATATGTCTTTCGTTAAATCCATATTTTGCATGGCAATACCTTCGGTTATCTCTAATTCTAAACACTCCGGCGCCAATTCGGTTTCTATAAGTATTTGCTGCACCATATCAACTAAATTTGGTTGCTGAAATTGACGCGCAGATAAATTTACTGCCACCGAAAGCGATGGCATTGCCAAAGCTTTCTGCCAATACTTAGTTTGAATACAAGCAGTCCGAAGCACCCATTCGCCAATTGGTATAATTTGTCCTGTTTCCTCTGCTAATGGAATAAACTTGGCTGGAGAAATAGTTCCTAAACCACTATGCTCCCAACGTAGCAAAGCTTCCATCTTAATAATTTTACCAGTAGTAATATTTACTTGCGGTTGATAATAAACAGTAAATTCTTGCTTCTCTAACGCATAATATAAACTATTCTCTAATATAAATAGCTCTGTAGTTTGCGTACTAATACCAGAATTGTAAAACTGATATTTATTTCTACCCTGTGATTTTGCACGATTTAATGCAGCATCAGCATGTTTAATTAAAGTTTCTGCATCATCACCGTGTAAAGGATAAAGCGCAGTCCCAATACTGGCACTAACGTGTAGTTGATTACCTTGTATATCAAATGTAGGGTTTAAAGCTGCTAATATCCGCTCTTGTATATTTACAGCATCTTTGACATCATGAATTTTAGGCAAAAGTATGGTAAACTCATCACCACCCCAACGGGCAATAATATCTCCTTCTCGTAAACATTGCGTTAAACGTTGAGTGACACTTTTGAGTAACTGGTCACCAACTGCATGACCTAATGTATCGTTAATCGTTTTAAAACGGTCTAAATCTAAAAAACATACAGCAAGCTTTTCTTCATTCTCACTAGCTTGTTTCAAAGCCAAGACCAATAACTCATGAAATAAGACGCGATTCGGTAAATCAGTTAATAAATCGTGTAAAGATTGATGACGAATTTTTGCTTCCGCAGTTTTTTGTGCAGTAATGTCACGGAAACTCCATACTCTACCAACAATTTTGCCACCTACATACTGAGGTTGTGAATACCGCTCAAAAATTCTACCGTCTTTGAAGGTAATCGCGTCATAAACCTGTGCATCTGGAAGCGTACACAATTTTCGGATTGTCGCAATATAATCTTTCGGGTCTTCTAACTGACTAAGTGCAGCTTTGAGAGTTTCTCCATCTGAAGCAGAAGTCAGGAGAGCTTCAGAAATTCCCCACATTTGCACAAACTTCTGATTGAACCCTGTGATTTGCCCCTCATTATCTACAACCAAGATACCATCTGCCGTTGACTCCAAAGTTGCTTGGTGTAACGAACGTGATTTCTCTAACTCGATCTGTATTTGATTAAAACGGTTATCACATACACAATCAATAGGCAACGTTGTTAAAGGTGAAAAAGTCTCGTGAGTTTCTGATTCTTTGCCATTATTGGCAAGACTTGCAAAAGCTAAACCTTGTGGTTGCAAGCTTTTTGACCTTGGCAACAGCAATAATGGAAACAAGAGCGAGACTATTTTTGCTTTTAAGTGAGCAAGTAAACCAACCATTAAGCATATCATGGTAGCCGCTACTGTAGTAAAACATTAGGTTTTGATATTTTGGCGTTATTTAAATCATTTTTTGGTTCTTTAATACTTAATACTCCCTAATCATGGCGCCTTCCCAGAATAATTTTGGTTAAACCAATTAAGGAGAATGAGAATAGAAACCGAGATGAGAGAGTCAAGCAAGCGAAACACCTTTTTTATTAACACTAACATGAGACTAACAAAAACTTATACACATGTATAGGTTGAAACTACTTAACGTTTGAGACACCACCTAGGGAATCATGCTTACACTGTATGAACACTAGTGTTTCGGATAATTGGATGCGCTTGAAAGAGTTGGTATCAATTGCCAAGGAATGATGAATTTTTAACTAATAGTAGTTCTTATAAAAATTCGATGAAGAATAAGTAGAAATAATATTAGGTGTGATGAAGGTACTGCGGGGTACAATACTTGGCAAACAGCAAGCTAATATTTTTGGTTAAGTGAGTAAAAACAATGGCAGAAACTAAAATTGGCATAATAGGTGGTAGCGGTCTATACAAAATGGACGCATTAAAAGAAGTTGAAGAGGTACAAATTGATACACCATTCGGTTTACCATCAGACGCATTGATTTTAGGAAAGCTAGATGGTACACAAGTTGCATTTCTTGCACGTCACGGTCGGAACCACACGTTATTGCCAACAGAGTTACCATTTCGTGCCAACATCTACGCGATGAAAAAGCTTGGTGTTGACTATATAATCTCAGCGAGTGCGGTAGGTTCATTGAAAGAAGAAGTAAAACCATTAGATATGGTGGTTCCAGACCAGTTTATAGACAGAACAAGAAATCGAGTATCTACATTTTTCGGTGAGGGTATTGTTGCACACATTACATTCGGCGACCCTGTTTGTCAACATCTAGCTAAAATTGTTAGTGATTCGATTACTGCCTTAAACCTAGCTGATGTAACTTTACACAGTGGTGGTATTTATGTTTGCATGGAAGGTCCAGCATTTTCAACAAAAGCGGAATCTAATCTTTATCGTAGTTGGGGCGCCACGGTAATAGGAATGACCAATTTACAGGAGGCAAAACTAGCGCGCGAAGCAGAAATTGCGTATGCGACAATGGCGTTAGTAACAGACTACGATTGTTGGCATCCAGACCACGACAGCGTAACAGTAGAGATGGTGGTAGCAAATTTACAGCGTAACGCCGTCAATGCTCAGAAAGTTATTACTGAAGCAGTACGGCGCCTAAGTAAGGAGGCACCTGTAAGTGAAGCGCATTCAGCATTGAAGTATGCAATTTTAACTAGGTTAGATCAAGTACCAGATGCAACAAAGCAAAAGCTAGAAGTGATTTTAAAGAAATATATGTGAGTGAGTGAGCTGGTAATAAGCACTTCAGTGCTTTCAAGATTCAAGCACTGAAGTGCTTAATACGATTACTGGGCTTGAAAAACAAAACTAAAGCTTGCCCAATTATTAACATTCCATACGTAAGCATCACTCGTATCTTTTTTGTCTTTATATGCATCATGTAAATCTTGCAAAAGTGCAATTGCAACTTCGCTAGGATTAGATACAGGCACAATTCGCTGTTGCTCTACTCTTGCTACTTTTGTTACAGATAGTGCAGCAAGGGTTTGAGTGAAAGGCGCCGTACTAAGAATTAGTTGAACTTCCCACGAGTCGCTAAGTCCTTGTATAATCCACTCAAAGCCTGGGTTGGTTTGGGGAACGGTACTAGTGGCGCCAGGTTCAATAGTGATATTTTGCAGTGATGGATTAGATGGTGCATCTTCACTCTTGTTTTGCCAAGCGTATAATCCAAAGGCATTTTTACTACTATCTAACCCTAGCAGCATTAAATAAAGAGTTTGATTCGATTTATTTTCAACTTGATATTGAATACGATTCCCTATAGAGAGTTTATTTAATTCTATCGTCGTAAGCACTTTAGTGCTAGCTTGACCTCTAAGAGTTTCCCTTATCATTATTGGTTGCGAACTGGCGCCATCGTGAGAAGCTACTACTGTTTCGAGTGTAACTTTGACATTTAGTAGGGATGAAGCTTCGTTTTCAGTAATACGCCATAATTTTGCGGCAAGTAAAGTTTGTAATTTTGGCGCCAGTCTTTGCGCTGCAACTTTTACCGCTTCTCCAACTTCACCTACGGTATTGGTAATTAATTCTCCACTGAGGGTAAATAAACCATAACGACTAGATGATAGCATTGCACCAGTTTCCTGGGGTTTATCTAGCAATTTACCAAATATATAATCTGTGGGTTGTTCTGCGACTGTACTCGAAATATGATTGAGTGTTGCAAAAGCACTAGTTGCGTCAACACGTTCGATACGTTCTAATTTATCTAGTCCTATATTAAGCTGGATGTTTTTTGGAATAACGCGCACCACTTCTTGAATTAATTGTCCAACCTGTAAAGTAATTGGAGTTTCTGTACTAGAGTCAGTACGAAGTGAAGCTTTTGCCGTTAACCCAGAGCGTACACGCAATACCAAATTTGGTGATGAAGCTGAATTTGAGATAACAGCAAACCTAGAGTTGGCGCCCATATATTCTAGTACATGCGCTGGTACACCTCCCAACCAAAGCTGTACTGCTTTACCATCTTCTTCTACAGCAGTAATAGCACCTTCGGCGCCACCTGAACGTTCAGATTCAATTTGAGATTGAATATTAATATCGGCACCTATACCGAAATTACTGGCAAATGTCCCTAACTGCTGAATTTTTTTACTATTTATTAAAGTTGACTGTTGATTGCTCCCTAGTTGCTGTACGGTTGAATTAACTTTTTGCAAACCGAATTGCACTGTAGTGGTTAGGTTATTTTCCCAGAGGTATTGCGTCAAAGCATAAGTAAATAAACCACTACTAAACCCTGACATTTGTAGCTCTCTAGCTGACTGATTAGGATTTGAGGTTGCAGATAATATTAAAGCAGGAGGTGTGGTAATTGCTTGACTTTTAAGTTGTTTTTGATACTCTAATTCATCGTCAGCGATATTAATATTATCAGGTATTTGAACCGCACGAACTTTTAAACCACAATTTTTGCTGTGATTAATACTATAACCACTATCAAGTACAGCAATTACATTTTCTGTTTTGAGTGCGTGTAAAATTAGTTGCAGTGTTTGTTCTAATAAATAATTAGCTTCACCTTTCTTTTCAAGACTATCGTCAAATAATATTAGTGCTTTTTGTGACTTAACATAACTAGAGTAACCACTGAAGTGAAAATAAACGACATCACCAGGTTTAACTTGACTGTTCAAATCATTAAAAGCTTTCTGAATTAAACTCTTACTAGCTTGCTCATCAGTTAAACATAAAATATCAGACAGTTGAAAACCAAAGCGATGAATTAAGAGTTGCTTTTGTAATTCGACATCTGTCAAGCAGCCATTCAAAGTGGGAAACTGAGAGTAGTTATTAATGCCTACAAGCAAAGCCAACTTACGCGAACTTGTTTGAGCCAAAGCTTGATAGTAATTATTTCCCAAACTCAGCCATTCAGCTTCAGTTATTCCCAATACTGCGAGTACTGAGCCAATACGCTGCAAAAAAGTTCGCCGTTTCATCATTCGATACCTCAGCCCCATTTTATATCAGATAACAGATTAAAGGGCTAAAATCCTGATTGTAAAGCTTCAGCAAATACTGTTTTTTAAAAATAAATACTGTATATAGGAAAGGGGTAAGGGTAAAAAAGACCTTTCCCCTTTACCCTTTAAGCATTCACCGGGACTTGCATTGCTCTAGCTAGCTCCGCAGCAACTTCTGGACGCGAAAACTCTGGTGGTGGTAATTCTCCACGACGTAACATTTCTCGAACTTTTGTACCTGACAGGTGAACTCGTTCTTCTTGAGTGCTGGGACTGGTTTTGGTTGTCGCCATTTGCTTTGTACGCAAACAGTAAAAAGCATGTTCAAACATCATTGGGGTAATGCCAAGTTCTCCAGGTTTGAACTCGTCAAAAATATACTGTGCATCGTAGGTACCGTAATAGTCACCAACTCCTGCATGGTCGCGTCCAACGATAAAGTGGGTACAACCATAGTTTTTGCGGATAAGAGCATGGAATATTGCTTCTCTTGGACCTGCGTAGCGCATTGCTGCTGGGTTAATTGCTAAAATTACCCTGTCTTTGGGGTAGTGATTTTCGAGCAAAATTTCGTAGCAACGCATCCGCACGTCAGCGGGGATATCATCTTCTTTCGTTGCTCCCACTAGAGGATGCAGAAACAAACCATCTACAGTTTCCATTGCACACTTTTGAATGTATTCGTGTGCGCGGTGGATAGGGTTACGAGTTTGAAAACCTACAATAGTTCGCCAACCTTTTTCTAAGAACATTTGGCGTGATGCTGCTGGGTCTATTTGATATTTTGGAAATAATGGGTGAGCATTACGTTCTAAAAGCCATACATCTCCAGCTAGATGTACTGGGTCTTGGCTATAGAGAACTTTTACACCTGGGTGCTTTTCGTCATCAGTACGGTAGACTTTAATAGCTTCGCGTTCTTTGTTATAAGTATACTTTTCGGTTAGTAGCAATACACCAATATACTTACCTTCGCGGTTATCTAAACGGATATAGCTACCCTCAGTTAGGGGTGCAGCAACTTCTTCTGACACTGAGAATGTAACTGGAATTGACCAAGCGGCGCCCGATTCAAGGCGCATGTTCTCAACAACACTGTTATAGTCTGCTTGGTTTAAAAATCCTGTTAGCGGACTAAAACCGCCAATGGCTATCATTTCCAAGTCAGACACCGCACGCTCGTCGAGTTGGACTCGTGGTAAATAATCAGCCTTTGAAAGAAATTCTTCTTTCTGTGCAGGAGTGGCGATGCGGTTAACCAACTCTCCACCGTGGGGGGCAATGGCTTGTTTCTGGTAGCTCAACTTGATTCCTTCTTTCCTGTGTAATGCTATGAATGTCAAACTATTTATTAACTTATCATTTTGCCTGCCTAAGAGAGAAAAAGATTAAGAAAAGGGGAAATTGTATTTTCTCTTCCCCTTTGGCTTTAAACTTCAGCTACTGCTTCTTCTTCTCTATCAATGAACATTTGTACGCGAGCGCGATAATCTCTAAGAGTACTATCTACCCAGTCGCGGTCATTGCTATTTATATAAAGATGTACTAGAGGTTCTGACGCATCAGGTAGTACCAATATCCAGCTATCATCGTAAGGTTGACAGATTTTTACACCGTCAATAAGTTCTAGGTTTTGTGCTGGGTGAGTTTCTACTAAATACCGCATCAAGGCGCCTTTGACAGTCCAAGGACAGCGAACCGTATAAGTTTTGTGGATAACACGGGGTAGTTCAGAACGTACTGATGCTAACGAACGTTCTTGAATTGTCAGCATTTCGATAATTTTGGCAATGCAAAACATGGCATCGAAACCAGGATGTAGTTCAGGGAAAATAAAGCCTGTATCGCCACTGCCACCAAGCATAACATTTGGATTTTTGTTACATGCTTCCATTAACGCGGTTGGGTTAGCTTTGGTACGGATAACTTTACCGTCATGGCGCCGAGCTATTTGTTCAACAGCACTCGAAGCATGAACAGGAACAACAACGGCGCCGCGTGGATGTGAAGTTAACACCATATCAACCATTAACGCGGTTAATATCTCACCACGGATAGGCATTCCAGACTCATCAACTAAAATTAGCTGTTCACCGTTTGCTGATACTTGAATACCAAAGTTAGCTTTTAAAGCTTCGACCACATGTCCTAACTGCGTTAACAATGCTTCGCGGTTCATTGCCGACATCGCGCTTTTGTTCAAACTTGCATTTAGTACTACTGCATCGGCGCCAAATTGGTCGAGCATTTGGGGTAGTACTGCACCGGACACTGCGTAAACATAGTCAATTACAACTTTGGCGCGACTATTACGAATTGTGTCAATATGTAGAAATTTTTCAAAAGCCATGCAATAAATGTCAGCAACCTGGCTAGGGTATGCCACATCCCCAACTTCGTGAATTAGGGCGCGTCGCATATCTTCCTTAAAAAATGCCCCTTCGATTTTCTTTTCTTTGGGTTTAGAAAGGTTGATACCTTTATCATCCATAAATTCAATTAGGATGTAGTCCGCACGGTCGGGGTGTACGCGCACATGAATTCCACCAGCTACACCCATTGTAGGAATAACAGTACGCGCGATAGGGATAGCGGTTGCATCAAGGTTTTGAATATCAATACCTACCGACATCAAACCCGCAATCAACGACCGTGTTACCATGCGTGAAATGTTACGTTGGTCACGCGATACTGTGACTTTTGAACCAGGTTTGAGTGTTGAACCGTATGCGGCGCCTAACTTGACGGCAAATTCGGGAGTTATATCAATATTTGCTAACCCTTGAACTCCACGCTGTCCGAATAAATTGCGTTGTGCAGTGTTACCCCAAATTAAGTTGATGTTTAACGTGGCGCCTGATTCAATTTTCTTACTGGGCCATACTCTTATAAACGGGCTAATTTGTGCCTCTTCTCCAACAGTCGATAATGAACCTACGACTGCCCCTTCGAGTACATGCGCGCGACGGTCTACTCGTGTTCCTCGTGCTATTACGCAGGCGCTTAAGTGAGCTTCATCACCAAGTATTGCACCATTCCAGACAATTGGTCGCTTGAGATTAGCATCGGCGCCGATTGTGACATTATCACCAACTACTGAACCAGCTTCGATTTGAACGCGGGCGCCAATCCGACAGTTATCACCAATAACTACAGGAGGCTCAATTTTAGCAGATTGGTCAATGTAAGTATTTTGACCGACCCACAACCCAGGTGAGACTTCGTTATAGGCAACATCTAACTTGACTTTACGGTCGAGAGCATCGTACTGTGACTCACGATAAGCATCCAAGTGCCCGACATCGCACCAATACCCTTGGGCAATGTAGCCATACATCGGTTCACCCTTGGCTAGAAGTAAAGGAAATAAAAATGAAGAGAAATCAGATTCGGTATTCTCTGGCAAATAATCTAAAACTTCTGGCTCTAGAATATAGGTACCAGTATTAACAGTATCGGAAAAAATTTCGCTCGTCGAAGGTTTTTCTAAAAATCGGTTGATTCGACCGTCTTTGTCGGTAATAACAACTCCAAACTCAATCGGATTTGGGACGCGCGTTAATATCAAAGTAGCCTTTGACTTTTGCTGCTTGTGGAATTCTATTGCCCCAGTTAAGTCAAAATCTGTTATACTATCGCCACTAATTACTAAAAAAGTTTCATCAAGAAGCTCGGCAATGTTTTTAACGCAGCCCGCCGTACCTAAAGGCTGGTCTTCTTCGACGGCATAGGTCATTTGTACTCCAAAATCGGCGCCGTCTTGGAAATAATCACGCAATGCATCGGGGAGATAATGCAAAGTCGCGATAACTTCGTTAATATTATGCCGTTTGAGAAGATTGATGATGTGTTCGGCAATGGGACGATTTAGAATTGGCACCATTGGCTTAGGCAGGTCACAAGTAAGGGGACGAAGCCGCGTCCCTGAACCCCCTGCCATTAATACTGCACGCATAAATCCTCCTTAGTTATCTTTCCGACTTAGTGCTGTTTATAGACGAGGTAGATAGTTTAAGGTTTTTCACCTACTGTCTATAGTCTCCTACGGAAGTTCATGTTTTAGGAACTTTCTATAGGCGCATAAGCCTCGAACGATTGATATCTCGCTAATCGAAACACTAGCTTGTTTTTGAAGAGAAAATCAAGAAGGCACAAATATGAGAGCTTAACAATTTTTAGCACTTCAGATTTTATGCAGTTTTAGAATATATCACATAATGTATCTGGATGTATCTGGAATGGGCGCCTGTCGAGTTGTAGTTATCCCATATAACAAGATACTGGCTGTTCGCACCCAGATTAGACTACACTAATATGTATAAACTATGTGCTTGATAAGAAAAACTATCTAAGTGTAGAATAACTTGTCATTCTGAGCGCAGCGTAATGCGGAGATTTGCCGGAGGCTAGAATCTAAAGTTTCCTTATATACTAAGATGCTACCCTTCGGGAAATCCTTCGGATTACATTACATTCAGCATGACAATTAAAGACACTTTTAAAACATCCTCTAGAAATACTTAGCTAACATTTTTACCACTTGTCTTTGGAGTAAATAGGAATGTCTACTTTAATTGGTGTTGTATTTGTAGTTGTTTACGCCAGCGGTATTTGGAAATTCTGGAATGGGTTTGAAAGAACAAACTTTCAAAGGTCATTACCAAACCGCTTAATTTTGTCATTACTATGGCCAGTATTATTAATTGCAAATAAATCTTATCGTCGCAATTTTACAAAAGCCCTCAAAGGCTAAATAATTTGTAAAAATTTCATTCTTTTGTATTGTGGAATGGGCTTTCTCTTGCCCTTTCCAAAGTGAGAATTATATTAAAAATGTCGCTCTTCCTGCTTTGAAGACTACTTAACAATATCGCTTGACTTATTATATTTCGTAATATAAAATCTATGTCCGTTTCCTCATATATACTACCATAGATTTTTTCAAAAGATTCAATTGCTGTATTGTATGCACAATAGGACTAACAATATCGCCTAAAATTTTAACTTTGCCAGCCATTGAAGCAGGACGTATTCGACGTTTTGAAGGAAAACTTTGAAGCACAAATACTCCGCTGAACTCTGTTTCACCTAACTGATTTGTTAAAGCATCCAAAGCTTGACCAGCAGTTTTACCGTAAGATTGCTTATTACCCGCAACCGCACGGTAAGACCGTTGCCCCAAGGTATCTAATATAGGTTGTATGGCTACCGTAGTCATGTTTCTACCTCAAGCTACTTTGGTTCAATTATACATTCCCACAACTTGCTTCATAGCTTTGACAAACTAAATCATCTTCAATTTCAGATTATATAATTCTTTAGTGCTACTTAATAGCACGGCGCCGCGCTATGACATTTATGAGCTAGACTAAGGGCATCGTCAAACGCAGCCCACCCACTCAATAAGAATTATTCATGCCTCGTTCGTTCAATATTGCTGGTCCTTGCCAAGCAGATATTCACTATATGCTACCGCCTACAAGTCGGTTGCCTGATTTGGAGGAACTGATTGAGGAACGTAGCTATTTTGTAATTCATGCGCCACGTCAAACGGGTAAAACCACGGCAATGCTGGCACTTGCAGAACAACTCACTTTAAGTGGACGGTATACGGCGGTTATGGTATCGGCAGAAGTAGGGGCGCCTTATAAGCATGACCCAGGCGCCGCAGAATTAGCAGTTCTTAGTGCTTGGCGCAATGCAATTTCAGTCCGTTTACCTAAAGATTTACAACCTCCAATTTGGGTTTATGGAGAACCAGGACAGAGGATTCAAGCTAGTTTACAGGCTTGGGCACAAGCGTCCGAGCGACCATTAGTAGTGTTTATAGATGAAATTGACTCCTTACAAAATGAAGCCTTAGTTTCCTTTTTACGACAACTACGCGATGGCTATGCGAACCGTCCAAAAAACTTTCCGTTGTCATTGGGGTTAATTGGTTTGCGGGACGTGCGCGATTATAAAGTAGCATCAGGCGGAAGTGAAAGATTAAATACTTCGAGTCCATTTAATATTAAAGTTAGTTCGATAACATTAAGAGATTTTAATGCCGCTGAAGTTGCAGAATTATACCAGCAACATACTGACGACACGGGACAAGTTTTTACTAGTGAAGCAATTTCTATGGCATTTGATTTAACTCAGGGGCAACCTTGGTTGGTGAATGCGCTCGCCAGAGAAATAGTCTCTAAGATGGTAAAAGATAGAACTATCGCAATTACTACTGAACATGTTTTCAAAGCCAAAGAAATACTGATTGCGCGTAAAGATACTCACCTTGATTCGCTTGCGAACGAACTTCGAGAACAAAGGGTACAGGCAATTATTGAACCAATGTTAGCAGGTTCACAACTAGGGAATGTACCATCTGATGATATTCAGTTTGTTATCGACTTAGGTTTATGTAAAATGAACCCACAAGGAGGATTAACAATTGCAAATCCAATTTACCGTGAGATTTTACCAAGAGTATTAACAATTACACCTTCTGCTTCACTACCTGTAATTGCACCAACTTGGCTAACACAAAGTGGTGAGTTGGATACTAATGCTTTAAGAGAAGCATTTTTAAAATTCTGGCTTCAACATGGAGAACCATTATTAGGTAGCACAGTTTATCATGAAATTGCACCCCATTTAGTGCTAATGGCATTTTTACATCGCGTTGTCAATGGTGGTGGAACTTTAGAACGCGAGTATGCAATTGGAAGCGGACGCATGGACTTATGCTTAAGGTATGGTCCAGTAACGTTAGGAATTGAAGTCAGAGTTTGGCGTGATAAAATAAAAGACCCATTATCTGAGGGTCTTAAACAATTAGACTGTTATTTAGCGCGTATCGAAGCGCATGATGGTTGGTTATTGATTTTTGACCGACGCACAAAGGCGCCACCGATTGAAGAGCGATTAAAAACAGAAATTACCACTACAAAAAACGGACGTTCAGTTACTGTTATTCGTGCTTAAGGAACTCAACTATTATATTAAGACTCGTGCCTCAGACGTTAGGGCGTAATCTCTATTCTTCAGGATTTATGCCTAATTCTTTTAATCGCGCGGTTAGGCGTTCTATCTTAGCACGTTCAAGTTCAACTTCGGTAGGAATCCAATTTTCTGTAGCATCATACCAGCGCAACCATAATCGAGTTACACCTTGATAAGTACCTTGCCATAGTCCTATACCTAACTCTAATTCCAGCAGCCAAATTCGGGAATCTGTAATGCTTAATTCCGGATTTTTATAAATTTGTTAGATAAAAAGATAGATTATGAATAATGCAAAGCGCGTCAGTATTTTATTTATAATTATATTTAACTTAAAATGTGTTTAATTCATGCTTGTTAACTGCAAGCATCAAAAATAGCACCCCTAGAAGATAATAGCTAACGTCAACAAGACAAACAAGATAAATAGGATACTAAAAATAACAATCGGCGCCAGGAGCTAAAGGTACCAGATTCCTATGTACTACATACCGTAGCTTAAGCAGAAACTAAAACTGGTAAATATCAAGTAACATAGTCAGTTTTGACTTTTTGCTGTATCTTTATTAAAAATGGTAGATGTTAATCAGAATTCTCCCGTCATGGTAGTTGTCTTTATGGCGGGAGATTTTTTATTTGATACTTTATTTTAACGAATTGCTGGAAACCACTTTGACCATGCATCCCAATTTTGTACAAGGTCAGCTAAAACTTGGTATCCAGAAGCGCGTGGATGTGCTTTGTCGTAGGCGCCTACTTCATCAAACCATATTGTAGATTGTTTGAGTACAGAGAATATATTTAGATAAGGTACATCGAGGGAGTTGCAAATGCGTGCATAATACTCAGACAATTCCGCGATGCGAACATTTTGGTCGCTATCTAACATAGGTGGGGGACCGACCATTAATACTGGATATAGCTGTTTTGCTTCGCTCAAAATTTGTCGAGCATTTAAAATAGAATTCAAAAAAGAAACTCGTGTTTTTTCACCTTGAAGAACTGTATCGTTGACACCAAACGAAAATACAACTCTACCATTACGTTCTGGTTGCAAACGGTAAGTAACTTCTGGTAGCCATCGTTGTTTCAACTCTTCGCTTGTTTCGCGTCGCACTCCCAAGTTGTAGTAAGTAATATCGTAACCTTTTTGATTGGCGCCTACACAAACTCGACCAGTCCAACCCAAACACTCTGGGTCTCCGGTTCCGTTGACAAATGACTCACCAACAAAGCAAATTCTAACTTCAGGTAGATGTTCTGATTTCACTTTTACTAAATTTAATTTTGTAAATTTGTATTATGGCGCCTCGATTTGGAGTCGGGCTTTTTTCGGGGTAAAAAAATTATCTTATTTAAATAATATTTATGGATAGCTATATGGACAATTTTTAAATTGTCTATAGGTCAAAGAAACCGGGTTTCTATGCAAAATCATCATTTTATTACAATATTTCAACAAGAAACCCGATTTCTAGGATTAGAAAAAAATTTGTAGCACAGGCCAAAGTGCCTGTGCCACATTTTCAGTTATCAAATTGCCGATTGCTTAACTAGACCCAGATTAATATCTGTAACCGCCACCACTTTGTTGGTTAGGTTTGTGAACAATGAAGCTAAGTACTTGACACTGCTTAATGTTGTCAAAACCAACTACACGAATGTAGCAGTTGCCGTATTGTGAACGACACTGTTGTACTTCACCTAATACTTCTTGGGTGCTACGTGCGTTGAACAAAGGTAACTTCCACAGTGTCCAGTAAAATTCAGTTGGCTCTGACTGTTCGTTAAACTCAACTGCTGGAATGTAACCTTGGTTAAGAATGTACTGAACTTGCTTGGTAATTTGCACGTCAGTCAAAGGGGGAAGGTAAGAAAGAGTCTCGAAACGACGCTCTTTTGGTAAAGTTTGCATATTTCTTTGGTGCGAATGGGTATAAATACTTTAATGGGGCGCAAATTGATAATTGGGGGTATAATTACCCATCATCATTTGATTGCTGTTCGGGTTCTAAGTCAGTGGCGCCTGGGGTAGATAAACTAATTTGCGTAATGCGCTCAAGATGCTGCTTGCGATGTTCCATATTAGCTTGCTGAATTCCTGAGCGAACCATTTCTGGAAGAAATTCGCTAACTTCCTCAGCAATGTGTTCACGAACAGTCATTATTCGCAATGCCAACTCAGGTTTTTCGCTAAACAAACTTTCCAAAAACTTTTCCCCATTTTGCACTTTGTCGGCCGAAAAGTTATGCAGCCAATAAGCCAAGGGAGGATTTGTTTCATTAAGTTGTAACAACACCGTTCGCAATGCCTGATACGTCAAATAACTTTGTAACGTTTTAGCCGTGTCTTTCGCAATTTGTTTTATGTTCATGCCTGACCCCAGCCCCTAAGCGGAGTTATGAGTTAATAGTTATGAGTTATGAGTTAATCTAACTTTTAACTACTAACTCCTAATTTTCAAGTCAAGAATTTACGAGTTAAGAATTAATTTAACTAATAACTCCTAACTGATAACTCATAACTTAAAATTAGACGGTATCCATTGCCTCGAACTCGAACTTGATTTCTTTCCAAAGTTCACAAGCAGCAGCCAATTCAGGAGACCACTTACAAGCTTCACGAATAACGTCGTTACCTTCGCGAGCCAAATTGCGACCTTCGTTACGTGCTTGAATACAAGCTTCAAGTGCAACACGGTTCGCTGTGGCGCCAGGTGCGTTACCCCAAGGGTGTCCAAGAGTACCACCACCGAACTGAAGTACGGAGTCATCGCCGAAGATTTCAACGAGCGCAGGCATGTGCCATACGTGGATACCACCAGAAGCAACAGCCATTACTCCAGGCATAGAAGCCCAGTCTTGTGTAAAGTAAATACCACGAGACTTGTCTTGTTCTACGTAGTTTTCACGTAATAAGTCAACGAAGCCCATTGTAATACCGCGTTCACCTTCGAGCTTACCTACAACGGTACCAGTGTGAATGTGGTCACCACCAGACATCCGGAGAGTTTTAGCTAAAACGCGGAAGTGAATACCGTGGTTCTTTTGACGGTCAATTACCGCGTGCATTGCGCGGTGAATGTGGAGTAATAGACCGTTATCGCGACACCATCTAGCCAAAGTGGTGTTAGCGGTAAAACCTGCGGTCAAATAGTCATGCATAATGATGGGCATTTTGAGTTCTTTCGCAAACTCAGCGCGCTTCATCATTTCTTCGCAAGTAGGAGCGGTAACGTTGAGGTAGTGACCTTTAATTTCACCGGTTTCTGCTTGAGACTTGTGAATAGCATCAGCTACGAACAAGAAACGGTCTCTCCAACGTTGGAAAGGTTGCGAGTTGATGTTTTCGTCGTCTTTGGTGAAGTCCAAACCACCACGTAGACACTCATAAACCGCACGACCGTAGTTTTTAGCAGATAAACCAAGTTTTGGTTTAATGGTACAGCCCAACAAAGGACGACCATACTTGTTTAACTTGTCGCGTTCTACTTGAATACCGTGTGGAGGACCTTGGAAAGTCTTGAGGTAAGCAACAGGAATACGTAAGTCTTCCAAACGTAATGCGCGTAATGCTTTGAAACCAAACACGTTACCTACAATAGAAGTCAACATGTTTGTTACGGAACCTTCCTCGAACAAGTCTAAAGGATAAGCAACGTAAGCAATATATTGATTGTCTTCGCCAGCAACTGCTTCGATGTCGTAGCAACGACCTTTGTAGCGGTCTAGGTCGGTGAGCAAGTCAGTCCAAACTGTTGTCCAAGTACCTGTTGATGACTCAGCAGCAACTGCCGCACCTGCTTCTTCGGGGGGAACTCCTGGTTGTGGAGTCATCCGGAATGCAGCAAGAATATCTGTATCTTTAGGTGTGTAGTCTGGGGTGTAATAAGTTAATCTGTAATCTTTAACCCCTGCCTGATACCCTGATTTGGTCTGGGTCCGAGTTTGAGCGTAAGACATATTTCCCTTCCAAGAAGTCACTCTTTGTTATTTGCAATTCACGCACGATGCAATTTCCCACGCACCTACATACATGCTTTTGCGTTAAAGCATGTTTTGGTGACATTCAGGGTTTACCCGTTATAAATTGTTAGTTCAGCGTTTTTCACTCAGCTTTCAGGTGAAAACTGTCTTGATAAAGACTACCAAGACGGATTACCCTCAACTAGCTTTTAGTAACCAAAGGCTTGTTTACTCGTTAACACTATAACCATCTATTTAAGCAGATAATGTCTCTCTTCTTCGTGCCAGAAAAAAAGCTTTTTATCTTTTTCTTATCCTCGCGCTAAATCCTCGCGACTTGCCACGCACTGAATAACTCCAGATTAGCACCTCGCCAAAAGCCTATAAGACCGAAGGCGTGACTCAACCCGATTCGCTCATTTAATTCAGACACAAACAAAAATTCCAATATACGGAGATTTAGGGGAGTAACAAGCAAGAGATAAAAATCACACCGGAGCGTGAATTGCTACCTGTTACACAAATATACCAAGAAATTAATAAGTTATCCTTTGAATATTCTTAACTTTTATATTTAAATTTTTTATTAAATAAAGATTTAAGTATTTTGTAAATTTTCCGTTACAAAGGCTTTACAAAGTGCATTATGTATGGGTAAAAGAAACCGGGCTTCTTAAAAAAGATTGTATTAGAAAAGCTAAATTTATCGAGAAGCCCGGTTTCTGGTTCAAGTTACTGTATAGAAATGATGAAATTTTGGGAATACTGAGGATAACCCGAAGATTATATAACATAAACGGCTCCGGGGGAGTGTCTAAACAAGGTAACTGACAGTGGTATTGATGAAACGCGCTAGTTTATTAATTAGTTCTATCCTTTTTGGGATAGTAGCTCTACCTTGGGTGAAAGTCGCAGTAGCTCAAGAAACGTTACAAGTTAACCCATCCGAGTTAACCCCAGCTTACCCTGCTGCGGCGCCTCCAACTGGTGCATCCGAGTTACCAGATGGAAGAATAGAAGAAGTAGACTACCGGGTTCACGCATTACAGCCTGATTTTACAGGTAATCTTTGGGTGGGTTCATGGCGAGGTTTATCGCGAATTGACCCAAACACTGGTAAAATATTGGCGCGCGTCAGTTTACCAAACATTGCAATTGGCGCCTTAACACAAGATAAAGTCGGGCGCCTGTGGGTAGGAACATACGAAGGATTAAAGCGAGTAGACTTACGTACAAGTGAAATTACAGCGCAAAACTTATTTTTACCATCCAAGCGAGTTTTATCATTATTAACAGATAAGCGTGGTTATATATGGGCAGGTACCGATAACGGGTTGGCACTGGTTAGTCCAGACCAAGGTTTAATTATGACCACCCTGAAAAACTTACCAGGTGTAAGCGCAAATGCCATGACCTTAGATGCAGATGGTCAACTTTGGGTGGGAACGCTTGACGGTTTGGTGCGAGTCAACACAAAAAATGCTTTTATTTTAAAGACAATAAACAACTTGCCAGGGGGAACAGTACAAGCATTAGCAATTAGTCCACAAGGGTTAATATGGGCAGGTATGCCAAATAATCTACTTGTAATTAACCCCAAAAATGGAATGGTGCTACGTTCAGTAACTCCTCTACGTGGCAAAAACGTTACATCAGTTCGCTTTGCCAGAGATGGTAGCGTCTGGGTTGGCACTAACAACGGGTTAATGCGACTCAACCCAAACACAGGAAAATTATTAGACCAAGTTGCCGGGTTGCCATCGAGTCGCGTTTTGGCATTGGCGCCTGACACAGGTAATAAACTTTGGATAGGAACCAGCGAAGGTTTAGCGTGGTTAATGCCCAATATGCCAAAAGCAAAAGAACACCTAGCCTTTGGTAGACAAGTAAAATGATTTATCAGGTGCGTGACGCTACCAGATTGTTGGCTCCGTTGTAAAATTGTGGTGGCGTCACGCACCCTACCAAAATGCCCGTTACTATTCAACAAATTATTCAGTGGAAACAGCTAGGTCGTACAATTGTGGCGTTAACGGCTTGGGATTATATTACGGCACAGCTGATTGATGCTGCTGGTATAGATATAGTATTAGTTGGTGATTCAATGGCAGTAATGCTTGGATACGAAACAACATTGCCAATTACATTGGACGAAATGATATATCATGCTTCTTCTGTGCGTCGTGGAGTTAAGCGTGCGCTCATGGTTGTAGACTTACCATTTTTGACTTACCAAGAAAGTATTCAACAAGCTATACACTCCGCTGGAAGAGTTTTGAAAGAAACAGGCGCCCAGGCAGTTAAAGTTGAGGGTGGGTATCCAGCAATGATAGAAACTGTAGAGCGATTAGTACAAGCTGGTATACCTGTCATGGCACATGTTGGCTTAACACCACAATCAATACATCAACTTGGTTTAAAACAACAAGGCAAAACCGAAGACTCTGCCCAACACATATTAAACCAAGCAATAGCCCTCGAACAAGCAGGCGCCTTTTCAATAGTCTTAGAACATATCCCCAGTAATTTAGCATCAAAAATTACACAACAACTCAGTATTCCTACAATCGGAATCGGCGCCAGCGTACACTGTGATGGTCAAGTACTAGTAACTTCCGACGTATTAGGACTTTCCGAAAAACAACCACCATTCGCAAAAGTTTACACTAACCTACGCGAAATAATTAGTGGCGCCATCTTAAAATACAGCACAGAAGTCAAAGAACGAAAATTTCCCACGTAGGTTGGGTGCTAACCCAACATTTATAATTAGAATATTTTTACCTTATTAGACTATTAGGACACTTAAGAGTTGAGTTAAAGAGATTTACTTCGAGGCGCCAGTGTCCCTGTCCTTTAATTTTAAACTAGTGAGAAATAACCTGTGGTACTAAACCTTTAGTTTTCAGACTTTGGTTTTTTCTTTTCTTCAACTATACGCTTGAATAACTCAAATTGCTCCTGTTTCTCTTGTTTATTCTTGGGAGGATGAAATACTATGGTTTCTGGATTATTCTTAAGGCGGTCATTTGCTCAAAATTTGGTTTCATAAAAAATACCAAAGCTAATTTTACACATTACCAACAATCTAGGTATTATTATTCATGAGCTTCCATATATGCTCGAAGTAATGCGTTGATTTGTGTTTGATATCCCTGTCCTCTGCCTTTAAACCAATCTAAAACATCGCTATCAACACGTAGTGTAACTTGTACTTTCCTGGTAACAGGTTTTAAACCACTACGCACAACAGAATTAGCAAACATCTCTGGTGTAATTTCGGGACAATCCGAATTATTGTAGAGTAGACAGCCAATTAAAGTTATTTAAATCAACAGATATATAAATTTATAATAGGTGGAATTTGAAAATAAGGTAACTGAAATATCATTACTAATATTGGTGTAAATATGGTGGTTTTAAACTATTTGTTAAATTTAAAATGGCAGAGACGTTACATGTAACGTTTCTACATGTAGGCATTTTTTATTCGTAAAAATTATATAACAAATAAGGTAAAATAAGATACCTATATATAGCCGTTATATGGTATGGATGGTGAAAATGTAAGAATTTTTGATAAATAATTAAGCGATTAGCCCACCCAATGGTTTATATTTACCGAGTGGGTGTATAGGTGCCAACTGCTTGAATATTGTAAGTTGATTAAGTGGAAGCATTTAAGTCAAAACTTTAAAATCCTGCCCAGAATTACCTCAAATGCAAGAATTCAGCCATCATGTCTAAAGTTCTCGTTTCCGATCCAATTGACCAAGCTGGGATAGATATACTATCTCAAGTCGCTACCGTCGATGTCAAAACGACATTAAAACCAGATGAACTAGTAAACATCATCGGTGAATACGATGCGTTGATGATTCGTTCAGGTACCCGTGTTACAAAAGAAATTATTGAAGCTGGTACAAACTTGAAAATCATCGGTCGTGCGGGTGTTGGTGTAGATAATGTCGATGTTCCAGCCGCGACACGCCAAGGTATTGTAGTAGTTAATTCCCCTGAAGGCAATACTATTGCTGCTGCGGAACATGCACTAGCAATGATGCTTTCCTTGTCACGTCACATTCCAGATGCAAATGCGTCGGTTAAACGTGGTGAGTGGGATCGCAAAACTTTTGTTGGCGCCGAAGTTTATAAAAAAACTTTGGGTATTGTGGGTTTGGGCAAAATAGGTTCCCACGTTGCTGCTGTTGCTAGAGCAATGGGAATGAAGTTGCTTGCTTATGACCCATTTATTTCCACCGAACGCGCGGAGCAAATTGGCTGTCAGCTAGTAGATATGGATGTACTCGCACAACAAGCCGATTATATTACTCTACATATTCCCAAAACTCCCGAAACCACGCATTTAATTAATGCCGAATTATTGGCGAAGATGAAGCCAACCACTCGAATTATAAATTGCGCGCGTGGTGGCATTATTGATGAAGCCGCGCTTGCAAGTGCAGTTAAAGAAGGTAAAATAGCAGGCGCTGCGTTAGATGTATTCGAGTCGGAGCCGTTAGCCGAATCAACTTTGCGTGAAGTCGGCAAAGATATAATTTTGACACCGCACTTAGGCGCCTCCACAACCGAAGCCCAAGTCAACGTAGCAATAGACGTTGCCGAACAAATACGCGACGTATTGCTTGGACTACCAGCACGGTCGGCAGTAAATATACCAGGATTGGGGCCTGATGTACTAGAGGAACTTAAACCCTATATGCAACTAGCAGAAACGCTTGGTAGACTAGTTGGGCAGCTAGCGGGTGGAAGAGTTGAATTACTCAACATTCGATTGCAAGGGGAAATAGCAACAAACAAAAGCCAGCCTTTAGTCATTGCAGCATTGAAAGGGTTACTGCATCAAGCTTTGCGCGAACGAGTTAATTACGTAAACGCCAGCATTGAAGCCAAAGAACGAGGAATACGAGTAATTGAAACTCGTGATGCTGCTGTTCGTGATTACGCAGGTTCACTTCACCTCGAAGCAACAGGTAACTTGGGTACCCACTCCGTAACAGGCGCCTTATTAGGTGACGGAGAAATTCGCCTTACCAACATGGATGGTTTCCCAATAAACGTTCCTCCAACTCAGCACATGCTATTTACCCTCCACCGTGACATGCCAGGAATTATTGGTAAATTAGGTTCCCTTTTGGGTAGCTTTAATGTCAATATTGCCAGTATGCAGGTAGGTCGCAAAATCGTTCGCGGTGATGCGGTAATGGCACTCAGTCTTGATGACCCTCTACCCGATGGCATCTTAAGCGAGATTACCAAAGTACCTGGAATCCGCGATGCGTATACAGTAAATCTATAACCAGCTTGTAGGGTGCGTGACGCTACTTTGTAACTTCGTTTTGTTGCACAATTGTAATAGCGTCACGCACCCTACCGTAACTCCTAACTCCTAACTCCTAAGAAAGCCGTGGCTAACACTTGGTGGGAAATACAAATAACCTGCGAACCTGAACTTGAAGATTCGATTTTTTGGCGCCTAGAAGATTTTGGGTGTCGTGGAACTGCAAGCGAACGAAAAGGGGACGTGAATTTAGTTCGGGCATATTTGCCGCAACTAAAAGTACATTTAATCGATTTGGCGGCATTATCATTATTATTGCGCCAAGATGCATTATGTATTGAATTACCACCTCCCACTTTACAGTGGCATTTAATTGATGAGCAAGACTGGGCAAGTAGTTGGAAGCAATATTGGCATCCTCAAGAAATTGGTGATAGATTCCTGATTAACCCAGCATGGCTACCCATGCCTACAGACTCTGACCGATTAGTAATTAAACTTGACCCAGGTGTCGCTTTTGGTACAGGAAATCATGCCACCACTCAGCTTTGTTTAGAAGCCTTAGAAATGCGATTTAGTGACTATGGCACATCTTTTACAGGTGAGAACAGTACACTTGATGATGTGGTAATTGCGGATATAGGATGCGGTTCTGGTATACTTTGTGTTGGTGCAATTTTACTCGGCGCCAAAAAAGCTTATGGAGTTGATACCGACCCATTAGCAGTAAAAGCAACAATGGAAAATAGAATTCTTAATGGTATTGAGGCAGACCGTTTATTTTCGGCAGAAGGTAGTGCGGAAACTCTAGCAAAAATACTTGAGCAACCTGTTGACGGGATAGTTTGTAATATATTAGCCGACGTTATTATTAAGCTTGTACCACAAATAACCGCTATTACAAAACCTACAACTTGGGGTATTTTTAGCGGTATTCTTGTAGAACAATCAAAAGCCGTAGCTGACGTATTGGAAAAGCATGGCTGGATAGTTGCTGCACTATGGAAGCGCAAAGAATGGTGCTGTTTAAATGTGCGACGGTGTTAAAATATTAAATTTTCCTTCGGGCATGAATAGATTTATTTAATTATTTATAAAGCTCACTTCTATAGGTTTGTTCCGCGTCGCTTTGGTATAGTCACGGTTACTTCTTTTAGAAATGATAATTTTTTTACCAAATCCCTTATCTCTCAAAATACCAGCAATCTCTTGTGTTGAGGTTAAAGTAGGAGTTGCGGTAGGTGTTGGTGTTTGTTCTACTGGTAACTGAGCTTCAGATGGTGCATTTGTACTAGATGTAGAATCTGTTGGGGATTGCACACTGTTCGAATTAGTACCAAAACCAAATTGATATGTCCACCAAATACTACCAGCACCCAAACCAAATGTAACTAACAGAGCTATGGCAATTCCTATCGAGCTTTCACGCATACTCATAAGACCTAGTTAAACCAAGCAGAATACTTAGTTCTTTTTTACAATCTTTCTTGGTTAATTACTAGCCATATTTGATACTATTAGCAACGGATAATGAACGGATGTAACGGATGGTTTTTTATAATTGCTTATCCGTTACATCCGTTACATCCGTTGCCAGTTATATCATCGTTTCGAGGCGCCGTACCAAGTCTTGTGCTTGTAAAACACCCTCGATTTTGTCTACAGGTTTTCCCTGTTTGAACAAAATAAGTGTGGGTAAAGCTTGAATACCGTACTGACTAGCTAGTTGCGTGTACTTTTCGGTGTCAATTTTCGCAACACGCATCCGACCTTGGAGTTGAGCATTAACTTGTTCCAAAATCTGACTCATTAGCTTGCACGGACCACACCAATCTGCATAAAAATCTACTAACACAGGTACATCTGAACTAGATAGCATTTCCTCAAAGCTACTGAATTGCTTTTTTGTAGACATAAGATACATGCCTGTTTATTATGGTTTGATATCAATCTTAATTCAAATGCTTTAATTTCGACCTATTGCGTCAAAATGCATTGCCTTGAAACAATTTACCTTCAAGAAGGCGCCTTTTGACCAAACCAGGCAGAATTTTTCCTTTAGCATATACCCATCTATTTAATTCCGAAGGTACAGCATCATAATCAGAAGCGTTAACGCGCGCGAGTAATGTAGAGTTAGCGAAGTTAGTTTCACCCAAATTAAACACAAAGCTTACAAGCGCATCAAACTGATTTTGATTTAGAGGTACTTTTACAAGCTTATTTACCACAACTTCGGCGCCGCTGACATCCGTGCGTAGAATTTGCATCGCGCGTTGACGTGTAATTCCACACTTAAATTCTTCTGGTTCACTACCATTGATGGGGCCGTAATGTACGAGGTGTCCTACTCCAATTGTGGCGTGGTTTGCTGGGCAGTTGTATAAATTTAAAAATATACCTTCAAATTGAATTATTAACTCCAAACCACGGTCGCTTATTTTATAGGCGCCTTTCTGAACTGGTAAATATATAATTTGCCCAATTCTCAACTTACGCGCTTCTGCCTCTGTAAAGAATTGTCCATCTTCATTAGTAATTTCTCGCCAGCGGTTAGCATTCCCCAACTCACGCAGCGCAATAGCACTCAGCGTATCACCTGCTTGAATTTTGTAAAAATTATTCATAATAGAAATTTATTGAGAAAATTTACTTAGTAAAACATCAGGAATTGGACGTGGACGCATTGTTTTAGTATCAACCCATACCCATAAAGCTTCAGCAGTTACTAATAAATCATCTTTGTGTTGTTTACGGATTTCATAACGTCTACGGGCACGAGTACCGCGAATTTCTTCGAGCCAAGTTGTAATTTCTAATGTATCGCTTGCAACTGCTGAACGTAAGTAATCAATTTCAACCCGTCGCATTACAAACACACCACCAAGTTCTTGGTAAAGTTCAAAATTAAACCCTAGTGATTCTGAATGCTCAATCGCAGCTTGTTCAAGATAATTTTGATACACAGCATTATTTACATGCCCAAGAGCATCCATTTCGTAATGACGAACTCGTAACAGCGTTTGAAATTTTTCCATTTTTAATTATTCGATATTACGTTTTGGAGCGCAAGATTGAGCGATTGGTTCAATTTTAGCTTTTTGCATTAATTCATCTATTTGTGTCAAAGTACATCTATAGGTAGATGCAAGTAGCTTTTCGGCTTCACTTTTTGCTGCTTCTACAGATATACCAAAGCTCATGATTTCTTCATCTAAATTTCCTGTGATGCTCTCAACAGGAACTACACAGATAAATTGCGGTTCGTTTTGCCTAATTTGTTGTACCATACCATTTCTTAATTAAGTAATATTAAGATTAAGTTAAGATTGATGTCAAAAATAAGAGTTTCAATATGTATATAACTCAAATTAGGGAAAATATAAATACAGTTCAAAAAATAGTTCAAAAATAGTTAAGAAAATGTACTTGTGTAATTTACAAAGAAACCGCGTTTCTTCGTTAAAAACCCGGTTTCTAAGTTACACAATTATATCTTCTAAATCTTATTCGTGCCTATTGGTTGTTTTACCTTGGCATTACTCGCGCGCAAGTGATGTCTAATTTTGATTGCAAGAAAAATCAATTTAAAAAATAAACAGACTTGAGGGGAATATCATGGCTCGCAACAATTTAGTTAGCAACGTGCGGCAGTCAATGCAAAAAGATTCCGCAAGCTGGGGGTCTTTAGCACTTTGGATTGGTGGATTAATTGTACTAGTATCGATTATCGCAAGTTTTTCTAATTAATGCGCGGTTGTCGTTGTAGAGACGTTACATGTAACGTCTCTACATCTAGGTATTCTGTTAGGCGGCGACTAATTCTGATTCTTTCTCAACAGGCGCCCCATCTTGAACAAGGGAACGGTTTTCACCTTTACCTTGTAGAATATTGCCAGCGAAAGCTAACATTGCATTAATTTTGCGCTGTCTCCATTCATCAACTAGTTTTTGAACTTGGATAGGAGACATTCTTCGAGTCATGGCTTCATAAAGATATGCAGCATGTCCAGTTTCATCTTGCGCGATGCTTAACATACCTAGTTTGAGGTTGCGTGCTGTCGCATCGTCTTCGGGTAAAACTTTTGCCATGCGCGCAAAGTCTTTACTCGCATCCAGTTCCAGAATATATGTACTGCCCATAAACACATCCCAGTCTATTACTTCTGGTTTGAGTTGTTCTTGGGAATATCCTGTAAAAAAGGCGCCGAAGAAAGGACTGCGTTTTTCTTGCGATGCTTTCTTGTCGCTGTCTTCCTTTTCAACAGCTTTTGGTTGATTCTTAAAATCAATTACTTGTTTATCGAGTTGCTTAAGAGCATGAGCGAAAATTTGACCGTGCCGAGTTTCATCAGCAGCATGTTTTACTAATCTTTCTGCAAGCCATGTATCCCCCTCTGCGGCAGCGCGTTCTGATAACTTTGTCAAGAATGGGACTGACCCCGACTCAGCAAGCTGAAATCCAGCTAGTACATTGGGACGAGTTTTAATATCGCGAATCTGCAACGCCGAGTAGTATGCAACGGCGCCTGAACCCGCTAAATGCATGAGATATGTGAGGAAATTCATCTCTATTAACGCGCTTTTATTTTATATACAAACACTTTTACTATACTAACGGTTAATTTTTCCAATGGGCTGTAACCGTAAATTTACTTGAAAAACTTCTGTACTGTGACTATATTAGGTGACTGTTGAGACCTGTTAATATTTCTTAATATAGCTTAACGAATTGCAACAGACTTAGCTTCCAAGAATCGCTATGGCGTACATCTGCCCTCTAGATTTAACTAAAACAATGCTATGACCTCGAATCAGGAGCGTATGATTCGAGGTATTTTATTAGGGGAATAATATAAACATTTATATCTATGTTCAAACCTCAAAGGTTTCTGATTGCTGTTATTGTGGCGTTGATTATTTTCGCTACAGGATGTGCATTACTTTTGCCTTCTAAGCCTGTAAGTGTACATTTGACATTAGGTAATCCTAGTAATGCGAGTACATCTGACCCGAATAATTACTTAATTATTAAGAAACAATATGCACTTTCTTACAACCGTGATAAGGGTATACCGAATTGGGTGAGTTGGGAATTAAATAAATCTTGGTTAGGTGAGGCGCCTCGGTCAAACAAATTTCGACCAGATGATACATTACCTGAAGGATGGTATCGTGTTACACCAAGTGATTATACTCGCAGTGGTTACGATAAAGGACATATGACACCTTCGGCAGACCGCAGTAATAACCCAGAAGATAATGCCGCAACTTTTTTGATGACTAATATTATTCCGCAGGCGCCGGATAATAATCAGGGTTACTGGGCTGACTTAGAAAATTATGGTAGAAAATTAGCAGCAGAAGGAAAAGAACTATATATAATATCAGGTGGTTATGGTCAGAAAGAGACGATAGCCCAAGGAAAAGTCGCAGTACCAGAAAGAGTATTTAAAATAATCGTAGTTACCGAACCAGGAAAGGAAGTAAATTCTTCAACAAGAATAATTGCGGTAGATACTCCTAACGCGAACGGTAATAAGGAAAGTAGCTGGACACAGTATTTAACTACTGTTGAGGCATTAGAGAAGAAAACAGGTTATGATTTTATTAGAAATGCCGATAAATCTATTCAACAGGCAATAGAGACAAAAGTTGATGGAGGAGTGGCACCGGGAATTAAGCAGAGAAGGTGATTAATAGCCCCCCTTATTAAGCGGGGTTGAGGGGATTGAAAATTGTCAAGTTTCAATAACTTTAGTACACAGCCCAGCTAAATCACCTGATGGTACTTGACCAAAGATATAAACATCAATTTCAATATCACCTAATCTAGCAACTTTAATATCACTAAGATTTTCTTTTATTATTTTAACTAAATCTTGGTATTTTTTTACTATTTGATTATCTTCTGGAGAATGCCAATCTTCTTCAGTAGTTGCGACTTCAAAAAACGAGTCTAAGTCTACAAACTCAACTTTAGTATCAGATGGTTTGTTTAATTTAGAGAGAACAAACTCAGCATTAAGAAGCTGTTTTTCTTTTGACTGCCAAAGAAATACTTCAAAAGGAAACTCAGACTCGCTCATAAATAGCAAGCCATCCGAAGCAAGTTTTAGTTTATCAAGCAACTGTTCATTACTTGAGGCGCCGTTTGTGTTTACGTTAGTATTAGACACATCCGCTTGAAATTAGGAAACATCTTTATATTACACATCTTTGGATTACTTTCCAAAATTTTAGGGGAAAAAGGACACGTTGTAAATAAGTATTGTAGAGTCTGCCTTATTTATTTACTCCAAAAGTTGAAACAACTATATATCAATGGTTTTGTCCATTTTGAGAATATTATAGCTTTAACTTATGAAATAAGGCGCCAAATGCCTATGCTACATAATCAAATTTTGTGAACCACGGTTCACATTTTGCAAGTAAATTAGTACTTATTTACGTTTAACTGGGTTCATCCAGGTTTCGAGACGGCTAAAGGCTTGGGAAGATAGTAGAGTAAGACATAGATAGATTATTGCGACGCCTGCATAAATTTCAAAGGGACGGTAATTTTGCGCGACTATTAATTGTCCTCTGCGAACCAATTCGTCGAGGCTGATAAATGCGACTAAGCTGGTATCTTTGAGCATACTGATAAATTCGTTACCTAAAGGTGGTAACATCCGGCGAAACGCTTGAGGAAATATGATATAACGCATTGTTTGTACTGCGTCTAATCCTAGTGATTCTGCTGCTTCAGATTGCCCTGTTTCGATAGATTGAATACCTGCACGTACTATTTCAGCAATATATGCAGCACTATTTAAGCTTAATGCGACGACAGCAGCAGCAAAGCGGTTAAAGCTAAAATCTAAACCTAAATTTTGCACTACGGCAGGAATACCGTAGTAAATTAGTAAAAGCTGGACTAGTAAAGGTGTACCGCGAAAGAAATCAATATATGCTCTGGTAGCCCAACGTAATGGTGTAATATGTGAAAGTCGAGCAATACCAATTAAAGAACCAGCAATTAATCCTAGGAATACTGAAAATAGAGTTAGTTGCAGCGTTATTAAGGCGCCTTGTAAAAGTAAAGGAAACGCTTGCAATAGAATATTAATTGAGTTGGGGCCACTATCAGTTTGGGTAGCAAAGGCTAATTTTTCAGGTAGTTTTGGAGGTGCAGTTTTAAACCATTTTTGATAAATCTTATTATAAGTTCCATTCTCTAAGATTTTCCCTAAACCATTATTAATCAATTCTAAATTTGGTGATTTTAAAGGTGTGGGAATACCATAATACTCTTCTGTCAATAACTGGTCTATAACCTTAATACCTGGTAAATTCCCTGAATTAATAGCATAAGCAATAACAGGTGCATCACCGACCATCGCATCAACATTACCATTCGCCAACTCTTGTAACGCTAAAGGTGTAGAATCAAAAGTGCGAAGTTCGGCGCCACGAGCTTCTTTTGCTTTTGCGGCGCCTGTAGTACCAATTTGAACAGCAACTCTTTTATTCTTTAATTTATCAAAACCAGTAATATCTTGATTATTATTACTAATTGCAATCGCTAAACCCGATTTAAAATAAGGACGAGAAAAAGAAACAGCTTGTGCGCGTTGCTTAGTAATAGTCATCGAACTAATAGCAGCATCGATTGTCCTAGCCTGTAAAGCAGAAATCAATCCATCAAAAGGAGTAGATTGAAACTCAACCTTAAAACCAGTTGCACTACCAATAGCATTCATTAAATCAATCGAAAAACCCTGTAACTCACCCTTTTGTCCTTGAAACTCCATAGGTGGATAAGCAGGTTCCGTACCAACCCGTAAACTCTTGGCACCACCTCCATCATTCGACCCACACCCATTTATAATCAGTAAAAAACAACACAACCCCGCCAATACCCAACTAAAAATACCTCTCTTCATTCTCTTACCTTTGCTTTCCTAGGGTTGAACCCCAGGCTATTGTGGTTCGTTAATATTAGTTTACTGGGCGGGCAAGGATGCCCACCCCACAAGAATAATTAATACAATTTATAGAAAACCCAACTAGAAAACCCAACTAGAAAACCCAACTAAAAAATCAAACAATGAGCAACGCAATAATAACATTTGAAAACGTAGAGAAAAACTTCGGCGCCCTTAAAGTCCTCAAAGGCATTAGTGGTAATATACACAGAGGCGAAGTCATAGCAATAATAGGTACATCAGGATGCGGCAAAAGCACCCTACTACGCTGCTTCAACCGTCTAGAAACCATTAACACAGGCAACCTCAGCGTAAACGATATAGACTTATCCCACCCAAAGCTCCATCGAAGCATACTACGGCAACTACGCACTCAAGTAGGAATGGTATTCCAGCAATTTAACTTATTTCCCCATCTAACAGTTTTACAAAACTTAACACTTGCACAACAGCAAGTACTAGGCAAAACAACCTCAGAAAGTACACAACTAGCAAAACAATATCTAGACAAAGTAGGGTTATTCGATAAAGCCGAATCATACCCCGAACAACTATCAGGAGGACAAAAACAGCGAGTAGCTATTGCGCGCAGCTTATGTATGAACCCGCAAATAATGCTATTTGACGAACCAACAAGCGCACTAGACCCAGAACTGGTAGGAGAAGTACTACAAGTAATCCAACAACTAGCAACCGAAGGAATGACAATGGTAGTCGTCACTCACGAAATGCAATTCGCACGTGAAGTAGCGAGTCGCGTATTTTTCATGGATGGAGGAATTATTTTAGAACAAGGAAGTCCACAGCAAGTAATTCAAAACCCCAAACACGAAAGATTACGTAACTTTATGAGCAGATTGAAGTAGGGTGCGTGAAAGCCATTACAATCTATCAATGTAACGAAATATTAAAATGCTTTCACGCACCTTACAGATATTCGCTTAAAAATTCGTATGGGTCTTCATCCCAAGAAGGTTCAGGGGAAAGCATATTCAACTTACTAATAACATCCGCTTCAATATCATCACTATCATGCCTATCAAATAGTGACATAAGTTCCTTCCAATCACGCTCTTTAAGGGGTGTAAGTGGAGCAGCATGAGCGTTTGCTTCTTGTGCTAAGAAGTTATCATGTGATTGACCTGACTCGCGCGGATGATAATTATTCACGGCATATAAAGAGCAAATAGTCTAGCGTAGTATCTATTACATTAATACTAAAATTATATGCCAAGAACCGGACAATTATCCTATCAGAGAAATTACTTAACCGTGCGATTCAAATCAACAACTAAAATTGACAAGTACCGCTACTAACAGTTGTAGAACCACTTACATTACTTGTAGATACCGTATTATTACCAGGAATTCCATCTTCAACTTGAATCGAACCGCCCATTGTATCATCAATATTAAGTACACCAATTTGATTATTACGAGGTCGTAAACAAATATTGGCGCCAGTGCCAATTGTGATAGCATCTAAATCGCTTAATGTATTGACAGTTATATTGTTAGACGAGTCATCTGACGCTGCGATATCCGCACCTGTCAATTCACCCAACTGTTGAATAAAAGCTCGTCCTGTTTCTCCAAAACCAACATTACAACCATAAAATAGAATATCGGTGCCATCCTTTAACGCACTTTTCCATTGCTGTGATTAGCTACTGTATTTATCAAGACTATTTAGGCTTAATTGCGCTGTTCCTAATTGGGCGGCGCCATCCCTACCATGTGAGATAATATCTACAGATGTAAGTTTATTTCGATTCGCGAGGACAGAGCTTATTTGTTTAACTCCATCGCGCGTTGAGTCAAGTAAAACTATTTCAACTTCTGGGTTAATTCCAGCTATCAATGTTTGGTAATCTAGAATTGTAGTATCAATAAAAGCAATACTATGAATTGGTGTTTTTACTTGCTTTTATTCAACGCTATTTTCTGGGTTTGAAAAGTTATTTAGTGGCAAATTCATATTTGAATATTTTACAAAAATATGTTAAATTTTACAAAATAATGTAAGATTTACTTCCCAATAATTGAAAATTTGACATGCAAATACTTTCGCATGAATTTTAAACACACAATGGTTCTGTTCAGTGAGAAACTTGGTTTCTTTTATTGAAGTTGAGGATTGTTATGTTCAGTGTAGAAGAAACCAGGTTTCTTGGGGTTGTAAGTTAACTCCAAAAACTTCACCGAAGCTGTGGACCATTTTGAGGCGGACTTCATCGCAGTTTATATTAGGTATCCATTCTGCTAAACTAGCTACGGGTTTGTCAACTATGCCGCATGGGACTATGTTGGTAAAGCCGGTCATGTCGGGGTTAACGTTGAGTGAGAATCCGTGCATAGTTATCCAGCGTTTGACTTTTATGCCAATAGCGGCAACTTTGCGACCTTCTACCCATACTCCTGTTAACCCAGCAATACGGGTGCCTACAAGTCCATATTCTTGAAGTACTATAATTAACACTTCTTCTAATTGGCGTAGATACCAGTGTAAATCTGGTTGGTAGCGATGTAAGTTTAAAATTGGATACCCGACTATTTGACCTGGGCAATGATACGTTACTTCACCACCACGTTCGATGCGATGTACTTCATATGGGTTGTCATTAAGGTCAAATTTGAGAAATTCGGGATTGGCGCCTTGTCCTAAAGTATATACAGGCGGATGCTCGACTAATATCAGCACATCTTCTAAATTTGGGTTATTGATGCGTTCTTGCAACAACGCGCGTTGCCATGCGAGTGCTTCTAAATATGGCATCAAGCCTTGGTTATATAACGAACAAGAATAAGGGGTAGAAATATTGTTAAAAATCATAGTGAAATTCAACTATTTAACAAAAAAGGGAGTATTACAAGATACAGGCGTAGAAAAACAGAAAGAATTAACAATTGTAAGGCTATTTTCCCCTTTTCCCTGTTAAGGAACGAAACAAATGTCAAGCTGTGCAAAAGATTGTAAAGGAAAGTCAAGATAAGCGGTTTTACAAATTACAAAGTGCTAGTTTGAATATATAACCTCAATGGTAATGGTGCTGGAGGGAATTCTCTGCCACATACGTCACGCCAAGAAGAAAGAACAAATGCACTCTTCTCCGGCGCCTAATTTAACAATTCAAAAGCCATGTTGAACTTTCGCTACCAAAAGCCCGATTAGATTGACAAAAAAGCCAGATACTTCAGGAGGAGCAGAGTCGCACGAAGATGTAAAGGGCATCTGAGTGGCTAAGACATATATATTTGACGATTTGGGAACGCGAGCTTAAAAGTGGAATTGATGTGGCAACAATTAGGCATAGGGGAATTATAATTTTGATTTGTAACTTAATTTTGGCGGCAGATAGACCTTACCGCATTCTAAAGCGTAATTCAACTCAAGAAAAAGTTTGAGCGGGAGAGTTTACACATGAAGCTTGTCATCCACGGCAAAAATATAGAAATCACCGATGCTATCCGTGAATATGTGCATCAAAAGATTGAAAAGGCAGTAAGTCACTTTCAAAATATCACCAACGAAGTGGATGTCCATTTAAGCGTTGCTAAAAATCCCCGAATTAATACTAGACAAGCAGCGGAAGTGACCATTTATGCAAATAAAAACGTTATCCGTGCCGAGGAAAGCAGCGAAAACCTATACGCAAGTATTGATTTAGTAGCGGATAAAATCGCGCGTCAATTAAGAAAATATAAAGAACGCATTCAAAATAAGAAAGCTCCCAATCCAATTGAAGAAACCGTCGTTGAAACAGCAACAGTTGTTGATGACTTAATAGGTAATCGTACTCCTGAACTACCCAAAGAGGTTGTCCGAACTAAATATTTTGCCATGCCACCAATGACAATGACAGAAGCTTTAGAGCAACTGCAAATGGTGGGTCACGATTTTTATATGTTCCATAATGTGGAAACTGACGAAATTAACGTTATTTACGAGCGCAACCACGGTGGATATGGTATTATCCAACCCCGCAAAAATAATAACGGGAATGGACACACCAACGGTCATAGTAAGAACGGTAAAGCAAATCATTCTAGCGTTGTGATGCCTGAAAAACCCCATGTGAACCGATGAGGTTACGATTCGACACCCTCAAGGGTGTCGCTATACGAACAAAGCCCGCCTTCGCGGGCTAAAATGCTTTGTAGGTTGGGGAGTCACCTCCGTGCGCGGGTTCCCCGCGTTGAGGAGAGTGACGTTGGAGGAACGGAACCCAACACAATACTGCTCAGTTAAGAAAATTGCAAAACGTGGAACCCCTGTTCTTACGTTACATGTAACGTCTCTACATACGTTAACCGAGCAGCATTGGAACCCAACATACAATATAACTAATGAAAAAAATCTGGCTGTATATGGCAAAATACATTAACAAGGAAAAAGTACTATTCGTCTTGTTAAATCAGTATTATTGGTTAAATAATTTTATACAATGTCAAAGAAATAAAACAAATCTTGAGATTGTAATTAAGATATTTGATTTTTAAAAAAGTTGCCTCCAACATACACACATTAGTCATAGAACAGGCATTTTAGCTGCTAGTACTATACAATATATATAAACTGTTATTCATCAAACCTTTTATTTATGCCTCTTACAGAACTAATACCTTTTCTTAAAGAGCTATCTCAAGCCGAAAAACTTCTGCTAATAAATTTTTTAACAGCAGAATTGCTTGAAGAATCAGGTTTAGTACCGTTGAACAGCCATAATAAGGTCGCGAGTCAAGGGTTACATGATTCTTTTGAAGCTGCTGCTGTACTTGCAAAAGCACTAGCAGAGGGAAAAGCCGCAACACATGGCTGATAAAGTTAGATTTGCATTTACCGAGCTAGAACCCCAACTTGGTGCATTAAGTACACTACCTTATCTACCAATAATATTAACTTACCAAAACTGCTCTATAAGTTTATCGGGTTTGCTAGATACAGGTTCTAGTGTTAATGTATTACCTTATGAAGTCGGATTAAGGTTAGGAGCTGTTTGGGACCGTCAAACACTCTCTGTTCCGCTAGGAGGTAATTTAGCTAGATTTGAGGCACGGGCATTATTGTTAACTGCAAATATTGAGCGCTTTCCTCCCGTAGAATTGGCTTTTGCTTGGACAAAAGATAGAAATGCGCCGTTAATTCTCGGACACATGAATTTCTTTGTCGCTTTTGATGTATGTTTCTATCGTTCGGAATTGGCATTTGAAATTAGTCCTAAAATAAGCTGATGGCACGTAAATAATATTTAGATGCCTGAAAAAGCCCATGTAAACCGATAAATTGTATATTGGGTGTTAGCGAAGCTTTCCCGTAGGGTAGTGCGAACGCGCGTAACCCAACACAATGCTTTATATTATTTAACGTTGGGTTCCGTTCCTCCACCCAACCCACAACAAAGTGAAAAGAACCTGGCAGTATAGTTTATTGGTGGTTACTTTGGGAATGCTTTTATTTAACTGGCATTCCTTCAGCAAGCCTGTAAATTCGAGTAAAATTGTACAAAAGAATACAATTACGCCATTTCAAAAAATTCAGTACGAAGCGCGCGTGTTACCAGACAGTATAGCTCATATCGTTAAAATTCCGGACAACAGCTCGTATTTAGTAAATCCTACAATATCAGAGAAATTAAATACCGTAGAAGAATTCGCTCAAAAACACAAAGCAGTTGCAGTACTCAACGCAGGTTATTTTGACCCTGTTAATCAAAAATCAACATCTTATATTACTATACAAGGAAAACTCCTAGCAGACCCAAAGTTAAACGAGAGACTTGTAAATAATCCTAAATTAAAACCTTATTTACCTAAAATTTTAAACCGCAGCGAATTTAGAAGAATATCATGTAATTCTAAAATACAATATGAAATTGCACTACACACAGAAAAAACGGCGCCTAACTGTCAAATTATCGATGCAATTGGCGCCGGTTCCAGATTATTACCCGAACTAACTTTAGTTCAAGAAGGTTTTGTAGATAACACGAATAACCGAGATGCAATTGGTAGCACCCAACTTAATGCTCGCAGTGCTGTAGGAATTACTGAAGATGGAAGTATTATTTTAGTAATGGTAGCGCAAAAACCAGAATTACCATCGGGTATATCTATACCTGCATTAGCTAATTTAATGAAAAATTTAGGCGCCAATTCAGCTATGAATTTAGACGGAGGCAGTTCGTCTTCGCTTTACTATAATGGCACAACTTATAACGGAAAAATAGACAAACAAGGAAAAAATGCGATGCGTCCTGTTAAATCGGTATTGTTGGTAAAATAATTTCATGAAAGGTTTTGTATGGTGGCGCCAATCAGTTTTTGAATTAAATATCTCTGAAAATTGCGTAGAGACGTGATTAATCAAGTCTCTACAACGTATGATTGTACAAATGATTTAGCACTGCTATATTAAATTGTAATTGACCCGTTTAATCTTCATAATGATACTTACATGAAGCAATTATAATCTCCGTATCCGTAACGGTATAAATTAATCGATGCTCCTCATTTATTCGTCTCGACCATAAGCCACTAAACTCATATTTAAGACGTTCTGGCTTACCTATCCCACTAAAGGCAGAACGGTCGATATCTTTTATCAATTCAACAATCTTTTTATAAATTTTTTGTTTAACCCAGACCATTCGTTAAAATCTTCAAATGCGTCCGGTTCAAATATGATTCTTTTATTCATTCAAGGTTCTCTATATCGACCTCAATCAAATTAGACCGATTTTTAATATTTTCCATCGCCTTGAGTAACCTCTTCCGATTGGCTTCAGAAGCCATCAAGTATGCAGTTTCATCGACCTCATAAACGACAATCTCAATTTCTTTGCCCTTAAAAGTAGCCTTTAATGCATCAAGAAAGTCTTGGTCTAGTTCGCTAGCATTTAAACGATAAGTTGTGTGCATGATTTCAACTTTCTACTTTCTTAAAGCTATATTATAAACCACTTCTCTACTTTATACGCACTTTGATGTTGAATAAATTAACTTACCGTCGCTCATAGTCGTTTGTCTCTTTCCCTGCTCCCCTCGTTATGGCACAATATAAAGCGATGATAAGAGAAATATAGTAAGAGGTGTAGGGGTGAGTTCAACTGCTCAAGCTACAGCAAACACTCGTCGTGTAGTTTTTCCATTTACAGCAATTGTCGGTCAGGAAGAGATGAAGCTGGCTTTGCTGTTGAACGTCATTGACCCCAAAATTGGTGGTGTAATGATTATGGGAGATAGAGGAACGGGTAAGTCAACAACCATCCGCGCGTTGGCTGATTTGCTTCCAGAAATTCCCGTTGTTGAAAATGACCCGTTTAATAGTCACCCTAGTGACCCCGAATTAATGGGTGATGATGTTCGCGCGCATATACAGGAAGGAAATAATGTTTCGGTTGTGCAGCGTAAAGTGCTGATGGTCGATTTACCTTTAGGCGCCACCGAAGACCGGGTTTGCGGCACAATTGATATTGAAAAGGCTCTTTCTGAAGGTGTAAAAGCGTTTGAACCAGGATTACTCGCGAAAGCAAACAGGGGTATATTATATGTTGATGAAGTCAACTTATTAGATGACCACTTAGTTGACGTACTCCTTGACTCAGCAGCAAGCGGTTGGAACACCGTCGAACGTGAAGGTATTTCAATTCGTCACCCTGCGCGCTTCGTACTAGTAGGTTCCGGAAACCCAGAAGAAGGTGAACTGCGTCCCCAGTTACTCGACCGTTTTGGAATGCACGCTGAAATACGCACCGTTAAAGAACCAGCACTGCGAGTCCAAATTGTCGAACAACGTTCAGAATTCGACCAAAACCCCAATCCTTTCTTAGAAAAGTACCGACCACAGCAAGAAGAATTGCAGCAACGCATCATCAACGCTCAAAATTTATTACCCTCCGTTAATATGGACTATGACCTGCGGGTAAAAATTTCTGAAGTTTGTGCCGAACTTGATGTAGATGGTTTACGGGGTGATATCGTTAGCAACCGTGCAGCAAAAGCAATTACTGCCTTTGAAGGACGCACCGAAGTAACAATTGATGATATTCGTCGCGTAATTACACTGTCTCTACGTCATCGCTTACGTAAAGACCCACTCGAATCTATCGACTCTGGCTACAAAGTCGAAAAAGTATTCGGTCGCATTTTTGGCGTCGAAATACCTGAAGATACTGCATCTAAAAACGGTACTGGTATCAAAACAGGAGTTCGATAATATTAGCAACGGATGAAACGGATGTAACGGATAGTTTGTGTCCATCCGTTTCATCCATGTATCCGTTGCCAAGGAGCTACACCTAAACTATTAAATCCTATGCAAACTTTAAGGTATTGGTTTAGTACTTTTGTCTTAATAAGTCAATATAATCCTTATGAGTTTATAGAGAATGTGATGTTAGCGATTGCGATGATAATGATAGTCGCATCAATAATATTTCCAGCCCAAAAACCATATATGGCATTAGCGTTAAGTTTTGCAATTGGTGCAGCAATGTCAATTTTAGTTCGCCAAGCGATTACACCTTCTCAAAGAACGCGCGTTACCAAAATCAACGCCATATTAATGCTCATCGTCAGCTTATACGGCTTCATTGATGTAATATATAACACATAAGACGTAGGTTGGGTGTAGCGCAGCGCAACCCAACATTCCCAACATTTATAAACAAACCGCACTCGTACACAAAGGACGCAAAGGAAGAAAAGAAGCAACCCTTAAAACTTGTCGCACATTACTGCATAAGTTGTATCATTTGCAGAAATACTGATAAGTATAAGTTCAGTAATTGGCATCCTGATGATAGCGTTGGGAATGTTGTTGATTATAATTATTGATTGCATAAAACATAAACAACTTATGAATTTGCCTTCACCTTGATTAACATGAATCGAGATTTTAAAGTCGAAGATTAACATTTAGCGGCATCTTATGGCAGTGGGCATCCTTGCCCGCCCCTATGTTTAGAACGGGCAAGGATGCCCATTCCACAAGATTTTAATTCCACCCCTGCATTTCCACCAATTCAATACACAATTGATTAATTTGCTCTAAATCAGGTCGGTGTGGCAAAGTTGATACTTGATACACTTTGTCCATTTCCGCTACTAAATCTTCTGCCATTTTCATTACTTCTTCATAAGAGTATTTACCTTGCAATATTGCTCTTAAATCTTCACTATCTCCTGCGTCTCTTCTGTCTACAGTAATTTCTTCTGACCGTAATATTTCTAGACCACTACGTAATAAACGTATACAGTGCATTCCATGTTTAAGGTCAAAACCAGATTTGCGCTCCATTTCGGCGCGGTCTGGGTTACGATTTTCTTGCCAGGATAAATAAGCTTTCCATTCACGTAAGGCAACTTGATAGCTTTGGCTTCTTTGTAATAGTCTAATAAAATCTTTACGGCTGTTTGTAAATTTTTGGGTTGTTTCTAATGTATCATCGGGCAAAGTATATTGTTTCAAAACGCCTTTAAAGTCTATATCGGCTGTTAAAAGGTTATATAGTTGCTCTGATTCTTCTAAAAATTCTATTTTACCGCGTATTATTAAATATAAGTATTCTAAAAATGCGTTAAGTTCTTCTTTTGAGAGTGGTTCTTCACTCTCTATTTTGAAGTCACTGGGAAGTGGTTTACTTTTGGGTGGGTTTAATAACCATTTGCGGTGACTTTCCATTTTCTTGATTTGGGCAAATGCATATCCTGAGTAAGTATGTTTCACTTTCTTGCTCAAAAATAGCTTTCTGTGTTTGATTAAGTGTTGCCCTACTTCTGTTATATATGGGTATTGCTTGAGCCATAGCAACTCTAGTACATTGGGATTGGCGCCTGACAATAACTGAATAATTTTCCGCAATTCATAAATAACAGTATCTTTGTTTCCATCTAAAAACGGAAATATTCCGGGTTCTGTGTCCCAACCGTTTTCTTTTTGCTCAACAGTGCTAAATCCTAAATAATATTCTTTTGGCGCTATAAATACGCCTCGGTAATCCAAATCTGAGTCAGGACGGTTTAACCCATAACCGTGACTCCCTGCCAAACCAATAAATATACTACGCTTTTCTACTTCGATACGCTTCATGCTACATATATTACACTATACCACACTACAATTATATATATAAAAAAAATCCGAGCAAGCCTAAATAAAAGCTGCTCAGACGGTTTGGTGCTGTTCTGTGTCATATATAAATACACCCCTAATCACAACAATTACGCCAACTGTTGAAAAATAATTTAAAATATTTTTTTAAAATATTTATTGACATTACCTTGAGTACAAAATAAAATGATAGATTGTCTGTCTAATTCCCGCTCGGAACAGGTAGACATGATAAAAGCTGGTTTGCTGAAGTCCAAAAGGAAATCTATTTGATTAACGGCGCCAGCTACCTGTACGGCAACACATAGGACAATTTCATGACTTACGCAATTATTGAAACTGGTGGCAAGCAAGTGCGTGTTGAGCCAGGTCGTTTCTACGATATCGAACTGCTTACTGCTCAACCTGATGAGAAAATTAGTATTGATGCGGTTTTATTAGTACAACACGATGGTAATGTGACTGTAGGACAGCCTACAGTTGAAGGCGCCGTTGTCGAAGGCACTGTGATGCGGCATTTTCGTGACCGCAAAGTGCTTGTCTATAAAATGAAGCCTAAGAAGAAAACCCGTAAAAAACGCGGTCACCGTCAGGAAGTTACTCGTCTGATGATTGATTCGATTAGTATGAATGGGTCGGTATTAGCAGCAGCACAAGCACAAGCTGCTGACTCAGAAGCTTCAACTGATGCTGTGGCCGAAACTGAGGCGCCTGTTGCAGAATAATTAAAGAGAGATAATACAGAAAAAGAGGACATCATGGCTAGTAAGAAAGGTACTGGTAGTACTCGGAACGGACGCGACTCTAATGCACAGCGACTAGGTGTAAAACGTTACGGTGGTCAAACTGTGCGCGCAGGCAATATTTTAGTTCGTCAGCGTGGTACAAAATTTCACCCTGGTAACAACGTTGGTATCGGTAGTGATGATACTTTGTTTGCCTTAATTGATGGCATTGTCACATTCGAGAGAAAAGGCAAAACCCGCAAGAAAGTCAGCATTTACCCAGCAGAAGCAGTAGGCTGTTAATTCAAATTGGCGCCCATGTAGAGACGTTACATGTAACGTCTCTACAATATAAACCTATTAATAAATACACCCATCGCTAAACCCGTCATGGCGATGAATAATAAGGTCGCAAACGTGTCTATATAACGAAACCCAGCCATTTGAAAGTCTATTCGCACCAAAATGGTAGCAGATGCGACAAGTAAGGAATCGAGAAATAATCTAAACCAGGAAATCATCAAAAATAGCGCAAATGCACCCAAAACTGAAATGCCGAAAGTACGGGTGTTAGATTTAAATATAAAATTCGAGTAAAAATTAATCTTTGTCCAAGGAGTGGCTAGGGCGCCAATAACTAAAATAATTGTAGGTATAATTGCAAACCAAGCAACGGGGGGTAGACGCTCTTGTGACATTACCCAACCTAGAGAACAGTAGGTAAGTAACGCTAACGTCAGGGAAACCCACGGAATTCTTTTGATGACTGACATCATACTAATAATCCAACCTCTGCGTGGCTACTACTCCTCAATTATCGACCCTAATTTGCGCCTAAAATACACACGATTCGGTAAAATAGCAAAAATTTTATTATAAAGTAGTTAAATATTTTCTTAAACATTTGTAAACTGTTAGCAGCTAAGTAACGCGAGTTACATCTTTTAAGGGATATGATGAAACAGCTTGTTATCGCCGAGCGCGTATGTTTAACGGGTCATATACTGTCTAAAGCTTTTGGGCTAGCAGGCATTTTGCTGGTTATACCACACGCCGAGAAGATTTTGAATTTTGGCGAAGTTGGTCAAACAGCTATGCAACTGAGCATGGCTAATGGCGGCGTAGTTGACATTATTTTTGGTACTGTAGCTGTCTCGATTTTCGCATTTAGGACTTTGGGATGGCAAACTTGGCTTTCATTCATGGTGCCAGCAGTATTGATATCAGTCAGCAGTGAGTTACTGGGAACGGGAACTGGGTTTCCTTTCGGTGACTATCATTATTTGAATGGCTTGGGCTACAAAATTGCTGAACTTGTGCCCTTTACGATTCCTTTGTCGTGGTTCTATGTGGGATTATCAGCGTATCTTGTTGCCCGCGCGGGGTTAGGAGTTGCCAAAAATCCAACTATTCTACGTCAAGTTGGCGCCGTATTATTAGGAGCAGTGCTATTTACAAGCTGGGACTTCGCACTGGAACCAGCTATGAGTCAAACATCGTTACCGTTTTGGTTTTGGGATCAAGCGGGGGCATTTTATGGAACTCCCTACCAAAATTATGCAGGTTGGTTTGGTACTAGTACAGTCTTTATGACAGTCGCAGCACTGTTGTGGCGTAATAATCCTGTAAAATTAGAGTCTAAACAACTCAACGTTCCAATGATAGTTTACTTGAGTAACTATGCTTTTGCCGCTGGACTTAGCTTAGGTGCAGGATTTGTTGTTCCTGTCTCGTTAGGTTTTATTACAGGAGTTATACCAGCAGTACTACTGTGGTGGAAAGCTGTTACACAAGACTCAACACCATCTGCTGCAACCGAAGTAACTAAAGTTGCTACCGCTGTCGGCGCCAAATAATAAGTAAGGTGGGCACTGCCCACCCGAAAGCTACACTGTTCTCACAACTTCCTTATCAATGCCCAATTTTTTACCAATAGTAAGTGCTGTTGCGCTTTTATTGCTGTTGATTCAATTACCAGCGTTTGCTATTCTACTATCGCGTTTACTTAAAGGTCCCCGTCGTACCCCTCCTTTGGCGCCACAAAAACCCACGCTTGATATTTTGGGTAGCGTTAGCGTGGTAGTCCCTACACTTAATGAAGCTGAACGTATTAGTCCACTACTTGCTGGTTTAAGTCGGCAAAGTTATGAACTTCGAGAAGTTATTGTAGTTGATAGTAATTCAAAAGACGGAACTCCTGAGCTAGTTAAAGCAGCGCAAAAATTAGACCCTAGGTTTCGTGTTATAACAGATGACCCTTTACCTACTGGTTGGGTTGGTCGTCCGTGGGCATTACATAGCGGTTGGGAGCAAACATCTAATTCTAGTACTTGGTTTCTGGGTATGGACGCTGATACACAACCCCATCCTGGTTTAATTGCTAGTTTAGTTCACACTGCTGTGAAGAGTGAATATGACTTAATATCACTTTCACCGCAATTTATTCTTAAGTATCCTGGTGAATGTTGGTTACAACCAGCATTATTAATGACATTACTTTATCGCTTTGACCCTGCTGGAATCACAACAGACCAGCCAGAGCGAGTTATGGCAAATGGGCAGTGTTTTTTGTGTCGTCGCGCAGTGTTAGAAGCAGTCGGTGGTTATACTAGCTCGCGAAGTTCTTTTTGTGACGATGTGACTTTAGCACGTCATATTGCTGCTTCTGGTTTCAAAGTTGGTTTTATGGATGGTGCCAAAGTTTTGAAGGTGCGAATGTACGAAGGCGCCGTTGAAACATGGAATGAATGGGGTCGTAGCCTTGACCTCAAAGATGCTTCAAACCGCGCACAAACTTGGGGTGATATTTGGTTACTTGCTTCCGTACAAGGTTTACCAATTTTGATTCTTTCTTTATTTCTCGCATTAGGTACATTATTTGGTAGAGGCGCCTCCCTAAGCAGTTACATTCAAACTAATTTAGTTGAAAATTATCCAATTACACTTTTGCTATTGTTGAATTTATTGTTGGTAGTAATTAGATTTGGTATGCTGTTTGCAATAGCACCTTCATACGACCGCAGTCAAGCTTCTTCAAATTGGTTATTTTGGTTATCACCTTTTGCTGACCCTTTGGCAGTGTTACGAATAATTCTATCAGCTTTACAAAAACCGAAAAAATGGCGTGGAAGAAGTTATGATTAAATAAGGGGCTGTAACACCCCAAAAAATTCATTCTTCTTCTCCTTTATCTCCACGTTCAAGTTCCCAAAGAATTTGATTACCTTCTCTACGAACACGGGAGACAACCCAATTTCGCCAGCGCCACTGATCTCCACGACTGGTAACAGCGCTGGCATGAACATCCATTAAATCAGCTAGTTCAGAACTGGTTATTAAATAACCTTTTTCAGCAATTTCATCGGCGATACGAAGGGTATCAACGAGGTTGCGAAGTTGCGTTACCCGCATTTCGCGTGGTATCTCTTCATTAGTATGGTTGCTCGCAGAGGAGATAGAAGCATCTATCATGGTGTTATCGGGGGCAATATCGACGTCACTGGTCATTTCGTTAATTATGGTCGAGTTTGCCTTTATTTCAGACGCATTTGCTACACAAACTTTCGTTTTTACATCGAAAGCAATAGCTTCTGCATCTTGGCTTTGCTTTAATGCTGGCACTTTTCCAGCCGCATAAGCCCGCGCAATGGTATCGCACCTTTCGTTACCTATATTACCAGCATGACCTCGAACATGTTCCCATCTAACCTTACGGCTGTTAAGTCCGTCAAGAATTTCGAGTAAATCTTGATTCTGAACTGGTTTACCATCAGCTTTCTTCCAACCCTTCTTTTTCCAGCTTTTTACCCACTTTGTAACGCAATTGATTAAATACTCACTATCGGTGTACAAAGTAATAGGGTAACTTTGCCCTGACGCTTCCAAATATTGAAGTGCTGCAATGGCAGCTTGCATTTCCATCCTGTTATTCGTTGTTTGACGACAACCATCTCCAAGTTCATGAACCGAACCATCATCAAAATAAACCACTACACCCCAACCTCCTGGCCCGGGATTCCCTGTACAGGCGCCGTCTGTGTATATACTCTCAATTGTTAATGAAGCCATAAGTTAAATAAAATAGTTACTTTCCCAAAGGGGCAACAGAAAAAAATATTATCCTTCTAATTTAGAGCTACTTACTAATAACATATTTCTTTACATTGTAGGTTGGGTGGAGGAACGGAACCCAACATCATCAAAAGCTTGATTAATCAACCTTTGCCAAACCGGAGACGGTTCCCAAAGCTTATTTAAATCTAATTTCGCCTCTTCTTCACTGGCGCCTAAACAAATTCGTCGATAAAGGTAAACAAAAACAGATACCCTCTTATTCGCAGCGCAATGAACAAAAATTTTCTTATTTTGATTCGCCTTCATAACCTCAAAAAAAGAATGTAAATTCTCTAATGTAGGATTATCCCATATAACAGGAATATGTATATACTCCATTCCGCGCGCTTCAATGATTTCTTTTTCGTTGGGTAAAGCATTAGGAGAATCAACTAGTGCTAAATTAACCACGACTTGATACCCAGCTTGTTTAATTGCATCAAATTGTTCTACTGTCGCTTGTCCAGAAGTTGCGATTGCATCAGATATTTGTAAATAATTATATATCTCTTTCAGATTTTGTTTCGACATATATCCTTAATCATTCGTAAAAATTGTGCGTTGTAGAGACGTTACATGTAACGTCTCTACGACGATTTGATATATTTTTGCCAAACATTAGTGTTACACCAATCTCAGAAGTAAAACCCCATTTTTCATAGTAAGGCGCCATTTCTGGTAAACACCAAAGTGCAAAATGTTCGACATTGCTTAACTGTGGATGCTCGATTATTGTATGCATTAGTTGCTTACCGAGTCCAGTATTACGATGAGTTGGCTTGATGATAACATCAAAAATAATCGCTCGATAAACAAAGTCTGTTAAAACACGCGCAAATCCAATTAATCTATCATTTTTATCTACTAGTCCAATAATAATATCTGACGCTGCTAGCATCTTGACTGTATCTTCGCGTATACGTTTTTTACTCCAAAACTCATTTTTGTACAAATCCAGTAAATCACAGATTTGCGATTCGTTTAATTGCGATACAACTTTATGACTCATAAAAGCAATTAATAAGTGTTCTGCACTAAGCTTAAAAAATCAAATTTTTTGAGCATTTCTAAAAATGTAAAAACCGCAGGTACATGAAGCGCATTTTTATGCTCTGCAATACCAATTACGCGGTCAAGAGGTACTGGTAAACTGTACACTTGTACTTGTAATGGAATTGGAACAGCAGCTAAACGAGGTAAAATTGCTGCACGCAGTCCTTGGTTAACCATGCTAACAATTGTCGAATCTTCTTGAATATCGGTAGTTGTATTTAAAGACGGCGCCACTATTTTAAGATGATTATGAAGAATGCGCCCACATGGAGTACAAGGAATCATTACAGGTGAGTAATTATTCAAAAAATCCCATGTAAGCTGTGAAATATCTATAGCATTAGGTGGAAGCAGTGCAATATACTCATCACGCACAACTTCCCAAACTTCAAATTCGTCGCTCGTGGGTAAACACGTAATTCCAATATCAGCACGTCCTTGCCGTAAAGCATCTTCTACATCTAAAAAAGCATGACATTCAATGATAGTAACCGCAACTTCAGGGAATGAGGCGTGAAACTGCGAAATAGCTTTTGGTAATAAATGTGTTGCCACACTCCGGAATGCGGCAATTCGCACATGACCACCACATAAACCTTTGTGTATATTTGCCTCATGTTCGATCATTTCTATATGTTCTAATGCTTGACGTGCATGGTATAAAATGCGCTCTCCTGCGGGTGTTAATAAGGCGCCATGTCTACCACGCACAAATAAAGGTACTCCTAATTCTTCTTCTAAAGTTGAAATTGCATGACTAATAGCAGGTTGTGATAAATCGAGTGTTAATGCTGCTTCACTAAAGTTACCGCAATCAGCAACCGCTATAACTGCTCGAAGCTGAAAAATTTTCATATATATTTTAGATAAAAACTGATTTGATTATTACAGAAAGATTGTACCAACGTTTTATCTATATATAAATGCCGTTTATAGAAACTATTCAGGTTACTTTTTGATTGCTAATTGGTATACCGCTAGAGTTGGTAGAACAGGAAACGGTGCCAAGCTCAGATCAAAGGCTTGATATAAATTATCAGAGGTATAAAGAATGCTCAATAATTATGAAGTAATGGCACAGTACAACCATTGGATGAATCAAAAACTTTATGCGATTTGTGCAGAAATTCCAGATTCCAAACGTAAGGAAGATTTAGGAGCATTTTTTAAATCAATTCACGGTACTCTAAATCATCTACTGTTTGGTGATAGAGCTTGGATAGGACGTTTCATTGGCGAACCTTTTACTGCAAAAATCGGTGATGAGTTGTACGAAGATTTTAACGAATTGGTTGTTCAACGAGAAATCACGGACTTGCAAATTATCAAATGGTCAAAAAACCTTTCCTCTGAGTGGTTACATCAAGACTTTAAATATATTAGTGGAGTAGATGGCAAAACACGCATACTACCCGCTTGGGTTTTGGTAACACACATGTTTAATCATCAAACTCATCACCGTGGACAATTAACAACTCTTCTTAGTCAGCTTGGATACAATCCAGGTGTTACTGATTTACCTTTCTTGCCTTGGTTAAATACTATCTCATAAAATAACCCTTCATACAAAACTATGTCACAATTTACACTAGTAATAGGTAACAAAAACTACTCTTCATGGTCACTACGTCCGTGGTTACTAATGAAACAATTTGGTATAGAGTTTAATGAAATTTGTATACCACTTTATCAACCGGAAACACAATCTCAACTTAGTCAATACTCTCCTTCCGGTAAAGTGCCTGTTTTAATTCACGATAAACAAACAATATGGGACTCACTCGCAATTTGTGAATATCTTGTTGAGACTTTCCCGAATTTAAACTTTTATCCTCAAGATAGAAACGCTCGTGCGGTTGCACGTTCAATTAGTGCGGAAATGCACTCTGGTTTTCAATATTTACGGCAAAATATGCCGATGAACTGCTGTGCGGTGTTACCTGGTAAAGGAATGACACCTGATGTCCAAAAAGATATTGAACGTATCACAAATATTTGGCGCCAACTCCGAGAGCAATTTTGTAAGGAAGGAAGTATGCTATTTGGTAAATTTACGATTGCCGATGCGATGTATGCACCTGTAATACTACGCTTTAACACTTATGGGGTACAGTTAAATTCGGTATGCCAAGATTATTCCGAAGCTGTGTTAGAGCTTCCTGCTATGCAACAATGGGTCGAAGCTGCGAAAAACGACAACCATTCGCAACCAATTTAGTACAAATTAACTTAGATCAAAAAGCCCTCTTTAAAAATCCCTCCTCTTGAAGGGAGGGAGCGTCAATAAACACAAGCATGAACCGCAAGCTCAGTTGAAATACCATGATGGATATCTCGACCCCTTTCAAACATACATAATTCCCGCGACTCCTGTTTAACCAAACCATCCATTGCTGCTTCCTGCAAACTCATAAAAGCATTTAAATCTTCCATTTCGTACTTATCTCTCAATAGAACACGTAAAAGATTTTCTTGGGCTAGTGTTAAATAGCCAGTATTTAGAGCTTGTTCAACTACATCGCGAATTAATACCATAATCAACACCCTGATTCATCCAGATAAGGTGATATCGACGGATAGTTTTCCTTATTACTCTATGTAAAGAGTTTCCTTGTAGACACATTGTTGCTTTACTTAACAAAACTTTACATTTCATTTTTATTTTCAATGAGGCTAATAAAAATTAAGTGGCAATATAGCAACAATAATTACTTTTTTTGTACTGATATAATTGTGCAACACCTGGCGTAAAGGCTGTTTTAGTCTGATATTCTAGAGATTAACTCTAATTTCGGTTAAAAACAACTTGATAATAAAAGTTTTATTTTATCTGGATTATGGTTTTGCTATGGAACTTTTCTATGGCAAGAGTATATATTTGATTTATAATTTAAATTTTTACATCTATCAAAAGTATTATAAAATCCTAGAAACCGGGTTTATTGTTGAAGTATTGTAATTAAAACGACGATTTTGCGTAGAAACCCGGTTTCTTATAAAATTCCTCTACCTAAAGTAGTATATTTAGCTGAAATAAGTTTTTTGTTTATGTCAAAAGCTTTAGAAAGCAAATACCTTATAATATTAAAATTTATTCAAACTTTAGGTTGTTCAATTAGCTGAGTTTGGACTATAGTTAACAGTGCTTACTATGATAAGCAATGTATAAAATTAGCCTAAATATGGGGGTATTCATTAAGGTATAACCTCCGTAAAGTCGCGTTAAAATCAATCCTTTAACGAATATTTACGCTAACGTAAGTAGTATGAATGTAAAAAAATGGTTAATAAAAAACGGGTGCGTTCTTAGAAGCTACTTAATTTTTTACGTTCTTTTGTAATGCTCGGCTATTTAGGCTACAACATAGTATTTAAATGATAGTTATAGACTATGAAGAGCGATAAATTGTCGAACTAGAGTTCAGGATATTACTATGCATGACCTGGTTCAAAATGTTTTAAACAGCGATGAGAAAACTGCTTTACGTCAGTTTGTCTCGGCCCTAAACGCCGCCGGTAAACCCTACCTACTACGAAATGAGATTTTACAGGTGTTTGCCGACTATTGCCAGCGCTCTCACAAACCTGCTTATTTTTACCATTCCTCGTCTTTAGGCACATTAATCAGCCTAACGCACGAAATCATTTTGGAAGAGGAAAGCACTTGGTTTATGTTACGTCCCTGGATAGCTAACCAGGAAGTTTGGCGCCTGGGTGCGGATATGACGCACTTTGAAAAACTGACATCAAAAGCGTTGTTGGATGTGCGCGACCGTTTGGTCAACCGCTCCCAACCTCAAATTTTAGAAATAGACCTCAAACCTTTCTATGAAGGTTCTCCAACAATAGATGACCCCCGTAATATTGGGCAGGGTTTAACTTTTTTAAATCGTTACCTATGTAACCAACTTGAAAACGACCCCAAACGTTGGTTAGAAGAATTATTCCAAGCTTTGCATAAGTTGCAGCATGGTGGTACACCACTAATGATTAGCGACCGTCTCCACTCTGGGGATGAACTTGCTCTTGCTGTCAAAAAAGCGCTGCAATTTGTGAGCGAACTTTCTCCTATAGAACCGTTTGAGAAGTTTCGCTTTGATTTACAGTCGCTTGGCTTTGAACCTGGTTGGGGTAATACAGCAGGTCGAGTCAGAGAAACCCTCGAACTGTTTAACCGTTTAGTTAGTGACCCAGAACCAGCAATATTAGAAGCTTTTGTGACGCGCGTTCCGGCTATATTCCGTGTAGTTTTAGTATCTATTCACGGATGGGTTGGTCAAGAAGGTGTGGTTGGGCGCCCAGAAACTGCTGGTCAAGTCATGTATGTTTTAGAACAAGCGCGCAGTTTAGAAGCTAAGTTAAACGAAGATATAAAGCTTGCTGGACTTGAGGTGCTGGGAATTCAGCCCAAGGTAATAATTCTAACTCGGTTGATTCCTAACTGCGAAGGAACCGCTTGTAATTTGAGATTGGAAAAACTGCAAGGAACAGAAAATGCGTGGATATTACGGGTTCCATTTGCTGATTTCAATCCTAACGTTACACAAAACTGGATTTCTAAGTTTGAAATTTGGCCATACTTAGAATCTTTTGCTCTCGAAGCTGAACGTGAGTTAGTAGCAGAATTTAGGGGCAACCCTAACTTAATAATTGGTAACTACAGTGATGGTAATTTAGTCGCGTTTCTGCTGTCACGGCGCCTAAAAGCAGCACATTGCAATATTGCCCACTCGCTAGAAAAGCCTAAATACCTATTTAGTAACTTGTACTGGCAAGATTTAGAAGATAGATATCATTTCAGCGCTCAGTTTACTGCCGACTTAATTAGTATGAACGCAGCGGACTTTATTGTTAGTTCGTCATACCAAGAAATCGTCGGTACTCCCGATAACATGGGACAGTACGAATCGTACAAATGTTTTACAATGCCTAATTTGTACCACGTTGTAGATGGGATAGATTTATTTAACCCCAAATTTAACATGGTGCCACCAGGGGTAAACGAGAACATCTTCTTTCCTTACAACCAAAGTGAAGACCGGGATAAAGAAGCGCGCGAAAAAATTCACGAACTAATGTTTTTGCGCTCTGACCCTAGCATAATAGGTAATTTGGAAAATCCCAAAAAGATACCTATACTAGCAGTTGCCCCCATCAACTCAACTAAAAATCTTACAGGGTTAGCAGAATGCTTTGGAAAAAGTAAAGAACTGCAAGAACGCTGTAACTTAATATTGCTCACCAGCAAATTTAGCCCAGAGCAAGCAACCCATCCCGAAGAAGCAGCGGAAATTGAGAAACTGCATTCCATCATTGACCAGTACGAATTGCATAGTCATATTCGCTGGGTAGGTATTCGCCTTTCTAATATGGAATTAGGCGAAGCATATCGAGCAGTGGCAGATTGTCGAGGAATTTTTATACACTTTGCCCGCTTTGAAGCCTTCGGACGAACTTTACTCGAAGCGATGATTTCAGGACTACCCACCTTTGCCACCCAATTCGGCGGCGCCTCTGAAATAATCGAAGATGTAGATAGGTTCCAAATTAACCCAACCGACTACGAAGGAACTGCGAAGAAAGTATTACATTTTCTTGACGAATGTGATGCAAATCCCCAATACTGGCATGAAATTTCTACGCGGGCAATCGACAGGGTGCGTAACAAATATAACTGGAGCCTACACTCGAAGCAATTACTGTTAATCTCGAAAATATACCGTTTCTGGGATTATGTCACCCCAGAAAACCGTGAAGCCAGGGCGCGCTACCTCGAAACTTTATACTATCTAGTCTTTAAACCCAGAGCCGAAAAAATTCTGGAACAGCACATGCAAAGGTAAAGACTAAAAGTTAGGAGTTATGAGTTGTGAGTTGTGAATTGAAACTCCTAACTCCTAACTCCTAACTCCTCACTTCCAACAATTAACTTCTAACTCCTAACTCCTAACTCCTAACTATTTTATAAGGAAAGCACTGCCGATGGATTTAAATACTAATCTTGATTTTATTTATACTGACTGGTCATTAATCGAAACTCGATTTGACCCAGATAAAATTCACCACCGTGAAACTGTATTTACAATTGGTAATGGTTATTTAGGTACGCGCGGCACATTTGAAGAAGGTTATTCGCGTGCGACACCTGCAACTTTACTTCACGGTGTGTTTGATGATGTGCCAATTGTTTACACTGAACTTGCTAATTGTCCTGACTGGTTGCCGCTATCAATCACAATTGATGGAGAACGGTTTCGGATGGATAGGGGTGAGATAATTAGCTATGAACGAAAGCTTGATTTGCGACGCGGTGTTTTAAGTCGGTTTATACGATGGCGTTCTACTGGTGGAAAAACTGTAGATTTACAATTTGAACGGTTTGCTAGTTTAGCTTCTGAGCATGTAACCGCGTTGCGCTGTCAAATTAAACCTATTGATTTTAATGGGTTAGTTGAAGTGCAAGCGAGTATCAGCGGATACCCAGAAAACCAAGGGTTTAACCATTGGGAATTAATCGACCAGGGGAGTATTTCTAAAGCTGCCTGGTTGAATCTTAGAACTCGTAACTCGCGTATTACTCTTGGTATGGGTCTAGGAATGAATGTTTCAGGCGCCGAAGCATCGGTTATTGTGACAAATCCACCTGGATACCCCACTGTAATAACTTCGTTTCAAGCGACTTCTGGCCAAGCTGTCACTGTTGAAAAGTTAGTGACATTTTTTACGTCCAGGGATGTAGAAAACCCGGTTCAAGCTGCACAGCAGGAGTTAGCTGATTTACCCCCATACTCTACCTTGTTAAAAGAACATTCTTTGGCATGGGAGCAAGCATGGGATAAAAGCGATATTGCGATTGAAGGAGATGTTCGCGCAGCGCTTGCAGTTCGCTACAATTTGTTTCAGTTATTAATTGCGGCGCCTACAAACGATGACCGTGTAAGTATTGCTGCTAAAACTCTATCAGGGTTTGGATATCGCGGGCATGTGTTCTGGGATACCGAGATATTTATCTTGCCGTTCTTTATCTACACACAACCAGAATTAGCGCGTAACTTGCTATCGTATCGTTATCACACCATTGGTGGCGCCCGACGAAAAGCAGTTCACTACGGCTATAAAGGAGCAATGTATTCGTGGGAAAGTGCGGATACTGGTGACGAAGTAACACCGCGTTGGTTGCCACCGAATGACCCGTATGGAGAAGATATTCGCATTTGGTGCCGTGACCGAGAAATCCATATTAGCGCTGATGTAGTTTACGCTCTATGGTCTTATTGGTTGGTTTCGGGTGATGATGATTGGATGCGCGATTACGGCGCCGAGATTATTCTGGACACAGCAGTATTTTGGGGAAGCCGCGTTGAGTATAGCACCAAGTACGAAAAGTACGAAATTCGCGGTGTAATAGGTGCCGATGAGTATCACGAGTTAGCAAATAATAACGCCTTTACTAACCGCTTGGTGCAGTGGCATTTAGAAAAAGCTATCGCGACTCAAGACTGGTTACGCGAAAAATATCCAGATAAAGCTAAAGAACTCGAAACGAGATTACAGCTTACACTAAGTCGGCGCCTACGTTGGCAAGATATTATCGCGAACTTAGTAATTCCTTACGACCCCAATACGAAACTCATCGAACAGGCAGATGGATTTTTCAAACTCGAAGATATCAATCTGGCTGATTACGAACCGCGTACTAAGTCGATGCAAACAATTTTGACTATCGAAGGCGCCAATAAACGTCAGGTATTAAAACAACCCGATGTCTTGATGCTACTTTACTTAATGCGCGAATCACAAGAGTTTCCTTACACGTTAGAAATATTAGAGAAAAACTGGGACTATTACGCACCTCGTACCGATATTACCTACGGTTCCTCACTTGGCCCAGCGATTCACGCGATATTAGCATCCGATTTAGGAAAAACTGACGAAGCTTATAAATACTTCATGCAAGCGGCAATGGTTGATATCGAAGATGTACGTGGTAACGCGCATGAAGGTATACATGGCGCCAGTGCGGGTGGAATATGGCAAGCTGTAGTCTTTGGTTTTGGTGGTATTAAGCTCACCGAAAACGGCCCCGTTGCAACAGCACATTTACCTCACGGTTGGAAACGCTTACAGTTCAAAATTAATTGGCGCGGTGACTGGCACGAATTTGACTTGAAAGCAGAAGGAACAAATATGGAAACAATACATAATTCCAACTCGAATATTAAAGGCGTGATTTTTGACTTAGATGGAGTAATCACAGATACTGCTGAATACCATTATTTAGGTTGGCAAAGACTCGCTGATGAGGAAGGATTACCATTTAACCGCGAAGCCAACGAAGAACTGCGGGGAGTATCTCGTCGTGAATCATTGCTTAAAATTATTGGTGATAAGCATTATTCTGAAGAGCAAATTCTAGAAATGATGGAGCGTAAAAACCGTTACTACGTAGAATCCATTGAACATATTTTACCCAAAGATTTATTACCAGGAGCGTTAGATTTGCTCGAAGAATTACGCAGTGCGGGTATTAAAATAGCGCTTGGTTCTGCCAGTAAAAACGCGCGTCCGGTAGTTGAAAAATTGGGAATAGCTAAATATATGGATGTCATCGCTGATGGTTACAGTGTTCAACAACCAAAACCGGCGCCTGATTTATTTTTGTTTGCCGCAAAAGAACTTGGGTTGGCGCCAGAGGAATGTATTGTAGTTGAAGATGCAGCAGCAGGTATTGAAGCAGCAAAAGCAGGAGGAATGATAGCTGTTGGTTTGGGGCCTTCTGAAAGGGTAGGAGAAGCTGATATTGTTTTACCCAGTCTTGAAAATGTCCACTGGCAAGACTTGCAAGCTAAGTTAACCGATTTAATTTTACAACCTTCATAACGTAGGGTGGGCACTGCCCACCTTACATTGCATCGTGTATTATGATATGGCGCCTGCTATCAAAGCTAATTAATCCCTTTTGTTGGAAACATTGAACTAGCCTGGTAATTGTAACGCGAGTAGTACAGCAAGCACTAGCGAGTTCCTCATGGGTAAAACGAATATTAATTCGAGTTCCGATTGGAGTATTTTCACTAAAATCTTGCTTCAAATATTGTAATAAATTCCAAAATCGGTCTTCTACTTTCAATCGACCTGCAATTGCTAAAAAGTATTCGGTTTGTTGTAGTCGCTGTTTAATTTTGGGTAAAATCACATGGCTCAAAGCTGGGGAAGCACCTATTTCTGTTTGCATAACTGGCACTAGTTCAACATCCGAAATCGCTGTTACTTGATAGATTTGTTGACCTGTGAGACTGGCGCCAAAAACCATTCCTTCACCTACTAACCCTAGTAATATTTCTGTTCCAGCTTCACAAAGCGAACTTAGTTTGACTATACCGCTATTAACATACCAAATTATGTCATTTCCAAGAGGTACTACTTCGCGTCTACAGTACTTATGTAAAGGACGATTCTTTGATAAATCTAAATTGCAACTCTGTTGTGTTGATTCTACTCTTCGCTGTTCTGTGATATCACGTATTAGCCAGCGTAACCCTGTTACTTTACCTTGACCGTTACAAATACTGGTAGCAGTTAAAGCTGCATTAAAAAATCCACCGTCTCTTTTCTGGCAACATATAATAATTTCACCTACTTTTTCCATTTTGGATAATTTGGCAATTTGACACCGTAGTTTATGACGGTCGTCTAATTTAACAAAGTTAATAATTAGTTTACCCGTTAAATTTTGCTGGGAAATGCCAAAAACTTGAGAACAAGCACGATTAGCGTCTTGAATTTTGCCATCTAAGCCTGTCACTAGATAAGCATCGGGTGCAAAATCAAAAAGGTCTTTGTAGCGTTGACGTTCTATCTCAAGTAAATTGCGTGCTTCTGTCAGTTCTTGATTTTGCTGGCATAACTCCTCAGTTGCTAATTGTAACGTTTGTGACGCAGAACCAAGTTCCATTAAAGCTTGGGGTAAAACTTCTGCTTTGCTTGGTGACAAACTAACGCTTCCATGCAGCAAGTCCGACCAGCGTTTGTACATTCTCTCTGTACGATAAACAAATTTTTCAATATCTGCCTGATTAATGTCCATTTTATTTCCCATTTGAATTTTCGTTATTAACGTTTATTATGTTTTTTTTATTATTAATTATTTTGGATAATTTTTACACTTTGGTTTGATTAAAATTTTCTAAACCTGAATAATTTATTTTTTTTATGTCTTTGGGGTTGATTTAGAAGTTGTAACAAGTCAGCAGGCGCCTCATAACGACTCGAACGAATGACAAAATCCATTTCATGATTTACGCCCATTAATGCAATGCGTGATTCAAAAATTAAAAGTAAACTTGAGTATAAAAGTAACGCCGTACCGCTCGTAGCAAGTATAATTCGTATCCAATAATACTGAGAAAGCATTTGCCTTCGAGTTAATAACGCTAAAACTCGGAGTGATACACTTGTTGCAACAAATATACTAAGCGTTAGATATAAACAACTTAGAGCGCGTTGCAAAAGCAGTGAGCGTATAGCAGCCCGATTTATCAGTTCAAACATTAAAGCTAATTCTTCATCTGAGGCTCATCTTTGTTAGAAGTTAATTCTTTAAACTCAATGAGAAATATTTCTAACTCTGTCAATAGTGCGGTTAAGTCGTTGTGATGTAGCAATAATCAACGAGCCGCACGCAGAAATTAGTACCGCAGGCGCAATCATTGCTGATAATATAGCTAAAGTTGCTGATAAGTCGTTCATAATGCCGAATCACAGAACGTAAGTTAAAAAGATGATATCGGTTTTATTAAACAACCATAAGCGACTAACCACCAGAAAATCACTCAACTTTGCGTTTAAATAGTTTGTAAAAGTACCATATTATCACACACCTCTATTTATCGTAGTTTTTGATGCATCTGCTAATCAACTCATCCATTACTAACGTACCTTAGTAATTGTAGCTTTTCCTCTTACCTGGGAAGCAACTATATGTTAACCCATAGTGTAAAGGTAGATACAAAAACTTTTTAAGTTTTTTGCAGCTGTATAAATTGTTAATGTTTAACTTAGTATCACATTTTAAAACAAATTAAGTATAACCATGCAATTTTGGCGTTGATTTTGTCAGTATATGAATTAAATCAGTTGAAATTTAAAAATTAAGCATCTATGGATAACTCTATAGTTTTAGTATGCGCTGCGGATGATAACTACTCTATGCCTTTGGCAGCAACCACTCGTTCGGTTGTTGCGAGTATGCAAAATCCGCAGAATTTGTCTTTGTATATAATTGATGGTGGTGTCTTGGGCGCCAACAAAAAGCGGATAATTGAAAATCTTAAATCAGAGCAAGTCAAAGTTACTTGGATAAAAGCGCCCATATCGCAGTTCAAGAACATGCAAATTTCATCAACAATAACAATTGCTGCTTATTATCGACTTTTAATTCCAGAGTTTTTACCTACCGAAACTGAAAAAGCAATATATATAGATAGCGATGTAATAGTTTGCAGCGACATTGAGGCACTCTGGAAGCAAGATGTGGGCGACAATTATTTATTAGCAGTGCAAGATATGGGCGCCCCGCTAGTTTCTTCTCCGCGCGGTTTAATAAACTATCAAGAACTCGGTATCCCTGCTGATTATAAATATTTCAATTCTGGTGTACTAGTATTTAATTTAAAAAAATGGCGCCAAAATAACACAAGCTCGGAAGTAATTAAATATCTTAACGATTATAAACAGCAGGTGCGCTGGCACGACCAAGACGGGTTAAACGCAGTTTTGGCGGGAAAATGGGGAGAACTTGACGCGCGTTGGAATCAAATGCCTTATTTATTCCGGTTTGGTTCATGGCAAGAAAGTCCATTCAGTGAACAAGAATATAATAACCTCCTGAATCATCCATATATTATCCATTACTCAACGCGCGAGAAACCTTGGAACGATAATTGTAATCATCCACAAAAAGAATTATTTTACGAATATCTCGATAACTCGATATGGTCGAACTGGTCTTACGAACAAGCTGCTAAAAAGCGTCGGCACAAACAAATGGCTGTGTTTCAGAATATGTATGGGTCGTTTAAGAGGCAATTTAAGTCTTTGATAAAGGCTTCTTAGGGGGTTCGTACTAAGCACTTTAGTGCTTAGTACGAACGAATTAAAATGTGTCTTTCATTCCGCGTAAGCGTGCGAATGCTTGTACTGGCTCGCTAGTTTTTACGGCTGTTTGTAATGCGGGTATATCCCATCTTAAAAATGGGTTAGTAAGTTTTTCTATCCCTAATAGTGAAGGTACTGTGGCTTCTCCTTGATTGCGGGAAGCTTGTACTTTTGTATACCTTTGTTGTAAATCTTGGTTGTTACCATCGACACTAAGGGCAAACTGAAGATTTTTGAGAGTGTATTCATGGGCACACCACACACGAGTATTATCGGGTAGTGTGCGTATTTTGCTGAGAGAATCTAGCATTTGCGCTGGTGTTCCCTCAAATAGGCGCCCGCATCCACCTGCAAATAGTGTGTCACCACAGAATAGTTCACCTGTTTCTTCTGGGGTGACCGGTGGGAAATAATAAGCGATGTGAGCGCGTGTGTGCCCAGGAACAAAAAACACGGCGCCAGTTCGGTCGCCAAATTCTACAGAGTCTCCTTCACGAAGAAAGACTTTTTGTCCCGGAATACGTCCAGAGTCTGACTCTCCACCGTAGACTGTTACGTTAGGGTAATGGGTCATTAATTCACGGTTTCCTCCTACATGGTCGCTATGGTGGTGTGTATTGAAAATAGCTACCAACTCGGCGCCGACTAATTCATGAAGTTTATTTAAAACTGGTTTTGCTACGGCAGGGTCAACTACTGCGGCTATTTTACGTGTGCTATCCCAAAGTAAGAAAATGTAATTGTCAGAAAGTACTGGTATACGAATTATCTGCATCTCGTTTACTCCTGTTTGTTATGGTATAGACGTGCTGAGTGAGTCTTGCTGTGTATCTTTTTATATTTTTTTGCTGGTGCTTATTAATTGTAAGAGTTTCCTAAAAATCTATATTGACTTCACCGGGAACACCTATAATTTAAAAGCTTTTGGTAAAAGCAATAGTATTTACACGTATTTTTGACTATATGGTTTGTTAAAAAAATCTAGATATCAGTAAAAATTCTCTGGGTGATGATGTAAAGATAAAGCAAAATTGATTTTATCGGTTTATGTTGTAAAGATACCACAAAGGCATTCCAAGACATAAACTTTATAATGAATAAAATTTGTTTACCGCCTTAACTTAAATTTAAGAAATTTTTATACGCACGCTGTTTAACTATAAGCGGGGCAAATTTTGCTTATTTTTTTAATAATTAATAATCAGGAGAGCTATGCTGCATAAACTTTCAATGATGAAATCAATTGATTATCAATCAGAAGTAGCTGTAAAAAAAATTGTAGATAAAATTATTTTTTCTAGAGTATATAGTCGTAATGACCACAGCTTACTTACAGAAATTATTTTAAATAATAGCGATGTTAGTGACGGTGAACGGCGCCAAATCTATCGTATATTTGACTATCTTCAGACAGGTCAATTAAAACTTATTGGCTGGTAATCACAATCATAAGATAGTGCGTGACGCTTCGGCGCCCTGCTGTATACACGGCAGGGAATAACTGGACGGTGAGTCACTAGATAGCGAAAAATAAGTCAAAGATACTGGTTACAATCTGTGATATTACTTGTTACAGGAGCTAGTAGTACTGATATTAATGAATTTATCGGTACATTCTCGGTAGGGGTTCAGGGTAAAATAGGTTACATTCTTTATGTATTTGTATGAATTTAATTCTGAGTCCTACTGTAATATTAATGATTTAGGATTGGTTTAGCCATGACTCCTTTAGTTTCAATTATTTTACCATGCTACAACCGAGCTAGCTATCTAGAAAAATGTGTTAAAAGTGTTTTAGCACAAACTTATACTAATTTAGAATGTATTTTAGTTGATGATGGGTCAACAGATAATACTCGCGAAGTAGCAGAACGGTTAATGGCTAGTGACGAGCGAGTACAATATTTTTATAAAGAAAATGGTGGTGTATCTACTGCGCGTAATTTGGGTATTGAAAAAGCTTCGGGTGAATGGATTCAGTGTTTAGACCCAGATGATTGGATTCATGAAGATAAAACGCGGTTTCAGTTGAGTTGTTTAGAGGAGTTAGAAAACCAAAACGTTGTACTTTACTGTGACTATGAGCGCGTATTCCTTGACAGCAACCAAAATATTATCCGTCGTGAACAAAATATTATCGGTTCGTTAAATCGCGAAGAGTTAAAACAGCGTTTACTTTTACCTGATTTTCTTGCTAAGTCACCGTTCCCTGTGTTGCAGCAGTGCATGTTGATTAAAAAAGAAGTTTTGCAAGCTGCATCTTTTGATAGCCGTCTTAAGGCTTTACAAGATAGAGATTTTGCACTCAGTTTATTAGCATTAGGCATAGATTATATATATACACCGATTGTTGGTACTTTTTACACCAAACATGAAACAAATAGAACCAACAATTGGGAATATATGAAAAACTACTATGTTTTGCTATACGAAATTGAAGCCAGTAAAAGTGATGAGTTAAGAAATTATTCTCAGCCAGGAATAAAGTATTTTCTGGAACAGACTTTAATTGAGAAAGATATAAAGAACTTTTTTAAATTAGGAAAAATTGTAAATTATCCGGTTCAACTGTTTAATGGAAAGTTTAAAGTAAATAGTAGGTTTAGTTTGTTTATAGCTTACTTACTGCGGATGGTTTTACCGCAGTCTTTATTATATGAAAACTTACGTGGGTCACGGAGTCAAAAAATAATTAACTTTATTTCTACTAAAATTTGGCGATGCGAGTAAATTCAGTCCAGATAATCGCAGTAAGGCGCGTTGGGAGCAATGGCAAATAATCAATTAAAATTTTCATTAGTTGTTAGCGACCTCTCTGGAGGAGGCACGGTTAGAGCTTATTTACTAGCTCAAGTCCTTAAGCAACTTAATTATGACGTCGAAGTTGTCGGTTTTAATTTCGGCAAAGATTTATATGCTATACCCCCTGATGGAATTCCAGTCATTTCTATAGCTGGTAGTAATTATCCACAGTTTTTTGGGTCAGCGCGACAATTACGGCAAAAGCTATCGGGTGATGTGATTTACGCAGTAAAGCCAAAACCAACTAGCTTTGGTGTGGCATTACTTGATAAATTGAGTCGTCATCGTCCGGTGTTGGTTGATATGGATGACTGGGAACTAAGTTGGCATGGTGGTTTTGATTGGAAGTACCAACCGGGAATTAAACAATTTGCCCGTGATATTCTCAAATCGAACGGCGCCCTTAGATTTCCTGACCATCCAGTTTACATTAATTGGATGGAAAGTTTGGTCAAATGGGCAGATGGCATAACTATTGATACAGAGTTTCTTCAGGATAGATTTGGGGGTGTTTATGTACCAAATGGTAAAGATACCGAGATGTTTAACCCAGATAAATACGACCCTGAAGCAAGTCGCTCTAAGTATGGACTTTCTGATTATCGCATTTTGATGTTTCCCGGCGCCCCGCGTCCGCATAAAGGTGTTGAAGACGTATTGATAGCACTCGATAAGCTGAATCGTGATGATTTGCGGTTAGTAATTGTCGGTGGCAGTCCATATGATAATTACGATGACCAATTAATTAGTAAATGGGGACGTTGGATTATTAAGTTACCAAAAAAGCCAGTAGAAGCGATGCCAGAAATTGTGGCAGCAGCGCATATTGTTGTTGTACCACAGCGCGATACCGTAGTCGCACGCGCGCAGTTTCCTCTAAAGTTAACTGACGGAATGGCAATGGGTAAACCTGTGATTTCTACCCGTGTAGGTGATATACCTGAGATATTAGCTGACACAGGTTACTTAGTTGAACCATCAGCACCCGAACAAATAGCTGCACAAATCGAAGTCATATTCAATGATTTTGAAACTGCAACCGTTAAAGGACGTAAAGCCAGAACCCGCTGTATTGAAAAATATAGTACTTCTACTATGGCTGCAACGCTCGCAAGTGTTATTAATAAACTATAAGAAACCGGGTTTCTATGCAAAATCTCTATTTTCATCACAATCTCGATAAAGAAACCCGGTTTCTAGGTTTCTATAACTATTAACTATTAACTATGTCCACTTTTAAACTTTTAATTAGATTTGCTAAACCTTATCCTGGTTGGATGCTTCTGACATTCTTACTAGGATTTTCTGGCGCCTTATTTAATGGAGTTGGTACTACCTTAATTGTACCAGTTGTTTTAAAAATTATTGGGCTAGATATTGAACTAAATAACGCACCTGATATTTTAAAAATCGTCATGCGACCTTTCGACCGAGTACCAGAAGATTATCGTACTTTGGTCATGGCAATAGCAATTATATTAACTATTATATTAAAAAATCTTGCCAGCTATGCAAGCACTTTAACATCAAGTTCCCTTGCACGCACATTGACAACTGACATGCGGGAAGCAGGTTTAAAAAACTTGTTAGAAGTCGATTTAGATTACTTCGTCAAAACCAAAGTTGGTGATGCGATTAATAGCTTGAGTGCAGAGTTAGGAAAAGCCGCGAGTTCTGTTAATACTGTCATTCGGGTCTCAATTTTAGTTATAACAATTTTCGTATTTATTGCTGTATTGGTTTCTATTTCGTGGCAGTTAACGATAGCAGCAACATTTTTACTATCACTTGTAACATTAGTCAACCAATATGCAATTGCTCGGTCGAAAGATTATGGTAAATTGCTATCGGATATGTCAAGAGCATATTCGATAACCGTTTTGGAAGTCATGAACGGAATGCGCTTAGTCAGGGCAACAGCTAATGAAGACCGCGAATATACAAAAATTGTCAAATTAATTCGCAACCGCGAACAAGCTGATTTTAAATCGCAGGCAAATTCTGAGGCAATTACACCCGTTAGTGAGGTAATGGGAATTACAGCTTTGGTAATGATTATACTGCTTAGTAAGTATTTATTTGCATCTCAAATTTCCTCACTTTCGACTGTACTGTTTACATATTTATTAGTACTTCTGCGTTTACTGCCTTTCATATCTCAGCTAAACGCAATTCGTAGTAGCTTTGCGAACGCTTCAACAAGCGTATCTATTGCTAACGATTTTTTAAGACGTGACAATAAGCCGTTTATGAGTCGGGGAGCAAAAAGTTACAAAGCGCTTGAAAAAGGAATTCATTTCAATAATATTTCTTTTGCTTACCCAGGTAGCGATAAATTAGTATTAAAAGAAGTCGATTTGTTTTTGCCGAAGGGTACTACCTTAGCTTTAGTTGGTAGTTCAGGCGCCGGAAAATCAACAATGGCGGACTTGTTACCGCGTTTTTATGATGTAATTTCTGGTAGTATTTTACTAGATGGCGTAGATTTGAAAGAATTTGATATTCAGTCATTACGTCGTGCAATGGGTATTGTTAGTCAAGATACATTTTTATTTAACGACACAGTACGATATAACATTGCATACGGAAAACCCGACGCAACCGAAGAAGAAATAATAGCAGCTACCCAACGCGCGAATGCTTATGAGTTTGTCACAAAGCTATCACAAGGTTTTGATACGTTAATAGGTGATAGAGGTGTAATGCTATCGGGGGGGCAACGACAAAGATTAGCTATAGCACGTGCATTATTACAAAACCCAGAGATTTTAATTCTCGATGAAGCAACTAGTGCGCTTGATACTGTATCTGAACGAGTAGTGCAAGCAGCTATCGATGACTTGAGTAAAGACAGAACAACTTTAGTTATTGCCCACCGTTTATCTACAGTTCAAGCTGCTGACCAAATAGCGGTTTTAGACCAAGGAAAAGTTGTAGAAGTCGGAACTCACAACTCACTGTTACAGAAAGGTGGCTATTATACACGACTTTACACGATGCAATTTGGCGCCGAAGATTCTGAAAAGCAATTTACAGAAGCCAAATTAACGAATGGGCAAAATACAGAAGTACTAACTCACAATCAGAATTTAGTTCGCATACCCCACGAATTACGGACACGACTAAATCCAACGATTGGCTTTTTGCAATTATTAATCGACGAAGCTTCGGACTCAGAGGAGCGGGAAGAACTTATCGAAGAAATACGTAAATCAACAGCGCGGGTCGAGAATATAATCGAAATTTTTGAGGATATTGTCAAACTGCAAACCAGCTTTATTACATCAGTCAATGATACATATAAAGTATATCGAGATAACCTTGACCGTCTTGTTAAGAAGTTACGTACTCATTTAAATTTTATGTTACATTCTTTGCCGCTAATTGTAGATGGTCAGGTTCAAACATCTGAGCAAAATGAAATTATTAAAAATATTTCTTATGCAGCAATTCATTTACTGGATACGATTCAAGAATTAGAAGATTTTTTAAAATCAAAATCTTTAAATTCTAGTGGTTCCAGTAATGGGCTTGAATACCAACAAAACGGTAATTCTAAAATAAAAATAGGGTTATAACAACATGTTTTCTAACAATCAAAACAAATACCTGTTTTATACAGGAGAACTTTCGCTCAAACCTGATACAGCACATGAAATACACGATGTACTTTGTGCAAATGCGGCTGCAAATTTGGGTTACTCTTCGGTGTTAGCTTACCACGATAAAAAGGCTAGCCCATTAAATCTATCTTGGTTATTTAATCCTTTTAAACTACAAAAGCCAGACGCAAAATTTGTAGATTTTTATAACACCCAAGAACATCTAAGAGTGGCGCCGTTACCAATGCCATATCCTATAGACAGAGTACCAGGCAAACTCACAAACTCTAGCACCATTGCCACAAAATACTACTTCCCATTTCATTTACGGCGCCACACCAAGCTAGTTCACACACGCGATTGGAATTTTGTCAAAGCATCAGTAAAAAATCAAATTCCCGTTATATTTGAAAAACATCACTTTCAAACAATACCATTTGAACCCGAAATTATAAATAGTCCTTACTTTCAAATTGCCATCACTCAATCAGAACCAGTACGTCAAAGCTTAATTGAGCAAGGAATGCCACCAGAAAAAGTAGCATGGGTATATAACGGTTTTGAGCAATCATTTTTAGAACGTCAACCCGAACAAGCACAAAACTGGCGCCAAGAACTACTTCAAGACGGCAGACAAATATTAGTTGTTTACTCAGGTGCTTTATATAAATTTAAAGGTATCGACCTACTTATCGAAGTAGCAGAGCAAATGCCTTACATCCAATTTGTCGTTACCGGAGGAAAAGACGCCCAAGTCGAAACATATAGACAAATAGCTTCATATAAAAATATCTCAAACATCAGTTTCTTAGGTTGGGTAATGCCACGCGAAAGGTTAGTCAGCTTATTTCAAGGCGCCGACTTACTATTACATCCTCACCTATCAGGAAAAGAAGCCGACTATACCAACCCAGTTAAATTCTTCCAATACATGGCATCTGGCACTCCTATAGTAACCACTGAAATACTACCCCTAATGCCATTCAAAGATTCCCCCTTAATAGCATGTTGGTGTGAACCAGATAACCCACAAAAATTTGCTGCCGCAATACAATACGCGCTAGATAAATATCCACGTAAAACAGAAGGATATATAGACAGTATTAACTACGCGCAGCAATTTTCATGGGAAAGCAGAATTCTCAATATTTTAAATTATGTTGAAGAATCAATGCGTCCGCAGGTAATTAATTAAATATAAGGGAGAACTAAAAACTATGACTAAAAAAATCGTTGGAATGCTAACTGAGTATCCAGGAGTTAATCAAAGCGATTGGTTATGGCAACAAACCCCCTACCAATTTGGTGTATGGGGCAATATTCAAATGCTTGCCAAAGCTGAAAAACCCGACTTCTTACTTCTATACAATTTCGCAGGTATTCGCAAAGTATTTAAAAACAAATATTTATTCTTCAGACCCGAACTTCATTACGCCTCGTTTAGCGAAGAAGAAATGCAACCTTTATTGCGTGGAGTTCCCAAAGAACGAATTATCTTTCTTTGGCGCGAACCACCCCTTGAAGAAGTTAACGAAACAAATTTAGCGTGTTACGAATGGGCAACTAAATACTGCGGTTACGTATCCGCATCTGATAACGCGGCGCCAATACCCGAATACATGCCAGCAATATGGTATCACAGTAACTCGTTCCGCGAACTCAACGAAATGCCAGTACCAGAAAAAACTCGCACGTGTAGTTGGATAACATCAGGAATAAGTCGCACAGCAAACCATCGGCAACGACTAGAATTTTTGCGATTATTACAGAATCATCAAATTGATTGTGATTTTTACGGACGTAATTTACCAACTTGGGTAGCATCTGGGGGAGAACTTGCCAACAAATGGCACGCAATGGCGCCTTATCGATACAACTTAGCTATTGAAAACTATGCTAGCAATGATTTATACGTCAGCGAAAAAATGTGGGATTCACTGTTAGCATGGTGCTTACCAATATATTACGGAGGAGGCGCCGCAGATAAGCTATTACCACCAGGTAGCTTTTTACGTTTACCAAGCTTAGACGAAAAAGGTTTAAAGTACATCCAAGAAGTAACCGCAACACCCGATGCTTGGTACGAAGCCTCTGAAGCAATAGCAGAAGCAAGACAAATTATATTACACAAACTCAACTTACTAGAATGGACGAGTAACTACACAAAGAATTTTTAATCAAATTTAAATTTGGTAGGGGTTATATATGACTGATGGTATTTATATTCTTGCAAATGATGTGGTTTATGACCAGTTGATAGCGCTGTTAAACAGTATTGAAGTTCATGCTGGTAAAGATTACCCAATTTGCATTTTGCCATACGACGATAAATTAGAACGAGTCAAAGAAGAAGCTGCCAAACGCAGTAATTTAGAAATATTTGACGATAAATCTATTATCGAACTTTGGGATAATTTTGTTTACGATGTATGGCAGACACACCCTAACGCATTCAAAACATGGTCAGAACGAGGTATATCAGGTATATACCGTATGGGTACGCACCGAAGGTTTTGCGCTTTTGATGGTCGGTTTGATAGGTTTATTTATCTTGATGCTGATACTTTAGTACTAAACTCGCTAGATTATATTTTCCAGCAGTTAGATCATAATGATTTTGTGGTTTACGACTTTCAGCACAAAGACCCGACGCACGTTTATGACGTCAAGTCCAAACAACTATTAAATATATTTTCACAAGCACGCATTGATAGCGAAATCTTTTGTTCGGGTATGTACGCAACCAAAAAAGGTTTATTTAATCAAGAAAAAAGAGATTACTTATTATCACAACTGCGCTCCTGTGATGGTGAAGTGCTGTATATGAATGCACCCGACCAAACTATCCTTAATTATATGGTGATGCGTGCGGGTGTTTCGACGTGCAACTTTGCCCATTACCTAAGTGAGGACAAAGTAACTGGTTGTTGCGTGACTTCTCCACACTTCGAGGAAAAAGATAATCTTCTTTACGACAAACAAAGTCGTCTTACCTACCTGCATTATATTGGGTTGTCATCAAAACTATTTACCCGTGTATGTGCGGGTGAAAATGTTGGGTTTCCTTACAGGGATATTTTTTTACACTACCGTTATTTAAATGAACCAACACGGCGCCCGCAGTTTAAAACTAAGCCTAAAGCTTACAATGCACCACCAAGTTTTGCAACAAGAGTTTTACGAAAATTAGGAATTCCAATGGAGGTTTAATATAATGACGCGCGGAATATATATTATAGCTAACGATAAAGTTACAGACCATGCAATAGCTTTGCTCAACAGCATTAGATTGTATGATAAAGAAACACCAATTGTGATGATTCCCTATAATGATAATTATCATAATATAGCCGATACACTCAATCGCTATTATGGTGTAAAGGTTTATGAAGATTTAGAATTTATTGACCGTTTATCAAAAAAATTACACGAAACATTTGGTGGTAAGTTTTTTGCCCGTCCCAACCAGTTTCGTAAACAAGCTTGTTGGTTTGGCCCATTTGATGAGTTTTTATACATTGACACAGATATAGTTGTCTTTGAAAAAATTGCCGATAACCTTAATTACCTAGCAAATACAGATTTTATTAACTGCGATTACCAACATTTAGGCGGTATAAAAAACGTATTTTCTGCCAAAGTCTTTGACGACGGAGTATTCACACAAGAAGAAGTCAAAGATATATTCAACGGTGGATTTTGGGGTTCCAAGAAAAATCTCGTCTCCGAACAAGATTTATACGAAGTATTTACAGAATGTACACAACATCCCGAATACTTTGATTTCTCAGAAAAAACTTCTGACCAACCAATAATTAACTATATGTTATTAAAGCGTATCAAAAACCGCTTTAACATTGTACGTCGTGAAGGTCAGGCGCCTGGTAACTGGGCAGGTACACCACACTTCCAATCAAAACAGGGGCAAACCAGTGTACTAATCGACCCAACTGTAAATCAACAACTCCAATATTTACACTGGGCAGGTATTCGTATTCAACCCGGTTGTCCTTACTGGGAAACTTGGGAATACTACCGTAATCTTAACCCTGAATTGCCACCTGCTTACTTCCCGGCGCCTATCCAGAAAAATCAGTGGCAAAAAACAGTAGATAATCTCAAAAACCAACTGCGGCAAATCAAAGCAAAACTGTAACATTTTAGTTTACAGCCAGTAAGGTGGGCACTGCCAGCCCTTGATGGCGCGAACTTAAGTACTATAGGAGCGGCGCCTAAAAGCTGCTCCTGTTATGGATTATTAGGATGCCTTCAAGTTATTCTTGACAGTATCAATATCATGGTGTGTCAAAATGTTATCTACAGTTTTTGAGCAATTCGTAGAAGAAAGTCCCATGAGTGTGATGGCACGAGTATTAATGGAACGTATTTTTACGCCAGAACGCTTGGATAACATATTTGAGAAACACGCGACTGTTCAATATCAGCAAGATTTATTATTTTCAAGCCAAGTAGATTTGATGAGTTTAGTTGTGTGTGGGATTCACAAATCAGTCCATGCAGCTTATAAAGCAAAAGCAATAGAAAAAATAGTGAGTACAACAGCATTGTATAACAAGCTCTCTGGAATTGAATTAAATGTAAGTCAAGCATTGTTAAAAGAAACAGCAAGCGATTTAAATTATCTAGTTAAAGCAATGAGTGGGGAACAACCAAGCTTGTTGTCGGGGTATCAGGTTAAATTTGTAGATGGGACATGTCTTGCGGCAACAGACCATAGATTAAATGTAATTTCCTTCGGATAACTTCGTTAACGTAATTATGCAGCAAAAGCCTTACCAGGTAAGGCAATAGCAATATTAGACTCTTCATCAAAGTTAGTAACAGATATTTTTCTTGATGCTGACGGTCATGCCCAAGAGCGCGCGCACTTTGATGAAGTACTTTCTCTAGTTAAACCACAAGAACTATGGTGTGGAGACCGTAACTTCTGTACAGGAAAATTTTTATATACGCTCATCTTGAAAGAAGCATTTTTTGTAATTCGTCAGCACGGTTCTTTAGGATTTAAAGAATTAACAGAATTACAGCCACTAGGAGAAACTGAAACAGGAAAATTCTTTGAGCAGAAGATAGAAATATCTTATGAAGAAGAAGCTCTACAGTTGAGACGAGTTTTACTAAAGCTGAATACACCAACACGAGATAACGAATGGGAAATAGCAATTTTCACAAACTTACCAAAAGCAGTCAGCGCAGCGGAAATTGCTGAATTATATCGCAATCGCTGGAAAATAGAAAATCTTTTTCAAACTGTAACTGAAAATTTTAATGGGGAAATTCAAACTTTAGCTTATCCAAAAGCTGCATTGTTTTCATTTTCGATGGCATTAGTCGCATATAATATACTTGCGACTTTACGAGGCGCATTAGGAAGTGTACATGGAGTCACTAAAATAGAAGTAGGATTGTCAGATTTTTACTTAGTTGATGAAATTCAAGGAATATATAGAGGGATGATGATTGCGATTCCTGCAACACAATGGGAAGAATTTAGTACATTTTCTCTTGACCAAATAGCAGAGCTTTTACAAAGGCTTGCAGGAGGTGTAAATCTTAAACGTTTTTTGAAAGCAACAAGAGGTCAAAAGAAAAAGCGAGGAGATTTAATTGTTGATAGGAAACATCGCCATGTTTCCACCCTCCGGGTGCGCCAGTTCCCTACGGTGGGAAACCCGCCTTCAGGACTGGCTTACCGCGCGACTTTTAGAAGCACATCAAACTAGTAAAAAACAGAAAAAAAGTTAGTTTGTAAACAATAAACATTTTTCTTTGTTCCTCATTGCCTACTGCCTGCAAGAATTCTAATGCAACTGTTAAGTTTATGCTCAATATTTATTAGATATAATATTTTAACGTTCTTGATGTAGAACAAATAAATCATATTTGTGCAAATTATATAGCTACGTACACGCCTTGATAGTTTGCATATAAAAAAATGGTAAGGAAAAACATATTTCTTACCAATTAATTACTTAATTTATTAATACTTATCTTATTAATGCAGCCCAAGTATAATAATTGTGAGCGTTGAAAAAGTAAAAAAGCTTGTATATTAAGGCTTTTTACTTCTGCCCTCTGCCATCTGCCTTTTTGTGTTAGTCCATTTGTACGCATTGAAAGGGCTGGCACTGCCCACCCTACAGTTAATCGTACAACCATACTCTTAATAGCGAAAGTAGCTGTTCAGTGTCAACAGGTTTGGTAATGTAATCTGAGGCGCCTGCTTCGATGCATTTTTCACGGTCGCCTTGCATGGCTTTAGCAGTAAGGGCAATAATGGGCAAAGATTTGAATTGATAATTTTGACGAATTTGACGGGTAGTTTCGTAACCATCCATTTCAGGCATCATTATATCCATAAGTATGACATTGATATCGGGATTCTGTTGTAAAACTTCGATACCTTCTTTACCATTTTCAGCGTATATTACTTGCATACTGTATTTTTCGAGCAAACCAGTTAACGCAAAAATATTACGAACATCGTCATCTACAATTAAAACTTTTTTATTTGTAAGAATACTGTCGCTTGATTGTAATTGTTCAAGTATTTTTTGCTGAGTAACAGGTAGTTCGGCTTGAACTCTATGCAAGAATAATGACGTTTCGGCGAGCAGTCTTTCAGGAGAATTTACGTCTTTAATAATGATTGTTTCCGCTATTCGCCGTAATTGAAATTCTTGTGCTTTGGTAATTTCCTTACCTGTATAAATAATAACAGGTAAAGATTCACCATTTTTTTCCTTCTTAATTAGTTCAATTAACTCAAAGCCATCCATATCAGGCAGTCCCAAATCGAGAACCATGCAGTCAAAGCGTCGCGAACGAATTGCTGTTAAAGCTTCTTCGGCTGTTCCTACACCAGTAATATTAACATCACCATCATCACCACCAATAAGTTCGATAATACTTTGGCGTTGTGTTACGTCGTCTTCGGCAACGAGTAAATATTTCAGTGGTCGCTCTACAAATACTTTTATTCTATTTAAAGCATCGCTAATTTCTTCTCTGGTAACAGGTTTTTGTAAATATGCCATTGCACCTTGCTGTAAACTCCGCTGTTTCCCGTCTTCCACCGTCATTACATGTACAGGAATATGACGTGTGTTTACATCGTGCTTCAATCTATCCAATACCATCCAACCATCGATTCCTGGTAAATCAATATCTAATAAAATTGCCGAAGGTTTAATTTGACGTGCCTGTGTTATTCCGCTATTACCATTTTGAGCAATAACGCTTTTAAAACCTTGCTGTTGCGCCATGTCGTATAAAATACGCGCAAAAGTTATATCATCTTCAATTATTAATAATACATATTCGCCAGGTTGAATATTTTTTCTGTCGTCGAAGAGTGCTGAGTGCTGAGTACTGGGTGCTGAGTTGAATTTGGCGCCAACGGTAGAGACGTGTAAACTGGAGGTTTTCCCGGAGGGATTAATCACGTCTCTACGCTCAGGATTATTTTTTGACTCTGTAATATTTAAAGGTAAATACAGTGTAAATGTGCTTCCTTCACCGGCATGGCTAGATAATGTAATTTCACCACCAAATAAGCGCGCAATTTCGCGACTGATTGATAAACCTAAACCTGTACCTCCGTGTTTACGATTAGTGCTACCATCAGCTTGTTGAAATGCTTCAAAAATTATCTTTTGCTTTTCGGGTGCTATTCCAATACCTGTATCACTGACGCTAAAAGCGAGAACTGAGCTAGATTTATTTAAGGTTTCGTTGTTAGGACTCCAACCATGTGAAGCAAAGTTTACCGTGAGTCGCACTTCTCCTTGTTCTGTAAATTTAAAGGCATTTGCTAGTAAGTTTTTGAGAACTTGTTGTAAACGTTTTGCGTCGGTGTCAATGCTTGATGGGAGATTTGCCGCAAAATCAAGGGTAAAGTTTAAACCTTTACTATAGGCAAGCTGTTTAAAGGTACGTTCTAAGTAATGCTTGAGTTCGACTAATGGTAACGGGTAATAATCGAACGACATTGTGCCAGATTCGATTTTTGCCAAGTCTAATATATCATTGATTAATCCTAATAAATCTTTTCCGGCACCGTAAATAGTACTACTATACTCTATTTGTTTTGATGTGAGATTACCTTCGCTATTTTCAGATAAAAGTTTAGCTAGAATTAGTAAGCTATTAAGAGGGGTTCGCAATTCATGCGACATGTTAGCAAGAAATTGAGATTTATATTTTGAAGAAAGCTTTAACTCACTAGCTTGTGTTTCTAATGATTGCCGTGCTTCTTCAATTTGGTTATTTTTTGTTTCAACTTCTTGCTTTTGCAATTCTAGCAATTCGGCTTTTTTCTCTAGCTCTTGATTAAGCTCCTGTAATTCTTCATTTGACTGCTGTAACTCTTGCTGCTGTTGCTGTAAAAGTTCTTCAGATGCTTGTAGTGTTTCTGCTTGTTCTGCTAATCTTTCATTACTTTCTTGAAGTTCTCCTTGTTGGTTTTGCAGTAATTCTGCTAATGCTTGCGATTGTTTGAGCAACTCGACTGTACGAATATCTGATGCTATAGCATTTAGCACTGCACCTAAAGTCTCGCACAATTCATCTAATAGTGTTATGTGTACTGTTTCAAATTCCTGAAACGATGCTAATTCAATTACTGCCGTTACTTCTGACTCAAATAATATAGGCAATACTATAATATTTTTTGGTTTTGCTTCTCCTAACCCTGAACTAATTTGAATGTAATCACCAGGAACATTTGTGAGTAATATTTTTTGCTTTTCTAAAGCGCATTGCCCTACCAACCCTTCCCCTAACTGGTATCTATTTGAGAGATTCTTGCGTTGCTGATACGCATAGCTACCAAGTAAAACCATTACAGGTGGTTCAATATCAGTATCTTTAACATATAATACAGCTTGTTGTGCATTTACAAGCGGCGCCAGTTCGCCAAGGATAATTTTAGCAACATTTGCTAAATTGCGCTGTCCTTGCAGCATTTGAGAAAACTTAGCTAAATTAGACTTTAACCAAGTTTGTTGCTGGGTCAACTTTGTATTTTGACGTAAATTGGTAACCATCCGGTTGAATGCTTTGACTAGCATCCCTACTTCATCTCCACGGTTATTTTCACGGATACTTACCGATAAATCTCCATCGGCAAGTGCGGCTGTTTTTATAGAAAGTTCGCGCAAAGGATAAGAAATTTCTCGATTTAGATAGATAATAATTATAATTAATAGTAAAATTGTAAAAGGTAAACCTAGTAAAATAACTTGAAATGCTTTTTTGGTAGAGTTTTCTGTTTTTTGTGTACGTAAATATAATAAACTTGTTTCATCTTTTTGTATTTGAGATATGACATTTGTAATCTGATTTATTATCTCTGTGTTTCTATCAGAGATAACTTCCTCTTTTGCCCGCTCAAATCCTTCTTGTTGACGTAATAAAATTCGATTTCTAATGATATCTATTCTTTGGGGGATTAAAAATTCTAGCTTACTAATAAGGCTTTGCTGTTGAGGATTATCTGCTGTCAATTTACGTAGCTTTATTAAACTATTATCTAGAGCTTTAATGGCACCATTAAAAGGTTCTAATGAACGCTGTTCACCTGTAACAATAAAAGCGCGCTGCGATGCTTCTGCTGATTGTAAGTTTACATTTAAATTTTTCAACTCACCTAGCACCTCATAGCTATGAGCTTGCCACCTAGCATTTAAAACTAAATTATTCGTAGTTTGATATGTAATAAAGCCAATCACACTTACAACAGCTAATATTGCTCCGAATCCAGCGCCAATCTTTGTAGCAATTTTGATTCTTCTAAACATTGTTAAAAATTAATATATTCGCCAATTGAACAATAAAGCTAATCAGATATAATTAATTTTCATCATGCCATCGGAATAATTATCTTGTCTACTAGCCAAGGGGTTAATGTTAATTTAACCACAAGATAGATAAAACCGAGCTTCTCGTGAGAAACCCGGTTTCTTTTTACACACCTACTGGTTGCTGAACGGGCGCCTGAAACATTGCAGGGTCAATATTTATTCCCAACCCCTTAGCAATTCGCATACCATAAGAAACATCAGCATCATGGCTCAGATGAATCATTTTTATAGTAAGGAATTAATAGACATAAGGCAAGCTAAAATAGAGAATATCAATACTCTAGCTGCTTCTTAATTAACAGCATCATTTAAACGAGTAAATACTTATACTTAGTGATATGAGGACACGGGCGAGAACGCCCGTTCTACAGGAAAGTACTAAGGCTGTGGTTTTGGTTTGGAACGCTGTTGCTGATAGAGTTTTGTTACTTTTTTAACAAAATCAGCGGTGAATCCACTGTTACAACCTGTATAGTTACCAGTCATCCACCAGCAGGCTACACTGCCTACAGCAGCAGTTTCATTATTGGGTATCGCGCGAAACTGTTTGGTTAATTCACGGTTCATTACGCATGATACTACTTGACGCGCGGTCGCTGGGTCGTTTTGAAACTGTGTCGGTGTTAATTCTTTTTTCAAACAATATTTTGCCCATAATTTGATTGTTTCTGGCTTGACTTGCCAATCACTGTAATATCCTTTGCTTGGTGAACTTTTTGGCGCCGATTGTCGGAGTGCTTCTACCATTGCAGAAACTTGAGAATCAGAGACTTTTGGCTGTTGTGCTTGAACTGGGAGTGAAGATAGTCCAAGACTTATTATCATTCCACCAAGTAGTACACGCATAAATTTTGTTTAACTGAACTCTACATAGTGCATTTTATCCTCATGCGGACAAAGATGTTTTAATTGTGCCGAATCTACGGTCACGTTTTTGGTAACTTAGTAAAGCTTGATGAAAAGCTGTTCTATCAAAGTCGGGGAAGAGTACATCGGTGAAATACATTTCTGTATAAGCCATTTGCCAGAGTAAGAAGTTACTCAACCGCATTTCACCGCTAGTACGAATTAGTAAATCGGGTTCTAGTGAATTTGCTGTGTATAGCTGTTGCGAAAATAACTGTTCGTTTATATCTGATGCGTCAAGTTTGCCTGTTTGCACAAGCTCTCCTATTTGACGACATGCGTTAATTATTTCATGGCGCCCACCATAGTTAACGGCGATATTAAATTGCAGCGTTTGATTGTAACGTGTTTTTTCAACGGCAAGGTTAATAAGCTTAATCAGTGACTGAGGTAAAGCTGATAAATCACCGATAAATTTAATTTGCACACCCTCTAAGTGCATTACGTCTAACTCATTTTTCAATGCACGCTCAAACAACCGCATCAAAAATTCAACTTCTTCAAACGGTCTACCCCAATTTTCTGTAGAGAAAGCATATACAGTTAGCGCTTTAATTCCCCAATCTTTACAGCACCGCAGTATATCTTTTAACGTCCTTACACCTTGACGATGTCCTGCAATACGCGGTAGTCCACGCTTTTTTGCCCAGCGACCGTTTCCATCCATGATTAATGCGACATGTTGCGGTAAACGCTGTGAATCTAGGTCAATAGGTAATTGAGTAATGGTATTATTCATAAGATTTTAATCAAATTAGTAATTAGTGAGCGTCCATTCCAAATAATTCGTTCAAGTACTGCGGTGTCAGGGTGTTATTCCATTTCAATAGCCGCATTATTGTGTAAAAAAAGACTAAAGCCAAAGTTATTTGATTATTTAACGTCCATTCCCTCCAATTCAGCGCTTTCATCATACGGGTGAGGGTGCGGAATAAATTGTTACGCACTTCACTTTGACGACGAGTTTTGATGAAGATACTGAGAACTCTAAGTAAAGATGTGTTGGGATATACCCAAACTCCAAAACCCCAAAACTTCGTCATATGGTTAATTTCGTCTATGGCAAGCTGCTCAAGTACTGTATATAAGGCGCCTGTTGTATGTGCCATCATCCATATATATAAACAGGTGGCGCCGTATTCTGTTGCAACTCGGTGTAACCCGTGACGATATAAATCTTCGTGTGGGTTGTCGGTTGGTAGATAACCTCGAACCGTTCGTAAAGTCGGTGTTATTTTTTCGCCTGTAAGTTGGTGATAGATTTTTTGTAGTGCTGGGGTGTGTTGACGTTCTTCTTTTTCCCACAGTCCAAGTTCTATTAATTCGTTGTGTTCGTTAACTGTACCTCCAACAAATCTAGCTAGAGATGGATGTAAAGTTTGCAAGTATTGACGGCTTGTTTGTGTGTATCCTCGAATTGGCGCCTCGGTATCTAGACTACCTTTAAGGATGGCTAAGAATACGTCAATATCTATATCTATTATTTGGTCACGGTTTATTGCTTGCCAGTCAATTTGTTTCCAAGGACGTGGTTGAGGATTGGCAAATTGTGCTGGTAAGTCTTGTAACCGTTCGTGTAAATGGTCGAGTGTTAGATAATTGTCGAGTAAAGTGCGAATTCGGCGTTGAATTTGCCAGAGGTTGAGCTTTTGATTAGTTTGTAATAAATTTACGGTGTTAAGCATGGTTTTATGTGATTTTGATCCCCCCCAACCCCCCTTATTAAGGGGGGCTAGGGGGGATCGATTTTGGTAAAGTAATTACTGCGACTGTTTCCACAGCTTAATTGGCGCCGGATATTTTTGTCAGTCGGCGAAAGTCGGGAGTTTTAATATTGACGAAAGTCAGAAAAGTCGGGGAAAAAGTAGGATTTACAGAATCTTGTTAAAAATTCCTGAATTTACAGCTTAAACTGGGACTAATGAGCATATCTATATTGTCGGCATTGTGAGACCATGAACGCTGAAGCAGTTTTAGCATGGTTAGATACTTTTGTTCCAGCGCACACCGGAGAAACTTTAAGCGAACTGGAAAGAATAATTCTTCAGCAAGTTTGGTTAGGTAGAAAGTATTTAGAGATAGCTAATCAATACGGATGTACAGAAGGTCATGCTAAAGATGTTGGTTCGCGGTTGTGGAAGTTGCTATCCAAAGCGCTCAAGCAAAAAATTACCAAAGCTAACTGTCGTTCAATTTTAGAACGGTGTTGTCGTAAAGCTGCCACTATATCTGGTTTCCGACCTGTTTGTGTTGCTGTGGCGCCTGTAGAAAATAACATAGATATTGGAAATATTAACTTTTTAGGAAGGGGAGAAGCAATAACGCACTTACACACGCTCAAAAATCAGGGTGCAAAAGTTATAGTCATTCAAGGTGAAGGTGGTTTAGGCAAAACAACTCTCGCTACTGAGTACCTGCATCAAGAGTTTGATTTGGTGCTAGAACTTTTGATGGCAAAGGAAACACAGAATATTACAGCAGCAGAACATGTTGTAGAAGAATGGCTCAAACAAGACTTTAACGAAGAACCGGGTGTAGAATTTGGCGTATCACTTCTAAGATTAAAGCGTCAATTACACGGACGTAAAATTGGTGTATTAATTGACAACATAGAATCAGCGCTTGATGGACAAGGTAGATTTATTGAGGCACACAGAAATTACGTTGAGCTATTAAGAGTATTGAGTGATACGCGCGTAGAATCTATTACTTTAGTAACGAGTCGTGACAGGTTATGTGAACCAAGTTTAAACGTCGAACATTACCGTCTTCCAGGTTTAGAAAAATCTGCATGGCTACAATTTTTTCAGAACCGAGGAGTAGAAATTGACTTACCAACCTTAGAAGACATGCAGCGCGCCTATGGTGGAAATGCCAAAGCAATGGGTATACTCTGCGGTACAATTCAAGAAGACTTTGCGGGTAACATGGCGAGATATTGGCAAGAAAACCGCGCAGACCCCCTTGCTGTCATAGATTTAAAGAATTTAACAGTTAGTCAAATCAACCGTTTACAATCTCTTGATTTATCAGCTTATCGTTTATTATGCCGTTTAGGATGCTACCGCTATCAAGATGTAGCAAAAATTCCCACCTCTGGACTTTACAGTTTACTCTGGGATATACCAACAACAGAACACCGTCAAGTAATCACCTCATTGCGAAACCGTTCATTAATAGAATGTCATCAAGGAGAATATTGGTTGCATCCAGTAATTCGTGCAGAAGCTATTTCACGCTTACGTGCAAGTGCAGACTGGGAAATAACCAACCAAAAAGCAGCAGAATTTTGGACAGACAGCATACAGCAAATAACTGCATTCAAAGACGCCATACAAGCACTAGAAGCTTATTATCATTACATTGAAATCAACCAATTTGAGCTAGCAGGCAAAGTTATACTCAAAAGCAGAAATAATCAATGGCGCCAATATTTACCACTAGGCAGCACATTATACAGAATCGGCTACATACAACCCCTAATTTCCCTAATCAATCAAGTTATTAACATCACTCACGATTACAACTTAAGCGAACTTTACAACATCCTAGGAGACCTATACTGGATTACAGGAAAAATCAACTTAGCAATTACATGCCAACAAAAAACCATACAACTAGCAACGCAAAACCTCAAAACACTAATACCCAACCAAGAAAATAAACACAAAGCATATTACCTACGAATGCTAGAAGTTGACTCACTACTAAGTATCGGGTTATATCAACTCGACTTATGGGAACTCGAAGTATCATCACAACTATTCCAGCAAATTATAGACAAAGTGCAAAACACCGACCATCATCGCTGGGCAGAAAAAGCATCAGTTTGCCTAGCATTAGTAAATTCATACTCAGGATATTACGAAAAAGCGCGTGCAGCAATATCAGCATCTCAAATCATCACCCAAGAACTAAACGAAAATACAGGTAGACACGCATACTTTATTCAAATGCTTGGTCAAACATATCTAAACTTAGGTGATTATGCTCAAGCTAACCAAATGTTTACCACTGCATTAAACTTTGCCGAAAAAAGCCACTACACACAAGTCAAAGCAAAATCCCTAAGTGGGTTAGCACAAATATACCATCACCAATCACAATTTGAACTTGCGCTTGAATATCACGAGCAAGCAGTAGAGCTACTAGAAAAAATCGGCGCCAAGTGTGATTTAGCCGTTGCTTACTTCCAACTAGGTCTAACGTACCAAAAGCTACAATTGCCAGCGGGTAAACAAGCTTTCGAGCTTGCTATTGACATATTTACCCAAATGCAGGCGCCTAAACAAGTAGAACGAGTCTCAAAATTTCAAAAAGCAATTTTACGAAATTGAATTAGCTGGTTTGTATCTATCAATATAATCTTACAAACACAGTAAACAATATGTTAAACCTCAAAAATAACGCCAAATATTTCGTTTTACTACCAATTATTAGCGCAACTTTATTCGCCGGACTAGCAAATGCAGAAACATTAAAGACAAAAAATTTCAGCGTCAAAATTAGCAGAAATTGTGCCGAAGGAAATGTCACTTGTAACAATGTAACATATGTCGGCAAAGATTTAAAGACAGGTAAGTCCATTCGTTTAACTGGAAAAACAATTCACACAAAAGGCGCAGATGGTGTTACACCAAGCCGCTTCCTTGGCTACGAATTCCGCAACAATCAATATCTTTACAGAGTGACAGCAGATAATAAACTACAAGTTTTCAAAAGCGGTAAATTAATACTTCAAGAACAAGGAACTTTAGTAGATTAATTTTTCAACGTAGTTTAACACATACGCCATTTTTACTAAATCCAAACGATTTTCCTCATATTACCGAGCCAACAAAATTTGTAGAGCTTACATTATGTCATGCTAGATAAATCAAGTATTTGTAACAAAAATTTGCTTGGCTTTAAATACGAAAAATATGGATGCAAGGCAACTGACATAAGCAACCTGTAATATTCGGAGAGGGAAACCTTAACTCCGAACATCGCAAACTGTATTGACAATTAAATACATTTGTAATACAGATATGTTTTAAAAAACTGAACCTGCCAATGACTAGGCGGGTTTTTTCTTTAGGGTCTCCAAAAGAGAGTTATGAATTTGCCTAAGATGCTCATTTTCTTCTCTTAGGCGGCAAACTCCCCCAGCGCTTGCTCGTACTGCTGGAATTTCTGATTATGCTTTTCAAGAACTTCCTGCATTTTTTGAACTTGTAATTTTAGCTCGTCTATTTCTTGAAGTACCTCTTCTTTATAAAATCTGTATCTACTATTTCAGGCGCCCAAAATGAAGTTACTTCTTGTTCAATAATATTTCCGTGCAAAAATGGCATTTGGGAATACTGAGGATGTAATACTGACTTGATAGTATGTGTGAATTTACCCAGATTAAAACTTTTAGGTGGTTTTAGGTTTATTAAAAGGTTGTTAGTGAAAAAAATAGGTATATGTAAGTGAGGCATAGCCCCACATAGGTAGTATTTCAGTTATATTTCAATAATTATTATTTGACCAGATGTTTATACGCTCTAGTAAGTGTTGGTCTAGTTACTAACTTTGGAGGGTAGGCGAGAGCTATTATTAAAATTTAAAGTACTTTGTGTTGTCGAGAAGCCCGGTTTCTCTTTGCACAGGCGGGACACCTATGCTACGGATACGGAAATTATCTTTTGCGATTCCAGTTTTTGCATAAGTTTATTTCCTCTAGAAATATAAGACATTACAAGGATAGGGAGACGATAACTGTGGTTGAAGAGCTTTATACACCCGAACAACTTGCTCAAATGCATTCCGAGCTGTGGCAGTGCGTTTTGCAGTTTGCTAATGTCTCAGCAGCACAAGAACGCAACCGCATCGCGCGTGATTTACACGACTCTGTAGGACATGCGCTGACTGCACTCAATTTTCAGTTACAAACTGCTATGAAATGCAAAGCTGATGCCAACCAAGCTCAACTTCTTACTGAAGCGCATGAACTAGTAAAAATTGCTACTAAAGAAGTACGTGAATCAGTAAAAGCATTACGCAGCGATGCGCTTGAAACTCAGTCGATAGAAGAACTTGTTGAGTCATTAGTTAAAGATTTTGAAAGCACTACGGGGATTTTGCCAGAAGTTCATATAGATTTATCTATTCAATTGCCTTTACATTTAGTGGCGCCAATTTATAGAATTACCCAAGAAGCGCTTAATAACATACGTAAATACGCAAAAGCAACAGCAGTCCAAATACACATTTGTACAACTTCAACAGGAGCGTATTTAATTGTCAAAGACAACGGTCGTGGATTTGACGTTGAGAAAATCTGTGGTGGTTATGGACTTCAAGGAATGCAAGAGCGAGTCACTGTTTTCAATGGTCGTTTTAGTGTTGACTCACAACCTGGAGAGGGTTGTTGTATTAGTGTAGGAATTCCTCTATTTATATCTAAGGTGTCTTCTGGGTTTAACCAAACACCTTCACATTATATTACAGATACAACACATACTACAAAAAATGACATTAGTGAGATAGATTTACAATATTCTACGATACAAGAAACTACAAGGCGCCCAGCAGTTGATATAGGAGAGTGGCAACCTCTTGATTTAAGCAAACTAGACTAAAAGATTACAAATATTTTCAAAAGCACATATCATACATCAGAAAAAAACTTTTCAAAACCGGGTAAATCTTAAAACCCGGTTATTTCATCTAGCGACGATGAAACTCAACTTGCTTTTCAAGAATTTTCACATCGTACTTTTCAAAGAAGTCATGACCTAGTAACCCAATCTCAGCTTTTGGTGCTATCGCAACTTCAACATTACTAACTACGGCGCCACCTACACCAATAGAATTAACAACACTAGTTTTAAACTGAACTTCACTACCATCAGCAATACTGGCATTAATCGTTCCTGAAGGCTTAAGATTCATAGCAAGAGCCATTTCTTGTGTAATCAAAGTACCAGTGGCGCCAGTATCAAGAATCATTTCATACACCTGATTACCATTAAACGTGACATCAATAACAGGAGTCTTACCACTACGACGCTTGATAGGTACACGAAAAACCCCATCATCCTGTGTGGCGCCGCATAGTTTTCCTAAACTAACAGTTTGACCAGATGATGTAACCATATAACAGATACCAGAATCTGCTTTTACCCCTGTAGGTAACGCCGTCAATACAATGGTACCCACAATTGTAATCCAAAGCTTACGCACACCTTTCATATTATATGGTTCTCCTAACCTGAAATATTTATAAACTTAGGATACCCACATTAATTTACGACTCACGCAATTTGCATATAAAAGTAGGGTGCGTGACGCCACGAAAAAACTTCAAAGTAATTATAAGCCTTGTAGCGTCACGCACCGACTATAACGAAAGAATTACAGCCATAAAATTTTAATGAATAGAAAGTAAAAATTTTACAAATGTCAAACCACATACAGCGAATATTAAAAGCTTACTCAACTTATAGTTAACGGTTATATAGATGCTTCACTGCGTTCAGCATGACAATTAATCATCAAGCGTATCTAACAAAAATTGTAGTACTGAGTTTGCTTCTAATTGTCCTATCATTTTGGTGTCAATAATATCAAATTTGGCGCCTGCGTGCGTTAAATCTTCGTCTAAAGCTTTTAGAAAACCACGTGCAAGTAAGTCTTCACCAACTTGTACAAAGCCAATACCCAATTCTCTATGATTATCTAATTTAGATGTAGCTTCTACAATTACTTTGGCAACTTGCATTCTGTCCAATGGTTCGCCATCTATTAATATGATAATAATTTCACCATTGGGTTTTGCTTGGTTGGCAGCTTTGCGCGCGAAATAATCATCTAGAGTTTTTTGCAAAACCCCTAGTAAATCTAATTCATACGGTGGATAATGTGCCTCAACAATTTCTCTAAGTTTCTCAGGCATTACATATTTATACTGCTGAAAGTTATTTTCCTTACAGTCTCGACACGAAACATACATCGTCACACCATCAGTATCAAATTTCTGACACGCACGCACAAGGCTGATTATTGACTCGTATGCATCTTGCCAACGATGTTCATATCCCGGTGGTTCTTTAGCTGCACTTGCAGAAGTTTTACCTAAAATGATTGTATAATCCCGATTTTGTAATATAGACGCATCCATAACAGTAAATATAATATTAGTAACATCACTACATTAACTTCTGATTTTTGAGTTGTCCATAATACACTGTAGGAATGAATGTATAATTAATTTACAGGCTCGAATACCATAGCTGGTACTAATAAGTCATCCTTGAATTCACTGATGCCTATAAATAATCCATCAGTATAAACTCGTAAATATTGTGAAGATTCGTTTATTTGTTGAGCTATCCGTTGTCCCTGGCGCCATTTTTTAGCATCTTCCTCTAATAAATTAATCTCAGATAGATATTGTAGAGGTGCATCAGGACTCATTGGTTGAAAGGTTTGTAATTGCGCTTCCAAAGCTTCAATACTAATACTGTTAGCCAAATTAAAACCACTACTAACGGTGCGTTGTAGTGCTGCTAGTGTACCACCTACATCCAAAGCTGCTCCTAAATCACGCGCAATTGACCTTATATAAGTTCCTGCACCGCAAGCTATCGCAACATCTAACTCAGCAAACTCACCTGGGCGCCAATCTAAAACCTCTATACTAAATATCTCCACTGTTCTTACAGGCGCCTCAACAGCAATACCTTGACGCGCTAAATCATAAAGTCGCTTCCCGTCAACTTGAATTGCACTGTAACTAGGCGGTATTTGGTTAATTTTACCTAGAAATTGCGGCAATAAATCTTTAATATCTTCCAACTTCAACTCAGGACAAGCACGCGAAGCAATAACTTCACCCTGCAAATCGTCTGTTGTTGTTTGTATACCAAAACGAATCGTAGCGTTGTAAGCTTTATCACCAGGTAGATATTGAAGTAAACGTGTAGCTTTACCCAACGCAATTGGTAACACACCAGTTGCAGCAGGGTCTAAAGTTCCAGCATGTCCAACACGTTTGAGACGCAGTAGCTTACGTACTTTCGCAACACAATCGTGCGAAGTCCAGCCAAATGGTTTGTTGAGATTCAAAAAGCCTTGCAATTTAAAAGGATGGGATTAATTGGTTAACTTGAATATCATAGTTTAATGTTTGGGCACCTGATACGGGAATTAATAATTTATAATCCCGACCAAAGTCTTAACTAATAAATGAATCTCTTCTGGTACACGATATAATTTAATATCTTCTAGAATTATTTTCTCTGCGCGCTTATAAATACCAAATCGCCAGTCTTCTCCTGTGGTAACGGCGCCGTATAGAATTGGTGTATCTTTACTAGTCCATTGGTCAAGCGCAATGAGTTCTACAGCTAGCTGAGTAAACCCTCTGTTTAAATCTGCTTGCTTTGCTTCAACTACCAACATTCCTCTATCTTTATCTATATAGTAATCAAAACTTCCTTTTAATTGTTCGCTAACACTTACGGGATACTCTACATTCAATCGAGTTTGAGTCGTTTTACAGACTTCTAGAAGTATAGGGGCTATAATTACTTGCTGGCGTGCTGATTCGCTGGAAAGCTTGACGTATTGAAGATTAGTTTCTATATTTTGTTTCAAATTGTTAATTAAGCTGTCATCAACTTCAGAACTAGGTAAGGTTAAAGACTCTAAATTATAAGAACAACCTAACTCAGCTAGAATATCTTGGATTGCGAACGAAAGCTCAAAGTACTGGCTAAAAGTATAGCTTTGTCCTGGTTGAAGTATACGGGGACGAGTCATATGTTAGCCACATGTTAAACATGGGTAAACCGGGCTTCTATAGTATATCCAATAGAAACCCAGTCAGAGGAGGCGCCGTGAGGATTTGTTAGTTAGGGTTGCTTAATTTGTTTCAACTCACCATTAAATGCTTGTGCTAGTTCAGTTGATGTTAGTGACTGAATTAAGTTTAATGCTAGTGGCTGAGTTGAAATAGCTTTGGCGTAAGCTGCATTCAAATATGGCGCATATTTGGTCATACCTGCAACATGAGATTGGAAGAAAGGTAACGAGAGCGAGTTTAAGTATTTACGTACTTGTGCAGGGTCATCACCTGCTATATCTGAAGGTAGTCCAATTTGGTTTGCATCATTTTTACCTTCACCAATAGCTGAGAAGTGGGTGGCGCCTTGCATGACAGCTAAGTATTTTTGCTGATTTCCAATCCACGAGAAAGGTAATATCTGCTCGTACAATGCTGGTGCAACAGTATCATCACTACTGGCAACTATCATTACGGGAATTTTTATATTGTTCAATCCGGTTTCACCAAAAATACTGCTGGTGATGGGATTGACTGCGATTACCGCTTTGATACGTTTATCGTGCAGGTCATAACTCATCAATGGTCCAAATTTCCGTAGTTCCAAAGCACGACATTGCAGTAGTAAAGATACATTCCAAGTTTCTGTGAGTGCCTTTGGTTTGCAGTCTTTTTCTAACTGTCCAAAGTTAATTTGCGCTCCTGCTAATGCTAACCCAGTGTATCCACCAAACGATTGCCCGAATACCCCTACCTCATCAAAATTCAGGCGCCCACGAAACGTAGATTTATTACGCTGTTGCAGTTCGTCTAGAACAAATTTGATATCAAGAGGACGATTGTAGAATTCGCTTGGTTCAGCAACTTCATTCGCACTACCCTTCATTAACGAACTCAATTGCTTTGTATCACTACCAGGATGGTTGGGAACTATCACAGCAAATCCGTGAGAAGCAAGGTGTGAACCTAAATACTCAAAATTGCTGCTGTCTGTACCTACACCGTGGGAAATGACGATTACTGGAACTTTCTCAATTCCTGAAGGTATATAAACATCGGTGAATAAAAACCGATTACGAACAGCATCGAGTAATTTATACGTTTGCTTGGACGTGGCAAATTTACCTTTACGACGAAAATCAGGAAGCTTGGCACTCTGAAACGAAGGTTGCTCTATTGCTGCCTCGGTTTTAGCTTTTTGAGATACTGCTGTGATGCCTTTTTCGGTATCGCTAACCATTTTTTCTAGTTCTGACGCAATTCCTAGAGTTCGCGCTAAATCTATATGAATGCTCGCACCAGGATATTCACGTAACAAACCTAGTAAAGTTAAGCCTCCAGGATCCGCAGCTGCCAGTATTAAAGCTGACCGCAAAGCATGAAAGCCAGGTTTTTCCTGACGTGATTTTGTCTTAATTACTTCTCCTAACCTTCGCAACAAAAATTCTCCTTGCGGAGTATAGAGAAACTGTGATACTGCTACTGCGTTAGCTTTTATCGGACTTTGTAGCACTCTTCGCAACTCTTGGAGTTGTGCTGGTTTGAGATACTCGGCATAAACCGCTAGACTTTCATCTACGGCGCCTGTCCTGACAAATTCTTCTAACGCAGTCACGGAAATTGACCGTTCCAACGCCGAATAAGATGCATAAACTCTCTGTGCTGCATATGCCGAACTCATTTCAAAAGTAGGCAGCAGCATTGAGAGTACCAGCAACAATATATTCCTTCGCAGGGTGCTGGTCCAGATACCAAAAAAGCTTTTCATCGCAAAACGTCTGCACTTCGGATGTAATTTGATGAGGCTCTGTCAAACTGGTAGTTATGCGGACACCCTAAATGATTCGCCCTGAATGATTCTGTGGTTTCGCCTCAAAAGTATTTATTATAGTAGAAAATTTTCTAACTATAAAATCGTAAAAAAGAACTGTGGTAGTGACACTGGGCTATATCGGGCAATATAGGTTGATTTACCTATTTGGAAAAAATAATTTATCCAACGATGCCATCATAACAGATAATAAAATAATACGCTTCAGTATGCAAAAAACAACTATGAAGAAGCCGCATCTTTGATTAAAGATACCGTAAAATTACTTAACACAAAACTTCATTCAAATAATATCTATTATTTACCCAGAGCCATAGCCACTGAGCCAGCTACGACTAAGACGGCGCCTACAATTGCCGTGACTGACAAATTTTCTGGAACAATTAAACTAGGTGCAATAACGCACACAGCATGAACAGATATTAAAGTAACAATTGGTGCAGCCGCCACAACCGCACTTACTCGTGATGACTCCCAATGCTCTAATGATTCAGCAAAAGCACCATAAGCAATTAGCGTATTTAAACCACAAAAAATTAGAGTTCCCCAGTGAAAATAATTAAGTGTAAAAAGTAACTTTGGTGTAGCAAATGGTAAGAATAAAAAAGCACATACTCCATAAATAATTACCATGATATGCATAGAAGATAAAGTTCTTAATAATTGCTTTTGTGCTAGAGCATAAACAGCCCAAGCCACTGCGCCTAGCACAACTAAGCCTGTTCCAAGTAGATAATTTATTTGTACGGTGATTATACTATTTAATTTTTCATGAAAAAATAAAGCAAGTCCAATCGTAAGAATACCAACCCCGCACCATTGGCGCCAGCTATAACGCTCACGAAAAATTAACAATCCACCAAAACTCATTAGTAAAGGCGCTAGTTGAATGATAACTTGAGCGTTAGCGGGAGACGTTAACGCCAAACCCTTTAAGAACAGAATATAATTTGCAGCAAGAAAAATAATTGCGGCACTTAGCAACTTCCAAGAAGTCGCACGTAGCTGTTTAAGCGTAGGTAATTTTCCTCTTGCTGCTAAATAAATAGTTAGTAATGAGAATGATAATAAAAATCTAAACCAAGTGACTGTGTACACATCGAGAACAGAGAGTGCGACCGTTAGCGCTATCGGTAACACTCCCCACAGTACAATCGTTAATAAAGATAGTCCCAACCCAAGGCGCCATTTCCCAGTAGTATGATGCATTTTTTACCCTAAAAAAAGTCAGCCATCCAAGCTCCGGCGCCTGCAAATATTTGCGTTGCAGTAGTAATAGCATTTTCTGTTGCTTCCAACTTTCCTGTCATTTTTAATTGACTCGGAGAGAATAGACTAGTATATAACGGAGCAAAGGCACGAATATCAAGCTTAAAATCACCTTTTCCACCTGGCGCCACATCCGCACGTCCATTCGCAATAGACAGTATATATTTACTATTATTACTTTCTAATAAATCATCTTGTACTTCTATATGAAGTTGAGCTTGGACATTTTGAGGATACCCACGCTTCTCTAGAGCTTTCTTTACATCTACCGCACGTAACATCCAGCGTGTTGATGATTTCAGCTTGGCTGTTTGTTCGGGCAACATTAAAGTTAGTGCATCAACAAGCGCACTTCTGTAACGAACCGTATCAATTTGCGACCGATGACCACCAAGAAAGGCCCAAAAACTTTGTATTGCTGCGGGTGTTAAGAGTACCCAGTCTCGTATATTAATATAATCGTTATCGTCACCACGATGCTGTGTAAATATAACGTATCCTTGAGGATTATCTGCACTCCCAATCAAATAAGCGTATTGTTGTGCATCTTTTGAACGCCCAATATCAGCCCAAATAAATTCGTTTCTATCTAAATTACCATTATGTAAACGCGCTTGTTTTTGATTTAGTGACCGTAAAATATCTTTTTCGGTAGTAATTAACGTCAACGGTAACTGAGGTTTTCCCATTTGAATACTAGCAGTCGTAATTTCCCAATTACAGAAACTACCCGCTTGCTCATATCCAGCAGTACGGTACAAACGTTGCACTGCGGGAAATAATGCTGTCAGGGGCACCCCCTTAACATGAATTTCTTTAACTGCACTTTGCATTAGTGCTAATGCGGCGCCGCTGCCTCGATATTCTGGTGCAATACCCACTGCTGCAATACCTGCCATTGGTACAAACTCACCACCATAACACTGGGCAAGTGACAATATTGCTAATCCACCAGCAATTTCCCCATTTTGACGAATCACACGAAAATTCTCTATCCCAACCGACTGGAGGTAAACCTCACCATCAGACGGCGCCATCATAAAGCACTGACTAAGAATCGATATAAGCTTACTAGCATCTCCTGAATCATTTACCTTACCATATTCAAATGAACGCATAACGTAATGTACCCTGTAGTACCACACAGCTACAATATGTTACATGAAAATTGGCTTAAACACATTCACCCGATTGGAGGATTTTGAAAGATATCGACTTCCAATAGAGATTTTTAAGCTGATTTGCGCGCGTTGGCGTTAGTTTTATATTAACGAGAGTGAGCTTTGATTATGTTGGGTTCCGTTCCTCCACCCTACCTACAGATATTTAATTTAAGATGTTTAGATGCTGAAGTGTGTATATTTTTTTACTTACAGACATAATAAATTTATGTACTGATAAATCGATGATTTAATATAACAATGTTGTCTACAAGTAAAAATATTGTTGTATAAACGCTACATTTACATGTAATATATCTACTGAATATTACGTATTATTTAAGAATACTATATGTAATAATTTAACAATTTTTTACTAATTTATTTTTATTTGTTCAGAGTAATATTTTACACATAATTTCTGCTATAAGAGTAATATCTGTAGTGAGGAAAGCAAAGACTGATTAATAAGTTTGTAAACATTACTACAACGTATCTACTTATGCAAGGTTTTCAGGGTCAAAAAGTTACTCGTTCACTCGTTCCACGTTCTTTGGTATCAAATATAGCAGTTTTGGCTGTTGGGATTGGTTTATTTGCTTGGTCTTTTAATTTAATTAAGACTAAATTCACTTCTGTAGTTAGTCGAGATGCGGTGATAAACGGTGTATTAATTGATGTCAAAACTCCTTCCGAAGGTGTGGTTACTCAATTATCTCCAGATACGGGAAATGCTGTATCCAAAAGCCAAGTTATAGCTGTCTTGAAAAATGAACGAGTTAGTCAACTCCAAATTGAGCAAATTACGACTAAGTTAAAACAGCAACAGTCCGAGTTAAAAAATGCGCGCGTTACTTTAAATGCATTGCTTGCTTTAATGGGGACAGTTAAGCAAGATAAAGTAAATCAAGTGCGTTTAGAAAATCAACAGTCGCAGCAGTCTATACAGCAAGTTGAGTCAGATTTACAAGCAGCACTATCTCGTTATCGCTTGGCAGAAGTAAATTATAATCGAACAAAATTACTAGCTACTCAAGGCGCCTTACCAATGGCGAATTTAGATACTGCAACGTTGGAAATGCAAGAACGTGCAGCTCAGGTAAAGAGTTTACAAGCGAGTTTGTTAGAATCACGTACTCGTTCTAATGCTGCTTCTTTGAGTTTATCTCTAGATAAAACTCGCAGCAACTACGACCCCAGCATTCGTCAGCAAGAATTACAACTGCAAATTACAAATCAGCAAAATCAAGTGCGGATGTTAGAAGAGGGTATAGCTAGTACTAGTTCAGAATTAAAGCAAGCTAATTTAGATTTACAGCGTCAAAAAAGTGTAATAGTCAAGGTTCCAACAGGTGGGGTGATTTGGAAAATGAACGCCCAAAACGGTAAACTTCTAGAAAAAGGAGAATCTGTTGGTCAAGTACTTGACTGTAGCAGACGTTGGATAGATGTATTTGTCGATGAGCAATCTTTGAGTGAGCTTCAACCCGGTACACCAGCAACCGTTGAACTTTACGGCGCCCAAAAGAACAGTTACTCACAAACTTTACACGGTAAAATCAGTTTGGTTCGTTCGGGTGTGGGAAGACTGACAGCAGGGGAAGAAGTCGCTATACCAATTAATGCGAATTTGGCACGTAATACTCAGGTGCGTGTTGAGCTAAATGCAAACACAAAAAAAGAAAACTCGAAATTTTGCTACGTTGGCTACACGGGTAAAGTCACGTTTCAGATTAATGGTTAGTAATTATTCAATGTCGCTTATTGTAGGTTGGGGAGCCACTGCGTTGCGCGGGTTCCCCGCGTTAAAGCAAGTGGCGTTGAAGGCTTTGCGTAACCCAACTACATTACGTTTCACATTAATGGTCAGTAATTATTGAATGTCAATCCTGCACCCAAAATAATGAGTAGTTCTTCTAAATTAATATCTCCGTTTGCTCTTGCTTTCTTAGTCGCAAGCATCATTTTTTCGCTGTTTGCTTTCTATTTATCTCTGGAAAGACCGACAATAATACCTTTAGAGTCAACAGTTCCAAACGTTTTGCGAACTCTTCCAGATTTTTTAGCGCTACCGCAGGATGAGGTTATTCACTGGCTTCCAACTGTTGGTGTTTTAGGAATTTGTGTTATGCTACGTTGGATTCCATCTACAAATATAACTCGTTTAGTTGTACGGTCTATCTTAGCAGTACTAACAATTCGCTACTTGCTTTGGCGCCAAACAACGTTAAACTTTTTTGATGGGTTGAGTTTAACTTTTAGTGTGGTTTATCTGCTGTTTGAAGCAATTTCGATGTTGGCATCTTTGCTGTTTCTATTTCAGTCAACTTGGACAACAGACAAGCTACGTCATAAACAAGCGGATAAATACGAACAAGATGTAATCTGCGGCGCCTATTTACCATCTGTAGATGTTTTTGTTCCTACTTACAAAGAGCCTGAGTATATAGTGCGTCGAACTGTAATTGGGTGTCAGGCGATGAAATACCCCAATAAAACAATTTATATTTTAGACGATACCCGGCGCCCGCATATTAAAGAACTTGCTCGTGAACTAGGTTGTAAGTATATAACCCGTCCAGATAATCAACATGCCAAAGCTGGTAATTTGAATAATGCATTAAAATCAGGACTTACGCAACTGGCACAATCAGTCTCGGCACGGCTTCGCCGCGCCATCAATACCCAAAGCGGTACAAGTTATATAATGCTAGGCGCCTGAATAGTATTGCTTTATGACAATCAG
>JAHHGX010000091.1 GCA_019359675.1 Calothrix sp. FI2-JRJ7
TAGATGAATTAAAAGAAGCTGTCTGGAAACAGCTAGATAAATTTACTACTTCTCAAATACAATCTATTGCTGGATGGAATTTTATTTTAGAGGCTTTATTTGTATCAGGCTTTTCGTGAAATGGTATAATTGGTGTATATAAGAGAAAATAGAAGTATTGCGACCCTTATAATAATGAACTAATTACTAGCCATGACTGAAGCCAAACCAACTCGTACTGTACGTCGAGGACGCATTTTCCCCGAAATCCAGTGGACAGAAGAACAATTTGCCGAATGGGAAGCGGAGGGTGAGAAATTTTATCAACGTTGTAAACCCATTTTTGATAAAGTTAAAGCTGAATTGATTGAGACTCATTATAATTGGTTTGTTGCGGTTGAACCAGATAGTGGGGAGTATTTCGTTGATAAAGATTTAGAAGTTGCTTCACGTGTATGTCGTGACAAACATCCTGATAAAATACATTATGCTTTCCGAATTAATGAAACAGGGGTTTGCGGTACAATATGACGATTGAAGGTAGATTTGGTGATGAGGATGCGTTAATTTTCGAGGTAGCACTTATTGATGACCAAGGATTAGAGCTACAAACTGATGCAATGTTTGATAGTGGCTTTTGATACTGGTTAGCAATCGATAGTCAAGATATAAGTGCTTTTAATTGGGTTTTTATACGACGGCAAACAATGGAAACTGCACGTGGAAATTTTAGGTTTAGCATTTACGCAGGTAAGATAAAACTTGATGGTAGTGAATATGACATTCCTGTTCACGTCGGTCAAGGTTTATCTGAAGTTTTACTTGGGCGCCAATGGCTAACAACTCGAAGGTTAGTAGTTGATATGCCCCAACGTTTACTAACTTTGGGATAATAGTGAAGCTGTGGATAAATTATAAAAAATAATCCAGCTTTTTAGTTTATCCACCCAACAGCATCCTATACATTTTTAGAGATTATATCATTCCAATATAAAAGGCGCCCTGATAATTTAGAAACGTGTCCATTGCTTAAAAAAGCAAATCAGCAACTGTGATTTTTTACAACTTATGCACGGATTGCTATAGACCATATATAGCAACGGCGCCGTTTCATTGACAAAATCTGTATTCTTGCATTACGTACATTATTTATAAAATTCCCACGTTGTGAAGACGTGATATATCACGTCTCTACATTCAGGCATTTTTTACAATTCACAAATATATTACTGCACAGGCGAAGAAGGCCTATGCTACGGTCTCAGTCTTTATCCGTTACATCCGTTAGATCCGTTGCCAATTACTCCAACTTCACGAAATAATGTTTTTGCCCTTGTAGTTTCTTAATAGATGCGACATGCTAACCAACGTATATCGCATACCTACAGTACGTAAGTTGATTAAGGTGCATTTTCCTCATGCATCCAAGCATTCTACCTGGGTTGTGAATAGAGTAAGTACATCTCTATACGCGGCCCTTTTTTCCACTTAGAATAAACGTGCTACATAAGGAAAATTATCGTGGAAACAGACTTACTCGGTTTAGAAATTAGTAAGGGGGAACTCAGACGTTTAACAGGGTTTGACCCAGACGAGGTATTTCGACCCTCAATAATGCGCGATAAAAAGAAGCGCTTAGGATTTATTGGCAACGAGCTAATGGTAGCTTTAGCGTTAACCCCGCTTATAGTCGGATTTATTTATGCTTTTCTAATATTACCCACCATCGGTACATCTATACCGCTAGCATTAGCTTTGATTATTATAGTACCAATAATAGTACTACTTGGACGCTGGTTCTGGCGCCTAAAAACATGTCCAAAAGTTGTAACAGTACTTTTAGATGAAGTCGATAGATACCATGCAGTAATCCAATCAATTCATATAAATGACCAACTAGCAACATCAGGAAACAAAACTTCACATATCGAAGACCGGGAAAAAGTTATATCAGGACTACAGTTAATTCGCGAAGATTTGCTACGGGCATTAAAAACTGAACGTATTTTGCGGGATAATAAAGAACTGCTTGCAAATAATCAAGAATTATCTATAAATAATTTATCTAACCTGCAAGCAATGCAAGTTAGTACAGAAGCGAGCGAATATGCTCAAGTTCTTAATCAATCATTACAGATTGCTATCGACGTGCAAGCAGAAATTAGAAAACTACAGTCGCAGCGTTGAGTAAAAAATGACAACCAAACCTAAAATAATCGTTCTCGATGATGACCCAACGGGTTCACAAACTGTCCACAGTTGCCTGCTTTTGATGCGCTGGGATGTGGATACTTTACGTCTGGGTTTGCACGATGATTCACCGATATTTTTTGTGTTAACTAATACTCGGTCTTTAACTCCCGATGCTGCTGCTGAGGTTACAAAAGAAGTTTGTCATAATTTGAAAATTGCCATTGAAGCAGAAAATATTGAGGATTTTTTAGTCGTCAGTCGTTCTGATTCTACATTACGGGGACATTACCCTATCGAAACTGACGTTATTGCCTCTGAACTTGGCCCCTTTGATGCTCACTTTTTAGTACCTGCGTTTTTTGAAGGTGGTCGCATTACCCGTGACAGTATACATTATTTGATTATTGATGGGGTTCCTACTCCTGTTCATGAAACCGAATTTGCGCGCGATTCGGTCTTTGCTTATAGTTATAGTTATTTACCCAAGTACGCTGAAGAAAAAACCAAGAGTAAAATACCAGCAGATTCTGTAGAAAGATTTTTACTATCTGACATTCGTGCAGGTAGTAAAGAGCGCTTAAGGAATCTTAATAATAATCAATGCTGCGTAGTCGATGGTGAAACTCAAGCTGACTTAGATAAGTTTGCCCAAGATATTTTATCCACAGCAAGTCATGGAAAACGCTTTTTGTTTCGCAGTGCTGCCAGTATATTAACCGCACTCGCTGCTTTACCACCGCAACCAATCGGCGCCCAAGATATGGCACAGTATGTACGTTCCGGTAAACCTGGTGCTGTTATTGTCGGGTCACATGTTAAAAAGACAACTCAGCAATTAGAAAAATTATTACAAGCTGAAGGTATTACTGGGATTGAAATAGATGTAGCAAAGTTAATTAATAATGGAAACGAAGCGGCACTTTTGTCTGATACTTTACAAAGTATAGGCGCCGTACATTCAGAAGGCAAAACTCCTGTAATATATACTAGTCGTACTGAACTCACTTTCCCTGACGTTAAAACTCGATTAGACTTTGGCGCCAAAGTTTCCAATTTACTAATGGATATAGTCAGGGGGCTACCTTCCGATATAGGATTTTTAATTAGTAAAGGTGGAATTACGTCAAATGATGTTCTAAGCTCAGGTTTAGCTTTAACATCCGCGCGGTTACTAGGTCAAATATTGGCAGGTTGCTCAATGGTGACTACTCCAAACGACCATCCGCGATACCCAAATCTACCAGTTGTGTTGTTTCCTGGTAATGTTGGTGATGACTCAGCTTTGGCTACAGTTTATCAAAGACTTAGCAAAGTCTAAAGAAACCAAGAAACCAGGTTTCTATGCCAAATTGTCATTGTTATTACAATATCTCAAAAAGGAACCAGGTTTCTCAGGCGCCTTTAAAAATCTACAGAAACCTGGTTTCTATGCCAAATTGTCATTTTTATTACAATATCTCAAAAAGGAACCAGGTTTCTCAGGCGCCTTTAAAAATCTACAGAAACCTGGTTTCTACGCCAAATTGTCATTTTTATTACAATATCTCAAAAAGAAACCAGGTTTCTACTATGCTAGTAGCAGGATGCCTCTGGTGCGTTCAAGAAGTGTTTTTTGGCTGGTGTTAATATGGCTTATGATTCTGCTACTCCTAATTTAGAATCAAATTCTAATAATTTTGAACCAGCACAAGTATATCAAAAGGAATTTGATGAAGATATAAATCCGGTTCTCCCAGAAGCAGAACTAAATACTGTGCTGCATTTTATTTCTAGTCCAACTGTTGATGACGGTAATCACTTTATCTCTAGTTTGGCAAATCCTGAAACACTTGTAGCTTCTGGCAACGAACAAAAGTTAGAAGAAAATAGCATTGTTGTGGAAACAAGTATTCCAACATACCTGTCTACCCCAGTTGCTGAGTATAAAGTAGATTCACTACTTGATGATAGAGAGGTAAGGATGACGAGCAACGTAAATTCTGATGTTGTTTACAATACTCCAGTACCATTAGAAACAGAACAACAACAATTAGATACTCCCTCTCAAAATACAACAATAGTAGAAGCTGAATTACCTTCTGAAGACCTTCCTATTTCAGTATTCGAGCAAAAACAATTACCTCCTCCTGGTAGTGAAGAAGTTGTGCAAGCAGATAGTTCCGAAGAAAAATCGGAATTACCTGTTGAAGATACTGTTGAATCCGGTATTACTTCTAACTTGAATCTTGATGAAGATATTACATCGTTAGATTCGTTACCAAAACCTGTTCCCAATCGTAATGTTCAGGTACAGTTTAAAACCGAAGCCGAACGACTGGTAATAATTTTGCCAAAAGAGTCGCAAATTAGTATTAGTGAGTATAGTTGGTCAGAAATTTGGCAACAGCTTAAGCAGCGTTTAAATGGTGGTGACCGTTTGCGTGTAGCTAATACAAGTGTACATTTAGTCGCTGGTGATAGATTACTCGATGCGAGACAACTCCAAGAGCTTGCCGAATCTTTAAAAGAAGTAGAACTTCAATTAAAATCTGTAGCAACGAGTCGAAGGCAAACTGCTGTAGCTGCTGTCACTGCTGGTTATTCGGTGGAACAACTGCAACTGGCGCCCAAAATTTCTTTTTCGGAGGAGAAAAATGTTGTAACTCCTTCAGCAGAACCGCTATATATGGAGATGACAATCCGTTCGGGTGTAGAAATTCGTCATCCTGGTACTGTTATTATTTTAGGAGATGTTAATCCTGGTGGTATTGTAGTTGCTTCGGGCGATATTTTAGTTTGGGGTCGTCTGCGTGGAGTGGCTCATGCTGGTGCCGATGGCAACAGCGAGTGTTTAATTATGGCGTTACAAATGGAACCAACACAGCTTCGTATTGCCGACGCTGTGGCACGGGCGCCGGAAAAAGCACCAACACAATTTCATCCCGAAGTGGCATATGTTACATCAGGAGGTATTCGTATCGCCAAAGCTGCTGATTTTTCAAGATTGAGTAAGATTAGTCAACAGCCATTAAAAGTAGAGTAAAAAAAAAGAAAAGGATAATTAACAGGTAAAAAATTAATACTTAATGATTATCCTTAGTGCTTCTTGTTTTATACTTCTTATTCATACTTCGGTATATTGTTTGAGTCTTAAATCGAGCGCGCTTTTATCATGACTCGGATTATTGTTATTACCTCCGGTAAAGGAGGAGTGGGTAAAACCACGGTTTCAGCTAATTTAGGGATGGCAATAGCCAAAATGGGGCGACAAGTAGCACTCGTCGATGCTGATTTTGGGCTACGAAATCTCGATTTACTCCTTGGCTTGGAAAATCGCATTGTTTATACTGCGGTTGAGGTATTGGCACGCGAGTGTCGATTAGAACAAGCTTTGGTCAAAGACAAACGTCAACCGAATCTTGTACTTCTACCTGCTGCACAAAACCGTAGCAAAGAAGCAGTTACACCCGACCAAATGAAGTTGTTGGTGAATGCGCTAGCACAAAAGTATCAGTATGTAATTATTGATAGTCCTGCTGGTATTGAAAACGGATTTAAAAATGCGATAGCACCAGCAAAAGAAGCTTTAATCGTCACAACTCCAGAAATTTCTGCCGTTCGTGATGCTGACCGTGTGGTTGGGTTATTAGAAGCACAAGGCGTTAAGCGCGCACATTTGATTATCAATCGCATTCGTCCAGCAATGGTACGAGCAAATGATATGATGTCTGTACAGGATGTTCAGGAACTACTAGCAATTCCTTTAATTGGTGTAATCCCTGACGACGAGCGCGTAATTGTCTCGACTAATCGCGGTGAGCCTCTTGTGTTATCTGATACTCCATCCTTAGCTGCAACGGCGTTTGAAAACATCGTTCGTAGATTGGAAGGGGAAACCGTAGAATTTCTTGACCTTGACTCGCAAAGCGAAAACATCTTTGCCCGACTCCGCAAGCTGTTGTGGACAAAGATTATTTAATACTTCCACCCTTGCACTTTCGCAGATGCAATGATTCTCGAATTTATAGAACGTCTTTTTTCCCGCAGTAACGATACCAGTCGCAGTGAAGTCAAACGTCGCCTGCAACTGGTAATTGCTCATGACCGTGCTGATTTAAGTCCTCAAATGATAGAGAAAATGCGACAAGAAATCCTTGAAATTGTTTGTCGCTACGTGGAAGTAGAAACCGAAGGCTTAGAATTCTCGCTCGAAAGTAATCAACGCACTACTGCTTTGATTGCTAATTTGCCTATTCGTAGAGTCAAAGACCCCACTTCTGAAGAGGAAGCCAGTAGCGAGAAAGTTTAAATTAATAAATTTGCTTTATATTCTTAGCCCCCCTTATCAAGGGGGGTTGGGGGATTAACTTCTTAGGGTAAAGGATGAAACAAAAGGTCAGGGAAGAAGTTATTAAATACTGCCCAAATAGTAAAAGCTACTGATACCGATACTACAGCCAGAACAGGCGCCAAAGATAAATAGCGCGAGAAGAATCTTTTTTGATCGTCTGTCTTTTGCATAAGTTTGCCTCCCTTATTCAATGCCTAAATTTCAGTGTAATTATTTACACAAATCAGAAATATTTCAAGCATTAAATTAAGATAATTAATTTACAATTTCTAGATTAGCTATTAAGTTTTGACGTGACCTCTAACTTCAGCCGTGAGTAAAGCTATATTTATTGATTTTTTTTTATATATAAATATATCTATCGTAAACTCTATAATAAGTCCTTAGACTGAAGAATATTTTATTCCTACTAGGTTTACTGTCAAGTTGCGTTAGTCTTTAAGGGGAGTATAAAAAATGACGAAAGCTTTATATTAATGATTACATCAAAAGGTTATAACCAAGACTTTGAAACTTTGTTGGACTACCTTAAGCAAAAGTGCGCTTGTGATTTGACTTTTTACAAGCGTGATTCATTGATGCGACGGTTTGAACGTCGGATGCAGGATTTAAAAATTGATAGCTATACGAACTACTTGCGATATTTGCAGGGACATGCTGAAGAGTACACTTCCCTGCTCGACACCATCTTAATCAACTTCTCTCGTTTTTTTCGCAACCGTGATTGCTGGGATTATTTAGCTAGCACAATCATTCCTCAAATTATCAAAAATAAAAAACCGCAAGAAAAAATTCGTATTTGGAGCGCAGGTTGTGCTTACGGACAAGAAGTTTATACGTTGCTGATGTTATTGGTAGAAGCTTTGGGCATTGAGCAATATTTACAAAGAGTACAAATTTTTGCCACGGATGTAGATAGTGCCGCACTCAAACTTGCGCGAAAAGGTAGTTACAGTCAAGACGAGGTAGTGGGAATTCCAATCGAGCTACTTTCTAAATACTTTGAGAAAGACGAAAAACGCTACATTTTTGACTCAAAACTACGCTCTACAATCGTTTTTGGGCACCATAACCTGGCTATTGATGCGCCAATGTCCAAAATTGACCTGCTCATGTGCCGCAATGTCCTAATTTACTTCCACTTCAAAACCCAAGCAACTGTTTTTGTTCGCTTTCATTTTGCTTTAACAGATAAAGGCTTTCTTTTTCTAGGTAATGCAGAAAACTTAACAAACAAAAATATTTTTATCCCTGTTAGTTTAAAGCATCGTATTTTTGCTAAAGGGGAAAAGCTCACGTTAGAAGACCACCTGTTGATACAAACTCAAACTCCTCGAACAAAAGTACTTGACCCTTTAACTATCCAAGTCTTTGTCTGGCAAACAGCCTTTGAGAAAAGTCCATTTGCCCAATTGGCAATTGATATCAAAGGTTGCCTAATTATAGCTAATGACCAAGCTAACGCGCTGTTTGGTTTGACTTACACCGATTTAGGCGCCAAACTGCAAAATCTACAGATAGGGCAAATTATAAAATCATTGACTTTGCTCAAGCACTTAAATCACGAGCATCGCGCGCTCCACTTGCAAAATATACAATGGGTAACTAAAATCGGCATCACTTATCTAGACATTCACATCAAACCAGTATTTAATGCCAGTGGTAAGCTCCTTGGCGCCAATCTCACTTTTGTTGATATCACCCATTACAAACAGCCAGCGTAGTAACTAATTGAGATTTTCGTAAACAAGCGCCGGTTTTTCGGCTATAACTAGAATAATATAGTTAAATCATAGTCATTACGATTATGATTTATTGTGAAACGCTGGGAAGTAAGGCTATGGACTTGACAAACTCGAATACCGCAAACAATTTGGCTGAAGCTTTTGGTGGAGAATCAATGGCTAATCGTAAATACCTATTCTTTGCGGAAGTGACACGTCATTTAGGTATGCATGAACTATCAAAGTTATTTCGTGAAACTGCACAGCAAGAAACGGAACATGCATTTGCCCATTTTAGATTAATGCATCCAGAGTTAGCTGTAACAGATGCTGCATCATTAACACCCGAACAGAAAAAAGCAATTGCTGCGCGTTGTTTGGAGTTAGCAATTGAGGGTGAGACATACGAGTACAGTGTAATGTATCCGGGTTTTGCAGAGCAAGCGCGTACAGACCGAGATGGAAGTGCAGTCGTTGAATTTGAAAAGCAGCAAGCAGAATCTGTGGAACATGCTCAAACCTTCTGTAAAGCAGCACATAACTTTGGCTTGCTAACACACATCGAAAATCACCATGCTCAACAGTATAGTGAAGCGTTGCGAGCATTAGATGGAGTGGCGCCTGCTACTAAAGCTAAAACAGGAAACCCAGCAACACAAAAATGGATTTGTCGTCAATGTTCCATGATATATGACCCAATAACAGGCGACCCAGACTCAGGTATTGCACCTGGTACACCGTTTGAAGCAATACCCGACGACTGGAAATGTCCAATTTGCGGCGCCCAGAAAAAGCTCTTTGTTATATACGAAGAAGCAGTGGCAGGATAATAAAACACGTCGTGTAGAGACGTTACATGTAACATCTCTACGAGGATTTTGATAAAATTACCGGGATGCGAATTATAAATTGTGTGCCTTCCCCAGGTGCTGAAATGCACTCTAAGGTTCCACTATGTTTCTGTGTAACTATTTGATAGCTAATACTAAGTCCCAAACCAGTACCCTTCCCTTGTGGTTTAGTTGTAAAAAATGCATTAAATAATTTCTGCCGTACAGCTTCGGTCATTCCTAAACCATTATCACCAATGCTCATAGTTATCCAGGCATCTTGATAACTAGTATGGATAGTAATAATATTGTTAATTCTTTCGTATGATTTACCCTGGTTTGCTTCCTCTAGTGCATCAATGGCATTAGCAATTAGGTTCATAAATACTTGGTTGAGTTGTTGAGGATAACACTCAACGTGGGGTAAATCGCCATAATCTTTAATAATTTTTATTGCAGGACATTCTGGTTTGGCTTTCAAACGATGGCTAAGTATCATCAACGTAGTTTCAATACCCTCATGAATATCGACTACACAACATACATCGCCATTATTACGAGAGAAATTACGTAGTGATTGCATAATATCTTTGATACGAACAGTACCTAGTTTCATTGATGAAATCATTTTGGGTAAATCTTCAAGTAAATACTCTAAGTCAATAGTTTCTGCATCTTCTAAAATTTCAGATGGTACTTCTGAAAAATGCTGTTGATATAGTTCGAGGTGGTGAATTAAATCTTCTATATATTGTTGGGCATGAGTTAAATTACCATTAATGAAGCTAACAGGATTATTAACCTCATGAGCAACACCAGCAACTAATTGTCCTAATGATGAAATTTTTTCTGTGTGTACGAGTTGCGCTTGGGTAGAAGAAAGCTTTTCTAAAGATTCTTGTAGTTGCTGTGCTTTGTTTTGTTCAAGAGCATAAAGTCGCGCGTTTTCGATAGAAATAGAAACTTGAGAACTGAGTAAATTCAATATTTCTAACCTATCGGCGGTAAAAACACCTGTGGTAAGATTATTTTCTAAATATATAATTCCTGTAAGTTTACCTTGATGAATTATCGGCAAACACAAGACTGATTTCGGTTGATTTTTGATGATATAAGGGTCAAAAGCAAAAACTTTAGAATGACTAGCATTTTCCAAAATAATATTTTTTTCGGTGCGTTCGACATAATTCAGTACAGAGAATGGTAAATTTGATACATCATTAAATTCATTCGTTGCTACTTCTATTATCCAATTAGATTCACGCTTGCTAACCAAACACGCTTTTTGGGCGCCTGCATTTTCCTGTAAAATTATAATTAATTTATTAAGTAAACTAGGTAAATTAATTTCACTGGAAAGCGTTTGAGATGCTTTAATAACAGTATGTAAATCAAGTAAACTTATTCCAGTTGTTGTGCTGACTGTACGAATAATGTCAGTTTTAGCTTGGTTGTTTATTTTGACTGCTAAAAATTTATTATATTTTTCTTCAAGCTGCTTAACTTTATTCTTCGCTCCCCATACAGTATAGCAATAGTGAGATTGTAAAAGATAGTCTGTAGCAAGTCGGTTTCTACCCTTTGCAAAATAAAACTTAGCAGTTAGTTCTGTTGCCAAAGCTTCATTTTGCCGAAAACCAGCTTCTGTAGCAAGAGTAATTGCTTGGTCGTATAATTCCATAGCTTGATAATCTTGTCCAGAAATTTTAGCAACTTCTGCTTGAAGCAATAAATACATATGTTGATAATTTTCCGGGGAATGCTTTGCCCAATGACTAAATTTTTCTAAATTTAGGCTAAGTTTTGTAAAGCTTTGCTCATTTTTAAATTCGGCGCCTCCTGAAGGGTTACAATAGGCATTGCTTAACGCAATACTTTGATGAAAGTAGAAAACCGGATTGATAAAAATTCCTTCTGCACCTTCTACACATTTTTCTGCAAGTTCAGCATACTCGACTGCTTTTGTATACTCACCATACCAATTACAAAGTACCAACTTATAAAGGTAAACAACAAAAATAGTTAACAAATCCGCAGAATTATGTGCAAATTCTAATACCTGATGTTCGTCTATATATTTGTTTGATAAGTTTTGTCGTATTGCATCAGGTTCTACTAAATTGGTAATTAGCTCTTTTGTTAATAAATGGTAATTGAGCATATTCTTGTCAATTCTTTGCAGAGTAGAAGTAAAATCATCTGCAATTGCAGCAGTTTCTTGTAAAGATGTGTCTCCAAATAAGCATTGCCAAATATAATTAACAGAGCAATAACCAGACCATTGATATGAACCTGTTTCTAAACCACTACTAAAACCCTGTTTTAGATAAGGCTTACATTGACTAATATGTTTTTTGTAGTGGAGAATTAAACCTCCCCACATATTAAAAAGATTAGCTTCTAAATCCTGAGTTTGTAAAACTTCATGTAATTTGAGGGCTAAATTACCAAATTCATATCCTAACTCGACTTCGCCATGCCTAAACACCAAGGTAAAACTATAAAGCATATACCCAAATACGGAAATTGGGGAATTGCCATAATTAATTGAAAGTTGAGTAAGTTTCTTGGCACAGAGGTGCAAGGCTTTAGAACCTAAAAAATAAGCAATAGGCCATACTTCCTTAAGAGTCCGTTGAGCCATCAGCTTTTCAGGGTCTTGCATTTTTGGTAATAGAGCTAAACAAGCAACGTCGCGAACGCCTATCATTGCTTTTGTCGCCTGATGTTCTTTTAAGAGATACCCCTCATTTGGGTAAGCTTCAAACTCGATACCCAACATTTGTAATGTATTTAGACCAACCTCATAGGCAGGAATCAAATTATTTTTCATGCGATAACACATGATTTTATACTCGTTTACTTGACATCGTTCTAATAAAGTTTTAACATTGCCAAGCGCTACATCTAATACTGCCAAACCTGCATCATTATTGCCATTTAAATATTCAGTTACACCTGTCTCTAAATAAAGGTCGAGCGTCAATGAATAATGTGTTTGCCAAGAATCAAACGGTAAACAACTAATTCCGATTTTCAGAAGTTTTAAAGCTGTTTCAAACGCAGAAGAAGATTTAGCTCGTTTACCTGCTAACAAATTTAATTCTGCTAATTGATAATGTTCTGATGGCGCCGTAATTAATGTCTGAGCAAGGTTCAGATGATTAACGATATCAAAAATCTTTTCTTCGAGTTCAGATGGTTTTGTATTACGCAATAGCATTTGTCCAACTTGTAAGTGTACCTTCTGTTTTTCCGAAGCTGGAATTAACGTATACGCTGCTTGTTGAACTCGGTCGTGTAAGAACTTATAATCAACTTGGACTGCTGTCTGATAAAATGTCTCTAAATTAGACTGTTCCCAAACTAGAGGTATTTTATAATTATTGTTTAAAGGTACAACTAAACCTGCTAATAAGGCTGACCATAAATCTGCTGCTGTTTGTGTCAGAGATTGTTGACTAACTACAGCCAAACTATTTAAATCAAAGCAATTATTAATACATGAAGCTAATTTCAAAATTTGTCGAGTTGACTGTGGTAGTTTTTGAATTTTAGCAATCATCAAATCAACTACATTATCAGTGATATCTCGATTTTCAATTTGGTTAATATCCCACGACCAAGTGCTATTATTAATATTAAAGTTTAATAATGACTCTTGATAAAGTGATTTAATTAATTGATTTATAAAGAATGGATTTCCTTGAGTTTTGTTATATAATAAATTTGCTAAAGGTTTAATTTCTATGGGAGAAGATTTTACTGTATCAATAAGTAATTGCGTGAGATGAGATACTGATAAAGCTTGTAACGTAATTTCTTCAACCTTCACTCCCGCACCTCGAATATCCTCCACAGTTAAAATAAAGGGATGGGTTTTGTTGACTTCATTATTGCGATAGGCAGCAATTAATAGTAAATACTGAGTTTCGGAGTCAGTCATAAGTAACTGAATTAATTTTAACGAAGCAGCATCTGCCCATTGGAGGTCATCTAAAAATATTACCAGTGGATGTTCTTTGTTGGCAAAAACATGAATAAATTGCTTAAATACCAAATTAAAACGCATTTGTGCTTCTACTGGTGCTAGTGGCGATACAAATGGCTGTTTCCCTATAATTAATTCGACTTCTGGAATGACATCAATAATAATTTGCCCGTTATTACCGAAAGCATTCAATAGCTTTTGGCGCCAATCTTGAATTTTTGCGTCACTTTCGGCTAATAATTGTCGCACTAATTCGACAAACGCCTGAATTAGAGAAGCAAAGGGAATATTACGCTTAAACTGGTCAAATTTGCCAGAAATAAAATAACCTCGTTGACGAGTAATGGGACGATGAATTTCATTAACCAAAGAAGATTTACCAATCCCAGAATAACCAGCGACTAACATCATTTGGGCGCCACCCAAACTAACATTAGTAAAAGCACTAATTAATGTCGTAACTTCCGCTTCTCGACCGTAAAGTTTTTGAGGAATTTGTAGTTGATTTGACCAATCTTGCTGACTTAAAGGAAAAGGAACTATTTCTCCTGTCATTTCTAATTGGCGAATACATACCTCTAAATCAGCTTTTAACCCATAAGCGCTTTGGTAACGTTCCTCCGCAGTTTTCGCCAGTAATTTCATCACAATTTCAGATATAATACCTGGCACATCAGGATTTAACTTGTTAGGAGGAACAGGAATTTGAGCAATATGACAGTGTACCAACTCCATTGGGTCTTGAAAATCTTTAAAAGGTAACTGAAGAGTCAGCATTTCGTAAAAAGTTACACCGAGAGAATAAAAATCAGTGCGGTAATCTAGGTCGCGATTCATTCTCCCGGTTTGTTCTGGGGACATATACGTTAACGTCCCTTCTAATTGGTTGGCGTTGCTTAAAGATGGTGTTTCTTTACTCAGTTTTGAGGCAATGCTAAAGTCTGTTAGTTTTACCTGTTTTGTCTGGGCATTAATAATGATATTAGCTGGTTTGATGTCTTTATGAATGATGCAGTGAGTATGCAAAGATACCAGGGCTTGCGCTAGTTGTACGGCAATGTTAAGAATATTTATCAGCGGCAACTTTGTTCTCGTTAGATATTGCTTAAGACTAATGCCCTCAAAGTCTTCTGCTACAAGTACAAGGCGATTTTGGTAAGTTTCTAATCCATAGACTTTAACTACCTGATCTAAGTCCAGATTTTCAGTAATTGTGTACTCATGCCGAAGGCGCGTAATCTCCTCTAAAGTTGGGTATTCTGCTTTCAGGATTTTCAGAATAACAGGTTGTTGTTGTGGTTGTGATAATCCTCGGTAAATTACTGTATTTAAGCCTTCGTAAATTACTTCAGTAATGTTATAGCCTGGAATCTTTAAACTGGAGAGCATTATTTCACCTCATGTACTGCGTTCACTATTTCTAGAGTTCCCACAGCACAAGTGAAAGTCTTATACTACATTAAAATACATAATAATTACTAGTACCGTGCGGCGTAAATACGCCTACCATTTTCAAAGGCTGCAAATCATGATTTTTTCAAGGCTCGTAATGGTGGGTTTATTTCCGCCGTCGTATACTAGTTTTGGGGAGTTGGCGCCGATTTTAAATCTGTCTTACTCGCACCTCTGTGTACTCTGTGTCTCTGTGGTAAAGAGAATTTTATCGGGTTCTGTTTGAGCAAGTGGAAGTACGATACTAAAAGTAGCTCCTAGTCCGACTCCGGGACTTGTGGCTTTTACAGTTCCTCCATGAAGCTCAATAATTTGTTTGACAATTGAAAGTCCCAACCCCAAACCGCCTGCATTGCGTCTAATAGAAGAATCTTCCTGCCGGAAACGGTCGAAAACGTAAGGCAAAAAATCAGGCTTTATGCCAATTCCTGTATCACTAACTGTAAGGGATACGCGCGAGTCTATCTTAGAAAGTGACACTTGTATCTTTCCGCCTTCAGGGGTAAATTTAATGGCATTGGAAACAAGATTCCATACTACTTGTTGCAAGCGATTTGAGTCTCCTATAATAGAAGCACTCAAAGCATCCAAAACTGTTTGAAGTTGTATATTCTTTGCTTGCAAAGTTGGAAGGAAGGATTCGATAGCAGCTTGAATTACTGAGTTAAGATTAATTTCCTTAAAGTCGAGTCGAACTTTTCCCGACATTATTCGGCTCATATCAAGAAGGTCTTCGATAATTTGCGCTTGCGCTCGTGAATTTCTTTCAATTACCTCAAGCCCTTTTTTGAATTCCGCAGGAACAGTCTTTTGCTTACGTAAAATTTGTGCCCAACCAAGGATGGAATTAAGCGGTGTCCTTAGTTCATGAGAAACGGTTGCTAAAAATTCATCTTTGAGGCGCCCAATTTGCTCGGCTTGTGCGCGGGCAACCTGTTCACTTTCTAAAAGTGCTTCACGGCGTGCCTCTAGCTCTTTACGCTCAGTAATATCATGTAAATTAACAGAAAGTCCATCGACAGAAGGGTAGGCAAACACTTCCAGCCAACGATTAGAAAAAGGAGATAATACTTCAAAGTACACAGCTACTTGCTCACGCATAGCTTTGTAATACTGCTCCTCAAAAGCACTTCCCTTAACCATCTCAAACTCTTCCCAAATAACTTTACCAAGTAGCTCGGAGCGGTCTTTACCTAAATATTCCTCACATCGACTGTTTATATAAGTAAAACGCCACTCCCGGTCAAGACCATAAAAAGCATCGGTTACTCTTTCAAGAATTGTTGCCCGAAGTTTCACTGCTTCAACTTCAATTCTTGAATTTGCAGCTTCCTGCCGTAACCGTGATGTTTCCAAAGTTGCTTTCACACGAGCCAAAAGCTCCCGCGCGCTAAAAGGTTTTATTAAATAATCGTCTGCTCCCGATAAAAGTCCCTCGACACGCGACTCTTCACCCGCGCGAGCCGAAAGCAGCACAATTGGTACACAACTAGTACGTTCATCTGAGCGCAACTGAGCAAGAAGACCAAAACCGTCGAGTTTCGGCATCATCACATCACTTAGTACAATATCTGGCAAATGTTCACGAGCATATGCTAAGGCTGCTTCCCCATCTGCCACGGCAATAACTTCATATTGTGTACATAGAAGTTTTCGCACATACTCACGCATATCTGCATTATCGTCCGCCAGAAGCACTTTTGCTCGTGGTAGCTGTATTTCATTAAATTCTGCTTCTTCGACATCCTCTACATTATCTGCCAACCACCCAAGCGCTTCTTCAACAAATGCGTCTGACCGAATGTTTGTTTGGTTAAGTATACTCTCACTAACAAGCTCGTTATTTTTAAGGTGTTGCTTACCGCATGGAATTGAGACAGTAAAAGTACTTCCTTGACCATAGACGCTTTGTACTTGTATGGCGCCACCATGAAGTTGTACTAGTTCTTGTACAAGCGCCAGCCCAATTCCAGTTCCTTCATGTGTTCGACCTTGGGTTTCTTCAATGCGGTAAAAGCGCTTAAACACATTTTCAATTTCAGACTCAGGGATACCACAACCTGTATCTTGAACGTGTAACTCAACGTTTTCCCCAACTATGTATTGTTTAACACCAATATGTCCAATTTGAGTAAACTTAAAAGCATTTGAGAGTAAGTTAAGAACAATTTTCTCCCATTTATCTCGGTCTACATACACATGTTCTTTTAAAGGTGGACAATCAACTATAAGCTGTAATCCTGCTTTCTCAATTGTAGACCGGAACACGCTTGCAAGGTCTGTAGTCAGTGCCGCCAAATCTGTAAGCTCATAAACAGATTGCATTCGGTTAGCTTCGATGCGCGAAAAATCTAGAAGCGTGTTAACCAGTTTAAGCAACCTTAAACTATTACGATGAGCAATCTTTATTCGTTCTGTTTGAGTTGGTGTGGTTTCCGGGTCTTGGAGAGCATCCGACAGTGGCCCCAACATCAACGTTAATGGAGTTCTAAACTCATGGCTAACGTTCGAGAAGAAAATAGTTTTTTCCCGGTCAAGTTCAGCGAGCTTCTGCGCGCGTTTGCGTTCTTCTTCGTGAGCTTGAGCATTTCGCAAAGCGACAGATACTTGACCTGCAAGTAGTTCGTAGAACGAAGTATACCCTTCATCAAGCGCGCGGTTAGGACTAATTCCAGCAACCATAACCCCAAGAGGCGCCGCAGTACCTGAAGAAGCGATAGGCATTACAAGCGCCGCACGCGTTGGTTCGTTCCAAGGTCCCCCTGGTAATAATTGATGCTGGTCTATATTTTCAATTAAAACAGTTTCACCCTTATAAGCTTGTTCAAGCGACCATATGTCATCTTTTTGAGGCGCCGATATATCAAAAGTAACCGGGATAATATGCTCGGCATCGGCAACCCTTACCATACTTTGGAGTGTGAGAGTTTTTCCATCAACAGAGCGAAGGTAAATTAGCGCAAACGGCACATCAAGCGGGTGTTCTGCTATCGCTGCTGCAACAGAGTGACACGTTGTTTCTACACTTTGTGTCTCACCAGCTTTAGATGCAAGGTCACGAAGCAATCTTAACCTGCGGGCGCCTAATACCTGCTGAGTCACCTCACTACAAACGCAGAACATCCCGACTACTTGCCCGTCTTCATCCGACTCTGGAGCATGAGAAAGGCTAAAATAAGATTCTTCACGGTAGCCTGAGCGCTCCAAAACTAACATTTGTGCCTCAACCCAGTTTGCTACCCCCGTTGTCATTACTTCATCAATCATGGGGCCGAGCGTATCCCACGCTTCAGCCAACGTAATTCTTATATCAGTACCGAGAGCAGCAGGGTGCTTATCACCGATAAGTTTTGAATAAGCATCATTATAAAACTGAATTAAATGAGGCCCCCATATTAAAACCATTGGGTAGCGTGAAGCCAAAAGCGTTTTAACAGTGCTTTTAAGACTTTGCGACCACGTTTCAACCGCACCAACAGGTGTACTATCCCAGTCGAAAGCACGCATACGCGCCCTCATCTCGCCTTGTCCTGGGAAAAAGTTTAATTGATGCTCATGGTTCATATAGTATATTGTGGTGCGTTGCGCGCGTCGCGTTACTTAACCTTACATTAACTATTTTAATTTTAACTTATCAGAAATAAGTTTACTATATATTTATAGTAGTTGGTTTCGTTGAAATTAGGTATAACGATAGCTCTACCTACTTACAATTTCATTTCCACAACCATCATTCTCCAAATTACATCAAAATTAAATTTTGCAGCACGCTGAATATTAAAATTTGCAGATGTTAGTAACTTGTGAAATTCTGCTTGAGTGTAGCAGCGTTTATGAGCAGAATTAAAGCTTTTTAGATATAGGTCAATTAAACGGCAAAAAAAGTAGTCTTTACACCAATCTAAAATAAATACTTTTCCATCGGGTTTCAATACGCGCTTCATCTCAGCTAATGCGGCAACTGGGTCATCAAAAAAATGAAAAGCACTTGCAGAGACAATTATATCAAAGCTGTGATTTGCAAATGGTAAACTAGAGGCGCGTGCTATTTGAAAATAAATATTAGGATATAAATTAGAATTAGCTATAAATTTATTCTTCGCAACAAGTAGCATCTGCTCAGAAATATCCACACCTGTAATATGCTGCTTAGGATTATCGCGTAATATTAAACTTTCAAACTCACCCGTTCCACAGCCAACATCTAATACTGTATCTTGCGGCGAAATATTTGCCCAATTTTTCAGATAAGTTAGCGTTTTATTAATGTAGCTATTCCAACGCAGGTCATAAATATTAGCTATATTATCGTATTCTTGGCGAACTATGTTTTCCTTCATAAATATAACTTTACTAGTTCCGAGGTGTGTACATCATAATTAACACGCCTATGAGTACAATACTAGCACCCAACCAGTCAAACTTATCCGGCGCCACTCCGTCAACTTTCCAACCCCATATAATAGATAAAATAATAAAAATACCACCGTATGCAGCATACGCACGTCCAAAATTAGCAGGTTGTTTTGTAGCAACAAACCCGTATACAGTGAGCAATCCTGAACCAAGCAAAGCTAGAACAGGACTTTTACCTTCGCGCAACCACAGCCAAACTAGATAACCTCCACCTATTTCACATAATCCAGCAATAATGAAATAAAAAACAGAATTAATTAGCATTATTAAATGTAGAGACGTGACATGTTACGTCTCCCTCCCCTACGTCAATTTCCTATTATTAACGTTTTTTTATAAACCACGCAGCAGTTCCCACAACACCCAACCCTATAACAACTGGTAACGCAATTGATAGAACATTAGTTCCTTCTGGTTCTGTTGAAGCACTGGCGCCACTTACTTTCTGTGCTTGTTGTGGAGATACTTGAGGGGAGGGTGTTACTTTTTCTCCGGTTGCGACTGTAACATCATAATTCATGGTGAACGCCCGAAAATCACCTTCGGTCTTGGGAGTACAATTTAACTCTAACTGATAAAGACCTACTGAAGGAAAAATAATATTGGCGCCGGGAATACCTTGATATTTTTCTGCGTTGATAGCTTGAACGCTTGGTTGAAGGATAGGTTTATCAGTGGGTTTGCGAGGTTTTGAGAAAACTGCCATATTACAGTTTGCTTCATTAAGAGGTAATATTTTTCCTCCTTTGCGAGTTAGTGCGACCCAAGCTCTCGCTGTTTCCCCAGCTTTAGGACTATGGTTTGGTTCAACATGCCAAAGACCTGCTATGTCTCCTTTTACCTGAATGTTGTGGGCAGCAGCGGGAGAAATTATGGAAGCTAGAATAATTATCCAGCTTAGATTTCTAGTTAAGTTTGGCAGAGGCAACATAAGATTTTATTTGAAAAATCTCACATGCCAAGTTTGATGTCAAAAGACGTGCTGTCATAGTTGTAGAGACATTACATGTAACGTCTCTACATACGGGTAATGTAAATTTATTTGTCTTTGAATGTCCAAACACCTTCGTCCCAGTCAGCATCTGAAGGTGGACTTTGTAACCAGTGGTTACAGCGTCGCACGTGAAGCATTGCTGCATGGTCGTGTGGGTTTAGTTCTAAGGCTTTACTAAACTCTGACTTGGCGAAGGTGAATTGACGATTTAGGTAGTAATGGCGCCCTTTATGATAATATTCGATTAAATCTAGTCTTTTACTATCAATTGGGTCAGTACGTAAACCTACTAGTTCGTATATTGCGACTGGTTCGTTTCTACCTTTAACACGAATGTAATCAAGTTCGCGTGCCCAAACATGGTCTTGACATGGTTTATAAGTATTATCACTGATAATAATGTCACAACTGTAGTGTTTACTAACACTTTCTAGACGTGAACCTAAATTTACACCGTCACCAATTGCAGTAAATTCCATTCGTTTACTTGAGCCAATATTACCGCTAATAACAGTGTCAGAGTTAATACCTATACCAATGTCAATACGAGGTTTACTGATGGCATGGCGCCGACGGTTGAACTCGCGTAAACGTTGACGCATTTCTAACGAGGTTTGCACTGCCATCCAGGCATGTTGTTCGAGCGGTAAAGGTGAACCAAATACTGCCATTATCGCATCACCGATATATTTATCAAGAGTGCCTTTATGCTTAAATACTGCTTCAACCATTGACTCGAAGTATTCGTTCAACATACTCACGACTTCTTCAGCTTCGAGGTTCTCTGTTAAAGTCGTATATCCGCGAATATCAGAGAATAGTATCGAAACATCTTTTCTATCTCCTCCTAACTTCGCATCATCAAGTTTTAGTAATTCTTCCGCTAACTCTTGTGTCATGTAGCGGTACATCGTACTCTTGAGACGCTTTTCATCGCTGATGTCTTCCATAACTACCAAGGCGCCTCGAACTGACGAATGGTCGGTAGCATCAGCAATAGAATTAATCGATAAGTTAATACTATGTTCTTCGTTATCACCCATTACTAGGGTCTGGTCTGGGTAATATTGCTGGCTTTGCTTTCTATCGTCTGCATGTAAAGCGTCGTGACACCACTTGCTAAAATCTCCTTTTTTGATACTAATAACGTCGGTAACAACTCTTCCTTCCAAGCGGTCAAGAGTATCAATTCCCAGTATCTTTTTAGCACTTTCGTTTGCCGCAATAATATTTCCGGCTTTATCGGTGGAAATTACACCGTTAGAAAGACTGCGTAAGATATCGCGCTGCATTTGCTCTTGCTGCTTAACAGTATCGAACAACTTCGCGTTTTGTAGTGCTACCCCAGCTTGGATATTAAATGCTTCCATAAATTCTTCGTCGTTACGGTCGAAGCTAGCTTGGAAACATTCAGGAGCTTTGGGCCAGTCTGCAGGATTATAGTTAGGAAAATCTCCCGATTTCTTTTTATTGACTAACTGCGTAACCCCTATTAACTCTTGATCCGCGTTAAATACAGGCATACATAACAAGCTACAAGTACGATAACCATTTTGTTGGTCGAGTTGCTTGGCTGTACTAGAGTCAGGATGTTCATATAAATCGAACATGATATTTAAAGTTTTGCCAGAGGCAGCAACTTGTCCAACAAAACCCTTCCCAAAAGGAACGCGCAATTCTTTCGTTGATCCGTTAGCTTGAGAAATTTTTGTCCATAGCTCGCTCTTCTCACGGTCTAATAACCACAGCGTGCTGCGGTCAGCGTTCATTAACTCTTTTGCCTCATCCATTACCCGTTTTAGGGTTTCTTCTAAATCTAAACTGCTTTGACTCAGTGATTTTATCGCTTTCATCAATGCTGCTGCTGCACGCTGTTTTTGTGTTGCCACATAGAATGAGCGCGAAGATTCTAAAATTAACCGGATAGACAGGGCAAACTCTTGAAATAGTTGTTCAGATGCCTCTGTAAACCCGCGCATATCAATTCGCTCTGATAAAGGCGCCGTTTCGCGCTGCTGCGGTTTTAATTTATTTAGTAACTGTACTACTGCAACTAATTGCCCTTGCTCGTTGAGTAATGGTAATGCCAACATTGTGTAGGTACGGTACCCCGTGCGCTTCTCCTGTTGCTGCGCGAAATACGAGCGCGGGTCATCATAAAAATCAAAAGGGATATTAATAACTCTTTTATATGTGGCAACTTCCCCAGCAATACCTTTATTTGCTGGAACCCGAATTTCTAATGAACTGGCGCCATCTCCTTCAGCAACAATAGACCAAAGCTCTTGCTTTTCTTCATCTAATAAAAATATTGTCGTTCGGTCTGCCCCCAATAGCTCACCTGTTTTAAGCGTAATAGAATGCAACATCTCTTTCAAGATTGTCTCAAACCCCTGCGAATCAAGCATCGATAGAGTTTGATTGACAACCACTAGCTTTTGCTCAACCTCCGTGACAACCTGTTTAAAAGTGTCTTGAGTTAGCGGCGCCAAAAAGGTAGAAATTGTTCCCTGCCGTTTAGCAAGGGCACCCACAGCAGCATTTTCTGGCTGCAAGTCGCGGTTAATATTGTCAACACCAATTGTTAAATCGGCGGTACTACCGCAACTAAGTTGTTCAACAGACATAGTTAGCTTTTGATATAGGATTTGATAATTAGAAATGTTTAACGGGTTGTTTAACTATTTGATTTCATGTATACGAGTGTTGTTTTTAGCAACAAGTACCAATCTCCACAGTGTAATCTTTCTTTCATCCAAGCGTCATTACTTAAGTAGGGTACTCGTGATTAACATAATAGTACTTAAGAACTAACTCTGTCTTACTGAAATATCATGATTTGTTGACATTTTAATTTGTGCCTCCTTAAAGAATTAAATAGCTTGTCACTTTGAACTGAACACCGTTCTAATAGATGGAGTTGTAGACGACTCAGGTCAATATTTGGTATTTTGGCTATATTTACAGTGTTCCCAACGCCAAAGTAAAACTAACGCTCAAATTGCATTTTTCTCTGAATACATAAATTAAATTAGACTTTAGCTCTATTCAAGGGATACTCATTTTTTGGTAGAGATATTAATAGTAATATCTTTAATAACCTTTATTTTTCTTTGAAAAAGCTTGAAATGCGTACTTTTGCTTACACATGCCTTCTTTGTTATTGTGAACCACCTTCGGTACTCCGTAGGTTAATTTGTTTTTTTAAATAGTATCAGGTGTAAAAATGGAATACTCTGATTCTTCGGGTAATGTAGAACAAGCAGATCCAAGCCAAAGCATAACTAACACCTCCAACTCTCAAATCGTTGTTGCAGAGCGAGGTGTGCTTGTTGTCCATCCTCAACAAATATCGCATCTACAAGTATTATCGAAGCCGAAGTCACGTAAGCTAATGCTTGTAAGTTTACTTTCTACTGGCGCCGTTGCCGTTTTAATTGGAGGCGCCGTTCGGTGGCAATATGCTTTAACTCACGAAGTTACGGATAAAGCTTATGTAGCTACAGATACATATGCAGTTAATACAAGAATTCCAGGTCAGGTAGTCAGCGTCACTGCCACCGAAAATCAGGTCGTCAAAAAAGGTTCGGTTTTAGTCAAACTTAACCCCTTAGAATATCAAGCCAAAGTTAAACAAGCCCAAATAAGTTTAGAACAAGCTCAACAGCAAGTAAAAAAAGCTACAACAAACCGAGATACAGCAAAAGCCAAAATCAAAAATCAATCGAAAATACAAATACCAGGTAAGAATGACGCGGCAGTAGTTGCGGCACGCTCACAACTGAAAGCTGCTCAATCTGAGTTAAAGCCTGTTTTTGCAGCTTTTGCTAAAGCCGAACTTGATTACGAGCATTTTGTCAAGCTGCACCAATCAGGAAATACACCCCTAAAAATCCTTCAAGACTCTAGAACCAAGTATGACAATCTATTCAAACAACATAATTCCTCAATCGAAAAAGTCAGACTTGCACGAACAAAATTAACAACAGCGCAGCAAAACTATCTAGATGGACAAATAAAGTCAGCGCAACAGAAAGTAGAAGATGCTCGTAAAAGCTCTCAAGAAGCAAAAGCTAAATTACAGCAAAAATTGGAGTTAGATAGTAAAAAATTACTATATGACAAAGCCAAATTACAGCAGAAAATGCAAGAGGACAGTAAAAAAAGGCAAGAAGAACAAACCAAGTTACAGCAGAAAATAGAGCAAGACAGTAAAAAAGTACTGGAAGCCCAAGCTAAATTAAAGAAAAAACCAAATCAAGCTCAAACATCAAAATCAAGCGACCAGCAAAAACTTGAAAAATTACAAGCTGACCAGCGAAAAGCCGAAAAATTACAAGCTGACGAATTGAAAGCGAACCAGCAAAAACTTGAAAAATTAAAATTAGACCATCAAAAAGCTCTTATTCAGCTAGATAAACAATTTGCAGTAAAACAAGAGCAGCAGAACAAAACTATTACACGTTTAACAACACAAAAACAAGTAGTCACACAGCAAGCAGAAGCAGAGTCACTGGTCTTAGACTACGAAAAAAGTCAAATCTACTTAAAAACGGCACAAACTGGACTAAAGCAAGCTCAAACGCGATTAAAAAACGCGGAGTATCAGCTTTACTACACCAAAATAACTGCTCCCAACAATGGGCAAATCAATATTAAGCGCACACAAGCTGGACAAAAAGTTGAACCAGGACAAACTTTAATGTCGCTTGTACCGCAAAAACCTTGGATAGCTGCTGACTTTGAAGAAGAACAACTAAAAAAAATCAAACCAGGACAGTCAGTGCAAATTCAACTCAAAGCTTTAACAGATAAAACCTTTACAGGCAAAGTGCAATCTGTACTACCACCTTCCAAAGCTCAATATAATCACCTGCGTCCACCTGTGAAAATTTCATTTGACCCTAAAACGCTAGGCAAATACAAGTTACTCATTACACCAGGAACTCCTGCCTCTGTAAAAATAGAACTTTAGGAATGCGCTCGTATTAAGCACTAAAGTGCTTCGCTTGGACAAGCACTAAAGTGCTTAGTACAGTACGTAATAACTAGAAATTTAAACTATCTATAGACGTTTCGATTTCTATATCTAAAATTCGCTCACGTGCGTTTCTATATTCAACCAACTTACCTTCACTATAATACAAATCTACTGCCTTGTTATAATCTTCTACAGCAGCTTGCTTATCACCTAACTGACTATTCACATCACCGCGATAAAAATAAGCTTCCGCATCTGAGGGATTAATTTTAATAACTTGAGTGTAATCTTCAACGGCGCCTCTAAAATCACCATTCTCATATTTTGCGTTTGCACGGTTAAAGTAAGCGTTAGCATCACTGATATTAAGCTTAATAGCTTCAGTATAATCAGCGACTGCTCCAGTATAGTCACCGACTTCATAGCGGGAATTTCCACGGGTTTTAAATTCTTCTGAGGTATTAGGAGTTATTTCTGTTGTCGTAATTGGAGTTATTTCTGCTGGCAAGCTAATATTGGCATCTGGATTTAACTTAATGGCTTGCGTATAATCTTCAATGGCGCCTTGATTATCTCCAAGATGTGAACGCGCATAAGCACGGTTAAGATACGCAAAGGCATCGTGTGGATTAATACGAATAGCTTGAGTAAAATCTACAATGGCGCCTTCACAATCTCCAATTTGATAACGTGCCAATCCACTTCTTTGATAAGCTTTTAAATAGTTCGGATTAATATTAACCGCTTGCTGACAACTGTAAATGGCGCCTTCATAATCACCAAATTGATACTTTGCCGTAGCAATTTTATAATAAATGTCAGCATTATTAACATCTATTTTTAAGGCGCCGTTATAAGCAATAATTGCCGCTTCATAATTCGCACGCTGAAAACTATCATCACCATTTTGGATGTACAAATGCACTAAAGATTCCGAACTATGCTGTGAATCTGGTTCGTGTTCGTACTTACCCTGTTCGCCACTCGATATATATTGATAAACAGGTAACTTATCGCGGTTAGAGTGATAAGTCGCTAAACTAGAGCCAGAATTTGAAAGTAACTGTTCTAGATAACATACCAAACCACCACCATACATCAACTGTTGGATACCAAATGAAATTCGCCCAGTTTTGAGCTTAATCATCGCAGTAGGTAAAAACCCAGCTAACACCAAATTATATTCTGACTGTGCCTCGTTAATTTTCTCTTGAATCAAAACACAGACAATGACCGCATTTTTTGCGACTTCTTCTGAAGTTACCGACCACTTCACCGTATCAAAGCTACCACAACGTGATTTTACCTCAACACCAATTAAAGGGTTAGCAGTCAAAGTAAAATCAACATTCCCATCTCCACCTAAATGCTGCTCGTAGTCCACCTCAGTAATAAAACCCGCAAGTCGTTCCTTGACAAGCTCTTCACCCAGCTTACCTTTTAAAAAACTTGTAAAAACATCACGAACAGGAGACACCCGTTTATACTTCTCTGCCATTCTCCAACAAAAATTCCGCAGAGAATTTAATCGAGTCCCATCAATTTTTGTCAACTCGCTATGCTGTCCATCATTGGGACAATGCAGCAGCGAACCAGATGATAACCTGTTAATAAAATCAGATTGAAGCCATCGCAGTACGGTAATCCAATCCATTAGCGAGTTTTGCGATTTGGGTCTACTGGTTATTTTATTAACTAAGCAAACAAATTAAAAGCCATTTTATGATTTTTTTGACAAATCAGCTTAAATATGGCGTAGGGTGCGTGACGCTACTAAAATTTCGAAACGAAGCTAAAATCTCATAGCGTCACGCACCATAACCAAGCATTTGGCAGATAACGGAAGATGCTCAATCCCACCTTGTGCCTCAATTACATTTTTAATTGCTTTACTTAAAAATTTAGGTTCATTCTCTTCCAAAGCTACTTCAATATAAGCTGCTGCTTCCAAAGGGTCTTTTAGGTCTTGAATTAGTTTGTCGTGGTAACTTACACTTCTAGGCATGGTTAGATTATAAAAAGATATAAATATAATGATTTCACATCAAGAGCGTATCATACTTGTTCAAAGTAACATCACTCAACTACAAGTAGACGCAATTGTCAATGCTGCAAATAGTTCTTTACTTGGTGGTGGTGGAGTTGATGGCGCCATTCACAAAGCAGCAGGAAGTGAGTTACTAACAGAATGTCGAAAACTCAACGGTTGTAAAACAGGTAAAGCCAAAATTACGAAAGGATATAAATTACCAGCGAAATGGATAATTCACACTGTTGGCCCAGTCTGGCAAGGTGGAAACCATAACGAAGATGAACTTTTAGCAAGCTGTTATCTTCGCAGTTTGGAATTAGCAACAGAGTACGAAATTAAAACTATCGCGTTTCCTGCAATTAGTACAGGCGCCTATCGCTTCCCAATGGAGCGTGCGGCAAAAATTGCTGTAGCAGAGACAAGCAAGTTTCTCGAATCTAATCATTCACTCTCTCAGGTCATTTTTGTTACATTTGGTCAAGAGGCTTATGATTGTTATCTAAAAGTAATTCAGATGAACGAATGATAATACATAATTCTCTTATTAAGATAGGCGCCAGCATCTGTTACTTTTTTTAAGTAATATATAGGAACGGGCAAGGATGCCCATTCCACAATAATTAAGCATTCCACAATAATTAAGCATTCCACAATAATTAAGTATTCACAAGAATTAAGTTGTGTAAATAATCATATATATTTTGTGCTTAAGCGCGCGCTCTATTGATTTAATGTCACTCGTAGATGATTATGAACAATTGGCGCCCATGAATACTTCGATTAAGCTGCCCAAAAAATTGATGTTACTTGGTTCAGGAGAACTAGGTAAAGAGTTTGTAATTGCTGCACAAAGACTTGGTAACTATATAATAGCTGTTGACCGCTACGAGTCGGCGCCAGCGATGCAAGTGAGTAACGCGTGTGAAGTTATATCGATGCTGAGTGCCGATGATTTAGAAGCGGTTGTTAATAAGCACAAACCTGATTTTATTATTCCAGAAATCGAGGCTATTAGAACTGAGAAATTAGTCGAATTTGAACAGCGTGGAATTACGGTTATTCCAACAGCAGCAGCTACAAATTACACAATGAACCGTGACAGAATACGTGAATTAGCTCATACAAAGTTAGGTGTAAGAACTGCAAAATATGCTTATGCTTTAACATTAGAAGAGTTAATAACTGTATCTGATACTATTGGGTTTCCTAATGTCGTTAAACCTGTAATGTCATCTTCTGGAAAGGGACAGTCGGTTGTTAATGATAAAACCGATATTGAGAAAGCTTGGAATTATGCTATCGCAGGTTCGCGGGGTGATAGTCAGAAGGTAATTGTCGAAGAATTTATTGACTTTGATATCGAAATTACCTTACTTACCATTAAACAATGGCAGGCACCTACTATTTACTGTGTGCCAATTGGTCATCGTCAAGAACGTGGTGACTATCAAGAGTCATGGCAACCTGCTGATATTTCTGAAGACAAAGTTACCGCAGCGCAAGAAATAGCTAAAAAAGTGACTGATGAACTTGGTGGCGCCGGAATTTTTGGTGTTGAGTTTTTTATCACCAAAGACGAAGTTATTTTTTCTGAACTCTCGCCTCGTCCCCATGATACAGGTATGGTGACATTGATTTCACAAAACCTGAACGAGTTTGAGTTGCATCTGCGCGCGGTTCTGGGTTTACCTATTCCAAATATAGAACAACTCGGCGCCTCTGCTAGCGCTGTTATATTAGCGTCTGAAAAGTCTGAGTCGGTTTGCTTTGAAGGTGTTGCCGAAGCTTTATCTGAACCAGACGTGGATATCAAACTTTTTGGTAAACCAACTGCACATCCTTATCGTCGCATGGGAGTTGCTTTAGCTAGAGCTGATAATGTTCAAGATGCACGCGCAAAAGCCACGAAAGCAGCAAGTCTAATCAAAATTACGGATACATAAAACTAAACACCGCTAGTTTCAATTAAACAAAGCGGTGAAAGTTGTGTCCTACGTAATTAATCTTAGTTTGCTTTTTACAAACTAACTAGCCGTAATTGCCTAGACACTTAACAAAATGGGAACACACTAAACACCGTATATATGCTTATATCTAAGCATTCTTTATAATATAACATCATAATAGCAGCATGTGTAAAGTTATCCCAAATAACTATTGCAATTTGTCATCTATCTTAATAAGTATTTTTGTTTTAATTAGTTGCAAATAAATTACTACACACTTTTTGCTTACCCCAACCGTAAATCTACACCAATGCGATGCGCGCAAGCAAATCCAGAAAAAGCGACTGCGTTTAAACCTTGACCAGGAAAAGTGCTGTCTCCTACACAATAAAGTCCGGGTACTGCTGTACGATTGAATGGCATACCCAGTAGTCCTGGCAATTTGCGACGTGGTATTGGCCCATACGTACCATCAGAGCGTCCTAGAAAACGGCGATGAGTACGAGGTGTTCCAATTTCTAGGTAATCTAAAGAGGCATCAAGTCCTGGAAAAATTTTCTCTAATCTTGTAATTATCCTATCTGCTGCGGCTTCTTTACGTGCTTCGTAGTCTGATTGTAATAATTTATCCCACTCGTTTAACGAGTGTGGTGTAAAAGCGTGAATAATATGATAACCGTGTGGTGCCAAATCTGGGTCTAGTAATGTGGGTATGGAAACAAAGATTGTCCCTTCTTGTTCAGCCATATTTTGCCAATTTTCAAGCAAAATATGGTGACATTCTGTATTATCAGTTAAAATCTCCGCTTTCACTCCCATATGTAAACTTAAAAAGCTAGGAGATTTTTGGTACCTTTGTTGCCACTGATTTTCATTTGTTGGCACTTTTTCCTGAGTAAGCAACTTACCAAAGGTATCCCAACGAGTCGCATTCGAGACAATTGTAGAAGCACGAAAAACATCACCTGAAGCTAGTTTGACACCAACAGCACGACCCTTTTCAACCAATATTTTTGTGACGTGCTGGCAGGTAATAATTTTTCCACCAGCTTTTTCTAAACCTTCAACAAGCGATAGTGCAATTTTCCCAACACCACCTTTAGGATAATTCACTCCACCATAATGACGGTCTGAAAAAACCATTCCTGCATTAATCATTGGTGTCATATCTGCTGGTACAACCGACCAACAGTAACATTCCATATCGATAAACCTTAATAATTCGGGATCTTTGATATATTTCCGCGCAATATCACCAGCGTTGATAGGTAAATATTTTGCTAAACCTAAACATGACTTTGGATGCTGCAAGAACGTTCGTAGCAAGTAGCGAGGTTCTTCCAACGATAGCAAGTCCATGCTGTTGAGATAGTTAAATACTTTCCAACATTCATCATAAAAACGGCGAATTCCTAAACGTTCGTGAGGAAAATATGCCGTAATATTTTCTAAAAATGTTTGATAATCTCTATCTACCTTGACGTTTAGATTATTGGGTAAATGATAGTGAATTTGTACTCTATCTGGAATTGTTTCAAGGCTGATATTAACTGCATCTAGCGCGCGGGTTAGTAAATTTGTAGTACCTTTTCGTCCAAAACCAAAAATCATTGAGGCGCCTACATCAAATTTATATCCTTCGCGTTCAAAGTAACCTGCACTTCCACCAGGTATAATGTAGCGTTCCAAAACAAGTACAGACGCACCTTTTACGGCTAATTGAGTCGCTGTCACCAAGGCGCCGATACCTGAACCAATAATAATTACATCAAAGCGGTCATATGGCATATAAGGGTTAAATCTTTCTCTATTAACTCATAACTTATGTTCCGAATGGTGCGTGAAAGCATTTTATTTATCGTTCTATTGACTGATAGTTATGGCTTTCACGCACCCTACTCATTATTAACTCATAACTCATAACTAAAAAAAGAGGGATGAGCCGCACTATAGCCGACCAATCCCGTCTGCCGTTCCTTAAAGAGAGGAGAACACTTAAAGGACAATATAACTTTGATTGAGAAAAAATGTCAATAAATAATGAAATATTTTTTCAATAAGTATGAAGGTGCTAGTTTTAGCTACCAGGAATATGCTTGAGGGAGTATGATGTGTTTCAATCAGCTTTATACTCTGTCTTAATACAACTAAGGAGGAGCGCTTTTATCTAGTTATGACGCTACAACTACGTGTTTATGTCCCACCCCACCCATTAATCAAGCATTGGTTAGCTGTAGCCCGCGATGCTTCGACACCTTCAGTGTTATTCAGGAGCGCCATTACCGAGTTAGGTCGTTGGTTGACTTATGAAGCAGCACGCGAATGGTTGCCTACGATGGAAGCCACAGTCCAAACTCCACTGTCCACGTCACCTGCGACTTTAATAAATCCAGAAATCCCAGTGGCAGTGGTTCCGATTTTACGAGCAGGTTTAGGGCTATTAGAAGGAGCGCAAACTCTGCTTCCGCTTGCATCAATTTATCACCTTGGTTTGGTGCGCGATGAATCGACGCTAGAACCTTTGTGCTATTTGAATAAATTGCCAGAAAAACTTAATCCTCAAACACGAGTGTTAATTACTGACCCAATGTTGGCTACAGGTGGGTCAATTATGGCAGCAATGGCAGAACTAACACATCGAGGTGTAGACCCTGCTCTAACACGAATAGTGAGTGTAGTCGCTGCTCCACCCGCCTTACAAAAATTGAGTGCTGCATATCCTGGATTAATAATTTACACAGCTTGCATCGATGAGGGTTTAAATGACAAAGGGTTTATTGTGCCCGGTTTAGGAGATGCAGGCGACCGCATCTTTGGGACATAAGCTACTATGCAGCTATGGCTATGGTGACTATCTAGTTTGATAACGTCAGATCAGTCGCAGTTTTTTGTAAGACGGTAAAGAGATTATGAGTCAACGTGATGGTTTTGCCGGTGGGTTTTTCGCCGGAGCAATTGTCGGTAGTGTAGTTGGTGGTGTTCTTGGCGCCCTGGTAGTGTCACGGCGCGACGAAATGCCCTCTGAAGAAATTCAGCAACTTGCCGAAACAAGAGAGGCAAAGAAAAAACATGCTGCACGCCGTCAACAAATTAAATTGAGCGATACTGAAAGCATGGAAACAGCTAGACGTTCGCTTGAAGATAAAATTGCCCAACTTAATGCCACTATCGACGAAGTTAGGCAGCAGTTAGGTAATGTAAACGGCGCCTCTGGTTCAGGGGAAACATCAGAAAGGACAGGGTGAAAAGGTGTAAATGACTAACCAATGGTAAATGACTAATACTTATTGAGTCGTTTACAATCGATTACAGGAATATCTGTTGACGTATCATAGGACAACGAACTACACATGAGTTCTTCAATTGCATTACTCACCCAAACACTGTCAGTATTTATCCAAATATACAGCTACTTACTGCTGTTTCGGGTTCTTTTAACTTGGTTCCCCACTGTAAATTGGTATAATCAGCCTTTTTCGGCGTTAAGCCAAGTTACCGACCCATACTTAAATTTGTTCCGTTCTATCATTCCTCCTCTTGGTGGAATGGATTTCTCGCCGATTTTAGCCTTCTTGGCACTTAATGTTATCGGTAGTTTAGTTGGCAGTTTGGCAGTTAGCGCAGCTGCTGGAGCTTTTTAGCGTGTGCAGTAGAGACCAAAGAAACCGGGTTTCTACTTTTAAACCCGGTTTCTAGCATCATTTTCGTACTTGGGCGCCAAACCCAGCAGCTTTAAACTGTTTGAGTTTTAAAGGTTCAGGTTGATTCGCAGCTACCGTAATTCTCATCTCAAAATCGCTAACACCAGGTGGAACTTCTGGAATAGAACCAAGACGGGTTCTGTTTTGCATCACAGGGTCATTGTTTTTATCATAAATACGCCCAAAAATATCCGCATCATAGACATACTTGTTTGTAGAGTTTTCAGCTTTGCCTGTAACTAAAAAGCAGTTTGCTGCCATAGTAGTACCACCGCTTGTTACAGAACCATCTCCGACTTCAGGAGGGCATTTATGGTAATCAACATCAAATAGGCGAATTTGTGTTAATGCAATAGCTCCAGGACTAAAAGTCCACGATAGGACTGTAAATACACAGGTAACTAAAATAGCGGCGAGTGAGCGCGATAGCATAAAGGGCACCATAAATAAATCCAACCATAGGTAAATTTTACCTTTTCGTGGCATCTGAAATTTATTCCTCTGGTGTTGGATACTACTGTTGCAGTTTTGTAATATTTAGTAAAATCAGAACTTCAGTTACTATTAACTTATGACACCTTCGGAGATTGAGTCAGCCCTTATTGAAGCTTTCAGCCATTGTGATGCTTCTGGTATCCCGCTTTGCCATGAGCAAAAGCAAATTCTACTTCAAGTTGCTCTTGCAAATAAGGAATCTCCCAAGGACGGTTTTGACGATAACCCGCTATATGAATTATCCCAAGAGGAATTACAAGCTTTATTAAGCTTTATCAAATCTAAAGAAGCTCAAAATATATCTTGGAAAATTTTACTGCTTAATGATTGGTTACATGGGCAAGATTCAGGAGAAGTACATTTTCTTCGCCAGCGTTATGGAGTACAATGGCTAAATCGCTTACAACCTCATCATTTTGATATTCTTGAAGTTACACAGGCGCCTTTGTTAAAAGTCGGCGATAGTATCGAAGTTTGCAACGCACTTTGGGAATGGGTACAAGATAGTGGCCCATGTCAACGCGAATGGTTCCCATGTACTGTTATTTATGTCGATGAAACTATAAATTTAGAAGATACATCTAGTGGTTGTATTATTCGCTTTGAAAACGGCGCCGAATATCATATCAGTGGTATTTACGATTGGAACCGATATAATTGGCGTTGGAGTAAGAGTGGCTTATAGATTTTTCTTTTTGCGGAATTGGGTTACTACGTCTTTGATGTCGCGTAATTCTCCTTCGACTAAATAGTTTAATTGTCGCATTTCCGATGCTGTGATTTTTCCACTTAGTTGTGATATGGCTGTTTTTAATTCTGGATGTTTTTTTAATGTTTCTTGGCGAATGATGGGTACTGCTTCGTAAGGTGGAAAGTAGTTTTTATCATCTTGGAGTACTACTAGACCGAGACGTGATATTTGTCCGTCAGTGGAGTTTCCTGCAATGAAATCTACTAGTTTCTGAGTTAACGCACGGTATATTAAATCTAAGCTCATTACACTTGGTCTTTCTCGAAACTGTAAATTATAGGTTTTGGATAAACCTGGGAAACCGTCTTCACGTTCTGCAAATTCATACCCAAATCCACCACGCCATTGTGGTGTATATTTTGCTGCTTCTGAAAGTGTTTTTATATTGTATTTTTTGGCATCATCTCCGCGTATAATCATTGCAAAAGTATTCTCAAATCCCAAGGAGTCCATGACTTCGAGCTTAAATTTTTCAGCATACCCTTGTTTAAGGCGCCGATAAACTTCTTTTGGGTTATTAATCACTGGTTGTTTTAGAATACTAGTAAAAGCTGTACCAGTATACTCAATATAACCATCAATTTTACCCGCTGTTAGCGCTTGATGGCAAACAAAAGAACCACCTAATCGAGGTTTACGTTCAACCTTTAAATTTGTTTTTGCTTCAATTTGTTGCGCTAGTAATTCACCTAATATATCTTGTTCGGTAAAATCTTTTGAAGCAATTATTATATCTCTAGCGCCACCACTGTTTTGATTAGGGTTACAACTAGTTATAATTAAAATTAAACAGCAAGTAAAAGCACAAATAAATAAAAATTTATTGAACTTCCAATTCATTTATAGTCCTAACTCATAACGTAAAGGGTTAATTAGTGTTTTTGAAGTAGTTGAATAATGGCGCTAATACACTCAACGGGGTCAACAGGTTTAGCAATGTGCTGCTGAAACCCTGAAGATAACGCTGTTTCTTTATCTGCTTCTGCTGCATAAGCTGTTAAGGCAATAGCTGGAACTTCACCCCCCTGCTCTTTAGGTAAATTTCTAATTTGACGGATAAGAGTGTAACCATCCATTTGTGGCATACCGATATCACTTAATAGTACATCTGGTTGCCACTGAGTAATCAGATTCAATGCTTCTACTGCACTTGATGCGGTTTGTATTTCTGCACCTTCTTGCTCCAGCATAAAAGCAAGTAATTCCTGTGAATCTTGGTCGTCATCTACGACTAAGATTCTCGTTCCCTGTAAGTTTGATAAGTCCGAGCTAATTGGGGGAGTTTGATTCATGTGCAATCTTAACGGGTATTAATGGAATTTTTAGCGTAAACATGGCGCCGTTCGTTCTTCTATAGCCTCACTTCAACGTTACCACCTTGGGACGTAAACTTGATAGTATTTCTCTGATGAATACAAAAATACCTACTGTTCTCAAGCACTAAGAGCTTTTGGAATAAATACTTAAGCGCTTCTCTAACAAACCAATTGCAAAATCAGCTATAAAAGCAATTACGGCTGCGGGCACGGCGCCTGCTAAAATTAACTGGTTATTAACCACAGCAATACCTCTAAATATAAATACCCCTAACCCACCTGCACCGATTGCTGCTGCAATAGTGGCAATTCCAATTGCGATAACCGTCGCTACTCTTACCCCAGCTAAAATAACATTCATTGCTAACGGTAATTCTACTTGCACTAACAATTCCCAGTCGCTCATTCCCATACCCCGTCCAGCTTCACGTACAGCACTATCAACTCCGATTATTCCCGTATAAGTATTTCTAATTATCGGTAAAAATGAGTACAGTGTTAGCGCTACAATTGCAGGAGTAGCGCCAATGCCACCTATTATTGGTACAGGAATTAATAAACCGAACAGTGCCAAGCTGGGAATTGTTTGTAATATATTAGCTATACCTAAAATCGGCTGCCTTAACATCGCTTTACGAGTAATCAAAATACCCAAGGGAATACCAATTAGCGTTGCTATCGTAATTGATATTCCTACCAAAACTAAATGCTCCCCAGCACGCTGTAGTATTTCTGAACCATATTTAATCAGAAAAAAGTCACCCATTGCGATTTTGATTTTTATTTGGGTACTGGCACCCATGACAATGTAGAGACGTTACATGTAACGTCTTTACACGTAACGCCTCTACCATGATATATTTTTTGGTTGTAAAACGCGCGTTGTTAAAACTTTTGTATTATTCTATTATGTGGCACCGTTACTATTTTGATAAAATTAGTAAGCTGACACATGCTGTACTGCACCCGCCCCACTGTCAAACAGAACGTAATCAAGCTCGCTTTCAGTAAAATTGAACCCAAGCGTTGCTGCAAAATCGACTATTTTTTTCTTATCCCAACTCCAAACCCCAAAGACACCACGAATACAGCAACCGTTATAGTACTGTTCGTATATATCTTGGTGAGAAGCCACAAAATCATAAAAAGCGTTAACTTGTTCTAAGTGCATACCCTTGTCTCCATTTGTGCTATCTTGCGCTTACTATCAGCTACATTAGCTATCAGTGTAATTTCTGAATCGCTAACTCATTATCCAATGCAAAAACTTGTACTAAGGATAAAAAACCAGAAGTAAACGATAATTTTTTGTTCCCAGAGTTAAAATTGTTGGAATCTTAACAATTTACACTATATTCTAAGTATTCTGGCTGATTTGGCTGACAGTAGTTAATAAAGTTTTAAGATACAAATGATACTAACATACAATAGTTAGTCTGAAAACATACCTAGGGATGTTGGCTGTTAAAGCTAAGTTGGACTCAAATACTGAGGCGCCACGCTATCAACCAGCCATACGCCGTTATCTGAGCAGTAAAAGCGTATTCCGTGTGAATGCATTTTTGCAGCATCAATTAGAAGTACTACTGGTTTACCATGTCTAGCTCCAACCTTTGTCGCGGTTTCAATATCTGCTGACAAATGTACATGATGTCGGGACATTTTTAAAAGTCCCTGTTCTAAAATTACATCTACAGATTTATGCCCGGTTCCGTGATACAAAACATCTGGAGGAACTTGCGGCTCTAATTGTAAATCTATTTCAACGCTGTGTCCTTGGTTGGCACGAATTAAGGTGCCTGTTTCATCGAATGAGTAGCGCTGTTTATCGTTGTTGGCTACTACTTCTTCTAATTCCTGTCTGCTGATGGGGAATTGATGTTTTTTACAAGCTGCTAATAATTTATTTACTTCTACCCACCCACCTGGAGTAAGTTCGATACCTATTCTTTCGGGTTGGTGTCGTAAGTGTTTGCTTAGGTATTTACTGATTTTTATTAAATGTGTGTTGTCCATATATCTATATAGTCTTTCTATAATATATATACTACAAGATAATACAAGATTGGTATTGTAAAAGTGAGTAAAGATTTTATCGCGTGTTACAGCAAGAGCGGTAAGTTAAAAATAATTCAACCGCGCTTATAGAGGAAGTATTATGAGTTACCAGCGTCCGGTCATATTTATTCCTGAATCAACCCAGGATAGGCGGGTTTCGGAGATAGCCATTGCAGGACTCATAGTATTATTTGTAGTTGCTATTTACGGGTGGTTTGTATTACCTGATACTATACCTATGCATTTTGGATTCGATGGGCGCCAGTCTTTAGAAACGCGATAGAAACACTTAAATTTTGAGGAACCAACGGCGCCTATACATAGCATAAAGAATTACCCACCAAAATAAAACTATTGTGATGGCGAAAAATAAAGAACCGTTCATTGCTCCTGCCCAAGAAGCAAATAACTTTTCGTAAATCCAAGTGTATGTTGATGGCGCCTTTTCTCCGACACCAATTTGGGTTTTATTAAGTATCCTAGCGAACAAACCCGAACCGACGAATAGAAAAATTGCGTTTAACCCCATTACTTCTAAAGGGAAGCCCAAACGCTTTAATCTCCGAACTTCGATTAGTTCATAACATAGAGCTAGTAATAGTAACGCCCATCCAGCGGTATATACTACATAAGAACTAGTCCATAGCTGTTTGTTTATAGGAAAGATTAATCCCCAGAAGTGTCCAATAATGACGCAAATTAAACCAAAAATAGCAAGTTTAACACTAGTGCGGCTTTTTATCCCTTGAATACGTAGCCATGCACCTGTAAAATATCCAAACAAGACTGTGACTACAGAAGGTAATGTACTAAATAACCCTTCTGGGTCAAAGGGGCCTCCTTTAAATATATGTGTCCCCAAAATTAATCTGTCTATATAAGCTGCTAAATTTCCCTCTGGTGTCAGGTTCCCAGCACCATAACCAGGGACAGGAATAAGAAGCATTGCTGCCCAGTAGCCTATTAATAGAATGAGTGCTAATACCCTATTTTGGCGCCGTTTCAAATTTAAAACAGCGAAGCTAGCCAACATGTAAGCTAAACTGATGCGCTGTAAAACTCCCATAATTCGCAGCTTACCAAAATCTATAGGTATCCCTTTTAAGATTAAATCTAAAAAAGGAGAGAAAATTGCCAATAATAAACCAAAACCGAACAGTAAAGCACCTCTCCTAAGAATACGCCAATAAACCTTAATATCTGGGCGATTATCATCAGTATACTTGGCAAAAGAGAAAGCCATCGCCACACCCACAATAAACAGAAAAAAGGGAAAAATTAAATCTGTAGGGGTACAACCATGCCAAGGTGCATGTTCAAGAGGAGGGTAAATATATTTCCAACTACCCGGATTATTCACCAATATCATCGAAGCTATAGCAATCCCTCGGAAAATATCTAGGGAAACAAGACGTTTAGTATTAGATATTAATTGTGCCATTTATGTTTATCGTGTAATAAATTTGTCAAAATCATTAAGTGTTATTTGTAGCACAGGCATCACGAACTGTGGATGTATTTTATTGTGCATGTATTTTATAGTTAAAATCTTATGAACATCAAAGCTACTATTCTAAGCGGACTACTTCTTTTAACAGTTGCCTTTCCAGTCCAGTCCCAAGAAAAACAAGTGAAACCTACTCAATCAATAGACATACCCCCACCTCCAACCAGAGAATTTAGAGGTGTATGGGTTGCCAGCGTTGCCAATATAGACTTCCCCTCAAAACCTGGATTAACTACAGACCAACAAAAAGCGGAACTGATAGCTATTTTAGATAAAGCCGTACAGTTAAAGCTCAATGCCATAATTTTCCAAATCCGTCCTATGGCAGACGCATTATACGCATCACCATACGAACCTTGGTCAGAGTTTCTCACGGGTAAAATGGGACAACCACCACTACCATATTATGACCCTCTGGAATTTGCGATAACAGAAGCGCGCAAACGCGGTATAGAATTACATGTTTGGTTTAACCCTTACCGCGCAAGTCATATTCAATCTAAATCAGAAGTGGCGCCAACTCATATAACTAGAACACGTCCCGATTTAGTTAGAAAATATGGTAAGTACATGTGGTTAGACCCAGGAGAAAAAGAAGTTCAAGACTACTCGTTAAAAGTCATAATGGATGTAGTCAAACGCTATGATGTAGATGGCATAACTATCGACGATTATTTTTATCCTTATCCAGAACGAAACGAAAAGAAGCAAAATATAGAATTTCCTGACGAAATCAGTTATTCAAAGTATCTACGTTCCGGAGGTAAACTAAATCGTAACGACTGGCGCCGAGAAAACATTAATACATTTGTCAAAAATCTATATCAAGGTGTAAAAAGTGCTAAACCTTGGGTGAAAGTTGGCATTAGTCCCTTTGGTGTTTGGAAACCTGGATATCCTCAACAAATATCCAAGAATGGGGGTTTTAACCCTTACGAAGAAATATATGCTGACTCTCGCAAATGGTTGACGGAGGGTTGGTTAGATTACTTTTCGCCACAACTATATTGGAAAATTGAACAAACAGCACAAAGTTATCCTGTATTATTAAACTGGTGGAAAAGTCAAAACGTTAAAAATCGTCATCTTTGGGCATCAGTTTACACTAGTAGAGTTGGAAACCAAGACCGTCAAAACTGGAATGCTAACGAAATAGTTTATCAAATCAAAAGCACGCACGGTATACTTGGCGCCAGTGGTAACATACACTTTAGTATGAAACCCTTAATGGAAAACCGCGCAGGAATCTCAGATTTATTATTGCAGAAAAGCTATCTAAGTCCAGCATTAGTACCAGCATCACCCTGGCTAAATAATACACTACCCTCAAAACCAATATTAGAAATTCAAAAAAACACAATTTCCAATATTAATCAACTAAGTTGGAAACCAACAGGTAAACAACCAGTATCGCTATGGGTTTTACAAACAAAAACAGGAAATGAATGGAAGACAAATATCTTACCAGCCAATCAAAACTCATTTCCATTGACAGATGCTCAAGTTAACACAGTTGCCGTTTCTGGTATCACTCGTTACGGAATACAAAGTGCAAGTACTATTATCAAAATAAATAGTTTGATCCCCCCAACCCCCCTTAATAAGGGGGGCTAAAAACCTCTTCTTTCCCCCCTTAGTAAGGGGGGTTAGGGGGGATTTTAGGCACCAATTCAAAAATTCATTTTGATCACAAACAGCGGCGCCAAGTTTACCAAAATAGAAATAGGTTGCCAGTGCCTAACTCGGTTTTGATGCATCGAGCGTGACAGCAAAGACGGAAATAGCGGATAAAACGTTACTGCTAATAAAAAACAGAACGTCACTGACCACAGTAGCGAATAATATTTCATGACAAAAACAGCAAGCTTAGGCAAGTATAAATGTAAATTAGGTATATTAATTTACTAGTGAGTGATAACACTGATTAGACGAAAGTGAAAAGAGGGTGACAGCCCTAGGGCATCTGCCATTGTAGGCTAAAGGATTAAACCAACTTCCGTATAAAGGCTTAAATAAAAGAATTTCCCATATCCAGCTGAAGAATGAAGCACTATAAGCTAATCAGAAGTGTACTAGAAGAGTAAGGCGTCACTGGAAAGCAGTCAAGATTAACTGTCAATGTCGCCCAAGTATAGTAGTAACTTAATTCGGAAGGGAACGTAAATGTTTTACCACACCAAGAAACTTCAATATTTTAAGCCGCCCACAAAGCCAGATGCAGTTTATGCGAAGAAGATTCAGGAACTCATAGGTGGAACTTTTGGAGAAATGACTGTAATGATGCAGTATTTATTCCAAGGGTTCAATTGTCGGGGTCCAGCTAAGTATCGCGATATGTTGCTAGATACTGGTACTGAAGAAATTGGTCATATCGAAATGCTTGCAACAATGATTGCTCACCTACTAGATAAGGCGCCTATCAAGATGCAAGAAGACGGAGCAAGTGACCCAGTTGTAGGAGCAGTAATGGGTGGTACAAATCCGCGCGATGTAATCATGGCAGAAGTAGCGGGAATGAACCCACAACATTTAATTGTTTCAGGATTAGGCGCCCAGCCTGCTGATAGCGTTGGTTATCCTTGGAACGGTCGGTTCATGGTTTCTAGTGGACACTTATTAGCTGACTTCCGCTCGAACCTTCATGCAGAGTCACAAGGACGTTTACAAGCGGTGCGGTTGTACGAAATGTCAGATGACCCAGGTGTAAAAGACACGCTTTCGTTTATGATTGCGCGCGATACTATGCACCAAAACCAATGGTTAGCAGCAATTGAAGACTTGCAGTCAGAAGGACTAGAAGACACACCAGTCCCAAGTTCCTTCCCATTACAATTGGAAAAACGCGAATTTGCATACCAATTCTGGAATCACTCCGAAGGAACCGAAAGTTCAGAAGGTCGTTGGGCAAAAGGTCCTTCAATGGATGGTAAAGGTGAATTTGAATATGTCGCCAACCCACAACCACTAGGACCAGAACCTCAACCTCCACAAGTTGACCCACGTCTGCACGGTACACCAATAGACCCCTCAATAAATACTACTACGATGTCATCACCTGGTGGTACATCGATGGCATCTGATGGAATAGTAAAAGAGATTGACAAACGAAACAGACAATAAGGATGTTTAACTATATTGTGGAACAGGCATCCTGCCTGTTCTTCATCCAAGGCGCCTATTTTTTATTCACGGCGCCTATTTTTTATTTCGGGCGAGCAAAATATAGACTTATGTCATGCTGAGGTACGTTAACGCAGTTTTCCCGCTTTCTTAGCATCTTAAATATTTTGATTTATTATGTCATGCTGAGGTACGAAGTATCTTATACCAATTTAATAAGAAATTAAATCCCCCCAACCCCCCTTAGCAAGGCAGGCTAAAACTAATAATATGCATTTTTATATAAAAATGATCTAACCAATTTTAGAAATAGGAACTTACAAATAATAAGCTGAAATAAACCGGGTTTATACTCCAGTTTCACCATGTGAAACTGGAGTATAATTATTTGAGGAATGTTTACAATGACTCAAGCAGTTTCAAAAACTATAACTGTAGATGAGTTTATAAAAAAATATGGCGATAACGAGCGTTACGAGTTAATCGATAGAGAATTAATTGGCACAGAACCGACCGGACTAGATGAACAGCTTATTGCTTTTATTGGGCGAAAACTAAATGTGGAGATAGACCGACAGTATCCAGATTATTTTATTGTACGTGAGTACTGGATTGTAGATTACCTTGGCATTGGGGGAAGAGAATATATAGGTAAACCAAAACAACCAACAATTACAATCTGTACCTTAAATCAGGATGAGTATCAAAGACAATTATTCCGAAATGAAGATACGTTTGTTTCAACGATTTTCCCAAATCTCCAATTAACTGCCAAACAAGTATTTGAATCAGCAAGATAAAATATTATCAATAATATGCTTTTACAATTTTTCGCTTCGTTCGCACCCGCATGGGATTAAAAATCCCCATGCTAATAGCGTAATTCCATTAAAATGGAATGTCAGACGTAAGGTGGGCATTGCCCACCAAGACTTTTCTAAATTAAAACCAGCTAAGATTATTTTTTCATATTAATATATTCCGCAGCTTTTTTCGGTGAGAGCTTGACGCTTGAGTTATTACTACGGATATAGAAAATCTCCTCTTCTTTACCATTTTTATCTTTCATTTTCACCCAAACAGGGTTTGGTGATGGCTGGACAGCAACTCGACATACATCTATACCACTTACTTGATGAAAAGTGATACGGAAGTGAGTACCAAATTCTTGTCCTATGTCCCTCAATAGCAGGTCATTGTTTAAAAACAGCATAAAACCGTCATTGTTCTTCTTTTTCAACGTTTGATAATCATTATCTAAACCAAGAGGTTTACCATCGTCGTCAATTCCAATAAATAAATTTCCGCCATTGGTATTTAAAAATGCTGCAACGGTTTTGACAATTTCATGTTCCATTGCTTTATCTTGCTTATTTTCTCGCAAATTCCAACGTGCGGTAGATTTAAATTCAATTTGGTCATTCTCCCCTTGTTCAATTAATGCCACTATTTCAGTATCAAGAGACATAGGCACCAAACTACAATATGCAGCTAAAGCATCTTGTTTAAATTGTTCTGGAACGATAAGGAAAGTACTGAGGATATATTCAAACTCTTCTTCAGTTAAACCATAGAGGTGAGCTATGATTCCGTCAAGTTCAGCACGCAGCTTTGCTCTTTCGCTTTCGTCAGTGGCGCCGTTTGCATGGGAACCGAGTCCGACTTCTTGCGCTAGTTCATCAAATTCAGGAGTAGTGCAGATGAGTTTTGCCGCGCGTTCGACTATTTCGCTGAAGTATTGGGCGCCTTTTCTGAACCCTGATAAATCCTCTAATCTATAACCAGTATATGTTTGGGTAACGCGCGGAAATTACTTAAGCTAATCAACACTGTACCTAAAACAGCCTACGTGAGTCAAATTTAAAAGTAATATTTGTAACAGATATTAACTTATTTTCAAGTAATAATACTATGCCTTAGCGGGTTAAAACGCAGTCGAAAAGTCTCCGGTTCAGTCCAGCTAAAGTTAAATTACTACTACCCAAAAATCCAACTATCGGACTATTGGGGTCATTGCGGTGAACGAGGTATAACTTAGCGTGAAGAGGATGAGCTAAAAACAGCTTGATAACTAATTTCTTTGTTTTGAGTTGATGACTTAAACGACGTAACCCTGCTTCATCCTCATTTGTAGGCGCCCCAATGGTAAGCTGGTCTTTAAACTCAGCAGCAATTTTCTTTTTGAAACGAATTATGGTGCTATTATCAAGGCGCCCTTCACTTGTACTAAGGGTAAATGCCGTATGTACCTCATCACTGGGTAAACCTTGCATTCCTACTAATAAACGACAACAAGATGTTTCCCCACCGATGTATTGCTCGATTAAATCGTCTAGTTTACGCCATCCTCTGAGGTTAAAGTAACCAACGCAAAAATCCGCGCGGTACGAGAGTTTGAGGGTGTCTCGCAAAATGGGAAGCAGTTGTAAGTCGATGTTGTCGAAAATGCGTGGCATGATTTCATACCCAGTGGTGCTTTACGAGTATAAACTTTTAGAATTGTTTCTACCACTCCGGAGGCGTTGCAACTTCTGCTACATCAACCTTCATCTTCAATTTCTACAGAAACGTATAATATGAGGCACGAAATTCTAACTCTAGTAGGCAAAAACTGTATTACACTTGCCGATGGTCAAAAGGTATATGAGCTTATTTATCCAGAATTGTTGGCAGACCAACCTGTAGAACTTGACTTTGCTGGAGTCAAAATTTTTGCTGCTCCTTTCTTTAACTTTGCTTTTGGGCAATTGCTAAAGGATATTCAACTAGAGAATCTTAATCATCTTTTAAAGGTGTTTAACCTTAACCAAGTCGGGGAGCAAATACTCAAGTTAGTTATTGAAAATTCAAAGCCGTATTACTCAGACCCTGATTTTCGCAATAGGGTAGACCAAGTTATTACAGAACAAGCTAGTACGCTTTGATACTTCAAGCGAGTTAAGACTGTAATTTTAGATTTTAAGATGCTAAGAAAGCGAGAAAACTCTGTTTACGTTCCTCTGTATGACAATAGGGTGTTAACGTTTTCAGATGCTTCGTTCCTCAGCATGACAATAGTATATGGCTAATTATTCTTGTGGGATGGGCATCCTTGCCCGTCCCCCAATCCCCCTACCATGCTTCTGCCCAATATATTATTTCTGATGCTTGGGGATTTATTGCGACGCCGTAACTGTCACCGTGATTCCATTGAAAATCTTTGCTGCCTTTATCATCGGCGCCTAATACCAAGATTTCGTAGTTAAATGGAAATGATTTATCAGTGGTGTCATCACTGGTATGGAAGAATGTTGTAGGGACACCGTTGGGCTTGTTGATATGCTCGTTTGTATCACCACCTCTAAATTTATATTTGGCTGCTTGACGATATTGTGTTACCAAAGTGGCTATCTTAGATTGTGGCTGTTTCATTCGTAATTGTAAAACGTTACCCCCCTGCATGTAACCAGGTGAGTAAACGAAGCGAACACCTGTAGCATCAGCTGGTATTTCAGTAGGAAAATGCTTTATTTGTAATTTATCTAACCATAATTTAGTTCGTACTTCTCGGTAACGCCCTGTGTCTTTGACTATTTGATTTTCCTGGCTTTTATCAAGCGCACGACTCAGAAAAAATCCTCCTCCTACTATCCCGATTCCTCCCAACGATATCGATAATACTGTAACTATTTTGACAAGACTCGTTTTCATGCGCGTTGGGTAATTTGTAGAGTTTTGAAAGTCTTATTAACCAACTACTACCTAAATCAGTAATTTTCCGTATCTAGCTAGGGATATATTTATAAAACTTAATAATAAAATTGGTAATTTCCCTGAAGACAAGTCAAATCAACATCAAATCTTTATCAAATACTTAAGTAGTAAATAAAAACTGTAATTACAAACACTTGTATGTTATATATGTGACTGGTATTTTTGAACACACGATAAATAAAAAAATAAGTAATAGCAATGAGAAAGATATTCATTACTGCTTTATTGTTAAGCGCTTCAGTATTATCACCGATAAAAGCTTTCGCGCAGCAGTTCAATCAATATTTTATTTTTGGTGACAGTCTAGTTGATAACGGCAATTTATATCGTTTGACAGGAAATCAATTTCCCACGAGTCCGCCATATTTTCAAGGACGTTTCTCTAATGGCCCTGTGTGGTCAGAGATTTTGGGTTCTTCCCTTCAAATCGTTCCTGCCGCAAGTGTTAACTTTGCTGTCGGTGGTTCGTCTTCTGGTAATGTAAATACTTTGAGTGGTTTGCTCGGTGCCCAGTTACCATCGTTACCGTTTCAAATCAACACTCAGTTTAACCAGTTTACATCACAAACACCTCTTGACCCGAATGCATTGTATGCCATATCAGTTGGCGCCAATGATTACTTAGCGCGACCGCTAATATTACGGGCTACTAGTTCGCAACCAGTAGTAAATAATATATCGACTGCGGTCAATACTTTAATAGATAAAGGCGCCCGTAATATAATAGTGTCGAATTTGCCGACATTAGGAAGTACACCCCAAGAGCAAGCGTTAGGGACTGCCACTGCCAGCACTAATTTAACTCTTGAGCATAATCGAAATTTAAATATCGCGTTGGGAACAATCGCTAGAAGTCGCAAAGACATTAATATTATTCCCTTAGATGTTAATGCTGTATTTACAGAAGTAACGGCAAAGCCAGATAGATTTGGGCTTACGAATGTTTCTGAACCCTGCTTTAATCGAGCAGTGGGTACATTATGCTCAAATCCAAATCAATATCTATTCTGGGATGAACTCCACCCAACTACTCGTGGACATGAGTTAATTGCACAATATACTGCTGCTGTTATCAATGCTCCCAAGACCTTTATACCTCAAGGTGAAGTTGGTTTAAATTTTGCAAAAAGACAAACACAACTTATCGACGCGCGTTTGCTAGCTTTACGCACTACTCCTACAACACCTGGTGATACAAACCGTGTGGGAGCTTTTATTAACGGTGATATCAATTTTGGAGATAGAGAAACAACCAGCAAATATCCAGGTTATGACTTTACGACTTCAGGTGTGACTACTGGTGTTGATTATCGTGTTGCTGATAATTTGGCTGTTGGTTTAGCTTTGGGTTATGCAAGTAATGACACAGACTTAAAGCAAAACAGAGGTAGTATTGGTGTTGATGGTTATTCTATATCGCTTTACAGCAATTACGTGGGAGATAGTTTCTACGTTAATGGAGTTTTGGGATATGGCGATAATGACTATGATATTAAGCGCACAACTAATTTTGATAGTCGCACTGCTATAGGTAAACCCAATGGAAGTCAATTTAATGTAAATGTAAACGGTGGTTACGTTGCAAAATCACAGAACGTTGCTTATGGGCCTACTCTTGGTTTACGTTATAACCGCGTTAGCATAGATAGCTATACTGAAAAAGGCGCCGATAGTTTAGATATGAGAGTTAGCGACCAACAAGTTGACTCGTTTGTAATGAGTGTTGGCGCCCAAGCATCAATTAGTATAGATGCAGGTAAAGATAGTAAAGTCATCCCAAACGTGCGCGTGAGTTACGAACATGAGTTTGGTAATGATAATCGCACTATCACCTCAGAACTTTTATCTCAACCTGGTATTCCCATGCGTTCGCAAACCCTAGAACCTGACCGTGACCGTTTTAGATTAGGTGCAGGAGTACAAGTTCTATTTTCGCGCAACGTTGCTGGAGCAATAGACTATGAAGCCGTAATTGGGCAAAGCGATTTCAGTGATAATACTGTAAAAGGAGAAATTCGCTATCAATTTTAATAAGAAACCAGGTTTCTTCATTGAAATCTTGTAATAAAAATAATGATTTTGCGTAGAAACCTGGTTTCTAAAAGTAATTTTGCATAAAAATCTGGAATCCTTCGGTAATAACTTGTGTTTATTGTTAAGTCTTTAACACAGTCGAACAAAGCGTATTTTCGCGGAGGATTCAAATGGAGTTAGCCGTCGCGGTTCTTATGGCTATTTTTATTATTCATTACCCAAGCAACAATGGTCCAGCAAAGATTAAACGGCGCCGAACTGGATGTCCAGTAGTGGATGTAACTTTTAATGGTCAGGAGCAACAAGAAATGGTTGTAGATACAGGCGCCAGTATGACTACCATCAATAAAAAGACAGCAGATAATTTAAACATCGAGCCAGTCAAAGAAGGTTACTTTATCATGGCAAGCGGTAAAGTCGAAAAATATCCCATTGGCTTCGTCAAGTCCATCGAAGTTGGCTCAACTAAGGTAGATAATGTCGAGGTAGCTATTATTGCCAATAAAGAAACTGGTCTTTTGGGACAGAATTTCTTTGGTAAGTATGATGTTACGATTAAACGTGATGAGATTGAGTTTAATGAGCCATTGGATAAGTAAGATTGTATCGGATGAGGGCAGAGATGCCCGTTCCACAAGATTTTTATTTAGTTGGCAAGTTGGCTACAGCCAGTTTCCTACTAGTACATAAGGCGCCCACAAATAAGGATTTTCGTCATTCGCTAACACAGATACTTGAGCTAGTCGGAGGGCTTCGGCTTTTGGTACGTTAGTATTGGCTAAAGCTTGATAAAATTTAATCATGATTTCTGCGGTTGAATTATCGTCAACTGACCATAATGTTGCTAAAGTGCTACGCGCACCTGCACGTACAGCAATACCAGCAAGTCCTAATGTTGCACGTTTATCTCCAGTTGCAGTTTGACAAGCGCTGAGAACGAGTAGTTCAATAGGACGAGACTCACTTTGCTCACGTAACCGCAATAAATTATCAAAATCTTTGACTTTTAATAGTTTTTCCCAAGCTAAGATAAAGGTTTTATCAGCGTTTGAACTAAATTCTCCGTGGGTTGCCATATGAACAACTGTGTATGGCAACCTTTGAATTTGGTTTTGGACATTTGCTTTGGTAAAAGTTTGGTTGAGAAGTTCTTTACTATTGGGTATTGCAGATAGAATTTTTTGTAATTCTGCGGGTACGTTTTCAAGTGAAGAAAATGAGCGTCCATCGACTTTCATCTGTTGACTTACCCCACCTGCTAAAGCATTTAACTCTTTTCTCTCCAAAGGTTTTGGGTCTATTAATTGTAAACCTGGCGCCAGACTAATGGCGTATTTCTGAATTAAATATTGTTTTTGCGTTGCATCATAGAGAACAGCCATAGGAATATTTCGCAGTGAACCATCTAAAACAAAAACCAAAGTTTTAATTTTTTGAGTTGCAAGCTCACTTTCCATTGGTTTAATCATCCAGCTATATACTTGCTGTGACAAATTCTTGATATCGTTAGTTCGGTCGGGTTCTCTCAACTTTTTCTGAAGTTGTTCTAAAACGTTTTCTACTTCTTCTAAAGGTTTATAAGTCGTGTAATGTCTGAGTTCAGGTTGATTGGGTAATTTAACAATAATTTCTAAGCGGTCTTTGAGAATAATTGGATAGATAACTGCTGCGGTCGGGTCTATTTTATCAACAATGTCATCAATTTGTTTGGCTTTTGGCAGCAAACAAGCTTCACGAAAGAAATTTTCTAGTTCGGTTAATTGTAACCCTTCGATTGCTTCGCGCGCTAATTTTAAATTATCTTGTGTAGAGACGTGATTAATCACGTCTCTACGTAATTGTGAATGTAATTGTTTTTTTGATTTTTGATTTTCTGGTTGTAAGAGTAAATCAACAAACTGCCGATAAACAGGTTCAACGTTATCTCTGAAAGAAAATTGTACATCTGGATTTAATGCAACTAAATCATTACGTAAATCTTTAAGCGTATTTACTGTTTCTTTATACGAATTAATTGCATTTTCAATATCTCCCTTTGCTTTCAGTATATAACCTAATTGCCATTGCCACAAATAAGTGATATCCGTAGCGTTGTTTGCAGTAGCTCTTGCTAAACCTTGTTCAGTAAGCTTTTGCGCGCTATTTATATCTTTATTTTCTAAGTATAATGCACCTAGGGCGCCTAACGCGAAAGCTTGAGAACGCTTATCGTTAATTTTTTCTGCTTGTTGAATAGAAATAGCTAAACTTTGAGCAATTTCTTTCCAGCTAGGATTATTCGCTGCGGTAGCTTGTTTTAAGCATATTGAGTTTTGTGCTAAGTTGATTTGAGCATAAATAGCTGCTTGGCTAGGTGGTATTGTATTTAATTTTGTTTTTATTTGACTTGATAGTTTTTGTGCTTCTGACCATTGCTGAAGCTCTTGCTGAATATCTAACTGATTAAGTTGTGCTTGAACTTGTGTAAGTGGTGAAGTTGAAATATTAGCAGCTTCAATGTAAGATTGCGCTGCTTGATTGTAAAATTGAATAGCAAGTGGATATTTAGTAAGATTTTGATTAGTTTTACAGCGCAAAGGTATAGACTGTTCGTAGGTAGTATTAATATCTTGTACAACTTCCCTTTTCCCTAAAGCTAATTGAGTATTGCCCAAACTAATTAAAGCAGCACTAATATGTGAAGGAGATTGTAATTTTGTGGCAATGTCTCTACTTTGTTGTAACATCTTAGTCGAGTTATCTAAATCACCAGTTAGTTGTAAAACATCACCTAAACTACGTAACGCAGTGGCTTTTATAAGAGAATCTGGTTGTTTTTTAAGACGAGGAGATATTTCTTCTAAATTCGCACGCGCTTGACGATACATTCCTAAAGCTTGCTGGGCAATACTTTGATTAATTAAACAACGAGTTACACCAATTTCATTGTTTGCTTTATCGTAAGTGTTTGCAGCTAGTTTCCATGTATTTAAAGCTTTCTCTGCTTCACCTAATTCTAATTGTATTTGTCCTTGAATATCTAAACTTTCAGCAAATATTTCTAGTCTTGATACATTATCTACACGAACTTCTGATTTTGTTAATATTTCAAGACTTTGTGTAATATAACTTTCAGCTTTCTTTAATTCTCCAAGTTTCTTAGCGACTAGAGAGAGATTACTGAATGTCATTGCTTCCCCTAACTTATTACCCTCTGATTTAAAAAGTTGTACAGCTTGTAGCAATATTGCATTTGCGCGGGTTAATTCTCCAGTTTCGTAGAGTTTTCGACCTTGTTCTACTAATGCTTGAGGATTTGATGAAATATCTGCTGCATGGGTAGGGGAAAGGGAATGAATATTACAGACCAATAATAATGTAACAAAAAAAATAAGTATTGTTTTGGCGCCGCTCGGCAGAATTTCTAAATTTATTTTCATTGTCACTATACCTTATTAATTTGAACGAACTCTATTATCAGACGTACAAGCTGAGACCGAACTGTTTATATTAATTAAATTAGGCGCCGAAGCAATCAATTGCACTTCACCAAATTTATTTATTTTCCAAGCATTAACTTCTATTACTGATAGGACTTACGCTGCATAAACCTGGTTTCTACGCATTCATTGTCGCAGACAAATCGTCATTTTTATTACATGTTATCAACGAAGAAACCAGGTTTCTAGGTTTTTATGCGTAAGTCCTGGCTGAATTGTAAATTTTAGATTTTAAATCTTTAATTATTAATTTTTGTTTATTACTATTGACTTTTCTACTTTGTTCTGATTCCTTTGCAATACTTACCCAGTCAACTGTTGCTGTTTGATTATTACGAAGTGCTTCACGATGGCTAAATGGTAATCCCCCACGTTCAGTAATAATAAATGAATTACCCGTTGCCGAAGCACGAATTAACCCATCTATATTAGATATAGATTTACCAGTAATTCTACTAATAAGATGTTGGATATCTAAAGAATTATCAAAATGAACGGTGGCGCCAGTTGGAACCGAGAAAGAACCAAAACTGTGAAATAAATTGGCGCCTGCCGTTGTTCCACCTTCGATAACTGTTACATTCCCCTGCTGACGAACAACAGTATTTCTGATTAGGGTTTCATCTGCCGCAATTTGTGCGATTGTTGGATTGGAAGAAAGCAGTGACAATAGATTGCTACCAGCTAGCCAAAATCCAAGAACATGCGATTTCATTGACAAATAGAGACCTTAGTATTTATTATTTGATTACTTCGTATTTATTTTCTTGTACCTATTGCCTAATCATTCAATACTTAACTAAAGCCTAAGATTTACAAACCTCTTGTAGCACAGACATCCTTGCCTGTGCAGTCAACTTATAATAACTTACAACATCTGAACAATTTCACGAATTTTAGTAATCAAAAAATTCGTTTCTTCCAGATGATGCTTCTCTAACTCTTTATACCTCTCTTCCCAAGATTTCGTGACATCATCTTTATAACGCTTGACTTTTATCCACTTATAGGTATCTAAAATTTCTTGTTTCTCTTCTGGTGTCATACTTATGTTAACTAAAACTTGTCATCAGCTAGTTTACATATACTCACACTCATTTCGTCTATGAAACTAATTGCTTCGTTTACGTCATTAGTTGGGTTCATATACTGATTTAAAGCTTTTTCAGCTTGCAATTTATAATCTGGATATAACTCTGAGAACTTTTCAAAGATTACTTGCATTCTCCTAGAATAAAATGCTTCATCAACCATCACTATACTCAAACATAAACGCAAAACCTTTTTACTTGCCCAACGCGCGCACTCCATTACATATTTAGGGTTATTTCGGTCTTCTTCATCAGGTTCAAGAATACCTTTTCGTACACCTTCTAGCGTTTTGCGGTAATTAGCATTTAAAAGCTTTGCTAATTGTACTCCTGCTGGATAAGATGAAAATGATGCAGTAATATCTTCACCGCAAATTAATACGCTGTCTGTTTTAAAAATAAACCTTAACCGTTCTGCGTTCGGATCATTCAATTCTTTATCTTCTATACAGCTAATATCAAGAAGGGTAAGAGTTGGATATTTCGGTTCAAATTCATCTTGAATTGCCTTTTCCCATAATTCATCTTCATTGTTAGGCGTCCGCTTTAAGATGCAAGCCAAAGACTAAAATAGCCCAGACCACGTTGAGTAGGTTTCCAACCTTTATCTAGAGCTAAAAGAATAACAGATTTTACTAACGAGGGAGTAATTAGGCGCCGTTGTGCCCATCTTCTATATTCATTATCTTTATCTGAAACGTAAGTGTTATGATATTTAAAGCCTGCATTCAGCCTTTGCCGAGAAAAATCGCTATGTTCAATAATTATATATAGGTAACCATCGCTTGGCGAGACAACCCATCTGTAAGTTGTTTCGTTCACAGTAATTATTCGAGTTCCTTTTTTTGGAAGTCCCATAAGTCAATTTATCATTTTAAACATTCCTTGACCTTGTATATATTTTACAGGTAAAGCGTCATCTAATTCACCTGGTTGCCAGTCTAATGGTTCATACTCACTAAGGTTTGATAAGTCACTTTCAAGCCAATTATTATCAATATCATCTCTTATAGCTTCGGAACTTGCAGGTGAAGATTTTTTTTGATGGTTTTGGCGCCAGTTTAAAAAATCTACAAAGTCAAGAACTTCACGTAGTTCGGTTTCTGGTATAATTTCTAGCTTTTCAAGTATTTTTGCTTTAATCAAATTCATAGTGTTATTAAGTATTTATACGTCTTAGTTAGGCTGATTTAGAGCAATTATAATTTATCTAACGATGAAAATAGAAAATCGTTAATAATGATATTACTTTTACAAATCTCTCCATGCTTCATCCTCTTCAGATTGCAACCAATCTTTTACAAGAGACGATTCACTCATTATACTTATCTCATTTTTTTTTGTAAGTGTCTATTTTTAATAATTTGAACAAAGTCCAAAATCTCTGCTAACAGATAGTCTGGTGTTTGTTCTATTTCTTTAAGTAAAAGGTCTTTTGTACTCATTTTGTCTCCATAATAATTTATAGAAATATATGCACTAATCAACCGGGTAATTTATTACGTTTTGTATAATATATAACCAATAATTGATTTTGCGATTCCGTTTCGCTTTGTTTTCATTCCATTCAAACTCCATAAAGCTTTAAGATTTGAGCTATTCTAAAAAAATGTTACAACTTTACAATATTGAGATGCTTCATTCCTGAGCATGACAATTAGTGCAAGAATGTTGGAGATGCTTCGTTCCTCAGCATGACACTATCACGGCTCACGACAATGAGTGACAGTTAAAATCCTAAGTCGGCTTTTGCTAATTCTGCTGCTGCGAATACTTCTTCGTCGTCTTTTTCTTCCCAAATTGGGTCTCCTATTTCGCGGTAGAATTGTTCATCGTATGGACGTGTACGCACAACTACTGGCATTGGTACTGCGTGACCTAGAATTAATGCTTGTTGTTTTGAGTCTAGTTTTGCTAGTACTGAGCGTAATGCGGTACCACCTGATACTCCTGTAAAGATTGCTTCAATGTCTTTTTCGTCGTTTAATAAAGCAGTAACGCGCGTACCAATTTGAGACATAACTTCATTATCAATTCCCGATGGTCGCTGGTCTACTACTAATAGTGTTACGAAATATTTCCGCATTTCGCGTGCGATGGTTCCAAAGATGGTACTGGCAACAATAGCAGGGTCGAGGAAACGGTGTGCTTCTTCAATCGTAATTACTAGTTGAGTTGGTTTATCTGCCACGTTACCTGATTGGAGAAATTTCTCGGCTTTGGCTACATAATGTTGGTGAATACGACGTGTAATCATGTTTGTCACCAGCATGTACGATAACATGTCTGACTGCGAACCAAATTCAATTACTATGTTTTTGCCAGCTTCGAGAGTTTTTAAAATTTGGTTGACATAATTCTGTGGACATGCTGACCGCATGTATTTTAGGTTCTCCATCCGTAACAGTTTGCGCTGTAATGCGGTGATGGAACCTTGGTGTCCACGTTTTTCTTCGCAAAATGTCTTGATTTCTTCGTTGGTCATGTTGATTAATTGAAGAATCCAAGATTTTCCAAATTCGGCAAAGAGTATATTCGCGTTATCGAGACTTGCTTCCGAAAGTCCAAGGTCACGACTGCAAAGACGAATATCTTCTACTTCGATTTGGTCGTAGCTAAGGTATAATTCTTGAGCGTTTTGTACGCCTCGACGTTTTGTAGAAGCTGGGTCAAGGGTATATACTTCGACTTTATCGGGGAATAATTGCTTTAACCCTTTTACTGTACTGTATTGTTTACCTTCGCAAACGGCTTGCCAACCATATTCTGAGTGCATATCAAATATAAGGTTAACCCCAGCATTTTTGCGAACTATCCCAGCTAATAGTAAGCGTGTCAAGAAAGATTTCCCGGTACCTGATTTACCAAATACACCGTTACTGCGTTCGACAAATCTATCTAAGTCGATACAAACCGGAACATCCATATCTAATGGTTTGCCAATGGAAAAATTCTTGCGATGAATATCGTCTTCCCAACCAAAAACGCGACGAAAATCTTCTTCGGATGCTTCGTAAACTTGGCTGAAGTGACTGGGAATCGTTTTTACTGGTAACAATTCCATTGTTGTGCTGGTTTGAGGTTGAAACGATGCCAAACCTTTAAGTCCATTTGGGACTTCATGATTTGCAGATTTTCCATTTGTGAATGTTGGTTTTTCCTCAGCTTCGGGGGTGAACATTAACATCGGCGCCAGATTAATAGTGCCATAAGTACCACTACCTGCCAACACTTCACGTAAAAAACTATCTTCCCAATTTGGAGGATTTGCAATGATTCGTTGGTTAGCAAGACCGAGTGCAACATCAGTCAACATACAAAAGAAACGCGACCGCATCCCCTGCACTACCAAAAATTTCCCGACACGCATATCTTCTACAGAAATATCGGGGTGCAAACGCACTTCTAGTCCACCTGTAAGCGAACCTTGAGTAATTGAACCTAACGGCTGTCCCAACTGCATGTTAATAAGCACATAATGTTCTCGATATATATTAAATCGAATTTTAATATAAATGTTAAAAAATCAAGAAAAAATGTACTACAACAGAAAAAAGGGGTAAAGGGTAAGAGAAAAATGTTCTTTTCCTTTCCCCCTTCAGCTTGTTTAATCGATTTGAATTGAAGTTGGGGCACCACCACCAGAAATAACTGAGGTGTATGCTAAAGGTTTACGGTAGCGTGCGTACAAATTATCACGCCAAGTAAAAAAGCGTTCATAAGTTAGGCTATTTGCTAATTCGGGTACACCTTTGCCTCTTACACCAATTGGTAAATCTAAATAGTCACCTTCAGGAAATTTTAACAATATAGATAAACCTGCCACAGCGAAGTCGGCTAAAGTCGGCTCATCCCCTGTTAAATATGGACTATCCTGCAATATTAAACACAATGCTTCTAAATCTTGCTTCAAGTCTTCAATTGCACTCTTAATCGCATCCTGGCTATAACCAACACCTATACCCAAAGCTTTAACAAAATCACTTGGTACCCCCTCTACCAATGTTCTTAAAATATCTGGTGTCGTTGTTGGTAGCAATGACTTACGTAAATACTGGTCTTGGCTAATGGCGCCAAAAAGTGCCTTTCTTCCTTTTATACCAATCGACTCGTCAGCCCATTCCTCCATCATTAACGTTAAACCTCGACGCTTAGTATCCAATGGTATCAATGGACGGTCGGGATATACTGAATCTAGATATTTAGCAATCTCAGTAGAATCTACAATATATCTACTGCCGTCTTTAAGTACAGGCACTTGCCGCTGTCCAGTTAACCGAAATAGGTCAACTTGCCCAACACCAGGTGTAACTTCGATTTTGCGGTAATCTAGCCCTTTGTAATCGAGAATCAACCGCACCTTTTCTGAGTATTGCGAAAGTTCAAATTGGTACAATTCTAGCATTTTGTATTTCCTACTACTAGTTGACTGGTCGATTGTACAATTTTATCTATAATATGCGTTAGTCCAATTGACCATTATACTTTGCACTTATTTTTACAATACAACTATCGAGCGATATATTTACCTTAATTGTAACGATTCAGAGTGGATAGATTATTACTGAGTTTATACACCAAAATACTAGATTCGCACTAATTGTAGACTGAAAAACACTTACACAAGCAATATTTTGCTTAAAAATGAAAATTATAGGAACAATTTCACACTTGCATCCGTCCTGTACAGTTCTTAATAGTTCAATACTATTTATGAACGTTATCCATATATCAAAAATGCTCATTTTATGTATTATAGTTTACATACATACTAAGCTTTATAATGTGTTCGTGACCTATAAGACAAGCGTAGCAATGCTTTGAGAGCTTGGACAAATAAAAATTTAATTTACTTGTATAGAATATTACTTTAGATTGTATTGATTAATGCTTTATTATTTTTTCGTGGTAGCGAAAAATGCGAGGGGTAGAAATGACGTATTATGGTTTGGCATTGGATATAAGGGGTCAATTGGTTATATAATAAGCCTTGAGCTTCTTGGATTGCTTTTCAATCAATACACGTACATCAAGTAAAAATATTGGTGTCTAAAATTTGTAGATTATGAATATAAGGCGTTTATGAGTAAAAATATTATTCTCAAAGTTAGATTTTGTGCGTAAAAAAATGTTATAAATTTCCTATGTAATGTGTGGAAATCTAAGCCAAATATAGATTTATGAAGGTTAATAACAGCAATTTGCTGCCCTTTTTGGCTGGCGTAGTGGGAGTAACGGGCATTGGTCTCTTGATTAACTTGCCAGCAGGCGCCCAAAATAAACTCAATCCAGAACCCAGTATTTTTGCGGAGACAACCTACAACCGCAGTCAGCGTGTACTGACCAACACACAGTATGTACCGAGCGAACCAACACTCGATACAGAAAAGCAAAATTCCAAGAAAAAGAAAAGAACCCAACCAACTGCTCAGAATACAACTCCTGGAGCAAAATTAAATCCAGCCCCTAGTATTTTACAGGAGTGTCCTTACAACCGTAGTGCTTGTCCAGGTGGCGGCGCCTCTAGTCCAACTACACGACCTGCACCTGGTGGTGAAGCAACTCCAGAAACTTTACCAGCACCAGTACCAACTGAACCGAGTGTTACACCAACACCACCAGAAACAACACCAAGTCCAGGTACTACACCAACACCACCAGAAACAACACCAGGTACAAAACCAGGAAGTCAAACCGACTCTAACAAAAATATTATTGCAGTAGCTGAAGCAAACGGTTCATTCAAAACCTTAACCCAAGCACTCAAAGCTGCTGGACTAACTGAAACTTTACAGGGTAAAGGTCCCTTCACTGTTTTTGCACCAACAGACGCAGCATTTGCTGAGTTGCCGCAAGACGCAGTCAGAGACTTGTTAAAACCAGAAAATAAAGAAGTATTAGTGAAAATATTGACCTACCACGTGGTATCAGGTCAAGTACTTTCCAGCGACTTAAAATCTGGCGAAGTGAAGAGTCTGCAAGGTGGGCCAATTGGCGTTAAAGTAGACCCATCTACTGGTGTAACTGTAAACGACGCTAAAGTTGTTCAACCTGACGTAAAAGCTAGCAATGGTGTAATCCACGTCATCAACAAAGTGATTTTACCTCCTGACCTCTAAACAAAACGTAGGTTGGGTGGAGCTAAGAGCGCGTAAACCAACATCTTAACAATCCCGGTATCATAAAAGTTACCGGGATTTTATGCATTCAGGGACGGGCAAGGATGCCCATCCCACAAGATAATAATAAAAACTTATCAAATGGCAGAAACCATCAAGATTTACAACTCGATGGCAAAGTTTTATGTTTCAATGGGTGGCGCCTTAAACCAAGAAGTAGATTTTACCATTCATCGACTTGAAGAAATTCATAGTGAGGCGCCATATAAATCTCCGCTTTTTCGTGCCAACTATTACTCAATAGTCATGATTTCCAGTGGACAAGGACGATATATTGTAAATAGCCACTTTTATGATATGAAACCTTGTACTATTTACTTTAGCAATCCAGGGCACGTCAAAGGTTTTGAAGTTTATAAACAAGCTAATGGTTTCGTCATTACGTTTGCAGAGTCATTTCTCAAGCAATATGTACATGAAGAGATTTTTAACGAATTTCCATTTTTAATAGCCGAAATCGTTCCTCCGCAATATCCAGAACTATCTATTTTCCAAAATTTTCACGACTTGGGAACTCAGCTTTTACAAGAATACAATAGTACGAGTACTTATAAATTTAAAATTGTTCTGCGAAACAAATAAAGAACTAATTAAGATGGAAGCCCAAGAAGAACTTTATCGATTGAAAGAATGGGTTGTTAATATTAAGTCTAATTGTATTGGTTAATATTGCTACCTCTTCTCTGTGCCCTCTGCGTCTCTGTGGTAAAATAAATCACTTGTAACCACTGCACAGGTGCCGAATGCCTATGCAACAATTTGGCGCCCTCCATTTTTTAGCAGTAAGAAAACACCAACAACAATTAGCCAAATTTCCCACAACATAAACCCAATAGGCGCCGTTTCTAAAACAGGTGCGCGTTCAATAACTGTTGCAAAAAACTCACTTTGTCCTAAAATCCATAGTGGAACGCTTGCTAAACCCATCCACCCAACCCAAGGTTTAAATACCGAGGATTGTAACATTGCTATTCCTACTCCTATTGTCCAGCCAACTAGTAGCGTTTGCCCTAACTGCTCACCAATTACAACACCACCATATTGATGTACTGCTTGAAAAACAACGAGAACGGCTGCACGAGTCGAATCAGTTGCGGTTGGGTTAACATATATTTTGGCTAACGGAGGAATCACAAATACCCAACGCATCAACCCAACAGCTTGAAGCACACCGGAAATAACACCCATTAATGTTGCAGTTGCCAGATAAGGTGTATCTTCGCGAGACAATAGTTTTTGCAGCAAAGTACTAGCTGGGATGAACAACAAAGCTAATATTGCAAAGGCAAACCACGTTAAAATCAGTGCTGTCCAAGAGCATATTTAAAGTAAAGTTAATAAATGTCCTAGTTATTATCAAAAAGTGTGCTAACTAACTTGCTAATCAGTATTTCCTCATAGCCAAATTGGCGGAAACAATCGATCAACTTCCAATCTCCAACCTGGCAAAGCAAGTTCTGCCTCCGCAATTTCTCCGCATCGATAAATAATAGGATTGCGGGGATCGCTCGACTGGTAAACTTTTATTAATTGTCCTCTAAGGACATCTACATCCCATACAACCAAAGTTCCAGCATCAAAGTAATCCACCCGCTTTTTAGCCATCTCTTTCTCAGCTTTTTCACCGTAATCAGTTTCACTTCTTACTTCTGCGGCAAAAATAGGCGCCCCTTCCAAAAATTTCCCCAGGTTTTCCGGAAGCGTTCCTGTAAAAAATGCAGCATCTGGACTAAACGATTCACGTTTAGGTAGATTTGTAGTAAATTGCTGCCAACCATTAGCAGATTCCCACCAAACGCTAACATTTGGGCGAACTGGCAAATTAACGATGTATCCTACATTATCTGGTAATCCATAACCACGCCGAGTTTTAAATCCATAATCGCGTAAGCTGCTATAAATTTCTCCCCCAGCAAACCCAGGTAGGAAACCTGTTGCTGCCATAATTACAAGTTCTCCATTTACCAACTCGGCTTTTCCGTTATCTGGAACTCGGTATAAGTCTGCTATTTCGGCTGTGATTTTGAGACTCATAAATTTCAATTTGTTCTTATCTTCCAAGATATAAATTTTTATTATAACCGACAATTATATCTGTTTTAAGTTATGTATATAAACAAATACATAACTGTCTCAAATTCATAATTTTTCATATTCTGCGTCATCAGGATTATCCAAAATTTTTTGGAAGGCTGGCTCGGAAAGCTTTGCCGCTGGAAAAGCTATGTCACCATCTGCATTTGTTACATTTTTATCAAGAGAGTCTATAAACTCTTCAACCTGCAACAACTATTCAGGAAACAATCTACGAATTTTTTCAATTATTCTTTGTTCAATTGTGGTATCAGCTTGCATTCTTAAAATTCTCCTTTCATGCATTTGTTGGTTCCTATTTGTTTATGTTGTTACGCACGCTGTATTCTCGCTACAGCTATAACAATATAACGACCATCTTCTTTAAGTTGCTCGTAGCTTCGTTCCAAGTGATTTGATTCAGCTTCAGCAAACTTTTTCGGAGGGCATCCAGTTTTGACAGAAGCACTTAAACTAAAGGCGCCTAGAGAGAAAAACCTTTTATCTGAGTAAAAGCTTTCTGAGAAAAGAATTCTCTTTTCTCAGGTAGAGCTTTCCCCCACTAGTCTTGAGTTTATTTCTTGAACCGCAAGCTTCAAAGCTTCGACTTGTCGATTTAGTTCGATGACATCAACACTAGCTTCAGCTTCGCCTATATACTCCTTAATCCATTCAAGCATTACCTCAGTGATGGTTTTACCTTCTTCAGCGAGCTTCTTGGTAAATTTTTCTTTTGTTAACGGGTCTACTTGAAACTGAATCAAAGTTCTCTCTCGTTTTGCCATTACCCAGAAACCTCCAAAACCTTATTTATATTGAAATTAACAATTTTCATTGGTAATGGCAATTATCATGACTTTTTGATTGACATGGTAATGGCAGTGCCATTATCATGTCATGTAGCAAAGCATTTATGCACGCCGTAGTCACCAGGCATGTGTTTTGTGCCTGTTGTACTAAGAAAACTTAAAACATATATCAACGCTGCGGTGTCGTGTTACCAGGAGTGCCGATGAAACAATCTACTAGACAAGCGATGTTAGAGGCTTATAATTCTATGCAACCAATTATTGCTAGGTTGTATGCAGAATATGAGCAGGCGTTTGAAAATGAAGATTTTGCAGATGCTAGTTTATTAGAAGCAAGAGCCAATAAACTCTTTCAAGAAGCTGACTCAATACTACAAGTTATATTGGAGCATGAAAATGATTGAAGAAGCAAAAGCGCTGGCAAGGCAAGCTAAAGAGCTAAGTCAGCAAGCAGTTAATTTAAATCAACAAGGAAAATACGTAGAAGGTCATCGCTTAATGCAGCAAGCGGTGGAAGCTGGAAAAAAAGCTAGCCAGTTGATTAATCAACCCAAAATTGAAAAAACTTTAGCTGAGTTTGAGCAAATGGATCAAAGCTAGAAACAATACAGTAAGCAGTGTCCAAGACACAATTATGAAATTAAGGAATTTGTGCAGCACCTTGCTGCATAAATTATTCATCTGATAGCTACAGGCGCCTAATTCCGGGAACTACGCCGATTTTAAATTTCTCTTACTCTTATAGAGGCGCCCTCCGCTATTTGGCAGTAAGAAAACACCAACAACAAGAACGCCAAATTTCCCATAACATAAACCCTCTTCTCTGTCTACAGACGCGATTATTAAGAGCGGGACACTACGTGAACGCGTCTCTACGTGCCTAATAAGGTAAAAATATTTACTATCAAAATTAATGACATGAAGCACAAGTTCATCACCCGCTACCGGCAGATTGTTTAACCTAAAATAGTTTTTAATAAGTTTTGTAAAGCCTGATAGTCAGGTTCTTCAAGCCGCCCTAACTTTTTTATCACAAGTTTTACATCAAGAGTTGTTAGAACTGGTTTGATAATTGAAGGCTTAATTAAACCAGCATATTTCCAATTAGTAATTGTCATTTCTCCAAAAGAACTTACTGGATTTGCTTGACTACTAACACCAATTAGTATCAAATCTAAGCGCTGAAGATGATAATCAGCAGAACTAACAACAATAGCTGGGCGCTTTTTCGTAGTAGTCTGGTCGGTAAAAGGGAAAGGCACTAAAACAACATCACCAAATTCATAATTTGTCATATTCTGCATCATCAGGATTATCCCAGATTTTTTGGAAGGCTGCCTCGGAAAGCTTTGAGAAAGCTTTAGTTATGTCACGGTCTGCATTTTCTGTATTTTCTATATAAAGAGAGTCAATAAACTCTTCAACCTCCAACATCTGTTCAGGGAACAATCGACGAAGTTTTTCAATTACTCTTTGTTCAATTGCACTATTAGCTTGCATTCTTAAAATTCTCCTTTCAAAAACACACTGTCATTGTACTCTCATAAGCGCGCGGATTCAATATTTAAGTAGTTGCATTGATCTGAAAATGGGTATTTTTGTCTTTTTATTAACAAAAACGTTGTTAAGTGTACTGAGATGGCGAATGTTAACTAACGACTTTACGCTAAGATTAAGCAAAGCTGTTACACAAATGCCATGACTGCCATTACCATCAACTTTAATAATGTAGTCAAGCTTACCGACGACCAATTTTATCAATTGTGTCAGGATAATCCTGAACTCAAATTTGAACGTAATCAATGGGGACAACTGATAGTAATGCCACCAACAGGAGGAGAAACAGGGAAACGCAATGCCAAACTTACCGCGCGGTTTGTACTGTGGAACGAACAAACCGAACTGGGAGAAGTATTTGACTCTTCAACTTGTTTTAAACTACCCAATGGTCCCGACCGTTCCCCCGATGTATCATGGATACAAATAGACAGATGGAATGCACTTACATCTAGAGAACGAGAAAAATTTCCCCCTATTGCTCCTGACTTTGTGTTGGAGTTAATGTCTCCATCTGATAGTTTGAGTGAAACTCAAGCTAAAACGCGCGAATATATGTCAGCAAGAGTTAGATTAAGTTGGTTGATAGATAGAAAAAATCGTCGTGTAGAAATTTATCGCTTGGGGCAAGATGTAGAAATATTAGATTCTCCTGCAACATTATCAGGAGAAGATGTACTACCTGGTTTTGTTTTAGATATGAGGTTAGTGTGGTAGTGGTAGTAGGGTACATTAGAATTTGGCTACAGAGACAACGCACGTGTATTTTGAAAACTAATGTTAGTACTGTTTGTTTAATGAAAACAGCCCAATTATAATCCCCCCTAACCCCCCTTGATAAGGGGGGAACAAGAGGGGTTCGCGCTCTTTTTTTAAAACACTATAATAAGCCAATTCTTAGCCCCCCCTTATTAAGGGGGGGTTGGGGGGGATCAAGAAGCGCGCGTATACCTATGTTTCACACCTACAGGAAAGTATTCGGCATCACCATGTAATTTTAATGTAATTTGCGGCGCCTGATATTCGGCTGGTACATAGTTTGCAAATTCGCTGTTGAGGCGCCTTAGTTGTGTCAATATAGATGTTGTTATTGCTTGTTTTTTATCAACGCTTGCTTCGATATTTGGCGCCAGTTCTACGGTAACTGTTAAATGTCTATTTTTGTCACTATCTTCAATTACTTGTAAAACAAATTTGCCTGTTACCCATTCTCTAATTTCTGGTACTTCTAAACCTACTGTGACGTTTTCTGGGTATATGTTGGCGCCGAAGTATGAGACTGTGAAGTTTGAGCGTCCGAATACGTATACGAATGGTAGATTTCTGATGCCTCTTTCATTGCTAAGGCTTGATGCCTGTGCTACGTTGAATCCCCATTCAGATAAAAATTCGAGCATGGCATCGTAGGTAATTATCCCACCATTATCTAAAATATTATACCTAATTAATGGAATGCCGTTGTTGCCAGAGAAAAGTAGGGCGCCGTCTTCTACTTCAAAAAAGCGGCTAATTGGGTCATATTGTACAAGTGTGGGTAAACGTGATTCTCCAAATAAAGCGCGTGCTGCTTCAGGTGTTTCTGCTAAAAATCTACGAATACATATAGATAATGGTGTTTCGTTGCCTAATATTCCTGCGTCGGCGGTTCCATATAATGATGCAAAATCATAGCAGGGGTTTTGTGAACCTATTCTTTCTGCTACTAAACTTCGCCATTCTTCGCTGAATACTTCTCCTGCTGTCACTAGTTTAATGTTGTATTGGCGCCACTCAATACCCCGTGCGATTCCTGTATCTATAACGTCTTTGAGGAATGGTGGATATCCTAATAAAACTACTTGCTCAAAGTTGGCGCCGAGTTCCGAGACAACACGTAATATTTCTTCTTTATTATTACCGGGAGTAATAACTGTAATTGGATAGCCTTTTATTGCAAGGTAGCGACAGCAGTTAGCTGTAAACATTCCACCTACCCAAGTACCGAGTGTAAAACAAATAACTGCAAGAGCGCGACGGGTATCTGCAAAAAAGCTATCGTGAAAGATTTGCTCGAAGCGTGTGGTAATTTCTAATTCGTCTGCAAAAAATCTACACCAATATGTTGGTTTACCTGTTGAACCAGATGATGCTGCTATCATATCACTGGTTTCGATTTGTCCATAGCGACACAAGTCAGGTAGAGAATATTTTTGTAGGTAGTTTTGCTTTGTTAAGGGTGGAAGCGTTTGAAAATCGCTCTCTGTTTGAATGTTGGCAGGATTAATACCGTTTTGTGATAGGAAGGTCTTGTATGCGGGCACAGTTACAGCGACATTACTAAATAGCTTTAAAGCTGCCTCTGTCGGTTTGATGTCACTATGCTGCTGAAGTCGAGTATCTAAGGGGGTATTTATAAAATCGGAAAATGCCTGCTGTGCATACTGTTTTTTTTCTTCTGGATTCATCATAGTTGTCAATGTAGTCATTTGATGTTAAAAAGTGATATTTCCGTAATAGCGACGTTCAACGTTGTAGCAATTTACTAAAAACCCCCTTAATGTCCTTACTGCGCTATGCACATCTATTGCAGCAAACAACACGCGAACACTAATGGTAATCGTTTTTGTATCCAATGCGGTGAGTCTTTGCCACTACCGCAAGGGGAGATTATTACTGGTCGCTATAAAATTTTACGTCAGTTAGGGCAAGGTGGGTTTGGACGTACTTATTTGGCTGAAGATTCTCAGTCAAACCAAATGTGTGTACTCAAAGAGTTTGCACCCCAGGTAGAAAAACCAGAAGACATCCAAAAAGCGAAAGAATTGTTTGAACGCGAAGCAAATGTTCTAAAAAAACTGCAACATTCACAGATTCCTAAGTTTCACGCTTCGCTGTCTACGAAGTTTGGACAAAAGGATTTTTTCTTTTTGGTGCAAGATTATATTGAGGGTGACACTTACTGGAATTTATTAGATAAGCGTCTTTCTTATGGACAAAATGGCTTTAGCGAGGAAGAAATTATTTCTTTACTAAAGCAAATGTTACCTGTATTGCACTATATCCATTCAAGAGATGTAATTCACCGTGATATTTCTCCTGATAATATAATTTTACGTTCCTCTGATAATCTACCTGTACTAATAGACTTTGGTGGAGTTAAGCAAGTCCCCGCTTCGCAAGGGTTTTGGATGACGCAACTAGGCGCCAACCGGACGTTGTTAGGCAAAAAAGGTTATGCACCCGAAGAACAATTGCGTCAAGGTAAAGCTTTTCCTTGTAGTGATTTATATTCACTCGTTGTAAGCACTTTAGTGCTTCTCACCGGCAAAGAACCACAAAACCTCTACGATAGCTACCAAGGAACTTGGCGCTGGGGTACAGATATAAAAGTTAGCCAGGGACTTGAAAAAATATTAAAAAAAACGCTCGCATATAAACCAAGCGACCGATATCAAAACGCAGAACAAGTTATAAAAGATTTACAGAAACTCTCACCCGCACACTCACCTGCTGTGAACAAAGCCAATACAAATATTACAAAAATTAAAACAATGATAGCGGCGCCTGCACGACGGGCGGGTAATTTCCATTCGAGAACACAAATGGCTGTTCATGCGTTGCCGTTACCAGTGTGGATGCGTCCATTTGCCGTTAGTGCTGTAACTACAACCGCGATAGTTTTAGTTTGTGCTGGAACTTGGGGAGTAGTTAATGCGGTAGTGAAAGGTGTATCATCTATATCACTGCCTAGCATTTCTTTACCTAGTTTACCTGGTAGTGGTAATTCAGATTCTTCTTCCGAAACCAGCACAAACACTGGAAGCAATGGCGCCAGCCGTAATGGTAATATAGCTAATCGCCGCGCATCATTACAAATTCCCGAAGGCTTCTTTACTCAAACGGTTAATTATATTTTTTACTCTAGAAACCCACAATTACAAGGTCGAAATTTAGGCACTGGCGCCGAAGATGAAGCGTTACGTCAGCAATGGCTAAGTATTGGGCAAGAAGTACTAGATAAATTAGAACAAGCTAAACTCAGTAGTACTGCACGTCAAAAGCTGGGAAGCTATGGAGGGCAAAATTATCAAGAATGGGAGCAAAGTGCTTCTAATGGTGATTTTGGTAACTATACAATTAAACAACTCAACACCGATACCAACCGTAAATTTGATGACTTGTTCCCAGGACAACGACGTGGGAAACTGAACCAACCAACATTTGGTCAAATTTGGTATGCAATTGCAGCAGACAAGGTGAGTAAACTGGAATCGAGAAATTAATATAGGGAAGTATGTATTGTTCCAAAGGACACGAAAACCCGGCAGGTAGCAACTTTTGCTTGCATTGTGGTGAAAAAATGGAAACGGGGGTGCAGCTAAGTATTCAACCGGGGGTTGCTTTGGGAGAACGCTATTTAGTTGTACGACAAATTGGTCAAGGAGGGTTTGGAAAAACTTACTTAGCTGAGGATATCAACCGCTTTCGCGAACTTTGCGTTATTAAAGAATTTTCACCGCAAGTTCAAACTGCTTACGTTTTACAAAAAGCTGAAGAGTTGTTTCAACGCGAAGCTACGGTTTTATATAAACTCCAACATCCGCAAATTCCACGTTTTCGTGAACTGTTCCGCAGCAACTTGGGTGGTAAAGAGTATTTATTTATAGTTCAAGATTATGTTGAGGGACAAACTTATCGTTCGTTACTAGACACTCGCTTAATGCAGAGGATGCGGTTTAGTGAGGCAGAAGTCAAGGTATTATTGCAGCAAATCTTGCCTGTTTTAGATTATATTCACTCGATGGGTGTAATTCATCGTGATATATCTCCTGATAATTTAATTCTACGCTCTGTAGACCAATTACCTATACTTATAGATTTTGGTGGTGTTAAACAAGTTGTTGCTGCTGTTGCTTCGCAGTACTATGAAACTGGTGGAAACATGCCTTCTTCTCCTGCGACACTGTTAGGTAAAATTGGTTATGCTCCTCCAGAACAAATGCAAACGGGTATTGTTGAACCGCATAGTGATCTGTATGCATTCGCAGTGACGCTATTAGTATTGCTCACAGGAAAACAACCACAGGAACTTATTGATAACTACAACTTAACTTGGCAATGGCGCCGGGAAGTTGATTTAACTCCTAATTTTGGGCAAATGCTTGATAGAATGTTGGCGCCAGTTCCGGGTGAACGGTATCAAAGTGCAAAACAAGTAATGCTAGCACTCAACTCACCTATTAATTATCCTGCCACGCAATACCCATCTACAGAATTTCCACCAACACAGCTACCACCACAACAAGAGAGTACAAAAGCAACAGTAGCTGTATCTCCCTCTAATTCCCCAATTTCTCAAGAAACAGCACAAAGAACTGCTAGTAGTCCCCCATCTCCAATTCCTGCTCCTGCACCTTGGTGGACACCTGGAAAAGTTGCCGTTGCATTAATTGTTACTGCGGGTGTTGTTGGTGCTGGTGTATGGGGTGCGAAAAACTTGATAGGTTCACCCGATATATCTGGTAACGGTACAACGCAACCAAGATCAACAGCTAGCCAAACTCCTACTAATAACCAACCTACAGACCCCGAAGCTAACTACTCACCCGAAGAAAGAGCAAGAAAAGAAAGATTAAAAGCGCGGCGCCAGCAATTAGGTATAGACTTTAATTTCTATGTAAATTTAGTCAATCAAGTTTTTTGGGATAAAAACCCCAGCCAAAAAGGACGTTCATTGAGTGATGCTCCTTCTGATGCAGCTTTACGAGCTAAATGGGATGAAACAGCAGCAAGCGTTTTAGAAAAGGTTTCTCCATTAAGTACAGACTCACGCCAAAAACTTGGTACTTTTACTGCTGCGGAACGTGACCGTTGGAAAATTGAGGTTAATAAGATTAATGTAGGTAGTCGTTCGCTCTACGATTTAGGAGACGCTGCATTCTATCGACAATTTCCTGAACAACGCGGTAAAAACTTTATTGACCAACCTATTGGACAAGTTTGGCATGGTTTCGTCAATGATAAACTAACTGCCATTGTAGCTGGTAGTGCATTCAGAAAACTTACATTTGCTCCCGGCGCCACAAGTACTTCTTCGGGTGGTACGCTCAAACCAGGTGATGGTAGAGTATTTATCGCTAGCCTTGCAAAAGATCAACAGTTAGATTTGAAACTAAATGCTAACAATAAAGTTTTGCTATCAGCATATTCACCAAGCGGTAGTCAAAGATTTTTAGAGGACTCAACACAGCGTAGTTTATCATTAACACTACCCGAAGATGGATTTTATGAGTTTGTTGTAGCTTCTTCTGGTTCAAATGAATTAGGTTATTCGCTTAATATATCTGCTACTAACCCTGTGGCGCCAACACCAACATCAACACCAACATCAACACCGACACCAACAGTGACTCCAACATTGTCACCATCTCCAACACCAACACCAACACCAACACCAACAGTGACGGCAACACCGACAGCAACACCAACATCTACGCCTTAATTTTTTATGAATTAATTATAAATTTTGATAAGTAAAATAAATAATGTAGAGACCGAATATATTCAGCCTCTACATTAGCGCGAAATTAATAAAATGGAATACTAATTGCTAAAAGCGTCTTTGATGTTTTCAACAGTACGTTGAACTGCGTTCATATTTTTGTCTATGGTCTTTTCAGTACGAGCTGCGTCTTCTTCTGCTCTTTGCTGAATTGTAGCCGCATCACTCTTCGCTTTACGCGCAATAGGATTATCGTCATCTGTTGCGTTGTCTACTTTAGAAGCGTTGCTCTTTGCAGCATCCTTGACAAAATCTTTTGTATTTTCAACAAAACCTTTAGATTTTCCTTTGGTTTCACTGGCTGCTTCTTGAGCTTGATCAGCTGCGTCTCTTGATGCGATTAAAATTTGATTCTGAGAAGCTAATGCTGCGGTGTTTGAAAAATAAGCACCCTGCCAAACAAAGGTGAATGCTGATACACAAAATAGAGTTGTAGCTATCCAGCGTCCTATCGTCGAAAGCTGCTTTGTAAAGTAATTTAGTTTCATCGGATACAATTATCGTTACATTTGACATTTCATTTTTACTTCATCTGGCTTACTGCATAAATCTTTCTCTGGAAAGAGGTTGCTTCATCGTAGGTTAATACATGAATTCACTATTTGGATAGATTGTACTCGGCGCCATCTCGGACTTGATATCTAATCAACAAAATCATAATTTTGGTTCTAGCTTACTCGCTTGCACCATAATAACGGTCATGCCGATATCGCTGCCTTTAGAATGAAGTTCCCCTGGTTCAAAGAAGGCACCTTGACCAGATTTAAGTTGAATGCGCTCGCCATCGGAACCTGCGGCCCAACCTTCTCCATTCATTACCAGGAAAAGTTGTCCGTATCCTGCCCGATGTGTACCTATATGACTCCCAGATTCAAAGTAGATGCAGTATACATGTACTTCGCCACTTCCATCTCCTAGATGCACGCTCTTGGCAGATACGCTCTCAAACATCTTGATTGGTTGTGCGAGGTTGGGTAAAAATTCTATAATTTTCATGGTAATAATCTCGTAAATTAAAATATTAAAATTTTTAGAGAAAATATTACATAGTAAGTGAGTTAAACTGCGTGTTGGTAGCGGAGGGAAATAAATGTGGGTAAATTGGTTGTTTTAAAGTTTGGAAAGGGTAGCTTTAAAGAGGGTTTCCCTGTTACTTTTCAAATTGGAGAGGAAAATACTCCACCTTCAACGGAAATTATGGGTGAGCTTCCCAGCAATGAAGTTCTACCACAAAGTTATCAGCGTTGGCAAGGCATATACCGTAATCTGGATTGGGTGGGAAGACCTGTTAGTATTTCCACCGGAAGAACTAAACGTTCAGCAGATGAAGAATGTTTGACGGCAGCAAAAATCGTCAATCAGCAACTTAACGATTGGCTAAAATCACCTTCTTTTCTACCTATCCGCGAAAAATGGTTAGAAAAGTTACTGCCAAATGATGATTTGCAGGTATTGATTCAAACTCAAGATAACCAATTGCAAAAATTACCCTGGCATTTATGGGATATGCTGGAGCGTTATTCCAAGGTGGAAGTAGCATTAAGTCCTGTTAATTATGACCGGATAATTCGAGATGTAAAACCTACAAGTGCTGTCAAAATTCTTGCCATTCTGGGCAACAGTACGGGAATTGATATTGAAGCAGATCGAAAATTATTAATGGAATTACCGAATGCGAATATCAATTTTATGGTGGAACCACCTCGCAGTGAGTTGACGGATCAACTGTGGGAAGAAAGCTGGCAAATACTTTTTTTTGCAGGACATAGTTCTAGTCAAGCCAACGGTGAAACAGGACAAATATATATTAACCAAAATGACAGTTTAACAATTAGTCAGTTAAAATATGCTCTCAAAAAAGCTGTAGATAATGGTTTACAATTAGCAATTTTTAATTCCTGCGATGGTTTAGGATTAGCAAAAGAGCTTATTGATTTGCAAATACCTTATTTGATTGTGATGCGGGAAATTGTCCCAGATAAAGTTGCTCAAGAGTTCTTAAAGTATTTTTTGAAAGCATTTGTGATTGGCGAACCCCTTTATAAAGCTTTACGAGAAGCGAGGGAACGTTTGCAAGGATTAGAAAGTAAATTTCCATGTGCAAGTTGGTTACCAACAATATATCAACATCAAGCAGAAGTGCCTTTAACTTGGCAAAATATGATTGCAACAGTTCCAAATGCAGTGGGTAACAATAATGTATTTACAAAGCGAGGATTGATAAATTTAGTTATATCTAGTTTATTAGTAACTAGCTTGGTGAGTGGAATGCGTTTGTTCGGATTATTGCAAGCACTAGAATTGCCAGCATTCGACCAGATGATGAAATTGCGACCCAGCGAACGGATTGACGAGCGTCTATTAATTGTAACAATAGATGATAGTGATGTTGAAGCCCAACGACAAAGAGGAGAAGAACTGAAAGGAGTTTCAATTTCTGATAAATCCTTGGAACGCTTATTAGGAATTTTACAAAAATACAAGCCGAGTGTAATTGGTCTAGATATTTATCGCGATTTCAATACAAATCCCCAACATCAAAACCTGATTGCAAATTTAAAAAATACCGATAATTTGGTAGGTATTTGTAAAGTTAGTAGTACAAAATTTGACCCTTATGGTGTGCGTCCTCCTCAAGAAATTCCTGTAGAGCGTTTAGGATTTAGTGACTTTGTAGACGACACCGATAACGTATTGCGGCGCCAGTTATTGTCGATGAACCCAGAGGCAAATTCTCACTGTCAGGCATCTTATGCTTTGAGTTTACAACTAGCTTCTCGCTATCTATTGCAAGTTCATAATATTCAAACTAATTTGACTGCTGATGGTAAAAACTGGCAGATTGGTAATGTAGTTTTTCAGAGGTTGGAATCGCATGGTGGCGGTTATCAAAGTATTGATGCCAACAGCGAACAAATCATACTAAACTATCGCGCGGGTAATGATGTTGCTCAAAAATTAACATTAAGACAACTGTTTGCTGCTGCTGAGGATAATCCTACTGCCCTCAAAAAATTTATTGAAAATAAAATTGTATTAATTGGTATCACTAAAAGTGGCGCCGAAGATAGGTGGCAAACCCCCTATGGAAGACTTCTACAAAACCAAATGCCAGGGGTTGAGGTACAAGCCCATATGGTTAGTCAAATACTGAGTAGCGCATTAGACAAACGTCCACGAATAGGAGTATTATCACCGTGGAGTGATACAGCTTGGATTTTGGGGTGGTCTATCGTTGGAGGGTTAGCAGGTGTATATTGCTACCATCCGGTATTAGCCAAGCATCTACTTCCCAAAATATCTTTAGCTTTGTTGCTGAGTTGCGGAATTCTCTATGGAATTTGTTTTTATATGTTAATTCAAGGCACTTGGATGGCATTTGTACCATCAGCGATAGCTTTAGTGGGAACAACAAGTATAAGTACTGTCGTCATTATTAAAGGTAAATAATAAGTTTTTATTTTAGGACTTACGCAAAGAAACCTGGTTTCTACGCAAAATCGTCATTTTGATTATATGCTATCAACGAAGAAACCAGGTTTCTAGGTTTTCGTGCGTAAGTTTTTATTTTTTAGGGAACTGTCAAGAGATTAAGAAACTGCAACAGTAATAAGTCATTTGTGAGGACTAAATCGATGAATTTTGTTTGGCTGCCAATAAAGGCTAGTTTAATATTGATTCTTAGTTCTATAATCTTCATTCCCTATAACGGGTTTTTACACATAGAACCTGCTTACTCAAATAAACAAAACCAAAAAATTAAATTTACCTTACCAGCACCACCACCAGGAAGAGCAGTTGGTGGACGTTCTCGTGGTGGTGGACGCAGAGGCCCTTGCCCAGATGTAGAAACTAACTTAACTGCTTTAGTGCCTTTTACGCAAAAGACTGTAAAGTTGGGGCAAACGGAACACGTAAAGGAAAATGTTTGGGGATTGACCAATAGCTTGCGTCCTCAATTCCCTTTTTACGTTCCCTTCACCAACAAATATTCTTTTCCAACAGAATTTCTTCTGCAAGATGAGGAGTCCAAGAAAATAATTTATCAATCAGCAGTTAAATTGCCAAGTAAACCAGGTATTATCTCCATTTCTCTTCCTGAAACAGTCAAACCATTGGAAGCAAATAAAAATTATCGCTGGTTCTTTAATATCTACTGCGAACCCCAAAAACCAATTCCTTCGCTCCGGGTAGAAGGTGTTGTGCGACGAGTTACATTGAGTGGATTAAACAAAAAAATTAATGCCACTGAACCTCGCAAACAAGTTGAATTATATGCCACAGAGGGTATTTGGTTTGATGCTCTTAATACATTGGCAAGATTACGACAACAGGAACCAGAAAATAAAGAGCTGGTTGAGACTTGGGTGAGTTTGCTCGAAAGTATTGGCTTGAGCGATATTGCCAAGCAACCGTTGGTTGAATAGTGAAGTTTTGTAAAATTATTGCATAATCTTAGTGTCAACTACGTATATGTACCAAGAAACCTGTTTTTAATGCTCAAGCAATTTTTTAAATATCAGTGCCATGAAATTAATATTTCATTTACTTAGTTTCTCCATTGTCACATCTATATTATTACCAAAAGCACAAGCACAGATTACAACGGCGCCTGGTGACGCGAATACTGTTGTAAATCAAAGTGGAAATACTTTTACTATTACAGGTGGCACTCAAGTTGATAAGAATGTATTTCACAGTCTGCAAAAGTTTGGATTAAATGATTTGCAAATTGCAGACTTTGTGACGAATCCCGGTACTAAGAATATTTTAGGAAGAGTTACAGGTGGAGATGCTTCGGTAATTAATGGGTTAATTAAAGTCACGGGTAGCAATGCTAACTTGTATTTAATGAACCCATCCGGGATTATATTTGGTTCTGGCGCCAGGTTAGATGTTCCTGGGTCTTTTACTGCGACAACCGCGAACGGAATTGGGTTTGGGAATAAGTGGTTTAATGCTTTTGGTGTAAATAATTACGCTGACTTGATTGGAGAACCCAGTTCATTTGCATTTACCATGAGTCAACCGGGAGCTATCGCCATTGATGGGTTTGGTGATTTAGCTATAAAACCGGGACAAAATTTAACTCTTCTTGGTGGTACTGTTGTTAATACAAGGGGACTCAGCGCTTCCGGAGGGCAGGTAACGGTCGCGACTGTATCTGGGGAAAGTATAGTTAAAATTACACAGCCGGGAAATATTTTGAGTCTCGAAACTCAACCAATCTCAACAGCACCTAGTTTACCGAATAATTGGTCGTTACCTATTTTATCTCTCCCCGCATTATTAACGGGTGGAGGAGTTACGAATGCAACGGGTTTAACAATCAGTGGAGATACAGTAAAACTGACGGGTTCAGGTTTAAAAATAGAAAACGGCGATTTAGTAGTAGATAATGTTGATGCTGGAAATGCCACACTATCATCGAGTCGTAATTTAATTTCTGTTGGTCAATCGGGACAGGGGTTAACAACATCTGGAAACTTGAGCTTATTAGCTAAAGATACTATAAATTTATTTGATGGTGCGGGGTTTGACGAATTCTTTATTTTGCAAACGGGGGGAAACTTAAAAGTTCAAGGAAATCAAAATATTAGTATTCAGTTAGCTAATGAAAAATCTATCTTACAGGCAGGCGGTAATCTTGATTTAGTCAGCGATGGTACAATTAGTGGTAATGCTGGTTTCATTACAGGTCAAAATTTTTCGGTGCAGAATTTATCTGGTGGAGCAGGCAATTTCAGTTCTAGTTTTCTCAGCCCAGTTGGAACTAATTCTCAAGGGATAATAAGCTCTAATGGTGATGTCAATTTTGGCAATTATAAAGGTTCTTCTCTAAAAGTAGAAGCTAAAGGCAGTATCGTAGGTGGTGATATTCAAATTACACAACCAAATGCTTCTTTAGTAGGAACAGACCCAGATATTGCTACATTAAAAAATAGCTCATCGTTGATTTTGCGAGCGGGGTTGAGTGAATTACGCAATCCAGCAACTATTTCTCCAACTTCTATTGATACAACAATTTTTTCCAGTACGAATACTTCTACATCAGCAGGAAATATTACAGTCGGAAATATTACAGTCGGAAATATTACTATTGAACCAGCGAGTAGTGAAATTTTAGGTCCCGTGATTCTCTCCGCCAAAAATGATATTAATGTAAATGGCAATATTTCTTTAGGAAATTTTATATTGGATGGTTCTTTCAACGGTATAAATAGTCCGTTAATTTTGAATTCTTCAGAAGGTAGTATTTTAGTTAGAGGTGACATAAATGCTGGTAATACTACACTTTCTGGCACCAACAATATTAATACAGGAAATTTAAGAGTAATATCATCGGGTGGATTTGGTCGGATAAATGATTTTGCATTTCTATCTTCAGAAACTGGAAAAATTACAGTTAATACTATTCGCGTTCCATTTGGTAGCATAAGTATTAATGCTGCCGATACATTTCAAGCAAAAGATACTTTTTTAAGTTCATTTACTTTTACTGGACCTAGCGAGGTTCCAGTTAGTATTCAAGCCCAAGGAAATATAAATATTCAACATGGTGGAGTAAAATTCACTGAAGGGGTTGGTGTTGAAAAAGATGCAAATGGGAATACTATATACCGAGTCAAAGCTGATGGTAGAAGAGTCTTCTTTCAAGGTAAAGACGATGTTGGTCAAATTATTTTTGTTGACGAAAATGGGAACCCTGTCCCAGATAGACCTGTAACTGTCAACAGTGTTGCTTTTGATGCCAACAATATTTCATCAGATGGAAGTTTTACAGCTGGGTTGATTGTTAAAAAGGGAGGAGTTGATGCTGGCCTGTACGGCGCTTTTGGTGATACATTTTTAGAGGGAAGTGCCGATATTAATGTAGTAGCTATTCCCAAACCTAAAACCGATGTTTCTTCTGGCAATGGAACATTAAATAACCAAAACTCTCCCGATGGACAAATTGTTCAACGTCAATTAAATCAAGATGAAAAAAATGATGTTTGTTCTCCAAAAAATTCAATTGCCCTTAATCCCAGAGGAAATACTCGTGGGGGGAATGTGACGAATAACCCCCAATTACCAAAAAATGACCCTTGTAAAACAACTGATGATAAGAACAACATCCTAAAAGTAGCTCCAGATAATCGATTTAATTCTAATTCGGCTTTACCAAAATCTTTATTTGAGTTAGAGAAACAATGATTATTTGGAGTAAAGTTGCTTTCAGCTCTTTTATCATCGCTAATTTCACTGGTGTTGTTATTCCTGAACATCACCTGCAACCACCTTCCTTTGTAAGTAGAGTTGAAAACCTCTCCCCCAACCCCTCTCCTGCAAGGAGGGGGGAGTGTATTTTCCCCCCTTTCCTTCAAGGAAAGGGGGTTAGGGGGATAGGTTGTTTTACGTTAGTTTTTCCACATAACGTCATAAGTCAGATAAATAGAGCGGAGTCTCAATCGCATCGCATCAAAGCGGAAAAATTATTTCAAGAAGCTTTAAAAAATTATCAAGCAAATCAATTACTAGAAGCTATAGAATTATGGAAAAAAACTTTAAAAATATATCTTCAATTAGATGACAAGCAAGCGACTGCAACCACTTTACAAAACTTAATTATCGTAAACCAGCAAATACAAAATTATCCCCAAACAATTACTTATTTACAACAATACCTGACTCTAACGCGAGAACTGAAAGATAAATCAGGAGAAACAGCAGTTCTAATAAATCTTGCAAAAATTTACGCTAAACAAACTAAATTTATCAAAGCTGTTCAATATAACCAACAAGCTTTAATTTTGGTGCGTGAAACTGGTAATAAAATAGATGAAGGAGCTATTCTGGCTAATTTAGCCATTACTTACAAAACATTGGGTAATTATACTCAAGCGATTGAAGCAAATAAACAATCGTTAGAGATTCTTAGGGTGCTAGGAAATCGTAAGAATGAGGGAATAGTTTTTAAGAACTTAGGAAATGTTTATGAAGCTTTAGGCGACTATGATAGTGCAATCGCATCCTATGAGAAAAGTTTGCAAATTGCCCGTAAGGTTAATAATAAAGGGGAAGAGGGTAAAACTCTTAGTAATCTAGGTCAAATTTATGCTAATCAAGGTAAGTACGAAAAAGCGATTGCGACTTTTCAAACCAGTCTCCAAATTAGTTTTTCTATAAATGATATTGCGGGTCAAACAAGTACGTTGATTAATTTGGGTTCTACTTATCATTTTTTGGGGAAGTTAGACAAAGCAGTTGATAATTATCAAAAAAGTCTCAAACTTGCTCGACAGATAAAGAACAAGCAACGGGAATTGGAAGCTTTGGGAAGTTTGGGATTAGCACACGAAGATTTAAAAGACTATCCCCAAGCTATTGAGTATTTGAAAAATAGTTTAGCTATTGCCAGGGAAATTAGTGACCCGGAAGCTCAAGCGATGGGGTTAAATAATTTAGGACATGTTTTATTTACTGCGGGAAAACTTGAGGAAGCAGAAAAGACGCTTCGTGATGCTGTCGAACTTTTGGATGGAATGAGACCGGAACTTAGCGATACTTACAAGGTATCAATTTTTGATACTCAAGTTCATTCCTACAATTTATTGCAACAAATTTTAGTAGCTGCAAATAAACCAGAAGCCGCTTTAGAAGCTACAGAACGAGGACGCGCGCGCGCTTTTGTGGAATTACTTGCTGGTAGATTCTCGGAAGATAAAAACTCAATCAATACCAATTTCCCTTCTGTAAACCAAATTCAAGAAATTGCTCGTCAGCAAAATGCAACCTTAGTTGAATATTCGATTGTACCTGATGATGACTTTAAGTTTTTGGGCAAACAACGCGGTAGGGGTTCAGAATTATTCATTTGGGTAGTAAAACCAACGGGTAAAATTACATTTCGTAAAGTTGATTTAAAGCCCTTATGGAAGCATAATTTAACCCTTGATGATTTAGTTAACGCCAGTCGCTGTTTGGTTCAAGGTATTGTATGTGAGCAGCAAAGGCAAAATATTTTGAAGTTAGGAGAAGAAAAAAATTCCAGTTATATTGGACTCCGTAAACTGCATCAATTTCTGATTGAGCCAATTACAGATTTGTTACCAAAAGATGAAAATGAGCGTGTGATTTTTATACCTCAAGAATCATTATTTTTAACTCCCTTCGCTGCACTGCAAGATGCTGAAGGTAAATATTTAATTGAAAAACATACGATTCTTACTGCTCCAGCGATTCAAGTATTAGATTTAACTCGTAAGCAAAAAAATCGTTTAGCAAAGCAAAATCTAACTAATTTAAAACCTTTAATTGTGGGTAATCCAACTATGCCCACAGTATCTGTAAATGCTGAACAACCTCAACAACTAGCAGTACTACCAGAATCAGAAGCAGAAGCAATAGAAATAGCAAAAATGTTCCAGCAAGAAGCAATTATTGGTTCTAAAGCAACTAAAGCTGCTGTAAAAAAGCAATTATCTCAAGCAAATTTCATACATTTAGCAACCCACGGACTTTTAGAATACCGTGGTTCTAATACTAGCTCCTCATTGCAGGGCTTAAGAATACCGGGAGCGATTGCTTTAGCACCTTCAGATCAAGATGATGGTTTACTGACTGCGGCAGAAATTTTTGATTTGCGTTTGGTCGCTTCTTTAGTAGTTTTGAGTGCTTGCGATACGGGTGTAGGAAGGATTACCGGAGATGGAGTAATTGGACTTTCGCGCGCTTTTATCTCCGCAGGAACACCCAGTGTATTAGTATCTTTATGGACTGTTCCTGATGAGAAAACAAGACTATTAATGATTGCTTTTTATCAGGAATTACAGCAAAACCCTGATAAAGCTATAGCATTAAGAAAAGCTATGCTGCAACTGATGGAGTTTGGTTTTGAGCCATTAGATTGGGCTGGGTTTACCTTAGTAGGTGAGGCAAATTAATAACGATATCTAACCATAGAAATATGCAGTACAATGGGTTAGGATAGCTCAAAAATCGAACAATTCGTAAGTTGGGTGCAGGAACGGAACCCAACATTTTCAGGACGCGAGTTGGGTTCCGCAAAGCCTCAACCCAACCTACAAATATCCAAAACCAACGCTGAAAAAGAAGCCTTCATCTTGAGCGTTTGTACCTTTATCGTCAAGTTTGATAAAGGGGACAGCATAATCGAGTCGGATGAAAGTATTTGGTGTGGGTTGTAAGATTAATCCCAAACCAGCAGCGCTGAGAAAAGTTTGATTGTTGAGTTTATTCGGATTATCAGGATGGTTCCAAACTGCACCCATCTCAATAAAAGGCGCCAATTGTAAAGATGAAGTTCCATCTGTACCATCAAAAATGGTAATTCGATCTTCTACAGAAACGCGAAAACCATTGTCCCCAGAACGAGCATTTTGTCGATAACCCCGTAGAGATTGTCCCCCACCTAGAAAAAATTGTTGGTTGCTAAGTAAACTATCTGTTGTGAGTTGTAACTCAGCTTGAGCTATTAATAAATTCTTTTTACTTAACCTTTGTACCCTCTGTACTTGCCCTAACCAACTAAAGAAACGTCCATCTGGCTTTGGCCCAGAATTAATCGTCGCATCGAAAATACCTAAACCAAGATTAAATTGCGATTGCAAAGCCCATGCTCCTTGCAAGTCTCGTTTAATATAATCTTGTCCAAATTTGATTATTCTAGTACGACTGTTACCTTGGCTATCAGGTCCCTCACCAAAGGGTGTAGGTGTACCTCCTAAAAAAGTTTGACCATTTTGCAAGGTAAATGCTAAAGATAAAGCAAATTCTTCGCTGGGGGTGCGGGTTAATGGTTGCCGAAAACTAACTTCATATAGTTGACTATCAGAGGTAATATTAAAATCAGCGAATTCAGATGCAGTAATTTTACTATCACTGGGTGCATATCTTAATCTGATAGTTCCATTTTTCGGGTTAATCGGAACTTGGTAATTCAAATCAAAGACATTGAAACCACCTGTGGTAGAACGATAGTATGAAGCACTAAATTGGTCGCCAATTCCTGTGACATTACGATAATTAAAACCCCCACCAAACCTTTCCGAACCAACACTTGGAGATGAATAGTTATCAACACGAAAAAAAGGATTAAAATTAGGCGCCTCCACCACCTTAACTATAAGAATACTTTCACCTAAATTAGTACCCGGTCGTAAAGTCGCCTCAATATTACTTAACGTTGGGTCAACTCTTAGCAACCTGAGTTGGTTTTCAATTTGAATTTGATTGAGTGGCGTTTTTGTGCCTAACTGAATGCGATCGCGTATGTAAGATGAGTTTAAGCGTCGATTACCTTCTATCTCAATTTTTTCTAAAGAACCCTCAATTACCCGAATTTGAACTACACCATCTTTTATTTCCTGGTCTACTAAAACAGCCCTCGATGTAATATAGCCCTTTTCTAAATATAACTTGGTAATCGCATCAGCAACACCTCTAAGTTCTTTTAAACTTACAGAACGATTTTCACTCTTGTTGATGATGCTTTCAATAATATCTGGGTTAAATACAGTACTACCTGTTACCTCTATCTTACGTACAGGGATACTAGTATTTGTTTCTGTTTCCTCTGGCGCCGATTCTACCGGTGGAGGCAATATAGTTGGCGCCTCATTCTCTGGAAGAGGTGTAGGACTGGGAACAGGTTGGGGGAAACGGTCGATATTCGGATTGGGTTTGTCTTGCAGTGTTTGAACTGGAACTGTTTGAGCAATGGTAGGAGAAGGAAATAAGAATAAAAAAATTAAAAATAAGCTCGAAATTTCAATCCTATATAGACTCAATAGTGATTTATGATACATGGTAATACTGGGTTTGAAATTAGCAGTATCAAATCAATTAGTTTGATAATGCTTGTTTATACATTTCCGGTGAATATTAAAATTGCCAGGGATTTGTAATTCCTGGCAGTATTATTGGTTGATGGTACGTTATTTACGCAAGTAGGTAAAGCTAGGGTCAGGTCTACCAACGAAGCAGGAACGGGTGAACTTATATTTTTTAATAATCTCTAAAGATTGTTTTGCTTCTGCTTCATTGGTGTTGAAGTCAAACATCCAGTGACTACCATCTACAATTTTCCAACGGTTGTTGATTTTGCTTAAGGTTGTTGTTGCAGGGTTGAATGCCACACAATCTTCTCCTCTAATGGCGCCAACTGGGGCATTATCATTTTTAAGTAGATATTTAAATGATGGTTGTGGGCGCCCAACGAAGCAGGATTTGTTCATTCCGTGTTTCTTGATAATTTGGAATGCACGTATCGCTTCGTCTTTTTCGGCGCCAAAGTCAAACATCCAGTGATTCCCATTCTCAACTATTTTCCAGCTACCGTTAACTTGCTTGACAGCAGTATTATTGGGGTTGAAGGCAATACAGTCTTCTGGGTTAGCTGCAATTTTTTGAATACCGCCTACAGTATTGCTGTTAAGTTGCTGCAATGTTTGAGAGCTATTAATAGAGGCGGAAACAGTACCAAAATTCGATAATACCAATCCTGCGATTAATAAACTTGAAACTTGATAAAAATGCTTAATTTTCATCTTGATTAATCCTAAAAGCAAAAGTAAATTTACAAGTCAAGCTACAAGAAACCAGGTTTCTTTGAGCAGTGTTATGTCAACTCAAGCATGACTACTGAGCTATAAGTTTGTAATTCAGCTTTTATGCAATAATCTTTGTCGATTTATATAAAGAAAAGATAAATTTGTGGCGCCATCTCCAACATCACATTATAAGAAGGGGCAAACCCCTGCATAGCGCAAAGAACACAAAGATAAGAGAAAAAACTCTCTTCCTTTGTGTTCTCTGTGTCTCTATGGTAAATAATTTAACCCCTCACTACAGAGTTATAATCTTTCAACTTCATCAAGTGCTCAATTCTTACCTCAGCATCAACAGAATTTAACGCGCGGTTCACACCACTAATAATAGCCAGTATCGAAGCAGTGACTATATTTGAGTTTATCCCCACACCATATAAACTCCCGCTTATAAAATCACTACTCATTTCCACATAAGCTACAGCATCAGCATTACTGCCCAAATTACGTGAATGTTCTTCGTAGTGGAGAATCTGCACCTCATTACCCAACGCATTGACAAAAGCATCAATGGGTCCATTACCTTTACCGCAAATCTCAATAACTTCCCCATCAACCTGCAACTTCGCAGAAAGCATTTGTGTACTATCATCATCAGTATAAACTTGATGCGACACATATCTTAATACTGTCTCACCATGCAAATACTCTTGTTCAAACAACTGCCATAAATCCTGCGGAGACAATTCCTTTCCACCAGTATCCATAACTCGCTGCACAACGCGACTAAATTCGATTTGCAACCTTCTAGGTAACGTTATACCAAAATCACGTTCGAGTAAAAATGTAATTCCACCTTTTCCTGATTGACTATTGACTCGAACTACCGACTCATATGTGCGACCAACATCAGCAGGGTCAAGCGGTAAATAAGGTACTTCCCAAATTGTATCAGGCGCCTGCACTGCAAACCCTTTTCTAATTGCATCTTGATGCGACCCTGAAAACGCTGTAAATACCAAATCACCAACATAAGGATGACGTGGATGTATTGGCAGTTGCGTGCATTCAGCAGCAACATGCGCGACTTCGTTAATATTAGAAAAATCCAAACCTGGATGAATACCCTGAGTATAGAGATTCAATGCCAAGGTTACCAAATCTACATTACCTGTACGTTCACCATTACCAAATAAACACCCTTCTACCCTTTCGGCGCCTGCCAAAAGTGCCATTTCAGCGGCAGCGATACCACAACCTCTGTCGTTATGAGTATGAACACACAATATCACACTATCACGGCGCCTCAAATGACGGTGCATCCACTCCACTTGGTCGGCAAATACATTTGGTGTTGATACTTCTACCGTCGCAGGTAAATTAATAATCGCTTTATGCTGCGGAGTTGGTTGCCAGACATCCAAAACAGCATCGCATATATATGACGCAAAATCGAGTTCGGTAGCTGTAAACGTCTCTGGTGAATATTGAAACTGCCAGTTAGTTTCTGGTTGCTTTGCGGCAAGCTCGTTAAATAACCTTGCTGCCGAAGTTGCCAAATTAATAGTTCCTGCACGGTCTAAATTAAAAACAGTACGCCGAAATACTGGGGATGTTGCATTATATAAATGTACGATTGCTTTTTTGGCGCCACGTAATGATTCAAAAGTGCGACGTATCAATTCCTCACGTGCGGGAGTTAATACCTGAATGGCTACATCGTCAGGTATTAACTGCTGTTCAATCAAATGGCGAATAAAATCAAACTCAGTCTGTGAAGCAGAAGGAAAACCAATTTCGATTTCTTTAAAACCTATACGTATCAGCAGATTGAACAAACGCAACTTGCGCGTAATATCCATTGGTTCAATCAAAGCTTGGTTGCCATCGCGTAAGTCGGTACTCAACCAAATGGGACTCTGGGTAATTGTTCGATTAACCCACGCACGGTCAGGTAAATTAACAGGAGCAAACGAACGATATTTAGAAGCAGGATTAGTTAACATCGTGAATTCCTTCGTGAATAATGTCGATAAATTCTGTAATGACAAGGTATTGTGGCGAGTTGTATAAAATTAGGGCTGCCAGATTGCCACCAAAACCAAACCTGGCAACCCGTAATTAGTCGCAGCAAAACCTCAAGCGATAGATTTAATTGCATAAATAACTCCAACGTCAAAAGCGTTAGTTAAAAGGGCAAATATTTAGATGTGCAAAAACTTAAGTAAACACTTAACCAAGGCATAGTAGTAGCCCTAGCCCTGATAGAAGGCTAGAAGTTACTTGTAGAGATAGCTGCTTGGTAAACATAACAATCAAAGTGAATTTACTACTTATTTCTAGTATTACCCTATATAAGTAAACATGTCAACCCTCATTTTCAACTCTCCCCCAAAAACATTCTTGTGGGGTGGGCATCGCAAGCAAACACCCTGAGCCAAATACGTAGGGTGCGTGAAGGCTTTAACAATCAACACTGACACAAGCAAATCAAGTGCCTTCACGCACCATCTCACGCACCATCACGCGCTAGACTTGAGTCTCATGATTATTCTGAATAGCTTTTGGAGGATAAGAAATAAAAGCTCTCGTACTTTTTTTCTCATCTCTTTGATATCTTTATAAATAGCCCATAAGTCGTAATTAAATTTAGCAGCATGGGCTTCTCGGACTTGCCTTACTTCTTGCAAAATAGGGTCTTCTTGTATAGCTTTTAGTCTCCAAAAGTTCTTGTGGTGTATAAATCGTAACTGCAACGGTCTGGGCGTGGCTTTGCGGCGCCCTCAATCTCAATATAGATAACTTTCAATCGCATATGGTGGCAGAAAAACACATAGTATCTGTATGCGAACTAAGCTGCAAATTATCTATATAGTTGGCACACAAAGTGATATCTTTATAACCATTTTGCTCTAAACATAATATACGAACTTGAAGCAGGACATTGTAGAGAAATGTAATCCATTACACAACTCGTCGATTTTGTAAAGGTTGAAAAAGGCATTTCATGGTTTTGCATTGGCACACACGCAGAATACAATAAGCTGATTGGAAAGTAGTGCGGCAATTTAAATTAAATTAATACATCAAAGTTGATAGTGTTAACAGTTGAAAATAAATAAAATTTGTTTCATATAAATTTGCTGTAGAGACGCGATTTAATCGCGTCTCTACGTGGTCGTGAATCTTAAAAATTAGTTCAATTTGTTGACCTTCTCAAAAAACGCTTTTAACTTGAATTCATCAAGTTTATTATCGGTACGCACACCGCTACAAACATCCAGTCCATATGCTCTAACTTGGTTAATCGCGCCACTTACGTTTTCTGGGTTCAAACCACCAGCTAGAAAAACAGGTTTATTTACTAGTTCAACTATACGACGACTAATTGACCAGTCGTGCGCGCGTCCTGTTCCCCCAAGTAACTTAACAGGTAGCTTTTGATTTCCAGAGTCAAGTAAAATTGCATCCACATCTGGCGCCACTTTCAAAGCTTCTGCAATAGACTCATCATCATTTACATGAATCACCTGTACTAAATTAATTCCTGGTAATGCTTCACGCAAGTCTTGATAATTTCCGTGTGTTAAGCGGTCTACTATTTGCAACGTGTTGGCGCCAACGTATTGCTGCTGTTCAATTATATCTAAAGCATTCTGCTTACTAGTCAATAGGAATGAGGCAATATTTGGTGGTATAGTCGCAGCTATCTTAGATGCTAACTCATCAGAAATCACACCTGGACCAGAAGGCATTTCTGAGACGAGACCAATAGCCGAGGCGCCGTATTGTATAGCTAATGTAGCTTCCTCTACACTGCTAATGCAGCAAATTTTTACTTTCGGTTTAATAAATCCCATAGTTCTTTTTCCCTATGGATAGTTTAAGCATAAACGGTTTCATCAAAGCCTTCTAAAGCTTCTTTTCTTTCAACACAAGTACCGCATTTACCGCAGTGATATTCTTTACCCTTATAGCAACTCCAAGTATATTTAAATGGAACATAAATATCTTTCCCAATCAAAGCAATATCTCGTTTTGTAATTGAAACATAAGGAGAAACAATTTCTATTTTTTCGTATGTTCCTGCTTTTGCTGCTTCTTTAAACGGTTCGATAAAGGCAGACGTACAATCAGGATAAATTGCATGGTCTCCAAAATGATTTGCTAAGTAAATTTGTTTTAATCCTCTACTTTCAGCTAATCCCACAGCAATAGAAAGCATTATCCCGTTGCGGAATGGCACCACTGTTTGCTTCATTATCGGTTCTTGATAGTGCCCATCTGGTATTTCTCCACCTGTTTTGAGCAAATGTGACGAAAAATGCTTGCCGATTATGTCACTTAAATCTAACTTTACATGCTCAATATCTAACTTTTTTGTATTCAAAGAAGCAAAATATAGTTCACGGTCATTATGTTTGCTTCCATAATTGAAACTCACAGCAAGAGCTATTTCCTCTCTTTTTTGATAGAGAAGTACAGTAGAATCCATGCCACCTGAGTATAAAATAACGCTATTCTTCATTGTTATTTTCGCGATTAGAAGGCTGAAGCCATATCCGATTGTAAAACATAGTTACAATACTGCAATGTATATTAACCTAAAGTACCCTTATAGGCGCCTTACAACCTTCCTCTAGTAAGAGGTAATAGAGTAATAGCTTCCATAACATTAGTTGACATCGTTATAAGAAAAAAACAACATGAAACTTAATATTACTTTACTTTGGGTAACATTGTCATTTGTTGCTGTTGGCGGAATAATGCTGCTTCTGCAACCTATAATTGATTTTCATTAATCAATCGACTACCTGAAGACGTTTGCATGTATTACTTAGGATAAAACCTGCATTGATACTTTGAGCGGCTTTTAAAGTCATTATTATACTTTAAAAGTTTTAAAAGGTAAAATTAATATTTCTTAAATAAATAGAATAAAAAAGTAATTCAGCAAGTTTTGACTTTGGCTAAACAATATGCATCTTCATAGCCCTGCATTTTTAACTGGAAGTACCATCCCGTTTCAGTATACCTGTGATGGTGACAATCTTTCTCCTCCCCTCAGTTGGGACGCTCCACCTGATGGTACTGTTAGTTTTGCCTTAATTCTCGAAGACCATGATGCACCGCAACAAAGGTTTACTCATTGGGTTGTTTACAATTTGCCTACTACTATTGGTTACTTATCTGAAGGCGTTATTCACCAACCAATATTACCTGATGGCGGCGCCCAAGGTAAAAATGATTTTGGTCAATTAGGATTTGGTGGCCCCTGTCCACCGAGTGGCACTATTCATCGCTATTTCTTCAAACTCTATGCACTGGACACAATGTTACATTTGGCGCCGGGAGCAAGTAAGAAAGAGGTTTTGACGGCAATCGAAGGTCACGTCTTAGAATCTGCTGAGTTGATGGGACGTTACGCTCGCAATGGTAGTTTATTTTAACTTTTTATATCAAAGCATATAAATGTATTAGTTCTAAATGCAGGTAGCAACTTATTAAAATTTGAAATGATAGCGCCTAAACAATACCAAGACAAATAAACTATTGGTTCGCACGAAGTACTCAAATTTTGAGGCGCCAATGTTCTTACAATACAAAACCCAATTAAATCCATTGAGTATCAAATGCATCTTGCCCGGTTCCATAAATGAGGGCGCCGTATGATTGCCACTGTTGCACTTCTTGAGGAGATAAGCGAGGTGCATTCAAAACAGAAAGGTTTTCTTCTAGTTGAGAAATTGATTGTGGGGCAGTAAGAGTAAGGTTAACTGCTTGATTATGTAAAGCATAACGATAACAGTCTGCGGCAGTCGGTGGTGAGGAGTGCCAGTTGGGATGTCCAGCAAGTAATGAACCCCAGCGCGTACAGGTAAATGCCACTACGGGAATGTCGGATGAATGAGCAGCAGGTAAAACATCATCTTCTATTTTGGGATGCGCCATATTATAACGAAGCATTAACACGTCACAAGCTTTATTTTCAATGAGTTTTAAAGCAATGCTACGGTTATGAGTACTGGCGCCAACATAGCGAATAAATCCTTGTTGTTTCCAAGACCTTAATTCATCAAGTACCGTGCGCGTGTCGTTTATATCATCATTGGGAGATACGTATTCGGTAAAAAATGCATCTATAAAATCAGTATTGAGACGGCACCGGATTTGTTCTAGATATTGGCGTAATGTGTTTATATCGCGCGCTTCGCTTCCTGTTGTAACTAATATAGAATCGCGCTGAACGGTAAGTAATGCTTTTAACCCTTCTAAAAAGTTATCATTATCCGAATCGTAGAAAAAAAAGTAATTTATACCTGAATTAAACGCTACTCGTACACATTCTGTATCAGTTTGGGGATATGCTGCTAACCCAAGAATGCTTGCATCTGTTCCTTGCTGTGTTTTTAATTTCACGTTTATTATCCTTGTATCCTTTTAGCTTGAAGTGATGTTACTTTTGTAACAGATAGCAAAAGTATTCAACATCTCGATTTTTGAGGGCTTTATAAATTGGACTTTCCTGACATCCAGCAAACCAACTTAGTAGTTCTTGTAAATACTTGGAACCATTTTGCTTAATTAATGTTAATTTTCTCTCGTTATCTAAATCCATTGCTTTAACAACATTATCTGTAATTATCTCATACTTTAAAATTTTAAAACCAGATGATTGTAACAAGCCTTTTATATTATCTATTTCGTATTTTGAGCGGAAATCAGTAAACAAAAAGTGACCATTTTGACGAAGAACTCTATAAACTCCAGAAAAGAAATTTTTCATTGAAGCATAGCAATGTGATGATTCGACGTTGACGACAGCATCGAACGAACAATCAGGAAACTCTAAGGATTCTGCATCTCCTACACAAAAACTTAGCTGTGGGATAACATGATTTTTTCGACAAAATTTAATATTACGTTCAGAAAAATCAACTCCTGTCATTGTTTTGGGATGTAAGTAGCGCGTAATATATGAAGAACCACCACCACGTCCACATCCGACTTCCAGAACATCTAATCCATTTAGTGGAATAGCATTTGCAACATGATGATAAAGTTGAGCGCAATAAACTTCTTCCTGTTCGTATTCACTCAATAATGGCTTGATATCTTGTTCTAAATCTACATACCCATAATTCATAAAAGTTATTTTATTGTTTGCCACATTTGATGTAAGTAGGTTGTACCATCTTTTCCAAATAACTTTTTTCAAGGGGGAATCAACAAGGTAGATTACGAATTGCTGAAATGCATTATTCATAGTGTTTCCTATGTTTAGTAATATATTTATTCTACTTAAGCTAAAATTATACAGCAGCACGATGGTAAAATATGGTTCCAACTTGGAAGGTTGCTTTAGTATTAACTCTTGGTGTACTTGCTGTCTCTACTTCTGCTATATTTATCCGACTAGCATTTGAGTCTGCGTCCGTGTACAACGTCGGGTTTAGCTTGGTAATAGCTGCTTCTCGCTTGAGTGTTGCATCGCTAATTTTACTACTTACAACTTTGACACCGCGTAAATCACAGGAATTACAGCAACAGGCAAATTTTAATTATACTGCTTTTTACTATGCTGTAGGCGCCGGGTTTTGTTTAGCCTTACACTTTGCGACTTGGATTACTTCATTAACTTATACTTCTATTACTGCTTCTACTACGTTAGTTACTACTAATCCTATTTGGGTAACATTTATAACTTGGCTTTGGTTAAAAGAAAAACCAACTTTCCTAACTTTATTAGGCATTGGTATTGCGCTTGCTGGGGGAATTACGATTAGTTTAAGTAGTTCAAGTGTAGATACATCTAGTCAACCATTGTTAGGTAACTTTTTAGCTTTAGTAGCATCATGGGCAGCTAGTTTTTACCTGTTACTTGGCAGAGAATCACAACGACGAGGATTAAGTATAAGTAAATATATCACAGTCGCTTATACAACTTCAGCTTTAGTACTTTTACCTGTACCATTTTTTGTTGGCGCCAGCTATATTAATTATCCAAGTCAAGTATATTTTTACATCGCATTAATGGCATTGATTCCGCAATTAATCGGACACACAAGCTTTAACTGGGCTACACGTGTGATGTCGCCAATTATAGTAACACTTGTACTATTATTTGAACCAATAGGCGCCAGTTTACTTGGATATCTAATATTTAAACAGGTTCCTAAACCATTAGAATTAGTAAGCGCATTAGTTATACTTGCGGGTGTCGCATTAGCAATACTAGGAACTCGACGTGTAGCATGATAATGTATGTTGGGTGGTAGCGAGCGCGGAACTCAACAAAAATTAACTTTATGTCTCACATTTTGGTCGAAGACCTCAAGAAAAGTTTCTTCGTATCTGAGCGCACTTCTGGAGTTTTTGGTTCAATACGAGGATTTGTGCAGCGTAAAACTAAGGAAGTCTATGCATTAAAGGGTGTTTCCTTCTCACTTAAGCAAGGGGAACTTGTTGGTTACATTGGTCCCAATGGCGCCGGAAAATCAACTACAATTAAAATTCTCAGTGGTATTTTAGTACCTACTAGTGGAAAATGTATAATTGGCGGTCGAATTCCTTGGAAAGATAGAATTAAACATGTTGGTCGTATTGGAGTTGTATTTGGTCAGCGAACACAGTTATGGTGGGACTTGCCAGTAATAGAGTCTTTTGATTTGCTTCGAGATATTTATCGTGTTCCAAATTCAGAATATATCAAGACGCGCGATGAAATGATAGATTTGCTCGCGCTTGAAAGTTTTCTTGATACTCCTGTTAGACAATTAAGTCTTGGTCAAAGGATGCGGTGTGACTTTGCCGCAGCAATGCTTCACAAACCTGATATTCTTTTTCTTGATGAACCGACTATAGGACTTGATGCAGTTTCAAAGCTTGCCGTAAGAAAATTTATCAAAACTCTCAATAAAGCGCATCAAGTAACTACCATCCTCACCACCCATGATATGGATGATATCGAAGCACTATGTGAACGGGTAATTATTATAGGTGGTGGTGAAATTCTTTGTGATGGTTCCTTAGCAAAGCTTCGTTCTCAGGTTTCCTCACGTCGTTATTTAAAAATACATCTGGCAAACGATGATTTCTTCTTTCAGGAACAAGGGGTTAGTATTATCTCTAAAGAAGGTCGCACCGTAACACTTGCCTTCGACCCAATCAAAATATCTGCTGCATCTCTAATTGCTCATGTTACCTCAAAGCACGAAGTAGAAGACCTTTTTGTTGAAAATCCACCAATTGAGGAAATAGTTGCTGAACTATATGCAAATGGAGGGGAATCTTAAGAAATCGGGTTTCTACGCGAAATCTTGTTTGCATTAAAATCTATCAATAAGAAACCCGGTTTCTGTTTTAAACGAGGGATGGAATGAACGCTCGTACTAAGCACTTCAGTGCTTTCCATATCCAAAATAGAATAAAACCTTACAGGTCACTCTTCCTCGCCAGGTTTGCACTCCTACTCCAATATCGTGCTGCTGCTTTGGCAGGAGTTGCAACTCAGTTTTTTTGGGGTTTTGTAAAAGTCATGGTCTTAGAAGCATTCTTTACACATGCAACTTCTGCTCAACCTATAACTTTTCGTGAAACTGTAGGATATATATGGTTGGGACAAGCATTTTTATTTGCAGTAGTTCCTTGGGGTGGTGATAAAGACATTCAAGAATTAATACGTTCCGGCGCCGTAGGATACGACTTACTTCGACCTACTGACCTTTATAACTTCTGGCTAACTCGCGCACTGGCACTTCGCACGGCGCCTATTATTCTCCGTGCTGTTCCTTTACTATGTATAACAGCGTTTGTATTTCCCCTTGTTGGAATTTCTCAGTGGTCACTTACCTTTCCACCATCGTTTGCTGCTTTCATTGCCTTTGTAATCTCTTTTATTGGCGCCATTCTTCTTTCATCTGCATTAACAATGCTTTTCACAGTATCAATGATGTGGACAATTTCCGGCGATGGAGTTAATAATTTTCTTCCCCCTCTTATTATTGTTTTTTCTGGGATGATTATTCCTCTGCCACTTTTCCCTGAATGGCTAAAACCTTTACTCAATGCACTTCCCTTTTCTGGACTAGTTGATAAACCTTTTCGTCTTTTTACTGGTAATCTTCCATTTAATTCGCTACCTAGTGTATTGCTACATCAAGCTTTCTGGATTTTTGTTTTTATTATTCTTGGGCGCTTTCTAGTCAACCGTGGTGTAAAAAAGCTGGTAATTCAAGGGGGATAAATATGAATAATTTTTACCTTTACCGACGATATGTTTCTATATCATTTAAATCGCAATTGCAGTACAAAGCGTCTTTCTTGCTTCAACTTGTTGGACATCTACTAATAACTGTAATAGATTTCTTTGGCATTTGGGCACTTTTTGGTCGTTTTAATAGTATTGGAACATGGCAATTACCAGAAGTTGCTTTATTTTACGGAGTAATTAACATATCTTTTGCCACTGCCGATGCTCTGGGACGAGGGTTTGACTCAATGTGGCGATTTATAAAAAACGGTGATTTTGACCGTTTGCTGCTTCGTCCACGCAGCACTGTACTTCAACTTATAGGTACTGAATTTACTTTGAAGCGAATTGGACGATTTGTCCAAGGATTTGTAATTATGGTATGGTCGCTTACAACTCTTCATGTCAAATTAAATTTACAGACAATATGGCTTTTAGGCGCCTCATTTATTGGCTCAGTTGCATTATTTCTAGGCATTGTGATTATACAGGCAACACTAACATTTTGGACTATTGAGTCTCTGGAAATTATGAACGTTCTTACTTATGGAGGTGTGGAAACTGCCCAATATCCTCTAGGAATTTATAGTAAATGGTTTCAACAATTCTTCACTTTTATTATACCACTTGGCTGCGTCAGCTATTTTCCTCTAGTTGCAGTGCTTGGAAAAAATATATCAGTACCTTTATGGTTTTGTTACCTTTCTCCAATGACAGGTATTCTCTTTCTCATTATTGCCCTAAAGCTCTGGGAAATAGGAGAAAAATATTATTGTTCTACTGGTAGTTAATGCTCTTGGTAATTATTTTTACCACAGAGACACACGCTTAGTTCACAGAGAAGAAATTTGATGCATTGCATTTCATTTATAAGCTTTTGTAGTTAGTCATAAATAATTATCATACTTTTTGTCAAGACAAGTAATTTTAGCTAGCGCCCTTGTCATTATTTACATTATAAGGCTGTAGCAAATGTTCCCCATTGAAGTGAATGAGGTGTGTTGCATCTTCAGCGACCCAAACATCTGTTTCCCAGGCAATTTCTGCCAGATATCCTACCATCGCTTTACGGCTAAGGAAAGTTGTTACCATAATAAGCGGAATGCTAGTGCCTGCAAAAAGTGTTTCTAGTTCTTTCTTGCGTTTGGGATTAATAGGCCCATGAGAAGTCACTGCTTCAATCAATACTAACCAATTACTAGTGATATGATGGATAATAACATCGGGCATTTTACCATGAGAATCAACCGTAATGCCCAAATCGCTCAAAGCTGCTTCGTTAAAGTGTGCCAATTTCTCGTCTGTATCGCCAACATAAATTAGTTTTCCTCCAGGGGTAAAGCGAGGAGCAAATTCATTGATAATCTGCTCAATGAGGACATTTTGCCCTCCCGGCGATAAGGTTTTTACTTGTCCTTCAATGACAACAGGGATACGCGATAGTTCCCGTTCTTGAGCATACCGTTGTTTCAGTGTTTCAATCGAAGCTTGGTAAGTACGTAAACTATTTTCCCATTCAGATGTTCCATAGGTTTGTAATAGTGCTAATGCACTTTCTTCAATTTGGTAAACTGTTTTTGGGCTATTTATAGGTCGAAGTGGTTCATCTGAATTAGCGACAATTAAAGCTGCATCTAAAAATTGATGGATTGTTTGACGACGGACTGTTTCTCGTGTGTTAGGTTTATATGTTTTACCATAATGCTGTGCCATAAATTCCATTATTGGCGTAATACCTTTATTTGGCGCCGTTGCCGATGCCCAAGAATCTGTTGGCTTTAAATCAAGTAATGCTAAAAGTGTTAAAGCTGAACGTTCTTGCTGTTGTGCCCGTGGCAGCCCCAGTTGAGCTAAAATTAGTAAAGCTTCATCAATACGAGATTTTATAGTTGTAGAATTGGTTCCAGGCTGAAAAGTCATACAGAGTAATTCTTTTGTGACAAGTTGGTCTACTTCCTGCTGTGATGGGAAATTATCGCCTATTTTTAGTCCTAAAGACACTAATTGTTCTATTGTGGGGTAGGGTAAATTTCTTAAATCGGTTGCATTAACTTGGGTGTGACCATTAAATAACCGAAAATACGCATCGACAAGGCTAGAGTTTAAATAAGCTGCAAGTCCACGCGCGATGGTAATATCAAGTCCGCGTCCGCATTTATGGAAATAGTTGATGTGATTTTCAAAGCCAACATGGGAGTAACCAAGATGACGGTTCGCATCATACACTACAGCAACTACCCGTTTTTTTTCCTCTTTGGTAGTAAAACGCTTTGTTAAAACATAATGCTCATTATCAACTAATAAAGAAGCTGTTTCTTTTGTATATACTAAAGCTTGATGTTTCCGCGTCGCTTTGGGGTGTTCAATATACCCAAGGGAAAAATTGACTGGATAAATTAAGGGAACAGTATTTTCTTCTAGCGATAATCGCAGGTATTCTTTTGCACGAAAATCAACAACACGTCCTGTTGATACGCTCAGTCCGATATCTTTGAGGGTGCAAGGTAAATTAGCTATTTGCTGGACAACTTCTTGACTTACTGTATCCGGTATAATACGGATAAATTGTTCAGCATCATCGGGATGAACTATCTCTGTATAAGCTAAAGAATGTGTTGTGATTAAGCCATCATCGCTTCCTAAGCTTGTGCTAACAAGTACACTATCGTGTTTCTGTTTTTGTTTTATCGCGTGAAGGATAACTGTTTCCTGTAATACGGAATCATCACTAAATGCCTTGTGTCTAGATTCAAATAAATGAATTTGTCGCAATGCCATTTGTGCCAGAAACATTTTGCGAAAATCTCTAAAATATGGTCCATTACAAAAACTCCGAGGTGATATGGTGACAAGCTCCCCTCCCGGTTGCAATAGTTGCGCTGCTGCTGCCATGAAACCTGTGTAAAGATTACTGGTTTCCAATCCAAGCGCACGTAATAATTCGCGAACCTTTGAATTAGCGTTGATTTTCAAATACGGAGGATTAAGGATAGCATGTGTAAACCTTAATTCATCAGGTTTATCGAAAAGAGTTGGTTGAAGAAGTTTAACAGCATCTGCGATAAAGTCCCTATCACGAATTTCATAATCACAAGTAATACCTACACACTGGCATTCACTAACACATAACGCCAAAGTTTTTTGTAAGTACCCAATCAAAAAAGGGTCTATTTCATAGGCAACAATCTTTATATATGCTGGATATTGGCGCCAGTTACAAACATTAGCCACAAAAGCAGCCAAAAGCGAACCAACGCCCGCACCAGCATCCAGTAGCGATATTTCTGAAAGGTTAACTTTATCGAACATCATCGCCATTAGTTCAGAAACCGCAGCGTTCGTCAAAAACTGCCCTAACGTCCCTTTTTGCTGTTGCTCCTGTTTCTGACTTGCTACAACCCTTAAATGGTCTACTTCATGCAGCAGGTTTTTGATATGACTATTGATATGACTATAAGGTAAACCGTCGAATAACGGTTTGTTAAGATTTTCTACAAACTGTTTACTGCTTGCTTGGAACATCGCTGGGCATTTGATTGGATAAAAATCAACTTTATCACACCACTGCTCTCAAGTAGGCGCCTTAATCAAAAGTATAAACTGCATTTATCCAGTTGCAAAACTGGAGATGAAGTATTGCAATTGATGCTAGCGCGTCACGGTTAAGAACTTTGTATGCAGCTTCTAAAAGTTTGACCGCAGCAGTTTCACGTTGTGGATTTTTACATGATAACCAGTGTAAATCACGACCTAATGCCAAAGCATAAACTGGTTCATTTTCACTGCATTTATGTAATGCTGACTCTATCCAAATATCTACAATTGGGTTATCATTTACAATTGCGGTACGAATGCTATTTATATCGCGTTCTAAAAAACAGTCAGGAATAAATACACCTGCATAATCTACTGTAGCAATACGTTTGTCACTAAAATGATTTGCCTAATACTCTGCACTATTATACAGACGTAACTGTAAAATTTTTATCAATACTTTATCACGTTTACGTGCTAATTATAGTAATACACTCACCCGACTGGGTGAATTAAATAGTATATCTCTCTAAAGGTTGATTAAGAAAATTATAATTTTTTGGAATGTATTATTAGATAAGAGGTTTAATTTATGAAAATTTTACATGTACTTGCATTTGCAGGATTTTCATTGTTGCTAGCTCATTCTAATGCTATTGCTCAAACGGCGCCGAATATAGGTAATGTTACTCCATCTCAAATTGAGCGAATTACACCAGGTCTTTACCCTTTCAGTTCTAGAGAATTTTTTCGGAAAGGGCAGGAGCAATTAGAACAAGAAGTACAATTTTTACAACAGCAACGTCTACGCCGTTCTTTCAGAGATATTAAAGTTGATAAAATTGATATTCAGCGAGACTTACAAAAATTAGAACAGACTGAAAGTAATTTTAATAGCTAATTAAATGTGTAGGTTGGGTGTAGCGCAGCGCAACGCAACATTAACATCAATCAATATGTTGGGTTCCGCTTACGCTCCACCCAACCTACGGGTCTATGGAAGAGTTAAAATTTCTACTCCGTCTTCTGTGACAGCTACTGTATGTTCCCACTGTGCAGACAGTTTTCTGTCTTTGGTAATTACTGTCCAACGGTCGGGTAGAAATTTAATATCACATTTTCCTTGATTGAGCATTGGTTCAATTGTAAATACCATTCCTGCACGTAGTTTTAGACCTGTACCTCGTCTACCAAAGTGGGGAATTTGTGGTTCTGTATGAAATTTTCTACCTATACCGTGTCCTACCATTTCTCGCACTACTGAGTATCCATTTGCTTCGGCATATTCTTGAATTGCGGCGCCTATATCTCCAACTCTAGCGCCGGGTTTCACTTCTGATATACCTAGCATCATCGACTCTTTCGTAACTTCCACCAGTTTCCGTGCGGTTGGTGATGGGTTGCCTACTAAAAATGTTCTTGATGTATCACCGTGATAGCCATCTAAAATTAGTGTTACATCTATATTAATAATGTCCCCATCTCTTAATATATGTTTTGCGCTAGGAATTCCGTGACAAATTACTTCATTGACACTCGTGCAAATTGAACCTGGGAAAGGAGGATGTCCTGGAGGTGCATAGCCAAGTGGTGCGCTCTTGGCGCCGTTTTCTTGTGTCCAGCGCTCTGCTTCGTCATTTAATTCTTTTGTACTAACACCTGGTTGCACCATTGGTTCTAGGTGGCTAAGTAAATTTGCTGCTAGCTTGCCTACGCGGCGCATTTTTTCTAATTCTCTAGCAGAGAGTAATACTAGTCCTTGATGGCTTTGAGTTTGCTGTGTCCCAATGGTTGATAGTACATTTTGATTATTCATAAAGTTACATTTATTTTTATGATACTATTCTAAGCTAGCACAGCATGGCACAGCATAACACAAGCTGGCACATAAGTTGTATACTTGAGAAAACAATATATTAAACTATAAAGCAATAACATGGGCGGTAAAACAGATTTGGAGAGAGTGGTAGCCTATGTACCTCCTGAATTGAAAAAAGAGTTAGAGGAATGGGCGAAAGTTGAGGAACGCTCGGTTTCTTGGCTAGTGGCGAAATTAATTGATAAAGCATTGCAAGAACGATGTAGTCAAAAGAACTCATCGAAAGTTGTGAATATTCATTAGATTATGAAGACTAACGCAGTACGTGTTCTCGATGGTATGAATATACCTTACGAGTTACGAGAATACGAAGTTGATATCGAAGATTTATCTGCGGAAACTGCCGCTCATAAAATTGGATTACCAACGGAACAGGTATTTAAGACTTTGGTAGTAAGGGGTGACCGTACAGGAATTATTTTAGCTGTTATTCTAGGTAATACTCAACTTGACCTCAAAGCACTGGTGCCTCTCTCACTTAACCGAAAAGTGGAAACAGTTTCCCTCAAGGACGTGCAGCCTTTAACAGGGTATATTAGAGGTGGTGTAACAGCATTGGCTTGTAAAAAAAGATTATCCAGTATTTGTTTCTGGAGTTAATCGAAATCTTTGATATTATTTCTGTGTCAGCAGGAAAACGTGGTTTACAAATTTTACTGGCGCCTGCCGATTATTTACAAGCATTAAAAGCAACTCTAGGTGCCATTTCCCAAGAAAAATCGTAGGGTGTGTGACACCATAAAAAAATTCAACGTAGTTACAAGACTTGTAGCGTCACGCACCAGCACTACATAAAACATCATGTGATAAAAACTTTATGCTTATATGTGTATATATGTACACATAAAAATAAAATCGAAATTTTTATTTAATTTTATTAATAAGATTGGGTATATGTGCTTGAAAAGCTTGACAAAGCTACATTCATTCAATAAGTAAAAAAAGATAAACACAACATTTATATCTCTTTAAAAAGAGGTAAAGTTAAGACGAAGTATCGGCTGGCATAAGTATCTACTGAAACTTAAGAGCAAGATAATAACGATGTATAATTAGCGCGTCTAAAAAGCAGCACATGTCAGAGCGCGATTATAACTGGCCTGCTTTCTATAACCTTTACCATGATAAGCGGCATATGTGGCAAAAACAAAAAAAGTATAGTCCTATAGTCTGTTTGACTTTGTTGCTGGCACTCGCCGGAACCCCGATAGCAGCAACTTTGTTTGTGTCTCAATTCGCGGTAGCTCAAACCGAAGCAACCAAAGAACCTGAGTTCCCTTTACCCACAAGTATTGCCAACGATACTATAGTTAGGGTAGATGGTTCAAGTAGCATGGCTCGAATTAATGAAAGCCTTAAGCAAAGCTTTGAGCAGAAGTTTTCAGGCGCCAAAGTTGAACTTGCAACGTCGGGAACCGATGCAGCGCTAAAATCTGTAGTTGATGGCAAAATTGATTTAGCAGCAATCGGTCGTGGATTGACTCCCGCAGAAGAAGCACAAGGTTTAGAACAAAAACGCTTACTACGCGAGAAAATAGCAATTGTTGTTGGTGAAAATAATCCCTTCAAAGGCAACATTACTAATCAACAGTTTGCGAAAATGTTTCGAGGAGAAATTACCGACTGGTCGCAAGTTGGTGGCAGCAAGGGAAAAATTCGATTTATCGACCGTCCCACATCAAGCGATACTCGTGAAGCACTTCGCAACTATCCTGCATTTAAAACAGCTAAATTTGCTACAGGTGCAAATACCACCCAACTCAGTGTCGATGATACCGCAGAGTTGGTTAAACAATTAGGGAATAATGGAATTGGCTATGTAATTGCCAATCAAGTCTCGAAGGTTCCTGGTTTACGTGTACTAAAGTTACACCAAACTTTACCTGATGACCCAAGATATCCATTCTCACAACCTTTAGTTTACGCATACAAAAAAAATCCCAGCCCTAGTGTCGCTGGTTTTCTTGGTTTTGCTGGTGCCGAACCTGGCACACAAGCTATAGAAGCAGCAAGAACCGCAGAAGCTGCGGCTGTAGCACAAAGTGTAGCATCTGGAGTAACTGCAACAACCGCAACACCAAATGCGACTGTAACTCCTTTAGCCGAAGCTACAACCCAAGCAAATACAGAAACAGCAACTACTGATGCAACGGGTGCAGCTTTACAAGGAAGTAGCACAACTTCGACTTCGAGTGACCCAGCTAGTGTAGCTTCAGGTAATAATCTACAAGCAACTGCTGGAAATAGCCAAACAGGTAGTTTTCCTTGGTGGTTACTGCTTCCAATTGCTGCACTTGGTGCTGGTATTTTATGGTGGTTGTTAGGCAAAGGCAATAAACGCGAAGAAGCATTAGAAGGAGCTTCTACATTACCAATAACAGGCGCCCCAGACAATAGCGTTAACTTACCACAACCAACTAATTCGTTTGCAAAACAGCCAACAAATTTAGTTGATAGCACAAACAATACAGCAACTAATTTAACAGCAGGCACCGCATTGGGTGGTGCAGCATTAGGTGGTGCAGCATTAGCAAGTGCTGGAGCAACGGGTATTGGATTATGGCCTCGCTTGGTAAATGGTAATGTTGAAGAACCTTCAGAAAATATTGATGCTTATCAAACCCAAGTAAATGCCAATAGTGAAATTTCTGTAGATGGAGAGCCTGCCGCAGTTGTGATGCCAACACATCCAGAATCTAACCTACCACAAGTCGATTTAGAGCCAACAGCATCAGTCGAGGCGCCTTCAAGAGAACCTGTTATTGATGTTGAACTTCCCAATCCTGATAGAGAATTAACGCTGAGTAGCTCAAATTGGTTAGATAATTTAAACGTAACAGGTGGTGTCGCAGCAGTTGGTGAACCTATAGAAACAACAAATGTTGTAAGTACAGAACCTGAATTAACTGAATCAAATGTAAACCTATCAAGTCCACAGCAAAATCAACAGCCATTGCCTGATGTATGGGAAGATACAGAGGAAGAACCTACACAAACTGGTTCAAATTGGCTTGACAATATTTCGCAAGCAGGTGCTGGTGCCCTTGCGGGGGGCGCCGCTCTAGCAGGAGGTGCAGCAGCAGGCGCTGGATTGTGGTCACAATTTGCAAACCGTGAACAGCATGATAATGATAATCAAGAGTTAGAAACTGACTCGACGTTGGCAGAAACAACAGAAATACCACCAACTCAACCTGTAGAAACTACTTTACAAATTGATTCTTCAGAACCAAAGGTATTAGAAAGTACTGTAGATACTTCTGAAATAATTGAGACTATATCTATAGAACCAACTGCCACATCGATACAAACTCCTGAAATTCAAGAACCTGACGTATCACAAAACGATTCCCAGCAAACACAACAAACTGGCTCAAATTGGTTAGATAGTATTCGGGATGCATCCCAAAGTACTATCGCTGGTGGTGCAGCATTGGCTGGCGGTGCAGTTTTATCAGGCGCCGGATTGTGGTCGAGATTTGAAGAGGGCGATAATAATAATGAACCTGCCGACCAAACAAACGAAATAGTAGTTGATAGTGACGAACAAGATTTAGTACCACCAGTTAATGTTGATGTTCCAGAAGTACCTCAACCAATATTAGAACAACCAAGTGTGACTGAACCCTCAATAGAAGTTGAAGATGTAGCAACACCTGAAAGTCGTTCAAACTGGCTTGAAAATATTGCAGCTACAGGTACAGCAGTTGATAATAACAACGAACCTGCCGACCAAACAAACGAAATTATAGTTGATAGCGACGAACAGGATTTCGTACCATTAATCGATGTTGATGTTCCAGAAGTACCTCAACCAACATTGGAACAACCAAGTGTGACTGAACCCTCAATAGAAGTTGAAGATGTAGCAACACCTGAAAGTGGTTCAAACTTGCTTGGAAACATTGCAGCTACTGGTGCAGTTGCAGGAGGCGCCGCAGCACTTGGGACTGGATGGCTGGCATCGGATTATAATGACTCGGAACCAAGTAATGAACCAGAATTCAACGTAGCTGAGGTAGTTGATACTGATAATTCCATAAATGACACACAACAATTTGATACCATCATTACTAATGGTACAGATAGTACAGATAACAGTGATGTAATTTTGACGGGTGATATTGATAATCGTCAATGGTGGGCGCCTAGTGACAGCGATGCAGAAACAACTCAAGCTGAAGCTGTGGAAATAGAAAATACCCAACTTGATGCAGTTGTAGAAGCTGAACCTGTACAAACAAATGATACTGATACCTTACCAGTAAATACTGAGCCATCCTCGACACCAGAATTCAATATTAATCCAGGTGTTGTAGCTGGTGGTGCAGCTATTGCTGGAGTTGGCGCAGCTATTGCAGGCTACAATCATGGCAACAAAACAGACGTAAACGTAGTATCTCAACCACCTGTTGCTGATACAACTCCGACAACACTAATCAACTCACCAAGTACAACGAGTCAAATAACCTTTACCGCACGTACACCAAAATGGGCATATGTAGCTTGGAACATAGGGGAACGAGACAGGCAACTTAAAAACCAAGGAGGCGCCGCGCAATTAGCATTAAGGTTGTACGATACTACAGATACCGATTTAAGTTATCAAGCTCCTCAACTAGTACAGCAATACGAATGTGAGGAAACAATTGATGACCGCTTCGTAGCAATACCAGGTAGTGACCGTGACTACATGGCAGAAATTGGCTACCTTACTTCAGACAACCAGTGGTTGTCAATTGCACAGTCACATATAGTGCGTGTATTCAGTCGTCCTCATCAAGAATTTTGGTTTGAAGCTGATGCTGAATTAATTATTCACGGTGCGACCGAACCAGGTTCATCAGTAACAATAGGTGGTCAATCCGTCAAACTTAAGCCCGATGGAACTTTCCACCTGCGTATACCTTTCACCGAAGAATTAATCGACTACGTAATGACGGCAGTCGCCAAAAACGGTGAAAAAGCAAAAACCATCCATATGCATTTTGAACAAAATAAGTAAAAACACGCATGATGTAGAGACGCGATTTATTCCCTCCGGGACACTCCGTGAACGCGTCTCTACATTTTCATGTTAAATACAAAGGTGGAATTACCCACCTTTTTTATTGTTTTTGGCGCCTCTCTTTAACTCTCTTAATCTTGCCACTGTGAACTCTGTGTCTCTGTGGTAAAAAGAGATACATATAAAATTAATGACGCAGACCATTAAACATAATATTACTCATTGCCCTGAATCCATTGTAAAACTCGATTCCACGCCCACCAACGGTCAGGGTCGCCTGCTTGCTCCTGACCTTTTTTGCTGTTGAAGTAAAAAACATGACCACCGTGACGGGTGAGTAATAAATCAATTACTGGGTTTTGCGCGCAGGCAATTTTTAAATCTTCCACTAATGTTGGGTCAAAGAATGGGTCATCTTCTGCGTAAATAATTAATGTTGGTTTACGAAGGTGAGGTAGTACTTGTAAACCACTTGTTGCATCGTAATATGCTTCGACTGAAGGAAAACCTAGTTTCTCAATAACTAACTCGTTATCAAACGCCCAAATACTATCAATTCTTTTTATGGCTTCTCCATCTATAGCTGCTGGATGCAACTCGTACAGTTCCATCGCTAACTGTTTCAACCGCATTGTTATTCCTTTTTCAATATATCTACCTGTAGGGTGCCTGATTAAATAGTTCAATGAGCGGTTTGAGTCTAAAGAAGGACAAACGACTGCAACCCCTCCTATATCTGAATCTCTAATATAGTTCGTATCTGCTTTTAGTACAGACTCTTCCACTTTCCCTCCCCAAAGTGCTAGTTGTCCCCCTAATGAAAACCCAACAAACCAAAACTTACCTGGACATCCTAACGCTGCTGCCTGCTCCGCAATTCTCACAAAATCCTCACCCTCGTATAACCCGTCTGAAGTTAGAGCCGGCGATAATTCCATTGACTTACCATGCGCGCGCCAATCAAATATAACGACTGCATAAGAACATGCGTATGCCTTACGAGCTAAAATTTGTAGATAATTTTGGTTTTCTAGGCTTCCTGTTATTCCATAAGTAGCCACTATAGTGCCGCGCGGTTTAGGAGGAATAGCGAATAAACCAAACAAAGGTACACCTTGGGCGCCTGTAAAAATATGTTCCTGGTAAGGGGGTTCAACATCTACAACGAAATTTTCCCAGTTCCGCATTATCCATACGGCGACGTATAGACTCATAAGGAAACCGTTGTGTAAAAACCATGACGGATGATATGCAGGATAACGCATGATATACAAGATTTGTAATTTTAGCCAAGATTTACAAATATTTCATCTTAATCTTTATGTTAGATTTAAAAACTTTTTTATAATCAATACAGCAATCTTTGCACCACTCAAAGATTCTTATTTATCCTTAATAACCAGTAATAAGATTACCTAATGCCAAGGATTCTTGTCATCGATGACGACCCCGCAATTTCAGAACTCGTTGCCGTCAATTTAGAAATGGCTGGCTACGATGTCAGCCAAGCTGAAGACGGCATTAAGGGTCAAGCTTTAGCGCTCCAGCTACAGCCGGATTTAATTATGCTCGACTTGATGCTGCCGAGAGTCGATGGTTTTACTGTTTGTCAGCGGTTGCGTCGAGATGAACGTACTTCTGAAATTCCGGTACTAATGCTCACAGCTTTAAGCCAAACCCAAGATAAAGTCGAGGGATTCAACGCTGGCGCCGATGATTATCTGACTAAACCGTTTGAAGTCGAGGAAATGCTAGCACGAGTTCGCGCGCTGCTGCGACGTACTGACCGCATACCTCAAGCCGCAAAACACAGCGAAATTCTTAATTACGGACCTTTGACCCTAGTCCCGGAACGCTTCGAGGCGATTTGGTTTGGTGAAACAGTTAAACTTACTCATCTAGAGTTTGAGTTGCTCCATTGCTTACTACAACGCCACGGTCAAACTGTTTCCCCTAGCGAAATTCTTCGGGAGGTTTGGGGTTACGACCCTGATGATGATATCGAAACGATTCGTGTCCATATCCGTCACTTACGAACTAAACTTGAACCAGACCCCCGTCATCCCCGTTACATCAAAACGGTTTACGGTGCGGGTTATTGTTTAGAAATGCCTAGCACTGCTCCAGCAGGTGAGAACGTATCCGCAACAGGAGTAGAATAAAATACAAAAGTAAATCTACTGATAATCAATATGACGCTCAAGAACGACTTTTACGAGCGAGCATGTAAACTCCTAGTGATGACAAACCAATAACTATTCCCGGTTCGGGTACTTTTTCGGCAGGTGGAACGTAAGTTATCCTGCCGTAAATTTCTGCTGTTGTCGTGGCGCCTTCAACTACACGGAATTCAGGTACACTCGTCAAACCCCCATCTTGACTAAATCCAGTCAACTCTAAAGTATAACTGGCGCCGTCGTATTTGAAACTGCGGCTAGCAAATGATGGTCTCATAAACACATAATCCGCATTATCGATACTATCTATAGGCTTATCAGGATCATTAAGTACATTTATCAAGTTAAAGTCAAAGTTAAAGTTTTCTTTGATTACAGTTGGACTCTGGAATGAAACTTGTAATTCTAAAGGAACTTTCTCAACACTTGTATATAAAGGCACTATACCATTGAAGTAAGTTAAGTCGCCTATTTTAAATAAAGAATTAAAATTACTGTTAAACTTCGTACCTTGAAAAGTTAGACTGTTGGCTTTAGTACCAAACCTGGAATCATTAGGAAGTGCCAACCCCCAAGTAAAAGCATTGCTGCCAACACCTGTATAGCGTGTGTCATAATTAATGCCTGGGTCAGGCATTCCCCATAAACCGCTAGAATTACCAGAAAATACAACAGCTTTTGCCTGACTACAGACACCAAATGCGGCAATGGTAGAAATTGCAACCACAGACAAAGCTTTATTAATAAGCGAACTTAGTTTCATTGTTAGGAGCGCATTAATTGCAATCTAAGAGTTTTTCTCTTTTGAATAACTAATTTAAAGTAGTAAATATACTGAAGCATTGCCAACACGTAAGTGCCGTTTTCATTAAATCTTTATAGGAACTTTGTCAATCCTTATCAATGAAACAAATTGAATGTTTATTCGTCAATATACGTCCAAATATATAACAAATGCCATAAGTATCTTTAGACTTATTTCGATGTGCTTATAATCATATATAAGTATAAATACTTAATCACTTAATAACGAATTTAAAAAATGGTTATATACGTTTTAATAAATTAATAAACTATCAGTAAAAATACTAATTTAAACAAATATATATAAAATTATTCGCAGTGATGCCAAGCGCGTTGTTTAAACGTGTTTGACGCCACTGCGAAATGTTTTTCAGCATTAACTGCTATCAAAATTGCTGTTTATAACTATGGTGCAAGCGCATTACCTCGAAGTAAGCTACCGATTGTCTTAGCGGTTATCTTCAGCTGAGTAATGGGGTTTGCCGGCACTACTGTTTTGTACAAGTAGCTATCAAATGTCAGTCTTTGTACATCAAGGTCAGCACACATTTCTACAAAAGCTTCGCGAGTTGCATCGGAACGGTAGAAAACGTTTTGTAGAATGTCGAGTACTTTGTAAGTTAATCCGTACTTTCTATCCCAGCGCTTGATGTAAACTTTTAAGTCAGCTTCGGTTGGAATAGTGGCGCCGTTATTGGATAATTCAACAATAGTTTCAGCGCACATCCGTCCAGATTTTGCGGCAAAGTAAATACCTTCACCCGATGACTTGGTAACATAACCGGCAGCATCACCAACTAATGCAACCCGACCGACAACTCGACGTGGACGGGGATGTTCGGGAATTGGGTGTGCTTCGACTTTGATAATTTTACCGCCTTCGAGCTTTCTTGCAGCGCGCGCACGAATACCAGCTTGAAGTTGTTTAATGCTGGCTTTATTAATGTGCATCGTGCCAGTACCAACAGCAACATGGTCGTATTTGGGGAATACCCAAGCATAGAAGTCAGTAGAAACGTCGTCACCAACGTACATTTCCGCTAAATCTTCGTAATACGCCATTTTACTGTCGGGAATACGAATTCGCTCTTGGAAGGCAATTGCGTAATTATAATCTCCAGCATCAATTTCTTTCGCGATGCGAGAGTTGGCGCCATCTGCCCCAATTATCATATCGACTTTCAAGGTTTTGGCGATACCCTGTGCCCCGCCTTCAGTATGGTCTACATAATGAATGGTATAAGGGTCTGTATTATTTGTGGGAATATCTAATTTATGAACTGTCGCATTAATTAAATTGGCGCCAAGTTTCGCTGCACGGTCACGCAGGTAGCCATCTAGCACCTCGCGACGGCACATACCTATATACTCATCTTCTTTTATAAGATTGATATCGACCTCGCGGTTAGAGGGCGAAATCATTTTCATTTTCCGCACTTGACGGTCAATGATGTTACTAGGTAAATCAAACTCGCTAACCATGCATAAGGGAATGGCGCCTCCGCAGGGCTTCGCATTATCTAGTTTCCGCTCAAACAAATAAGTTTCGATGCCAGCTTTTGCCAAGATTTCGGCAGCAGATGAACCAGCTGGACCTGAGCCAACAACAGCAACCCGTAGTGCCAAAGGTCTTCTCCCATACTTTTTTATATCATCGAAAGCATCCTATCATGTACTTTCGCTCGATTTCTCTACGAAGCTACAATATTTGACTTATTTGCAACATTGTTTAACATTTCGCTATAAAACCACCGAAGCAGTAATAGTTTCAATAGATTAGCCCCAAGTATCCGTTAGAACTGTATTAATACTAATTTACTAATTTACTCATGGACACTATAAGCAGGTATCAACTATCACGACGTACTATGTAGAGTAGATATGTTTCAACAATAGTCGGAATTACATGTTGTTTTCACCATCTCAAGAGAGAGTCAAGCATGGACGCAAGCATTGGAACAAAAAATATCTGAAATATTAAGTCTAAAAATGTAGCTCAATTTACATAAAAACTTTATATTTAATTCCTTCTTTCAGTAGATGTCGAAGGGAACAGAAAATAATTACTCTTTTGAGGAACTAACTTAATAAACAACTAAATACTTTTTTAATTATAGCATTAATACAAGTTTATTACAAATTCTTAATAATTGATAAGGATTTTCAAAAGAGGATAGTATGAAAACATTATTGCTCTACCCCCAATTTCCCCAGTCCTTTTGGTCTTATGACCGCGCGATGGAAATGGCAGGGCTAAAGGCAGTTATTCCACCCTTGGGAATTATTACCGTTGCCGCACTCTTACCAAAAGATTGGGAAATTAGATTTTATGACCGCAATGTCAGTTTAGAAACAGAGGCAGATTGGGACTGGTGTGACTTGGTAATTCTGTCTGCTATGCTGGTGCAGAAACCGGATTTTCATGCCCTAATTAAAAAAGCTGTACAGTTAGGCAAAAAAGTAGCAGTTGGTGGCCCCTACCCTACGTCTGTGCCACAAGATGCTCTTGACTGTGGAGCGCATTACTTGATACTAGATGAAGGGGAAATGACGGTTCCGCAGTTCATAGAAGCTATTGCTCAAGGTAAAGCCCAAGGAATTTTTCGCTCCATTGAAAAGCCAGATGTAACTACTAGCCCCATGCCAAGGTTTGACCTACTTGAGCGAGATGCTTACTTCATGATGGCAATTCAGTTTTCTCGCGGTTGTCCTTTCAATTGCGAATTTTGTGATATTATTTCCCTCTACGGTCGCAAACCGCGCACTAAAGAACCGAATCAAACTTTGGCAGAGTTACAAAATCTCTATGATTTAGGCTGGCGGGGGTCACTGTTTATTGTCGATGACAACTTTATTGGGAATCAGCGTAATGTCAAACGCTTCTTACGAGAATTGATACCTTGGATGAAGCAACATAACTATCCTTTCACCTTCATGACCGAAGCTTCTGTGAATTTAGCAGAAGATGATGAATTACTAGAGCTTATGGCAGAAGCAGGATTCTATGCTGTCTTTCTCGGCATTGAAACTCCTGACCAAGATAGCCTTGTTGTTACACGCAAAATGCAAAATACGCGCAACCCGTTAGTAGATGCCTGCCGCAAGATAAACGAAGCAGGACTACTAATTTATGCCGGGTTTATCCTTGGCTTTGATGGAGAACGTTCTGGTGCAGGTGAACGAATTCAAGCCTTTGTTGAACAAACCAATATTCCTCAACCTATGCTGGGCATTCTCCAAGCGTTGCCTAACACAGCCCTTTGGAACCGACTTCAAACAGAGCAGCGTTTAATGTCAGGCGCCGATATCATTGTTACGGGCGACCAGAATACTTTAATGAATTTTGTTCCTACCCGCCCTATTGCCGAAATTGCTAAAGAGTATGTCGAAGGCTTCTGGAACTTATACGAACCTGCGAACTATTTAAAACGATGTTTTCAGCAGTGCCTCAATATTGTTCCTCGAACAAGGCGAACACAAACGATGCAACTTCCCAAAGGCAAGCAGTTGCAGCTTATTGCTCAGTTAATTTGGCATCAGGGTTTACGAAGACCGGATATTCGAGGACAGTTTTGGCGCCAGTTATGGATGCTTCTGCTCAAAAAGCCCCAAGTTCTCAATATGTATTTAGGGCTATGCGCTACAGGAGAGCATTTTTGGGAGTACCGAGTTTTAGCCAAGGAACGGATAACTCAACAATTAGGCTACGACCCATTAACTGTAGGTACGTTAAGAAATGAACCAATGCTGGTTACAAACATTTCAAACATTTAGAATCAACTTCGCCGTGCCATTTTTGTTCAGCGAGATAATTAACAGATGCCAATAATGCATCGAGGTTAAGTGGTTTTTCTGCGTACATAGAAAATCCATCAAGACCTTGTATGCATTTTTCTTGTGCAATAAAACTTGTTATGGCGATAGCGGCAAGAGGTTTACGCTGTTGATATTTTTCAATTACTCTGAGTTGTCTCATCAATGAGTAACCATCCTCACCAGGCATGGCGATGGCACTAATCAAAACATCTGGTTGCCATTGCATCAAGAGGAACATAGCTTCTTGAACTGATTTTGCTATTTTTACGACTACAAAAAACTCTTCAAAAAGAAACTTTAGTAAATCTAGGCAATCAGCATTATCATCTACTATAAGTATTTGCAAACCATTGAGCGATGAAAAATTATTCTGTTCTGTAAAGCCGATTGTTAGTGTCATAAAATTTGCTTAAATAAATATTACAAATTGCACCACAGTGGGCTTACGTCTACCTTAGTAATAGCTTTATTGACTTTAAGAGTACGACCCATCCACTCGGCGCCTAAGAGTGCCTTAATTGCAACTGCTTCCTCAGCATCGGTTTCCATGTCTATAAAAGCAAATCCTCTCTTCTCACCTGTTTTTTTATCGATGGGTAATCGTACTCTCCTTACAGAGCCATATTGTGAAAATATTTGCTTAAGCTCTAATTCTTTAACTTCGGAAGATAAATTGCTAACATAAACTGACATAAAAAATCTCTCAAATTATTTTCTTTACTTTCTTGACGTAGTACTTAAAAATTTACCTAAGCAAAGGTATTGAATATAAAATTTACCTTGAATTTAAGGACAAATTCACTTACTGACAATACTTTGCGACGGATATATAGCTCTAATTTTATGGCTGCTCCTAGCTATTGAAGTAGATAGTTTTTGAAAATACTTATTTAATAAAACTCGCGTTAAGCAATTGCAATTGTTCAACTCAACTTGATACGGTAAATTAACTACACTAACTCACATATAGCACCTCTCGAACCTCATAGGTTTTAGAGATTTTATATTGGGGAAAGCTTCTATAGCAATGTCTTTACAGCGTAGTCACATAGCCGAAAATAATTCTCTCTACTTTGATAGTAGCACGGAATATGTAATTATGCTTTAAAAGCGCTATTTATTAAGGTTAACAGTTATAAATCCCGCATAAAATGCTACATAGAATACGCAGGGAAGTAATAAAATTTTTGTTATAGCAACTTTCTTCTACCACAGAGGGACAGAGTTCACAGAGAGTTAAATTTTTAACATATTAATTATATTGATTTGGAAAGTTTGACTAATATCACCGTTCAACTTGAATGCGAACTACCTTCAGATTTTGAACATATAATTATCTAGCTCTAAATGTATTTTATTGCGTATTAATTTAGGTTGTAATTTAGTTGATTGTGGTTGTGGTGGTAGTTAGCATTTAATGTCATGCTGAACGTAGTATAAACGTAAACGTAGTTTTCCTTTATGGTAGGGTAGCATCTCTTTTACTATCGAAACTTTGAGATTCTAGCCTGCGGCAAATGCTCCGCATTACGCTTTACGCTCAGAATGACAATTGTTGTTGTTATGACATTACTACACGTTAACAGCCGAAGGTCTATTAACTACTGGGTAATTATCTTGGCTTTGTTTAACAGGTGTTGGCGCCATTTCGCTACCTGTAATTAGTCTTGCACCTCGGTTGCGGGTGATGTAATTCCACCCCCACTGCACCATGACGACTAACTTGTTATTAAATTCAATCAAGAAATAAACATGCACAAATAGCCAGAATACCCAAGCAAGGAAACCTGTAAGCTTCGTAAAGCCCAAATCAACAACCGCGCGATTGCGTCCAATCACTGCTAAACTACCGTGGTCTTTATACTTAAACGGCGCCGGAGTTTTTCCTTTGAGTCGTGTTTTAATAACTGATGCTACATACTCACCTGCTTGCATCGCGACTGGCGCCACTCCTGGTAAGGGTTTACCATTTTGATGTGAGTAATTAGCTAAGTCACCAATTACAAATATATTTGGATAACCTTTAACACTAAAGTCTGATTCTACTACAACACGCCCCGCACGGTCACATTCAACCGAAGTCGCTTCCGCAAGGGTTTTACCCAATGGTGACGCTTTTACACCTGCTGCCCATAACACTGTTTGTGCAGGTATTTGCTCAACGTTATCACCACTTTTAATTGTGACTATATTATTTTCGATATTTGTCACCATAGTACTTGTGCGTACAGTTACACCCAACTGCTTTAATGATGAAGCAGCTTTTTGTGATAGCTCTGGTGCAAAAGGTGGTAAAACTCTGTCTAAACCTTCTAAAAGTATTACTTGCGCTTCCGATGTATCAATATTGCGGAAGTCTTCTTTCATTGTATGGTAAGCAATTTCTGCTATGGCGCCTGCAAGCTCCACCCCAGTTGGCCCACCACCAACAACCACAAACGTTAGCAAAGCACGTCTAGCTTCTGCGTCGGTTTCTTTTTCTGCTGCTTCAAACGCACTAAATATACGGCGCCGCATTTGAATTGCATCTTCAACCGTCTTTAAACCAGGTGCATGTTCTTCCCATTCATCTTTACCAAAATAAGAATGTTTTGCACCCGTCGCTAAAATCAACGAATCATAACTTATTACATCATTACCCATAAAGACTTTTTGTCCCTGTGGGTCAATACTCGTAACTTCACCCAGTAACACCTTAGTATTTTTACTTTTATTCAATACCGCACGTAACGGTGAGGAAATATCCGCAGGTGATACTGTACCAGTGGCAACCTGATACAACAGTGGTTGAAAAAGGTGAAAATTCCGCTTATCAATCAGTGTAACTTGAACATTATTCGCACGACTTAACGCTTTCGCTGCGTACAACCCCCCAAAACCACCTCCAACTATAACAACGTGAGAACATTTTCGCGCCGGAGTTTCCCCTGCTAAAAATAACGTTTGGTTTAATGGTGGCTGGTTATCGACTGCATCTACCATATAAAGGCTTTCCTTATTTTGACATTCCTGTCACTATTCTTAACAAATTTTAACTATTTTGTCGTAAGAGTTATTGTCTATTTTTTACATATTAAGTTTTGTTAAAGTATCAAATATTTCGTTTTATACGTAAATAATCATACTCATTAGCTACACAGTCTTGTGGAGCGGGCTTAAGATTGCCCGCCCATCCTACAAGAGTTATAAGGGGAGCATCCCAAGGAATGGCACCTGTACAGAAAAAGAAAAATTATTCGCGAGGTATCATCGCGAATAAATTAGTTATACTTTTGACTCCCATTTTTGAGAAAATAATTAGTTCTTAAAAATGTTACTTCCTCCTTAAGGCGTAATCTCTACATTTTTGCAAGTCGTGGATAAAGCGATTGATATCGTATCCAAGCCTCTTCTAGGGACTGATCAACTGGTTGGGGAGTGGCTGCAAGCGTTGGTGTGGCTGCCAGTTTGCTCGTGTCATTAGCATCTGTGTATACGCCAACTCCTATACCCGCTAGTAGAGCAGCACCACGCGCGGAGGCAGCGGCAACTGTGGTTGTATAGAGGGGTATTTTTAATACATCAGTCAGTAATTGTTGCCAAAGCATTTCTACCGTTCCACCACCTGCTAATCGCAGTTGTGTGGCTTTAAAACCTGTCGCCTCAAGTGCCTCAAAGCCTTGTCGCAAGGCAAAAGCAACTCCCTCTAAAGCCGCCCGCATCAAGTGCGCTTGGCTGTGATGAAGCCCAAGCCCCACCCAGGCGCCGCGTATATTCGGGTCAAGGTGTGGAGTTCGCTCACCTGTGAGGTACGGCAAAAATGTCAAACCTTCACATCCAGGGGAAACAGAAAACGCTTTACTATAGACTTGCTCCCAACTCAAGCCAAGGATACCTCGCACCCACTCAAGGGCTAACCCGGCATTTTGCATTGCTGCCAGGGTGTACCACCCGTTGGGTACGGCAGATCGATATAGATGTGTACGACCATGAGGATCGATAATTGGTTCGGAACGGGGTGTAATAATTTGGGCGCCTGTGCCGATGGTTAGTTGAACCAAACCGGGTTGTAGTAGTCCGTTACCAAGTCCTGCTGCCGCCGTATCCGCAGCACCAGCGATAACGGGTAAGCCAACTCTTAAGCCAAGATGCTCTGAAGCAATAGCCGTCAGGGAACCTGCGATCTCACTTGAGGGGATAATTTTTGGCAGCCAATCATAACGCAGATTCAGCGCTCTTATTGCATCTTTTGCCCAGTTGTCTGACACAACATCGTAAAGCAAAGTACCGCTAGCGTCAGATGGTTCGGTTGCAACTTCTCCAGTTAACCGTAACCGTAACCAGTCTTTTGGCTGAAGTAGCCAACGCGCTTCGGTATAGACAGTAGGTTCGTGTTCTCGTAGCCACAGCAAGGTTGAGCCAGCCATTCCTGCTGTAATTGGGTTGCCCAATCGCTCTAGAATAGTGGCATCGAGGGCATGATAAGCGCTAAGTGTGGTACTACTACGAGTATCTGCCCAAAGAATAGCAGGACGCAGGGGCTGACCTGACTCCGAGGCGAGGACAACACCATGCATCTGCCCTGAAAGTCCTATCGCTTGTACTTGATCGGCATAATTTCCCACTGCCTTCCTGACAGCTTCGCCAACTGCTAACCACCAATCGGATGGCGCCGACTCAGCCCATCCAGGGTGAGGTGCGTGAACAGGATAAGAGCTTGAGGCTTCACCTATAGTGATTCCGTCGGTTCCTAGGAGCAATGCTTTAGCAGAGCCTGTTCCTAAATCTATGCCAAGCAGCATTACAGTAATCCTCACATACTTAAAGTTAAGAATCCAAAATTAGATTTGTTGCTTAATCAAAGTAAAAATTGTTTTTTAATTTGATATAGTAAAAACTGGTTAAAATTTTACTTTTTCATTGCGTGAAAATACAGAAGAATGCTACCCTACCCTACGGGAAAACTACCCTGCGGGAAAACTACGTTTACGTTAACGGGATATCCTCCGGATAACGGGAAAACTCCGTTTACGTTCCTCAGCATGACAGAAGTCAAGATTTTAACCATTTGCAATATAATGGCATTACTGTACCTGCGAAATACGGACAAGTGTTTCTTTAACACCAAACTCATGTAAACTACGCAAATGGTTAGCAACAGCCTCGACGAAACGTGGCGCCTGTACTAAATCTCCGAAAATTTCAGAGATGTTGAGCAATGGTCTAGGGTCTAATTCACTCTTAGACGCGCGTTGAGTAAGGATGTCTGCTAATGGGTCATCAATAGGAATAGGTTGCCCTTGTTGATCATGACTACTGAGATACTGACACCAAGCAGCAACTGTCAAACTTAGGTAATCTATGGCGCCTCCATGTTGCAATTTATCACGGAGCGACCCCAAAATAAACTTAGGAATCTTGGCCGATCCACCGAGGCACAGACGCGGCAGTTGGTCGCGAATTTTAGGATTAGAAAACCGTTCAATTAAAGTCTTTTTATAATCGCCTAAATCAATTCCAGGAACGGGTTGGAGCGTTGGTGTCACCTCGTCCATTAAGTTAGCGACTGCTCGCTCGAATAAGGGGTCAGCCATGACTTCATAAACATAGCTATAACCTGCCAAAGAGCCGAGGTAGCCAATTAGCATATGGCTAGCGTTGAGCAGCCGAATTTTCATCATCTCGTAGGGATGAACATTGTTAGTCATCTGTACGCCAACGGATTCCCAATTGGGTCTGCCTGCACAAAAGCTATCTTCGATTACCCATTGGATGTAAGGCTCTGCGACACCTGGAAACGCATCATCAATACCAAATTGTTCCGCCACCATTTTAATATCTGCTTTTGTTGTGAGCGGAGTAATGCGATCTACCATACAGTTGGGAAAGGCAACGTTTTCATCAATCCAACGTCCCAAATCAGGATCGCGCATTTGGGCAAATGTCGTTAGCATTTTCCGCACCATGTCACCGTTGCCCTGCAAGTTGTCGCAGGAAAGTACTGTAAAAGGTGCTAACCCCTGCTTTTGCCGCTGTGCGAGTGCATCTGTCAAAAAACCATATGTACCAATTGGTTCGTCAGGATGGTGCAAATCGTGCTGAATTGTTGGGTGGTTAACATCGAATTCGCCACTTCCTTCAATATAGTAGTAGCCGCTCTCAGTAATTGTTAAAGTAACAATTCGGCATTCAGGACTTACCATTGCTTCAATAACTGCTTGACGATTGTCTGGTGCAAACAGGTATCGAGTGATTGAACCGATGACGCGAGCATGATCACCTGAAAGACATCGCTCAACCAGGGTATACAAACAATCTTGGGACGTAAGCGCATCCCGCATTCGCCGATCATAGTCATAGTCAAGCAATCCAACACCACAAATTCCCCACTCACTACCAGGATTTTGATGGAAATAATTATCTAGATAGAGCGCTTGGTGCGATTTATGAAATCCACCTACTCCAATATGCACAATTCCGTTAGTGATATGACGGCGATCGTAATTGGGTACGCGCACGTTTCCAGGTAAACGAGACAGGGACGCTTGGTTCAGTTTGATTATTGAACCTGTGCTGGTATTGCTGTTCATTTGTTTATTATAAGTGCTGGCGCCGAGTTCTTAATACTGCTTCACCCTGTGAGTCAAACAGATGGCAAAGCTCGCCGCGAATGTAGATAGGAACAATATCGTGCAACTGGCTGGTATTATCTCCGTCGGTTTGCACGACTAAGGTTTCTCCACCTGCAATTTTGACATAAAGATGGGTCTGTCCCCCAAGTCGTTCTACAACTAATACTTCGCCATTCAATGTTGCGCTATTAGCAGTAACCACCCGATCTAGTCGCAGGTGTTCGGGTCGAATTCCCAACGTGGCTTTATCCCCAACTGACAGCTTTCCAGGCAATGCTTGAATCGTTACACGGGCATCACCAGGAAGGCTGACAGTTATGCCATTATTGACGCCTGTTACTGTCACTGAGACAAAGTTCATCTTGGGTGAACCAATAAATCCGGCAACGAATAGGTTGTGGGGATTATGGTAGAGTTCCAGCGGCGAACCCACTTGTTCTACAATGCCTTTGTGCAACACCACAATCTTGCTGGCAAGTGTCATTGCTTCAACCTGGTCATGCGTCACATAAATCATGGTGGCTTGTAAGCTGTCGTGTAGGCTGGCAAGTTCGATCCGCATCTGCACGCGCAAAGCCGCATCCAGGTTTGATAGTGGTTCGTCGAATAAAAACACTTTGGGATTGCGAACCAAGGCACGACCAATTGCTACCCTTTGGCGCTGTCCTCCCGATAGTTCTTTTGGCTTTCGATTCAAAAGCGGCTCTAGTTGAAGGATACTCGCAACTTCACGCGCTCTTTCATAACGCTTGGCTTTCGGCACACCTGCAAGACGGAGGCTAAACGCCATATTCTCTGCTACGGTCATGTGAGGATATAGGGCGTAGGTTTGAAACACCATTGCCAATCCGCGTTTATCTGGAGGCACATCATTCATTTGCTCTCCATCAATAAGTAGATCGCCAGAGGTAATTTCCTCCAATCCGGCAATCATCCGTAACAAGGTTGATTTGCCACAACCACTAGGACCAACGAATACTACAAATTCGCGATCACCAACATCAAGATCGATGCCTTTGATGACCTTAGTATCGCCATACTGTTTATGTATATTTCTTAAAGTAACTGTTGACATAAAATTTTTGCCTCTGCCTTCCACTTATTTCACGGCGCCAAATGTAAGACCTCGGACTAATTGCCGTTGACTCAGCCAGCCGAAAATGAGGATAGGCGCGATTGCCATTGTTGATGCTGCCGAAAGTTTTGCCCAAAACAATCCTTGAGGACTAGAAAATGAGGCAATAAATGCGGTTAAAGGAGCGGCATTAGCTGTTGTCAGGTTGAGGCTCCAAAAGGCTTCATTCCAAGACAAAATAATCGAAAGCAATGCGGTAGAAGCAATTCCAGGTAATGATAATGGCAGCAACACATGAATAAGTTCTTGCTGCGTGTTTGCTCCATCCATACGATCTGCTTCCAGAATGTCTTTGGGAACGTCCTTAAAAAAACTGTAAATCATCCAGACAACAATTGGTAAATTGATCAAGGTATAGATAATAATTAAACCAATGCGGGTATCCAATAAACCAGCATTGCGACATAATATATAGATTGGCACCAGTACCCCAACGGGTGGTAGCATTCTGGTAGATAGCATCCACAACAAGGTACCCTTAGTGCGTTTGGTTGGGAAGAATGCCATCGCATAAGCAGCAGGTACGGCAAGCAACAGCGCTAGTACTGTAGAACCAAATGAAATGATTACGCTATTGAGCGCATAATTGAAATAGTTTGCCCGATCTTGTATCGCGACATAGTTTTCTAATGTCGGCTGGAAAAATAACTGAGGGGGAGTCGCAACCGCCGCAACCTCCGTTTTGAAACTGGTGAGAAACATCCAGAAAATTGGGAAAAACAAGCTACAAGCGACGAACCAGCCGAGCAATGTAAATAGCCAGCGCTTTGAGGTTTTAAGTGCCATTGTTAGGTATCCAAGTTACGAGCAACACTACGCATCAGAAAAATTGCCACGATGTTGGCAAGAATTACCGCAATTAATCCACCCGCTGAGGCGCCGCCAACATCAAATTCCAGCAAAGCTTTCAAGAAGATATAATAAGCGAGGTTAGTGGTTGCGACTCCGGGCCCGCCACCTGTGGTAACAAATATTTCTGCAAAAATAGTTAAAAAGAAAATCGTCTCGATCATGGCGACTACACCAATGGCGCGGCTCAAATGCGGTAGCATGACGAACCGAAATAGGGCTAAGGCATTTGCCCCATCCATCCGGGCTGCTTCTAGCTGTTCGCGGTCGAGTGATTGAATCGCTGTTAATAAAATCAGTAGGGCAAAAGGAAGCCATTGCCACGAAACAATAATAATGATGGCAAGCAATGGAAAATCTGCAAACCAATCGATTGCCCCCAAACCCAAACCTCTTGTAAATTGAGCAAACAGCCCATTCACTGGATGCATCAGCATATTCTTCCACACCAAGGCGCTGACCGTAGGCATGACAAAAAACGGAGAAATTGCCAGCACCCGCGCAATCCCCTGACCATAAAAGTCCTGGTCAAATAAAATTGCCAGGAGTGTGCCTAAACTAATCGTAATTACCAAAACAGATACCACGAGAATCATCGTAATGATGATTGAAGTCCATAGTGCTGAATCAGTCAGGATAAACGTGAAATTTTCTATTCCGATAAGTTTGCGGGCGCCTGGATTAAGCAGGTTATACCGCTGAAACGAAAACCATAGCGTCATTACCAAGGGCACAATCATCCACAGCAGCAAGGCAATCACAGAAGGCGCCATCAGGGGTAAGGTTGATGCCTGCCGCTTAGTTAGTTGCTGGGTAGATGGCGTTTTGTGGTGATGCTTTACAGCAAATGAAGAAGGCATAGAAAATTTATTCAATATACCCGGTGTGTTTCATAAATCGTTCAGTTGAATTCTGTGATTGCTGCAACGCCTGATCGACTGAAAGGCGATTGGTCAGCGCTGCTGCCATAGTTTGCCCGACCGAAGAACCTATTGCCTGAAATTCTGGAATATCCACATATTGAATGCCTTTATAAGGGGTTGGGTTTGCGGATGGACGAGTAATATCGGCAGATTGGATTGCGCTGAGTACGATAGAAGCAAATGGTGCAGCTTTTTGATAATTGGGATTGTTATAGGTGGAAGTCCGCGTACCTGGTGGGACAGCAACCCAGCCACTTTGGTCAGCAACTAATTGTATATATTCCTTAGAAGTTGCCCAAGCAATGAACTTTTGAGCGGCTTCGGGTGATTTTGAGCTTTTTGGAACCGCTAGTGCCCAAGCCCAAAGCCAATTTGAGCCATTAGGATATTTTTCAATTGGCGCGCGGGCAAAGCCAACCCTGTCATAAACTTGAGATTCTTTCGGATTAGATAACAGTCCTGCTGCAACCGTTGCATCTATCCACATGCCACATTTACCCGTCGAGAATAACGCCAGATTCTCATTAAATCCATTGGAACTAACTCCTGGTGGACCATATTTTCTGAGCAGTGAGACGTAGAAAGCGATGGCATCTTTCCAAGGTGGAGTATTTATAGTAGGTTGCCACTTCATATCAAACCACTGTCCGCCAAATGTGTTGACTAATGTGGACACAAATCCCATGTTTTCGCCCCAGCCAGGTTTTCCACGCAGGCAAACACCGTAGACTCCATGCGCCGGATCGTGAACCTGACTCGCCCATTCCCTGATCTGCGGATAGGTCGGCTGTTCGGGAACCGTAATCCCTGCTTTTTCAAACAAGTCTTTTCGGTAATACAGCATGGAACTTTCCCCATAAAACGGCACAGCATAAAGTTTATCGTTGTTGGAAAGCCCTTCTCGTATAGGTTTGAGCAGGTCATTCACGTCGTAGCTTACGGGTAGCCCATCCAATGGTCTCAACCAATCTCGTCTAGCCCAAATCGGCGTTTCATAGGAACCAATTGTCATGACATCGAATTGTCCACCCTGGCTAGCAACATCTGTGGTAGTGCGTTGGCGCAACACATTTTCTTCTAGAACAACCCATCTAAGTTGAATATTGGGGTTAGCTTGTTCAAACTTGCGGGAAAGTCCTTGCATAACCACCATGTCGCCATTGTTGACAGTAGCAATCGTCAGCGTTGTTTTCCCTACTGCTTGTGAAGTCGAACAAGCATGTAGCAGTTGCACAAGCATGACTCCAATCAGAAACGCAACCAACACCTTAGCGAAGCGGAGCATACGCATCGCACAGTTCCTTAAGTATTAAAAATCATTATAATAATCCGATCAGATCGTGCATTTGCTCGATAATTTGGTGGGCGCCTGCCTCTAAAAGAGCATCTGCACGGCTTTTTCGTTCATCATTGGTTATGTGAGTACCCCCTACATAACCGATAATTTGCCCAATTCCAGCAGCGGTGGCAGACCTTACCCCACTAGTAGAATCTTCAACAGCAACGCAATCCGAAACTTCAGCATCCAGACACTTGACTGCATGTAAATATATGTCAGGAAGTGGCTTGGGTCGTCTTACAGGGAGAGAGCCTTGAGCGCTAAATATCCGTTCGTTTGGGAAATAGTCCGTGAGGGCTGCTGCACTAAGGCAAGCCAGAAGCCGCTCAAAACTACTGTTACTTACTAGTGCAAATTCAAATCCATCATCGCGCAGGTAAGACAGCACTTCAGGCGTTCCTCCAGTCGCAAAGGCGAGTACACTAAGTTGTTCAATCGCTCTTTTTTCTTCTTCAACAACTAGCCTCTCAATATCGCGCTCATTCAGAGTAGTTACTGAGTCTTTATAGATACTTGTAATTATTTCTTTGTAGGGTTTCCCTGCGAAGCTTTTAACAAAATCATCAAGTTCATAGTGTTGGGCGCCAGGGTATTCACGAGCCACTTCAGTGGTCAGCTTCCACGCGCTTTCAAGTGCTATGGTTTCACTATCAACGACAGTTCCGTCATGATCGAAAAGCACCACCTTATCATGCTGAAGCGGCTTCATTTAAAACTTCTCCGTTACTATAATTCTGAAGTGTAGTCAATAGTCCGTAGGTCTGAATATCTTGCAAAGCTTGGTGACATTCATTATCTAGTATATTTGTATGTTCACAATTCTCCAATCCCAGAATGCCGCTAAGGATAGCACCTTCTCGAATTGCTGTAATTACAGGTTGAGTATCTTTAGCATTATAAGGCGCCCCAGACTCACTAGCCCCCTCTCTGACTGCAAGCAGCCATGCCGCAACGGGAAGTATAAGACGCTTCATGCTGACCTGTCGGCTATAAGCGTCATGAAGAATCGGGAATATATATTTACCTACTTTCCTTGCAGTTTCTGCGGAAATTCTCTCTATCGAATCAGGAAGAGCTTCGTTAGCCAATCGTAGTAACACCTGATTTATATATTGTTCACACATCTGGTAAGGCACTGGTGTTGCTGCCGCGATGTCGCTCATCAGAAGCCGAGTAAACAAGTGGAATTCTGGTAGCCTAATCGCCTCATGCATATACTCTATACCTGCTCTTACAGCTAAACAAGCTATGAAGGAGTGTACTGCATTTAAAAATCTCGACTTCATATACAAGAAGGGAGTGATGTCACTAGTCATAATGACCCCGGTATCTTCCCACGACGGTCTATCACTTGTGAAGTTGTCCTCCACGACAAACTGCCAAAACGGCTCCGTTATAATGGGTCCGCGATCCCTAACCTGCAAAAGTCGGCTGGGGTAGTTATAGTCGGCTTCCTGTTGTTGAGGCACAATCCTGTCTACCACAGAATTAGGGAACGTCGCGTTATCCCGGATGTATGCTGCAAGTTGAGGATCAATCAACTCAGCATAGGCTAACACTGCTCTTCGCAGTATCTCCCCGTTTCTTGGAAGGTTGTCGCAAGAAAGTGTGGTAAAGGGCGCCATTCCGCGCTCGCGTCGTCGGCGTAATGCCTCTACTATGAACCCAATTGCAGTAGTTGGAGTGGAAGGATTTTGGAGATCGTGGGCAACGTCTTCATTCGCTGTGTCAAGATTAAAACTCTTGTCTAAATGGTAGCCTCCTTGAGTAATTGTTAGAGTTACGAGATGCACAGAGGGAGATGTCATTTTTTCAAGCACATAGTCGCACTTCTCTGTACCATTAACGATTTCCCTGATAGAACCTATAACTTCTGCCTCTTCACGATTTTTAGTGTAGCTAGAGTGTTTGGTCAAAGTATAAAGGAATCTCTGTGGTTTCAACTTACTAATGGTGTGTTGGCTCTTGAGACTAACCCCACAAATTCCCCATTTCTGCTCTTGGGGTTCCTTCTGTGCAAGATAGTTATGTATTATGTAGGCGAGATGACCCCTAAAAAAACGACCTGGGCCGAAATGGACAATACCAGTATTAAGCGCTCTTCTGTCATAAGGAGACTGTTGCCTCCACAAAGCAGTTACAGTACCGAGGTTAGAATCTGACACACTGATTGGTCTGAGTAAGTTAACCATATACTTCTTAGATAAGTAGATAAGTAGATAAGTAGATAAGTAGGTAATAAGGTGAAAAACCGATCAGTCTAGGAATAACCCATGACCTACAAACAAAACAAATATTTAAAAGCGCGTGCTTTGAAAATTTTAGGCATCCTCTGTGACATCTACAAAGAAACGTTTAACAATATGTAAGTATGATGCGAGAGGGAGAAGAGAGAAATAATAAATCAAGTTTTTCGGAACTATTCAATCTGCCAAATAAAAAACCATTACATTACCCCCAAGTAAGCTCAAAAATGATAGTAATTGAATGCAAATGAGACCGACTTTTAAATGTTGTATTTACATTCTTTAATTATTTGTACACCTTTATATTATTTACCTTAGTAGCTATTATTATCTACCTTTAGGAGAGTCTGGAAGGAACACTTTAGAGAGACTTATTGCAACAATCGAATGTATCGTTAATTACTTGGCCAACAGCCGGACTAAAAATACAAGTTATTTTTGAACGGCCCCTTGCTATTTATCTGAGTGGTTAAGGGTACTTCGTATATCTCAGGGAGTGAAGTTTAAAGTCATTCTTGAGATATAGCATTCCTGAATCATTTGCAAAATCATACGTAGAGACAAGGGTTCAATCACGTCTCTACGGGGATATATTTTTTTACATTATTATACTAAATTTTGATGTTGTAATAGAATCATCCATTGGTAACTAGTACTGGTGATAGAAAAAATGTCTCTATACAAATGGGCAGAAATTAAATTAATGAATCGATCCGCATTGATTCGGCTGGGCACGTTAGTAATTATTATAATTAGTTTGATTAGTTGGATAATCTTTACCATGATTCGGATGCCAGGGGAAAGCTTCAGGGGAAATTTACCACCGTTGACTCAGTTTGAAGCCACATTACGAGATTCTATGAGGCGCCATGTCGAAAAACTTGCCAGTGATATTGGAGAACGTAATTACCTGCACTATAAAGGTTTGGCTTCTTCGGCAGATTTTCTTGATAGTTCCTTTGCTGAAGCTGGTTATGAGGTTAAACGACAGGGGTATACAATTGATAACCAAACTTACTATAATCTTGAAGTTGAAATTCCCGGTACTGAGCGACCAGACGAAATAGTAATTATTGGTGGGCATTATGATTCGGTGTACAACAGCCCTGGAGCAAATGATAATGGTACTGGCGCCGCTGCAACTTTAGAACTTGCTCGTTTGTTCGCTGGTAAAAAACCTGCCCGCACACTGCGTTTTGTTGAGTTTGTTAATGAAGAGCCGCCTTTTTTCTTTTCAGAAAATATGGGAAGTTTGGTTTATGCCAAAAGCTGCAAAAAGCGCGATGAAAAAATTGTAGCTATGCTTAGTCTTGAAACATTAGGATACTACTCTGATAAAATTGGCTCTCAAAAATATCCCGCTCCCCTCGATGCTGTCTACCCGTTACAGGGTAATTTCATCGCCTTCATTGGTAATGTCGCTTCCGGCGCCCTCGTTAAAGATGTTGTTGCATCATTCCGCAGCCATACTCAATTTCCGTCAGAAGGTGCTGCTCTCCCTGGTGAGATTTCTGGCGTTAGCTGGTCTGACCAATGGTCATTCTGGCAGCAGGGATATCCAGGAATCATGGTTACAGACACCGCCCCTTTCCGCTACCCTTACTACCATACTCAGCAAGATACTCCTGACAAAGTTGACTACGAGCGTTTGGCGCGAGTTGTTGCTGGCTTAGAGCGTGTGATTACCGACCTTGGTGCAGGTGTTACCAACTAACAATTAACACTCAATAGACGAAAACTTTCACCTTACGGTAACGCTAAAAGTTCGCGCTTTTCCCCAAGCAAGCGGTCGTACTCCTCTTTAACCGTCTTGAAACACTCACACGAACAGGCTTCTAACCCTTGCAGATCAAGAATTTCAACATCGCCGCGATGGTAGCGAATCAGACCCTTATCCTGAAGTTTTTGGGCTGTTTGCGTAACACCAGAACGGCGAACACCCAGCATATCTGCAATAAATTCCTGAGTCAGCTTGAGATTATTCTTGTCGATGCGGTCTTGCACCTCTAGCAGCCAGCGTGCCAGACGTTGTTCGACGTTGTGGAGACTGTTGCAGGCAGTGGTTTGCGAAACCTGGGCGATGAATGCCTGGGTATAGCGCAGCATCACGTCGCGCATTTGCTTATTACGATCAAATTCATCCAGTAATACATTTGCATTGATTTTCATGGCGCTGCCTGCAACCTGAACAATGTAAGCTGTTTGCGTCGTTTCTCTGCCACCCATAAAGGCGTTAATGCCAATCACGTCTCGTTTACCAGCGATACCGGTTTCAGCTGTACTCCCATTATTCATGGTAATGGTAATTGAAAGAGCGCAATCGAGGGGAAAATAGAGGTCGGTGATCAGCTCATTTGGCTCGTGTAGAAACTGTCCCCGTTTCATAACGACTAGCTTCAGATTGGGAGCAAGCCTTTCGTATAGCTCACGGGGTAGAGCATCAAGCAGACGATTTTGAGCAGCCATGTCTTGGACGGCAAACAGGTTTATCAACAGATAATATCCCATAGCTCAAATTTATGCATCGCACGCAAGTCAGAGATTGTTTAGATATTACTAACAAGCTCCATGATTTTTTCCTATGTCAAAACCGTACAGACGCATGAGGAGCGAAAGCTTTAATCTGGAAGAGTAAAAGCTTCGACATTTGAAGCATAGAAGCAAAACGATTACTTTAATGTTTACACTTGATCTCCCTGCTGCTAATGTCTCCACCCCATCCCTAGAAACGGCTGAACTTGAAAATTTACTCAACTATCTCAAACAAGTTCAACAAATTGATCTTACAGGCTATAAACGCCCTACTTTGATGCGTCGAACATTGACACGGATGCAGCAAGTCGGGGTCGAGCATTATCGAGAGTATCTCGACTATCTAGAGCAGCAACCCCAGGAATCGACTCATTTATTAAATACCGTTCTTATCAACGTCACCGATTTCTTTCGTGATGGCGCCGTTTGGGATTACCTAGCGAATCACACTATCCCCCAGATTATTGCGAAAAAAGAGCCAAATGAGCCAATTCGGGTGTGGAGTGCAGGGTGTGCTTCGGGAGAAGAAACATATTCGCTGGCAATGCTACTGGCAGAAGCACTGGGTATAAAACAATTTCAGCAACGAGTACAGTTGTATGGAACAGATGTTGATCTTAATGCCGTGATGCAAGCCCGTAAAGGCTACTATTCGGCTCATGAAGTTTCGGCAATTCCTGCGGCTCTGCAAAAAAAGTATTTTGAACACACAGCCGATGGCTACCTCTGGCGAGCCGATTTGCGTCGCTCAACACTTTTTCACTGCCGCTCACTGATTCAAGCAGCCCCTTTTCCACGAATTGACTTGCTCCTATGTCGCAATACGCTCATCTATTTTATGGAAGAGGCTCAAATCCGGGTATTAGTTCGCTTTCATTTCAGTTTGACTCATAACGGATTTCTGGTACTAGGGCAGGCAGATAACCTGAGCGCTCATTCTCAAAGTTCGCTTTTCACACCTGTTTCACGAGATGCCAGAGTTTTTACAAAAGTGCCTGATGCCCATCGAGATGCACGCTTGTTATCGATTGCCTTTTGTTGAAAAGGCGCCTTCCAAAGCAATGGAAGTATGCCTTCATACGTTTGTGCTTTGATTGCAGTCCTACTTAGTGCTTAGGAACTACCGACCTAGAAGTATTAAATCACACGAATTTGCTTAACAAAAGAATAACTCTTAAGTAAGATTATTTTAATTAATCTTTTCATTATTATAGGTTATTAAATTAGTCTAAACAAGTACAAATATGTTTATTGTAATAGTCCGTTCAGGAATTGTGAAAAGTTCCCAAATGTAGATGTCGCGTTATTGAGTGTTCTACATTTGGGAATTTTACGTTGGGTTACGCTGATAGCTATACAACGATTCCAAAAGCTAAAAAGTTGATTTATATTATCAACTTTCTTTTTTTGCCTAGAGTCACATGATTCCTTTATATAAGATTTTGTGCTTTTTAATATGTCTAATAACCAAGGTGACGACTTTTTAACAGAAGTAACTTCTCTTCCCATTCACGAAATATCGCAAGATGTGGTAGTAATGGAGACCGTAGTTCCTGCAACTTCAAAACTACCTTTGAAAATTTCTAAGCCGGAAATTCGGACAAGTCTCAAAGCGTTAACTGTCGAAAGCATCTTTGCTACTATTTTTTACAGTATTATCGGCGGCGCCTTGCTGACTAATTTCTTGTTAGAGCAAGGTGCAGATTGTGTGCAAATTGGTCTGCTTGCTTCTATTCCTCAACTGGTGAACCTAGCCCAACCGTTGGGAGCATACTTGTTAGAGCGATTTACTAGCTTCCGCTGGTATACTTTAATCATTTTTGCTTCGTCGCGATTAATGTGGCTAATTCTTTTACCACTGATTTGGTTAGTTAGTTCGTCTCGAATTACAGGCTGCCAACTAGTGCAGTTGACGTTGGGAGTTGTCTGGATAACTAATATCATTGAAGCTTTTGGTCGCGCTCCCTGGTCAGGCTGGACGGCTATATTAGTGCCACAGCGGTTGCGAGGACGGTATTTTGGTTTTCGCAACAGTCTTTTAAGCTTAACAGGTCTTATTTGTGTGCCATTGTTAGGTTTCGCTGTATCAGCTTGGCCGAGTGGAACAGCTCAAGGTTTCGGTGCTGTATTGACATTAGGAATTGTGCTTAGTGTTATCAGTTTGTTAAGTCAATTCTTGATGAAAGATGTCAACCCACAGTTATTAAAAGCGACAGATGGCGATACTTCATCGCAACGGAAGAAAATAGATACTACCGTTTTGAAAGATGGCAATTATTTGAAGTTTGTCTTCTACCTAGCTATATGGTGCTTTGCTGTAAATGTCAGCGCTCCTTTCTTTAACCTCTATATGCTTGATAACTTACATATTGATATTAGTGTAGTTACAATTTATAACGGTTTAGCAGGGGCTGCTAACATGCTGATGCTCCCACTTTGGGGTAAAGTAGCCGACCGAATTGGCAACCGTCCGCTCCTATTATTGGTAGGAATTTTTGTGGCAGTCACGCCTCTATTGTGGCTCTTTACTGGAAAGCATGAAATGACTATGTGGGTATTGTTTCCTTTGTTGCATGTGCTTCATGGTGCAACCTGGGCAGCGATTGATTTATGTACTAACAATCTCATTATGGGAGTGGCGCCGCTACAGCATCAGTCGTCTTATTTTGGGCTTTCGGGCGCCGTTGCTGGTTTGACTGGAGCAGCGGGAATTACTGCTGGCAGCTTTCTTGCAACGGGAGTTGGTGCTAGTGGTTTGTTAGTGCTATTCGCTATCTCCGGCGTTTTACGACTGGTTGCACTCCTGCCCTTAATGTTTGTTGAGGAACAGCGTTCTATGTCTTTAGGTCACCTCATGGAACTTTTATTTCCTTACACCAAAAGAGCAGAGCAATTGCTAGCAAACGATTCACTGCACTCTTAACGGTAAGAGTGCTACGTCAACCCCAAAGTCTCCTGCCTGGTTTGCCTTTGAGTTGTTCGTGAGTATCGTATAACAAGGTGGGAATATCTAAATTTTCAGGACACTTGGGTAAACATTCTCCACATTCTGTACATTTGTTTGCTTTCATACCTGGGAACCAGTGACCAGCGTTTTCAAACATGCCGTAGCGATATTGTCCGTAATCGGTCATATCATATGCTACGGCTAAATTTCTTAATCGTAATACTTCAGGAATGTTAATGTTTTCAGGGCATGGTAAACAAGCATAGCATTGACTACATTTGTCGGTGCCTAAACTCGAAGAAAGCTGCAAATCTAAACGCTGTAATACCTCAATTTCTTTTTGTGTCAGATCATGAGTACTCTCAGCAATACGCAACGGTTCGATTAATTCTTCTGGAGTTGCAGGTCCTACACTTAATGTCGTAATCCGAGTATCACTAAGTAAAAAACGGTAGTTTAATTCTAATGGTGTAAAGGGGTGACAAATATCTTGGAGTTTTTGCGGCGCCGTATATAATTTCCCGCCTTTGTCAGCAGGTGAGATAATAAACACGCCCATGTCTTTCTCTATTGCACGCTCAATAGCTGCTGCGTGACGTTGAAAAAAATAGTAATAATGTATATTGACAAATTCAAATAAGTCTGTATTTATAGCGGCAAGAATTAGTTCGAGCGAACCGTGGGTAGAAAAGCCAACATGCCGAACGTGACCATCAGCGATAGCTTCTTGTACCGCGTGCATACAACCGTCTTCAGCTTTTACCCAGTCAAGGTGTTCCCAAGTATTTAAACCATGAATACCTAAACAGTCTAAATAATCAAGATTTAACCGTTCTAAAGATTCGTTAATGTACCGACGCATCGAAGTCGCATCTGGTGTGGGTGGGATTTTGGTGGTGATATAAACTTGGTCGCGAGATACTGACCCAGAAGCAATAGCACCACCGAGATGCTCCTCACTACTACCGTAACCCCTGGCTGTTTCAATATGATTTATTCCCAACTCCACCGCTTTCAAGATAATCTGCTGCGCGATTTCCTTTGAACCCAAGTAGCGCATAGTCCCTAAAGAGAAGACAGACAAACTGAGATTAGTTTTCCCAAAGCGTCGGTATTGCATTTTTAAAAGTTATGAGTTAAGAGTTATGAGTTAGGAGTTATGAGCTATCAATTATAACTTTACTTTCTACTCAGCACTCAGCACTCAGCACGAGCGCACTTCTAACTATTACTTCCGAAGCGTTTGATTAAATCTTCGGGTCGAAGGTTAGAGACGAAATCGCGGAAAGCTTGCTGTTCAGCTTCGTCGGCATCTCGGTCTACGGGTATTGATGCATCAGCGACTACTTCCTCCATTACCCAAATAGGCGCATTTGTACGGAGAGCCACAGCAATTGCATCGCTTGGACGCGCGTCGATTTCTTTGCGGGTTTCCCCTTGTTGCAAGATTAAAGACGCATAAAAAGTGTCTTTTTGCAGCGAGTGAATAATAACCTTTTCTAGCGTCATATTCAATGCTTCAATAATACTGACTATTAAATCGTGCGTTAAGGGTCGAGGAGGTTTCTGGTTCTCCAACGGCGCCATAATTGCTCGCGCTTGTTCCTGACCAATGTAAATGGGCAAAGCACGACGGTCTGTACTATCCTTAAGGAGTACTATCGGGCTGCGGGTGATGGCATCTAATGCTATACCAGCGACTTTCATTTCAATCATCTGTCAAGCCTCTACAATCCTTTGAGCGCTTCGTGAAGTATGTAACAAATCATACCTATTTATAGGAATGATTAAGGTGAAGGTAAACATAAGCTTTGACTCGCTATAATTGCTTCTATTAAACTCCTTATTTGATGTAAATACCAGAGTAAGTCTAGTTAGTTTAGTTTGACAATAATCTACTTACCCAAGTATGCCTTGAATTCCTTGTTCATGTATTGATAACGTATACAAAATCGCGTTAGAAATTATACTTAAACAATTGAGCGCAACGCGATATTTACTAGTTTATAGCAGCTAGAATTCATAGTAAATCAAGTAAGAATCAAGAAAAGCCGTGTTTACAGGATTAATTCAAGCGTTAGGAACGATTAAGCCCCTAGGGGGGGATTTTTGGAAGATTTCATTTATCAGCCATTCGTTAGATGTTATTTTACAAGATTTAGCATATGGCGATAGTGTAGCAGTTGATGGGGTCTGTTTGACAGTAGAGAAAATATCAAATGATGGATTTGTGGCAACTGCTTCACCTGAAACGCTCTTGAGAACAACTTTGGGTACTATGTCAACGCAAAACCGATATGTTAACCTTGAAGCTTCCCTAAAAGTTGGTAGTAAAATTGGTGGTCACTTTGTAATGGGACATGTGGATGGTGTCGGGCAATTATTAGAGTCCCGGCAAACTGCTACTTCCTGGGAAATGACTTTTCAGGCGCCGAGTTCCATAGCTAGGTATATAGTGCCTAAAGGTAGTATTGCCATAAATGGTATTAGTTTGACTGTTGCTGAGTATGACAGTGAGGCAATGCAGTTTAAAGTCGCTGTTATTCCAATAACCTACAAAGAAACCAATTTAAGCCAATTGGCGCCTGGTAGCTCAGTAAATCTTGAAGGTGATATTCTGGGCAAATACGTTGAAAAGTTCTTGATTTCAGGCAGAAACACCCACAATTCAACCGAAAACGCCGACGATTATAACATTACGTCAGCGTTCTTGATAGAAAATGGATATTTGTAGGGTGCGTGACGCTATAACAATTATGAAACAAAACGAATGAACTGGTGGCATCACGCACCTTAATTAGTTCCGGTGCGTGACGCCACTAGATTACTGGCTTCGCTGCAAGATTGTTAGTAGCGTCACACACCCTACCTTTGTTGAGGTACTTGTGCGGTACGTATGGACTGCATTAATTGCGTAAGAGCGTACTGTAAATGTATACCTGGGTCTGTTGCTACCCAACCTTCGGGTGTAAGCTGGCGAATTTCAAAGTGTAGGTGGGGACCTGTTGAAGCTCCTGTGCTGCCAACTAAACCAATGACTGTACCTTGTTGTACCCATTGACCTGGTTGCACGAAGAGTTGCGACATGTGACCGTAAAGTGTTTGCACGGCGCCGTTATGGTTAAGAACAGCAGTCAAACCGTAACCACCAACAAAGTCAGCGACTTCAACTTGACCTGTAAAAGCGGCAATAACTGGTGTACCCATTGCAGCACCTAAGTCTGTACCAGAGTGGAATCTACTTTCGCCTGTAATTGGATGATTCCGCCAACCAAATATCGAGGTAATAGATGCTGGTATTGACAGAGGGAATATTAAGCCGTTGGGGTTGTAAGCAATTGCGGAACCCGAATAAGGTACACGAGGTAAAGTTGATTCTAATGGAATGTTATATGCGACTCTGCTATCACGCGGCGCCATGTTTACTGCGTTAACAGGTGCTGGTAGTGCCGCTCCATCTTGTGTAGGGGCGCTACCTAATGGTATCGGTGATGGAGCGAAATTATTTGGGGAAGGAATAAATCGATTTGGATGGTAAGTACTTTTATTCGATGAAATTGCAGCGCTTGCTACAGATAATGGAGCGCGGGGTACACTGCGAGTTACATTAACAGTGTTTACGTTACTTACATTTTGATTAGTTGCTGCAATTCGAGTTCGCCAACTAGCTTGCCCACTAGCTTTAGATGTACTTGTTGAGTTTGTTGTACTAGTGATAGTAGGGCGGCTTACGTTTACTGCGCTTGCAATGCTAACGTTTTGACTTTTTCTTATCCAGCTTGGTTTGCTGGCAGTTTGGGCATTATTATCGTTGCCACCGTTAGAAGCAGTTATACCTCTTCTTAACGAAGCAGCGATAGGTGTCTTAAGACAATCAGCACGCACTCCACCAGCTGCTAAAATGGCACGGCAACCACTGGAACGCTCGGTTAACACTACTGTGTCTGGAGATTCGTATTTGCCTGTATTTCCTGTACTGTAGTCTGTAGGGTCAATATAAGCGTTGTTGTAATCTTTAACAGGTTTATCTGTATCAGCAGTATTAACTGGTTTGTTATTTCGCGATATCTCAGGTAACTTACTTGGCACTTGAGCATTTTGTTCGCGCTTCGATTCTCTGGGTTGCGATGTCGCTTCAATACTTCTACGAATACGTACTTCAGGCGCCTGATTGCGTAAAGACTCAGCAATTTTGGGTCTTAAGTTTCTAATTGGGGGAATTTCTTGTGCTGACTCATTTTGGTTTGTTTTCCGAGCTTGGCGTAAACGTTGTATAGTTTCTGATGCTTGTTGGGAAGTACGTACTCTTGAACTATCGGAATTTTGTGCCTGTACTTTTCTTTTTAATCTCTCACGAAGCCTTGCACGACGAGAAGAAAAATCATTTTCATTTGATGATTGTTTAGACTCAGTAGTGCTACGTTCTATTGTTACTTTTGGCGCCGATTCTCTAGAAGATTGCGTATTTTCCGTAGTCGGCACAATATTATCAATTGCGGATTCGGTCTGAGCAAGCACCAACCCACTGCTCATTAGACTAATACTACTTAGCCAACAGAGGCTCTGGGCACCTAGAGAGCGATGCCATAAAATTTTTGAGTTACGGGCGTTTTTGCGCTGCGTCATGTGTCCTACTGGTATATATCGGGTGATTACTTTAAGTCGTACTTTCGGAAATTTAATTAAAAATTCTTCTTATTTGATTCAAATTTAATTCACAGTTTTTGTGAATTGCGATAGCCCAAACTGATTGTACCTGGAGGCAAGAACAAATCTGGTGTATCTACCGATTTTGAATCAAAATCTAACGTGCGAACATGGAGACATCCTGTAGATGTTACCCCAACTACGGTACCTGAAACGTTTTCCAGGTATACACTTTCTCCAATATTTGTTAACAAGCTGGTGTATTTAGGCAAGAGTACATCTACTCCATCTTGGCTAAGACATTCAATACCGGATTCTATACCAAGCAAAACCTTTTCGGCGAGTATTTCAATACTATAAATTGTTTGGGGTAATGCTTTAGTGGCGCCAATAAGCCATGACTTCATATTAATGCCTGTTGTAGGAACTGGGTTTGAGTAGTTAATACCAACACCTATCACAGCTTGACTGATTTTGCCATGACTGATTTTTGTTTCCGTTAGAATACCTCCCAACTTCAACCTATTTAAAACTAAATCGTTGGGCCATTTAATCTCAACAGGAATATTTGAGTCTCGCAGTTGTTGAGTAATTCCCCAGGCAGTAGCAAAAGTTAACAGATAACTATCGCGCGCTTCAATATTGGGTGTAATTGCTACAGAAAGATACAAACCACCTTGAGATGAAACCCACTGGCGCCCCCATTGCCCGCGTCCTGCTGTTTGTTGTGTCGCAATTACTACCGTTCCGGCGGGCATACCTTCTTGCATTAATTGCCATAAAACTTGATTCGTTGAAGTCACATTATCATATATATGTAGCGAAAATGACAAAAAATGACTTGAGCTAGCACTTTTTAAAGCTGCTTCTATGCTTCGTTTATCAACCACAGGACGTTATACAATCAGGACTTCGCTAAATTAGCATAAAAATTCATCATTAAAGACTCAAACGTTCCATTTTATAGAGTGGGCTTTAAAACTAGTCTTTTATCAGCAATGCAAAATTTAATAACTTACCCCGAAAGGGGAGTGTAAAATTTCCAACTATCAAGATAAACTGGACTGGCGTAATTTTACTTGATTTTTGGAGTAAGTTAACGATGCATGAATGGCAGTGGCGTACTTGGCAAGAATTGCCTTATTTAACTTGTAGTTTACTAGAAGCCTTCCCACATGGTTTTTTTACCCAACAGTTTGTAGGAAGACGACCGTTAGAATTAACACATGTACTACATGGTGAAGCATCAGGATATCGACTCAAGCAAGTGCATGGCAATGTCGTCTTAACACCACAAGAAATTACTAGTAAGCTAGCAACAGGTGGCGATGATGTTGACACAGATGGAGATTCTGCGCTCGTACATGGCGATGGTATAGCTAGTGACAACTCTTCTCAAGCAGTGTGGGTAGCCAGTGCAGACTGTACACCAGCATTAATAGCCGATATTACAACAGGCGCCGTTGCAGCAGTACACGCAGGATGGCGAGGAACATCTAAAAAAATTATACCAGTCGCAATCGGGCGCCTAGTTTCGCAAGGTAGTAAATTAGAAGACTTACGCATCGCACTTGGTCCAGCAATAGCAGGTGAAGTCTATCAAGTTTCAACACAAACTGCTGCTGAAGTAGGCGCCACAATATCATCAGAAAATGAAGATAAAATTGTAGAAGCGTTACTAGAACAACCAAACTCACCAATACTAAATGACCCAGAACCAGGTAAAGTACGTTTAGATGTGCGAAGAGTAAACGTACTACAAATGGAAAATATGGGGATAGACGCAGAACAAATAGCTGTCTCTCCCTACTGCACTTTTCAAACTCCCGAATACTTCTTCTCTTACCGTCGCGAAAAAGAAAAGAAAATCCAATGGTCGGGGATAGTTAGTAAATAGTTATAAGGCGCGGAGGTAGGGTGCGTGACGCCATAACAATCGCAAAGCAAAACGAATGAACTAGTAGCGTCACGCACAGGAGCGAGTTAAAGGTAGGGTGCGTGACTGGCGCCCGTAGATTCTATGTAAAATTGTGTTAAAGATTTCTCAATTATTCAACCAATTTTCTATTTCTTGTGCTAACCATCCACGTTCAGATTCTGTTAAATTACTGTAGTTATTGAAATTTAGCAAAGTAATACCAGATGCTATTAACAATAGTTCTGGCTTTGATTTGATTTGCTTTAAACTTAATGTGATGTTGACTTGAGATATTGTACTTGTATCAAGAGAATATTTACGGCGCCATTTAAAGCAAAGTAGTTTATGAATTACAGTAATAGATTTTGCAGTCATTACTATCTGTGTTTTTTTGAAAAAACCCCATGCAATTAAATAAATTAAATACCCAAGTGCAGATATTTGAAAAAGTAAGTATAATACATTCCCAAATGAAATATCTGTTTGTCTTAATAATGCAAATATATTGAAAATATTAATTTCCTGAGAATGAATTCCAACGCTGAAAGGTGTAACTAGAGAAATAAGCGCAATTAAACCAGCACCAAAGCCTTTTGGTGGCATAATAATTTCTAATTTTTCATCTGTTTTATTTAAGACAATTTCTGTACTGGGTGGTTTATCTGGTAATTGCTCTTTGATAATAGCTTTTGTTCTTGGTGGTGGATTATCGATAGATTCGAGAGCTAAATGTGCTGATGAAAATCTTTGATTTAAGCTTGGTTCAGTCATCCATTCTAACCAGTCAGCAAATTCTAGATTTATATCGGCAAATTTACGAAATTGAATTTGCAAGTCTTGTTGAGGTAGTTCAGTTGGGTGCATTCCAGTTACTAAATATATCAAAGTGGCGTGTTGCATAACCTCCAAATTGCTCAGGTGGCATATAGCCATATGTACCCACAACTGTGACTGTTTTACCCGCTTTGGAGGCAAGCGTTTGCACTGAACCAAAGTCAACTAAATATATTTTTCCAATTTCATTCTTTAAATTTTCTACCAAAATGATATTGCTCGGTTTGATATCACGATGAATTACAGGTGGGTGCTGTTCGTGTAAATATATAAGTATTTGAAGTAGTTGTTCTGCAATATCATGAAGCTCATCTTCGGTAAATAACCGTCTGTTTTGCATGTACTGTTCGAGCGATTGACCTTCTATATATGTTTGTACAAGCGCACAACTTCGATTACCTTCTTCAACTTCAAAGTAGTCAATATAACTAGGAATAGCAGGGTGTGCGAGTGATTTCAGCGTTTCTGCTTCCCGTTCAAATAACTTTAAGTCTTCCCAAACAAAATCGCTGCTGAAACTTAGCAGCTTAATAATCACCATTTGCCCAGTTTGTATATCTTGCGCTAGTACAGTCTTTCTACCAGCTTTTTTACCTAGCTGCTTCTGTACCTCATAGCGTTGCAAAATTTGCTCGCTCATTTGCTTTTCTGTTATCAGGTTATATAACAGTTGTATTGCAGTTTATATGTAGCTACCTACTGGCGCCATTCCATTGCGTGTAAAGTTGTCTTAAAGTTTTGTAGATAAATACCTACGAAGTTGAATTAGGCAGTAAAAAGTAACTGTGCAGATTGCGCTTACTAGGGATAAGAGCTTTAAATATAGTACATGCCCTTTTCTTATCTGGAGCCTGAATGTCGGAACAGCAAAATACTCAACCTCGCTTGGGATGGTCATTACAGGAACGAGACACAAATTTTATTAAATTATTAATGCCTATTTGGGAGTTGCTGTACCGCTATTACTTTCGCGTACAAACGAGTGGTTGGGAAAATATACCTAGTCAAGATAAAGTTTTACTCGTCGGGTCGCATAACGGTGGAATTGCGGCGCCAGATATGCACATGATGATGTACGACTGGTTTCGTCGCTTTGGTGCAGAGCGTCCGGTTTACGGGTTAATGCATCCCAAAGCTTGGCAAGTTAGTCCTGAAATTGGGCAACTAGCAGCAAAAGTAGGGGCAATTATCGCACGTCCACGTATAGCTGCTGCTGCATTGCGTAGTGGCGCCAGTTTACTAGTATATCCTGGTGGTGCTCAAGATTTATTTAAACTGCACTCACAACGTAATCAAATATACTTTGCAGGAAGAAAAGCTTTTATTAAACTAGCACTGCGTGAAAATGTACCTATTGTTCCTGTAATTTCTACAGGCGCCCATGATACATTAATTATACTTTCAGATATATATCCTTTCGTTGAACAAATACACAAAATGGGAATGCCTTGGCTATTTAATATAGACCCCGAAGTTTTTCCTGTATATTTAGGCTTACCGTGGATATTAGGAATTGGACCTCTACCAAATATTCCGTTACCTGTAACTATTCAGACTAGAGTATGTCCGCCAATTGTATTTGAAAAGTATGGTGCAGAAGCAGCGTCAGATAAGGTTTATGTTAATGATTGTTATGAAATGGTTGTAAGTAAAATGCAGTATGAATTGGATATGTTGGTGAAAGAAAGTGCTGTTCCCCCCCTAACCCCCCCTTAATAAGGGGGGGAACAAGAAGGGTCAGAGTCATTTTTTTACAACTAGTTATAAACGTCCTCTTAACCCCCCTTATTAAGGGGGGTTGGGGGGATCAAATTATTATGATTTTAAACGTTTTTCTGCTGATACCATCAACTTTTGTGCATCAGTATAAGCAGTCGTACCAGGTTTAATAGTTTTAAGCTCTTTAATCAAATCTTGTAACTCTAATATATATGATTCTCTATTAGTTGGTGGAGATTGTGCCAAAGATTCAGCACGATTATAAATATCATCTAATGTTTCTGTGGCATTTGCTTCAAGTTGCATACGGTATTGAATAACTTTAAGATTATTTTGATAAGTTTTAAGTAGCTTTTGTGCCTCAATATAACCAGGTTCACTCTGATTTATCCTTTCTAGCCGGATTAAGCTTCTTAATAAACCAGGCGCCAATTCTTGATGATTCGGGACTGATAAAGTTGGCTTTGAATCATGCCACAATATCATATGGCTTCCCGTTTGATGGTCTAATATATAACCAAACTTCTCAAAAATTTTAATAGCCTCTTTACCAGAGATATTGGATAAGCGTCCCATTTATACTAAAACTTCTCCGATAAAAGTTTTCGATTCTTTAGGTGTGTAAGGTTTTCCATGTTTAGCTTGAACATGTAAATAACCTTTAATTGCATCTTTGATGTTTTCAACAGCTTCTTCCAGTGTTTTGCCTTGACTGACGCAGCCAGGGAGTTCTGGAACCTCAGCTACATATCCTTCATACTCAGTGTCAAAAGTAAAAATTACTTGAAACTTCATCATCAATGGATCTTTAATAAAGTGCCTAGCATAAATATAACGCAGGGTTGTAATGAGTGCGCGCGGGGAATATATATAACTTTAAAGAAAGGCGCCTTAACCGATAATAAAAGTGTTGGCGCCTTTCTATATTTGCAGCAGGAGTAGTGGGATGAAGAAGAGAAATGAGCAAATGTTCTTGTGGAACGGGCATAGAAAGCCCGTCCCATATACATTATTACTAACTACCCAACCAACTCCATCCCCCGCTTCACCAAAGCATCTGGAGTCAACCCATTAAATGCCATCAACTCACCTGCACTAGCGGTAGTTTCCCCACGCTTCCAAGCAAAAGTATCCCGCGCACAATTACTGCGTAACATAATAGGTTCTAGCATAGCCGAGGCGCCACCAGTAACACCAATTAAAGCATCTCCTCCAAACAACTGATTAAATTTCGCATCATCAATAAACCCACCATCAGCCTTAGAACAAGTATCCCAAGCTACATCCGAAGAACGATATAAACGACGGGGGTTAATAACAGAAACGATGCGACTTCCTATACCTTGTTCTTGAAGTGACTTAGCAGCTTCGTAAACAGGAATTAATGTCATATCACCAATTACTGCAAATACAACTGTTTTATTTCCAGCAGTTTCTTGTAAAACTACGGCGCCATTTTCTAAACCTTCGCGCGTTTGTGCAAAAGTAGTTCTAATTGCCAAAGGTGATTTACTCGCAGTAATGACTATTCCCTTATTCTTTGTACTTAATGCCCAGTCGTAACAAACCTGAATACTATTAGCATCAGGTGGGAATACAGGGAAAACGTTTCCATTACGCATCATCGAGGCAAAGTAAGCTTCGATTTCGGGACGTTGATGAGTCCAACCGTTACGTCCTTGTTCTAAGGCGCCTGCTGTATATAGAGTAATTGTGGACGGTGTTTGGCGCCGTAATTCAGCCATTGCTTGGGTAACTGTTTGGAAAATTGGCAACCCGTTAATTGCAAACGACTCGTAAGAACACCATAATGTTCTGGCACCCATCAATGCTAAACCTACAGCTAAACCTGCACAAGCATCTTCACTCAATGGTTCATAGACTTGACCGCCAGGTGCTTGGTTATACAAGTCATCTTTAACAGGGTGATTAATTTTAAGTGCTTGGTTGATATTGGCAATACCTGATGCTTCGTTACCATCAGCGTTGGTGACAAGGAAGTTTTTGTCTTTTTGTCCAACTATACCTACTAATCTTCCCATTGCTGTGGTAGAAACTTTTGCTTCGCCACCTACTTCATATTCTTCTAAAGGTAAGGCGCCGATATCAGCTAATGGTAGCTCAAATTCGGTGACTGCGGTTTTGGATGCTGGGCCACCACCTGCTTTTTCTAAGTTGGTTCTAACTAACTGCCAAGCTTCCGGAGTCAACGCACGTTCTTTAAGCGCACTTATAATATGTGGAGCATCAAGCGTATCTTTAGCATACAAGTTGTGCGACTTGGCGCCACGTGCGTGAACTCCAGCACCTTTTAATTGTTTAATAATAAATACGGTTAATTTGCCACCGAGTGCTGACTTCGCTGCTTTATCGACATTTTCTAAAATAGCTTTAGTAAACTCTATTCGCTTTGCAAACGAAAAAGCTGTACTATCAATATAATCACCAGGTTGGTTTTTATCGTCGAAGTCCTTTGCGTCAACTAATATAACTTCCTCAAAACCATTACCTTGCCAGTACCCTATCATCTCTGCGTTAGATTTGGTTGATACCATACTGTGGTGTTCTTGGCTAAAACCATTCCATACCAACACTGGTAAAAAATTTGTCACATCTGGGTACGCAGTATGAAAATGACCCATCGAACTCATAATGTAAGGTTCACCCAAACCACCATCACCCACAGTGAACGGGAAAAGCTTATCACGATGAAGTAATGCTGCTGACATAGCAAAGTGCTGCCCTTGCCCTAATGGTCCAGCAGGCGCCAGAATACCAGGAATATATCCAGAAAGGTGTCCAAGCAGTCCATGCTTTTCACGGAAACGGTCGCGTAGTTGCTGCACAGTGGAAATGCCCATATCTTCGAGCGAACGGTCGAGGAACATGGCACTATAAAAACCGGGAGCATGGTGCCCTACTTCGGTAACAATATTTTTGTGACCAAGCATGACTAAAGCAGCATAAGCTTCAGCTTGACTCGCGAAACCACCTGGGTGTCCTGAAGCTTTAGAACCAGTGACTTGTAAAGTTAAGTAACGGAGTGCATCGGCGTAGAGAAGTGTCTGGTATACTGCCGCATCATCACTCGGGTCAACGGCATTACCACTTAATGCACTTTCTTTTCCATACTTATCAAAGTCCGGCAGAGGTTCCCCAAAATATTGTATGCCTTCACAAAAATTGGGAATAACTGAAGTTGGCTTTGGGGTTGTTGCTGTCATGCTAGATACCTTAAAAATGCTTATTACAAAGAGAAGCGATCATAAACTCACCATCGGAAACCGACTGGTGCGCTTGTCCAATTTAACAAAGATTTTACAACTTCCCGGCTCCCCTGCTTATTTGTTTTCCGCAATACAATAATAAGCAAGTCTGGGTAATACGTTTATTTGCTAGCTATATAGAAGCTCTTGTGGGATAGGCGTCCCGCCTGTCCCTATAAAAGATATAATCTTTGTACATTTGTACTTTTACCTATGACAAATACTATCAGCCTAACAGAAGCGCACACAAACTTCCAAGACGTGCTTAACCGAGTCGAGCATGGAGGTGAACGCATGGTAATTGAGCGACAAGGTAAAGCAGCACTCGCTATTCTAAAAACTTGTATGCACGACGTAGAGACGCTACATGTAACGTCTCTACTACATAAATTGTTGATTTCAGAGTTAGAATTGATTATATATATCAATATCTAGGTAAAAGCGATGACCTACGGAGACATCATTACTATTGAACCAGGTAAGCGTGGTGGTAAACCCTGTATTCGAGGAATGAGAATTACAGTGTATGATATTTTAGAATATCTTGCAGCAGGAATGTCTCATCAAGAAATTCTTGAAGATTTTCCGTACCTAACTGAGGACGACATTCGAGCTTGCCTTAGTTATGCTGCTGATAGAGAAAAAATGTTAATGGTTGTAAAAGTGTGAAGTTGCTCTTCGATCATAATTTGTCTCCAACGTTAGTAAGTCGTTTGCAAGACCTTTATCCTGATTCCAATCACCTTTACAGTTTAGGTCTTGATCGAGTACCAGATACAGAAGTTTGGGAATATGCACGACAAGAAGACTTTTTAATTGTTACTAAAGATGCAGATTTTAGCGACCTTTGTTTACTTCGTGGTTTTCGACCCAAAATTATTTGGATTCGACGTGGTAATTGTAAAACAGTAGATATCGAGGCAATGCTGCGAAGCCACTATGATGATATTAATAAATTGAATAATGAAGAAACAGTTGGTGTGCTGACATTATTTTAGTCATAAATAAGTCTTAAATATATAACAGAGGTTAAAAATGTTTCGGCGCATTGAGTTTCAACCCAAAGTCCAAAATGGGTTAATCCAAGTTCCCGATGAGTATAAACAAGAACTTAATAAATTAGACGATATTAAAGTTATAATTTTGGTGAACAATAAATCACATAAACAAAAAGATATTATTGATGAGTTAACAGAAAACCCCGTTCCAGTTGATGGTTTTCTTAGTAGCGAAGAAGTTTACAGTAAATAGTTATGACTAATGGTTATTTGTGCTTTCCTACTTAGGTTTGATTTAAACTCGGCGCCTTTAAAAGCACTCACTATCAGAACTTACGATACTATTACAATTATAAGTTGGTGCGTGACGCTACAAGTCTTATAACTACGTTGAAATCTTTTCATAGCGTCACGCACCCTACTATTTATAAATATTTCAACAAAACTTAATAATTGATTTGGAGTTTCAATGGCACAACAGAAGTAATACTTCTCTACATACAAGTATGAAACTTCCAAACGGTCCTCAAACTCCTGCAATTGTACAAATGCTTCAATGGGTTGCTACTCCCATGTGGTTTATGGAAGATTGTGCAAAGCGTTATGGTGATATTTTTACGATACAGTTAAATATGCCACTTGTATTGGTTAGTAACCCGCAAGCGCTACAGCAAATTTTAACAGGTGATGCTAAAGAATTTGCGGCGCCTAGCAATTTAAATTCGCTGTTTGAACCACTTCTAGGCAAAAATTCTGTAATTACAGTTAGCGGTGAAACGCATAAACGTCAGCGACAGTTATTAACACCACCTTTTCACGGTGAACGGATGCATAATTATGCTCAAACTATTAGGAATATTACTCAAGAAGTTATTAAAAGTTGGCAAGTTTCGGAAGTTGTTTGTATTCGTTCGGCGATGCAAACTATAACTTTACGGGTGATAATGCAAGCTGTATTTGGATTATATAACTCTGAGCGTGCAGTTGAACTTGAACGGGTTATTAGCATTATCATGGATGCTGGTGGAAGTTCACCTTTACGCGCGCTTATGTTATATTACCCTGCTCTGCAACGCGATTTGGGTAAATTAACACCCTGGGGGATTTTTTTACGGCGCCGTGAAATGGTAGATAAGTTAATATACGCCGAAATTGCCGAACGTCGAGAAAACCCTGACCCATCACGTACTGATATTTTAAGTTTATTAATGGCAGCGCGCGATGAAAACGGGGAACCGATGGCTGATGTAGAATTACGTGATGAGTTAATGACATTGTTAAGTGCTGGACATGAAACTACTGCAACAGCTTTAACTTGGGCATTTTATTGGATACATAAAACACCATCGGTACGTTATAAGTTATTAGCTGAACTTGATGGTTTGGATAATATGGACTTTAATGCTGTTAATAAGCTGCCGTATTTGAGTGCTGTTTGTAACGAAACTCTACGAATTTATCCTGTAGGAATGCTGACTTTTCCACGCGAGGTTAGAGAACCAGTTAATTTGTGCGGCTATGATTTAGAACCTGGTTCCTATATTATGGGTTCGATTTATTTAACTCATCAGCGTGAGGATATATATCCAGAAGCGAAACAATTTAGTCCAGAAAGATTTTTGGAGAAACAATTTTCACAATATGAGTTTTTACCTTTTGGTGGTGGTGTACGTCGATGTATTGGTAATGCTTTTGCAATGTTAGAAATGAAAGTTGTGTTAGCTACGGTTATGAAGTTGGTAGAGTTGGAGCTTGTTACTACTGAGGATGTTAGACCACGACGACGCGGTTTGGTAACGGGTCCGAATCGAGTTATAAATATGAGTGTTAAAGGTACAGCGTAAAATTAGTAATGTCGGTTCTATTTATAAACCAGATATGCATTTACCACCTACACCTCGTACTCCTGGCGCCATAGAATTGTTACGTTGGATATTTACACCAATGTCATATATGGACGAATGCGCTTCTGCGTATGGTGATATTTATAGTTTAAATGTACGTCCTGATTACCCGACTGTTTTTATTAGTCAAGATTTATACCCAAATCCAGAGCAATTTAAACCCGAAAGATTTTTAGAACGACAATATTCAGCTTATGAATTTTTACCATTTGGTGGAGGTGCCAGACGTTGTATTGGGCTAGCATTTGCTCAGTTTGAAATGAAACTAGTACTAGCAAGAATCCTTACATCAGTACAATTAGAACTAGTCACAAAAACCAAAGTAAACGCCAAACGTCGAGGTTTAGTTTCCGCTCCCGACCGCCCAATCTATATTAATAGGTTATCATAGTCGTTGACGTTGGAACAATCAGAATAGACTTGGTATTCAAACCTGCCCTACAAATGTTTTTGTCTTTTGGGTAAATATAAGTTATGCTTTTCAACGATACCACCTATTTCATAAATCGTAATTTGTTCTTTAATTCCCTTCGGTTGTACTTGCATTTCTCCATCGACCCGCACTATTTCTTTTAGTGGTTGCAGGTATCAGCGGAAATCAAAATTTGTCCGCCTGCTGTGTACTTTTCGATACGAGCAGTTAAGTTCACGTTACTACCTATCACTGTATATTTAGCATACTTTTGGGAGCTAATATTTCCAGCAATAACGGCGCCTGTATGTATACCAATACCCATTGCCAAAGATGGAAATCCTAAAGGAACGATTGCGTATATTAGATATGACACAACCAATTGAGTTGAGTCATATATATACAGATATCAATATATTAATCAGACCTCATCTGAAAATATAGACACACTGTCACAACAAGTTGCTTATCTTCTTTCTGATAACCATCAAGCATTACCTTTATCGGAAACAATCCTCAGAATTGGTGATTCAGGGCACCACAACTTTATAAAACTAACTTTTAACAGAAACAACGATACTTCGTGGGAAAGACGTAATCTTGATGGTGCTTTTTTAGGATTGTAAGCGTTGTTATATGTAGAAGTATAAAATAATGAATTCATCAATTATACCCTTGGCTGTTGTAACAGGCGCCTCTAATGGTATAGGTTACGAGCTTGCGAAACAGTTCGCTCGAAATGGCTTTGATTTGCTGATTACTGCGACAGGTTCAAATATAGAAGAAGTTGCAAAAGAAATCGCTCAAACTTCAAAAGCCGAAATTGAGACGGTGCAAGCTGACCTTGCGGCTTATGAAGGTGTTGAGACTCTTTATAACAAAATAAAATCTCTTAACCGACCTGTGGATGCTATCGCTATTAATGCAGGTGTCGGTGTTGGTGGTGATTTTGCACGCGAGACTGATTTACAGGATGAACTTAATCTTATCAACCTCAACGTTGTATCGTCTGTTCATCTTGCCAAAAGAGTGGTAAAGGATATGCTCGAACGTGGCAAAGGTAAAATTCTCTTTACTTCATCGATTGCTGCTATAATGCCGGGGCCATTCGAGGCAGTTTACGCAGCTTCTAAAGCGTTTATACAATCCTTCTCACTGTCCCTACGTAATGAGTTGAAAGATACAGGTATAACTGTTACAGCGCTTCAGCCTGGACCTACGGGCACCAACTTTTTCCACCGTGCGGATATGGACGATACAAAGGCAGGTGCAGGTCCAAAGGATGACCCTGCCGAAGTCGCAAAACAAGGATTTGAGGCTTTAATGGCTGGTAAAGAAAGTGTTGTTGCTGGTTCAATTATGACAAAAATTCAAGGCGCAGTTGCTAAGGTTCTACCCGATGGCGCTAAAACTGAAATGCACCGTCAGATAGCTGAACCAGGTTCCGCTAATTAAACAGGCGCCTGCTTAATATAAGTATGAAGGAATAATCTTGTGGGATAATCTTGTGGGGTGGGCAGGAAAGCCCACCCTTAATTTTTGACAGACCTGCCCTTAATTTGTAACAGTTCGTATGCCTGTTCCACAAGGGAATTAATTCAATTTTATTAAAATGACTTCTTTAGTACAAACTATTCAATTAATCGCTAACCCTACCAAATTTCTAGATAAAAGCGCAGCTAAATATGGCGATACCTTTACAATGCGCGTACTAGGTATAAACTCGCCACCTGTTGTATTTTTTAGTCATCCGCAAGCTATATCTGAATGTTTCGCTATTCCCGCACAGAAATTAGACTTTAAAAAAGCAACCCACGTCTTTAAACCATTATTCGGCGCCAATTCGATTGTCCTCCAAGAAGGTCTACAGCACAACCGTCAGCGTAGTTTACTAATGCCGCCTTTTCACGGGGATCGAATGAAGTCTTATGGTGACACGATATATAGTATTACTCAAGATGTCACTAAAAGCTGGCGGGTAGGTCAAGTTGTGTCAATGCAGCATGTAATGCCCAATATTACTTTACAAATTATACTACAAGTAGTATTTGGTATTAGTCCAGGCGAAAGGTATCAAAAGCTTAAACAACTTCTCAGTGCTTTGTTAGATGATATTACTACACCTTGGTACTCTAGCTTATTTTTCTTTCCACCGCTACAACAAGACTTAGGCGCTTGGAGTCCTTGGGGAAATTATCTCAAGCGTAAGCAAGATATAGATAATCTTGTCTATGCTGAAATTTCAGAAAGACGACACGTACAAGATGATTCGCTAACTGATATTTTAAGCTTATTAATGTCCGCACGCGATGAAGACGGGCAAGCGATGAGCGATGAAGAATTAAAAGACCAGTTAATATCGCTTTTACTTTTAGGATATGAAACAACTGCTGGTGTTTTACAGTGGCTATTTTATCTAATTCACGCACATCCACATGTTAAAGATAAAATTATTGATGAATTAAAAAATTTAAAAGAACCAGACCCGACTAAGCTGCCGTATCTTTCTGCTGTTTGTCAAGAAACAATGCGACTCCACCCTATAGCATTAATTTGTACTCCACGCATGACAAAAGAAACAGTAGAAATAAGTGGTGTTGAATATGCAACTGGTACTGTTTTAGTTCCTTGTATTCATTTAGCGCATCATCGTAGTGAAACTTACACAGAACCAGAGAAGTTTATTCCTGATAGATTTTTAAATCAAAAGTATTCTGCAACCGAGTATTTACCTTTTGGAGGTGGGTATCGAGGATGTGTTGGTTCTGCTTTTTCTATGTATGAATTGAAGCTAGTAGTCGCACGTATTTTATCTCAATTTGAACTTGAACTTGTTGATAGGCGCCCTGTTAAACCAGTACGTCGCGGTATTACTATTGTTCCATCTTCAGGTGTACCAATGAAAGTAAAACAAGTAAACTCTTGTGGAGCGGGCATCGCAAGCCCCGCCCCTTAACCTAAAAGACACAGGCAGGGATGCCTGTTCCACAAGATAATTATTGCCTGTTCCACAATGTTAAAATAAGGCGCCTTCTATCAATTGGTAGAATAAACGAAATTAGATATTACCTTCGCAATATAGATTAATTTTTATTTCCTAGCGTCTAGATTTACAGAACTGACGAAACCTTGAGGGTAAAATTGTGCAAACTGAACAAAATCTAGAAGGAACGCTAGTCTCCAAAGCGATTGAAACAAGTGTGGGTCTTGCGTTTGATAATGTTGATGAAATTGACGTTGATATCCAAACTGATATATTGAAACTTCTTCAAGGACAAGTTGATGGAGTCGGGGTACAGGGACAGGGTTTGGAAATGCAAGGTGTTCGCATACAAGAACTTCAGTTGCAAACCGATACTGTTTCAGTTAATCCTTTAAACGCTGTTTTTGGTAAAGTCGAATTTGACCAACCTGTTAATGCTAATGCCCGTGTGGTATTGACCGAGGATGATTTAAACCGTGCGATGACTACTGACTGGGTTCGTAGCTTCCTACAAAAGGGACTTGCTTTAGACTTAAACGGTGATACCGTTACTTTTAAACCCCAACTTATCCGTCTTCATTTACCTGAAGCTAATAAAATAAAGGTTGTCGGTAAAATTTTACTTGAACAAGCAGGCGCCACACGCCCATTAACGTTTCAATCTATTATTTGTCCTCGTACTGAAACCTCACCAATTATACTCGAAAGCTTTGTATGTGCTGAAAATGAAGGTGTTACCCTTGATTTCGTCACAGCTTTGATTAAAAAACTTAAAGAATTAACAGAAGCACCTTATCTAGAAATGGGCGGGACTGCTTTTCGTGTTAAAAAGATGGAGGTAGAAAAAGGTACTATGACATTAATGGTACAAGTGCATTTACGTAAAATCCCTTCGTCTAACAAAGTAGAATCATGCAACTAAATGTAAAATTATTTACCCTCACAAAACGTTTTCCGCTCAAAATTAGTTATGGTACAACGGCGCAGACAACGAATGTATGGGTAAAGATTTTACACAATGGTATTGAAGGGTGGGGTGAAGCATCACCGTTTAGTGCGGGAGGTGGTGCTTTAACTACCGAAATGATTTACTCTTCTTTACTTAAGCTGGCACCAACTTTAGAAAAATTCACTCCCTATGAGCGTCACCGTATAGAACAAGTTTTAATTGAAGCTAATATTATCAGCCCAGTACGTGCGGCAATAGATATCGCTTTACACGACTGGTTTGGCAAAAGTGTTAATTTACCCCTTTGGAAAATATGGGGTTTAGATAGAAATACGATTGTTCCCACTTCTGTAACGATTGGTATAAATACACCTGATGGTGCAAAAGAACGAGTAAAAAAATGGCTGGAATACGCTGATATTAAGGTTTTAAAAGTAAAGCTTGGTAGCATTGAAGGTATCGAAGCTGACAAACAAATGTTACTGGCTGTACAAGATTCGGCGCCAAATCTTGAGATATTTGTCGATGCCAACGGTGGTTGGAGTTTGGAGAATGCCATTACAATGGGTAAATGGCTAGCAGATTTAAATATTAAGTATATTGAACAACCCTTAGCAAAAGGAAAAGAGGCAGAATTATCGGAATTGAAAGCTAAACAGCCATTGCCGATATTTTTAGACGAAAGTTGTTTTATAAGTCAAGATGTTCCAGACTTGGCAAACAGCATCGATGGTATTAATATCAAGCTGATGAAGTCGGGTGGCTTAACCGAGGCAATACGGATGATACATGTAGCACGCGCCTATGAATTGCAAGTTATGTTAGGTTGTTATTCAGATAGCGCATTAACAAATACTGCTGCTGCACAAATTTCTCCGTTAGCAGACTATCTAGATTTAGACAGTCATCTTAATCTTATAGATGACCCTTTTTGTGGTGCGGTTCTACAATCTGGGCGCCTGTTTCCTAATGATTTACCAGGTTTGGGGGTAGAATATCGTGCGGTTAGCGCTTAATCAAAGGGTTGCAATTCTTTTACACGGTGGAATTACTGGAACGATTGGAAAAACTGGGCTGTCGCTCTTGCGATATAGCGAAGCTCCAATAGTTGCCGCAATTGATAAAGAATCTGTTGGTAAATCAATAGTTGAGTTAACGGGTATTAAGCGCGATGTACCGATAGTCGCTTCGGTGGCAGAGTCTTTGAAATATCGACCCGAAGTTTTAGTCATTGCTATTGCTCCTAAAGGTGGCGCCTTGCCTGATGATTATTGGCACGAATTAAAAGATGCCATCAAAGCAGGAATGTCTATAGTTAATGGGTTGCATACTCCTTTAGAAAATATCCCCGAACTCAAAGCACTCCTCAAACCTGGTCAGCTAATTTGGGATGTGCGAAAAGAGCCATCTAATTTAGGTATAGGAACAGCACAAGCACGCAATTTACCTTGCCGTCGTGTATTAACTATTGGCACTGATATGGCTGTAGGCAAAATGTCTACTAGTATAGAATTACACCATGCATCTCGATTAAGAGGATGGCGTTCTAAATTTTTAGCAACCGGGCAAACTGGGTTAATGCTCGAAGGTGACGGAGTTCCTTTAGATGCAATACGGGTAGACTATGCAGCCGGCGCCGTTGAACAAATGGTAATGCGATATGGAAAAAGCTATGATATTTTGCACATCGAAGGACAAGGTTCGCTATTACATCCAGCATCAACAGCAACATTACCTTTAATACGTGGCTCACAGCCAACACAAATGATTCTCGTACATCGGGCAGGGCAAACCGAAGTAATGGAAGGTATACCTATTCCTCCGTTGAACGAAGTTATCAAGCTGTACGAAATAGTCGCAAAAGGTGCTGGAGCATTTACAGGCGCCTCTGTTGTAGGTGTTGCTTTGAATACAGCACATCTAGATGAAGCCACAGCTAAACAAGAAATAGCTAAAGTTCAAACAGAAACTGGTTTACCTTGTACTGATGTAATTAGATATGGTGGTGCTAAGTTATTAGATGCCGTGATGCGAAGTTAGAAACCGGGTTTCTACGCAAAATCGTTATTGATATTATAATATATCAACGAAGAAACCCGGTTTCTCAGGTGTTTTTATAGCTACACCATAAGTTAGAGATAGTGAACCTACTGAGTTTCTATAATGGAATTTATGTTCTTAGAATATGACAGTTGGTTAAGAATGCAGATTTTTAGATTTTTTAAGCATATCAAGCAACGGCACTTAAGTTTTGTAGTTAACCCATTGGTAATTTTGGGAGCCAGTGCTGGTGTTCTACTTTTTAGCACTAATGCGAATGCTGCCGAACAAGTGATTTTAAAATACGGCTCCTTCCAAGGAAAAGTCTCTACCAATGAATTAAATCAGTTTGTGAATACTGGTCAGACCACACCTGTACTAAAAGCTTATTTACAAGCGTCTCGACAAACTCCTGCGGTTGCTCGTAAAGCACTAACAGCAGGTATAAAAGCCGACCCAGCCTTTTTAGATAGCTTATTATCAAGCTGGGCAGGCCCAGTTTTGGTAGACCAAATTGGCTCAGTAGTTAGCCCTCCTGGAAAAGAATTAGACGAACGCACACTGCGAACAGCTTTGAGTGAGTCTATAAAGCAAAATGGTGAAGTAACTCTGCTTGGAGCTATTCGGAACTATCCCACTGCTGCTGTTGAACTTCGTGGAGATAGACTCGTCTCTGTTTATGAACGTTTAAGCACGCTTGCAAAATTGTTCTAAAGGACTTCCAATTAAAAAATTTTTTTGTGGGGTGGGCATCTTTGCCTGCCCCAACATTTTAGACGGGGCAAGAGAAAGCCCATCCCAGAAAATGTACAAGTCAGAACTAATTTACCTTGTACTGATGTCATTAAATATAACCAATACTGTATTTATATTATCCGTTTCATCCGTTCTATCCGCTGCCAATCTTCACAATCTACTGCCAATTGTAAAAACTTTACGAACGGCGCCTAAAAGTTTTATTAAAAATAAATAATTGATTGACTAAAGCCATATTATAAATCAATAAAAGAACTTATTCCCTTTCATGCCTCTGCAAGAATCTTCTTGAGGGTGAGTTCTGCATACCAAAAAAATTATTAATTTGGCTGTGCAAATTGTCATTAAATAGCAATTTGTTGCTAATCTCCACAAGTGTTGCCAAACAAATTTTACTATTTTAGATAGTAGATATATTATGCTGACTAACAATTTTTTATTTACAATCGTTAATAATTATTTGCAAGTAATTTCGCTGTTGTTAGCATTCCCTTCTTCAATTTTGTTTATTGAATGTATGGCAGCTTTGCTACCTAAACGTAATCATGCAAACTATAGTCATTATCAACCAAAAGTATGTGTTTTAATACCAGCACATAACGAAGCAAACAGTATTCAAACCACGTTAGCAGCAATATACGCTTCAACGACGAATGTACAAATATTAGTAGTTGCTGATAATTGTACCGACAAAACAGCTGATATTGTGCGTGCAGAAGGCGCCACTGTCATAGAACGGTTTGATTTACAAAACAGAGGCAAAGGATATGCACTTGACTTTGGATTTAAATATTTGGGTGCGAATCCACCCGATGTTGTTATAGTCATTGATGCAGATTGCATCGTACATTCAGGTACAATACAACGCTTGGCAACAATGGCAGTCTCGACAAATCGACCCATTCAAGCAACAAATCTACTCAAGGCGCCAGAAAATTTTACAGCAAGACACGCAGTCTCAACTCTGGCATTCTTAGTCAAAAACTTAGTCCGTCAGCGCGGGTGTGCTAGGTTAGGTGTACCAGCTTCACTTACAGGAACGGGAATGGCTTTTCCTTGGTGTCTAGTTGAAAAAGTCGGATTTGCAAGCGGTAACATTGTCGAGGACAAGCAAACCGGACTAGATTTTACATTAGCTGGTTTTGCGCCAGTATTTTGTGAAGAAGCACTAGTAACTGGATATTTTCCTGAGCAACAACAAGCAGGAAACACTCAGCGAACAAGATGGGTTCACGGACACTTACAAACCCTTTTAACACAAGTACCTAGATTACTCGTAGCTGCAATACAGCAAAAAAGATTTAATCTAATTGCCATCGCTTTAGATTTATCAGTTCTACCTGTATCTTTATTAGTAATGCTTTGGTTATTAAGCTTTACCTTCGCTCTATTTACATCGATAATTCTAGGTATAACTAGGCTCTCAACGTTGGTTATAGGTATTGAGGGATTGTTGATAATTATTGCAATAACAAGCGCATGGTTTAAATTTGGACGTACCGACTTACCTGCACGTGCGCTTATGACTATACCGTTTTATATTATTTGGAACCTTGGCATTTATCTATCTTTCTTGCTTAAACCCCAAAAAACCTGGGTTCGTACTCAAAGAGATGCTTAAACTCAGAAACCCGGTTTCTTCTACACTGAACACAACAACGTTCAACATTAACCAAAAGAAACCCGGTTTCTCACTAAGACATTCTAAACTGGTGCGTGAAAGCTGTTTAATATTCCATTCTATTGATGATTGTAATAGCTTTCACGCACCCTACGTTATCTTATCTCTTATGTATTTACTAATCACCATTACAGTAATAACCATCACATATCTATTACTAGATAAACTAGCCCAAACCTCTAAATTTCAACTATTCGGACAATACTTTACTAAAGTAAATACGCAAGAACTGGTAGTTGCTTTAACATATGATGATGGTCCAAACCCGCCACATACAGACCAATTAATAGACCTACTCAATCAACTGGGAGTCAAAGCGACATTTTTTACAATTGGTCAAAACATCGAAGTACATACGCAAACTGTCCAAAATCTCATTGCCAATAAACATGAGATTGGTAATCACTCTTATTCTCATCAAAAACTTATTTGGAAAACTCCAGCTTTCATCCGTTCGGAAATAAATAAAACAGATGAACTAATAAGAAAATTAGGAGTAAAGCAAGAAATATTATTTAGGGCGCCATATGGGTATAAAAGATTTACGCTGCCCTATATTCTGAATAAAATGCAAAAGAAAAATATTCTATGGAATTTAGACCCAAAAGACTATCACGAATCAAACCCAGAGGTAATTGCAAACTACGTAATTAATAATGTAACTCCAGGCGCCATAATTTTACTTCACGATGGTGGAGGAGAACGAGGCGCCACGATTGCTGCGACAGAAATAATTGTGCGTACACTACAAGCACAAGGTTATAAATTCCAAACAGTGTCACAAATGCTCAAATAATCTACACTCGAAAGGTAAGACCCGATTATTTGATGCCGTTGCTATGTCGTTTTCTTCTGAATCATTGCCACCGTCCTTGGCGAAAATCGTCCAACGTTTCCAACGCGCGACAGACCAGAAGCGACGGTACGAACAGTTAATTTGGTACGGAACCAAGCTCAACCCACTTTCTGAAGAAGATAAAGTACCAGAAAATAAAGTCCCCGGTTGTGTCTCGCAAGTTTTTATTACTGCTGCACTCGATGATGGCAAGGTTACATATAGTGGTGACTCTGACTCACAACTCACCAAGGGTTTAGTTGGTTTATTGGTTGAAGGACTCAACGGACTGACCCCAGCAGAAATTATTCAACTGACTCCCGACTTTATTCAAGAAACTGGTTTAAACGTTAGTCTTACCCCATCGCGCGCTAATGGTTTTTACAATATTTTTAAAACCATGCAAAAAAAAGCTTTGGAAACAGGGAGCAATAACTTATGACAAATTTATTATCTCAAGACACCGCAGTTAACTTTAATATTGGTGGCGCCGTTCACGAATACACATGGAACTACCAAAACCAAAGCGTTTGTGTAGTTTACGAAATTCTCGGCAACGGTACTCCAGTACTGTTACTGCCAGCATTTAGCACCGTCTCAATGCGTTCAGAAATGAGTGGTATAGCCAAGCTGCTATCACCCCACTTTCAAACTATTGCAGTTGATTTTCCTGGTTTCGGAGATTCGTCACGACCTGCTCTTGACTATCAACCAGCAATTTATCATCAATTTCTTCGAGACTTCATTATAAATTGCCTACAAACTCCTATTGCCGTTGTTGCTGCAGGACATAGTAGTGCTTATGTTTTAGAACTTGCCAATAAACAGTCAAGTTTATTTTCGCGGATTGTGTTAGTGGCGCCAACTTGGCGTGGTCCATTACCTACAATGGGGTTAAGTCGCGACCAAGCTGATATTGGTAAAAATTTAGTGCGTTCTCCAATTGTTGGACAACTATTATATAAACTCAACACCGCACCATCTTTTTTAAGCTGGATGTATCGGCGCCATGTATACGTTGATGCAAATAAGCTCACACCCGAATTTGTAGAACACAAGTGGCGTAACACTCAGAAACCAGGAGCGCGGTTTGCACCAGCAGCATTTGTTACAGGTAATTTGGATGCAGTTCATAGTCGAACAGAATATTTAGAACTAGCAAGCCGTTTAAATATTCCTGTAATGGTAGTAATTGGAGAATCATCACCACCAAAATCGCGTGCTGATATGGATGCACTAGCAGCATTGCCCAACGTCATTAGCGTCACCCTTCCCGGTACACTAGGAATGCACGAAGAATATTCCCAAGAAGTCGTTGAAGCAATTTCTCCATTCTTGTAGGTTGGGTGGAGGAACGGAACCCAACAAAATCTTAAATTATCCAGAAAAAACGCCCATCGACTTGAAAATAATATTTGGCTAACAGGTAAACTTATCACTCCACACTCTGCGATATTATGACAACAACTGATATTACTCCCTCAATACCTGTAACAGTTTTAACAGGATACCTAGGCGCTGGCAAAACAACACTCCTAAACCGAATTCTTACCCATGAACACGGTAAAAAAGTTGCCGTTATTGTGAACGAGTTTGGAGAAGTAGGTATCGACAACCAATTAGTTATCGATGCTGATGAAGAAATTTTTGAAATGAACAACGGTTGTATTTGTTGTACAGTGCGTGGTGACTTAATACGCATTATCGGCAACTTGATGAAGCGTCGTAACAAATTTGACCACCTTGTCATAGAAACTACTGGATTAGCAGACCCGGCGCCTGTAATTCAAACTTTCTTTGTCGATGAGGACATGAAAGAGAAATTAGAACTAGATGCAGTCGTCACAGTAGTAGATGCGAAGCATATTTGGCAACATTGGGATGCAGATGAAGCGCAAGAGCAAATAGCATTTGCCGATGTCATATTATTAAACAAAACCGATTTAGTCGAACCCGAACAACTTGAAGAACTCGAAAAGCGAATTCGGTCGATGAATGTCATGGCTAAAATTTACCGCACCCGCAACTCGGAGTTAGAAATGGATGCGCTGTTAGGTGTAAAAGCGTTTGATTTAGAACGCGCGTTAGAAATAGAGCCAGAATTTTTAACCGAAGAACACGACCATGAACATGATGAAACAGTAACATCGGTCGCGCTCGTGGAAAAAGGCGCCTTGGATGGAGAAAAACTCAACGCTTGGTTAAGCGAATTGTTACAAACTCAAGGTCCCGATATTTTCCGTATGAAAGGGATATTGAATATAGAAGGTGAAGATGAGCGCTTTGTTTTCCAGGGAGTACACATGTTGTTTGAAGGTAAACCAGACCGTGCTTGGAAAGAAAGCGAAACTCGCAAAAACGAACTAGTGTTTATTGGACGTAACTTAGATGAAGCCAAATTAAAACAAGACTTTTTAAGCTGCGTCTCTTCCAACTAATATATTATTCTTGTGGGGTGGGCATCCTAAACCGCCCTTGTGAATTTTCTTTACAATTTGATGTTAAAGGGGCGGGTTTAGGATGATTGTAATTTAGTTTTAGGTTATGGGTTAACCCGCCCCTACGGTATCACGATTGTGCGGCGCCTCGAAATCGATGTTTGGCCCTTTGGGTACAATGCGGGTGGGGTTAACTTTGGGATGGCTTTTGTAATAATGGCGTTTGATGTGGTCTAGGTTACAGGTTTCTTTGACTCCTGGGTATTGATATAATTCTTTAAGATAGTTCCATAGATTTGGGTAGTCCATAATGCGGTTGATGTTGCATTTGAAGTGGACGTAATATACTGCATCAAATCTAAATAGTGTTGTGAACATGCACCAGTCTGCTTCGGTGATTTGGGCGCCACATAAATAACGCTGTTTTTCTAGTACTTTTTCCCAATGTTCTAATGCTGTAAATAATTCAGTCACAGCTTCATCGTATGCTGTTTGAGATGTAGCAAAACCTGCGCGGTATACTCCATTATTTATAGGTTGATATATTTTATCGATGGTTTCGTCTATTTTGTCTTGTAAATGCTTCGGATAAAAATCAATGTCTTGGTGCGCCCCTAAAATATTACAATCGTTAAATTCGGTGTCAAACATTTTGATGATTTCGCGCGATTCATTATTTACTATCGTCGAAGTTTGTTTATCCCATAAAACGGGTACTGTAACGCGACCGCTATAATTAGGGTCAGCTTTGAGATAAATTTGCCATAGATACTGAGCATTATTTACTGTATCGGGTATAGTTCCAGGTTCGTCTGTAAATTCCCAACTGTTATCTTTTATTTCTGCTCCTACTACTGACATAGTAATAACGTCTTGCAGTTCTTTGAGTTCTCGTAAAATAGCTGTGCGACAAGCCCACGGACATGCCCAAGATATATATAAGTGATATCGTCCTGGTTCTGCTTTGAATTTACTTGAACCATCTGCGGTTATTTTGTCGCGGAACGTAGTAGATGGACGGATAAATTTACCTTCTTTGTCTTCTTGGTCGCGCTCTGGTATCCATTTACCGTCTTTGAGTATTCCTAAACCCATGATTTTTAACCTACATGCAAATATTTTAGTGGGCGCCTGTCTGTTATTCATTGATGCAGGTTGTGCTTTTTAATTCATCTTTCTATAGGTTAGTTATGAAACAGGCAGGGATGCCAGAAACCGGGTTTCTGTTGCTTGATGTTGATGATTGTGATGTTTAGTGAGAAAGAAACCCGGTTTCTAAGATGAATGTTTTTTAATAATTTTTTCATGAATGGTTTATTAATTTTGCCGAGTATGGATAAGAGCGCGTTCATACGGTAGGTTTACGGCAAGAACGATGTGGTATCAGCAACGGACAGGTTTACAAAGTCAAAAAATAAAAGTTTTTATTATTACTGTATTAGCAAGTGTTTTTACTTTATTACAGTCGGTGCCAGCTTGGGCAAACCCAGTTAAAACACCGAATGTACAAATACAATTAGTAAGCGAGATTAGTAATATTCAACCTCAAATGCCGTTTTGGGTGGGGTTTAATTTTAAAATTCGCCCCGGCTGGCATACTTACTGGCGTAACCCTGGTGATTCTGGCGCCGCTTTCAAGGTAAATTGGAAGTTGCCAAATGGATTTACAGCTAGTGATATTGTTTACCCGTATCCTGAAAAGTTTCCTATTGGCCCATTGATGAATTATGGGTATAAAAATGAAGTTACTTTACTTAGCCAAATTACTCCTGGGAAGATAGCTGCTGGTAGTCCAGTTGAAATACAGGTTAATGCTGAGTGGTTAGTGTGCGAAAAGGAGTGCATTCCAGAGGAAGCAAGTTTAAGTTTAAAATTAGCTACTGGTGCCACAAGCAATACTAATACAACTTGGACAAAAGTTTTTGAACAAACTCGACGAAATATACCAAAACCTTCTCCGTGGCAAGCGCAGGCTAATATTAATGGTGAAACACTAAATTTGCAACTTCAGGCGCCACAGTTAAAAGGTACAAATAATCAAATACAAGAAATATCTTTTTTCCCCGATGAAGATGGTTGGATAAATAATGCCGCACCTCAAAAAGTATCTTTTAATAATGAAGGATTAATTTTACAGTTACAGCGTGGGAATCGTAGCGATATTAATAAAGTTAGTGGTGTGCTGGTTGTTCGTGAAAAACTAGATACTCTGGTAAACCAAGCTTTTAATATAGAGGCGCCTGTTAGTACTCAACCCATACAAACTACCCAAGCTTCTACACCACTTCCTCAAGTACTGCTACTAGCATTTATAGGAGGAATAGTTTTAAATTTAATGCCTTGCGTTTTTCCTGTTTTATCTATTAAAGCTTTGGGTATTGCACGAAAATCTCAGGCAAGTATCCAGGAAGTACGCTTACAAGCACTGTCATTTATGGCAGGAGTGTTAGTAAGTTTTGGCGTTGTTGCCGGAACTTTATTAATACTGCGTAGTTTGGGTGAACAAATTGGGTGGGGTTTTCAATTGCAGTCCCCTGTATTTGTAACTTTAATGGCTTACTTAATGTTTGCCGTTGGACTAAGTTTATCTGGAGTATTTATATTCGGCGCCGCATTAATGGGTGTCGGGCAATCTTTAGTATCGCGTTCAGGTTATTTAGGAGAATTCTTTACAGGAATTTTTGCAACATTAATTGCCACACCATGCACTGCTCCATTTATGGCAACAGCAATTGGTATTGCTCTTACACAAGCTCCTTTAATTGCCATAGCGATTTTTGAAGTATTAGGCTTTGGATTAGCGCTTCCTTATGTAGTAATCTGCTTCACTCCAGGGTTACAGCGCATCCTACCAAAACCAGGTGCCTGGATGGAAACATTTTCGCAAGTTTTAGCCTTTCCGATGTACGCTGCCACCGCATGGCTGGTATGGATACTAACATTACAAGCAGGAACTAATGGTTTAGCTGCTGCTTTGGCTGGACTTGTGTTAATTGGTTTTGCAGCTTGGTTCCACCAAAAAACACGTTTAGCTAAAGTATTTTGGCAACGTTTAGGAACAATAGGTGCCTTAGTAGTAGTTGGATTTGCCCTAACTTTAGCCCAAATTCCCAATAACACTACAAACACAGTCGCAAATAACCCTTCTCAAAACAGCTTAATCAATTGGCAACCGTATACTTTAGTACGGTTAACCGAACTTCGCCAAGCAAGAAAACCAGTATTTGTAAATTTTTCAGCAGCTTGGTGTGTAAGTTGTCTTGTAAACGAACAAGTAGCTTTAAATCAACCAGATACAATTGCAGCTTTTAAATCAAAAGGCGTTACTTTGCTCAAAGCTGACTGGACAAATCGTAACCCAGAAATTACCAAAGCATTAGAATCTTTTGGGCGTAGCGGAGTACCCTTGTATGTTTTATATCCTGCTACCAACTCCGACAAGCCCATAATTTTACCTCAGTCGCTTTCTGTAAGCGAAGTTGTAAACACCTTGCAACGCATTTAATCAACATAACCAACCATGAAAACACGTCTACTAAAACTCGACTGGAAAAAGCTAGCCATTGCAGGAATTACCACAATTGCTATAGCGTCAACAGCTGGTTGCCAAAGCTCTTCAAATTCAGCAGATAGCTCGGTGCCACAAACTGCATCAAGTCCTGTTTCACAAAATAGCAATACTACTGCTATTAGAGTAGGCGCCCCTGCTCCTGCATTTACAGCAGTAGATAGCAATGGAAAAACACATAACCTTAGTGATTTTAAAGGTAAAACAGTTGTATTAGAATGGACAAATAACGAATGCCCATTTGTGAAAAAGCATTATGAAAGCAATAATATGCAAGCGCTGCAAAAGGAAAAAACTGGTAAAGGAGTAGTCTGGCTATCAATAATATCCTCGGCGCCTGAACAACAAGGAAATGTAACTCCACAAAAAGCCAACGAATTAACAAAAACTCGTAATGCAAACCCGACAGCAGTACTTATTGATGCTGATGGTAAAGTTGGTAAATTGTATCAAGCTCGTACAACGCCTCATATGTATGTAATTGATAAAAACGGCGTATTACAATACACAGGCGCCATTGATGATAATTCTTCAAAAAATCCTCAAGATGCCAAAACAGCTAATAATTATGTGCGTACAGCTGTAGATAGCGTTCTTAAGGGTGAAGCAGTCAAAACATCTACAACTCAACCTTATGGATGTAGCGTTAAGTATGCTTCATAACCTTTAGTTCGCTTGCTAGTTTGTTAATCTCGGCTAACTCTGGAGGTTCAAAACCGGGTCGAGAAACCTTGATGGAAGCCGCTGCTGTTGCAAACCGTGCCATTTCTTCCAACGAACAACCCTGAAGGTAGGAGTAGATAAAACCTGCTGAGAAACTGGCGCCAGCACCAAAAGAATCAATTGCCTTAATGGATGGCGCCCAGACACGGATGATTTCTTTGCCGCGCACCACTAAACAGCCTTCTTTTGCTAGTGTTACCACGGCTATTTCTACACCTACTGCTAGGAGTTTCTTGGCTACTTCTAAAGGTGGTTCATTTCCAAGCTGGACGAAATCAGTGACAGCTTGACAAATTGTCGCTCGTCCAGCGTAACGGGCTAAAATTTCCGGTTCTTTGTGTTTATGTTCTAAATTGAGAAAAACGGGAATATCGAGTCGAATTGCCTCGTCCATTGGTCGAATGATGTGATCTTCGTCGTACCAGTCCACATATAGTAGACGACTGCCTTGTAAAAGCGAGAGGTCAGCTGTGTCTAATGTGGCAAGTACCTTCCTATTTGGTTGCCAGAAGACGGTACGGGCGCCTGTTGGATCGGAAACTACGACAGAAAACACAGTTTCTAGTTGTGGGTCTAGGCGCACTTCTCCTAGAACTCCTATTTGTTTAAGTTGGGTAGCAATCCATTGCCCTCGGTAGTCCTGTCCGACTGCCGTCCCGATCATGGCGTTTTTCACATTCCAGCCTCGCAGCATACAGGCAATCATCGCTGCATCATAACAAACAATATCTTTGTTTTCTTGGAAAATGGAAGCATCATTTTGTGGCGGCCATTTATCTACCACTAGTAGAATACCAATGGCTAACATCCCAAAGCAGACAACATCGGGGCTATCTAAGTGATTTTCTGCAACATTTAAAGAATTTTCTGCCTTCATTTAATGTAAAAAGCGAAACATGCAAATTTGCCCGCAGGTTGTATAGCATGACTTGCTGCACCTGCGGGTAAAGCAACTATTCTGGATTTAGAATTTTTGGAACTTTGAAAAATTCACCTTCTTGAGCAGGCGCCCCATTTAGAATTGCTTCACGTTCAGGATAAGGTTGTAAGTTATCGGCACGTGTGACATTACTAACATCAATTGCTCGCGTGGTGGGAAGAACATCGGTAACGTCTAGTTCGTCTAATTGGTCTACGTATTCTAAGATACTTCCCAATTGCGTAGTGAATTGCTCTTCTTCTTCGGGTGTTAATTCTAAGCGCGCTAAAAAGGCGACTTTATGTACTAGTTCGCGATCAATCATGTTTTTAGTTATGAGTTATGAGTTATGAGGCGCGGAGTTATGAATTATAATTCTTAACTCATAACTCCTCACTCCTAACTTTTTTGGCTTTTAAAAGAATATGTCAACTTGGGAGCGTCCGGTAGTCTTAAGCCAATTTTGTGCTTCGATGTAGTTGTTCGGCGCCAAACGAATTGCACGAATCCAATAATCGGTAGCTTGGTCAAACAGTGCTTCCCCTGCATCGTTGTCACCTGCTTCCTTGGCTCTTTCACCTTGGAAGTGGTAAATTACAGCGATGTTATTTAATGCTTGAGGCATTCGTGGGTTTAGTTCGATGGCTTGGTGGTAATATTCCAAAGCCTTGTTATGGTCGCCGTTACTTGCGTATATTAACCCCATGTTGTAAAGAACATAACTACGGTCATTAGGGTCTTGTTCGAGTTCTAGCGCTTCGTTGTAATAGTCTAAAGCTTCGGCATACTCACCTTCTGCCTGTGCCGACATTCCGTCACGGTAGTAAACGAACGCTTCTTTGGCTTTTTTGTTCGCTGGCAGTATCTTGAGGATGATGTCCGCCATTACTGTAAAGGATTTATCGATAAAGTTATCGTTTTTCTGGGTTCTTGGCATATATTTATCGTAAAAGTAGGTTTAAAACTAGTCTATACAGGCGCCACGCACTCAGGTGTATTGTTTTTGGGACTGTTTACGATGGTGCTTACTGGATATGCCGTCATAGGTTCGGTTGAATAGGGCTGCAATAGTGGTTGTAACATTTTTGGGTCTTGCACTTGCACATCAAGCCACAAATCGTAATCTTCTGGCTTTAAGATTACTGGCATTCGGTCGTGAATTGGCGCCATTAGAGAATTGGCACTCGTTGTCAAAATTGTACATGTATCAATTTGTTCGCCAGCACTATCGTGCCATTGCTCCCAAAGTCCAGCAAAGCCAAACGGTTGAGAGTCCTGAAGTTGGAAATAATAAGGCTGTTTTTTACCTTCTGTACGCTGCCACTCGTAAAACCCGTCTGCTATTACCAAACACCGACGTTTTTTAAACGCTGACCGAAATGAGGGTTTCTCCGCGACTGTTTCTGAACGCGCGTTAATAAGCTTTGATGCGATGCTGGGGTCTTTTGACCACGAAGGTATTAATCCCCAATGTAATAATTGAAACACACGATGATGTTCTGGATGATGCAATACTGTCATTACGGTTTGCGTAGGCGCTATATTGTATTGTGGTTTGAAATCTGGAATATCTGGAATATCGAAAACTTCAGCCAATTTCTGCTCTAACCGTGTTAAAGTAAATCTTCCACACATAATTTAAACCTTTAATACCTTGCTAAAAATCAATTTCGCGCTTCCGGAAATTAAATATTACTTTATGAGCGAGATTTCTCTCTTTTTTATACCTTCGATAAGGTATATATAAAATTTTATCCTAATTATTGGGTGAATCTGATAATATATAGTTTTTTCCTCCTTCTTAAAAATATCAACTTCATCCCAATTTCTTGGCATGGAAAATTTGCGTTTGTTCGATTTTTTACCTTCTGGAAATGGTTATAAGATACGGCTTTTACTAACACAACTGGGGATACCTTTTGAGCGCATAAATCTGGATATAACCAAGAGTGAGACTAGGAGTCCAGACTTTTTGAGCAAAAACCCAAATGGTAAAATACCTGTGTTAGAAGTTCAACCGGGTCAGTATTTAGCTGAATCAAATGCTATCTTAATTTACCTTAGTGAGGGTACTGAGTATTTACCATACGACCGTTGGCAACGCGCTCAAGTTTTACAGTGGTTGTTCTTTGAGCAGTTTAGTCACGAACCTTACATCGCATCACCTAGATTTTGGATTTCTATTCTCAAAACTCACGAGGAACATCAAGCCGAAATCGAAAAACGACACCAGCAGGGTTACGCAGCACTACGGCTAATGGAAAATCATTTACAAACGAATAACTTTTTTGTGGGAGGACGTTACTCGATAGCAGATATCAGCTTATTTGCATACACGCATGTGGCACCTGAAGGTGGTTACGATTTAACACCGTTTCCTGCTATTGGCGCCTGGATTGATCGAATTAAAAGCCAACCCGGATACATTGATATTACGGAAGATTAGATACATAATATATATACGTAGAGACGTTACATGTAACGTCTCTACATATCAATTTCAACTAATTTTTGCCGTGCGGATAAACCAGATTTGATTGTGACATCAGATTTTGGCACATTATATTTCTCAGCAAGAGTTTTAATTAACTCCTCGTTTGCTTTACCATCTACTGGTGGCGACTTGAGATGTACCGTGAGGGTGCCATCTTCTTCTTCAATAATTTTCGGTGCCTTGGAGTTAGGTTTTACTTTGACTCTTATTTGCATTTTGATAATTATTCACAATCATAAAAATGCTCACCGCGACGATGAGCAAAGAGAGGATTACGTTTCAGCTTTAAAGCTTATACTGTACATAATAAGCAAAACGCCAAAGTTTAAAAGTTTTGTAAATAACTTTTTGACTTTGGCGCCTCCTAAAAGCTTACTAATTTTCTAAGGTTCGCTGCGACTACCATTACCAATCACTGATATTTTGTGGCGATATATAAGTTCTCCACCATACCAGCCAGATAATCCTAAAGCTGTAGCGACTATAAGTGAAAGAACAAGTCCCCAAGGTAGTACCGCAGAAACGGGATGATTCCAACGAATTAACAAGTTAACGAGTGTTAAACCTAAAACGATAACATTTAGAATTAAGTGTGCCCATCCTGCGGTGCGCTTACGAACTCTCTCAATGCGGAAAAAGTCTGATAGACCAGTAGCAGCAGCGGCAAGTCCAGCAACGAAACCACCAAGAATTAACCAGTATGCACCCAGTGCCCAGAAACTATCGCGATTAAACCAAAAAACTACATCTGCTAATGTGGAGCCAGCAAGAAAAGCAACTGGGAACTGAACCAAAATAGGGTGAATTGGATGTCCAGCAATTGCTACTGTGCTTGGTACACCAGCATCACGAAATTCGCGACTATCGCTCTCAAGTACAGCAGGAATGTTTGGATATGGGGTAGTGTTTCTTTGTTCTGTTTCCATAGTTGTTTGTATTTACTAGTTAGTAGTTAATGGTGTGTTGATAACTAGAAACCGGGTTTTTTATCAATGTCTTGTAATAAAAACAACCATTCTGGGTAAAAACCCGGTTTCTTTCGGTTTCTTTTAAGCTGAAGGGATTTGTTCTACATATGCTTCAGCAGCAATAATCAATTGACCAACTTCAGGGTATAAACCTTTAATGGTCAGCGTCATACCTTGTAAATCAAAATTATCCAGGTTTAAGATTTCGCTTGTAGCATCAATCAAGGATTGTGTGATTGACGAGCTTTCCTCTCTTTGTGGATATTCGACGTTTTCTAAATTAATTGTTTTACCGTTCGCACTAACAGTTGGAACTGCTGAAAATGCAACTTGATGATTCTCATTACTATCTAATTGCACATTGGCTTTTAGTTCAACTCGATTTTGTCCTGGCAAATGAAAGTCAACTTGCTTTAAACTAACTGCTACAGGTTGACCTGATAAGTTAATTGTTTGGCTTTGCAATTTGCTGCGAATATAATCTGAGTTAAACGCACAATTAATATCAGTTTCAGTCAAAACAATCTTTGCACTGCCTTGAGTTGGTCTTGTCAGTTCGACTTTGCCAAATGCAACGCTAAGAGGATTTATAGCAACGTTATCAACCTGCATGTGCAATTCTTCCACACGCAGGCTTTTTTGCATTACTAAACCTTCACCTTCGACTGTGACGCTATCAAGTTCGCCCTGCATTAACTTTAGAGGGTCTGTCTTTACGTTTACATCTAGGTTTTCTACTTCGTCTAATTGGCTAGTTATACCAATTTCGGCAGCTTTATTCAACGCCTGCTCGCCTAATCCAGGATTGTTAGGCATTATCAGTGCAATCTCCCATCTTAACCTTCACTGTCAATCTAGAAAATTGCAATGAAATTTTGCTCTATCTATTGGAATAGGACGTATTCATTTTGGCTCTATCGAAAAGTATATATCTGTTTTTTGCAGTAATTTCTTTATTTATTAATACAATACCAAAAATAAAATCATGCGTTTCTACCTTACGGTTTTAATGGTAATCGCTCAAAAGTCAGATGGAAGCTCGTAATCTATGTGGCAACCTTGAAATTAAGGAATTAAACAAAACCCTTTAAGAGGAGAACACACAAATGGTAGCTACATTAGACGATACCAAGCGCTCTGCTATCGGCATGAAGCTAGCTGATATGAAAGCGTTGCAAGAATTGTTGATTCAAAACGAACAGCAGTTTTTGCGTGAGTCCAATGATTCTGAAATTTCTGAGCGCTTCCAGAAGATGCTCGAAGATGACCAAAAGAATTTAGGTGTTTTAGATACTGTTATTGTACAGTATGGTGTACAAGCACAACCTGAGCAAACCATCACCAAAATGATCGACACGCTTAAGCAGTTGATGCAAGGTTCAGAGTTAAGCTTCTACGAAAAAGTATTCCAACATGAATTGTTGAAGCACCAACAAGTAATGAGTGGTTTGACCATTCACAAGGCAGCACAAAAAGTTGGCGCTGATGTGATGATGGCAATTGGACCTTTGAACACCGTCAACTTTGAAAACCGCGCGCACCAAGAGCAACTCAAAGGTGTATTAGAAGTACTAGGTGTTCGCGAACTAACCGGACAAGATGCTGACCAAGGTATTTGGGCACGAGTACAAGACGCAATGGCAGCTTTAAGTGGTGTGTTTGGTAGCGCTGTTACCCAAACCACCGATAAGACTGACATGAACATTCAAGACATAATTCGTCTTGACCACAACAAAGTAAATACCTTGTTCACTCAGTTATTCGCAAGCAACGACCCTCAGAAAATTCAAGAGTACTTCGGTCAAATCTACAAAGATTTATTAGTACACTCGATTGCAGAAGAAAAAGTTGTATATCCCGCAGTACGTCCTTTCTACGGTGAAGAAGACACCAAAGAATTGTACGATGAGCAAGCACACTTCCGTGTGTTGTTAGACGAAATCAAGGCTACCAACCCCGGAGCGCCTGAGTTCAAAGACAAAGTTAAGAAGTTAATGGATGAAGTTGGCGACCACATTCGTCAAGAAGAAAGCACCATGTTTGCTGCTATTCGTAACAACTTCAGCACTGAGCAAAGCGAGCAACTAGCTACACAGTTCAAGACTGCTAAGAGCGAAGAACAACAAAAAATGGCTAAAGAAGCCGGCATGATGAAGTAATTGTAAGGTGGGCATTGCCCACCTTACAACATACATACAATATGAAATCTTGTAGAGACGTTACATGTAACGTCTCTACATATTTTATGGTGCTTTACTATCATGGAATAAAAGTATGTAGTTTAATTGAGATATGTTGACCGATATAAAAGACTTAGCAACAAAATTGGCGCCTCGCTTAATTGAAATTCGTCGTCACCTGCATTCGCACCCAGAACTAAGCGGTCAGGAATACCAAACGGCAGCTTTTGTTGCTGGTGTTTTATCTTCGAGTGGTTTACATGTACAAGAAGGTGTAGGCAAAACTGGTGTAATTGGAGAGTTGCAGGGTACTGGAGAAAGTAATCGCATTTTAGCGATTCGTACTGATATGGATGCACTACCAATTCAGGAACGTACAGGATTAGATTTTACCTCACGCGCGTCGGGTATAATGCACGCTTGTGGTCACGATGTCCACACAACAGTTGGTTTAGGAACAGCGATGATATTGTCGCAGTTAGCAGAAGAATTACCAGGAAAACTTCGGTTTTTATTTCAACCTGCTGAGGAAATTGCTCAAGGTGCTAGTTGGATGGTTAAAGATGGGGCAATGAGTGATGTTACGGCAATATTGGGAGTACATGTTTTTCCATCAATACCAGGTGGTTCGGTTGGGTTACGTTACGGCGCCCTAACTGCTGCTGCTGATGATTTAGAGATTATTATTATAGGAGAATCGGGACACGGCGCTCGTCCACACGAAGCAGTCGATGCAATTTGGATAGCTTCACAGGTAATAACAACACTACAACAAGCGATTAGTCGAACCCAAAACCCATTACGTCCCGTAGTATTAAGTATCGGACAAATAAATGGAGGACGGGCACCAAACGTAATTGCCGATAAAGTAGAATTAAAAGGAACAGTACGCTCATTACATCCAGAAACACGAGCAAATTTACCAGCTTGGATAGAAACAATCGTAGCCAACGTTTGTAACTCGTATGGCGCCAAATATGAAGTTAACTATCGTCAAGGAGTTCCCAGCGTCCAAAACGATTATATGTTAACGCAGTTACTACAATCTGCAGCCGAAGAAGCATGGGGATGCGAGAGAGTCCAGGTACTACCAGAACCGAGCTTAGGCGCCGAAGATTTTTCAGTATATTTAGATTATGCACCCGGTAGCATGTTCCGTCTCGGTGTAGGATTCAAAGAAAGACCCACCAACTACCCATTACATCATCCACAATTTGAAGTTGATGAAAATGCCATAATTACAGGTGTAGTCACAATGGCATATGCTGCATCTAAATTTTGGAATCATAGCTCGTAGAATAGACATCTTGTGGGGTGGACAGGAAAGCCCGCCCCTTTTAAATAACATTAAAATTAGTGTTGTACTGGAATTTTAATAGTAAATTCTGTACCTTTACCAGGTGTAGATTTACAATAAATATTTCCATTATGCTTTTCCACAACAATTTGATAGCTAATAGATAAACCTAAACCTGTTTCCTTACCAGCAGATTTTGTTGTAAAAAATGGTTCAAATATTTTTGCTTGTACTTCTTCGCTCATCCCTGAACCATTATCAGCGAATTGAATTGCTATCCAATTATCATCAATTACTGTAGTACAAATTTTTATTTGACTAGGTTCTTGAATAATTTCTTCTAGCGAACGCTGTTGGTTATAATAATTTAAGGCATCAATTGCATTATTTAAAATATTCATAAATACTTGATTTATCTGCCCTAAGTAGCATTCTACTAATGGTAATTGACCATAGTTTTTTATTACTTCGATGCTAGGATATTCTAGTTTTGATTTTAAGCGATAGTTAAGAACAGTTAATGTGCTATCAATTCCCTCATGAATATCAGACGGTTTCATAACTTTTTCATCTATACAAGAAAAAATCCTTGTAGATTTAATAATTTCATGAATACGTTTGGCGCCAATATTCATAGAATTTATTAATTTTAGCAAATCATGTTGAAGAAAATCTATATCAATAGCTTCTAATTCAGCCTGAATACGAGGTGTTGGTATTGGATATTCCTCTTGATAAATACGTAGGAGATTTAAAATATTTTCAGTATACTCCGACGCATGAGCCAAATTACCATATATAAAATTTACTGGGTTATTGATTTCATGAGCAATTCCAGAAATCATTTGTCCTACACTTGATGATTGTTCACTTTGTATTAGCTTAATTTGCATTTGCTCTAAGTTTTTATAAGCAAGGCTTAATTCAGCGAAGTTTTCTTCCAAAAGAGTATTCTTTTGCTTTAAGTTTTCAGCTAGTTCATGCAATTTTAAATGCAATCTTACCCGTGATATTACTTCTTCTTGTTGAAAAGGTTTAGTAATATAGTCAACTGCGCCAATTTGAAATCCTTCTACTTTATTTGCTGTATCAGAAAGTGCCGTCATAAAAATTATGGGAATGTTTTGAGTTTGAGGATTTGCTTTTAATTGACGACAAGTTTCATAACCGTCTATTTCTGGCATCATTATGTCTAACAAAATTAAATCTGGTAAAGCATATTTAACTCGTTCTAAAGCCACTTTTCCTGATTTAGCTACCCAAATTTCAAACCCTTCTTGGTCAAGGGCATCAGATAATACACTTAAATTGGCTGGATTGTCGTCAACGATTAGAATTGTGTTCATGATATTTTGAAATAACTAATTTATTTACAAGTTTGAATAAGTTCTAAAATTGCTTTATCTTGAAATTCTTTTGCTAGTTGTTGTATCTTTTTAGCAAAGGGTATATAATTTTCGTATTTTTGTTCTAGCAATGCTGCTTGTCTGATGATTCCTTTAAAGTTACCAAGCATGGCTAAGTTGTAGAGATTTTCTACTTCTGTCGCAGGTGGCACAATTATTTCTGTGTTATCGTGTTGTTGAGATACGATTATTTTTTCTTCATAAATCCACGTTAGTTTTAGATGTTTTTGCAATGTTTGGAATAAATCGATTGCTTGTATAGGTTTAGGAAGAAAATCATTTCCTCCTGCTTCTAAACTACGGTGTCTGTCGGCTTCAAATACGCTTGCTGATGACACGATAATTGGAATATTTTTAACATTTTGAAATTTTTCTGATTCGCGCAATTGTTTAATTAAGCCATAACCATCGAGTTTTGGCATCAATAAGTCAGTAATAATGATATCTGGCTGAGATTCCAAAACTTTGTGTAAACCTTCTTCTCCATTAGTTGCTTCTATCATCTCAAAACCAATGGGACTAAGCAAATTAGCAACCACTGAGCGATTCTCCCATTTATCATCAACTATAAGTAGTTTAGGTTGATAATCTTTAATACCAACGATTTGACCATTATCATCAATTTGTGAGGTTTTCACCCATTCCAATGCTTCTGGTAGGTTAACGTCAAACCAAAAAATGCTGCCAACACCCAATTCACTTTGAACTTGAATGGTACTACCCATTAGTTCTATGATTTTTTGACTAATTGCTAACCCTAGACCCGTTCCCTCAGTTTGCCGGCGCCTTTCGGAAGCTTGCTCAAAGGGTTGAAAAACGATTTGGAGATTTTCTTGGGCAATTCCAATACCTGTATCGCGAACTTCAAAACGAATTTTTTCTTTAGATGCATAACTGACAGTGAATGTAACATTACCTACATCAGTAAATTTGATAGCGTTTGAGAGTAAATTAACTAGTACTTGTCGTAAACGTTTTTCATCACTCTTAACACCAATAGGTAATTCTGAAGCTATTTGATATTGGAATTGAATTCCTTTAAGTTCCGCGCGGATGCGACACATTTCTGCAACACCTTGCAAAAATGCGGGAAAATGGAAATCAGTTGGCGTAATTACGACTTTTTGGGCTTCAATCTTCGATAAATCAAGAATATCATTGATTAAAGTCAGCAAATGTGAGCCACACTGATAAATAATATCTATTTTAGAGCGTTCATCTTCATGCAAATTTTTGGAACGCTGAAGGATTTGAGCGTACCCAAGAATACCATTGAGCGGAGTTCGCAATTCGTGACTCATGTTAGCTAGAAATTCACTTTTTGCGTAACTTGCCGCTTCTGCTGCTTCCTTAGCTTTGGCAAGTGCAACTTCAAATTGTTTACGTTCGGTAATATCTCTTGTAACTGCGATGAGACCTAAAACATTACCATGTGCATCACGCCAAGGCGCCTTTGTTGTTAGAAAAATACCGTTATTTGCACCATTAGTAACTTCCTCTTCGTAAGTTTCAGCAATACCTGTTGTCATAATATGACGGTCTTTCGCCATCATAAGAGACGCGACTTCAGGGGGTAATAATTCAGAATCATCTTTGCCAATAATGTCCTCTATTGGCTTATTAAAAAAGTTTGCCATATTTAAATTAACAGCAATATGGCGCCCTTTACGGTCTTTAACAACCATTAAACCGGGTGTGTTTTCTAAAATTGAGCGTAGTAAGAGATTATTTTCGCGCAAAGCATCTTCAGCTTGTTTAGCGTCGTGAATATCCGTACAGGTGCCAATCCATTCTCGAACACTACCATCTTCATTTAAAATAGGAACGGCTCGAGACAGAAAATAACGATAATTGTTATCTTTTGCTTTTATACGAAACTCTGTTTCATACAAACTTTTGGTTTTGACAGCTTCCATCCATGTCTGAACTGCTTGTTCACGGTCATCTGGATGTACCCCAGTTAACCAACCAGTTTCCTTATTTTGCACGTTAGCAGTTTCTAAATAATCTCCAGAGACTAACGAAAGGTCATCTAAAACATTTCCTCGTGCATCTGCTGTCCAGACAACTTGAGATGTTGCGGTAATTAATGATAGACAGCGTTCTTCGCTTTGTTTCAGTGCTAACTCTATGCGCTTACACTCGCTAATATCAATAATAATGCCACCAATTCCTAGAACGGTGCCATTAGCCACTAAAGGATAATAAGATACTGACCAATAACCTAAAATACCAGGTTCTTGAGGTGTTTCTCCAGAAATTTCATAATCATATACTGGCTGTGCTGTATCAAGGATATCTTTAAATAATGGTTCTAAGAAAGCCAGTTCTGGTATTACGTCAAATACAAGCTTTCCAAGATGGTCAGCAACATCCAAACCATTGATTTCTGCTAATGCCTGATTTACATAAACATATCTTAGCTGGCAGTCTAAAATCATTAGTCCAGCATTCGCACCTCTAAAAAAAGCATTGAAAAGAGCGATATCAAGTGATAATGATTCTAAGTCTTTTACCTGGGTGCTGCTACAAGTGTTTACAGATGGGAGTTGCTGACTCATGTCATTCCTGAATTCTAGCTTTTTAGGATTGCTACATAATTTAATGCCCCATATACAGATAGACTGTATATAGGGATATATCTATAGTTCCCTGCCAGCCTCAACTAATAACACAAGTCACATATTTTTATTCCTTGGCTAGATACGTGCCTTGAAAACTAGTCTCCACCGAGTTCAACCAACTTACCGATATTGAAATCAATCCTTATCCATCCTCGATTTTTCTGCAAATTTTGGATTAACAGCAAGAAAATTTGCCAATGAGGATTCATTAAAAACGGTAACGGGTCTTGCCAAGAAAAAATAGCATCCTTACCGCGCGTGATAATTTTTAATCTATAAACAAAATCTGACCACGAACGAGCATTAAATAGGCGCCATATTTCATGGTATGTCCAGTAAGTTGGTTTACTCGTAGATTTTGGTTGAATAGGTTCTACCAAATTACTTCCTGTACCTAGATATGCATCTGCAACACTAGGATGGTTATAAAACATTGTGATAGCACTGTGAGTACGAGGATTACATTCAATAGCGTATATATTTCCGTCTTCTGCTTCAATAAAATCAAAAGAAACCTGTCCAGTAATACCTAACTCTTTTACAAAACGACTTACCCATTCAAAAATCTTAGGGTTATCAACATTTTCATAGTTGACTTGAAACGCACTAGACTCACAGCAGCAGTGCAATGTAATTACCCCGTTGCGAACGGTACTGTGAGTGCAATATTCTTTACCTGGAATAAATTCTTGCATAATCCAGGGTTTTTCTGAACTAATAGGTAAACTTCTCACGAATGCTGCGGTTGCTTCGGGAGTATCGCAGGGAAGTTTAGTTAAATCTAACCTACGTACTGAGTCGTAAGGAATACTTTTAAGAATGTACTTACGCTTTTCTTGGGAGAAATCAAAGTTTATAACTTGTTCGGGGTCAGTAATTTTAAAAGACTTAGGAACTGATAGACCAAAACTTTGTGCAGTTTGTGCGAATGCGTACTTATCATCAAGCATTTGCGTCATTTCTGCATCGCAATGTATGACTTCACATTGTGGCAGTGCTTTCTTCGCAAGAGAATCATAGTAACTCGCAACAGGACTACACACAGGTACATAAACATCGATATTTTCTTTTTCTACGATGTCTACTAATGACTGAATATAACCTTCTGGGTCTTTTTCAGGCGCCTCAACTGTGTAAAATTTATTTACAGCAGACGAAAAGCGGTGTCCAGTTAACCAATATTTATGCGCTTCTAATAAGATAACTCGATGCCCTTGTTCATGGAACGAGCGCGCGAGTTGTAATGCTTTGGTCATTTTACCACCGCTAATCAATATATTTTTACGTTCTTTAGTGGTAACATTTTGAGGACGCAAACTTTTTAAAAGTAGTGCTACCAAAACAAGCGACGCATTTAATGGTAAAGCAAGCAATAGAAGTGTAAGGGTGCCTAAAGTTTTTAGCGAAGAAGCGCTAATACCAGGAGCATGTGTTTCTGCAGGTGAGGAAAGCGAAATTGACTGTGCCATGTGTATAATCAAATTCTTCTAATCAAAGTAACGCCATCACGCAAAGGTAATATTACTTGCTCCACACGGGAATCATTTGCGACCACTTGATTAAATTCAGTAATTGCTTTACCGTTAACACTACGTTGTTCGTTAGGTAGATATACTTGTCCTTGCATTAATGTGTTATCAACACATATCAAACCACCAGGCGCCAGTAAGCTGCTGTCTAATATGGTGTGGAAGTATTCAATATACTCTTTTTTATCAGCGTCGATGAAAATTAAATCAAACGACTCACCGTTTTGAGCTAACTTACGTAGTGTTTCAAGAGCAGGCGCCACTTCTACACTAATTTTATTACCATGAGGCGAATTTTGAAAGCAAGCTTCAGCGAAGCTAGCAACATAAGAATCAACTTCACAGGCCACAAGCTTACCATCATTGGGTAATGCTTCCGCCATTGCCAACGCCGAATAACCAGTAAACATCCCCACTTCAAGAACACGTTTGGCTTTAGTCAAATAAACAAACATTTTCAGCGTTTGTCCTTCAACATGTCCAGATAACATCTCTTGTTCGAGTTGACGAACAGTTTCACCATCCGAAAACCGCTTAGACCAATCTTCAGTATTCGTCTTTTGTGCAAGTGCCGTCAAAGCTTCAGATTCATTTGTCGTATATTCACCAATATAAGGTTCTAAACCTGCGGCTAGATTATATATGTGCTGTAGTGAAGTCAATAGCTCTGCGGAAGTATTTGATGTTTGCGCGAGTTGTAATGTACTTTGCAGCAATTCCACCAAAATACCATGAGGTGTAACAGCTCTCGGTTGATTAATTTGAGTAGCAGTAGTCATGTAATTTTCAATTTGATATTTCAAATGTGGGATACCGTAGGGGCGGGTTAACCAATATCCTAGAACCATGTTCACAATCCCGTAAACCCGCCCCATACAGATATCGTATGTTTTATTATACCCACCCATACAAGGCGCCGAACCAATATTTTATTACACCGTCACCATTTCCATTTCTTCCGTGCCAATATAAGCATCAACACCAGCACCCTCACGTGGCAACTTTGCACAAATATCTCTATGTGCAGCAACAGCTTCGTCAAGCTCCTCACGAGTTAAATCATTGACAAAAAAGCAAGTTCCAATTGGTTTTGGCATTGCTGCACGTAATTTCCCATCACGAGTCTGAGTAATTGACTCAGTAGCGTGCCAAAGTAAATCACCTTCTAGTAGTGGATGGTCAAGTGACAAACCAATGCGAGACATTAAATCGAGAATACGGTCACGTTCTTCTACAGAAATATATCCGCGTCGAGATGCAATTGTTGCCGATAATGCCATATCAATATTTACCGCATGACCATGATATAAAGGAACGCACGGCGCCAATTCCAGTGTAGGACTCCAAGTATGACCATAGGCAATTACTCGGTCAAGGTCAATTTCATGCAAATTAGGGGTTTCTAACTCCAGCATTGTTTTAATCGCTTCGTAATTCACCCGATGAGCGATTTCTTGTAAATGCTCTGAACCATTTACATAACCAAAGTGAGTTTGTAGTAAATCATGACCGTACTCGTACAGCAGTTCAAAAACTTCAGAATTTGAGACTACGGCAATCTTGACTAGCTCTGCCATTCCGTTACGAACTTGTGCAATAGGTAGAGTTTTTAAGAACGAAAAGTCAAGAATTACCTTTTGTGGTGCATGATAGGCGCCTAAACGGTTTTTCAACTTCTTGTGATTGACCGCAACTTTAATTGCCACACCTGCATCAATTAAACCAATAAGCGTTGTCGGAATACGGATATAGTTAGTTTTACGACGATACGCAGAACAAGCAAAACCCACTACATCAGTAACTAGTCCACCACCCACTACCAAAACTGGTTCTTTACGAATCAAACCAAAATCAGCAAACGCATCTACAACCGATTCAAACGTCGCTAGCGTCTTTGCAGGTTCGGTAATAGTAACAGGATGTACCGTCAAATCAATGTCGTAATAACGGAAGTAAGCGCAAATTTGCTCTCCATACAAACGGTTAACGTTCGCATCAACCACTGCCAAACAGCGTCCAAACGGTTGGTAGCTGTCTGCCACTTCAGTATTTTTAATATCAAATGCACCGTTGACATACTCTAGACTGAAGTCTATTTTTTCATACCCAGTAACGTGAAACGCTTTTTCAGTCGCTGTAAAAGATGCGTGAGGTATACCCATATCTCTCGTCCTTGATTTAATAATTGACAATCGAAAAATTGAAAATACTTTGCTTTAACGTCAGTCACCGCTTCTAAAAATCTACGAAAATCTAGTTCTCATAGTAAAAGCCCACGGTATATCTTTAGCGCCAAAAACTATTAGCGTTTGCACTTGGAAGAAGCCCGACTTTTACCTTGGAAAGCTACTCGCTCGACTTCAGCCTTGACCAATAGTCCCCAGTTAGAGACACTATAGTAATCATGCCTAGACTTGATTACTGTGCTTTGACACTTTTTAAATTGTGACCAACTGCTCCATACGTGTTTTCTTGGATTCACTCCAAGATAAGCGGACACGGAGCTAGGTAGTTTTTCTGTTAGATTCATTCCTCTTCTTGCAATGACGATAGCAGCGGTTTCTCACATGTCAACGCGCGTTGATAATATTTTCCCTTAAACAATTAGTTTTTATATTCAGATTGCTTCTTGTGTACACGCAAATATTTTTATACATTGTGTACGTGCAAAGATTTCATATAACATATAATTGCGGGAGCGAGAGATATTTCTTGAAAATTTGTAGACTAGTCAAGAGTAAAATGTATATTTTCAGAGATTTTTGCTAAAACACCAGCTATTATCCTAGTAAAATCTAGGATTTTTGCCAATAGTGATTAACCCGACAACCATTAAAACTCAACAGAACAGACTACGTACTAAAATTATCCCAAATCAAACAGAAACCCGGTTTCTAATGCCCTAAATTTGGACAATAGGGAATAAAAATATTAATGTTTTGCTTCTGTTCCTAGTAATACTAAATATGTTTACTGTGGAACCTCTAACGTAATCACTAGTAATATCTGTACCGTGGAAAATAGTTTATTTTTATCTCCTAACTTCCACTTGAGATTACAGCCCTGATTAATATTCAGTTCGCTGCCTTTAAGCATTCACTTTTGACCTCATTTAGCTAAAAACAGAAATAATTTGCAGCAAAAACTGCCGCATTGACCGCGCTTACATGAGTAATATCAGCCAAATTGGATGTGAAGTTATTTTTCGCTACTAACTACAAAATTCAGATTAACTCTATTAGGTGACATATTTACCAATCTAAATATTAGTATTAGTTATCGAAACCAAATAATTAAATAATTATTAAATATATTGTATTTTATGGCAAAGTATGATAAGCGAATAAGGTGGGCATTGCCCACCCTACCGTTAATATAATTATTCGCGTCTTTCTGTAGTTTCCTCGGTTACTTGCTCGGTTGAACAAACGCTACCGCGCGCGCCCCTCTCAATATTGAATTTTTCGCAATCACGTTTTTGAGGACGTTGTAATGACCAACCATAAGGCTTATCACCAGTAACTAGACCGTTAGACAAGGTTGTTAAACGAAAGTTGGCGCCTCGCATGTTTACCATCATGCTGGTTGATCCTTTAAGGTTTGCACCCTCCAAGTTGGCGCCCATCATGCTAGTAAACCTCATATTGGCATTTTCTAGGGATGCTGACTTTAATAAGGCACCTGTGAAAGAAGTAGCAGTAAGATTTGTATTACTTAATATAGCACCTTCCAGATTTGCACCAGTTAAGTCGGCACCAGTTAAGTTTGAGCCGCTAAAATTGGCGCCTTTGAGGTTGGCATCGCGTAAAATCACCCTAGTTAGATTAGCAGAGCTTAAGTCGGCGCCGCTCAAGTCACAGCGAGAACACACACCAGTAGCCTTAAACTGCTCTAAATCTTGTTGGTTGACTGCTTTGGCTTGTTGAGTTAATCCCAAACAAGCTAAAACCGCTAAAGTAGCAAAAATTGTATGTTGTTTATGTAGCATATTTTTAGAATTTTACCAATCGTGCGTATAGCCATACTTAACATATACGACTTTTTTCGCAAACAATAGGAATAAAGAAAATGTAAAGAAATAGTAAAATAAGTATAAACTATACACTGACATAGGTTGTTTTTGTACGATAAGTGTAATCTAACAAACAGAAAACCTCAGTAACGCTTGTGCGTATTACAGATGAGGCGCATGTAAACATGAAGAGTCTGTAAAAACTATGTAAAAATACTATAAATTCGCGTGTTTGAACCACCGAATATTGCACGTAGAGATTAGAATGGACATAACTGCTAATTATACAGAAACTCTATAGTCTAAGCCTTATGTAATCCCCCGGTCAGATAATGACTGGGGGATAAATATTTTATGATATTCATATTATTTTATGATATTCATATTATCTTTTTATTATTTCCAACCTAAAAGCTTTAACCAAGGAACTACTAAATAATGACTTATAGCTAGGTAAAAGCTGTTGAAAATACCTAGCAAGCTAAAAAAGATAACTTTAGGCGCCAGTTGAGATGCTTCTGTAGAGAGTAGAAAGTTGAATAAGCTAGGTGACAAAATACCAAGATTAATTAGTAAAGCAAAAGTTAAGGCTGTACCGAAAGCGCTAGTTAGTGCATAAACTATGTGATGACTACGTAGTCCTAAACCAAGAGTTAGCAAAGAAACCGCGATTAATATCAACCCCATTAATCCTTCGGCTGTAACTGAGTAAGGAAGATTTGCACTGGGTACACTAATACCAGCTAATACTACCCATCCCAAACTGTAGCCAATAATACTTGTAATTAAAGCGATGAAGTAACGGCGCCTTTGTCCAAATGCACCGCTAATAGTTAGTGCCCATGAGGTTCCTAAACCAGCAACCGCAAATAATATTATTTCTGACCCTGACACATTGCTTGTATTATTCAACACGCCTGGAAGTTGGTTAGCAATATATACAGAAAGTTGTTTTCCCCAGATGGTGTTATTCGCGAGTAGTAAACCAACGATTGTACCAATACACGCGCCAATTGCAGCGAGGAGCATTGCCCAAGTAGTACTGAGACAAGCGAGAATAGTATTAATAAACGTCTTGACTGTAAAAAGTACCGTTTGAGAAGTAGCTTGTGCGAATGCAGTAGTTATTTGTACGCTTGTACCTTTTAACCGCTGCCAGAAGTTAGATAACGGTGATGCGGTGTTATTAACTTGATGGGTAATTTGAGTAAATTTTTTCTGAACGTTTTGCCCAACCTGAGAAAATAATGATATAGCAGGCGCCGCTTGAGAAATACTAGCGAGTCTTTTTTGGATAACGGTAGCGGATGCCGGACGAGAGCGGACATCGTATTTAACCATTTCGTCGAGTAAATCGCCCAATTTGGGTTTAACGTCAACTAAATGGCGCCAGCGTAACTCTCCTGTAACAGGGTCTTCCAAATCTGCTGGGTTTTTCCCAGTAAGTAATTCTATCATCGTTCGACCAAGCGCATAAAAATCGGCTTGGGGCCCAACGTTAGCACCAGTTAGCTGCTCTGGGGGACTATAACCCGACGAAAACAACCGCGTTGAGCGACTAGGAAACCGCAGCAAGGCCGAACTAACTTGCTTGACTCCACCAAAGTCAATTAATACTAGCTGGTCTCCACGTACCGCCCCACGAGAAAAGGCGCCAGTACGTAGCATAATATTAGAGGGTTTAATATCGCGATGGATAATTTTACGCGAATGCAAGTGATTTAAAATATCAATCGCTTGAAGCAGCCAGTTGAGTACTAATACTTGAGGACAACCTTGTGGATAGTGCTTTTGAATTTCCTCCAGCGTCAACCCATGAATTTTTTCCATCACCAAACATGGTAGTTTGCGAGGTTTGGGGTGTGAAAACTCAACCTGAAAATGCCCGCAAATATCAACAATAGGAACTCCAGGGTGTTCGAGATTACATAATATTTCTGCTTCTTGTACAAACAGTTCGAGTGCTTTGGGTGAATCTTCGATTAAGACTTTTAACACCTTTTCGGTTTGCGCTATTGTATCCCAAACCGTATAAATTTGGGCAAATCCACCAGAACCTAGGGTTTGCAATGGCACATAACGTTCAAGTAGCTGTAGATTGGCGCCACAGCTATTGCAAAACTTATTACCCCAAGGTTGCGGATAGGGACGCAAACAATCAGGATTTATACAATGAATCGCACTCTTGTTTACCTGGGACACAACTGTTTAAGAGACACTAGCTTAGTTGATTGTACTAAACACAGGGTAACGCGAACTGTGTCTCATTAACTATTGTTAAGCTTTTACAGGTATTGACGAGAAAACGAAAATAAATAGAAAGTAAAGTAATGTAAAATTTTGACACGGAGAAATAGATTTGTTAGGTACCAATTCGGCATCAAATAGACTTGCTAAGATGATTTATGGCTATTGGCAAAGCCAGTGTCTTTATATAGCAACAAATTTAGGTATACCTAACCTGTTACAGTCGGAACCAATGACTGTAGAAGCGATAGCAGAACAAACTTCGACAAAAGTAGAAACTCTTTATGTTCTTCTTCGTGCATTAGCTCATCTAGGTGTGTTTGCAGAAAAACCTGGACGTGTATTTGCTGCAACAGAACTCTCAGAACTCCTGGTTACAGATGCAGAGCCAAGTTTAGGACATTTTTTGTTACATATTACAGAACCTAGTATGTGGGATGCCTGGAGAGAATTAGGTGGTGCGCTGAAAACAGGGGAAGTCGCTTTTGAAAGGGCACATGGCAAAAATTTCTACGAGTTTTTCATGTCGGAAAACCTCGATAGTAAAAATTTGTTCAATAATGCCATGAGCTATTTAACGAATCAAGCAATTGATTCGCTGTTTGAGGTCTACGACTTCGGGCAATTTGATACAGTTATGGACGTTGGAGGCAATCGTGGTTCACTAATTGCCCATATTGTTAAGAAATTCGGATGTAAAGGTATATTGTTCGACCTTCCACATGAAGTTGAGATAGCTCCTGCTTTCCTCGCAAGTCAAGGAATTGATAGCCATACCGTGCAAGTTGTTGGCGGAAATGCTTTAGAGGAGTTACCAAAAGGTGCTTCGGCAATTGTTATGAAGTATTTCTTGTCTGTATTTAGTGTTGAAGACGCACGTCAAGTAATCGCTCGGTGTAGAGAAGCTCTTCCTCCACAAGGTAAAGTCGTACTTCTACAAACACTTGTTCCACCTCGCGGGGCGCCAGTAGAATATCCAGATGGAACTATCCCAGGTCTTGCCGCAGTTCAAATGATGGTGACAAATCCAGGGGGTTACTGGCGCACGGAAGAAGAATACAAGGAGTTGTTTAGTACCAGTGAGTTTCAACTAGAACAAGTGATTCACACGGGAACTAGTCTGACAGTGATGGAATTTAGCAAAAAGTCTTGAGCATCCTAAAAACCCGGTTTCGGAAAGAAACTGGGTTCCTTTTTGTCATATTTGTAGATTTTCTATAATTTTCTTTGGAAAATTATAAAAAATAGCTATAAATGTAGTTAATTACCTCTGCTGACAGATTTTTTTTTATATGTTGCACTCGGACAATTGTAATAATATGTAATAATTGTGACATTATATACTTGTACGCCCCAAAAGCGACAAAGTAGCAAGGAATACAAATACATTTGATAATCTATTGGAAATTAATGCTTAAGGTTAAATCGAAACTCCCTGGCGAACAACTATTCGCATCACCAACGACCATAGCACTTGCTTCTTTGTTACTTAGCTTAGTAGCTCTATCTTTCTCGCCAATTCTGATCCGTTTGAGCGAAGGTGAACTGGGTCCTAACGCTACAATTTTTAATCGTTTTTGGATATCTACTGTCGCTTTTGTGCTGTGGAATCAATTTACAGCAGCACGCAGGCAACTGTCGGGTAGTCAACCGGAATTACCGCAACGTTACACAATCCGGCAAATCTTGCTCTTGATAGGAGTTGGAGTTGTGATGTTTGCCACTCTAGCTCTTTGGGCTTGGTCTTTAGCTCATACCAGCGTCGCGAACTCTACCCTTATGCACAATTTGGCGCCACTGTTCACAGTTTGTGGGGGGTGGTTGATTTGGGGAAAGCGCTTTGATAGTAAATTCCTTAGCGGTATGTTCGTAGCAATAACAGGAGCTTGCCTCTTGGCATACCATGATTTTACCGAAGCTGCTACTGACAAACTACAAGGAGATTTAGCGGCAATACTATCAGCCGTTTTTCTTGGCTTATACCCACTTTTAGTAGAGCAACTACGAACTCAATTGAGTCCGGTGGTTATTATGACTTGGTGTTCTGCAATTGGCACGATTTTGCTTTTTCCTATCGTCATACTTACAGAAGGTCAGATTTTCCCCCATTCATTGCATGAATGGATTTACGTAATTTCACTAGCATTGATATGCCAAATACTAGGGCTGGGACTTTACGCATATTCACTCAATTGGTTAACTTCAGGATTTGTTTCCTTATGCGATTTGTTTGTTCCCGTTCTTAGCACCCAAGAAGCTTGGGTGATTTTTTCGGAAAGTCCTAGCTGGGTTACTTTGGTCAGTTTTGGTGTAATTTTGGTAGGGGTATGTATAACTTCAACCAGCCAATCTGCTATTAAGACAGAAGCAGAATCAGCCTAGTGGAGGTATGGAAATTGGAACGATTAAAGTTATTATTTTATTAACTGGTGCATTTTTTAGCTTTACACTATAAACATGCAAAATTTTCCAATTTCTATTTCAAAAGACATAAAATTCAGGTTTTTACGAGATGACGAAAAAACATACAGCACTAATGAAAAAGAGCTACCTTTAGTAATTGAGCCAGTACAAGAAAAATCTTTTGCACATCTGTTACGATTACTGGGTGAAAACGGCGCCGAGTTTAATAAACTACTAGATAAATACGGCGCCGTTTTGTTTCGAGGATTTGAAGTTGAGGATGGTAATCAATTTCAAAAAGTTTTAGAGCTATTAAATATCCAGTTAGAGTCAGTTTACCACTTTGGTAGCGCTCATCGTGTACGAATAACCGATAAGGTCTTCACTTCTTCAGAAGCTCCACCGGATACCATTATTGCTCCTCATAATGAACTGAATATGGTACCTTGGCGCCCTAATATACTTGCTTTTTTTTGTCAAGTACAACCAGACGTATATGGTGAAACTCCGATAATAAATACAGAAAAACTATTTAACGACTTATCTCCGAGTTTACAACACAAAATTGCCAATTATCCGCAGCGATTTGTGCGATATGTTCCTGAACATCTACTAGGATTAGTCTTTGAGGGACTATCGAGAGAGGAGATTAGTAAACTTCTCACTGAACAAGAATTTGATTTTAACTGGGAAGAAGATGGCTCTTTAAATTTTGAGTGTTCTTATATTACTTTATTTAGTCACCCAAGAACATCCCGACTCTGCTTTTGCCTTAGCATTGTTGATTGTTTAGTAAGTAGAGAATGGTATAAAAACATCAGTCAACGGTATTCGTTAGGCAAAAAGCTCTATTACAATTGGCTACCAGCTTCGTTGTATAAAGAATATCAGCAAAGATTAACAACAGCAGCGACTGTTGTTGATGGTTCGCAAAAACGAACTAGCACCTTGAATGCATATTTTGTCAACCGTAACAATGAATCTACAACAATGACCGAAGCAGAAGCAAAGGAATTGGGAAAAGCTGAATGGAAAAATGCAGCTATTTTTCAATGGAAGCAAGGGGATATTCTTCTCATCGATAACCTACAAGTTGCTCATAGTAGACTGAATACTGCACAGAAGCGAAAGATACTCACTGCTTTTGGAAACATGTGTAACATCCGAGATATGAAACCAACTACTCTTGCTCTAACTTCAGCAAAGGAATTAGAAGCCAGCAAAATATCGTAAATACGGCACTAATAATGACAAGAACGTAAACTGGAGTTCCCCAACCATATAAGTAACCTCCCAAAATAGGCCCAGGTTGTCTAACCAACTGATACACTGACATTAGTATTGCATAGGTGGCGCCTTCTACACCAACAGGACAAGACCTTGCTGCAATTTCCAAGACACCCAGCATGGCTATCATTGAAAAAAATCCAAAAAATACACTAACCAGCATAGCGCTTTGTGCATTAGTTATGAATAATAGACCAATTGTAGAGGCACCTGTAAACCCAATTGCTAAATTTAACAACAGTTTTCGCGAAATCCTAAAGGCAAAGATACCAAACATGAGGGCGCCTATACCATTAGACAAAGCTTCAAATGTACCCAAAATACCTATAAATTGAGAGTCAAAACTCAAAGCATCCTTGTAGTAATAGACAAGGTAATTTACTAGTGGTGGCACAAGAGTAAACTGAAGGCAAGCAATAAAAGCTATAACAGCAAGGAAACGTCGTGATTTTACTGCTAACCAAACAGCTTTTAAATTAGTTTTAACTGGAACAGTGTTACGCTCCTTTTTTTCATCTGCAAGTAATATGAAGGTTGCAACTAAACCAATCAATGGTACAATTGCAGTAAATATAAACGCCATTGATAAATTAGAATTTTGAGCAAACCAGCCGCCAACAAAATACAGTAGAGCTTGACCAAAACTTAAAGAAGTCCATTGAATTGCCTGTAAGCGAGCCGTGTTGTTTAAAATCCGACCCTGAACGACCATTATTTTATCTGTTAGTACGTCGCTAAAGGCTATGAAAAAATTAACTAAAATTAGACTAATCGCCAGCACCCAATATGTGTTAACTTGAAATATACCTAACCCTAATAAGACAGCAAGCGTTAGCACATAGCAAATAAAAAAGTAGCTTTTGAACTGGTAACCAAATAATGAAACAGCATCTCCAATCATTCCGTAAATTGGTCTAACTAACCAGGGAGAGAAAATGAGACTGCTAAAGGTTGCTAACTGTGCTGGTAAAAGTCCAAGATTCTCTTTGAGATAAATGGTCAGCGGAAGACCGAAAAGTCCTGGATTACATCCATAAGTTTGAATTAAGTAAAACAGAACCATGATGCCAATAAGTTGCTGTATTGTCATCGAATCTTGCCTAGTTGTGTTGGACATTAGTCACCTGATTTGATAGTTACCTGATTTAATTAAGCCATTAAACTTTATAATAGATTAAATTCTTAGCAGCGTCACCCTGAAAGTATCAATTTCTATGTCTTCTATGTCAAAACTTCAAGCATATTGGGAAAAACATCTATCCGCAGAATTACCTGTACTCGAATTTCCTACTAATTTACCTCGTTCTACTAAAAAATATAATTGCGCTTCTTATAAGTTTGTAATCAATAATAAACTAACTGGGTTACTTAAACAACTGGCAAATAATGAAAGCGTCAGCATTGATAACGCTTTGTTAGCAGCATTTAAAGTTTTGCTTTACCGTTACACAAGTGAGAAAGAAATTATTGTTGGTTTGCTACTCACTAAGCTTAACTCTAACGTAGTCGTTTCAAAAGATTTGATTTCGGAAACTACCTCATTTAAAACCTTTTTGATCCAAGTAAGTGATACTGTTTCAGAAATAAGCGAGTATCAAGATTATCCCTTTGGTTCATTGGTAAAACAATTACAGTCAAAGTATAATTCAAGCCCAAAACCTATTTGTCAAGCTTTATTTACTTACCAAGTTGAACTAGAGTACCAGAAACCACCCCAGGAGAATATAGAATTCGATTTATGCTTGGAAGTCATCGACACTTCTGATTCATTACTGTGCAATTTTAAATATAACAGCAATTTATTAGATAAAATAACAGTTGCTCAGTTCAGTGGGCATTTCCAAAAGTTACTGGAAAGTATTGTATCAAATCCAGAACAAGCAGTAGCCCAGTTATCATTGTTGAGTGAGAGGGAACGAGACGAAATACTGATTGAGTGGAACGCAACTGAAAAAGATTGTGATTTTACAACTCTTCATCAATTAATTGAGGCACAGGTCGAGCGAACACCAGATACAGTAGCGGTTTCATTTGCTTCTAAAGAGCTTACTTATCGTGAACTAAACTCCTGTGCAAATCAACTAGCACACTATTTACAAACACTGGGAGTTAAACCAGGGGTATTGGTTGGTATTTGCATTGAGCGTTCTTTAGAAATGGTAGTAGGACTTTTAGCTATCCTCAAAGCAGGCGCGGCTTACCTACCTTTAGACCCAGGTTATCCACAAGAACGTTTAGAATTAATATTATCTGATTCTCAGGCGCCAGTATTGCTGACTGATAATGCAAAGTTCTTTTGTGATAATGAACAAAGGAAAATAATTTGTTTACAAACACACCAAGAACATATTGCTACCCATAGCCAAGAAAACTTGGCGCCATGTGCGACCGCCGAAAATCTAGCATATGTTATTTACACCTCTGGTTCAACAGGCAAACCGAAAGGAGTAGAAATTCCTCATCGCGGTGTGGTAAATTTTCTAAAATCGATGCAGCATGAACCTGGAATAACAGCATCAGATGTACTATTGGCAGTTACTACAGTATCATTTGACATTGCCGCTTTAGAGTTATATTTACCTTTAATTACTGGCGCTCTTGTAGTATTAGCTAGCCGAGAAATAGCTAGTGATGGGAGGCGCCTGTTAGAGCTAATTAATAGTAGTGGTGCTACGATAATGCAAGCCACGCCAGCGAGTTGGCGAATGTTACTCGCAACTGGATGGAGTGGTTCTGAGGGATTAAAAATTCTTTGTGGTGGTGAAGGTTTAACAAGTGAGTTGGCGCAGCATTTATTAGACAAAGGTGAATCAGTATGGAATTTATATGGACCGACTGAAACTACTATTTGGTCAACTGTTTGCAAAGTAGAAGCCGATAAGTTATCTCATGCTTTAGTGCCTATCGGTCGTCCCATTGCTAACACACAAATTTACATATTAGATCAGCATCTCCAACCAGTACCAATAGGAGTAAGCGGCGAATTATATATAGGTGGTGCAGGAGTTGCGCGTGGCTATCTTAACCGTCCTGATTTAACTAGCGAACGGTTTATTGCTAATCCTTTATTACCAGGTTTGCGTTTTTATAAAACTGGAGACTTAGCTCGTTATCTACATGATGGCACTATTGAATACATTAGTCGAATAGACAACCAAGTAAAAATTCGGGGTTTTCGGATTGAACTAGGAGAAATAGAAAACGCGTTATCTGCTCATCCAGAAGTGCGAGAAGCAGTCGTCATTACCCGTTGCGAACAATCATCAGAAAAACAAATAGTAGCTTATATTACTACAAATTGCGAACCAACTCCAGGCAAGTTGCGTGATTTTTTGAGACAAAGGCTACCAGATTACATGATACCCGTAGCTTTTGTGATATTAGAGGCATTACCCTTAACACCGAGTGGAAAAGTAAACCGTCGTGCTTTGCCAAAGCCAACAGCTTCAAGCTTTAGCCAACACGATGAATTTATCGCACCGCGCAATGACACCGAACACAGACTCGCAAAAGTGTGGTCAGAGATTTTAAACATTCAACCAATAGGTATTAAAGATAACTTCTTTGAAATTGGTGGAAGTTCTCTTTCAGCAATATTCTTGATAGCAGCGATTGGGCAGCAGTTTGGTAAGGAATTACCGATTTCAACACTACTCACCAATCCTATTATTGAAGAATTTGCTCTACTTCTTAATACCACAGATACTTTTGATAACTCCCCCCTAATTCCTATCCAGCCAAAAGGTAACAAAGCGCCATTTTTCTGCGTACATCCCGCAGGTGGTCATGTTATGAGCTACTTGAAATTAGCGCAGTACCTAAGTAACGACCAACCATTTTATGGCTTACAAGCACAAGGATTTAATGGAGAAGAACCTTTAACGCGAGTCGAGGATATGGCTAGCGTGTATATTGAAGCAATTCAAAAGTTTCAACCAAATGGGCCATATTATATTGGTGGGTGGTCATTTGGGGGAGTTGTGGCGTATGAAATAGCGCAGCAATTACACAAAATGGGACATGAAGTCTCTTTGTTAGCGATAATAGACTCCTATGTTCCAATTCTCTTAGATAAAAACAAGAAAATTGACGCTCCTTATTTAGTTGGCGCCCTTTCGAGGTATTTTGGTGGAATGTTAGGTCAGGATAATTTGGTAAACAGTAATGAAATGAAGCACTTGAATGCTCTTGAACAAATCGACTACATCCTTGACAAAGCAGTAGAAGCCAAAATATTACCACCATCAAATCAAAGCCAACAAAACCGACGCATCGTCGATGTATTAGTTGGCACCCTAAAAGCAACTTATTCTTACGTCAAACAGCCATACCCAGGAAAAGTCACCGTATTTAGAGCTAAAGAAAAGCATATTATGGCGCCTGACCCAACCCTCGTATGGGTAGAATTCTTCTCTATCATGGACGCAGAAGATATAACAATCATTGATGTTCCTGGTAATCATTACACATGCGTCTTAGAACCCCATGTACAAGTATTAGCAGAACACTTTAAATCACAATTGGCGTAGGGGGTGGGCAGTGCCCACCTTACTATTAATAATTCATCCGTTGCAAATTTAAGCTTCTTCCCAATTAATTGGCAAAGCATACTCTGAAATACTAGAAAAATCACGATTTTTATTGCTAGTTTCTGCATCCAAAACTTTCGCAACCTTATTGTAAATCTCTTCAGCCTCTTGCAGCGAGTCACCAATACTTGTTAAACCTAATTTACCAAACTGTGACAAACAGCCCATTAAATGGAATACTGTTCCTGTCTCGGTACCAGAGTCAAAGTGCAAGCGGTGATGAGCAATAATATCCATCAAGTCATTCGGCAATAGCCCTTTATAACGGTCTTTTTGTAGGTTGTCGGTGGCAATATAGTATTTTGGGCGCCCTTGTTGGCTGTAAAATAATCCAGTTGAAGGGTTATAACGACCGTTCGTTAGTAGTTTTAAAGTCATGAATGGGTGAGTTGTACCACCTTTTCGCAAGTTAATTTCAATTGCTTGAATATCCCACTCGCCATTTTCTTTTTGGACGGTAATAAAGTCAACACCATAACGCTCTAAGGCGCCTTTTTTTGCTAAATTCTGACCAACTTTTAAACCCAACTGCTGTAAGCGCAACCTGTATACTTCGTCTGCTGGAAACTCACAACCTAAGTATATTTGTCCATCGGGTCCACCTAGTATTTGGTCGTGAGTAGATAAAATTTCTACCTCTCCTGTGGGAGTAATGCGTCCTTGTACACTAGGAGAACGTTTAATTTCTCCTTCTACAAAAGCTTCGACGATGGCGCCAAGTTCTGCAATACGTCCAGAAAAATTATCCCAACTTTCTTGGCTTGCTTGGTAGCGCAGTAGCAGGAAATTTTCTTTAATTGCTGCAACACGAGATGAATGTGTCTCGTTTGGTGGCGCCATATGAGATATTGGTCGTAAGTCCAACAAAGCATTACCTTCACCAGAAATACCTTCGTTGAGTTTAACAACCATACGTTGTAATGTTGGTTGACGTTCCCACAACTGTGTCGCAACTTCCGCTAACTCATCTACAGTTTTAACCAAAGCACTTCCATCGGGATGAGGCACATTTGACTCTGCGAAAATTTGTCTACTACCGCTTTTCGTTCCCCATATCTGTAAGTCGGGAGCCGCAGCGTATAAAGGGACACCTAACTTTATAGATAATTCAGCCTCTAAATCGGTAGAATTATAGCACGTAATAAATGACTTGTTTAAACGCAAAGCTTGACGAATCCGCTCAAGCAAACGGGGACGTTCTAAAATTTTTTGACTGAGGGGTTTTTGCGATGAGTCGTAAGTAGATAGTAGTAACAGACGGTTACGTGCGTGAGAAAATGGAATTCCTGGCAATAACTGTAAATAATAATCAACAACACTCGGATGCAATGGCATTGAAGTCACGTAAACTAACCGTGTCCGAGGATTTCTTAACCGAATTAAAGAGAATAATAATCGTTCTTCATAATGTTCACAACCTTCAATCTTCATGAGTTCGCGTTGGTCGATACTCAACGAAGGAATGACAAGGATATCAGCATCGCTGTTATCGAATAACTCAATGGTTTTCCAACGGTCGCGCAAAGCTGTTTGCAATTCACGGAATGTATCAACCTGCGCTATCACATGCGAACTACTATCAAAGGTTTGCATAGCACTTGTGCCTCACTCATATACTCCCAATTAGATGCTCAACACAAAGGTATACCTCGACAAACGCGCGGATGCTTGCTGTGTTTAAGTCACATTATATAAATCTGGAGCATTTATCTGAGGAAAGCAATTACTCTAAAGAAGCACTTTTGCTCAAAAAACCCAAGAAACCAGGTTTCTTTGTCATAACTTGTAATAACAACAACGATTTTGGCTATAAACCTAGTTTCTACCCAAAAAAACCCTAGAAACCAGGTTTATTATGTCATATCTTGTAATATAAACAAAAATTTTGGCTAGAAACCTGGTTTCTTATATCTCAAGGTTGAGATATTTAGAATTTTTTTATTATTTGTCTATATCAGAAGAACGATTAATTAATTTAAAAAAGAGTTTAAATTTTAAACATAAATTTACAAACAATCCTTGATTGCGATGGGCTTGTTGAGTAGATAGCGTTGACGGTTGCGAAAGTATAATTTTTGGTGTGAGGCAATAAAAAGCAATTTTACCTTAATTGTTGAATACCAGTAGTAACTAGCAATGCACATTATGGGAACACACACACATCTTTATTACCTTGGAGAGAGTAATCAATCCAAGGCTTAGTTTTTAATTGCGGCTGATAGTTAATTAATTTTAAGTTTTGTTATGCCACAAGAACAATTACAACCACCACAATCTCAAGAGTTACCAGGGTCTGAAGCGCAAATGACTCCAAAACCCCAAGCCGATGATTCAAAATATCGAGGTAGTGGTAAATTAGAGAATAAAGTTGCATTAATTACAGGCGCCGACAGTGGTATTGGGCGTGCAGTTGCAATAGCGTATGCTAAAGAAGGTGCCAACGTAGCAATTCTTTACTTAAGCGAACACGAAGATGCCAAAGAAACAAAACATTTAGTTGAGAAATACGGTGGTCGCGCGATTACAATAGCAGGGGATATTGGCTCAGAATCATTTTGCCAGCAAGCAGTTCAGCAAGTTGTAGACGAATTTGGCAAGCTAGATATTTTAGTAAACAACGCTGCCGAACAGCATCCGCAAAAAAGTATAGAAGATATTACCGAAGAACAATTAGAAAAAACCTTCCGTACAAACATTTTTTCAATGTTCTTCATGACCAAAGCAGCCATGAAGCATTTACACGAAGGCAGTGCAATTATTAACACAACTTCAGTTACAGCGTATAAAGGTAGTCCTGAACTACTTGACTATTCTTCTACCAAAGGTGCCATTGTAGCTTTCACCCGTTCCTTATCGCAAAACTTAGTAGAAAAAGGAATTCGCGTTAACGGTGTTGCACCTGGCCCAATATGGACACCATTAATTCCCGCAACATTCCCTGAAGAAAAAGTAGCCAACTTTGGAAAACAAGTACCAATGCAGCGAGCAGGGCAACCCGAAGAAGTGGCGCCAAGCTATGTATTCCTAGCCTCAGACGACTCATCATACATAACAGGTCAAGTATTGCATCCAAATGGTGGCGCCGTTGTTAATGGGTAATTATCATCCCCCCAACCCCCCTTAATAAAGGGGGCTAAAAATCTTCTTGATCGAGGGGACTAAGAAACTTCTTGATCGAGGGGACTAAGAAACTTCTTGGTCGAGGGGACTAAAAATTCTCTCTCTTGTTCCCCCTTATCAAGGGGGGCTAGGGGGGATTACTCTATATAAAGGTCAATTCCTCTTACACTAAAATCACCGAAATTTCAACCGTAAGAGAGAAGACTTAATAAATAATAATAGTTAGTTTAATCAAAATGGCGAAATATAAATAAGGAAAAAACTATGGCATCTCTAGAAAAATTACAAGGCACAGAACTAGTAGACTGCGCGCGTGCGAATGCCAAACAAGGAATACAAACCGCCGCACGACAATGCGGTTATGGCGATAATTTAAACGAGTTTGCCAGAGACTTACGAAAAGCTTGCGAAGATATGAACTTACAAGTAAAAGAACTAAGTGAATTAATCACCGACCAAGACATGATACTCGAAATCGGCAGTGGAGAAATAGTGGCGCCAGACACAGCAGGTTCACTATGATTGTAGGTTGGGTGTAGCGCTTTTTCGCTTCCCAACACACATCTATCAATTATTTAATAAGCACCAGTCTTATTAAACACAACCCAACAGTTTTAAACAAAATCTTCAAATCTGAAATGGCTTTAATAACGCGCGTATAGTTACGACGATTAGTACCCGCTTTGTATAAACCTGAAGTTACGAAGATAGTAAGTTCAACAGTTACATTCAGTAATAGAAAAGATACTTCTTGTGTCCAGGGTGACTGAATTGGAGTACCGAAATGTATCGCTAACTTCTATGCAGCAACTAACGAGACTGCATCTAAAAGCACCAATGTGATTACTCGGAGTAATCGAACTATGAATCTCGCTAATTTCTTCTACGTTTGGGAGTAAATCTATCATGCAGATATCTCAACTACTTCATTACTTTAATTGCGGTGCCTGAACATACAAACCAGGGTCTGCAATAGTTATGTACTGCGAACATAAAATTCCTCTTTGACATTGTAACCACTCATCCGCGCGTGTCTGCGGGTGAACTTTCCAACAGAAGAATTCCCAACTTTTATTCGAGAAACAACGTATTTTAGCGGCTGTCAAACCTTTTTTTCGGAAAATTTCTTGTTTAGCCTGGATTTTTCAATCAAATCTCAACTTTATCAAGACTTTAAAATATAGTACCAGTGTCTTTATATTTTCTTTAAAATTGGGTGGGGATGGGACTCGCGCGCGGACGCCCATCCCACAAGATGATGTTTATCCAATAAGATAATATTTATTCAATAAGAGGCGCCTTACGACCCACTGAATAAAAGTAGGGCTGTTTGAAGTAAGCCGACGACGAACCCTAAAATACCACCTAGACTTACGATGGCTTGCAATTCGTTTTTGACGATTCCTTCGATGGCTGCTTCAAGGTCGGCAGGTGATGTGGATTTTACGCGGTCAATGATAACTTGGTCGATGGATAGAATGGGTATTACTTGAGCTACGATTTTTTCTAAATCTCTTTCTAAATATTTTTCGAGAACTAACGCAAGTTCTTTACTGACGGTTTCGAGCGAAGCGCTTACTACTGGTGAGGTGCCTAAACGAGTAATAAGTACTGCTGCGATGTTGTCCCAGTCCATTGAGTCGCTTAGTCCTTGTAACAATTCTCCACCACTGGTTTGCAAATAATGGCGAACACTCTCGCGTGTGGTTTTGCGTAATTGGCGAACTGTGGCGATAGGGAGATTTTGTAGCGATAGGTCGAGCAAAAATCTTTTAATGCGGTCGTTGACGTTTAAATCTTGAGTGAGTTCGCGTAAGCGGGTGTTTGTTGCGTCTTTTTCGTCGAGGCAAAAAGTTCTCAAACGGGTTAAGGTATTTCGTAACCCAAATAAGTTCGCCACCACCCAGTAAGTACCACTGGTTTTTTCGCGAAAACTCTCATCTATAGTTTGTATCGTGCGGTCGGTTAAAAAATCAACGATTGCCGACCGAATAGTATCAGGGGGTAAAACAACTTGCAGCAACCAATCAGCAAGACGTTTAGCTTGTTCGTCGTTAAGCTGAAATTCGAGTAATACTTGATCGAATATTTGGTTGATTTGCGTCTCTAAAAAATCTTCGCGACGCGCTAAAGTCTTGAGCAGACGCGGTAAAGACTCGCCGAGTAAATCACGCAAAATACTCGCTAGAATTTTGGCGCTTTTCTGGTCTTTGTCAAATTTTATTTGTTCGAGTGCTGATTGCAGCAACCAAAGAATCGCATTCTCAACACGATGTGTTTGCAAAAGGCGCCGCGCCAAATTTTGCAATTCTTGAGGTGTCAATAATGACCCCATAATCGTATCCGAAATATTTTTAGCAAGACGTTCCTGGTTACGAGGTATTAAACCAGGAGTAAACGGGATACGCTTAGTACCGATATAAAGCGCGCGGTAAGGACGGAATAGCATTTTGATGGCTACATCGTTGGTGAAGTAACCAATAATTCCGCCGAGAACCGGGGGGGACACGTAAAGCCAGAGATGAGACCAATCCAAGGGAAATTTAGTTAGAAGTTAAGAGTTAGGAGTTAAAAGTTAGGAGTTAGGAGTTAAAAGTTAGGATTCAAAAATCAAGAAAAATAGTTTTTTAGTATTAATTTCTATCAATCTTACTCATAACTCATAACTTATAACTCCTAACTCATAACTTTTTAACGACCAATACTCCCATCATACCGTTTGCAATTGGGTAATGTGTGGAAGAAGCAAAACCAACTTGGCGCGCGATGGCAACTTGTTCGCTACCAATAGGGAAACGGTCTAAGCTAGGACTGATATAAGCATATTCTTGCTTCAATCCCATTTGTGTAGCGGTACTCACAACTAAATTATCTAGATACCATTGCTGAAAAGAGCGCATTATTGGGTTACTGGGACGGTGAAAATCTAATATCGCACATGAGGCGCCTGACTTTAAAACACGATAAATTTCTTGTAAGCAGCGCTTAATATCGCCAACGTTTCGTAGCCCATACCCCATTGTCGCAGCATCGAAGAAATTATCCTCAAATGGTAAATTTAGAACATCACCTTCTATCCAAGTAACTGGGGGTTGCTTGTACAAACTTTTTGTCCGCGATGCTGCTATAGCTAGTAACTCACTCGAAAAATCAACTCCGTATACCTTTCCCGTCCCGATACGACGCGCTAACCGTAACGAGATATCGCCACTACCGCAGCATAAATCAACACATGTATCACCAGGTTTAGCTTGGCTCCATTTCACCGTCATTTCTTTCCAAACCCGATGCTGCCCAAAACTTAGCTTATCGTTAAGTTCGTCATAGACAGGAGCAATGCGGTTAAAAATAGCACGTACTTCTTCGCTCATGAATCAGGGAGAAATATTTATTCTACAAGAATACTAGAAACCGGGTTTCTTTACTAAATGTCTTGCAATGAAAGAACGATTTTGCAAAGAAACCCGGTTTCTCTAGTTTCTCTAATGCTTCGCTTCAGGTAACTGAGATATAAACAGCACAACTACAAGAATAAGTCCACCACCTAAAGTCTGAATTAACGAAAGTCTTTCTCCAAGCGTTACATAAGCAGTCGCAACACCAAATAATGGAATAAGCGTTAGATATAGCGAAGTTACACTCACACCAGATGTTCGTAGTGCGAGTAAATATAGCCAAAACGCCAAACCTTGTCCGACAATACCTGAAATAATTGCTAGCAAGACACTTTCAAAATGAAATTGCCCTAAGTTAATGGGGTTTTGACCCATCAACTGCAATATTGTAAGAATTAGTACAAACCAAGCCAGTGCAAACGACTGTTGAAGCGCTACTAAAACTAACGGCGCCACTTTCTTAAGTAAAGGTCGAGCTACAATCGCATATAGTGAAGCGCATACAACCCCAAGCATTACAAGAAAATCCCCAGTTAAAGAATCACCTGTAATATTAGTTATACTTGGAGATGCGACCATCCCAACTCCCACACAAGCAACGAGTGCTAATTTAATAAGTGGTGAACTAATTTTTTCTTTGAGTAAAACCGCTGCTAAGGCAATAGTTATAATTGGTTCGCTGACAGAAATTAGTGTCGCATTGCTTGCTGTCGTCATACTTAAGCCAATAGTCGCGAAAATATATGATAAACCCGGTTCTAAAAAACCGATTAAACTCGCACTCCAAGCAACTGATTTTTTTGGTAACTCAACTTTTTGATATAAGACAACTGACCACAAAAAAATAATGCTTGATATACCTTGAATTACCAAAATCATTAAAGGTGATAAATCAACAAGCGATTGCTTCGTCATTGGAACCGTTACACCGAAGCAAGCAGCACATAACACTGCAAGTCCAACCGCTGGAAATTTTGATAGCTTGGTTGATAATGTTGTCGATATGGGTAAAAGCGTCGCTTCCCCAAACGTATCTTTCTTTATAGTTTCTACTAGCTGAGTCATAAAAAATTTTGGTAGTTCGAGACCTTAAGCTAGTGGATAACCACGCGCTTCTTACAGAAAACCAGAGACAATACGAATGATGTCTCTACTTAATTTCCACTCATTGGAAAGTTTTCCTAGTCTCTTTTTCTTGATGTGAAGCACAGGGTATTACCTACGACTTCAAAAATGCTTGAAACGCTTGCTATTATTATTTGTTCAATTTCTAATTCTCATAGCAGTAATACTATCAACAGTACATTAGATTTTGCCACTTCTTCATAGAAATGCACTGCTTTAGTCTCAATAGCAAGCTTCATTACAGCTATCTACCAATAGCTATATATCGGGAATTCCTTCTAAAACATCATCAAAGTTATACATAAAATTGCACCTCAACTACTACTGACATAAAATTCTTTGGTAGTAGCTTTGCTGTTTAATTACAAGGTTATTTTTTTATAGCACTTATAACTATATTACAATAATTAATAAATTTAGTCAATAAATTTGGTTGAAGAGTAACAATGTTTCTATACAAATAGAACGTTATATATCTAAATATAGAGGCGTTATAGAATGTATAGATGTAATTAGCTACATACAAATATAAATAATGTAGAGACGTTACATGTAACGTCTCTATACGTGGGATTTTTACAATAAAGTGTAAACACTGTATTAGCAACAGCGAGTAGCAGTAAGTGCTATAGCAGCAAGTTGAGCAGAGCTATGAATAAGTTTGAGTTCGTCTTCACGTAAGGCTAATGGTTGTTTCCATTGAAGCGACAGCACAGCAAGAGTTTGACTGCGATAGATAATAGGTACCATTAAATGCGCTTTAACACCATTATCTGAATAGTGTGAAACAGCTGCTAGCTTTTCATCATTACTCACATTTACTGAGACTTGCATTTGACCAGATGCTATTGCCTGCGTAGTTAGTGGGTCAGCTCTTAGCCAGTTTTCAACTTTTCCAGCAGTCGAGTAACTTCCTTGTATCGGCGCCAGTTCCCGCGCGTCAATCATTTGTAAAATACAACCATCGGCGCCAAAACTTTCTCCAAATGACCTTGCAAGGGGGTCGAGAATAGAATCAAAGCTCGTTGATAGCTGTGTAACATTGACCAAAGAAGTTAGAAGTGCCATCTGGGCATTGGCACGACGTAATTCTTCTGTGCGCTGCTTGAGTAAGTCATAAGTTTCTGCCGCACGTTGAACCACTGCCTTGAGTTCAGTAGGGTCCCACGGTTTGGTGATATACTTATAAACTTGTCCAGCATTAATTGCTTCTACCAAGTCCTCAATATCGGTAAAACCAGTGAGGATAATACGAACGGTATCAGGAAATTGAGGTACAGTTTTACTAAGAAACTCAGTTCCCTTCATTTCTGGCATTCGCTGGTCAGAGATAATAACAGCTACTTCTCCCTCAGCAGCAAGAACGTCAAGCGCGTTGACACCGCTGTCCGCTTTTAAGACATTAAAGTCTCGTCGAAAAGTACGATAGAGCAAATCGAGATTATCTGGCTCATCGTCAACGACTAAAAGCTTAAGTTTTTTAGGTTTTTCTATCGTCATTAATTGCCTACAGATTTTATCAATTTCAGGAATCGGATTATCCATAAGATAATTCCTTTAATTCTTATTGATATTGTGATATTCAATACCAAGCTTAATTTAAAAAAAGAAGTATTAACTTGTGGAATATCCTGAATTATTTAATTTGAATATTAAACCTTACGTATTTATTTTTAAATACAGTATCCGTATTTCGGAGTCAGCATAAGAAATAATACGCAAATACACTTATGGTATTGAGTATTTTTTATTTATAACCACAATCATACATGGTCGGCAAGTGTTACATCCCAAATCGCCCTATACGGGCTTTGTAACAAATTGTGTAGAAGCAAGCATTAATTTTCCTGTAGTTACGGAGCATCATAACTATATGTTGCGTAATCAAGAACGAGTACAGGCGCCTACCGTAGAATGTATCTGACTAGTAAAAATGCCCAGCGTTCTATGACCTCCCAACCACAAGATACTCAAAACCCCGGCAATATAAGCTCTGAAGAGAAATCTGAGCTATTGCGAAAACTCAGACAGAAGCAAGGTAATTGGGTAGAATGGGGTTCTGCCATTACGCAGTTGCAAAAATCTGGTTACAATCCCCAAACAATTTTTGAAGAAACTGGTTTTGAGCCAGTTCAGCAAAATCAAGTCACAGTTGGCGCCCAAGTTTATTCGTCTATCGAAAAAGTTGGCGCTTCCAAAGAAGTACTATCCCACTTTAGTCAACGTGCCAGCGATGTACTATACGAATTTCGCTTATTGACTCAAGAAGAACGTGCTTCTGCGGGGGAACTTGCCTTTAAACACCAACTTGACTGCGACGAAGCCAGAGAAATTGCGCGAGCAATCAAAGATTATTCCCGTTTCCGTAACCCTCCTGAAGGTTTTACTGCACACCCAGGTGATGCAGTTGCCTATCAATCCTGGAAACTCGCACGTCAGTACACTGACTTACAAGAACGTTCGCGTCTCATTGCTAAAGCACTACGTTTTGCCCACTCACCCCAAGCACGTAAACAAATCGAGCAATTATTAACAGATTTTACAGTAGTGAGTAAACGTCCAGCGCCAACTTTACCTTTTTACCGTCTCGAATCAACAAGCGAGTTAGCACGCATTTTACCCGTAGCAGGTGAAATGCCATTAAAACCCCAAGACTTAAAAGCTGTACCAATAGTTGAAGAAATAGGCGCCTTTCGGATGGTACGCGTTTCGGGAGAACAAGCATGGGTACCACTACCTGGTTGGCAAGTAGTACTAGCAATAGAAGACCCTGTAGTTATTTTATCTAGTACCGAAAGACTACCCAACCAAACCGCAAATTCACCATTAGAGCAAGTGGTAGTCGTTATCGACCGTGCCCAACGTCAGTGGGATGAGAATAGCTATTTTGTCATCGATAATAATGGTGAACTAGACTTTCAATGGTTTGAAACGGAGCCGGAAGTACCAATATTAGGGAAAATTACGGTTATCGTGCGCGCGAAAAAAGTACTCGACGAAGACTTTAACAAAGACTCCTGGCAAATTGAAGAATAAAACACCAAAATTGTATTGTGTAGTCTTGTAGAACAGTCTTGTGGAACGGGCATCCTTGCCCGTCCAAGCATAAGCAAAATTGATAGAATAAAAACATGACCACACAAGATACAATATCACTAAAAAATATCTTGGACTACTTGCCAGAGCGTATAAAGCAGGCAATAGAAGAATACTGTAAAGAAACCCAACTTCCCCCGAATTAATTATAGAATTGGCGATTGCTAACTTTTTAGACGTAGACTCTGTGACCTTTGATGATTGCCAAATTGATTCACCAGGAGTACTTCGAGAACAAAATAAAATTCTGAAAATTCAGCTAGCAGCTAAAAATAATGATTAAAAATTGGCGCCAACTTTAAGCTCAATTAAACTCTCTTCTGTGTGTACTCTGTGTCTCTGTGGTAACAATCTTACACCGATAAAGTTGGTAAGGAATACCAATGCGGTAATATTGCTTCTCATCCTTATTACAACCCAATTGCGAAGAAACATTTATTTGTTGAGGAAAATCGCGTTTTCGTAAACCCGGAGCAACAACCCATAAATTCAAAGGCGCCTTCTGGGTTGGTAACTGTGCTAATTTATCTATAACTGCTTGGAAATTAGGTTTTTTATCAAAGAAGGCTAAATTGTATGGTGTTAAAGAATTACTTTTGATTTGTTGTAATGCCAACCCAAAGCTTAATCCTAAAGCCACATCTTGATAATCACTGTATCCCACTACTACCATTAATGGAACTGAAGGTTCTTGGTTAAAGTTTCGCGCGACTAGTTCCGGTTGGAAAGGTTTTTGAAAAACCAAGTTTAAGTTTAAGAATATACAGCTAACAATACCAACAACTAAAACCGCTGGAAACACTTTACCCCTTCCCAATAAACTCACAGCGAGTAAAGCGCAAAAGCCAGGATAATATACGAAGTTATAACGCGGTACGACGGTAATATCTTTTTGAGTTAAATAAATAATGGCAAAAAATTCTAAGACTACGCAAGCAGAAAACCCCAATAGCGTTAGGGTAGAAAGTTGAGTGTCTGGATTTTTTAAAAGTAGTTTTAACCCTTTTATTGCTTCACGAACAAACCATAATCCGCAAAACAGCATAAAAACAGCACTAATAGCAGCGTTGACTATTGGTTGTTGTTCTACAGGAAAGGCAATTACCATTAATAGCCAGTTAATTATAGTTTGGTATAACGGCGCCACATGCTGAGGCGCCTCTAACCAACCAGTTTCGGAACGCTTGGAGTGATGCAGCATTACCATGAACCAAGGAACAAAACTAACTGCAATACCTGTGATAGACAAAGTTAGTGTTAACCAAATTTGACGGCGCCTGACTTTTTGCCATATTAATAGTGAAACTAACGTAGCTATTTGAGCGATTAAAGCCAGAATACAAAAGTAATGCACGTAGAGACTAATACTATTGACTATTGCCCAACAGCCCCATACCCAAACGCGAATTCTTTGATGACGAAAAATATCCTGCTGAATTTTAACTAGAAAGAGCAGCGCCAAAGTAATTAACAGCATTGGCAAAGTATAATGTCGCGCTTCTTGAGAAAGGTACACAGCAAATGGAGAAACAGCCATACAAGCTGCTGCTGCTAACCCAGCTTGAGGTGAAAACGCAATTCGGTTTACCCAATAAATCACAAAAACTGTTGCCACACCAAATAAAGCTGGTAGAAATCGCAATTCAGCTATCCAATTTCCTAACGGTTGCCACCACCCCAACCAAGTGTACATAGCGCAGAAAAACAATGGTGGGTGTGTAGATTGCGAAGCGAGATTGGCAGCAATATCATGACAGCTTTTTCCTGATTGATAGCTAAAAATCTCTGTTAAGTTTGTTAGTGGAAATACCTTATCGAGAGGTAAATCTTTGTAATTTTTACCTAAACTAAAGATAGCGGTGATTACTTCATCCATCCATAGCGGTTTAAAATCTAAATTCCAAAACCGCAGGAAGGCGCCCAGTAGAATAACCCCTAGTAAAATTTGGTAATGTAAATAAACTTTCCGTTTTATCATTCAGCTTAGTTACCAGCGCTCAAGCATAAATTAATTAATAATCTAAAATTCTAAATTTTATATGTCAGACGCTTATATTACTAATCCAGTGCCATTAGATACATTCGCGTTAAGGAATGCAGCAATTAACAGCATTCGTAATGGTTTGCGTCTGGGGCAGCAGCAAATGGCAGATTGGACATCTGGGAAACTCGCGGTTTCTGCGGTTCCTGGCGCCGGGAAGTCAACCGGGATGGCAGCAGCAGCAGCTATTGCGATTGCGCGTCAGTATGAACAGTCAGCGATTAGTTTTCGCAATACTCGGCGCCAATTAATTGTCGTTACATTTACTCGTTCTGCTGCTGCAAATATTAAAATCAAAATTCGTAATTACCTGCGTGACCAATTATCTTTACCTCAAACTGGGTTTGTTGTCAATACGCTGCATGGATTAGCGTTAAATATAGCCAGTCGTCACCCCGAACTTTCAAATTTACAGCTTAACGAAGTAACTTTAATTACTCCTAACCAAAGTCATCGTCTCATTCGTAACGCTGTTGAACAGTGGATTGCATATAATCCAGGGCGTTACATGCGGTTACTAGAAGGTGTCCAATTTGACGGCGAAGAAACTGAAAGATTGCGGCGCCAGTCAGTACTACGAACCGAAGTATTGCCCGAATTAGCAACGACAGTAATTCACGAAGCCAAAAGTTCTGGCATATCTATAGAAAACCTACAAAATATGAGCAGGTATATAGACGATGAATACAGAATATTAAACGTTGCCGCAGGGTTATACGAACAGTACGAAAATTTAATGAAAGCGCGCGACTTTATCGACTACGACGACATGATTTTAGCAGCATTGCGAGTTTTAGATGACCCTCATGCACGACGTATTGAACAAGGTCAAGTATTTGCCGTATTTGAAGATGAAGCGCAAGACTCAAGTCCTTTACAAACGCGACTTTTAGAAATTCTCGCCACAGAACCGCAAGGTGGACAAGTTAATTTAATTCGAGTTGGCGACCCAAATCAAGCAATAAATTCAACCTTCACTCCCGCAGACCCTATATACTTCCGGGAATTTTGTGAAGAATGCGATGGCGCCAATCGACTCGCCACAATGGACCGTGCTGGACGCAGTAGCCGTATCATTATCGAAGCCGCCAACTTTACACTAAATTGGGTCAACAGTTTTTACGGAGCAAAAGCAAATCCCACTTCTTCAACTCATTACTCCTCACTCCTAACTCATAAGTTTCCCAGTCCTTTCCGTCCACAAATGATTTGTACTGTTGACCCAGATGATCCACAAACAGATGCAAACCCTCCTCATGTGGGACGTGGGCTAGAAATTTGTACTCCGCGCGATATTCATCACACTGTTGAATTATTAGGTAAACGTATAGTTGAACTTTTTACCCCAGACCCTACTAAAACGCGCGCTGCTATATTGGTGCGCGAAAACCGTCAAGGTAAATGGCTAGCTGAGGCACTTGCTCAGGTATGTAAAGACAATAATATAATTTTGTATGATGCAGGCGAACGAGATAGACACTCACACGTTCCTGCCGAAATTTTAGCTTTACTGCAATTTTGCGACCGTCCTCACTCCCCTGATTTTCTCAAAGCTGCTCTTGATGTTTTGGTAAAGCGACAGTTAGTACCAACCCAAGACCTTAATACTCTTGCCGCGCAGCCTGAAGACTTTTTATATCCGGGACCTCTGGCACCCGAACAACCTGAACCCGTCCAAAAAGCCGCACGTTTATGTCGAAGTTTACTTCAAGCAAAGCTAGCACTACCGCTATATCAATTAATTTCTTTTATCGCCTTAGCACTTAACTACGACCAAGCCGAACTAGCAACTGCCGATAAACTTTCCGAACGGCTAACACAGCAAATAGCTAGCACTAATTCAATGGGTTCAATGCTGGGCTTTTTAAGCGAAATTGTTACTTCAGAACGTTTTGAAGCCGTCGAAACCGAAGACATTGAAGCCCGCTACACCCGTGCAGGACAACTGACTATTATTACCATGCACAAAGCCAAAGGGCTAGATTGGGACTATGTATTTCTACCTTTTTTACACGAAAACTTGATACCAGGTAAATTTTGGATACCACCACAAGGACAATTCTTGGGTAACTATACACTTTCCGAAGTCGCACGCGCGCAAATTCGTGCAGCACTCCACGGAGAAGAAGACATTCCCAGCGTTACCGAAGCTTGGGAACAATCAAAATATCTCAAAACTGCCGAAGAATACCGTTTACTATATGTCGCAATGACACGCGCAAAGCGTTTACTATGGATGTCCGCTGCCAAAAAGGCGCCCTTTACTTGGAGTAAACCCTCAAATCTACAAGACCAAAATCCATGTCCCGCATTTAATGCATTAAGGCGCCAGTTCCCCCAATGTATTGTAGACCTAGCCGTTTCCAAATCTATGTAGCACAGGCATTCTTCGCCTGTGCAGTCCAAAAATTAAACAGGTTGATTTGCAGGCACAACTAACATCCTAGGAATTAAAACATTGTCTGGTTGTTCTAAAATAAATCGTACACTGCGGGCAATGTCTCCTGCTTGAAGGGCGCCTCCTGAATTAATATAGCTTTTATCTTCTTGGTTCCAGTGGTCATACAAACCTGTATCAACTGTACCAGGTGCAATCGCAGCTACTTTAATACCTGTGCCAGCCAGTTCCATACGTAAAGCATCGGTAAAAGCTTCGACGGCGTATTTTGTACCATTATAGGCGCCATATCGAGGTGCGGTTTTTAAGCCTGCGATACTAGATGTATTAATCAAAAAACCACTACCAACTTTTTTGAAATGTCGTGTTACAGTATAAGCCATGCGAAATAATGACTCAACGTTCAAACGCACCATATTACAGATGGCTTCAATATCTACTTCTTCAATTGAACCTACAGTCATTACACCTGCATTATTCAAAACAATATCTAACTGTCCAAATTTTTCCAACGCAAAATCTAAAAGTTTTTGAGGTACATCTGGGTCTGTTATTTCTCCTGCAAACACTTGAGCTTGTTTTAGAGTTGATGCAATTTCTTCGAGTTTGCCCTGTGAACGCGCTGTCAATACCAGTTTCACTCCAGCAGTGTCCAATTCTTGTGCAATAGCTTTACCAATACCACTGCTGGCGCCTGTTATCAGTGCGACTTTACCCATTAATTCCATTGTTTTGCCTCTAGCACCATTGTAAATCGTAAATCAAAGATGCTTTTGAGCTTATCGAAATCTCGTTATCGCTGTCTTTCACGCGGTTGCGAAATTTTGCATTATCTTGCTGGTAGCTTCAATTAACTAAAAAGTATTTTGTCTATATGCCTTTGGAGTGATATTTAAATGCTGGCGAAATAACCGTGTTAAATGGCTTTGACTTGCAAACCCACAACTGTATGCAATATCAGAGATTGTTAATTCTGAATCAACAAGTAATTTCTTAGCTCTTTCGAGTCTTTTCTCAACTAAATATTGATGTGGAGTTAAACCAGTAGATTGTTTAAACATCCGGGCAAAGTGAAATTGACTTATACCTACAACAGAAGCTAATGTTTCTAGAGAAAACCCCTCTCCTATATGCTCGTGTATATACTCAATCGCGCGTTTTAGCCTATACTTTGGCAACCCATCTTTATAATTGGGCAAACTCCTACTACGTGAACAATAATGCCGTAATAAATGGGCAAAAAGTGCTGTAATCAGTGATTCAGCATAAAGGTTACTACCCGCAGCACCAATTTCAATTTCTGTCTTAAGTGCTAACATTATTTGACTAATTAGCGCATCAGGTTTAGAGAAATGCGGTATAAGTTCCACGCTATCAGGTTCAATTGATTCATGTGCCATACGAGCAAAATGGAGTGGTTCCAAAATCATCACGTTGATACCAATCTCTGTATCCCAACTGGCGCCGTGAAAAACGTTAGCTGGAACTATGACAATATCGCCGTCTAACATACAGTCACGCTGTTGATGTCCGTCTAATTTCCGCGTTATGTTAGATAAGCTTTGATGATTATGACTAATAATTACATGTTGTGCTGGTGAATACTCTGGCATCGAATAAGGTGGCAGATTGTAGTGTTTCAGATAGGCGCCGTTCCAACCTGCTTTTATGTTAGAAACCATTGGTCTTACCGGAAGAATCTGCAAGCTAGAATTTTCTGATGTCAAATCAAGTTTTAATGGTTTGATTTCTAACATATATTTACTTGTTCTTTGGCAAGTATTCCTTTGGAAATATATTATTGGCAACACAGGCGGCGACGCCTGTGCCACAATTAAGTTTTGAGTAGCTTGGTGATAGCGTTTACTAGTTCTTCTGGGCCGATGGGTTTTGCTAGGTGTAGCTGAAAACCAGCTTCGCGCGCTTTTTCTTCATCAGAGTCGCTAGCGTATGCTGTTAATGCTATTGCTGGAATTTGATTACATTTATATTCTGATTGTACAGGCGCCATTTCTCGAATTTGACGAATTAGTTTATAACCGTCGGTTTGCGGCATGGCGATATCACTTAATAGTATATCTGGCTGTACTTGTTCAATAATATTTAATACTTCGGTTGCTCCCGATGCGATGGTGACAGTGGCACCGCTTTGTTCGAGTATTAATTGTAATAACTCGCGTGTATCTGCTTCGTCGTCCACAATTAGTATCTTGACTCCTAATAGTGAGGTTGAAGAATTACTAGCAGTCGAAATATTAGATTCAGAAAATACTTGCTCCACTTGGTAAGCTGGAAGTATGACTGTGAACGTCGCTCCTTGTCCTTCTCCAGCACTGTATACTTGTACTGTACCATGATGCAGTTCGACTAACTGACGCACTACTCCTAAACCAAGTCCTAAACCACCAGATTTTCTAGTTGTACTGTTATCAGCCTGACGAAAGAAATCAAAAACATATGGTAAAAAGTCGGGTGTAATTCCTTTACCCGTATCGCTGAGTGTAATTTGAATTTGAGAATTGACTCGCTCTAATCGAATTAATATTTTTCCTCTCGTCGGAGTAAATTTTATTGCATTAGAAAGTAAATTACCCAGAATTTGCTGAATTCTATTTGCATCACCCCAAACATAGTTAAATGGTGTACTAATATTATTTACGTAATCTATATATATATTCTTCGTTTGCGCCGCTAGTTCTATTGTTTCTATAGCCGATATAATCATCGATGACATATCAACAGCAGCAAAATTTAAATTAATCTTGCCGCGTAAAATTCTTGATACATCGAGTAAATCATCTATTAGCTGCGTCTGCAATTTGACATTCCGCTCTATTGTATCTAAAGCCCGTGCAGATGCAGCAGCATCCAATTTGCCACTTTTAAGTAACTTTGTCCATCCTAATATCGGATTGAGGGGAGAACGAATTTCGTGGGAAAGAACTGCAAGAAACTGGTCTTTGAGTAAATTCGCTGTTTCTGCTTCGGTTCTTGCTTGGACTTCTCGCATTAACAACTCTTCACGTTCAACTTCGGCAGCTTTTTGTGCGCTAATATCTTGTACGGTTCCTAACATCCGAACTGGTTTGCCGTCAGTATCATATAATGTACGACCGCGCGCTGCAATCCAATGAATGCTACCGTCTTGCCAAATAACTCGGTATTGTGTATTGTAATCTTTCTGGTTTAATATGGCGCCTTGCGCTGTTTCTAAAACCCGTTCTCGGTCTTCTGGATGTACATTTTCTAGAAAAGTTTTTTCACTTACATCCATACTGTCGAGCGTAAAGCCCAATATGTGCTTACACTGATTTGAACAGAACGCCATACCCGTCTGTAAATGAAAGTCCCACATTCCTATAGCTGTAACTTCCAGAACAAGTTCCAGACGTGCTTGGTTATTCACATCAATATCAATAAGGTCATACATTTCTTATAGAGGGAAGTAAAAGTTTTCAACCGAATCCTGAATGAGTTATGCCACAGATTTACTGTGATTTACGTCGGATTAATCCGCTTTGTTAACTACTCAAAGTTGAGCGATTGGCACCTACATTTGTAATACTCGTAGCTAGTAGAAGTTTCGCAAAGTCATAAAGTGTTGTTTGGGCACTTTCACCAACAATGACCCCAAAATAAGAAATATTAGTGAACTAGCCTTAACATTGCTCACAATAATTTACCTTATTTTTAGATCAGATAAAATATAAATCAATTTTTGTTATGAAATTTTTACTTTTGAACACAATGACCTGTTAGGGATGATACAGAGAGATTTTACAAATCCAGAGAAACCAGGTTTCTTTGTTGATATGTGTAATCAAAACAAGAATTTTGCATAGAAACCAGGTTTCTTGAGATTATGCGGTAAAATTGACAAAATCGTAGTAACATATTAGATTGTGTCGTTTTAAAGCCAATTATGCCTAAGCTAAAAACTAGGAAAGCTGCGGCGAAACGGTTCCGCGCAACAGGAACCGGTAAAATCGTTCGTCGTAAAGCTTTCAAAAACCACCTTCTCGAACACAAATCCTCGAAGAAGAAGCGTAACTTGTCCAAAATGCCAGTTGTGGATGAGCGCGATGCTGAAAACGTGCGTATGATGTTGCCTTATTTGTAAATTCAGGTTAAATTTTGGAACTCTCAAGGACTATTTAAGTTATGACACGGGTAAAACGCGGTAATGTCGCGCGCAAACGCCGCAAAAAGATTCTCAAGATAGCTAAGGGTTTTCGCGGTTCACACTCAACGCTGTTTAGAACTGCCAACCAGCAGGTTATGAAAGCACTTCGCAGTGCATATCGTGACCGCAAAAAGAAAAAGCGTGATTTTCGCCGTTTGTGGATAACCCGTATTAACGCTGCTGTACGTCAACATGGAATGAGCTACAGCAAGTTTATCGGCGCCCTCAAGAAAGCTAATATCAACCTCAACCGTAAAATGTTGGCGCAAATGGCTGTTCTTGACCCACAAGGTTTTAGCAAAGTAGCTGAAATTGCGGCAAGTCAAGCATCATAAAAGGTAGAAGGACAAAGGTAAAGGTAAAAGACTACCAACAAGGTTTGCTTATCTAAGCTATGATTAATCGGCATAGTTCAGATGCACCTTGTATTTTGATTAGAATGCGGTTTTCAATCGTGTAGGTATGGAAATGCGGTTTATAGTAATCATATTTTTTACTTTTGCCTTTTGCCTTTTACCTTGTACAAAACCTTGTGGCGCCGCCCAACTCGAAGAAATTCAGCAACGCGGTCATATTAGAATTGCCGTCAAAGATAACCTTCCTCCGTTGGCATTTCGTGACCAAAGTGGTAATTTACAGGGTTTAGAAATAGATTTAGCGCAACGTTTAGCAAAAGACTTACTTGGCGCCAGTAAAGCTTCTAAGTTAAAACCAGTTCTAAATCGTGACCGTATTTCTCAGGTTTTAGATAATAAAGTAGATATTGCCATTGCTAGAGTCACAGCTACCGCATCGCGCGCACGGATTGTAAATTTCAGTATTCCTTACTATTTAGATAGCACTGTTTTAGTTACTAAAGACACATTGATCCAGAATTTAGATGACTTTAAACAGCGCAAAATAGCAGTTTTAGCAGGCTCAAGTACAATTGCTCGGATAAAATATTTTATACCTAATGCTGAATTAGTTGGCGTGAATTCTTATATCGAGGCTCAAAACCTGCTAGAAAGCAATAAAATTGATGCTTTCGGCGCCGATGCAACAGTTCTTAGCGGTTGGGTGCGACAATATCCCCAATACCGACTATTGAACGTTAGACTCTCCACAGAACCATTATGTGTAGTTATTGCCAAAGGTTTACAAAACGATAAACTTCGGCGCCAAATTGACGTATTAATCGCAAGCTATCAAGAAACAGGGTGGTTGCAAGAACGCATCAAGTACTGGGGACTTGCACCTTCCAGTATTCTAGATAAAGACGCGAGTCGTAGAGACACGATTAATCGCGTCTCTACGCGATAATAAAAACGAAGATGACGTTTAATAAAAGCAATGGATAGTAAATTAGCGGTTTTTTATCTCTCTGTTTTCGTAGCGATACTAGCATTCGCACTGGTTAACGTGGTGCGGCAAATTTTTAAAACTCGTCGAGTTGAAAGCTCGTTCTCGAAACTGCGAACCAAACTCACCAAAGAAAAGGGCACAACACAAGAGTATTATGAGCTTGCGAGTATTTACTCCGAGAAGAAACTATACTCACAAGCCATTTCCTTATTTCAAAAAGCTTTAAAGACTGCTGAAGAAGAAGGTGAGGATACCGTTGCCCCTATCTATAACGGACTTGGGTTCGTATACTTTGCTCAAGAACAGTACGACTTAGCGATTCGCCAATACAAAGAAGCAATCAAATTTAAGAGTGATTACGTTGTCGCTTATAACAACCTAGCACATGCTTACGAGCGCAAAAAGCTAACCGCACAAGCGCTAGAAATGTACGAACAAGTACTGAAATATGATGCTAACAACACAGTAGCAAAACGTCGCGCTGAATCTTTACGGCGCCTAGTTTCAGCGTAGTTTGACCCCCCCTACGGGGGATTATTCCTTTTTCTTTATCATTTTTGCTAGTACATTGCGTGTTATAGCTTGCGCGTCTTTACTTAGTAACCTAGGACGTAGTTGTGGTGCGTTGAAATTATCTAAACCCCAACTCCATTGAATGGAACCTGTGGCAAATACGGTTGCTCCTGAATCAGTTGTATAAGTTGTCATATCTGAATATTTGGTTCTACCGCTGTGACGGTAAGGTGTATGAGCTATACGAATTGTATTTGGCGGCGCCGATTTAAACATTTTATCTACTTCGTACCCTAATAAGCCTGTTAGCCGCATTTCTTTTTTATCTGGATATAAAAAGGCTAATAAGTTATTTGATGCTTGATTTGCACTTTGACTTAATTGTGTATCAGCGAGAAACCACTGTGGCGCCGTGTTTGGTACTACAATATCGGCGTTTACTTGAAACGTGTCGTACATAACTCCAATTAATGCATCTTCTGGACGGTTAATTGGTTTTCGGCGCCATTGTGTTGTGACAAGATAATCATTATTTGGGTCTCTATCGCGCGCAAATGGGTCTAACGCTTCACCTTCTTTATACCCAACTATCACCCGGTTAAGGTCTCGACCGATACGACTTGCCTCAAACCGTATTTGCCAGTAACATGTATTTGCTGAGAAAAACCCTAAACTTACACCCGCATCACGTGCTGCTTCAACGTTGTCCCGCATTTTCCAAGACCAGTATTCATCATGTCCTACCGATAAAAATGCTTTGTGTAGTAACAAGGCTGGTTTACCACTCAATTCATCTAAACGATTTTCGTGAGTATCTATATTAGTAGAGTAGGTGACATCATAACCATTTTTTTCTAGCCAGCGTACCATATTATACTCCCAACTTGCATTATAGGTTCGACGTTTGGGTTGGACGTTGGTTAAAAATTCTCCAGCACCTACACCATATGCAGCATCTTTATTTGAACTAGCTGCATAAGGACGGTTAAAAGAAACTTTCGACGCTTGTTTTCCTCTACTGTTCCACCGATACAGCGACATTCCACCCCAGTTGTTATATGCCTGGAACGTTGTCACACTCGATTGAAATAATATATCTGATGGGCGCCCATCGTCACGAACAACAAAAATAATATAGCTTTGTTTACCACTTCGACTTCCTGTTAACTTCGCTAAGTAAAACCCACTTGCCCATTGCGAGGAGTCATCAATATTATTTGGTATCTTTAATATATATGGGTCTTTCCAATCACATTCAATTAACCCTGTTGCCTCATCAATAATTGGTGCTGGCTGTTTTACAGCTTTACGAAATACTGCCGGTGCTAAGAGGCGCCCACCTTTACCGCCATACCAACCCATACGGTAAAATTCAATTGTGTAAGCTGGGTCTTTAGTTTTGACAAACAGCTTGATTACATCACCACGATTGACACTGGTTAGCGAAGCATACCCTTCAATTTCATGATTTATCGCGGGTTTCCTCAATTGCCAGTCAGAAGTCCCAGGTTTGATATTTTCGATTTGAATTGGATTATTCTTAAGAGTTGTAGGCGGTAAATCGATTGCAAATACTGGCGCCTGAATTAAAAACAAGGCTGTAATAATAGGCAGTAATCCTGCAATCAATAACCCGTAAATAGCTTGTATTTGTGTTCCAAGTATCATTCGCTTTGACTTGTGGCACTATGAATTCTAAATAGATTGTGTCACTTAGTTCAAAACTTTGGAACTTTACATGTAATGCTGTATACCTTTGTTAGGGTACTTTTATTTGTAAAACCAAATATATATCGTGGATAGCAAACGATATATAAATTTCAACAATACACCTAAAAGAGCTACCCACTTACCTGAAAGAATTAAATTCTGTACTCAGCGTGATGCCGCCAAATCACGTATTAAAACCAAACGCGAATCTATGTAAATACTTAACGCCGTAATTTCTTCGGTACTGAGTATTCCGTTGTATTGAAGTTGTCTGAGTAGCTGCTGTACGAGTTCCGTATCGCTAAAACCCAGAAGGATGTTAGTTTGAGTATCTTCGACCACTGACCAAAATTGGCGTAGCAACGAAGAGTTGATAGGACATATCCACATTGCATTAGCCTTTGTAGCTGTTTGTAGCATTGCACTGCTTCCGTAAACCTTAAGACAATCTTAAGTTATTAATATGAAATCGTCTGTAATATTTACATTTTATTCGTAAATAGATACAAATCGAAATAACCCGTTTACAAAAGTTAATGGTGTGGTGGGTAATGCCCACCCTACTATTGAGTCACGAAATCTTAGTCAAAAGTCCTAACAATCGCTTGGTTCTAGGAGTGAGGAGGGTTCGACGGTATGCGTCAGCAGCTTTTCTGATTGCTTCAGCTTGAGTTGGATAAGGATGGATGACGGTAGTAAGTTTGTTTAAACCAAGTTTGTTAACAATTGCTGTTGTAACCTCAGATATCATTTCGCCTGCGTGCCGCGCGACAATTGTAGCACCAAGAATTTCGTCGGAACCCTGACGGAGAAGAATTTTAACAAAACCTTCTTCTTCTCCATCTGCAATAGCTCTGTCTACGCTGCTAAAAGGTATTTTAATGGTATTGGCGCCACTACCTGCTTGATGTTCATACATTCCTACATGTGCAACTTCAGGGTCTGTGTATGTTACCCAAGGCATGATTAAGCTGCTGAGTCGCTGCTTTGATAAACCGAAAGGTGAGAATAAAGCATTTTTAATGACAATTCTAGCTGCCGCATCTGCCGCATGGGTGAATTTCCAATCCATGCATATATCTCCAGCGGCATATATTTGTGGATTTGTTGTTTGTAAAAAATCATTAACAACTACACCTCGGCTTTTGTCGTAGTCAACACCGACCGCTTCCAAATTTAATCCTTCAACATTGGGCACCCGTCCAGTACCGACTAAAATTTCATCAACGGTTATTGAATTGCGCTCTCCCTTGCTACTAAAATAAATTCGTTTACCATCGCTCGTTTTTTCAACTCGTTCAACTTGGCAGTTAAGTTCTAGACGTATCCCTTCTTTGATAAAAGCGTTTTGTACAACTTGTGCAGCTTCTATATCTTCTTTATTCAGGATATGCGCCTTGTTATGGAACACTATTACGTCACACCCCAAGCGTCTAAACGTCTGTGCCATTTCGCAACCAATAGCACCACCACCAATTACTGCAAAACGCTGTGGTCGTTGGGTTAATGAAAACACTGTTTCATTTGTTAAATATTTAGCTGCTTCAATTCCTGGTATCTCTAAAGAAGCAGCTCTGGCGCCAGTAGCAATTACAGCTTTTTTGAATCGAAGCGATTTTCCGGCAACTTCAACGGTATCACGTGAGGCAAAGCGCCCGCTACCCAAGAAAACATCTACACCTAACTTTTGAAACCGTTCTGCGGAATCATTATGACTAATCGAAGCTCGTACCCTTCGCATCCTTTGCATTACTTCAGGAAAATCAACTTCAATATAATGAGCGGCAGAAATACCAAAATCTCTAGCACGAAGTATTTCTCCAACTACCCGTGCCGAGCGAATAATGGTTTTAGATGGTACACAGCCATAATTTAAGCAATCTCCACCCATGAGATGCTTTTCGACTAACGCGACTTTTAACCCTACATCTAACCCAGCGGCGCCTGCTGCCACAACTAAACCAGCAGTTCCGGCGCCTATAACAACTAAATCGTAATAATCAGCAGGTTGTGGATTTACCCAATCTGGTGGATGGGTATAAGAAACAAGTCTTTGGTTATACTCGTCCATCGGACGTAAAGAAATAGCGTGAGATTCAAAATTGGGAATATCAGAATTTGACATAATATTATTTTTAATGTAAATAAATAATTAATTATTTTCTAACGCATTTCGCGCAATACGGGTAACATAAATTGTGACCGCTACAGTAGCAATAAAACCAACAATGCGAACACTCCACTGCAATGTTGGATTTGTCGATTGCTTCATACCAATCATCGCAATATCTCCTGCAAGCGAACCAATATAAACATACATAATAGTTCCGGGAATCATGCCAATTGAACCTAGTATGTAATCTTTAAGTGAAACTTGGGTGATACCAAAGGCATAATTCAATAAATTAAATGGAAATAAAGGTGATAAGCGAGTTAAAAATACTATTTTCCAACCTTCACGAGCGACAGCAGAATCAATTGCCTGAAACTTGGGATATTTCTCAAGTTGTCGTGATACCCAATTGCGCGATAAATAGCGTCCAATTAAAAATGCTACAGTAGCTCCAATCGTAGCTGCAATAAACACATAAATCGACCCCCAGAACACCCCAAATAACACACCTCCACCTAAAGTCAGAACTGAACCTGGTATAAATAATATTGTAGCTAAATTATAAATAACCATAAAGGCGATTGGTCCCAACACACCAAGACTTTGTACCCATATTAAAGCTTGCTGCAATAAACTTTGAAAATTTAAAGCTTTTGCGATAAAAATCATAGCACCGACAACAAGACATACTAATAAAATCTTAATAATCACTTTTAATTTCAGCTTGCCCATATAGTTATATCATGTTTAATTGAATACAATCCTCAAACTTTTCTTAAACTTATCTTAATTTTCTTCCTCTATACCAATTAGCTAACCGAGTGGGAGAAACACCTATAAAATACCCTATAATTATAATTTGATTAATTAAAGTAGTCCTTAAAATTCCATGTAGCAACCATCGGCGCCCAGAAGTAAGCACAGGTGCTGGAATAATGGCAATTTTTCCAATACTTTTCAAGCGTCGCACTAATTCAAAATCTTCCATTATCGGTAATTCAGGAAAACCATCTATTTTATTAAAAATCTCACTTTTAAAAAAAATTGCTTGGTCGCCATAAGGAAGCTGAAAATATTTGGAGCGCACATCAACCCCCCATTCTATCAATCTTAAACCCCAAGGTGTACCATTAATTTTTAATTGAAATGCACCTGCCACAATACCAGGTCTTTGTAACATTTCACGAACCATATCATCAAATTTAGGCGGTAACAGCGTATCAGCATGAAGAAATAATAAAATATCTCCACTTGCAACTGCGGCGCCTGTATTCATTTGTATCGCACGTCCTCGCTCAGAAGCAATAACTTTTACACCTGCCCCTAAAGCTATATCACAGGTTTTATCGTCTGAACCAGCGTCTACCACAATGATTTCAGTATTTATACTTTTTTGAGCAGTTAGAATAGTCGCTAATATATGTTTTTCTTCATTGAGAACTGGAATAATAATAGATATTTTGTTCGGACTACGCATTTGCGACTTACTCAAGCCTGTTGACTTATCCAGGGTAATACGAAATTTTGATTAAATTGAATTTATTGTTACTTTTTAGTTTAATTTAATCCCCCCAACGAGGGGTTCATCATTGTAATAGAATAAAAAAAAGCTAAATTTATCGTGCTTGTTCGTTTCACAACAATATAATTACTGAGTCAAGCAATAAATATAAAACACTGTGTTCCGACTCAAACATTTAACGCTAATAAGTCTAGCCATAATAACTACCGCTATATTAATCGTAGTTGCTCCAAGCTTTGCTGTAACAACCGTCAGTTTTAACGGTATAGCATCGGGAGATGCCACTCAAAACAGTATTATTCTATGGACACGCGCTTTCAATACTGCTACAAACCAAGGTATCGTAAGTAACTTAACTGCTCAAATTGCCACAGATTCCAAATTCCGCAATATTGTTTCTTTTACTAAAACTAGTACAGACCCCAAACGCGATTATACTGCCAAGCTAGATATAAAAGGGTTCAAAAGTGGTACACGCTACTATTACAGATTTTTAACCAAAAATAAAATCAGTCCAGTTGGTACCTTTAAAACGGCACCATTAAATAGTGCAAAAGTACCTATACGTTTAGCATTTAGTGGAGATGCTGACGGTCAATGGCGCCCATATCCTTCGACGCAAAACTTTGACAAGCTTAATTTAGATTATTTTATTTTACTGGGTGATGCAATTTACGAAACCAAAAGTGCCATATCTGAAGCAACCGCTGACCCCTTTACAAATACATCTCAAGCATTATTAGACTACCGTCGTAAATACCGCGAACAGTTAGAACCAGTCAAAGCAGGTGGTTTTACAGGTTTACAAAAGCTGTTTGCAGCAAACGCTAATTATACACTTCTCGATAATCACGAACTCGCTAATAAACAATTTATCAACGGTGGGGCGCCTGCGGGAACTCCCGAAGGTAAAGGTGTAGACGCAGCTAACTCCCAGTATGATGCCAACACTGCCAATAAATTTATCAATAAAACTGAGGGTTTCAGAACTTTAGTCAAAGCTTATAGCGAATATGAACCAATTCGAGAGAAAACGATTTCCGTCAAAAACGACCCTCGTACAGATAGAACACAACAGCTATATTTTGCACAGCAGTGGGGTGCAAACAGCATATTTATTAATTTAGACGACCGTTCTTATCGCGATATTCGACTCAAAACAGCAGCAAGTGCAGATGATATTGGTGCCCGTGCAGATAATATTAAACGCACCATGTTAGGTAAAACTCAATTAAACTGGTTTAAACAAACGCTTTTAGATGCCCAGAAAAAACGTATACCCTGGAAAATAATAGCAATTTCGTCTCCAATTGACCAAATAGGCAATGATAGCGGTAAATCTTGGTATGGTAATTATCGCGCTGAACGTAATGAAATACTTAAGTTTATCGATGACAACAAAATAGAGAACGTAGTTTTTCTCTCTACAGACGACCATCAAAACCGCATCAACGATTTAACGTACTTAACAGACTTTAACAATCCTGACACTCGTACAGTCAGTCAAAACGCTTTTACCATTGTCGCAGGGCCGATAGGCGCCAGTGGTCCAGATAAATTTACCAAACACGACTTTGACACAATTCAATTTTTAACCGATGGTCTTGTAACTTTACAAAAAGCCAAAGGTATTAACCCTATTGGTTTAGACCCAAAATTTCCAGGACTGCAAAAAGTATTTCGCGAAGGAGACCCACAAGCAGACCAACACCGCGAACCAATAGATTTTTTCAGCCCAGACAGTTTTAATTATGTGACACTTGATATTAGTGCTGACGGTAAAACATTATCTGTAAATACCTATGGTATTAACTCGTATGCAGCTAATACTTTTCCTGAACCTGAGCAAACAGGCGCCGAGCGTCGTATTTTAGGTTTTGAAATCACCAAAACCTGATCTTAAAATTATATTCATCTAGTATCATATTATATCTTGTGGAACGGGCATTATTGCCTGTTCTTGATATATAGTTGCTCATCCTAATATAAAGGGCGGGCAAGGATGCCCACCCCACAAGAGCATTTTTGTTTGGAATAAACCTACACGCTAATTAGAAGCCAATGCAATCACCAACAAACTCATTTGACAAAATTAGCCCTACCGCATTAATGGTAGCTCATGTCAGGCAATTTACCGATATTCCTTATAGCAAAGAAATTGCACAATTAGTCAATGCTCAAGCTGTAGTTGAACAACTTCTAGAGAATAGTTCAAATAGACCAGTAGAAGTAGGTGTTTATATAGAAGGACGCTACAAATTTATAAATAAATTAATTGCACAATCTCAAGCAACTCAAATTATCGAGTTAGCATCTGGCTTACAACCGCGCGGGATGATAATGACAGAAAACCCAGATATCATATTTGTAGAAAGTGACTTACCTGGAATACTTACTCAAAAACAAGAATTAATCCAAAAACTCATTGGTAATCGTCCCAACTATAAATTTATACCAATCAACGTTACAAGTGTTCCAAGTCAATTTCCTTTAGATGCCAATTATTTAAATACTCAAAAGCCAGTTGTAATTACATGCGAAGGGTTAATGATGTATTTAACATCTGCAGAAAAGCAACTTGTTTTCAAAAACATTCGCGAAATGCTGGAAATTTATGGAGGTATGTGGATTACTTCAGATTTCAATAGTAAAACTGAAATTGAAAATATTAGAAAAATTAGTCCAAGCTTACAACATTTTACTCAAATTGCTAGTAACATTACAGGTCGAAATCTAGATGACTATCTATTTCACAACTTCGACCATGTAAAGCAATTTGCTTCAGAACAAGGATTTGACATCGAGTCATATAGTAAGGTTGATATACTAAATGAACTCACTTGCTTAGAACCTTTAAACATTGATTTTGAAATTGCTAAATCTATGCTCGCTAACGCTTTTGTATTTGTACTAAAACTCAAAAACAGCAACCCACAGTAGCCTAATATAGCTAAAATTCAGTTCAATAGTTCAATTAAGATTGATATTATATCTTGTGTTATTTCCACAACGTCCGCGCGATAATCACACCTAATTGAACACCAATAACTCCAAGTATAGCGCTACCTGCCCAGTAAAAACCCGCGCGCAGTAAGTTACCTGTACGTAATAAATTAATAGTGTCTAACCCGTAAGTTGAAAATGTGGTATAAGAACCTAAAAAACCAACTGCAACAAGTAATCTAATTTCTGGCGCCATAGTTGGGATTTTCTCTAATGCTAAAGTAGCAAAGAATCCCATAATTAAACAGCCTGTGATATTTATAAAGAATGTGCCGTAGGGAAAACTGGCGCCAAATTTTTGTACAAACCATAATGACAAGTAATAGCGAGTTAAAGCACCTGCGATGGCGCCTAAACTTACTGCGATGGCATTTCTTATTTCTGGGTTGTTTATCATTTATTAAGCTCGAATATAACTTTGCTCAGAGTTCATTGGTAGTAGCCGCAGTTTCTGATTTTTGAAATCTAGCTCTAGTCCTAAAACTTGTATTGGTATAATACCTAATAGAGCATAAGATACTTCGGTAGGTTCTAAACAGCTAAAAGTACTTCGGCGCCCTTCAATACATAATTCAACGTCTCTAAATATTTGGCATTTTTTTACTCCACTACTTGTTTCTACGGTTACTTGTCTTCCTGGAACTAAACCTAATTGATTAATAAGAGATGATAGTAAACATAGTAATGTGGTGCCTGTATCTACTAAAACATCTGTTAATTCAAGTGAACGAAGTTCTGCTGGTGAAATAAAACCGCGTTCGGCTAATATTTCTTCAATTCGGTTGGTTACTTTTAAGGTAATTATTACTTGACCTGTTTGTCTTTCTTGAAAATACGGTATTGGTAGTTTAGTTATAATATTCTGTTTTTGAGTATTTGATACTATGATATGTTGGGTTCCGCTGTGCGCTCCACCCAACCTACATAGTATTACTTAGCGGGAAAACCGCACTCAATCGGGCGCAATTTCTACCTGAAGAGTTCATGTTTGAGTTGATACAATCGAGATGTGCTGAAATTGTGCTGCTGGCTTTAAAGGTTAAGAAATTATATAGCAGTCTTCAGGAGAATATAATAATATGGGAAATCAATTCAAAACTCTAGGTTTGCTTGCTGCGCTCAGTGGTCTTTTGATTGCAATTAGCTATTACTTTATCGGTGGAACTGGTGGTCTAGTTATCGGTATTGGTTTAGCAGCAGCTACTAATTTATTTTCTTGGTATCAGTCAGATAAAATAGCTTTGGCTGTATATGGCGCCCAAGAAGTAAACGAAGCGCAGGCGCCTGGACTTTATCGGATGGTGCAAAAATTATCTCAGCGTGCAGGTCTGCCAATGCCACGAGTATGTATCGTTCCTGGTTCAACAGCGAATGCTTTTGCTACAGGTCGCGACCCTGAACATGCGGCTGTTGCCGTCACTGAAGGTATTATGAACATTTTACCCGAAGATGAACTCGAAGCTGTTATCGCACACGAACTTACTCATATCTCTAACCGCGATACTTTAACACAAGCTGTTGCCGCTACCGTTGCTGGCGCCATTTCTTTTCTAGCGCAAAACCTGTTTTGGTTCGGTGGTGGTTCCCGTGACGACGAAAACCGTGGCGGCAATTTTGTCGGTGTGTTATTAACTATGATATTGGCGCCTCTAAGTGCCACCGTTATTCAAATGGCTATTTCTCGCACTCGTGAATTTGCCGCTGATGCTGGCGCCGCACGTATTACTGGTAATCCTCGCGCACTCGCTCGCGCACTACAACGTTTAGAAGCGACGGCAAAACAAATGCCTATGGAATCACCAAATCCTGCATTTGAACCACTATTAATAATCAACCCATTTTCGGGCGGGTCTTTAGCTAATTTGTTCAGAACTCACCCCACAACTGAAAAACGTATTGAAGCGTTACTTCAAATCGAGCAACAACTACCCGTTAGATAGATGACAGTAAAGCCCACCTAAATTAAATTCCGGTGGGCTGTTTAATTAAGAATTTTTGATTCTTAATTATTCTACTCTTGTAGCAATTTGAATTAGTTGTGGTAGATTATATAAACAATCTATAAAAGACTCTAACATTCAATACCAGGAATTCATCTACCTTTTCCTTGGTAAAAATTTTGACTACAACTAATTGCCACATACGGTGTGATAATTTTAAACTTACCAACGCTTGTAATGTATTTAATTGTTGGTGAATTAATTTCATTGATAAAAATTATACAGCTTGGTCAAGCTAAAAGCTTGCTTTTTGCTTTTTTATCTTTTACTTTTAATTCTGTCTTACTATACCTTTTGATAGATTATGAATATTGCTACATAGGCTACGGAATTTAGTTATACTTTCTAAAAAGATAATAAAATTTCAATTGCTACACCGGGTGGGCACTGCCCACCTTACCAAGTCCTACATAAGGTGTATTCCGGCCAGGTAGTGAGCATGAGAGTTAATTAAGAATCTTCGGTTAATTGCCAAATTTTGATGGTTTTGTCTGAACAGCCACTAACTATAAAGCGGTCATCAGGAGTAATGGCGATAGAATTAATAGTGCCTAAGTGTCCGGTGAGAGTTTGCAGTAATTCACCTGATGGTAAGTGCCAAATTTTAATTGTTTTATCACTGCTGCCACTGATAATTAATTTGCCATCTCTACTAACGGTAAGACTTTTAACTTCGCCAGTATGTTCGATTAAATTGTGTAATATCTTACCAGAGTTTAAATCCCAGACTTTAATGGTGGTGTCAGTACTGCCGCTAACTAAAATTTGTCCGTTTGGATGAAGTGCTAAAGCTTTAACTTCTCCTGTATGCCCCATAAAGGTACGCAGTGGTTCACCTGTTTGAGGATTCCAAAGTTTGATTTTGTTATCGCTGGTACCGCTAACTAAAATTGTGCCATCCGGAGTAATGGCAGTCGCGTTAACTGCGGATGAATGCCAAAGCGTGCAAACTCTATCTCCTTTTTGCAAGTTCCAAATTTTGATTTTATTACTGCCACTAGCAAGTATTTGACCGTCGGGACTAATGCTTACGACGTTAACGGGTTTGTTGTGTCCAAGCAGTGTATGAATTAATTTACCTGTTTGAAGGTGCCAAACCTTAACATTACTACGAGGTGTATCACTAATCCCTACTGCTAAAAAGACGCCATCTGGACTTACAGCTACTGAAGATATTTCCCCTGAATGTCCTGAAATAGTACGAATGACTTTGCCGGTGTGAAGGTTCCACACTTTCACGGTTTTGTCAGCGCATCCACTCACAATTGTTTCACCATCAGGACTAACAACGACGGATGTAACTTTTTCAGCGTGTCCAGTAAGAGTATTGACGACGTATGCATATTCAGAGGAACGCAGCTTTTTTAAGTCATTAATTGCCGAAAGCATTTCCTCCACTAAGTTCAGATTGGGCAAGTCTCCAATCGCAGTAAAATAAGTTTTGAGATTACTAATATATTTTTCATCTTCAATTCGTACTGCGTTTAACATTGCCTGAAGCGGGTTACTAGTTTCTTTTGGGGAAATTTGATGGAGTTGTAACCAAGCTTCAAGTGAATAACTTACTTGTTCGCTTGCCCAAGTTGGGTCATTTAAGCCTGATAAACTATTCGCCAATTGTAATGCTAATTCCGGAACCCAATGCCCTCGTTCATTCTCCAATGCCTGATAAACTTGTTTGTATCCTTCGGCAATGGCGCCTACCGATTGAAAATCAATACCATCTTCTACTAAAGAAGGCAATAATTCGGGTAACAGTGGCGAAACATCGTGATGAATTAAGTGATATACATCAGATATCCAGCTAGCAACCAAACAGTGACAATTAGTTAGTACCTGACACAACTTTTCAAAATCTTGGCGATTAACTCGATATTTAAGTTCAATTTTACTAGTGTCAACTCCCTTATCTTTCCATTTCTTTTCGCGCTCTAAAACGTCTAAATTATAGACGTTATCTCCCCCCATTTGATTTATTTCGTCTATATTTTCCCCTAACAGTATCAATTCATCGCGGATTTGCCTCCACTGTAATGCGCGGTTTTTTGCCGACTGATAAACAATATCTCTGTAGGATATTCTGGAAATAGTTTTGTAATAATAGTTGTTTTGACCTAAACCCCAATATCCAATACGAAAATTTATATAATCTCCGTCAGTTTCCGATTCTAATATAAGTATCGGCTCCGATTTCAACATCCCAAACAAAGCTTTAATGCTCGATTCGCTATGAAACCTTTTACTATACCAGGCGCCTGCTAAAAATTCAGTTGGACGAACTGGGTTATGCAGCGAGTAATAGCAATTCAAAAAATCACGCAAACCCTCTGCTAACATCGGTTCAATCTCAGAAATATCTCCTTCACGAGTATCAAACTTATCAAATAGAATCTTGGGTGGCGCCACAAATATTTTTAGCGGAGTCCTGACTCTATTATCTTTATGAGACTCCAAAATTTGCGATGGATATAACCGCAGGGGCCAACTATCTAGTATACGGTTGACTTCAGGTAACTTTAGTGTAGTTTCTCGTTCGTACTTAGCTATATACAACTGAGTTTGACGGTTATGTACAGCTAGTTGCTGCTGAATTGTCTTTTCCCGTTGATACTCAACTTGTGCTAATTCCGATGTAGTAGTCTCTACAAGCGAATTATTTATAACTTCAAGAAACTCTTTAACTTCATTCGGTGATTGAAGTTTCGCAAGCACAGAACTTGCTTCGTTCCTTTTTTGTACTAAATTTGCCACTACGGGTGCAAATTCAAGCACTAACTGAATTAATACTCTTAATCCTTGCTCCATAAGGAGTTTCCATTTTAGTTTCTTAAACTAATAGCGATTTTTCGTGTTCTAGCTTTTACTTTCTCTTCACTCATTGCTGCTATAAATCTGGAATAACACCAGTTATATGAACTTTATTGGAACTTCACTTATATTTGCAGGGCGCCCAATATAGGATTATTTCCCTACCTACAAGATTTATACCAAAATCTCTACAGTCTACTCACTACATATATTTTAACCCATTACAAACTAAAGTATTTTTGAATTGGTCGTATTGACCATACAAACTTTACCCACTATCGCCTATAAAGACAAGTAGCTTGCTGAATAGATAGCTACTTAAATACCCTTACAACCACGTATTGTATGTAATTTTTATAACTTTAAATACTTATTTACTGAAACCTGACATCTCAAGTTCGCCAATTGGCGAACCTGAAGAATAAGTTTTAATTACTTTTAGGGGAATTCTTATTATATCAAATTAGAAGCTGATTCCTAATTGCCCGTTAAAGCCACGCACAGAATTGTAACCGCCTCCTACAAAAAAATTATCACTTGCACGAACTTGAACTCCACCAGAAAATGCAACACCTTTATCTTCAGAATAGTATCCCAATCCAACATAAGGTGATACAAATGGCAAAGATAAGAACTTCAAAACATCCACACCAGTAGAACCATCTGGTCCAAAACCGAGTTCGGCGCCTAAGTCTAAAGCACGGGCACCAACCGAGTAAGTAACATCACCTTCATTGCTACCAACAGAAACCCAAGGTTGAGGTATAAGTTGTGCCGACGCGCATAAGGGCGAAGATAAAGTCAAAAAACCAACCGATGCTATAAGTGTTTTAATAAGCGCTGTTTTCACCGTTCATCTCCTCTTAATAACAACTTGCCTGTAATCTTTATATCAGCACTTTTACAAAATGCTGATGTTATGCCATTTACAAAGACGAATTTAACCTTGGCTGTGTGCCAGAATAAGACTCAATTATTTTAGGTATGAGTCAAAATGAGTAATCAAATATATACAACAGATGTATTAGTCGTTGGTGGTGGAACAGGTGGAACCGCAGCAGCAATTACTGCTGCAAGACAAGGCGCCAAAGTAGTATTAGTGAGTGAATTTGCTTGGCTGGGGGGTATGCTGACTAGTGCAGGAGTTACGGCGCCTGATGGTAACGAGCTTGCAGCATTTCAAACTGGTTTATGGGGTGAATTTTTAAGTGAGTTGCGCTTTCGGCAACCTGGAGGATTAGACAATAGTTGGGTTAGCTTTTTTAGTTATGAACCACGCATCGGCGCCCAGATATTTGCTGACTGGGTGAATGCATTACCAAATTTACAATGGATTTCTAGATATGTACCTTTAGAGGTACTGCGTCAAGGTAACTGCGTTACAGGTGTGAAATTTGCAGATTTTACTGTTCATGCCAAAATAACCATCGATGGTACTGAACTTGGTGATTTATTAGCTTTAGGAGAAATACCACACCGTTGGGGTTGGGAACTTCAATCAGAGTTTGGTGAAATAAGTGCCCCTATCGAATATAATTCTCTCACTAAAAAATATCCTGTACAGGCGCCGACTTGGGTAGTAGTCATGCAAGATTTTGGCGACTCTGCTCCGGAAATACCAAAAGCGCCTAATTATGATGAATCGTTATTTATTGGCGCCTGGGATAATTATGGTGCAGAGAAGTTTATGAATTATGGGCGCCTGCCAGGAAATCGATTTATGATTAACTGGCCCCAGCAAGGTAATGATTGGGGTGTACAGGCAGGCAGATTAATCGAATCAGAAGCAAAGCGGCAGGAATTTTTACAGGAATGTTTTTGGCATAGTCAAAATTTTGCCCATTTTATTCAATCACAACTAGGGCGCCGTTACGGATTGGCGCCAAACGTTTTTCCTGAATGTAGAGACTCCATTAATGGAGTCTCTACATATAACGTAAGAACAAGTTTCGCATTACATCCTTACTATCGCGAGAGTCGCCGTTTAATTGGTATAACAACAGTGCGTGAACAAGATATATTACCGAGGAACGGTGCTAATGCAGCACCGTTACATAAAGATGCAATTGCCATAGGTAACTACGCTAATGACCATCATTATCCTGGTATAGAGTTTCCTTTACAACCCAAATCGATTCGCTGGGGTGGACGTTGGACTGGAACACCCTTCACTATTCCTTATCGTTGTTTGGTAAGTGAGTACATTGATGGTTTTTTTGTCTGTGAAAAAAATATATCAGTATCTCATATTGCTTCTGGTGCCACTCGGCTCCAACCTGTCGTTATGAATATTGGTCAAGCTGTAGGTATGGCAGCACATTTATGTATCGAATATAATCAATTGCCGCAGTATTTACCCGTAGATAAATTGCAAGCTGCCTTAATCGAAAATTCACATTTACCTGCTTTAATTGTGCCATTTTTTAACTTAATCCTTGAACATTCTGAATGGTTAAAATGGCAAAAATATTATACAGCCAATCATACAGCTTATCCAACCACTGGCATTTGTCCCAATCTTGATATATCCCAGTATTTAGACTTACATAAAAATTCAGTAAACTCACGTATAAATATCTCATGTATTGGAACTTTTCATTTTTATGGTCAGCAAGATTACGCATTTACCGTTTTAACACCGTCTGAATACGAAGGACAAACTTGGCAGCTTGTGACTTTACATCCACATATTGATTCGACACTTAAAAAGCTTGTAAACGGTGAGCAACTTCAGCTTCACGGGCGTTATAACTCAGCAGGTAACTGGTTACTAGTAGAACATATAGAAAAATAACAAGTATTTTGTCAAAGTAAAAAACAATACTTTTTCCGAATCATCCGGATGCACTAAATAAAACTAAGTACTAGTGGATGGAGAGTTCTAAAATAAACATCTGCTATGCGTACTGTCATCTCACTTTTGGTAACAACATTTTTCTTCGGGTCTCTATCGTTAGAGTGCCAAAACAACTTGCACTCTGAGTCCGTTACTCCAGTCACAATAGCCTCAAGAGCTTCATCAAAAGGGAGACCCAAGCAACCACAACCATTTCCTCATCGTGGTAGTGGGCGCCGAAGCTTTACAGAATACTTACTCAGCACTTTTCCTGCTGTCTAAGTCGTAGCATCAAGTGTACTTAATAATTTCATATCGTGTTGTAGCATTAGATGCACGCTAAAAATATACAAGCATGTTAAAATTAACACTGCTAATACTAGCTACGTTAAAACAATAAAAGAATAAACACATAGGTTACTTACGCAATAGCTCGATATAATTCTGAGCAATATGTGATTTGTTAATCTTATGAACATATAACGTCGGAATGGCACCGACAATATCAAAGCGCGTATTACTCGCAAGTATATTGCACTTCACTACAACACGAGTTGAGTTAACGAAACTGCATCAATACCGCTACAAATTAGTTCACACCAAAATATTTAGATTTTTAGGGCTAACCGAAATATAAGCAATTCAAGTTGATTGCCACTAAGGGACTTAAATAAAAAAATATCCACTCATTTCTTGTGGGGTGGGCTTTAAGAATGCCCCGCCTGGATATGAAACGGGCAAGGATGCCCATTGCACAATTGCCCATTCTACAATTGCCTATTCCACAATTGCCCAACAACGCTTTAGTCTGGCAGCCTACTGCTGGACTAAATCGCATATATATTTGGATTACATCATCGTCCAGCAGATGTCCATATCCAAAATAAATGCTATTTTGGATAAGTTTTAATATAGCAAGCAATATAAACGTAAACAATTTACGTGACTAAAAAATATAAGTAACTATTTATACTAAAATATATTTGTGTATACCCTATATAAGGTTTCACATTAAGAAATCATTAATAAATATTATTTTATTACATTCATACGGTGATAATGCCTGTAACATGATATTATCAAGCATGTAGCTTGATTTTTTATTGTTGTAAAGAAAATAAAATATTTTTATGTAAAAAAAGAATTAAAATTTTTGTGTTTTTTGCGACAGTTACAGTAATTTAGCGAAAAAATAGTCAAAAATAAAGAAAATATAAAATTATCACGTTATGTTAATCAATGTGTCTGTTGTAGCTCCAGTAAGATTGACTTAGTAGTTTTGGCGCCTGCGAGTCAATTGGAGCGAAGGCTGCTCGTAACTGCTATAGTTACACCATTGCCGTTTGCTCATAGTGAAAAAATATACGCCTAGGAGCGTCAATCAAGATTATGCAGCTGCTTCCACAACCTCGGAATAATAAAAAGTTATCTTTGAAAATACAGTCAACCGTGCAGCAAATAACGCCTTATTCAGAGATTGAATCAAAAATTGAGAGTCATGCAGAGATTACAAGTAATATAAAGCATGAAGTTGGTTACCCAAAAGTTCGCGCAGCGTCGGCTATGGAAGATTCGATTATGTCTGGAATTATCGGACTGAATAATGCTGAGAATTTTCCAGCAGTATTGAGACGCGAGCGTCGCATGTCTAGGTCAAGCGGTTCGGCAAGTGAAGAAAAGGTAGCAATATTTATAGATGGGGCAAACCTATTTTACGCGGCAATGCACCTCAATTTAGAAATTGACTATACCAAGCTTCTGCGTTGTCTAGTTAAACAGCGTCAGCTTTTACGCGCTTATTTTTACACCCCAGTTGATAATGGCAATGAGAAGCAGCAAGGGTTTTTATTATGGATGCGCCGGAACGGGTATCGTGTATTCACAAAGGACTTAGTGTATCTTCCTGATGGCTCCAAAAAAGCCAACATGGACGTAGAAATAACAGTAGATATGCTGACATTGGCTAGATATTGCGACACCTTAATTTTGTTAAGTGGTGATGGTGATTTAGCTTATGCAGTCAACGCTGTTGCATACCAAGGCGTACAGGTAGAAGTAGTAAGTTTAAGTTCTATGACAAGCGAAAGTTTAATTGATGTCGCTGATAGTTATGTTGATTTAGAGCAACTGCGAGAAGAAATTCAAAAATAATAAAATTAATATAATGTAATATATTGTATTGTGTTGTAGAGACGTTACATGTTTAGTCTCTACAGTATCATTGTGGGCTAATTTCGACTAATTTCGACGTTTCGGCAGACGAACAGTAACCACAGTGCCTTGTTCGACATGACTGTCAAGGCTAATACTGCCCTCATGCAATTCAACGCAAGCTTTGGCAATAAATAATCCTAAACCTGTACCTGGAATTGTATCAACGTTACTAGCACGGCTAAAAGATTGGAACAAGTTATCTAGCTCTCTAGGAGGAATGCCAATACCTTCATCTTTAACATGAAATATTATTTCGGTCTCTTTATCTATTAGATGAAACTCAATATTTCCCCCATCGGGAGAATATTTAATCGCATTTGATACTAAATTTGTAAATATTTGTCGTAATAGTCCTTTATCTCCCCAAAACAAATGACCTTTACCAGTAACTTTAAAAATTAACTCGTGAGCATCAGTTACCACTAAACGCTGCTGTTCCATCAAATCGGAAAAGAAATGCATCAAGTCGAGCGGCGTCGGTTTAAACTTGGTTTTATCGAGTTCAATTTGGTTAACTAGCAGCATGTCATCAACGAGCTTTGACAAATGTCGAGCTTTTTGCTCAATAATTTCCAAAAAACGCTGTTGCTTTAGTATATCTAACTTTTCACCATGCTTATGAAGTGTTGACGCAGCCGCCAAAACTGAAGCTAAAGGCGTTCGATATTCATGAGAAACTGTAGTAATAAACTGTGACTTAAAGCTATTCAACTGCTTTTCTTTTGCAAGTGATGCCTGAGTTTGAGCTAATAATTCAGCTTGCTGAATTGCAATTGCTAACTGCACTGAAACTTCGCTGAGAATTTCCACCTCATCTGGTTGCCAAAATCTCTCTTCCTCATTGTGATGAGCAACTAACAAACCCCACAACTTGGCATTGTGACTTAAATTTATGGGGATTACTAAATTCGCCTGTGTTTTGTCGTTCTTTTGTACTAAATCATGCGGATGCCTCATTCCTGCAGCATAAATATTGCTAATCGCACCCTGACATTGCCAATGATGATGGTTACCTTCGGTATCAACTTTGTCACAACTGCCAAATAATTGAGCATGAGGTATTGTAGATACCGTAGATGATGCAATCATATTCGTAATATGATCTACTGAAAAATCTGGGACAAACTGATATACTGCTACACTACAGCGAAGTAACTGGTGTACCTCTGCAACTGCCGTAGACAAAATTTGCTTTAAGTCAAGTGATTTACGAATTCTTAGCGCTGTTGTTGCTATCAAGCGCTGCCGTTCAAGAGTTTTATTTAACTGCGCTTGCAGGTGCGATTGCTTAATTGCATTTCTAACCGCTAACTGCAATACATCCGATTTTAAATTGTTTTTGACTAAATAATCTTGTACGCCAAGCTTCATTGCCTGCACTGCTAACACTTCGTCCCCATGACCAGTCAGCATAATTACGCAAGGTCTATTATTAACTGTTTGAGAGGCAAGAAGTTGAAAAAACTCAAACCCGCTCATTTCTGGCAAACAGAAATCAAGCAGAACAACATCGAATTGCATCTGCTGCCACAGCGTCAAACCAGTTTCCGCAGAATCTGCCTCCACAATCTCATAGTTAAAGTGGGGGTCTTTCAAAAGATATCGGCGATATACTTTTCGGTCTTCCGTACAATCGTCAACGATTAGAAGCGTCCTATTATCTGTCATACCAGTAACAAGGAGACATCTATCTCCCAAAATTTTTTATAGATTGCACTATATTTGAAACAATTATAAATAAATTATAAAGAAAATATACGTATATTATCTATATAATAGTCATTACTTATAAATTCTTAATATTTATTAGCTTTTTAGTATTTTATCATTGGCGCCACATTAGCCTCCAGCCAGTAGTTGACAAACGCGCGCATAATATTGTGAAGCTCTTTGTAATCCATAGGTTTGATTAAATAACCGTTGGCGCCTTTTTGGTAGCATAGTTCGATATCTTCGGGGTTAGATGATGTGGTAAATACAACTATGGGAATTTCTCTAAACGTTATATCCTGCTTGATTCGTTCAAGAACATAACGCCCATCGACCCCAGGTAAATTCAAGTCTAAGAGAATAACCGATGGTCTAGGCGCCTTTCTTGGGTTGTCATAAGCACCCTTATGGTAAAGATAGTTCAATAACTCATCTCCATCGCTACAGCGATATATTGGATTTTTGACTTCAAAACGCTGCATCAAGCGTTGCAACATTCTAAAGTCTTCGTTGCTGTCTTCTACGACAAGCAAGGGTTCTTGAACTGCATCTATCATGAGTTATAAATGTAAATAAACTTTTTTAAAGAAATATTATTCATTTTATAATATAAACAAAAATGTCGAACCGTGACCATAGGTAGATTCTACCCAAATTTTGCCTCCATGACGCTGCACAATTTTTTTGGCGATTGCTAAACCGGCGCCAGTACCACCACCATACTTTTCTCTAGGGTGAAGACGCTTAAATAAACGGAAAATAATTTCTTGGTGATGGGGTTGAATACCAATACCGTTATCTCGAACGTAGAACACAGGAGATACTGTATCGTTTTTCTGAATTTGCCCTTCAAGATAACCAATCTCAACCCATTTTTGTGGTTGCTCGTTATATTTGAAGGCATTGCTAATCAAGTTAGTAAATAAATCGTTGATTAAAATTTGGTCGCATTCTATAACAGGAAGATGTTGGGGTATACGAATCTCAAAATTATCTCCCGGGCGACTTGCGCGAAACATGCCTATAACATTATTAAGTAAATCATTCAAATCAACAAATTCTTTTCTTAATTCGGCTTGACCTAACTGAGATAACCGCAGCAACACGTCAATTAGCATATCCATGCGTTGAGTTAAGGAAATTAAGGTATTTAAATAATCTAATCCTTCCGCATCAAATAAATGAGCATAATCTTCAATCAGAATATTAGAGTAATTATGAATACCTCGTAATGGTTCTTTAAGGTCATGAGAAGCTACATAAGCAAACGAGTCGAGTTCTTGGTTACTGCGCTGAAGTTCCAAGTTTATTTTTGCTAATTCATCTGTCTTGTTTAAAACAATTCCAACTATCGCATTCCTCAAGTCAATGGCACTATCAAGCTCACATTGCATCCAAGGTAGCGAAGTTAAACGCACTATTCCTTTCCATACTTCAAACGATTTACGTGGCGATAGTTTTAAACTACCATCAGCAGCAAATTCATATAAAGCATTTGGGGCGCCTGCCCAGTTTACAGTTTGTATAACTTCAGGTCGAAACCAAAGGATATAATAGCGACGAATACGAGAAATTCGTAGTACAAGTAAGCCACTGGCAAAATCTTTAAAAGCTTCAGCATCTGGATAAATTTTGGGAAGCGAGTCAGTGGAAAATAAATCTTCATTAATTGTATTTTGACACCACTCAATCAGTTTATGAACCTCTTTCAAACTAGGTGTGGCGCCAATTAAAGTAATTTCATCATCAAAACAAACTGCACAACCGTTGGCACTAACAACATCAAGCAAACGAAGTTGAGGGTGAATTAATGCGTCAATAAAATTATCAGCACTCGATATAGTCGCAAGAAATTGTGATTGTAGTGACTTAAGCTTATTTTTATAATCGAATTCTTGAGTAACAATTTTGTTGCCTAATTCAAGTGAAACAATTTGTCCGAGAAATGCACATGCTGTTCTAACTTCCGAAGTCAAATATTTGGGATTTGAATTGTGACATGTAATTAATCCCCAAAGCTTTTGGTCATAAATAAGTGGAATTACAAAAAGCGCACTCACACCCATATTTTGATGATACTCAATGCAACAATTATCAATGCTGCGTAATATTGCATTTGATAAATCAAGAGGTTGTGAGGTGTGGGGATTATCTCGTGGAATCAACTTACTTTGCTGGGCATTAAGATTTGGGATATAGCGTAACGAACAGCGTTTGTATAATCTTCTTGCAGGTTCGGGTATATCGCTCTCAGGATAATGCAGTCCTAAATATGATATTAATTCTTGATGTTTTGCTTCAGCTACGACTGAACCAGCACCAGACTCATCAAACCTATATATCAGTACCCGCTCAAATTGAGTAAGATTTCGTAATTTTGAAACAACTAAATCTAAAAAATCACTTAATTTACATGTTTGCTGAATTTGTGATATAACATCACCTATCAAAGAACGGAAATTCAAAAAACTCATTTCGGTTTTTGAAAATGTCGGCTCTAATTCCAGGATGATAGTTGTCTCATTTTTATGAATCGTAGCATCAAAATATTTTTCCTCATTTGCTGTATTCAGTCTTACTTTTAAAAAGTTAAAGCTAGTTGGTGTCTGTGATGTTGATGTAAGTAAATCTTGAAGCGCTTGAATATATTCGGCGCCTAATAAAGTAGATAATGGTTGGTTAAGTAAGTCTTCTGGTCTTAAATTTAAGTAATCTTCGACGTTCTCACTAACTTGTAAAATCGAGAGCGACAACGAAAGTGCAATTAAAACTCCATGTGGTTGAATTGAGCCAGGTACATGAATGTGGTTATAGTTTTGTTCATTAAATGTCGTACTCGTCATGTATAATTACTTCTTAAAAAATTTTCCTTTTAGTAATGCGTCTATTCCATAACCAAATACTTTACCAGTTCTCATTAGCAAATATCCAACAACAAATAATGCTGCTGCACAAACAATTGCTAATAAATTAACTGATGCTAACAAATTACCTGTAAATATTATTATACCAATACCCAATGCAATCAAAACCCATCCAAAGTTACGGTTAAAACGTCGCTGAAGTAGGAAGACAGCACCAGAAATACATAATAACACGCCAGGAATACGAACAAAAAGTCCCACTTGAGTATTAGCTGCGAAAACTATAACAGATGCAACCATCAACGCTAACCCAATGAATTTACTCGTTTTATCGACTTGCGTTGTCTGATTTTGTTGTTGTACTAGTTTTTTGGCTTCTGGTTGAAACACTGTTCGAGATGCTGGTAAATAACTTGAAGAAGGCGCCTGTAGCTTGTGCTGTAAAATAAAAGCAACTTTATTTCCCTTTCCCAGCGAAATTGTATCACCTAACTTGAGCAAGTAACGCCGTAATGGTTCTAAAAGCTCATCATTAAGATAAGTACCGTTGACACTACCATTATCAACGATGTAATAACTATCTTTACTTCTATGAATTTCTGCGTGTTGACGCGACACAATATCTGTATCTGGCAAGCTGGATACATTTACTTCTGGTATAATCAGGTCGTTTGGCTTACCGATACGTATCACATCTTGAAGAGGCAACTCGAACGAGGTGTTGGTTTGAAGGTGAACTAACTCCAGCAGCTTCGTATTACTCACAATATCTATATCTTCTTGCATATTTTATTGTTGCTCGCAAGTGATTAGTATATTGTAAAAGCTTTTTGAGCAAGTAGCACAGTCACAAGTGGCGCCTGTGCCTTCAACAGTAAAAACCCAATACCTTTGGGGTTTCGGGTGAAAAAACGAGACATTCTGTGTAACAACTTGCTTAAGTTGTGTTGGCTGCCTTAAAAACGGCGCCAAATTTGGAGAAAACCGTTTTAGCCCAGAATCATTCCAAGTACGCCATTCTTTCTCCATTCTTTGAGTATGTACATTTGTATTAATAAAATTAATCGGTAAATCTAAAATGAGTTTTGGGTTCAAAAGTATAGTAAATAAACCTTGTATTGTGGCACAGGCCGGAATGCCTGTGCAGTATATAAGCTAACCTACAAATCCTTTTGTAAATGCAATTCGTATGCAGGAGAAGGAATTTTAATGCCTTCTTTTTGATATCTTTTGTGCAATTTTTTAATAAAAATATGCCGAGCAATACGTTGGTCAAAAAATTCATTGACTCGAATATAAACAGTAAAATCGATACTAAAATCAGCAAATTTTTGATATCGAATAAACGGTTCGCTGTTTATTAATTCTGGCGCCACTTCTTGCATAACTTCCTTAGCTACATCTATAGTTACATCTTCGACATAATCCAAATCACTTTCATAATCTACACCAACATTTACAGTTAAACTAATTTCTTTAACTGGAAGATGGCAATTCGTAAAAATAGCTGATGCCAATTTAGAGTTGGGCACAATAATGACATTATTCGTTAATTCTTGAATTGTTGTGTTTCTCCATGTAATGTCAGTTACATAACCTTCATGTCCACCATCAAGTTTGAGATAATCACCAGTTCGGATTTGTTTAGAGAAAATCAAATAAAATCCCGAAAAGAAATTTTCTAACGTATCTTTTAGTGCTAAACCAACAGCTAAACCGCTTATTCCTAAAGTGGTAATAATTGGAGTAATTTGTACACCCACAGTTTGCAGCAGTATTAAACTGCCTAAAACTAAAACTGCTGTTTTCGCAATATTGGCAAACAGTGAAGCTGATACAAGTTGTGACCTGCGAACGTAAATACTTACAAACCCAGAACTCAAACGCGCAAAAACCACCGTTACTGAATACAGAAAAGCTATAGTTATAATTTTTTGCAGTGCGCCATTAACATCGGGTGTAAAATAAGGGTAAGCTAATATAGCTCCATAGCAACCAGCAAGCACAAACCAAAGTAGTGTCATCCGATGCAGCGACTGAATAATGATTTCGCTACCTGGTATTTGACGCTTTGCTACAAAATTTTTCAATCGCTTATAAATGACATTTTCACCGATTAGGCCTGCTATTAAGCCCAAAAACACGATTAGTATCGGTATTATTAATTGCATTTGCAACATAAGCAATTTTCATGTCTTAATATCTCTAGCCATTTTCTACAATACCAGTTAGTAACGAAAAATATCAGTATCGAAGTCACTCTTCATGAATTTGCCAATCGTTTATCATCCAGATTACGTCGTTCCATTACCAGAGGGTCATCGCTTCCCAATGGCAAAATTTCGGCTACTCTACGAATTATTACTAAAAGATGGTGTAGCTGATTTTAGCCAATTTCAGGCTCCGGCGCCTCCACCACAAGAATTAATCGAGTTAGTTCATACAAGCTCATATGTAAACGCTTACTGCCAGGGAACTCTTGATGCGAAAGCACAGCGACGAATTGGTTTACCGTGGAGTCCAGCATTGGCAAATCGTACCTGTGTAGCAGTTGGTGGAACAATTAAAACGGCAACTTTAGCTTTACAATCTGGGTTAGCTTGTAACACTGCGGGTGGGACACATCATGCTTTTCCAAGCTACGGTTCTGGGTTCTGTATTTTTAATGATTTAGCTATTGCATCACGTGTTTTGCAAAAACAAGGTTTGGTAAAAAAAGTTTTAATTGTAGATTTAGATGTGCATCAAGGAGATGGAACCGCATTTATTTTTCAAGGAGATGATAGCGTTTTTACGTTTTCCATGCACTGCGACGTTAACTTTCCTGGTACCAAACAAAAAAGTGACTTAGATGTTCCTCTACCCGTAGGGATGGAAGATGATGATTACCTGCTTGTTTTAGCAAGTTACTTGCCAGATTTATTATCAGACGTAAAACCAGATATCGTTTTGTACGATGCTGGTGTAGACCCCCACATTGCCGACAAACTTGGCAAGCTAGCTTTGACAGACAGAGGAATTTTTAAACGCGATATGCAAGTTCTAACTACTTGTGTTACGGCAGGTTATCCAGTTGCTTGTGTTATTGGGGGTGGTTACGCAGATAATTTAAATGACCTTGTTTATCGTCATTCCCTTGTATTGCGTGCAGCAACAGAAGTCATGACCATGCAAAAAATTTAGAGACGTTACATGTAACGTCTCTACATTACATTTCAACCAAAATGCATAGGCGCCTAATCGTGATGTTCGATACAATTTATATGTAAAGGAGAGACTAGGAGATATTTAGGTGGCGCTATTGAAAGGCTTTGAAGTTGAAATGTATACTGGAACGCCGAATGGTGATGTTGTAGGTCTCTCCGACAAAATTGTCGCGTCTTTAGCTTCAGATGGGTTTGTCCGTGAACCAGATAGTCGTAACGTAGAGTATACAACCGCACCGAGTGCGAATTACGAAAAATTATTGTGCAGCCTATTGCAGCCTCGGCAGCAGTTAAGGTCATATTTAAGCAAATTGGGTGACTATACTATCATTCCAGGAAGTACCTTGTCTTTAGGGGGAAATAATCAATTTTTCCGTTCCGACCCCAGTAACCCATATCATGACTTTATTGAGAAAACATACGGTACTAAAGTGGTCACTGCCAGCATTCACATCAACGTTGGCATTAGTGACTTAGAAACATTAATGCGTGCTTGTCGGTTAATTCGTGTTGAAGCACCTTTATATTTGGCTCTTAGTGCAGCATCACCATTTATAGATGGCGCCACAACTGGATATCACTCGACTCGTTGGGGAGTTTTTCCACAAACACCTGCGCGCGTGCCTTTGTTTACCAGCCATGCCCATCATATACAGTGGGTTGAAGAGCAATTAGCAGCAGGTACAATGCAAAATGTTCGCCATTTATGGGCTTCAGTACGTCCAAATGGAAATGGGCGCCCTTATGATTTAAATCGCTTGGAGTTGAGGATTTGCGATTTAGTGACAGACCCCATTGCTTTACTTTCTATAACAGCCTTACTCGAAGCACGTTTACTACAGTTAATCGAAAATCCTAATTTAGACCCGTTAGTTAGTAGTAGCTTTACAGGCGAGGAATTAATAGATATTACTTTAGCCAACGAAATGGCAGCGGCATCAATGAGTCTAGATGCAAAACTTCAGCATTGGCAGGACGGCAGAACAATAACTGCCCGTGATTGGATTAGTGAACTTTATGATGGCGCCATCCTAACAGCCAAGCAGCATGGTTTTAGCTGTTTTCTTTCACCACTGCAAAAAATCCTCCGAGAAGGTAACGAAGCACAGCAATGGCTCCAACTTCATGCCGTAGGTATTTCGACTCGTAACGTACTTACCCAAGCAATTGCTGCTACACGTGACCGTGAAATCGAATTACAAAACAAAATCTGTTCCTCCGTTGGCTAAAATCTCAGAAACCGGGTTTCTTCGTGAAACCGGTTTCTTTGTGTTAAGTCGCTCAAATCAGTATTAGACAATACAATTCATCTAAATACCCTATTGTCAAGTTTCTATAAAACAATTCATCGTCTGTTTTAAATTTCTAATCAATCGTGTTAGATTATCAAATATTAATAAAAACTATCATTGAGTTCTATCTTAGGGTAGATACGCAATGAGCAATACACTGTGTATTTAAATACATACATACGAATCAGCTAGCTTCGATGCCTCAAGTTGTCCTAATCAATCCGTTAATACCTCCAAACACAGGTAATATAGCCCGAACCTGCGCTGCAACAGGTACTGAATTACATTTAGTTGGCCCACTAGGGTTTGAATTGAGCGACCGTTACTTAAAACGGGCTGGTTTGGACTATTGGGAATATGTGAAATTGCATTATCACGAGACATTGGCAGATTTTCTATTGGCACATCAGCAGCGTTCTGGTCGCTGTCTGGGATTCACTGTGCGCGGAAACCATAATTATTCTCGCTTTGAGTATGAATTAGATGACTGGTTGCTATTTGGTAGTGAGACTAATGGGTTGCCACCCGAAATGTTGGATAAATGTGATGAAACGCTTTATATACCTATGTCTGAGACTGGAGTTCGCAGTTTAAACCTTTCTGTGAGCGTTGCAGTTGGTTTATTTGAATGTCGGCGCCAGTTAGGGTATTTAGGGTGATTTTCTTCGTGTACTAGTTAACTATTTAAAGACCAGCCAAGTAAAGTAGGTCAATAAGTATTTTTTTCGTAAAGACAATTATTTTTACGTATTATTGCTGTAGCGTTGTAGTGGGTTTTTCATGTAAACGAGTATTAGCTGAGTGATTATACTTAAAAAGCTCAGTGTGTTTATATAAGAAATTTGTATATAAACTGCGAGGTTAATTCCATATTTAAACATAGAGATTTATAAATTGTTATCTTTGATTTCATTGGAACAAAATAGACAGGATATAGTCATATTAGGCATTTAAGCAATAACAAAAAAGCAAAAACTTTTTTGTGTAAAAGTGCCTGCCCTGTTACTACGGTTGTTTTTTTGGGAATAATTAACGTAAATTCTCGTGGAGCGGTAGTCAATTGGGTGCATGGCCCTGTTTTAGGGTATATACCGAAAAGACATATATAATTGTTTGTTCCTCAAGATGTTAAGCGCGTCTTCGATTCCTTGCCGTTTTTCGTGCCAATGTGTCTGTCGTTCGTTTTATCCTGAAGAACAGCACATAACGAGATAACTGTAAAGAGGGAGACCTGTATAGCGATGAGGAGTAATAAGACAAGTAAAGAAAAAAATTTAAGTTTTTTTGAATCATATGAACTTGTCTAAATCAGAGAACCAGGTTAATCTTGCGTAAGTATCTCTGGTGAATGTGATCTTGATCAATCGTTCGTAGTGATCTAAATCATTGACTATTGTCCGACTGAAAACAAAATCGAGGTCAGTTAAGCGCTAGCGATCATAGGAGGTCGTCTTTGAAACGAGTATTAAAAAGTAAAGTAAAGGCTAATCTAGAAAATAATTCCAGTGAGGATGCCACGGTGGACAGTTTGAATTTACCAAGTCAAAAAGTAAACCGCCGCAAGCGGACAAGCGCAGCCATGATTGGCTTGGCAATCTCAATGGGAGCGGGTAGCCTTTTTGTGACTCGGCAAAGCGACCAAGCCCTGGCAGCGGAACCTGTAGGCAACCAAAATACAGCTTCTGCCATTCCTGCTGCTGGTGACACTGGGGTGAAATTAGCAACCACTAACCAGATGGGAAGCACATCCGCCGTCTCGAATGTGAGCGCGCCAGAGAATCCCGTTCCGGTAGTTGAGCCAACAGCAATTTCACAGGTGCCTGGGCTTGGTGCTAAATTGCAAATTGCGGCAAGCAGCGAGCAGTTCGCTCCTAACGCTTCTTCCTTTACTAAGGCAACTACTGAACAGAATTCTGTTTCCGATGTTCAAACAGCCAATAAAGGTCAAAGAATAGGAAATGCAATTGCTAGAGTGCAAGCAAAAAATCTTGCACAGGCGCCAGTACCAACAAGTTACGGTATTACAAATGGTACGGTTGCTCAATCGCTAACAGCAAACACACAAACATTATCGTCATTTACGAATTCTAACAATAATGGCGATGTGGATGCTCAACTAAAAGCACAGCAAGAGTTCGCGATTAATAAGTTACAGGAAAAATCTGACAGACTAAGAAATAGTCTGAACAAGTTGCGCCTTAGTGACGAAAAACTCTCCCAGCAGCAAAATCAGACAGTTCGAGAAAGCCAACACTCACAGTACACAGCAACAAATAGCTCAGAATTAAGTGCAACTCCTAACAATGCTAATGTAGCAGAAATGCCTAATAGTGTTGTAGGGGCTGTGGTACCATCTGCATCTAAAGTTTATGAAGTAAAATCTGGAGATACGCTGGCTGTAATTGCAAGCAGCAACGGTACTTCAGTTAATGAAATAATTAAAGCGAATGGGATTCAAAACCCAAACGAGTTAAAAATTAACCAAAAATTAAATATCCCTGTAGCGAATGTTCCTACAACAAGCGCTACGCCTTCGGTAACAGTATTAAATCAAAAGGCGCCAGTAGCTAGTAACGTAGCGATTCCAACACCTGCACGATTGGGTACAGTTGCATCGAACGACACAGTAGCTCCAGTAGTAGTTCCAACACCAGTAGCAACTACCGGAGCTTCGATAGTTCAAGAAGATTCAACACCAATTGACCCACAAGCAAACGGCGTAGGTGGTGAAACAGCGCCTAAAGTGTTTGCTGAAATGCAGCAACGTAACGCAACAAGCAAGCAAGCAAAGCAAGACCGTGGTCTTCGCAGTTTGCAAGCAGAAATTGAGCGTTTACGTGAAAAATATCGCGCTCAACAATCAGGCAGCCAAGTACCGACACAAGCTAACTTAAATAATGTCTCGGTACCTGTTCCTACCTATACTCCAAACGCTGTAACAGTACCTTCAATTCCTGCGGCTACAAGACGTAACAACATTGCTATCCCAGTTCCTACAGTCAGACCAAATACTGTAGCGATACCCATTCCGGTTCCAACACCTATGGCGCCTAACTTCAGTGCCGAGCCTGTTAAATCAGAATGGTCTGCCCGCACGCGTAATAACAACAGATTGTCAGTACCACCAGTACCAACAACTGTCAATGCCTCCGAATCGCTAGGTAAGATGCGAGGAGTAACAGTAAGTCCACAACTACCTCCTTTGGCTGCGGTTGATAGATATCTGCCGAGAGCAATTGATGAAAACACTCCTCCAATAGCACCTGTGGCGCCAGGAGTTGGAAACACAGCTTTCATCTGGCCAGCTAAAGGCGTTTTAACATCAGGTTACGGCTGGCGTTGGGGTAGAATGCACCGTGGTATTGATGTCGCTAACTCCGTTGGAACACCTGTTTATGCAGCAGCATCTGGTGTGATTGAAAAATCCGGTTGGAATAATGGTGGCTACGGTAACTTGGTTGAGGTTCGTCATGCTGACGGTACTATGACTCGTTACGGTCACAACAGCAAACTCATGGTTCAAGTTGGACAACAAGTCAACCAAGGCGACATTATTGCCCTAATGGGAAGCACTGGTTTCAGTACTGGTCCGCACACCCATTTTGAAATTCACAAAGCAGGTAAAGGCGCAGTTAACCCAATTGCGATGCTCCCTCCACGAGTCTAAACACGTGGCTGTATTCAACTGAAGAATTTTGTGGGGTGGGCATCCTTGCCTGCCCCTTAATATTGGAGACCCTTAACAAGGGCGATGCCTCACCCGAAAATTTATTTGAAAAAAGACTAGTCAACACATTAATCTTGTGCTACATTTATAAACTGTTGGACTAAATCGTTGGACAATAATTGTTAAACAAAAGTTTTCCAACAAATTACGGCTCAGTAGCTCAGTTGGTTAGAGTAGGGGACTCATAAGCCCTTGGTCGTGTGTTCGAGTCACACCTGAGCCATGTTAAATATCCTTATTACAAGCCCCTCATTGAGGGGCTTTTAAGTTTTTGTAGGTTGGTGTCGAGGAACGTAAACAAAGTTTTCCCTTTCTGGTGACCCAACAAAAAGTAGAGACGTTACATGTAACGTCGAGACAAGGGTTTGGTTTGACGTTTCGCAATTTCTGCGCGCCGAGCAGTATTGACTGATACCCTCATTTTCTCCTAAGATTATGTTAACCAAAACCTTAACCTATAGGTTTAGATTTTTGGCAAGATTTAGGCACATTTAGGTACTTTAAGATACAAAAGCTAACGATAAATGTTTGAACCATTACAACCAAAAGAGTTTTGCGCTAAATGGGTTCCAAGGAAAAGTAACAAAAAGCCAGGACGGTACGGTTATCGCAAAGAGTGCTGTAAGCTACTAGCTGAACTAACTGGATACAATGAAAGTAGTTGCAGCAATTGGCTAACAACTCCGAGTGACATACCCAAGCTGGCGCCAGTGTACCTGCGATTGTTAGATATTGTATGGGAAATGCAGATAATACTTCCTGGAAAAGTAAATAATTCTAAAGAATAACAACAAGTTCAACTTAGAAGTGAATTTTTGAGTATAATTATTGAAATAGCAAAAACCCCCCGCATATGACTCGCAATCGTTTCGGAGGGTTTTGCTTCCCCACATTATTAAAAGGGATATCTATTAATTATGCACTCGAAAACACAAGACGACAAGGCGCCTATCTTTAACATTTCGTTAAACTTAGAATATAGTTTCGACTACACTCGATTTAATGAACCCAGCCTGGAAAGCACAGCGAAAGCAACTCTAGGTAATTTCTTTGGTTTTGTTCGTCAAAGCTTCGACGGTCTGCTTCAGGTTGGGCATAGCCTAGAAAATTTTTATTTAAAGTGTCTTTCCAAGTGTCCTGATGGGAAAAAGGTATTTGAAGAATGGCTCAAAAGCGACGATTTCGGAAGTTCTCGCTACATAGCCACCTCGGCGATGGAAATATGGGCATGGTTTAACAAGCTTCCTGGAAAAATACAGCATCTTGTTCGTCAAAATGTCCAAAAGTGGAGCGTTTCAGCACTTCGTCAATTAACCAAAGTCAGTAACGACTTGGTGAAAGAATTAGTAGGTACAGGCAAAAAAACAGCGCAACAGGTGAAGAGTGGAGGAGGTTCAACAAAGGGAGGAAATGTTTCTTCCCCTTCCACTGCCCCACTCAAGAACTCAAGAACTGCCGAAGAACAGGCGCCCGAATTGTTTACTGCTGCCCAAGTGGAGGAGAAAATAGCCGAAGCTTTGGCACAACGAGATAGAGAAAAAGCAGAAGAGGAGCAAGCGCGGTATATAGAAGTTGGAGACGCAGCGCGACAAGCAGTAAAACGGGAACTCATAGCAGCTGAACAATACGCTTCATCAATGGCACAAGCAAAACAAGCATTACTTGAGCAACTTGCAGTGGAAGAGCAGGAACTACAGTCTGTCCGTGCTTTACAAATTAGAAACCAACAATTAGAACAACGAGTGACGGAATTAGAAAAAGCTCTAGAGGGTGCCAGTGCAAACAACTGGAATAATACTTTTACAACCCAAGCAGCAAAAGTAATAAATTCAGATTTAGAGAAAACAATTGCGCCATTGTCATCAGAAGTAGAAAGGCTGCAAAACCTTGTGAAATGTAAGGAGCAAGAATTATTAGAACTTCAAACTCAAAACGAGAAGCAACAAGAGGAACTAGTAATACTCCAGCAATCATCAGTACAAGTGTCCGAAAACATTCTTACGGAGTTTGGTGAGATTGGAGAACAATTGGGCTGGGCTGGGTGGAGTCGGCGAGGTTATAGAGCAGCAAGTGGAATGTTATATACCGGGATAAATTCGATTGCTGCTTTTGTCGCGGATTTATCGTCACAGTTGAGCTATCAACAAGAAATGGCTTTTTAGGCGCCCCAGACTATTTGCACGTTATGATGTGGCTGAAATCTTGACTTTGCTGAGTTTAAATCTAATTGCTGAGTTTTAATCTCACTTTCCGCTAAGATGATAAAGTATTGTTAAGATTATTTACAAAATTATTATGAATCTCATTTGGCTGTTAACGGTGGTGCTAGGGCTAGGAATAATCTATCTCTTTAGTGCGCGTCGCTACCAATCGAGTGATTCTGTAGCCAATGCCTACGACGAATGGACTCAAGATGGGATTTTAGAATTTTACTGGGGCGAGCATATTCATTTAGGTCACTACGGTACCCCTCCAAAACCCAAAGATTTTCGTGCCGCTAAAGTAGATTTTGTGCATGAGATGGTGCGTTGGGGTGGGTTAGAAAAATTACCACGCGGCGCCTCCGTTTTGGATGTAGGTTGTGGAATTGGTGGCAGTAGCCGGATTTTAGCGCGAGATTACGGGTTTAACGTCACAGGCATTACTATTAGCCCAGAACAAGTGAAGCGGGCGCAGGAATTAACGCCACCAGAAATTCCGGCTAAGTTCCAAGTAGATGATGCGATGAATTTATCTTTTCCAGATGCCAGTTTTGATGTTGTTTGGTGCATTGAGGCAGGGCCTCATATGCCAGATAAAGCAGTTTTTGCGAAAGAACTATTGCGGGTACTCAAGCCAGGAGGTGTGCTAGTGGTAGCAGACTGGAACCAGCGAGATAGCCGAAAGCAACCCTTGGTATTATGGGAACGTTGGGTAATGCGGCAACTGCTCGACCAATGGGCACATCCAGAATTTGCCAGTATTGAAGGATTTGCAGAACTTTTGCAAGCAACAGCATTAACACAAGGGGCAGTTACCACTTCTGACTGGACACAAGAAACCCTACCAGCTTGGCTTGACTCCATTTGGCAAGGAATTATTCGTCCTAAAGGTTTAGTAAGTTTTGGTCTACCTGGTTTTATTAAATCACTGCGAGAAGTACCCACCTTGTTATTAATGCGTTTAGCATTTGGTGTTGGTCTATGTCGTTTCGGCATGTTCCGAGCAGTACGTGCATAAGTAGGGTGCGTGAAAGCCTAGACAAATATAAATGGAAAAGCAAAACATAATAGCTTTCACGCACCATCCGCTAAATTTAAAAAAGATTAACCAAGATTTATTTTGACGACTTTATTCTTTTCTTGTTCAGCTTTGGGAAGGATAAGTTTCAAGATGCCATCTTTATAATCTGCTTGAACATCAGTATTTTGAATTCGAGCAGGCAGTGGTACTACACGCTGGAACTTACCATAACGAAATTCCGTGCGAGTCATTCCTTTGTCTTCGGTGTGAGTTTTTTCTTTACGTTCACCACTAATCGAAACTGCTTCAGCGGTTACTTGAACATCTAGTTCTTTCGGATACATCCCTGGTAATTCTATACTTAAATGAATTGCATCAGATGTTTCCTGAAGTTCTGCTGCGGGTACAAAAGCAGAGCGATTACCTCCGTCATCATTTGTGGCTAACCAATCAAATAAGCGGTTCATGTCGCGCTGTAAAGATTCCATTTCTTGAAACGGTTGCCAACGAATAAGAGCCATAATTGTCACCTCTAGATTCAATTGATCGTTTATTGATTTAACACTTTTAATATAATAGGCGCCTTCTTTCGCTTCAGTTCGGTTTTCTGGAATCGTGGTAGTCGTTTTTTCCGAATCTAAACTACGCCAGTAAATATACTAATAATTAATTATATTAGTAATTTATATAACGTATAATTACGTAAAAAATCCTGTGAATAATCTACTTTGCCTGTTAAGTTGATTGTTGGTAGTAGTAAACAGGAATACAATGAGCGATATTAGTCTGCTGATGGCGGGCGTATTAACAACAGGGCAACCATCATTGCCTGTATCACCTATAGAGCCAGAAACTCAGCAAGACAAAACTGTTTTATCTGGCGAAAAATTAGAAAAGCAAAAAGAACCGCAATTCGTTTCTTCATCAAATAAAGTAGCTCCGCCAGAGTTTGCACAAACCGAAAATAGCTCCGAGCAAACACCTGTGGAACTAACAACACAGCAAAAAAATATACTTAATAAACTTAAGGATAAGAGCAGAACGGAAAAAGTAAACGAGGAAGATAAAAATACATATGTAAAAAATCTTTCTCCAGTTCGTTCAATTCCTCCTAATGTAACTACCTCCACTTTAAAAAATTCCCCAACTCCTTTAAACCCACCTGAATTTATTTCCCCTGATACGCTTGAGACAACAGAATCTCAAGAAGACGGGATGTCGCAAGTTACATCAGTATCGCAGTTAAATGATGTATTGCCTTCAGATTGGTCGTTTACAGCTTTACAGTCTTTAATAGAACGGTATGGATGTATTGCTGGATATCCAGATGCAACATTTAAGGGTAATCGCGCGTTGACTCGTTATGAATTTGCAGCAGGATTAAATGCTTGTATGGGCAAAGTAAACGAGTTAATTGCTGCAAGTAAAGAAAATCTAGCATCGAAAGAAGATTTAATTACACTGCAACGCTTGCAAACAGAGTTTCAAGCTGAACTGAAAGAAGTTACTGCGCGTGTAGATAATTTAGAAGTTCGTACTGCCCAAATTGAGGCAAATCAATTTTCTACAAGTACAAAACTTTACGGGCAGGCAATTATTAGCGCTCAAGGAACTAACGAAACTGATATATTTTTATACCGGGGTGAGGAACAACCTCGTAAAGCCAAAACAAACACAACTTTAACAGCGAGTAGCCAAATTACTCTTGCTACTTCGTTTACCGGACGTGATTTACTTTTGACTGGATTATCTGCTGGAAACCTGAAACCTTCTACAGAGTCGGTGTCTACAAATATGGGCAGGTTGGCTTTTGAGTCAGATACTGCAAATGATTTATATCTCAGCGAATTATCATATCGGTTTCCTGTTTCCGATAATTTAGGAGTCATAGTTGGAACAGCTGGAGTTAATGCTGTTAATACTTTTCGTGGTATTAATCCATTAGAAGGTGCAGGTGACGGCGCCATTTCTTTGTTTGCTCAACGTAATCCAATTGTGGCAATTGGTAGCGGTACTGGTGGTATAGGATTCGATTGGCAAATTACTGACCGAGTAAGTTTACAGGGTGTTTATAGTTCCCAAATACCCAGCTTTCCCGGTGATATAAATATTGGTGGTTTATTTGGTGGTAACTACACCGCAGGCGCCCAGTTAACGCTGGCACCCAGTAACAATGTAGATGTAGGAATTCATTACCTGTTTAACCACTCACCTGACGGCAATCTTCGTACTGGTGTTGGTGACACACAATTAGCTTCACCTTTGGTACCAGAAACAAGCTTCGATACTCATGCGATAGGCGCCACAGTGGCATGGCGTGTTAATGAAAATCTTCAATTAGGTGGATGGGGTGGTTGGACTACTTCTAAGCCATTCAACGTAGAAGGTAACGTTGAAAGCAGCAACTGGGCAGTATTTGCAGCGCTTCCCAATTTCTTGTCACCTGGAAACTTGGGGGGGATTTTATTTGGACAACCACCTAAAATCACATCAAGTACTATGCCAGACGGTTATAACTTACCAAACTTTGCTATCCCAGACTTCGAGACAGGTGGTGTCCAAGGAGGACGTGACGATACTTCATTACATCTAGAAATGTTCTATCGTGCCCAAATCAATGACAATATTGCTTTAACTCCAGGTTTATTTGTAATTTTTAATCCTAACCACAACGCGGATAATAATGCTTTGATTGTCGGCGCCTTGCGTGCAACATTCCGGTTTTAATTTTACATGTATGTAAATGTAAATAAACGTACTACGTGTGCGGTTTAGGAGATAAAAAATGCACCTTTCAAACAGTAATTCAAACAATAATTTAGACTCACAGTCAAATACAAGCGATAAATTACAAAATCAAAACTCGTATAAATTAGGATTTTCTGCCCTAAGTTGTGGTGGGTTAGCGTTTCTATTGTTAGGATTAGGAGCTTCACATGCTGCTGCTCAACTAACAATTCAAAGCACAGGAACAATATCTGGGACATTACGATTTCCATTTGGCCCAACTACTAACGGTCGCGTGACTCGTATTGACACAGATAAAAACGGTACTTACTTCCGTAATATTGGCACCAGAAGTAATCCAAATTTAGTACCAGTTTATTCTTCTGAATTTGTACAAATTGAAACAAATCCAGATGGTTCTATTAAAAGATCTTTTGTAGACTTTTTAGGACTTCAATTTATATCATCAGACGGGTCAATTAATTCACCAGCGCTTTCAGGAGGTCAACTCAAAACTTATAGATATCAAGGTAGACCAAACCCAGAATTTCAAGTTAATTTTCAAGCATCAGTTCAAGACGAATTGAGTTTACAAAGAGCTTTTTATGAAGGTGTTGTAACTGACCCCAAAACGGGACAGCAGTATCAAGGAGTCTTTGAAATCAACGGACAAGGGCCTCGTTACAGCGATAGAAATGGTGGGGATAGTCCTACAGTTTTTGATTTTCAAACAGACTATAACCCTAAAGGTACTAAACCTAGACCAGCGCTTAATTCGTATACGATGAAGAACACCCCGTTAGTGCGGTTAACAATTAAAGTACCGGCGGGAATGCAACCAATTAATCCTGGTGGAACTCCAGTGGCGCCACCTGTTGTAACACCAGTGGCACCACCCGTTGTAACTCCAGTAACACCACCCGTTGTAACTCCAGTAACACCACCCGTTGTAACTCCAGTAACACCACCCATTGCAACTCCAGTAACACCACCCATTGCAACTCCAGTAACACCACCCATTGCAACTCCAGTAACACCACCCATTGCAACTCCAGTAACACCACCCGTTGTAACACCAGTAACACCACCCATTGCAACTCCAGTAACACCACCCGTTGTAACACCAGTAACACCACCCATTGCAACTCCAGTAACACCACCCATTGCAACTCCAGTAACACCACCCATCTCTACTCTAGTCACGGCGCCTATTGCAACACCAGTCACGGCGCCTATTGATAGTGATTCATTTATTTCTAGTTCACCAACGGCACCTACTATTTCAACTCCCACATCGCCTTCTTCCCAGCCAGGTATCGAATTTAGCAGCGGAAAAGTAGCAATAAATTCCGATAGCGCAATTCGGCAAATTACATCAGAACAAACAGTTTGTTTGCAAGATACAGTCAACTGCCGTCCACAAAATCAGTCAAGACCAATAGGCCCTCGTAGTCGTGTATTAGTGCGCTAGTAATACAAATAAACCGGGTTTCTAACCAAAAGAAACCTGGTTTCTGGAATTCCCGTAATTTCAAGTGTATATAGTTAAAATAGCGATAATTGGTGTAAAGTTACACTCATACATTAAAAATTCATACTTTTGCCACACTGCCACCACTATATCGATGTCGCTATACTGTGCATAAGCTTCGACGAAACACGTGAAAATTTTTCCTAGGGTTTTCTACCCAGGATGTATGTACTACTGTAATTATTTTTCAGGAATAGGTATGAAAACAGAGCTAATAGAATTAACTGCTAGAGTCACGCAGGTTTTACAAATCAATAGCACATGGATGATTTGGAATCTTTTTCTGGCATTTATACCCTTAGTTCTTAGTATTTGGTTATTTCGCAGCAAACGCGACCATATAGGAGCTTGGGCACTTGGATTACTTGTTTTATTTGCCTGTGTACCTCCCAATAAAGACTATATAAAAACATTTTTAACTGTTATTAAACATCACATTACAAATATTTCCACGCTTAAATTAGCTTTATTTTCGACTTTTGCTTTACTGCCACTTGGTATTTGGATGTCTAAAACTAAGTACGGAAGTTCTGCATTTTGGTGGTTGGGTTTTATTTTATTCTATGCATTTTTACCGAATGCTCCTTATTTATTGACTGATGTAATCCACCTTATAGATGATATTCGCACCATTCAATCGGTGTGGATGATTACTTTAGTTTTAATTCCTCTTTACATATTTGTAATTTTTGCAGGATTTGAAGCTTACGTCGTTTCTCTAATAAATCTAGGTTCTCATTTACACAGTATTGGTAAGAGCCAATGGATTTTAGGAGTTGAAATTGCAACCCATGCCCTATCTGCTGTTGGTATATATTGGGGAAGATTTTTACGCTTCAATAGTTGGGATTTTATCACTCAACCCGATTATTTATTAACGCGCGGAGTCGAAGAACTGTTGGGTAAACAACCTTTGGTGATTATCGCTGTTACCTTCGCAATCTTAACAGGGCTGTACTGGCTAATGAAGCGGGTAAGTTTGGGGTTTGTCAGGCAATCAAGTCGTAGAATGAATATTCACTCGGTAAACAATTAAAACTGTAGATTGGGTGAAGGCTCTGCGTAACCCAACTAATGGTATATATTTTTACCATAGAGGCACAGAGTCCACAGAGGGTAGAGACACAACTAATACTTCATGCCATAAAATTTGGGAAGTAGGCGCCAACAGATAACTCTCTCATCTGTGTCCTAATTTTCTAATTATATTTGATGTTGGGTTCCGTTCCTCCACCCAACCTACTAATTCTCTGGAAAGATGTAAGGAAGGCTTTGTGTGAGGTGAAATAAGTCCAGATATATCTGGATTTAATTGCGTCACAACACAGAGGGAAGTTACATGCAAACAATTACTAGAGAAGAAATTAAAGCACTACTTGAACAGTCCAAGCAAAACTCCATATCTATATATATGCCAACACACCCAGCAGGGCCGGAGGTGCGACAAGACCCAATTAGATTTAAAAATTTAATCAAAGAAGCTGAAGCGCGCTTAATTGAGGCAGGTCTAGAAGAACAAGAAGCGAATGCACTTCTTAAAAAAGCTCACGAACTTGATAACGCTGAATTTTGGGAACAATTAGGTGAGCGAGGACTGGCTATTTTTATTTCCACTGATACTTTTCGTTACTATGCGCTGCCGTTAGAGTTTGATGAGTTAGTAGTTGTCACCGACCGCTTTCACGTCAAACCGTTACTCCGTATGTTGAATGGTAACGGGCGTTTTTATATCTTGACGTTGAGCCAAAAAGAGGTGAAGTTTTTTGAAGCTACACGCTATAGCATTCAACAGGTCGAAATTGAAAATATGCCCAAAAGTCTTGATGAAGCACTCAACTATGACGAGGATGCTCAAGATGGGCAGTTCCGCATTGCCACATCAAAAGGTGGAACTGCTAATGCAGCTGTACAACCCGGTTCATTTCATGGTCAAGGAAGTCCTGACCAAGACAAACATCAAGCCGATATTTTGCAATTTTTCTACCTCATTGACGGCGCCCTGCACGACAAACTTCATGAGGATACGGCGCCTATGGTATTAGCAGGGGTTGAATATTTATTACCGTTGTATCGTTCGGCAAGTAGTTACAAATATGTACTTGAGGAAGGTATTACCGGAAACGTCAAAATTGAAAGTCCCCAGGAATTACACGCACAAGCTTGGACTATCGTCGAGCCTTATTTCCACCAATCGCAACAAGAAGTTTTAGAACGATTCCACGAGTTGTATGGTAGCAACAGTGGCAAAGCATCAAACAATATCAAAGAAATTGTATCTGCTGCATATTATCAGCGTATTGATTCTTTGTTAGTTGCAGTTGGAGAGCAGCAATGGGGATTATTTGACCCGTCAAGTGAGACAGTTTACTTGCATCCAGAAGAGGAAACTGGTGATGAAGATTTACTAGATTTGGCAGCAGCGCATACCTTATTAAATGGTGGCACAGTTTACGCGGTTGAACCCCAAGAAGTACCTTACAGCACACCAGTTGCAGCCATTTTTAGATACTAATAGTTAGGAGTTATGAGTTATACAGCAGATTGCAGGTTGGTGAGGTACAGTAATTGAAAAATGTCTAAAATGTTAGTAATTAATCAAATTAGGTAGAGTTTCTATTTTACCTATTTATACGACAAATATTGGTGTACCTCATTTACTCGCAATCTGCTGTAAGTTATGAGTTAACACTTCGCGCCTCATAACTCATAGCTTTTTCTTCTTGCCGCTTCTAAAATAATTCGCTGTTCTGCACGCGCTATTGCATGGTGAGTTCTTAGTATTGCTTCGGGTTCGACGGAAATTGATGTTATACCCCATTGTACTAATTGGTCGATTATTTCTGGGTATAATACAGGCGCCTGACCACATATAGAACAAGGTATATTATACGAACGTGCTGTTTCAATTAGTTGTTTAATAGCTCGCATTACGGCAGGATGACACTCGTTTAAGTTTCTTAATTGCTGAAGTTCTCTATCGACTCCTAGCAAGAGTTGCGTTAAATCATTTGTACCAATTGCAATTCCTTGCACTCCAGCTTTTATATACTCTGGCAACATGAATAATACGCTAGGTACTTCTGCCATTATCCACAGTTGGAATTGGGGTACGTGTGTAAGTCCAGATGATTCAACTTTTTGACGACAAAATATAAATTCTTCGACGCTGCGAACAAACGGTAGAATTAAACGCAGGTTATTGAATCCTGCTTGCTGAACTTGTGCTAAAATACCTAGTTCAAATTCAAATATTTCTGGATTTTGCACATAGCTCAAGGTTCCACGTTCTCCTAAAGATTGTGATGTTGACGTTGGTTCTAATACGTTGAAGCGTAAATCAAGTGACCGATAAAAAATGGGTCGAGGTGTAAATGCTTTGGCAAAGCTTATGATTAGCTCGCTCCAACGTGCGTGAAATTCTATTCGTCGTTCTTGATTTTGTAAAATACTCAAGTTGTGTTCATTTAAAAAATATACAGCCATCAATTCGGAACGCAGCAACCCAACTCCGTCAATGGGTAAGCTTTGAATTTGCTCTATTAAATGAGCTTGGCTTAAGTTAACCATTAATTGAGTTGAGGTGGGAATCTGTGTAGAAAAGTCTTGGCTTTGTTTCGATTTGGTTATTTCTGTTAAATCCTGGTCAGATGATATTGTATTAAATTTGACTTTATTTATCTCCCCATTATCACCATTAATACTTAATTTGTCACCATTTTTTATTAGTTCTGTAGCTTTATTCGCGTTGACTAAAGATGGTATTCCAAGCTCACGGGCTAAAATTGCGGCATGAGATGTCAAACCGCCAACTTCTGTTATTATACCTTTACAGTTCCGCATTAAAGGTAACCAATCTATACTGATTGAACTCGCAACTAAAATAGTATCTGATGGTAATTTTTGCGGCTTTTCTTGGAAGTTTGTGATTACATACGCTGTTCCTGTGACTTGACCTGATGCGGCACCTAGCCCTTTAATAACTAGTTGTGAGTTAAAATCTGTATATTCAAGAGGTGTGACCTGCGTTAAATATAGTATTCCGTTATTTTTCGCTATAGTCCACTTGTAACTAAAGCTTGTACCGAATTGATTTGTTAGTTGGTTAGCCAGTTTTAATAATTCTTGTAACTCGGTTTGAGAAAGCGCAAATTTTTGTTGTTCTGATAGATCTAATACGCAACTAAATACACAACTTGATTCAGGTTCAATTATAGTATTCGTTTGAGTTGGCAATAATTGAGAGCAATCTTTAACTTTATATGCTAATATCTTATCGCCTAATGATTTTTCAATAATTACACCATCTGGCTTAATTTTGTAATAATCTCCATTTACTTCTCCACTATCAATTGCATTTCCTAATCCCCAATTAGCTTGTACTTCCAAACCAGAGGAATTTGCAACTAATAACCCACTCTTTGTTGCGTCCCATAACGGTTGTACTAATATACCAAAATTAACTTGGCGCAGATCAATTCCTTTTTTGTTACAATACAATAAGCTACGAGCGCGAAATAATTGACTCCATGAGCGCTTTAGTGCCAAAGCAATTTCCGTGATATTACACCAACAAACTTGTGATTCTAAAAGTTCAGATAAATCTTCTATTTTTGAATTAGTGTAATTTGTTCCAACGGTTGGGCGAAAAATCAAGCAATTTGCTTGCCATTGACTTGCTGCATCAAATATTACCTTAACCCATGTGGATGCTACATTTGCAATCATTATTTCCTGACGCAAACTACTAGCTACCTGCTGTAACTGGCGCCAGTTGGTAATATCTAAGTGTAGTTCGGAATAGGGTAAGTCGGTGATAAGAGTTTGTGTATCAAGATTTAAAAGAAACTCGCGTGTTACATCCGCAGCTACAACAAAACCAGGCGCCACTGGGTAACGAAGTTGCAGCAAGCGACCCAAGTTAAACGCCTTATCACCAACTTGAGTAAGGTCTTGCTGTTCTATTTGATTAAGCCAATAAAGTCTTTCCACTCAAGTAGTTTGTTTATTGTTGATTACCGTTTGCAGCCTGATCATTTAATCGAATAATAAAAGTGCTTTTGTGAATATTTCTTCTCCACTACGAGTTTGAAGTATAGCTTTGACTAATTCTACAAAATTATTGTCTGCTTTATCATCTGCTTCAATGGTTTTCGTTGCAGCATAAAAGCTAACATCGTCCATTTTTAATTCGTTTGTTACACCTGTTTGTAACTCACGTTTTTTATTATCCCAAGAAAGAGACTTGGCACGTAATGTAAATTGAAACCATACTATCTCCGAATCCTGAAGCTCAAAGAAAATATCAAAGTAAGGTTCTTCCCCTTGATACCAAATTCGCTGTATGCCCTCTTGACTAGGTTTTTTCAGGAGTTTCTGCTCGATTTTGTGTAGAGAAGCTCCTAGCGATTCTATTTCATTGCGGCCTAACACTTGATTACTGTTTTGCATCTTGAGATTTTCCGTATGAGTAGCATTTGATTTTATATAAATAATTATTATTTATATGTATGAAAATAATACAAATATAACCATTTACTTATTTATATTAAATCAAACAGCATTTATATTGAAGATTGGGTATAAATTTTCCCACTATGAACCGAAAGTATTTGTGATGAATTCAACCACTGTGAATCAAAAGACCCTAAATGGGTAGTAGTAATCAGAGTTTGAAAACGGTCTTGAATTGCATCAAGCAATTGATTCTGTCTTGACGGGTCAAGTTCTGCTAAAACGTCATCGAGTAGCAGTAAAGGAGGTTCCCCAACAACTTCTTCAATTAATTGTAACTCTGCCAACTTAAGCGCTAGAACCAGCGTTCGCTGTTGACCTTGCGAACCGTACTGACGAGCAGGTGTTTGATTGATTGTTAATTCTACTTCGTCACGATGAGGCCCGACAAGGGTAGTTCCTTGACGTAGTTCTGGTATTACACGTTGTTGAATTTTATCTAAAAAGGCTTGCTGAACTTGTTCTGATTGATTTTCAACAGTTTGTACATTTGGAGCATATTTGATTTCTAGAACTTCAGTACTGCCACTAATACTAGCGTGCCATTTAGCAGCAATAGGCGCCAAACGTTGTATAGCTCTTTCGCGTCTTCTAATTACCCTAGTCCCTGTTGTAACAAGTTGTGCATCCCACACACCCAATTGTTCTGAGTGAGTCGTGCTGAGTAGGGAGTTGGTTGTGTCTTTGCCAGAAGTAGCGGCGATATTTTTTAGAAAAGCGTTTCGTTGACGTAGAACTTGGTTATATTGCTGTAATATATAAGCATAAACTGGCTCTAATTGTACTAATAATGTATCAAGCCAGTGGCGCCGACCTTCAGGGCCACCACGAACTAATTCTAAATCTAAGCTCGAAAATTCAACGGCGTTAAGAACACCAAGAAAATCGGTTTGGCGCCTAAGATTTTCTCCATTCAAGTTGACAGTACGGCGCCCGTTACGACGTAAAGTTAAAGCTAGGTCACTAACACCTGTCTGCCGCTCAAGACTTGCTTTAATTTGAGCAATTTCTTCGCCATCACAAACTAATTCCTTATCGCGTGCCATGCGATGGCTTCGCAAAGTCGCTAACAACTCCACAGCTTCCAACAAATTTGATTTACCCTGAGCATTATTACCTAACAAAATAGTTTTAGGAGCAGTGAAATCAATATACTGCTCCCGATAATTACGAAATGCTCGAAGTTGGATAGATTGCAGAAACATAAAAAATTAATGTAGGTAGGTGTGTGACGCTTTTTATAACTCCGCTTAATTTTAAAATTTTGGTGGCGTCACGCACCGGCGCTTCGTTGATAGTTAGTGGTGCGTGAAAGCACTTCAATCTTGCGTTACATTGATTGACTGTAATAGCTTTCACGCACCCTACTTTAAACGTTTTTCTTGCCAATGAGACGGAAGAAAATTTTCTCAGCTTCAATCCAAACGAACATTAGCGCACTAAATCCTACACATACTAACAATTCGGTCTTGCCTAGAACATGGGTACCAAAAAAATCTCGTAGTGGTGGAACGTAGACCAACATTAACTGCAAGATTGAGGTTACAACTACTGCTGCTAATACATAAGGATTTGATAGTGGATTAACTTCAATAGTTAAGCGGTTATTAGAACGAATCGCAATGGCATGACCCATTTGAGCAAGACACAATGTTGTAAATACCATTGTCTTCCAAGAATTTGGGTCGCCTTGGTAGCCAGATGCATGAGTATATCTATATGCCCATGCCATCATTGTAATTGTAATAATCGCGAATACTATTCCAATGCGAATTATGTAAGCCCCTAAACCGCGTGCGAATATACTTTCACGTGGGCTAAAGGGTGGACGCTTCATTACATCTAGTTCAGGAGGTTCAACAGCTAGTGCTAAAGCTGGCAAACCGTCTGTAACTAAATTCATCCATAAAATTTGTAACGGTGATAACGGTACGCCTCCTAAACCAAGTAGCGGTGCCGCTGCTACAGTAATGACTTCACCGATATTACTACCCAAGATGTACTTGATAAATCTACGGATGTTCGTGTAAACTACACGACCTTCTTTTGTAGCGGCGACGATAGTAGCAAAGTTGTCATCAAGTAAAACCATGTCGCTGGCTTCTTTACTAACGTCAGTACCAGTAATACCCATTGCAATACCGATGTCAGCTTGTTTGAGTGCAGGAGCGTCGTTAACCCCGTCTCCTGTCATTGCTACAAAACGACCACGCCGTTGCAACGCTTGCACAATTCGCAATTTGTGTTCAGGCGCCACTCGTGCGTAAATGCTTACCAGGTCTACTTGCTGCTCAAGTTCCTGGTCGCTCATTTTTTGGAGTTCCTGCCCAATTAAAACTTTGTCGTTACTACCATCAGCAATACCTAAATCTTTAGCTATTGCGCGTGCTGTTAATTGGTGGTCACCTGTAATCATCACAGGACGAATACCAGCTTCGCGAGATTCTTGTACAGCAGCGCGAACTTCTGGACGTGGTGCGTCGAGCATTCCGACTAAACCAAGCCATACTAATCCTTGTTCAGAAGTTTCATCAGAATTTTCGGGTGGTATTTCAGTTAATGGCTTGTAAGCAAAACCTAGTACACGTAAACCATTACTCGCCATGTTGTCGTTTTGAGCGAGAATTACTTTACGTATATCATCAGTTAAAGGGATAGAATGTTTACCATTATCTATTCCATTACAGCGAGCTAATATCAGTTCGGGTGAACCTTTGGTAAACATCAAATATTGTTCTTGACGTACCCGGTCTTTTAACACTGGGTCAATACTGTTCGCTAATAAACCTGTATCAACTGGTTCGACTTTAGTAATAACACTCATCCGCTTGCGTTCGGATGAAAACGGAAATTCCCTGACACGAGGCAGTTTGCTTTCCCACTGGTCTTTTTCTATGCCGCCTTTTCCTGCTAATGTTACTAAGGCGCCTTCTGTAGGGTCTCCTAAAATTTTCCAGTCACCTTTATCGTTTTGTAAGTCTGAGTCATTACAAACAGCACAAGCGACTAACAAAGCAGAAATTTCTGGATTTTGTTCAGGCGAAACGGTTTTTCCATTTAAACTAAACTCACCTTGTGGAGCATAACCATTTCCTGTCACCCCAAATAACTGATTATTGGTGAAGATTTGCTGCACCACCATTTTATTTTGGGTGAGGGTACCAGTTTTATCAGAACAAATTGTTGTTACTGAGCCAAGGGTTTCTACTGCTGGCAACTTACGAATTAAAGCTTTTTGCCGAACCATGCGCTGCGTTCCCAACGCTAAGGTAACAGTAATAACGGCGGGTAAACCTTCTGGTACCACAGCGACAGCCATTGATAACGAAACTTCCACAAGTTCTCTAAACGTGTCTAGCAGTTTGTTTCCAGTTACGCCAGAACTTATAGCTTGAAACATCCCAGCGGCAATTACTAAAGCTACTAGTATTAGTGAACCAGTAACGAGTACATTACCCAATTGAGTCATGCGCTGTTGTAATGGGGTCGGTTCGCTTTCGACAGACTGCAACATTTGGGCAATTTTTCCCAACTCGGTTTTCATTCCCGTGTTGGTAACTAGAATTTTGCCCCGTCCATTTACTACTTCGGTTCCTTGGAAGACTAAATTAATCCTATCGCCCAAAGCTGTTTCTTCTGGCAGTGTTAAATCTGATCGCTTGTTAACAGCCTCAGCTTCTCCCGTCAGCGCTGACTCTCGAATTTGCAGGTTTGATTGTTCAATTATTCGCCCGTCTGCTGCTAACTGCACCCCTGCTTCGACTAACATTAAATCACCAGGTACTAAATCCTTACCTGCAATCTCTACTTGTTTGCCGTTGCGGATAACGCGAACATTTGGGGAAGATAATTTTTTCAAAGCTGCAAGTGCTTGTTCGGCGCGGCTTTCTTGTACATAACCGAGAATCCCGTTCAAAATAACGATTGCTAAAATGGCAATTGTATCTTTAAAGGGTAATTCGCCCGGTTTGAGTTCTCCCGCACGCCAAGACAGAAAATCTAGAACCCCGGAAACAAAAGCCACCCCAATCAACATCAACAGCATGATGTTTTTGAACTGGTCTATCAAAATTTCCCAGGAACTGCGACCACCAGACTCTTCTAACTCGTTTGATCCATATTTTTGCAAACGCTGTTGAACTTCTTCCGGCGTTAAGCCCTTGTCTGCGCTTGTTGACAGTTGTTGTATTGCTAATTTCGGTTCTAAACTATGCCATACGGCATTATCAGGCAGAGAATGAGCAGACATCGTATTTAAGTTACGCTCGTATTAAGTTACAAATTTCAATCATAATTTAGACATGGTTAGGAAACCATTGACTAAGCTTACACGCTTTGTTGTTATAGATATACATCTATATAACTACTACACAAGTAATACTGTATAGGTGTTATTAACATCTCATAGGCAGGTTTTCCTCATCCCTAAGTAATATTGACTTTCGATAGAGTAATTTGTAACACATAATTTACCATCATAAGAGTAAATTACTGTCTAAAATTGTGCATGAATGAAATAAGGCAAATAAGCTTTAGGCAAATCAAAGCGTTGGACAAATAAGTTTACTATGAGTTACGCACTTGATAATTTGAATAATCTAACTACGGGTAAGATGTTTGGGCAACGAACAATTAGACCACTTTGTGCAGCCTCGATTTATGGCATCGCCTTCATCAAGGATACACTTATTGCGATTGACCAAAGAAAGGGATTTTTACTAGAAATTAACCCTTATACAGATAACACCAAGGTACTTAATCCACACCAGGTGCGTGAATTTACCGGGGTAACAGGCATTAGCCTCTGCGAAGATACGCTATGGGTGGTGCGAGATAACAGTGTTTATTTATGCAAGCTCGACTCGTTGGGTTTAGAGCATTTCATCACGTTACCTTATCCTGCTGATGGCATAGCTGTATGGGGGTCAACCATTTACGTAAGCTGTCAAAAACTCGGTGGAATTCTCATTTTTGACCGTAACACACGCAAGCAGATTACACACTTTTACGCGCCCGGAGTAGGAGTAGAAAATTTAGCAGTATGTGAAGATACGCTTTGGGTTTGCGACCGTACCGAACAAACCGTTTATGCTCTCGACCGCGCAACAGGAGAAATTCAGTTTAACGTTCTTACACCGTTTGATTCTCCTACAGGCATAGCTATCCACACAGACGAAAACGGCTCAAGTAATATCTATGTTGCTTATGCATCAGATGAGCCTTACGTGCGCGATAACCCTAACGCCGACCCAAACTATGAGGTTGCATATCGTGACCGGACGTTTGTTCATAAGTTACAATATCACTACGACCCTCAAAAGCGTGTTGCTTTATCAAACGGATATTGTATAGAAATGTCTTATGTTGAGGAAGTGGCGCCTCTCGAAGAAATTTATTTGCCTGATTTAGAATGGCATATTGCTTTACCCAGCGATACCGACCGTCAAAAAGTCGTTAGTGTTGAACCAATTGGGCTACCTTTTAGCGAACAAACCATTGAAGGACAGCGAGTTGCGGTTTTTAAATTTGACGCTCTTACCCCAGGTGAACGCCATGTTTTGGGTTGGAAGGCAATTGTGGAAGTCCGTGGCATCAAATACCGCATTACTCCGCGTGATGTCGAAAATATCCCCGAATTGCCTGAAGAATTCAAAACGCGCTATCTCGTAGACAACGATGACTTGGCAATGGATACGGGTATAGTTATTCGCGCGGCACAAGACGCTGTTGGTACAGAAACTAATATTTTACGGAAAATGTATAACATCCGTAATTATGTGTACGACCAGCTTTCATACGGTATAAAACCTTATATCGACTCTCCTGATGTTGTACTTGAACGTGGTGTAGGTTCGTGTGGTGAGTACGTAGGAGTTTTATTAGCGCTATGTCGCTTGAATGGCATAGCTTGCCGTACAGTTGGACGCTATAAATGTCCTGCATTTGCTGAACATCAAAATGTTCCCTTACAACCTGACTTCAATCACGTCTGGTTAGAATTTTATATCCCTGGTTTTGGTTGGTTGCCAATGGAGTCTAACCCTGATGATTTAGGATATTATAGCGCTCATCCAACCCGGTTTTTCATGGGTTTATGCTGGTACCATATCGAAATCGCTAAGGGTATTTCATTTGAAAGCTTGTTTAGTAAAGGTGTACGCCTGACAAAAGAAGATATTTCAATCGGTGAGCTAGCTATTAATCACATACGCTTTACGATTCTTGATGAGTTGCCACCTCAGAAGTAATGGTGCGCTCGTAGAGACGCGATTAATCGCGTCTCTACTATTTTTGCAATTGCGTCTCTACAATTACTTTTACAAATAATTCATGGTTTTATAGCAAAGCTTTATTCAAGCTTGATTAATCTCAGTATATTCATAGATTACCTTGGAAATTATCACGCACTAAATTTAGTCACTCATATAAAAACAGTAAGATGCTTAAGTAAAATTATTTAATTAGAATTAGGTAATATTATCGGTGAACAGTAAATACTCTTAAGTAAATTACATCTGTAAATATATGGAAAATATATGAATATTATTTGTTAAACTAGCGGTAATTGACATTGCATAAGAGCTAAAAATAAAGATAAACATATAAATATTGAATCTTACTTTATATTTACTATTAAATGACACTCGGCACAAGACGCGACATGTCACGTCTCTACATTCAGCACTATATATTAGCGGTGAAAGCAAGTGAGCAATTTAATAAATCCTTACTACACAAGCCTTCCAGAAGAGCAAAAGATATATCAACATTTGCTATATCTGGTGCAAGTTGAATCACCAAGTCAGATGCTTGTACGTTTTCAAGCACTCTTTATAGATGGTTTTGATTATTCAGAATTAGAGATACAGCAGATTGCAGGTTGGTGAGGTACAGTAATTGAAAAATGTCTAAAATGTTAGTAATTAATCAAATTAGGTAGAGTTTCTATTTTACCTATTTATACGACAAATATTGGTGTACCTCATTTACTCGCAATCTGCTGTATTATTGGCTTTAGACCAGATTACTACCTGTGAAAAAGCCGAGCAAGAATTTAATTTTTTTCTCAACCGTTGCTGCCATATTTTGATTAATCGCTGGCACATGCAGCCACAAATACATTGTTTTATACCCGATTTAATTACATTATTTCAATCTTCACCTTCTCGTCATAAAATTATTAGTATTCGCGAAAAGGCAATTCGGCGCCTACATATATTAGTAAAAAATTTTATCCAAAGCGAGCAATATGTAGCTTTGCGCCGATTAACACAAGTAATTTCACACAACCAAACACAGCGCAATGTTCATCAATCCCTAGCAACGTTAATGCGACGCTACCCATATTTATATGAGCATTGTTTACTAACAGAAGACTCAACAACTGAGCATAAGTGGACTGTTAAAAAAATCAAAGCTGAAGTTCAAAAAGACTTTGAGCTTGATTTATCGCGTTATGTTACCTGGAAAGTTCGTTGCCATCAAGCTTCACAAATCGATAAAAACAATAATACAAGTAAACTAATTTTGCCCGTCGATAATCCGACTTTATTAAGTGAAGCAAATTTAAACGCTGCTCTCACACAATTTATGGGTAGAGTTGAGGGTGATTACACTTATCAAGAATTGGCACAAAGATTTTTAAACTATACTCAAGCTTCTTGTTATGGCGTCTTTAAAGATGACTTGTACGAATATCTTACTTCTGGAATTGATAGAGAATACGGCAAGCTACAATTTAATCACCGTTTGTATAAACAATTACAAAATACTTTGATAGATGCCGATGACCAAAAAATGAATGAATTCTTATTAGTTCGTACCTGTAGTCAATTACTAAACTTTTTGGTTGTAGAAAGTGCAACATCACCCCAGCATTTTACTTTTATTGATTTAATTGCCAACCAAGGTACCCTCATTACAACAGGATTGTTACTCAAAATTGTGTTGATTTGTCATAAAGTCAAACCTTATTTAACAAAACGGTTTGCAATTTTGTTTAATCATTATGAGTCCGCGACGACAAGCGGTATCATCTGGCTTGTAGAAACACTCGAACAGTTGAATATTGCCTACAGCATTCATTTTGGAAATGTAGACATTTCATACTTTAATCAACTTAAAACTAAATACTAGTACGACAATATATTATACTATTTTTCTAGGTACGCTAGAGAATTGGCAAATGGAGTTAAACGGACAGAAACGACAGTGATAGCCTGGGTTTGGTGGGAATATTGTGTTAAAAAACTGTGATTTTTGTTGATATCTTTCGATATCTTGCTGGTGTTTAGTAGCTATACTTGCCAGTTCTTGCTCGATTTTATCTAATTCGCTCTCAGAAATTACGATTAGCTCAGATTTTTTACCAATTTCTAAATTATAAAACGAAGCTATAGCTTGATACTCAGGGTATAAATATCGTGCTGCGACTAAATAAACTAACGCTTGTCGGTGATCAAATGGAGATTTCCCTGTCTTAAAGTCTAAAATATGTAGAGTCCGTAGTGATGCGGGTTTATGTTGGGTATTTATGTCACCTTCTATAAAAACACAGTCCATTGCCGCATATAATCTAAAACGGTAATCTTGTTTTTCTACGGCAATTGGTTTTGGAAAACCTTCATCACCGCGCGTCAACTGGATTATTTGCTTATTATGTAGTAAAGGTGAACTATGATAGTTTTTTAAGATTTGCAACACCCGTTGTTGCACTTCTGTAGTTGTATAATTTAATCTCAGTAGTTGTGCGACCTTTTCAACGCCATCATCTTGCTTAAGAAGGTGCGGGTTGTGATGAAATTCATATACTCCTTTTTGTGCTAACAGACCTATACGCTGTGATGGAGTTGCGCTTTTTAATAGAGCTTTTACTTGTGGTTCGTGCTGACGTGCTTTAATAAACCCCCTTCGCATTTGACAATGCAAACGTTGCTGTCCTGCTGCTGGGACAACTAATGACCAAAGATGATAGCTTATGAATGGTCGAGGGGTTAACATTGTTCGAGTCGAGTAATAGCTTAATGTAAAATTTGACACCAACTTCATAAAAATGAAATTTGGCGCCTCAGCGAAAAAAAATTGCTTTTCTTTATTAAAAACGCTGCTTTCAACAGCTATATTGATAAAGCCTATACTTAAGGAAAATTAATTTTGGTTATTTGGTATACTACTCAAGCGCAATTTAGCTTAATCAACCAGCAGTAGCGAGCGGAAACAATGTAACAGCAACAGCCACAACAGTAGTTTGTTTACTATTGTGGCAAATATAAAAGCTATGTTGTATACCAATTGTTGAGTTTTCTATCAGATATGCTTTAACCGCAATTAGCCATAATCCTGTTATATGTAGCGTTATACCTTCGACTGACCTAGCTTTAACCTTAATAAAACGCTAAAAAAGTAAACAAAATGAAAACTATTGCCAACCTACTAACATCTTTACTAATAGCGTTCTGGGTAATTGCGATTGCTATTGTTGCCGTCCAAAACGCTGAACCTGTATCTTTAAGATTTCTGTCTTACCAATCGATTCAAATACCTTTCGGGTTACTGTTGGCGTTTAGTACTGGTATTGGTGTTATTAGTATGGCATTTCTAATACCAGTATGGGGTCTTAGTAGTTCTGTTCGAGGGAATTCGGTCTCTAATGATGACCCGGAGTTTTTTACTGATGAATATTAAGTGGACAGGTATAAATAGGACGGGCAAGGATGCCCATCCCACTCATTGGTGATATTATCGCTGTAAACTGCGTGGGTCTAGAGCGTCGCGTAAACCATCTCCGAGTAAGTTAAATGCGAGTACAGTCAAAATAATTAACAGTGCGGGTGGTATTATCAACCAAGGCTGTAGCACTATAATCGAAGCATTTGAGGCTAACGACAACATGTTACCCCAAGAGGCATCTGGTTGTTGAATGCCCAAACCTATCAAACTTAATACCGATTCTGCCTCAATAAAACTAGGAATTGAAAGAGTGGCTGCAATAATAATGTAAGTCGCTGTTTGAGGTAAAATGTGACGCAAAATAATGTATATAGGTTTACCTCCCATTGCTCGTGCAGCTTGAACGAATTCGCGCTCTTTAATTGATAATACTTGACCGCGAATTACCCGCGCTAAACCAGCCCAACGAACAAACGAGGTAATAACGATGATAAGTAAGAAGCGCTCAGTGCTACTTAGTCCGGGAGGTAGTACTGCGGCAAGAGCAATTAATAAATAAGTTGTGGGAATTGTCATTAGCACTTCAACAAATCGCATAATCGTGCTGTCTGTCCAACCAGCAAAGTAGCCAGAAATACCACCAACTAACATCCCGATAGGAAAAGAAATCGCAACCCCAACAATTCCTATAAATAAGCTGATACGACCACCGTGCAAAAGACGACTAAATTGGTCGCGACCTTGGTCATCAGTTCCCAAAAGATTCACCCTTCCGTCACCCGAAGCACCAAATAAGTGCAAGTTGAGAGTGATACCTGGCAGAATATCAACTTCTTGCCATGAAGGTGGTAATGGTAAGCTTACCTGAAATAGCTTATATTCAGGCCCAGTGGTAAATAGTCGAATCGGCGAGGGTTTTGTGTAATCTACGATAATTTCGCGTTTGCCCGTATTCAAATCGGTCTTTCCCTGCGTCGTTGGGTAAACGTGAGGGCCAATAAATTTTCCTCCATCGTGCGTTTGATAATGAATCTTAGTGGGTGGAAGCAATGAACCGTTTGTTTGTGGTTCATTAGGTTTATAGGGAGCAAAAAAGTCTGCTCCAATTACCGATACATAGAAAATTATCAATAGTATTGCCCCAAACCTTGCCAAAGGGTTTTTCTTCAAACGTTGCCACCAGTTCATAGTCAGTTTATGTAAATTGTCAAGTGCTGATAGTTATAAGTTAATTGTTAATCGTCAACGTTGTGGGGCAAAATGTCAATTGTTAACAAAAGTTAGGTGTTAAGAGTTAGGAGTTAGTTTTTGTAACTCATAACTCCTAACTCATAACTCCTAACTAACTAAATATAGTTTTTCTTCAATTTGGCGCTCGTGTTCGACGACAAAGACGTTGGAGTATAGATTGGCTATGATTTGTTTACCCTGTTGGGTTAAAGACAAGTAGCGTAAACCGTCTTGGATATAAGGAAACACACCGTTCCAGTAGAACTTGGCGTAGTTTTTACGCAAATCCGCAGGTGTTTTATACCCCAATACCTTATTTATTCCTGTTTCTTCAAATTCGTAAAACAATGAAGTGATTTTATTTAGGTAACGAGGGTCACTCAATTGTCCAATTAAATCAGCAGCACGTACCAACCCCGCAAAACACTGGGTTCCTTGACTGTCTTCTTTCGCTGGTACTGGGAAGCGAGTTAATTCAATGTTACTTTTGATAACTTCTGAGTCAATAAGTTTATGACCACCGAATCGCTCATCAATAAACAGTTTCGCTCGGTCTACATGATAAGGTGTCAGACTTGCGTCAGAGGCGCCAGGTGGTAAAGGAATCATTTTTCCTTCTTTGCCTGTAGAATATAAACCATCAATTTCTTTGTCTTGACGGCATACTCCCTTGACGTAACCAATATCATGACATAATAACGAAATAATACAGTGTAACCAGTCTTCGCTCGATACTCCTCCCTCACGGATATGCTTACCACGAAGAATCTCTTGCCCAACTAGGGTTACTAAAATAGAATGTTCGACGTTGTGATAAAGAGCATCACTGTTGGCAATGTTCTCTAACGCCATATTGCCAGCCCAAGCGATAATATCTTGATAATCTGTTTTTAGACAGCCGTAAGTACGTCTATATCCTTCACGAATCTGCTTTACAAACGCATCAATTAAAATTTCTGTTGTATTAAACATATTGGTATGAATCTAGATACTATGTATTAATGGGTTTTCTTAATCAATCTATTGAGACATAGTTTGATTAATTAAGGGTTATACAAATTTTTCCCAGATTTTGTTCGCAGCTACCATCACTACTCACTAAATTGCCCGAATCGCTTGCATAGACGAGAAAAGTTTTTCTGCCCTTACCACAGGATATGCTATGCCTTTAGGTAGATGCAAAGATTTACGATTAATCAGGGATATCTGTTGGACTGAAAGCCGCAAGGCTTACTACACTATTTGCATACAATACATATTAACTAGTGAATTGAGTTGGTAAAGCAGAAGCTCTGGAGAAACCGGGTTTCTTTGTTTACATCTTGTAATCAAAACGACAATTTTGTCTCTTAACCCGGTTTCTTGGCAGGACAGATATAATGGGACAACTTTAAATAATCTATTATGATTATTATTTTTTCACATCAACTCGTTATGGTGCGGTGATTTGACGATGATTTGATGGTGATTAAGGCATTGCCAAAGGTGTGACGCGCTTCGCATGACTAAAAATCATGCTATCGGGTGACGTATTCTACAGGCAGAAGTCAAATTTGTGCGGCATAGTTAAGATATAGTAATTGTTTGAAAACTTTCTTAAACAAAACTGCGTAAATTCAACTTGGTTAATACTGGAGGCATTAATTGTGGGGGAAGAAAGTTTTTCTGAGTTGGAAGTGCGGAAGCCAATATCGGTTGATGAAGAAGATTGGCATTCGGAACCACCAAGACCAAAGCGGGGATGGTTGACTCCATTGATGCTTGGTTTGGGAATGGGGATAATTATTGCATTAGGAGGGATACGAGCATTTAGCCAGCGTCCGGGTGCTATGCCACAAGCCAAACAAGTCGCAGCGTCAACCAGTGTGGCGCCAAGTATGACTGTGACTCTTGCACAAGCTGAAACAACTCGAATTGCTCGTACCTTGCCAGTAACGGGAAATATTGCCGCACGAGACTTGACGCCAGTATTGCCACAGAGTAATGGTTTACAAGTTAAGCAAGTGTTGGTAGATATTGGTGATTTTGTAAAAGCAGGTCAAGTCATGGCAGTACTTGATAACTCAGTCATACAAGACCAAATTCGTCAAGCAAGAGCTGATATTGAATCAAAACAAGCTGATGTTTCATCAAAACAAGCTGATGTAATATCAAGGCAAGCAGCAGTTGAAGCAGCACAAGCGGCAGTAGCATCAGCACAAGCAGTTGTACAGCAAAGGCAAGCTGATTTAGGACAAGCACGAGCAAGATTGAACGATGCACAGCGAAATGTTACCCGTAATCAACAACTTTTCGCTCAAGGCGCCATTAGTCGTCAAGCGTTAGACACCTTAGAAACTACTTTGGCTACAGCGCGTGAAGCAGTGCGTCAAGCTGAGGCAAATATTCGTAACGCTCAAGCCAACGTTGCCACTGCACAAGCAAACGTCGGTAGCGCACAAGCAGCAGTTCGCATCGCTGAAGCTGGAACGTCGAGTGCCCAAGCTAGTGTCAGGAGTAATAATGCTAGATTAGAGCAAATCAAAACGCAGCTAAGTCAGACTGTTGTTCGGGCGCCAGTTTCAGGATACATAGCAGAGAAGCTAGTCGGTGTGGGTGATGTAACAGGAGTTCCACCACAAAGTCAAGTAGGTACTGTAGTTGGTGGCTCACAAAAGCTATTTTCTATTGTTCAAGACGGCAAATTAGAATTACAAGCGCAAGTCCCAGAGGTTCAGTTATCTCAAGTTAGAATTGGCGCTTCGGTACAAGTAACTTCAGACCGCGATAACCGAGTTCGTTTAATTGGAACAGTTAGAGAAATTGAGCCAGTGGTAAACCAACAGCGACGCGAAGCAACCGTAAGAATAGATTTGCCACCCACAAATTTGCTCAAACCAGGAATGTTCGCGACTGGTGCAATTAACACATCAACATCTATTGGTGTTGCAGTCCCACAAAAAGCCGTTCAACCACAATCTGATGGCAGCGCGATTGTATTCATGCTAATGGGTGAAGACAAAGTAAAAGCCCAGAAAGTACAAGTGGGAGAAATACTCAATAATAACCGTATTGAAATTAAAGACGGTTTGAAAGTAGGTGACAAAGTGGTCATCGATGGCGCCGGTTATATCAAAGATGGTGACACAGTTAGAGTCGCCTCGTAAGGTGCGTGACGCCACTGGATCACTTGCTTCGTTTAAAAATATATTGTTAGCGTCACGCACCCTACAAATAAATGTCATTTAATATTTCAGCTTGGTCGATTAAAAAACCAGTTCCGACCATAATTTTATTTATAATTTTGACCTTAATCGGTTGGTATTCGTTCACCACTTTGGGAATAGATATTAACCCTAATATTGACGTTCCGACTGTTTCGGTGACAGTAACACAACCCGGTGCTGGTCCCGCCGAACTGGAATCACAAGTTACTAAGAAAGTAGAAGATGCCGTTGCTTCTTTGGGTAATATCGACGAGTTACGCTCGACAGTCACTGATGGCTCTAGCGTTACAACGATTAATTTTGTTTTGGGTACAAACACTGACCGTGCAACAAATGATGTTCGTAACGCAATTGCCCAAATACGACAAAATTTACCCCAAGATGTTAATGACCCAATTGTTAAACGGTTGGAATTTTCTGGTGGGCCAATTATGACCTACGCGGTAACATCAGAATCTCGTTCAGTCGAAGATTTAAGTAATATAGTTGACCAAACAATTAGCCGTGCGCTTCTGGGTGTTCGTGGAGTTGCTCAAATTAACCGTGTTGGAGGAGTAGATAGGGAAGTACGTGTAAACTTAGACCTAGAAAGATTACAGTCTTTGGGTATTACTGCTACTCAAGTAAACGACCAAATTGGAGCGTTCAATATTAATTTACCTGGAGGACGTGCTGAAGTTGGTGGCAGTGAGCAAAGTATTCGTACTCTTGGTAGTGCCGAAAGTGTCTCTGCTCTAAAGAACTATGAAATTGTCTTGCCTGGGGGAGGAAGTGTACCTTTAGCTTCTTTGGGAAATATAGATGATAGTTTTGGCGATGTTCGTCAAGCAGCAAAATTAAATAATAAACCCGTTGTCGCTTTTGAAGTGTTGCGAAGTACGGGCAGCGTCATGGTGACTGTTGAAGAAGGAGTTAAGCAAGCAGTCGTACAACTGCAAAAAACTCTGCCTAAAGATGTCAAACTTGAGCTAATTTTTACGCGCGCTACGTTTGTTAGGCAGTCCTACGAAAGCACCATCGATGAATTAATTCAAGCGTCAGTACTGGCGGTAATAGTAATTTTATTGTTTTTACGTGATTGGCGTGCGACATTAATTACTGCTGTAGCTTTACCTTTATCGATGATACCTACCTTTGCTGTACAGCAAGCGTTAGGTTACACGCTTAACAATATGACATTGTTAGGGTTAGCTTTGGCGGTGGGTAACTTAGTCGATGACGCGGTAGTAGAAATTGAAAATATGGAACGGCACATGGCGATGGGCAAAACGCCAATGAAAGCTTCCTTCGACTCCTCTGCTGAAGTCGGGTTAGCTGCAATTGCATCGGGTGCTACAATCATTGCCGTATTTTTACCTGTTGCCTTTATGGGAGGGGTTCCAGGTCAATTTTTCCAACCATTTGGTGTTACTGTTGCCGTTTCTACTCTTTTTTCTACCTTGGTAGCGCGCATGGTTACTCCTATGATGGGCGCCTATTTACTCAAAGATAAGCACGAAGGTCAAAATGCTGAAGGTAGAGATGCAGTTCGTGTCTCTAATTTAAATCGTGGTAAGGGGCGCCGTTTTAAACCTTATGCTTCAGTATTAAAATGGTCTTTGCGCCATCGCATCATTACAATTGGCATCGCGATTGGATTCTTTATAGCTTCTTTAATGCTTGTACCGCTTATTCCTAAAGGGTTAGTGGATGGTGGAGATATCGGTATTTCTACGGTAAATATTGAATTACCACCAGGTTCAACGTTAAGAGATGTTGACAGAGCAAGCACAATAGCAACTAATATTATTCGCCAAAATCCTTTAGTAGAAAGTGTTCTCGCAACAGAACAAATAAATACCGCTTCACTAACGGTTAAACTAAAACCTAGAGAACAACGTAATATTTCTCAAATCGAATACGAAAATCAAACACGTCCATTACTTGAAAAAGTACCTGGCGCCCGTATTAGTTTTGCCTCGGCAGGTGCCGTTGGTGGACGTAAAGACTTAACTATATTATTACAAAGCGAAAACCCTGAAGCATTAAATAGGTCTGCTGTGGCGTTGGAATCACAAATGCGGACAATACCTGGTGTCGTTGAAGTATCTTCAAGTGCTAGTTTAGTTAAACCAGAAATACTTGTCATTCCAGACCCACAGCGTGCGGCAGATTTGGGAGTCACCGTACAATCAATAGCACGAACAGCATCGTTAGCAACAATTGGTGATAACGAAGCCAACCTGGCAAAATTTAATTTACCCGACCGTCAAATTCCCATACGTGTACAAATTGACCCCAAAGCTAGGGCAGATATTAATACATTCAAAAATCTTCGTGTACCTTCTTCAAATGGTGGCACTGTACCGCTACTTTCCGTTGCGAATATTAAATTTGGTAGTGGACCTTCAACAATTAACCGTTTTGACCGTCTGCGTCAAGTCTCAGTAGAAGCTAACTTAACCGGATTATCATTAGGTGATGCTTTAACCAAAGTTTCTCAGTTGCCAGCGCTGCAAAATTTGCCTGCTGAAGTTATTCAGCGTAGCTCAGGTGACGCAAAAATCATGCAGGATATTTTTAGCCGCTTTGGTTTAGCTGTACTTTTGGCAATTACCTGTATATACGCGATATTGGTGCTACTTTACAACAACTTTTTGCATCCTATTACCATCATGGCAGCATTACCATTTTGTTTGGGAGGCGCCTTAATTGGCTTATTAGTATCACAAAAAGCATTGGGTATATACGCGCTGATTGGAATTGTATTGTTGTTAGGTATTGTTACTAAGAACTCTATTTTGCTCGTAGACTACACCATTATCAACATGGAAGAAGGAAAACCGCAGCGTGCAGCGTTAATTGAAGCTGGGGTATCGCGGTTGCGTCCTATCATGATGACATCATTAGCGAGTATTGCAGGCACAATTCCATTAGCATTAGGAATTGGGGCAGGCGCCGAAGTTCGTCAACCAATGGGAGTGGCAATTTTAGGAGGTTTTACAACATCAACGTTGCTAACGCTGCTTGTCGTACCTGTCTTATTTAGTTATATAGACGACTTCCAAAGCTGGATTATAAACTTATTCAAATATGGGTTTGGCAAAAAACGGCGCCCTCGTGGAGACGTGAATCGTGGAAACGTGAATCGTGAAGACGTGATTAATCACGTCTCTACAACAAATGTTGAGGATGAAAAAGTAAAGTATTAAGTATCAAACATTGTTCCGCTTAGATTAGCATCTGCAAAGTTTGTATCTTTTAAATTTGTATCGCGCAAATCGGTGCCACGCAAATCGGCATTCTTCAAATTCGCGTTATTAAGATTGGCGCCACGTAAGCACGAACCAGATAAGTTTGCTGCTGTTAAATTGGCGCCACTCAAATTTACATTACTTAAGTACATACCCATTAAATTAACGCCTGTTAAATTAGCGGCGCTTAAATTATGTGTAAAATCTTGCACATACTTAAGATTAGCTTTGCTAAGATTAGCTGTAGTTAAATTAATATGTGTTAGTTTGACGCGACTCAAATTAGCCCCACTTAAAATAACACCAATCATATTTGCTGGAAATTGGCCTTCGGGGTCGCTTAGTTGTGCTTCAGTTAAATCAGCATCACTCAAATTAGCAAATATTAAATTAGCACCTTCTAATCTTGCTTTAGTTAAATTAGCACCGCTTAAATTAGCTTCGCGTAAATCTGTTCCACTTAAATCAGCACCAGTTAAATTAGCACCTCGGAGATTGGCGCCGCTTAAATTAGTGTTACCAAGCTGTACACTAGTTAATAGCGCGTTTTCTAAACAGGCACCAGGAGCTATTAAATAGGCGCCTTTTGTAGCAGGGTCAAAATTATCAGGGAAAAGAGTAGCTTCGTTATAAACCGCATGTTGGAGATTTGCATCGTCTAAATTTACACCTGCTATATTGGCATCTAGTAAATTAGCTCGACTTAAACGGGCGCCTTTCATGTCTATATTTTTCAACTCAGCTTTACGTAACGTAGACCAACTTAAATTTGCACCACTTAAATCAATTCGATTTAGCTTAATTTCGCTAAAATCAACACCGCTTAAATCAGCACAACTAAGATTTGCGCCATCTAACTTTGTACGAGTTAGCTTTGCTCCACTCAAATTAGCATTGTTGAGATTAGCATGTGTCAGATTGGCGCCATATAAGTTAGTGTTATGCAGGTTGGCATTCTGAAGATTAGCATGGCTAAGGTCTGCATAGCGTAAATCAATACCGCTAAAATCGGCGCAGTTTAAATTAGCTCGATTTAGTTTGATATTATTTAGCGAATATCCAGTAAATAAGGCACCTTCTAGTTCAACTTCACAAAAATTACGTTCTCCGTTTTGATAACGATTTAGCAATTCCTCAAGATTGATTTCGGTTCGGTCTTGCGCTACATACATTTGATTAAGTAGCAATAGCATACGCTCTATCTTAAATTCTTCATCGCTGAGTTTTATAGAAGGTCTTATCGTATTGCCAGTTTGATTACTTTTTGAAACAGAAACAGTATCAATTGCTTCTAAAAAAATAGCAGTAGTATGTAGCGAAGATTCAGATTTATCAAATTTAGAAAAATCTATATCTGGATTGATATTAGCTTGTTGATACAAAAGATTTTGTAAATCTGCTACTTCCCACTGTAAACTTTCCACAATTTGAACATCGGGTCGGTTCTCAAATTTATCTATTAAATTATCTAACTCGCGTTTCATCCCTTGCAAATACTGTCTGAGTAGTACTTGCTGGCGTTCCATTTTTTCTAGCCTAGAAACCAAAGATAAAAATTCTCGTTCAGAGTTAGAAATATTCATCGATTTATAAATAAAAGTAGACTGCTAACCTGATAACCTATATGCCATGAGCATAGAAGAATCCGTATACTCGAATCCTATATCTATGTTTCCCAAGATGAGACTGCCTATAACAGGACACGATGATGCGAACACTTGCGGAAATCAATGAAAAAATCAGTCAACAAAAAGCTGTAGTTTTAACCGCTTCTGAAATCAAAGCAAGAGTTGCAGAAGTTGGTGTTACTCAAGTGGCTAAAGAAGTTGATGTGATTACAACTGGTACATTTGAGCCAATGGAGTCAAGCGGCGCCATCATAAACTTAGGACATACTGACCCACCAATAAAAATTCGGCGTTGTTGGCTTGATGGAGTGCCAGCATATTCTGGTTTTGGTGCTGTTGATTTATATATAGGCGCCAGTTGTACAGTAGAAACAAAAGACGGTGAAGAAGCGCGTGTTCGGAAAACAACACCTAAGTTTAAACGTGGTGGTGGGCACGTCATAGAAGATTTGATTGCCGGAAAACCCATACAATTACGGGCAGAAGGGCAAGTAACCGACTGTTACCCTCGTGCTTCATTTGAAACGACAATTTCGCGCGAAACTATAAATCAGTTTTATTTATTTAATCCCAGAAACCTTTATCAAAATTTTATAGTGGGTGTAAATGGGGGAGACAGACCACTATTTACATATCTAGGGCCGTTACAACCCCGGTTAGGAAATGCTGTATTTTCAAATCCGGGTGCAATATCACCCCTTCTCAACGACCCAAAATTACAACTCGTTGGTATCGGTACAAGGATTTTTCTAGGTGGAGGAGTTGGTTACGTGACATGGGAAGGTACTCAACATTTTCCTTTACAAAAGCGATTACCTAACGACACTCCTATAGGTCCGGCTGCCACTTTAGCATTGATTGGCGATGCGAAATCAATGGACGCTCGTTGGGTGCGAGGCTGTTACTTTAAAAACTATGGCCCATCTTTAATGCTGGGTGTAGGGGTTCCTTACCCCGTACTTAATGAAGAAGTAGTAGCTCGCTGTGCAGTTCAAGACAAAGAACTAGTGGCGCCAATAGTAGATTTTTCAATTCCTCGACGTGTTCGTCCGACATTTGGGTTAGTAAGTTATGCCCAACTAAAATCAGGACGCATTACCATCGAAGGTAAAAACGTAAGAACCGCCCCCCTTGCAAGTATGTATCTTTCATTACAAGTTGCAATTGAATTAAAACAATGGATTGAAGAGGGTAAATTTACGCTAACCGAACCTGTGGCTTCAATTTCAATGGAGCGTTCGTTTTTACCACAAGACCGATGGACAGAATTTTAAATGTAGGGTGCGTGAAAGGTATTATATCCAATCAATGAAACGCAAATTCAAGTGCTTTCACGCACCATAAATCGTGAGTAAGGTGCGTGACGCCACCAGATTACTATTTTCGTTTGAAAATTATTAATGGCGTCACACACCCTACTCTTCTGGTTTTGGACGTTTAACAGGTTTGGGGGTTGGGCGCCCCGAAGTTATTGTAGGTCTAGGTGCTACTTCCACATCACTACCTTTTTTAATTGGCAGTGGAGTTTCGCCGTTGCTTGGTCTCTTGAATGGCTTTTTAGAACCACCTTTATTAAAGCTATTAAAGGGTCTTTTTCCTCCTCCTGGGCCTCCTTTAAATGGTGGGCGCCGTTTTTTGGGCAGGTCGGCAATTGCTTTTCCGCTTTCGATGGCGAGCAAATCACCTTGGCGTATCACTTCTATATCCCAAAACTTACCTACCGCTCTTGCATCAAGAGTTCCTTTAAGCTTTAGTTTGAAATATTTAGGCTTATCATCCTGCTTGCGGGGAGCTTGCTTGATTTTTATGACCAAATTGCTACCATCTTGCGCTTGGTAAACAACCTCACCACGCACAGAGAACTTACCATCTAAAACAGTTGATGAAGATGTAGTAACTTCGGATGATTCATTACTGTGTAAGGATGGTAATCTTTCTGTTTCTTCAATATTATTTGATTTAGCAAGTTTTTCTGGCTCCCAAACACCAACTATTTGAAGGTGTAGTTGGTCATTTTCTTGGCGAGTGCGTGGGTAAACAACCCATAAATGTTCTTGTTGCAGGTCGAGATGATTTTTAACCAAACTCATCATCCGCCCAAGGAGAACGGTGTTGATAGAGGTGCCATCTGCGGTAACAAGCGAACCAGTAGTAAATTGTTCGGCACTACTCACATAGCGACCTCGAATTAGACCGATTGCTCGGTACTGCATCGGTTCGCTAGGTGGTGGAATTGGAGAAAGACGATTCGTGCTTTCATCTAAAGTAGCTTCGCTATTGTCTGACAAAGTTTCTTTTGCATAAGCATGATTTTGAGTCGGAGTAGCAGATACTTCTAGCTTGGCTGAATCAAGATTTGACGTAACTGGTAAGATCGGTTCGGATGACGGCATCAGGTCGGAATTCATAGAAACTCCTTGCGACGGAGATATATTCCCGCTGTGGGATTAGATTAATCGTAAACACAGGAAGAGCGTTTGTGTGGCTTTTGGAAAGTATATTTCTTCCATAAGCACCGTGAAGAGCATACCTTATGTGATACTGAAGACGCGATGCCAGTTATTTCAACGAGGAACACCCACATGAAAGATACTGACTCGGGCACGAGATTCATCTCACAAGTTAGGTGTAAAAAGCGCGTCTTTATACTAGTTTCGGAAGCTTATCACAGTTACAATTCTGACGATTCCTCCTAAAGTTAGCACTCCTAGACTGCTTTGTTTTTTGCTATTTGTTATAAAGTTCACAACATAAACGCGGTATTCCGCAAAGTTTTGCAAATTTTTAAATTTTCCTATCACGTTTAATTTAACGGAGGTTTTGTGGCTAAATCGGAAAATCGCTTAGTAGTTAGGGTTATACTCGGATTAGCCGTCTTGGCTTTTATAGGTGTTTCCGTACTCCCCATTATTGACGGATTCAATGCATCGCGTAGTTCTCAGGCTAATAATTCTAGTAATAACAAAGGAACGGCGCCTGTTGACCAAAAAACAAAGCTCCAAGATGAGGTACGGGGTTATGAGCTAGTTTTACAAAGAGAACCAGAAAATCAAACTGCGTTAAAAGCTTTGCTACAAGCACGTTTACAACTCCTAGCTTTGAAGCAGGGAGAAATAAAAGATGTAATTCCACCCCTTGAAAAGCTTGCTAAGTTAAACCCCGACCAAACCAGATATGCTGTTTTGCTTGCTCAAGCCAAACAGCAAATGGGTGATCCGGAAGGTGCCGCACAAACTCTGCGCGCAGTTTTAGAGACAAAACCTGGTGATATGGATGCTTTGCAGTCAATGGTAGCGTTGCAAATGAGTCAAAAACGCCCTGAAGCTGCTATTGGCTTGTTACAAGAAGCTTTGGCTAAAGCACCCCAAGCAAACAAAATTCAACCTGCTAGCGTTGATACAATGGCCATCCAAGTCTTAATAGGCAATATCCACGCTTCCGAAAAGCGATATGGAAAAGCTTTTGAAATTTACGAGCAAGCAATTAAGAGCGACCCCAAAGATTTTCGTCCGGTTTGGGCGAAAGCTCTCGTTCTCAAAGAGCAAGGCAAAATTGACGAAGCCAAACCTTTGTTTGCCAACGCTGCTGCTTTGGCACCTGCTCAGTATAAAGACGAAATCAATAAAACTGCTACTGAGGCGCCTAAACCGACTGCGGAACCAACAGCAATAACTTCACCTTAAAAAGCAGTTAGAAACCAGGTTTTTTAAGAAACCTGGTTTCTTTATTTAACTTTTTTCAAATACTGCAATGATTCCAAACACTATAAACAAGAACCCACCGATAAAAGTAAGCTGCCGCTCACTGATGCGTCCACATAGCATTTTGCCGCAGGTAACAGCTATTGCTGCACAAATCGCGTGCCCTAAAACGGCGCCGGATGTTAAACCAAAGGGGTTATTATCAATTGCGAGTGAGATAGTCGCAAGTTGGGTTCTATCTCCCCACTCCGCAATAAAAGTTAATAAAAATCCTTCAAGCCAAATCCCCAAAGCATTTTTCTGACCTAGTTGTGCTTCTGCTTTGACGACTGCTTCCTTTGCTTCGGAGAGTACCTGGTCGCAGTTTGCCACCACAGGCATTTTACTGGCATCGTATATTAGCTTCAACCCAAAGCCCAAAAATAATCCTATTTTTGCATGATAGACAAAACTAGCTGGTAAAAGCGAAGCAATCTGTCCTAATGCTACAGAAAGTATTGTCATTGCTGCTAACGCTACCGTAACTGCGCTAAATACTAGTCGTCGCGAGTGTTGCATCGCTAAGTACATTGCAATAAAGAAGGTTTTATCACCTAGTTCCGAAACTGTAATTATAGATAATCCCGCAGTAAAAGCTGTTAGCACCTAATCAAGCTCCTTTTAATTATGTTGCGGTGTGGAACTTGATGAATGTAACAAAGACCTCACCAAGTTCAACACACGTCTAGGCTGTGTGAACTTAGTGAAGGTCTCGCTCGCAAAATCTTATTTAGTCTATGCCATCTGAACCAGGTTTATCACCAGCATGTTGATTCAAATGTACTGACTAACTTTTAATTTTTGTATTAAAGCTGTCAGCAGCTACTCCCCTTCATGTATAAACAATTATACACATAATTGTGCGAACATGTAAATATATTAGAAAGATTTTAATACTGCTGTCGCTTGAGTGCTGGTTAAAGGCGCCGAAAACAAGTTACCTTAAATTTGTTGACAGCCAATAGCTTGTAGTAAAACTCTATTTTTAAGTATTAATACTTCTATATATTATATAAAAAAAAGGCATAAAACTAATTTTAGAGGCGCCATCGTACCTCTACAAATAAGATATATCTATAATAAACCCTTGTATTTACCTATATTTATCTATACTTCAACACAAAATTTTTGCGACCGATACACCTCGTACATAATTAAACTACCAGCAACAGCAAGATTAAGCGAGTCAAGGGCGCCTGTCATGGGAATGCGAACGAGGTGCTGACATAATCCGCGCTGTTGCTGCGTAAGTCCTTGACGCTCTTCACCAAGGAAAAGCAACGTTGATTGGTTGTAATTAAACTTGTGTAAATCAACACTTCCATCTGGTGAGGCGCCTATTGCCGTACAATTCTGATGTTGCAACCAGTGACCAATAGCACAATAACTAGTACGTACAAACTTTTGATTAAATAGTGAACTCATAGATGCTCGCACAACATCAAGGTCAAAAGGGTCTATTTTATTACCAATGAAAATGAATCCGGCGCCACCAAATGCTTCGGATGTGCGAATTAAAGTTCCTAAATTCCCTGGAGAGCGCACTGTTTCTAATGCCACCCAGTATGAACCAGCTTGTGGTGAAATTTGTTTCAAATTAGACCATTGTTGCCGAACGATGGCACCAATACCAGATGCGCGTTCGGTAGATGAAATACGCCTAAACTGTTCGGGTGTAATATTTATAGTCGGGGTACCCAAACGGCGCCTTATAAATTTAAAACAGAAGTTTCTGTAGAAATTGAAGTAATTGGAGATAACGACGAAATTTTGCGTGGACGAATTGATGCCCTAGTTTTACAAGCAAAATTGTGGATTGTTCTTGTGGGATGGGCTTCAAGAATGCCCCGTCCCTTAAATGTCAACAAGTTTCAGATTGTTCACAGGCGCCAATACTAACCCAGTTACTCGTACCATCTTCCCAAAATTCCTTTTTCCATATAGGAGCATTATGTTTAAGGGTATCGATAGCATAGCGACACGCTTCAAACGCTTCGCTTCGATGAGGACAACCGACTGCAACTAAAACGCTAATTTCTCCAATCGAAAGGCGCCCGATTCGATGATGGATAACTACACGGTTAACGTCTGGCCAGCGAGCGCGAATTTGATTGGCAATTTGGTAAAAAACTTGCATAGCCATCGGTTCATACGCTTGATATTCTAGACATATCACGGGTTTACCGTCGGTAGAGCAGCGAACTGTACCGCTCATTGTCACAATGGCGCCGTTTTTCGAGTCTGAAGCAAGTTCGTAAATTTCTGTAACAGATAGCGGAGCAAAGCTAATTGCAAAACTATCTTCTTGATGCGGCTTTTTTGACAAAGCAGGAGAGAATGTCACGCCTGAGTTCATTTAAATCTATATAAATTGTAACGAGGATTACTTATCCATTTTACTCAATTATTAAGCGCTCCCAAGTAGTTGATACACGTAAATCAAGCTGTAAACATAGGATTTTTATAAGCTAGATTATATAGAAAAACTTAAATATATACATAAAAATACATATTTTTTTTATAACTTCAGTGAATATACGTATATTAGAAAACAAAATAGTCATCCTCCTTAAGGCATATTACTATAGTAGGGTAACAAAATAGCTTTGTAACCCTATCTAGTAATTCATGGCATTTAGCTTGGATTGCTAGTTAACTCGGTTGCTGCGTGGTGCGAAACGTATAAGGTGGCTAGGAGGCAAATACCAAACATTGAATAAGCTTTTTACGTAAGTACCATTTTTGACGACGCGGCGCCTTGAAGTGGCTGGACATAAAGTGGCTTGACATATTGCACAACCCGTAAACTCCTGTTCCGTGAATTTGACGCACGTATTTATCGAGCAAGACTACTGTGAGTAATCACGTTTAGGCTTGACCGAAACACTGTAATTGGTTTTATAGCTAGGGTTATTTAGATGAATTCTGTAGTATTGAATAAAGAGAGCGCTCGGCTTTTGACCCTGAGACAATACCAAATTCTTGATACGTCACCAGAAGAGGCGTTTGACGATTTGGCAGTGTTGGCTGCACAAATTTGTGACACTCCGATTGCGTTGATTAATTTAATTGATGCCGACCGCCAATGGTTTAAAGCAAAAGTTGGCATTGATTTGACTGAGACGCCTCGTCAATTTGGGTTTTGCCCTGTTTGCATGGAAGCTGGCGATGTTTTAATTATTCCTGATACATTAGCTTCAGAAAAATTTGCTACTTTCCCTGTTGTAATTGCTGAACCGTATGTGCGATTTTATGCGGGTGTACCGCTGAAAACACCGCAGGGTTTGACGTTAGGAACACTTTGTGTGGTTGATACAAAGCCCAAACAAATAACACAAAAGCAGGTCGATAGTTTAAAGTCTCTAGCTCGTTTAGTAATGCGGCAGTTAGAGGTTCGCACAAATATTAATCAGTTAGTTGCTATTCAAAGCGATTATAAACAAGCTAGAGAAGCGCTTCATCAAAGCGAGCATATTCTCAGTAGTTTTTTCAATAGCGCTGCGATGATGATGGGTGTTGTCGAGATATACGATAATGATATTAAATTAATTTCTGGAAATGTTGCTAGTGCCAACTTTTTGAAAGTACTTCCTCAAGAACTACAAAATTGTCGCGCTAGTCAAATAGGCATTTCGCAAGAATACATTAATAAATGGATAGGATATTATCGCGAAGCAGAGCGAATCAAGGCGCCTGTTAGATTTGAATATATCCACGAAAGTTCAGGTAATGTCAAAATTTTCAATGTTACAGTAACGGCAATAGATGCTTACAGTGATGATAGAAGTATAAATAAAGATAAAGATAAAAATAAAAAATTTGCTTATATAATAGAAGATATTACCGAACGTAAACAAGCCGAAGAACGGTTAAAATTACTTGAGCTTGACCGTACAGCCACTAACCGTATTAAAAATATATTTGAAAGTATCACAGATGGTTTTTTTGCTTTAGATAATAACTCGTGCTTTTCTTATCTGAATAAACAAGCCGAACCATTATTACAGCGTCAGCGCGAAGAGTTACTAGGTCATTATATTTGGGAAGCTTTCCCTGATGCTGTCAACTCAAAATTTTATCATCAGTATCACCGCGCTGTTGCAGAACGAGTTAGCGTTGAATTTGAAGAATTTTATCCACCTTTAAATAGTTGGTTTGCAGTTCATGCTTATCCTTCTACTGATGGCTTATCAGTATATTTTCAAGATATTACAAAACGCAAACAAGCAGAGGAAGAACTAAATTGCCAACAAGCTATTATGCGCTCAATAAATAGCCTTTCTCCTTTAGGCTACTATGTTGTAAATAAATGTTCGGGTCAAGTTTTCTTTCTTAACAATCGTTTTTGCGAAATTTGGGGCATTGAACACTTAGAACAAAAAATTGAGCATTGCCAATTAAAAAATAAAGATATTATAACTGAGTGTTTAAAACTTGTTGTAAATGTTCCTGCTTTTGTCGAAGCTGATAAATTAATACATAATCAAAATAATTCGAGTGTCAGCGAAGATGAAATTTTATTGAAAGACGGACGAGTTATTCGCAGGGTTTCAACGCGATTTCGTCAAGAGGACGACTGTTGCTCTGGTAGATTGTATATATTTGAGGATATTACCGAGCGTAAACGTACTGAACAACAAATGCGTTATGGCGCCGCATTACTTGACGTTACTTCTGATGCAATTATTTTACGCGACTTATCGAATAAAATATTATTATGGAATAAAAGTGCTGAGAAGCTCTACGGCTGGCAAGCAGAAGAAGTTATTAATAACAATGCTAACGATGTATTACCCTGTGTAAAATCACTGCAATATAAAGATATATATTATACAGTTTTAAAGAAGGGCTGTTGGCAAGGAGAATTAGTCAAGCTAACAAAATCAGGTCAAGAAATTATTGTTGATAGTTGCTGGACACTTGTACTTGATGAACATCGAGAGCCTAAATCTATTTTAACTGTTGATACTGATATTACACAGAAAAAACAACTTGAAGCGCAATTTTTACGCGCGCAACGTGTTGAAAGTATTGGAACTCTTGCAAGTGGGATAGCACATGATTTAAATAACGTGCTTTCGCCAATTCTTATGTCTGCTCAATTATTGAATAATAAATCTAACAATCCGCGAGATTCACAAATTTTGTCAATTATTGAAAATAATGCAAAACGCGGCGCCGACTTAGTAAAACAAGTACTATCGTTTGCGCGCGGAATCGAAGGTGAACATACAAAAATTCAACTTCAAGATTTAATTAAAGAAATCAAGCAAATTGTAGAACAAACGTTTCCAAAATCAATAGATTTTTACACTGATATTAAGTCAAATTTACAAGTTATTAGCGGAGATAATACTCAATTGCATCAAGTTTTAATTAATTTATGCTTAAATGCTCGTGATGCAATGCCAGACGGTGGAAGGTTGACATTAAGTGCTGAAAATATTCTTATCGATGAAAATTTTCAAAGTATGCACATTGATGCAAAGGTTGGGCAATATGTTTTACTAACGCTTACAGATACAGGCATTGGAATTGATAGACAAAACCTAGACCGAATATTCGAGCCATTTTTTACAACCAAAGACTTTGGCAAAGGTACTGGACTAGGTTTATCAACTGTTATGGGTATAATTAAAGGTCACGGAGGTTTTGTTAACGTTTCTAGTACTGTTGGCAAAGGTACGCAATTTAAAGTTTATTTACCTGCTATTAATAGCGAAATTAGTTTAAATAACTCATATACAAAAATTCCTTGTGGGAATGGTGAACTTATTTTAGTTGTTGATGATGAACCATCGATTAGAGAAATTACCAAAACCTCACTAGAAAGTTATAACTATGAAGTTATGACGGCAAGTGATGGTATTGAAGCTGTAGCTATTTTTGATCAATACAAAAATAAAATTAAAGCTGCAATCATTGATATGATGATGCCGAATATGGATGGTTCAACTACCATAAGTACTTTACTTCGTATGAATCCCTTACTTCCCATTGTTGCCGTTAGTGGGTTAGCAACTAGTGAGCAAGTTAATATCGATAAAAATTCGCAAATATTTGCTTTTCTTCCTAAACCATATACTGCCCAAGAATTACTTAGCTGTGTATATAAAGTTTTGTATTCATTTTAATATGTAAATTGGGTGTAGGCTTTGCGTAACCCAACCAATTGTATAAAATTTTATGAAGTTTTATAAATACATAGAGCTATTACAAAGCTAATGATAAAAAAAACTAATTATTTTTCAGATATAAACTTATATAAAAATGCTAAAAATATAGTCCAACAATTAAAACATTACCAAACTCTAATTAAATATTATGTTACGATATTTTACAATAAAAACTATTTAATAAAAAAATACTATTAAAATTTAAGTAATTAAAAATTATGAATTACTAATAAATAAATCTTGCTTTAAAATGAATAATTTAATTTTAGTTGTAGACGATGACGCATTGACTCGAATGCAATTGCGCGAGTTACTTGAATACTCTGGATATCAAATTATAGAAGCCTGTAGTGGGTCTGAAGCACTGGTGCTATATCAAGAGCGACAGCCAGACATGGTATTACTTGATGCTTTAATGGGGGAAATGGATGGTTTTACTTGCTGCGCTCAGTTACGGTCATTTCCCCAAGCCGAAAATCTTCCAATTTTAATGGTTACAGGACTTGCCGACCAAATTTCGGTTGAAAATGCCTTCTCAGCAGGTGCCACAGATTACGTTACAAAACCAATTCACTGGCAAGTGTTGCGTCAGCGGGTTCGTCGTTTGCTCGAAGCCAAGCACACAATGGAAAAATTGAAAGAGCAAACAGAGTACGCATTACGACGTGAAGCGCAGTTAGTCATAGCTTTAAGATCTGCCCAAATGGGCACCTGGGATTGGAATATAATTACTGGTACAGTTACTTGGTCGGATGATAAAGAATCTTTATTTGGATTAAATAAAGGCACATTTGCTGGTACTTATGAAGGTTTTATGCGTTGCGTCCATCATAAAGACAGAAATTTAGTTACTGATGCAGTCAAACGCGCGATTGAAGAAGGGGCAGAATATAATATAGAATTTAGAATTTTGTTACCTGATAACACAACTCGCTGGATGGCAAGCAAAGGTGTAGTATTTCGCGACGAAAAAGGCGCCGCAGTGGGAATGTCTGGAGTTGATATGGACATTACCAAGCGTAAACAATCAGAAGAAGCACTAGAAATATATGCTAACCGTCAAGCAATCCTAGCTGAGTTGAGCCAATTAGCGCTGGCAGGTTCTAGTTTAAATACGTTAATGCAACGAGCAGTAGTCGTCATTGCCCAAAGTTTAGAAGTTGAGTATTCTAAAATACTGGAATTGTGTGTTGATAAAAATAATTTTTTATTACGTTCTGGAGTTGGATGGCGCGAAGGTTTAATAGGGAAAGCAAAAGTCAATACTGGACATTCCTCGCAAGCTGGATTTACTTTAAGTTCTACTGAACCAGTTATTGTCAATGATTTTGCAAGTGAAACACGATTTAGTAAATCACAATTGTTAGCAGAACATGATGTTGTTAGCGGTGTCAGTGTTGTTATTTATTGTCAAGAACGACCTTTTGGTATTTTAGGCGCCCACTCAAAGTCACCGAGAAACTATAACCGCGATGAAGTTTACTTTTTACAAGCAGTAGCCAACGTTTTAGCAACAGCGATTGAACGCAAGTTAGCCGAAACACGGTTACAGCAAAGTGAGGAAAGATTTCAAATACTCGCGCAAGCAACAAATGACGCTGTATGGGATTGGGATTTAATAACTAACCGCGTATGGTGGAATGAAAGTGTTACTACGCTTTTTGGATATTCAACGTCGGATGCGAGTTCGACATCAACTTGGTGGCGCGAACGCATTCACCCCGATGATAGATGGCGGATTGTCGTCGATATGGAAGCTGTTATTCATAGCGGAAAACAAGTTTGGTCAAACGAGTATCGCTTTCGACGCGCTGATAATTCGTATGCGTATATTTTAGACCGAGGTTATGTTGTAAGAATTGGAGGCACCGCAGTTAGGATGATTGGCGCCATGATGGATATTTCCGAGCGTAAACGGGTTCAAGAAGAATTACAGCGTCAGAATTTACGTTCTCAATTATTTGCTGATTTTACTCTAAAAGTTCGTCAATCGCTGCAAATCGACGAAATCTTATCGACTAGCGTTATTGAAGTCCAAAAAGTACTTAACGCTGACCGTGTATTAATTTTGCGGTTGCGGTCAAATGGTGCGGTGACGGCAGTTCAAGAAGCTGTTGTTCCTGGTTTTCCTGTAATGTTAGGGCGAGAGATTTTTGACCCTTGCTTTAGTGAAAATTATATTCAGAAATATCGCCAAGGACACATTTCCTCGCTGGCTGATATTGAGAATGGTAATATTCAAGCTTGCCACGTCGAATTTTTGCAACAATTTGCCGTCAAAGCAAACCTTGTTGTGCCGATTTTACTTCAAAATCAACTGTGGGGATTGTTAATTGCTCATCAATGTGGGCATCCCCGTTGTTGGACGACATGGGAAATTGAGCTGTTGCGTCAACTTGCCGACCAAATTGGCATTGCTCTGGCTCAAGCAAAACTTTTAGAGAAAGAAACATTACAGCGTCAAGAACTTACCCGCTCCAACGAAGAACTTCAACAATTTGCCTTTATTGCTTCTCACGATTTACAAGAACCACTACGAAAGATTAAAGCATTTGGAGACCGACTCAAAAGTACATGTAATGAGAATCTTTCTGTTCAAGGACGTGATTATCTTGAACGAATGCAAAATGCCGCTGGACGTATGCAGGCATTAATTGAAGATTTATTAGCATTGTCGCGTGTAACAACGCGCGCTCAACCGTTTGTACCTGTTGACTTGTCGCAAATCGCTTATGAAGTATTATCTGACTTGGAGGAAACTATTGCACAAGCTTCTGGACGCATTGAGTTAGGGGATTTACCAACAATTAACGCCGACCCACTTCAAATGCGACAACTATTACAAAACTTAATTGGGAATGCTCTGAAATTTCATCGTCCGAAACTTGCACCAATTGTAAATATTTATAGCGAGATAATCACCCAAAAAAATATACATATGTACCAACTTGTAGTTCAAGATAACGGTATTGGGTTTGATGAAAAATATTGCGACCGTATTTTTCAAGTTTTCCAACGATTACATGGGCGTAGTGAATATGACGGGACTGGTATTGGGTTAGCTATCTGCCGCAAAATTGTTGAGCGACACCAGGGAAGCATTATCGCCAAAAGTCAACCTGGACAGGGTGCAAAATTTATCGTGATGTTACCGATAAGTAAGTAAAGAGGGTTTTTAGTCTTCAATTACCAATTTTCAAGTTTGAGAAGGATTATGATACCTTCATAGTGTCAGAGAAAATATATATTATTGTCACATTTTATATTGAGATTTAATACTAAACCAATACTATTGTTAGGAAAAAAGGAGAAAATGCATAGTGATAGGTCGGCAGACAACTGTAAACATTCTATTAGCAGATGACGATGAAGACGATTGCATGTTAGCGCGCGAGGCATTGGCAGAAAGTCGATTGTCAAGCGAATTGTACGTAGTAAGAGACGGTGAGGAGTTAATGGATTATTTGTATCATCGCGGTCGGTATGTATCTTTGAGCAGTTCACCTCGTCCTGGATTGATTTTACTTGATTTAAATATGCCCAAAAAGGACGGTCGTGAAGCGCTTAAGGAAATTAAGAATGACCCGGAGTTACGAAAAATCCCTGTAATTGTACTGACGACTTCCAAAGCACCAGAAGATATATATCGTACATACGAATTAGGTGCAAATTCGTTCATCATTAAACCGATGAATTTTGCAGCTTTAGTTGAAGTGATGCAAACAATTGGAAAGTACTGGTTTGAAATTGTAGAACTACCGTTTTAAACGGGGAGGAAACCATGAAAAATAGCCCCATCCAGGTGCTTCTTATCGATGACGATGAAGATGATTACATCTTAACTCGTGATTGGTTTTCTGAATTTCAGGTGGCTGGGTGCAAATTAGAATGGGTCAGCAGTTATGAAGCTGGACTCGTGGAAATTGCCAAACATCAGCACGATGTTTATCTTGTTGATTATCGTTTAGGTGAAGGTAATGGCTTAGAGTTATTACGTGTTGCTGTAGCTTCGGGTACAACGGCGCCTATGATTTTACTGACAGGTCAAGGCGAACGTGATATTGATATTGAAGCGATGCAAGCTGGTGCCGCTGATTATTTAGAAAAAAGTCAACTTAATGCAGCATTACTCGAGCGTTCGATTCGCTACGCATTAGAACGTAAGCGTGCGGAACGTAAAATTCGTGAACAAGCAGCGTTACTTAATGTTGCCACCGATGCCATTTTTGTTTGTAATTTAAAAAATCAAATACTTTTTTGGAATAAAGCCGCAGAACGTTTGTACGGCTGGAAAGAGGAAGAAGCGATAGGTAAACAGACAATACAGCTTTGGCAAGAAAAGAACTTGTCGCAATTACAATCAGCTTTTAATATCCTGCTCAGAAATGGCGCTTGGGAAGGCGAGTTAAAACAAACTACAAAATCAGGTAATATCATTATTGTTGAAAGTCGTTGGACACTAGTACCAGAATTTGATAATAAAGCACAAGCTGTTCTTGTGGTAAATACTGATATAACGCAAAAAAAACAGTTAGAAGCCCAGTTTTTTCGCGCACAACGTTTAGAAAGTATTGGAACTTTAGCAAGCGGTATTGCACATGACCTTAACAACGTGTTAGCGCCGATTTTGATGACAGCACAACTTTTAGAGTCGCAGTTGCGCGACGAACGCAGTCAGCGACTTTTACCAATACTAATATCTAACGCCAAACGCGGCGCCAATTTGGTGAAGCAAGTACTATCATTTACACGTGGTATTGAGGGTGAGCGTGCATTGACACAAATCAAGCACCTGCTTACTGAAATTCAACAAATTATTAAAGAAACATTTCCAAAATCGATTCAAGTATCTATAAATATCCATCCGGAATTATGGACTGTTATAGGTAATGCGACTCAACTCCACCAAGTTTTGATGAACCTTTGCGTCAATGCACGTGATGCAATGCCACAGGGAGGAAAACTAGAAATATCCGCTGAAAATATTTTTATTGATGAAAATTTTGCCAATATGAATATTGAAGCGAAAGTTGGTAATTATATATTAGTATCAATCACAGATACAGGTGTTGGCATACCCTCAGATATAGTAGACCGTATATTTGAACCATTCTTTACAACCAAAGAGCTTGGTAAAGGTACAGGACTAGGACTTTCTACTGTTTTAGGAATAGTCAAAAGTCATGGGGGATTTATAAACGTCACCAGTGATGTTAACAGAGGTAGTAAATTTCAAGTTTATTTACCTGCACAGCAAACTCCCGAAACCATAGAAGATAGTGAAACAGAATTACCACAAGGTAACGGTGAGTTAATACTGGTTGTCGATGATGAAGATTCAATCCGCAATGTCACCAAAACATCGCTAGAAACTTACAATTACAAAATCATAACAGCTTGCGACGGTATTGAAGCAATAGCTTTATACGCTGAACACCGGGATAAAATCGAAATTGTGCTGACAGATATGATTATGCCCGCAATGGATGGACTAACAACTATTAGGACACTACAAAAAATTAACCCCGCCGTCAAAATTATTGCAGTCAGCGGACTTATCTCCAGCGATAAAATAAACAGTGCAACAGAAATAGGTGTCAAAGCCTTCCTATCGAAACCCTACACTGCCAAACAACTTTTACAAACAATAGGCGCCGTTAAAAGTACCTGACTAACAAATTATGAAAACAGAACTCTTAGAAACCAACAACGCCTTCTATCGTGCCTTTGAAAAAAAAGACATCGAAGCAATGAGCAGCGTTTGGTCGCAAGGTACTGCCAGTATTTGTGTTCATCCAGGGTGGGACGCTTTACGTGGCTGGAAAGATATTCATGACTCTTGGCAAAGAATCTTCAAAAACACCGCGTATGTTGAAATCAACCAAGAAATAATTTCTATCGAAGTGCGTGAAAATATAGCCTATATCATCTTGGTCGAAAATGTTATGCAATTTGCAGCCAATCGCAAAATAGAAGCGAAATCGCTTGCTACTAATATTTTTGAACTGCTTGGTGGCAAGTGGTATTTGGTACACCACCACGCAAGTCCAATTATGGGGTGAGAACCTAATCTTGGTTTGTTTGTCTTTCTGGCACTTTTGGCACCCAACCTGCGGGACGCTTCGAGTTATACCAACCAATTGAGCCAAGAATCGTAGCTGCTAAAAATCCTCCTATACCCACAAAAGTCAAAATCGCCTGGAGATGCGAGTTATAAGATGCCTTGTCTATAGCCACTAGAAAAAAATTCATATTGACCCTCATAAAGTTTGTTAACAGTATATTAATATTTATTAATATACTGTTAACAAACTCATCAATATATTAGCGACAGCCTCAGCAACTGATAAGTTCAACTGCATCGCGGCCATCAAAGTCATTCAAGTAAACTTTAACAATTTCTTCTTTCGCAGTAGGCAGCTGCTTACCAATAAAGTCAGGATGAATCGGGACTTCTCTATGACCTCGGTCAACTAGCACAGCCAAACGAATTACTTCTGGTCTACCATATTCGTTAACAGCATTTAAAGCTGCTCGGATAGTTCTGCCTTTAAAAATAACGTCATCAACAAGAACAACTGTTTTATCTGTTAAGTCATAAGGAATATCGGTTTTTGCTGGAGTTCGTAGACCAATTTGGTCGAGGTCATCTCGATAAAACGTGATATCTAACGCTCCAACTGGAACTGAAATGCCTTCCATTGCTTCGATTTGACGCGCGAGTAATTCAGCGAGTGGTACCCCTCTTGTAAAAATACCTAGAAGCACCAACTGCGATAAATCACGAGTTCTTTCAATAATTTGCGAAGCTAGACGGTTCACAGTGCGACGAATTTCTTCAGGTGAAAGTATGGAGACTACTTTCGCAGACAGATTCATATAGTTAGTTTCCCTAATTCTTAAGCTTTATATTTATGATTACCTGTTTGTCACCAAAAAGCCTATAGAGGTAGCTACCCCCAACCATATTAAAAACGAATATCTCGTTAGTTGTAGCGAATCTCGGATTGAAGATGGTTCAATTCGGTGAATGTTATCTCCTAGTAAGGGTTTATGTTTAATTATTCCTCGGTAAGAGTTGGCGCCACCGACTTGCACTCCTAGTATGGCAGCATAAGCGCATTCACTCCACCCAGAGTTGGGACTGGGGTCTAACACTGCATCACGACAACAAATATTCCATACATATAAAGGTTTAAAAGAGATTAAAGCTAAAGTTATTACAGTCAAACGACAAGGTACCCAAGTTAAAACATCTTCAGTTCGTGCGCTAAACCAACCTAAATATGTGTAGGGGTGCTGTTTATAACCTACCATTGAATCAAGAGTACTACTAGCTTTATATGCCAATGCTAAAGATACAGGTTCAAATATTGGTATATAGGCACTAATAAATATTCCCAGAATTGCATAAAATAAAGGCGCCATAACAGCGTCGGTTGCGTTTTCGGTAACAGTTTCTAAAACAGCACGTAATATTTCTGATTTAGAGAGATTTTCAGTGTCGCGTCCCACAAATTGGCTAAGGTTTAGACGTGCAGTCGCAATATCTTTTAAAATTAATGGCTCCAAGACAGTTTCAGCAGCGTTTCTTAAACTTTTTGCGGCAAAACAACTAGCAAGTAGAATGCATTTGGTAATAATTCCGAAGTTAGGATGTATCCATAAAGTCGCTTTTATCAATATAGTGCTGATGGCGCCAGTACCAAATATTAAAAGAATAGCAAGGAGAATACCAGCGATTTGTTGTGTTAATGTATTCTTACATAAGAATAAAGCGATATTAGTAAAACGAGAAATTACCCACCCCATTACTTGGACTGGATGAAGCCAATTAATAGGGTCCCCAATTAAATAGTCTAAGAGTGCTGCAATCAGCAACACAATAACGTTAGTTATTAGTAATTTATCTGTAATTGTTACCATTGACTATCGACTATTGACAAGTAACTAAACAATAAAACTAGCTTCTTCACCAAGAGATGCTTGCCAACTGCGGGCATCGTAATAAAGGTCAGCTAAAGTGATACTATATAAAGCTTCTTTAAGTTTTTGATTTAGCCGTTGCCAGAGAGTTAACGTTACCCAGTCAAGAGCTTGGTCGGGTTCGGCTTGTTGTTGTGGTAGATGGGTAATTTTTTCACCTACTGCCTCTAAAATTTCTCCTATTGATATTTGTGCGGGTGGTTTGGCTAACTGGTATCCACCTACGGCGCCACGAATTGATTTTACCAGTCCTGCACGCCGCATTTCGATTAGTAATTTTTCTAAATAGGGGGCAGGAATATGTTGACGAGATGCAATTACTTTAACAGATGCGCTCTTCGTAGGTCGAAGCATACTCAAATCGAGTAATGCTTTAACACTGTAATGTCCGCGAGTGGTCAGTTTCATAGGAAAACACTTGTGCTATTTGTTTTAATCGTATTTATGTTTTGTTATAGCGTGTTACATTTGCGGTAAGATAATTTTTATGCCAAGAGTAAGAAGACAAATTTTTTAGCTTTACTTCAGGAATCTTAAACAAGCTCGTACCGAAACGCGCAAAAGTTGACGAGATTAGTTACATACTTAACCCATATACCAATAATAGATGCAACTCAACAGTGGTTGAGGGATACCTTTTTATACGTCAATCAAAGATGATAGTGTAGCAAATGAACCATAAATCTACAAACTACATCTATATATGTAGGGATTTTGGAAAATAGAAGACGCGCAACTGCTGTAGACAACGGCGCCACTTATGTGCAAAATTTACTAGGTCGCGTTACGGACTTTTATCTACGATATTTAACTAGATGATTCAAAATTCATTACAAAACTTGACACTGTTGTAGGAATAAGCAGAAAGACACAAAAACAGCTTGTGGGTGGATACTATAAATAAAATTGTTTTGATGTGACGTTCGTTGGACTTTGGTTTCGGTTCCTCAGAGAAAGTTCGACGATAAGGCTAATATTGCTTTTCTCAACCACGTAATTATGTAATATACTTAGCTAGGCTGATATAAAAATAAAAAGTTCTACTCGTTTAGAGCAAATTGTCAGCTAAAATAAAAACGATTCGACCTTTTGAACCATTCATTTTTGTTTTACGTTGATGGCTAAACAGAAAAAAATTGAACCCCTCGTCGGCGAAGATTTGCTCACCAAAGTCAAAGAACTCGAAAATCTGAGCAAAGACGAAAAAGCTAAACGTTGTGGATACTACACCGTTACCAAAAACGGCATCGAGCGCGTCAATATGATGAAGTTCTTGAATGCCTTAATTGATGCAGAAGGCATTCAATTAGATAGTTCACCTAGTGCAAATGGACGCGGTGGACGCAGCGCTAGCTATCGGATTAGCGTGCAGTCAAACGGTAACTTGCTTATCGGTTCGGCTTATACCAAACAAATGGGTCTCCAAGCAGGAGATGAGTTCATCATCACGTTAGGTAAAAAGCACATCAGACTCCGACAAGTAGACTCAGAGGAACGTGAAGAAAGTGAAGCAATGGAAGCTACAGCTTAAATAGCTTCAACTCAAGTTGTTTATTAGTCATTAGTTATTAGTCAGCACATTCGAGCGCTTATTACTCAATGCCTGTTTTTATGGGCGTTATGAAATAAGAAAGCTCTTTGTGTGCGCGCAAACTATATACGTAATATAGGGCGCTGCTCTGCTTGGGAGGGGGCTATTTTATGCTGCAAACGTTTGATAGCGCGCTTTTACGTGAATTCGCGCGCTTAAACTAGCACAACCAATATGCGTACATAAGCCATTGACTAATGGCTATTGGCTAACAAGACACTCTTCAACATCAGTTTTGGAGGGTAACGGTAAGTAATGACTTAAAGCTTTGCGCGTTGCTGCTAAATTGCAGGTCAATGCAACTTGTTCGCGTTCGAGTAAACCTAAAATCTGTTCATGATTATTTCGCGCTACTACTGGTAACTGATGTAAACCTCTTAATGCCATTCGGTCTAATGCCTCGGTTAAAGGTTCATCGCTGTAAGCATACAGAATATCAGTAGTAGATATTTCTTTCAAGCTCAGATTCGACAAATTGTGTTGTATTTGAGTGGCTAAATCCGAATTTTTTTGATAATTTGCAAGCGTGCGGTTGATATCTTCGAGAGTAACTATACCCACTAGTTGTTCTTGGTCATCAATCACTAATGCACTATGAGTACGAGCGTGCCACATCGACAAAGCTGCTTCTAAAACTTTCATTGTAGAAGGCAGCTTTTTTGGATTGGCATACATTGCATCAATAACTAAGATTTCTTGCAACATTTCTGCTTGCTCATCTTTTAGCTCTGATAACCCAATCCGCTGCAAATTGGAGTTAGAGTTTTCGTTAGGCAACATTTGTTCTACTAACCAAAAGCTCAACCCAACTGCTGCCATTAATGGCAAAACAATTCGGTAGTCACGAGTTAATTCAAATAGCAGTAAAATTGATGTTAAAGGCGCCCGAACACTGGCAGCGAGTACAGCAGCCATACCGACCATTGCATATGCAGGAGGTGCCGCCATATAAATAGCAATATTGGGTGCAAGCAAAGCGATAATTTTTGCGTATGCAGCGCCGAATGATGCTCCTAAAAACATTGCTGGGGCAAATAAACCACCCACAAAACCACTGCCAGCAGACACAGCCGTCATTAGCATTTTTAATACTAGCAAGCCAAGCAAAAGCTGAATCGATAAATGCACATCTTGAAGCATCGCTTGTACTGTTCCATAACCAATTCCCAATATTTGGGGAAATTCTAGTGCTACTGCACCAACGATGGCGCCACCAATAATTGGATGAACTGGTTTTGGAATACGACCTAGCCAGTTTAAATAAGGTACTTTTCCGTCAAAACAGGCTTTTGCAAATCGAATTGCTTGGGTATACGATAGCGAGACTAAACTTGCTCCCAAGCCTAAACCTATATATAAAGGCAATTCTAAAGGGCTACGAACTTGATAAGCTGGTAATTCAAAAGCAGGCTGTGAACCTAAACCAATTTGAGCTATAAGTGCCGCTAGTACCGCAGCCAATAGTACAACACTCACAGCTGAAGTCGCGAACGATGTTGCACCCAATACAACTTCTAACGCAAAAAAGACTCCAGCAATAGGGGCATTAAATCCTGCTGCTAAACCAGCAGCAGCTCCCGCAGCTAATAGCAAGCGCAAGCGTTCCTGTGAGACTTGTAGCACCTGCGACAGTAAAACACCAAAATTGGCACCAATTTCCACACTCGGTCCTTCAGGGCCAAGCGAGGCGCCGCTACCCAAAGAAACAGCAGCAGCGAGCATTTTTGTAACAGGTCGGAGTTTTTGTTTTAAACCCCCAGCTCTAGAAGCAGCAATTAGCGAAGATAAACTCGGGCCAAAATCTTGAGTGCGCCAGCGCATTAAACTGACAATCAAACCGCCTATAATTGGAACACTCCAAAGAGTCCATGCACCCCAAGTACCTACTAGCCCCATAAAATCTTCTAATAGTAGGTGATGAATAATCTGAATAGAGTAATGGAAAGTAACAATACCCATACCAGTACCACCACCGATTAGCAGACCTAAAAGTAATATCAGTGTTTCGGGTGATAATTGAAACCGATTGAGCAAATGTGTTAGATGTTGTGTAGAAGGAGTAGACACAGGTTGGTCTGCCACCTTCTTTTCAAACGTGGGAGGCAGGAGAGTCATGGATAAATGAACTTAAATCTAATAAAAAAATTAAAATATATGTCTTACTCAATATTGTCGTGCATTCCACACCAACCAGACAAGCTGTATTTACTCAAAACACAATGTTCTGCCGATTTTTTAATTAAATGGTCACGCACGTGCCTATTTGCCCTTGAAAAGGGTGAAAGTGAGCTAGCATTATGAATGTCATCTCCGCTTCTTGCATAAAACAATGAATCATAATTGATGCATGGGCGTAATTAGTGGAGTTAGACCATAGGGACGATCTAAAATTGGGATTAACTCGGAAATCAAGATAACTAAGTTGTAATTAGCGAATAAGTGGACTTGACGGATTAAGTAGATGAATACACACACTTTTGACAATCATTACCTGACCTGCCCAATTTGCCAAAAGAATGCTACGCCAAAACCTGTTAAATCTTGCGTCGGATTATTTAGTTGTCCGTATTGCCAAGAACGGTTAGTTGTTTCGCAAAGCGGACATTATGTCCGTGATCCTTTTATATTGAGGCAAATTATTGTAAGTAGCGCTTTACGCCGTCAAAGCCGTCCACTGGCTCGTATTCTTCGTGATTTTATGCTACTGCGCCCAATGTTAGCTTTGGCTGTTGGGGGAGCAATTGTGTTTGGCATGATTGCCGCAACGCAGCAAAATACTAGTTATGAGCAAAACTTATACAAAATTGAAAATACTGATAAATTTATTGATAAACAGTAAATTATGAACTTTACGGATAGTCATTAATCTAATAATAAACTATCCGAACTTATTATTTTTGAATTGATAATTGATTTTATCTAGCAATGACGCAATATTAAATTCTACTAGTACTTTTTGTAATTAGTAGAAATACTTGATTGCCTGCTTCAGTGCGCGCAACAATTTCTGCTGCATCTAGCTTGAGTTTTGCTCTGTCAGATTCTTCAAGTAAAACGTATCGTTGTCCTTTTTGGCGCCAATATTGCTCAATCAGATTTGGCTGACTAGTGGCAGGTATAACCCTATTACTGTAAAAATCGAGTGATGGACGATGGTAAGGTGAAAAACTGTAAATTTTGCCTGTGGGATTTGCGCGTTGAATCATTTGGGCAACTGGTTTAACTGGATAGTTTTCGTTGAGTTCCCACACCCAGTAATTTGATTTTACAAATAGCAGCAGCGAAATATAAGTTCCCCAAAGTAATACCTTTAAAAATTGTGCGTCACCTCTCTCTGTTAAAATGGCGCCTAATGCCATAGTACCTGCGACTGCGGCAAATATTAATTGTAAGTCGGGGTGTACTGGTTTTGCAAAGCTGTAATAAATACTGCCTCCAGTTGCAGCAACAGCAAGAATACCTAAACCTGTTACCCAAAGACGTGGATAGGATGAGAATAAAGGTGTACTTTCAATTTCAGCAGCCTTGGCGCCGAGAGCAAGCGCTAAACTTGGATAAATAGGAAAAACGTACCAAGGTAGCTTTGTAGTCATTATAGAAATAGCAACTAAATATAAGCAACTCCATACAAGTACTAGTTTTGCCCAACTGAGGTTACGATTTTGCCAAGTCAAGCGAAAACTTGCGAATAAGAATAATAACCAAGGATGAGTATATTTAACAATTTCTAATGGATAATACCAAATTGGTTGTGAGTGTCCTTCTACAGGTTCCCAAATGCGACTTAGCGACTGGTCAACCATACCAACGTTAGTAAAAGTGTTGCCGTAGTGAAGCCATTGAGCAGCGTACCATAACCCTACAGGTAAACAGCCAATTATAATGGCCACCCACATATAAACGCTGGTTATTAGTCGGGGAGTGTCCCAAAATAGAAAGGCAAACGCAATTGCTGCAAATAAAACTCCTAGTATTCCCTTAGTTAGACAAATTAGTCCCAACCCAATGCCAACTCCAAGACAATAGCGAAGATTACGACGTGAACGCAGCAAACACAACATCATCACCATAAAGAAGCATACCGAGGCGCCGTCTAACATCGCTAAACGTCCATGTCGCAATACAGGTAGCATCGTAACGTAAAATAAAGCGCTGTAAATAGCGGCTGTACGTTGATGAAATATTTCGCGCCCAATAAAATACAGTAATGGCACTGAAACAGCGGTTAAAACTGCACCAGGCAAACGTGCCGTCCACTCATGCACTCCCCACAACGAATAGCAACTAGCAATAAGTATATGCATCAAAGGCGGTTTATTATGATACGGTACACCTCCTAAAGTTGGATAAAGCCAACGTAATGAATTAAATGGCGCCTCAGATATTTCACGCGCAACTTGTGCTACCGTACCCTCGTCCCAGTCCCGTAACGGCAAGTCACCCAAATCAATAGTAAAAATGATTACTGCTGCTAATAGCAACAAAATTACCCATATCGCGTCTGGTCGTTTTGAAACCGTGCGGTACTTTTTCTCTAGACGACCCCAAATGAAGTTACCTTCTTGCATAGTGTAGGATATTTATTTTGCATGAGAATTTAGTGATTTACAACAGACGGTTTAATACAAGAGTTGGTTGCCACCCTCGCAACCAGCGTTGTGGATTGCCAAACTTTAATTTATCTCAACTTTGATTGATTGGGAAAACGCGCTTTGACAATCTGTGAATTTTCTTTTAAATTCGTGTCACGTTCTAAGAGCTTAAAAATAATCATTAAAAGGAGTAGGATAATTTTATATTATTTAATCGTCATATGGTGATATTACACTAATTTTAACGTAAAGTTTCGTAAAATGTAGGGTGGCTTCGCCCTGCTTACCAATGAGGAGTGAAAAATATATGAATTTACCATTTATCTTAGATGTCTCAATAGGGCTAATATTTATATATTTGATATTAAGTTTATTGGCATCAGAAATTCAAGAGTTACTTGCAACAGTTTTTCAATGGCGTGCTGAACATTTAAGAAAATCAATCGAGGTATTATTAACGGGTAATGCCCAAGATGCAGAGCAAGCACGAATTTTAGACCTTGCCAATCAAATTTATGCGAATCCGTTAATAAAAAGTATTAATCAACAAGCAAAAGGCGCCCTTGTTAATATACCACGTCGTTTTACTTGGACAGTAGCAAGTGCTTTCCGTTCATTGACAAATACCCAATCTGACAAGAAACAAACTGTATTTAATAACGAACAAGTTGGTGATAGTAGGCATAGTGGGCCATCATATATTCCTTCAGACGTATTTGCAACGAGTTTAATTGAAACATTAGAAATTCCAACTATTGAACAGTCACTTTCAAGTACGCGGTTAGACAATTTTAAAAATCAGCGTTTAGCGGAAATTGAGAATGTAATTTTTAAATTACAAGAACAAGTAGGAGAAAACGAAGAAAACGAAGATTTTTTTAATTTTTTGTATCAAAGTTATTCAGAAATACAAGCTGATTTTGAGCAGGTTGTTTGGAATTTTCAGCAAAATAAATTTGACTTGAATAATAGTATTGGTAGCATGATTGCTAGTTTTGATAGATTTATTGAGTCATTAAAACTAAATTCACCCCTCCCTCAAGAAAGATTATCAAACCCATTGCAGCAATTGCAATTTTTAAAAAATAATTCAATGCCATCGGTTGAAAATACAATTTCACGAACAGGTTTAAAACCAAATGTTCGAGAAATAGCTCAAGCAATTAAACGTGGAACTGATGTATATCAGGAATTGACTTCAGCGCTTCAAGACAAAGATAATCAGGTATTGCAAAGAGTAGAGAAGATAATTGATAGATTACCTCCATCAATAGGTGATAATATTAAAGATTTAGCAGAACGCGCAGAGCTTAATATTAATAATACTCAACAAGGCGTTAATGCATTACGTCAAGAAATAGAACACAATTTTGATAACTCGATGGAACGTGCGTCAGGTGTATACAAGCGTAACGCGAAAGGTGTAGCTTTATTAATTGGTTTAATTATTGCAGCAGCGACTAATGCAGATGCTTTTTACATGATAAGTCGATTGTCAAAAGATTCGGCATTGCGCGACACTATTACACAAAATGCTGGACAAATTGTCTTACAAAATCGTAATCAGTTAGGATACGTTGATATTAATACATTACGAAGTCAAACCGACGAGGCATTAAATCAAATCGCTTTACCTATCGGTTGGGGTGACGCAAACTTAGAAAGACAACTTTCGTGGACAAGTAAACAGCGTAGACCATTTCCCATATGGAGAATTATTACTTTAATACCTGGTTGGATAATTAGTGGAATTGCAATTGCAATGGGGGCGCCGTTCTGGTTTGATTTATTGGGTAAAGTAGTTAACGTCAGAAATACTGGTAGACAGCCAGCCTCAACGGTGAAAACTGAAGAATAAAATAAGGGTAGGGTGGGCCCTTAAGATATACTTAATGTTATTTATATAACTATATGTACATGCGTTACCAGTCTTTACTTTGGTAAACATGTCTGAAGATTATTTAGCCTTTCAATAGTTTGTTTGGTTTCATTTTTTTTACCAAGCTGTGTGTATATGTCTACCGCACGTTGATAATCTTGGATAGCATTTTGCTTATTGCCTGAAGCACAATTTATGACTGCGCGGTTTACATGGGCAACAGCGGACTTAGAAGATATACTAATTGCTTTTGTATAATCGGCAATAGCAGCTTGGTAATTTTTAAGGTAAGAGTGAGCGTTGCCACGTTCAATATAGGCATCTATATTTTGCGTGTCTAACTTAATAGCACTAGTATAAATATTAACTGAGTCTTGATAGGCGCCTTGTTCAAACTTAGTTTGTGCCTGTGTTAATAATTTTTCAGATGACTTGGCGTTAGATGCTCTAATAAAAATTACCACTGTTGCAGCGGTAAAAACTAAAAGCCAGATTAAAGTAGTTTGACCTACATACTTATAGCTTCTTGTCCATCCAGCTAAAATCTTTGAAGCTTTAGCTGTGAGAGTTTTTTGTTCAAACAAAGCAATATCATTTGGTTGTAAACATAAAAATTCCTGAAGAGACTGTAACTTTTGACGGTCTTGTTCTGTAATACCTTTTTTACTACGTTTAAAATAATCTAATTCTTTTTTATACTGTATTAATTTTTGCTTGTATTCGCATTGAGCTTGAGCAGTTACTTCCTGCTGTACTAAGTCGGCATCTTGATTTTTTATACCCAAGTAATTCTTTATATCGTTTAAATTATTTAAAGCTTTGGCTCGTAGTGGATATTCTTGAACGATTGCGGCGCCGTAACTATATCTATATTCTTGTAAACGCTGCTGATATTTTTTTATTTCTACTACAGTTGCTTCAATTCCTTGGGATATATCAGCTAAAGCAGCATCAGGATTTTGCCAACTATTGACAGGCATACCATTTTTTGGTAAAGGAGCAATATTACCCAATAGCTTCTGCCATCCCTGAACTTGATATAAAAGTATAGGTATAGCAATAACCTCACCAAGAAAATGCTTTTCTTGTAATTTGGCGATTTCACTATTCCAGTCAATTCGATTTTGAATCAAACCCAAAAAATCCGAACTAATCAGTAATACGATTACATCAGCAGTTTGCAAATGATAAGAATTATCGTAATCTTTATATGTGTTTTCACTGTGGTGCTGATACCAAACCATTACAACATCCAATTCTTCCAACATCATCAAGTGTTTTTCTAATACCTGCCTTAATTGCTCATCTTGATAAGAATGAGAATAAGCGAAAAAAATCTTGATAGGTTTAGCCGACTCTGGTAGTAAAAACATAACTATAAATACAAGTAGAACTTCACCCAGGCAAAGTAAATCATCCAGCTACTAACTGTATGATTTCAGCTATATACTGCTACTCGACATTTAGCAAAAACCCTAATTTAAAGCAATAGGGAAAGTAGCCATTAATACTTGAAATCTGAAAAAATTAATACAACTTATATTTGATAATGTAATGGTGCCAAATATTTAGAAGTCAACACACAGTAGTTAATAATGGCGCCTAGCTTATACTTAAATCAACAAGTTATATTATTAACATCAAAATTGTATAAGTTATATCAAAATTACCTTGTATTATAAAAAATTAACTCATTATTAGCTAGCTTTGGACGGTAAAATCTCTTGTAACCTAGCGACCATTTCTGCACGCGCACTGACTTGAAGCTTACGAAACATTCGCTTTAATGCTTGTTTAACAGAGTTTTGTGTAATCCAAAGTTTTTCTCCAATTTCGGCATTTGTTAAACCGCGTGCTACTAGTTCGGCAATTTCTAATTCACGTGGAGTTAAGAGACTCGAAGCAGTAATATTAGAAGATGGTTTAGTTGCTCGTAGTGATGCAAGTTTTGCTGATAAATGTAGGCATAACGCACTTAAATCAGCTAAATCATTTGCTGTAAAAGCGGGGTTTCCTTTAGCACGTGCTAAATTTAATGTTCCCACAAGGCGCCCATCAGCAACAATCGGACCACTCATAACATGGGCGTGGTCATCGCGCGAACAAAATTGTTTCCAGTCACCGTGTGGTAGTATTAATTGTTCATGTGCTGGTGCGTGACGTTCGACAACATATTTACCAACAGGATTTCCCCGCAAGCAAACTTCAGGAATGTCGGGAAAACCTTGAGAATTTACTTTTACTTCGAGTTGCTCATCTAAAAGATAAATACCCCAGCGTTGTACATCAAAATGTTCGCCGACCGTTTCCATGACAGCAAGTTGGAGTTGTTGTTCGGTTTGGGCGCCAGCTATTGCATCAAATACGGTGTGGAGGGAATTTGGCATAAGTGTACCCAGTTGGGGTCTAGGCGGACTGACTCGATTACTTCTATCCTAATAAATAACAGAAGCAAGTCGAAAACTAACATATATAACAGTCTATAGGAGAAGTATATGACAGCTACACAAGTATCAGCCAGAGAGCTTTTCCGCGCTGCCTACGAAAACCGTTACACCTGGGACAAAGATTTTCCTGGTTACACAGCTGATATTACCTATAAGTATGACGGTAAAGATTATACAGGTAAAGTTACTATCGGCGCCAATATGAAGGCGGAAGTGTTGGGTGTCGAAGACGAAGAGGCACAAAAAGCAATTCACGGTCAAGCATGGGAAATTGCTGTTCACCGCGTCCGTCGTACCTTTGAACAAACCCACGGTGAAAATACCTTTACATATGGCACCACAGATTCTGATGGTGCAGTAGAACTATTAATGGGTGGTAAAGCAACAGGTGACAAATACAAAGTTCGTAACAACGAAGTTAGCTTAGTTCACCGTCACATTCACAATGTAGTTGTCACCATCAACACCTTCAGCAGCCATGATACAGGTGAAGGATACCTTTCCCACACCTACGACTCGATATACCATGACCCTCAAACAGGCGAACAAAAAGGTGGCAAGAGCTTTTTTGTAGATGAATATGAAAAAGTAGGCAAATACTTTATTCTCAACCGTCGCGAAATTACTACCGATGTTGATGGTAAACCCTCAGTTCAAGAATTCATCTTCTCCAACATCAAATTATTAGAACCTGCTGCTTAAGTTTTAACTATCTTGTGGAACTATCTTGTGGAACGGCTGTCCCCAGCCGTCTCATAAGACAATAAGCATAAAATCCCGATTTCTTCAAGAAGCCGGGATTTTTCTTTTTTTCCGTAATGTAATTAATTTAGGTTGAAGTCTATTAAGATTAGTAGCTTTAATTTGTATATTATTGTAACAGGCAGGGATGCCTGTTTCACAAAAATGTTCCACAAGATTGAATAAATTATATGCTTAAAATTATAATATTAGTTATACTATGCATCGTAGGATTTTTATCACTTTTAAACTATTTTGCTTGGTCTTATCCTCTAGAACTATTAGCACACTTTAGGGTTCAATATTTTGTTGCAGCGTTAATTATTACTGGAATACTATTAATTTTACAGCAAAAACGTATTATAAAAAACAAAGCTATTATTTTTATTGCTGTAGCAATTGTTAGTTTAAATTTTGTTGAAATACTACCTTGGTATCTACCCAACTCGCAAAAAGTTAATAGCAACGCAACTTCTCAAATTAAAATAGAAAGTTTTAACGTCAACATCCAAAATCAAGAATATACTACTGCTATCGATGTAGTTCGCAAAGATAAACCTGATGTTGCTTTATTTATCGAAATTCACGGCACCTGGTTTAATAACTTAAAAATAGGTTTAAAAGATATTTTTCCTTACTCGTTCCGTAGTCCTGGTGGTGGACTAACTGTTTTTAGCCGTATACCACTTGAAGACTCGCGTGGTGTTAACTTAGATGAAGCAGGTTATCATTTAATAACAAACTTTAACGTAAATGGAAAAACTATCCATTTTATTGGCACACATCCAATGGTACCAATTAAACCCAAAACTTTTCATCGTCGTAACCGTCAACTAGCTGCTTTAGAAAAATACATTAATCAACAGCAGAAGCCTGTAATCATTGCAGGTGATTTTAATTTAAGCCCTTGGTCGCCATATTACAGAAAATTTATTAAAAAAACAAACTTACACAATACACGTTTAGGTTTTGGTATCTTACCAAGCTGGCCTCGTCCAGCTACGCATGTCAAAATACCTAAATGGTTGATACCTTTAGTCAATATTCCTATTGACCATTGTTTAGTGAGTAAAGACTTTGGGGTGGTAAATACCCGCATTAGTCAAAATGGGAACTCAGACCATGCAGCAATAGTAGTAGATTTGGTATTGCGTTCTTAGATTTTTACGATTCTTTCAGCTTGTGAATATTTGCTTCCCAATTTTTTCCATCAAAGGGTATTATTTCAAAGTTGTTAATCACGTCTCCATCTAGACAGCGCGCGTTTACGTCTATACAATCTGGGTGGCTTCGGGGTATGTAAAATGAGTGGATACCGCAGTTGCTGCAAAATTTATGCTTCGCTGTTCGTGTATTAAATATATATGTTTGTAATTTTTCTTTTCCTTGTAGTAATGTAAATTTATCTTTTGTAACAATTAGATGTAGAAAGCCTTTTTTACTGCAAATTGAACAGTTACATTCGTCTAGTTTGTGGTTGTCTACTGTGACTTGGAAGCGGACGGCGCCGCAATGACATCCACCTTGGTATGTTATTGTTTGGTTGGTTGTTAACATGATGATTTAAGAGGATTGAACTACAAAGGCACTAATACCGTTTCTCGATGAAGATGCGCTTTATCCCTGACTGTAGAGATTGACATGTCAATCTCTACGGGATTTATTTGGCGCAACTTTATGCAGAATTGGTATAAGGACACAAAGGAAGAAAGAAAAGAGAGTTTTTAAGTTATTTTACTATTTATGAGTATTTATAAGTTTCCAGATGATTTTTGTTGGGGTGTGGCTACTGCTTCTTATCAAATTGAAGGTGCTGCTGAAGAGGATGGGCGCCAAGCTAGTGTGTGGGATACTTTTAGTGCTACTCCTGGTAAGGTGCTGAATGGTGATACTGGTAAGGTTGCTTGTGACCATTATCATCGGTTTGAAGACGATGTTAAATTAATGGCTTCTTTGGGTGTTAAAGATTACAGGTTTAGTATCGCGTGGCCGCGAGTTGTTCCTGATGGTAGGGGACAGGTTAACGAGGCTGGTGCTGATTTTTACAAGCGTTTAGTTGATTGTTTGCTTAAATATGGTATTACGCCACATGCTACTTTGTTTCATTGGGACAGTCCCCAAGCTTTGGAAGATAAATATGGTTCTTGGCGCCATCGTCAAATGGCTTATGATTTTGCTGATTATGTGACGGCAGTGGTAACTAGGTTAGGTGATAAAGTTACTAATTGGATGACTATAAATGAAATTTCCTGCTTTACTCATATGGGTTACGATGTGGAGCAAGAACCACCCCATGCACCTGGTACTCGTGTAAGTAGTAATAAAGAAGTATGGCAAACTTCGCATCACGCAATTCTTGCACATGGGTTGGCATGTCAAGCTATCCGCGCGGCAACTCCTGTATCTTGCAAAGTCGCGCTGGTAGATAATATGGCTGTGACTGTACCTATTAGCGAGTCACCAGCAAATATCGAAGCTGCAAAAAAAGCTTTATATACCTCAATGCAAAATGGCGGAATTATTTTTCCTGTACTAACAGGCGCCTACAGTTCCACAATGTTGGAAGAACTGGGTGAGATGGCGCCTGATATTCGACCAGGTGATTTAGAAATTATTCAACAACCGCTTGATGCTGTTGGGTTAAATATCTACACGGGTGGGTATGTACGCGCAACAGATAATAATCGCGGTTATGATTTTTTACCATTGCCTCAAGGTTATCCAAGAATGTATATGCCTTGGTTGAATATTTTACCTGAAAGCATTTATTGGGGTGTTCGGCATATTAGCGAAACGTTAGGACATCCCAATTTACCTGTGTTTATTACCGAAAACGGTTGCGCTGCACAAGATGAAGTTAAAGCAGCAGGTGAAATTATTGACGTTGACCGCATTATGTACTTACGACAATATTTGAAAGCAGCACATCGTGCAGTGAATGAAGGTTATCCACTAAAAGGGTATTTTTTATGGAGTTTTATGGATAACTTTGAATGGGCTTGGGGTTATGGGCGCCGTTTTGGTATTACATATATAGATTATGCTACACAAAAACGCATTCCCAAAGCGAGTTTTGACTGGTATAAAGAATGTATTCGTCAAAACAGCGTAGCGTAGGCGCCAATATTTAACGAATTAACTTATGAAATTAAACGAAGTAGTACCTTGGGGTAGAACATTAGAAGAATACAAGCTAATGTTCAATCTATCTTTATCAGATTTAAAAACTAAAATTCTCGGATGTGGTGATGGACCCGCTAGCTTCAATGCCGAAATGACGCAGCTAGGATATTCAGTTGTATCTATTGACCCAGTGTATGAATTTTCTGCTGAACAAATCAAACAGCGAGTACAAGAAATCTACGAACCAGTAATTTCTCAAGTTAAACAAAATTCCAATCGTTTCGTTTGGAAAAACTTCTGTGATGCCGATGAACTCGGTAAAGTTCGTCTTGCCACAATGGAAAAGTTTTTAACAGATTATGAAGTAGGTAAAGCAGCAGGACGTTACCTGTATCAATCTTTACCAAGTTTAAAACTAGCTGATAATCAGTTTGAATTATGCTTATGTTCTCATTTACTTTTTTTGTACTCGGAACAGCTATCGCTTGATTTTCACATTGCTTCGATTTTTGAACTTTTAAGAATATCTTCAGAAGTTCGCATTTTTCCCTTACTAACGCTAGATTGTCAACTATCACCTTATCTTGAGCCAGTGATTCAAGAGTTATCGAGTAAAGGTATTAATGTCAAGCTTAAAACTGTAGATTATGAGTTTCAAAAAGGTGGTAATCAAATGTTGAGAATTCGTCATAATTAAAAGCTGGTGCGTGACGCTACAAGTCTTATAATTACGTTGAAATTTTTTCATAGCGTCACGCACCCTACGTTCTTTATATGCTTTTTTAATTTGGTTTGCGCTCATTCTTATAGGAGATTTTTATGTTGATAATCAATACTAGTATGCTTAGGATTGTTAGTAGGGGTGTTAACCAGTCACCCCAGCGTGTGTATAATGTTTGGGTTTGGCGCCTATAAATTGTTTCTGCGTGTGTTTCGTAGGTGTTGTGTCCAGATATCCATAGGGTTTTTCCGTGAGGATCGACGAAGGCTGATAAGCCAGTATTGGTTGCACGCGCTGCCCATCTGTCGGTTTCTATTGCGCGCATTGTATCTAATGCATGATGCTGCATTTGCATTGCTTGACTATATGGGTCGTTATTCGATGCGGTAATAATAAATTCTCCACCTGAAAATGCTTGGCGCCGAAATTGACCTGGAAAGGCAGATTCATAACAAATGCCAGCAATTACACGCCCAAAGGGTGTATCAAATATTTGATTTCTTGAACCTGGTACTTGACGTGCTGTAACTGGTGATAGGCGCCTAATTAATTTACCAAGTATTTCTTCAAACGGTACATATTCGCCTAAAGGTACTAACTTAGACTTTTCAAAGTGACTATAAATTTTACCGTCTTTTGTAAAGGTAAATAAACTATTTGCATAGGTGTTACTATTCGGACGTTCTGCAAAACCACCAATCCACGCAACAACTCCTTTTTGTTTCACTGCTGCAACTAAAGAGCTATCAAGTATATCGCGCGAAAAAAATGGTAATGCTCCTTCTGGAGTTAAGACTGCATCTACACCTTGGTCTACTAGTTTTAAATATCCAGTAGTGTAGCCTTCAATTGCGCGACGTAATCCATAATAATCAAATTTAATGCGGTTGGGAATATTTCCTTGGACAATTCCTATTTTTATCGCTGCTTCCTGTGGTTTGACTAACGGCTGATTGTATAAGTTAAAACCTATTAAATGTAGAATGATAAATAAACTTAAAGGTATAAAATAATATTTATTATATTTACTACTGTTTCTTGTTTTTATCCAAACTTCAGCTATTAAGCCGTTGATAGCAACAATTGAAGCAGTAACAGCACTGGCACCACTATACTGACCCAAATGTAAAATTACTAAATTATGGGGACTTTGAGTGTATGAAAGTGAACTCCACCATAATGGCCCATTAGCCCAAATATGTTCGAGAATACACCAAAGGGTAGTACCGATAAGAACACGCAATGTTGGGGTTAGAAAAGGTGTTTCTAATTTCTGACTAATCCAAAAAAAAGAAGTTACCCAACTCATTGCAAGCAGTATTCCCCAAAGCGTCACAAAAGTCCAGGCAAAAAGCGCAATAGCTATACTCGATAACCAAGGGACTCCCATCCAAGTTAAAGGATGAAGTCCTGTTATCCATGAAAGTGTGGCACCATAATAACCTAAACCCCAGGTGCCTGCTAGTTGTAATCTAAATAATTTTGGTTTGTACGCTGGGTTAAATATTAATACCCATAGTGGAGCTAGGGCAAACCAAGCTAAAAACCAACCGTTGAATGGTGCAACAGTTAACCCCATTAGTACTCCACTCAATAGGGCAATAATCAGTGGTGAGTAAAAATTATTTGATTTACTCATAAATTTTTACTCACCTTTTTAGTGTTTAATTCCTTGGCTACTCAACTTCGGCACCTTCAGCACCTTCAGCAACTTCAGCAACTTCAGTACCTTCAGCGTCGGGTGGGACAATTGCTACCCCAGTGATAGCATCGTCTTCATCGAGACGTTGAACACGCACACCTGTAGCTGAACGCGATTGAATCGAAATTGCGTTTGTTGCCTGTCGAATGATGATACCGCGATTTGTTACCATCATGATTTCGTCGTCGTTGTTGACGATGTGCAACGTTGCAAGTTGGTCTTTGGTTTTGCGGTTCTTAAATTTAGTCGCCATTAATCCTTGACCTGCACGGTTTTGCAGACGGAATTGAGCAACAGGAACACGCTTGCCATATCCTCCGATTGTAATTACCAGTACCCAAGGTCCAACCGAAGCGGTTTCACTAACTTCACTTGTTTCCTCAGTTTCGGTATCAACTTCGATATTATCTGCATTATCTGGCGCCTCAATTTCTTCTGTCTCAACTTCGCTAGCTGCGGCAAAAGTTTCGAGAATGGCGGCTGGTAAAATATCCATGCCAACAAGCTCATCACCTTTTTTGAGTTTCATCGATTTGACACCGCGAGTTGCTCTACCCAAGGGACGAAGTTGGTCGTGGGTACATCGGAAGTGAATTGCCATTCCATGACGCGAACCAACAAGCACGCTATCTTCTACTTTCGCACGACGTACCCAACGTAATTGGTCGCCTTCTTCTAAGGAGATAGCAATCAAACCGTTGGAACGAATATTACTAAATGCTTCCAGTGCAGTTTTCTTGATATTTCCGCCTTTGGTAAGCATGACAAGATATTCTTCGCTGCTAAATTCATCGACTGGTACGATAGAAGTAATTTTTTCTTCTCTAGGAATTGGCAGCATTTGCACGATGGGAGTACCTCGACTGGTACGTGAACCCACAGGTATTTGGTACGCTCTCAAACAATACACAACACCTCTATCGCTGAAGAACAACACGCTGTCATGATCGCAACAGGTGAGAAAATGCTCAACGGTATCGTCATCTTTGACTTTTGCAGCTGCTTTACCGCGCGTTGCTCGATGTTGCGCTTCAAAAGTGTTGACTGGCATCCGCTTAATATAACCTTGTTTGGTTAGTAAGATGATAGCTTTCTCGTTAGCGATTAAGTCTGTATCTCCTAAATCGCCTTCAGCGTGAGTAATTAATGTGCGACGTGGTGTTGCAAATCTTTCTCTTAAAGAAGTAACTTCACTCTCAATAATTTCGAGTATGCGCTCACGTTTTGCCAGAATATCTTGTAAATCAGCAATTTGAACTTGCAAATCCTCGTGTTCGTTACGAATTTTATCTGCTTCAAGTGCTGTTAACCGTCGCAATTGCATTTGCAAGATTGCGTCTGCTTGTCCTTCCGAAAGTCCATAAGTTGTAATTAATTCGCCTTTCGCTGTTGGTGCGTCGGCAGCATGACGAATTGTGCTGATAATTTGGTCTAGATGTGACAGCGCAATCAGCAAACCTTGTAAAATATGGTCGCGTTCAGAGGCTTTTCGCAGTTCGTATTGCGTTCGACGAGTAATCGCTTCGATGCGGAAATCGAGGAATACTTGTAAGAACTGCCCGATTGTCAGTATTTGCGGTTCGCCATTTACTAACGCCAACATATTGGCGCCGAAGTTGGCTTGTATAGGGGTTTGCTTATACAAGTTGTTGAGAACTACGCGGGGATAAGCATCGCGTTTAAGTTCAATAACAATCCGCATTCCGTCACGGTCACTTTCATCGCGAATATCGGCGATTCCCTCTATCCGTTTATCGTTCACCAACTCGGCAATCTTTTCAATCAAAGCTGCTTTGTTGGTTTGATATGGTAACTCAGTGACAATTATTGCTTCCCTATCTGGGCGCCCACGATGTTCGATTGTTTCGATATTCGCAACACCGCGCATCGTTATTGACCCGCGTCCAGTCATGTAGGCATCTCGAATTCCAGAGGTGCCGAGAATAGTGGCGCCTGTTGGGAAATCGGGGCCGTGAATATACTGCATCAACTGGGCATTAGTAATTTCTGGGTTATGTATCATTGCCACTAACCCATCAATTAATTCTCCCAAATTGTGCGGCGGAATATTCGTCGCCATCCCAACGGCAATACCCGACGAGCCATTTAGTAACAACTGTGGTATACGCGCTGGTAAAACCGTTGGTTCTTGCTGCGAACCATCGAAATTACTTGCAAAATCTACAGTTTCCGACTCGATATCTTGCAACAGTGCATTAGTGGTCAGCGCTTGCAAACGAGATTCGGTGTATCGCATTGCCGCTGGTGGGTCATTATCCACCGAACCGAAGTTACCATGTCCTTCGATTAAAGGTGAGCGCATCGAAAAATCCTGCGCCATCCGCACTAACGCATCATATACTGCCGTATCGCCGTGTGGGTGATACTTACCCAATACTTCCCCAACTACACGCGCGCATTTACGAAAAGGTCGGTCGTGCGTTAAACCCAACTCATGCATAGCGTAGAGGATACGACGATGCACAGGTTTCAGACCATCCCTGGCATCTGGCAGCGCCCTACCCACGATGACACTCATTGCATACTCCAGGTAAGACCTGGACATTTCATTCCGTAGGTCTGTTGGGATAATCCTCTCCTGAGAGAATGTCATAGCCTAAATAACTCCAAAAATCGCTGTTTTTAGCCTTGATAGCCGGAAAAAAGCCAAATTATTCCAAAATTTTCTTGAATAATAGCTATATTTGTATACAATTCTATCATAGAATGACATTTTTTTTGCCGCTAGAGTACCTGATTCAAATATAAAAAATACTGAATAGAAAATTAAAAATTAAAAACTTTTTTCATAATTGAGCCAAACTACAATATAGCAAATTTTTTCCGATTATGCATATCTTTTGTTAATCTTACTTAATACAAAATTTAAGTAATAATAATTATAAAAATTGATGCTAATTTTAATATGATTTTATGCGAATATAATGTATGTTGGTTAATTGCAATTAGATTAAGATATATGAGTATCAAAGCAATTTGAATTTAAATAAAAATAAAAAAGTATAGTGATATTTTCAAATAATAACAAACAAAATAAGCCCTAAGATAGTGTGCATATAAGGATTGCAGAAAATAAGATGTAAACAAACTAGTTTTGGGTAAAAATCATGAGTGAAAAGAAAGCGTCTAAAAAAGAAGAAAATTCATCTGCGGAAAGTAGTTCAGAACAGCTACGTCCAGAATTATTAGATATGATTAAACATCCTCCAAGAATTGATGATGCAATGCGCGATTTACCCGTCGAAGAGCGTGTAAGTAACCCAGCAATGGCGCCTGAAATGCTTGACGACCGACCCCAAGACTTAGGATAAGAGGCGCTCCGGTAGGGTGCGTGATGCTATAACAATCGTAAACTAAAACTAATGAACTAGTAGCGTCACGCACCTTACGAGGCCTCATAACTCACAACTTACTTCCCCTTTTCCTTTAAAATTTCAAAATCGCTACTATTGCTCGTGCTATGCTGCCAGTTATCTACTCTGACGAGTTTCTCGAACACAAGACAGGAAGGGGACATCCAGAAAGACCCGAACGTTTAAGTGCTATTACTGCTGCACTACGTGAAGGTAATATCGCTTCCCAAATCGAATGGCGCCTGCCAACACCTACAAGTGGACGTTCTTTAGTACCATTAATCGAACAAACGCACGACTCTAGTTATATTCAAAAAGTTCAAGAAATTTGCTTGGCTGGTGGTGATTGCCTAGATTTTGAAACAACAATTTCACCTCAAACCTATGATGTAGCGTTATTAGCTGTAAGCGCGTGGTTAGATGGAGTAGATATTGTTTTAGAAACGGGTAAACCCGCTTTTGTTCTGGCACGTCCACCTGGACACCATGCTGAACGCGAGACAGGGATGGGGTTTTGTGTATTTTCTAACGCCGCAATCGCAGCAGCTTATGCTCTCGAAAAACCTGGTGTTAACCGTGTCGCAATTCTTGATTGGGATGTTCATCACGGCAATGGCACTCAAGCAATAGTTGAAACCAATCCACAAATAGCTTATTGTTCACTACATCAATATCCGTGTTATCCCGGTACTGGCAGACATACAGAACGTGGTTTTTACCGCAATGTGTTGAATCTACCGTTTCCACCAGGTAGCGATATTAACCTTTATCAGCCAGCCTTTGAAAAAATGGTAATACCCTTCTTATCTGGTTTTGAGCCAGATTTACTCATTGTCAGCGCTGGGTATGATGCAAACGCTGATGACCCATTGGCAAATATAAACCTTCAACCACAAGACTATGGATTATTCACCGACCATTGCTTACAGATAACGCGTAAAATTTTGTTTGGTTTAGAAGGGGGTTACGATTTACATACGCTTTCCCAATCTGTAGTCGCAACAATTGAGAAGTGCTTGTAATAATTTGCAACGGATACAACGGATGGTTTATTTTAGTAGAACAAACCATCCGTTACATCTGCTCATAATCCGTTGCCACTTTAACCAATAAGCTTTTGCCAACTAGCAGGCCCAATTATTCCATCAGCAAATAAACCATTTTGCCTTTGGAACCTTTTTACTGCTTCTTCGCTTCCAGACCCGTATACTCCATCTATCTCAACATTCATGCGGTGCTGCAAGTAGCGAATTACGGGTCCACCAGCATGGTTGAGTCGAATAATTCGCTTTGCTAAAATCTGATTAATAGCTTTCCAGGTTGTTTCACCTGCAACTCCAGTAACTTGAAGTCCCACGATGCGTTGAAATTTTTCTAGGGCAACTTTTGTTTGTACATCAATAGTACCGTCTTCGATTAATGCTTTTCCATTTTGGTCGGTAATTTTGAGTCGGTTCAAAGCGCGCTGTATTCGTAACACCGATACATCAATATTGTCTTCTTCGTCGGGTAAGGTATTGACGTTTTCAGAAGGCAGTCGCCCAGTTAAACCTTTAACGATAGCATTGGCTAACGCTTCCGGATTATACAAAGCCATATCTTTTTTTGAATCTATAAAACAGCCTTCTACCAGTATTCGAGTCATGTTTGTGTTTCTCAACACAAATAAATGCGAGCCATTTTTAACACCACGATTGAAAAAACCTATTTTTACTATTTCGTTTAATACTGCTTTCGCTACTTTTCGACTTTGTTCTCCAATCGCAAACACCTCTGTACCGTTTGCCTGTTGGTTAAAAGCATTAAAATGAATCGATACAAATGTTTCAACTCTTGCGGAATTGGCTCTATCACACCTTTGTGACAGTGATTCTCTTACTGTGCCGGTTCTTTGCGGTCTGCATTCGATTACTTCGTGTCCCAATGCTCTTAACTTGGATATTACCCGATTCCCTACATCTACAGTTAAATTATCCTCAAATTTGATACCACGGGCGCCTGTGTCAGGGGGACAATTATGACCGATATCAATTCCGAATTTCATGGTAAATGCCTCAATCAGCGATAATGTTGTTTTGTCAGTTGAAGTTGAATATAGGTAATTAATTACACTTTCGCTAAAAAATAATGTATACTTTTTAGTTTCCAGACCCCAATATACATCAATAACTATCTTATGTAGAAGTACTTTATGTCACATTGCATTCTATGTATATGTGATAAAATATACTATGATAAACATTTATTATGAGAAATAAAATTGAACGGTTAGCAGAGATGATAACTATAATTACGATGTATGATTTTAACAATAATATCAGAGCTAATACTGATAAAAATTCTAGTTTTGTAATAAATAAAAATTAATTGATTTGCAGCAGTAAAAAATATGGTAGAAGCATCTAATTCCAAATTTGAAGACCCCAAAACACCTCCAGATGTTGAGATACGGTTTGAAGCGCGTAAACCAATTACAGATTCAACCCTTGGAATACCTGTAAATTTAACTAGAGTAGGGAATCCACAGCATCGATTAGTGACAATTGGGGATTCATTAACACATGGGTTTCAAAGTGGGGCAATTTTTAATACAAATCAGTCATATCCAGTAATCATCGCAAAAGAAATGGGGTGGTCAGATATGAGATACCCTGTTTATTCTGGACCAGAAGGTGGATTACCGTTGAACTTGGAATATCTGTCTCGTGATTTAAGGAAACGATTTGGGGATAAGATTAACTGGTTGAATGGTTTACCAGCAATATTGTCCATTCGTCAATATCTTGATGCAATTGAAGAGTATTGGGAACGCGGCAAAGGTACTGCGTATAACAGTCAAGGCAAAATAAATCATAACTTAGCTGTATATGGATGGGATTTGCGAAATACATTATCCCGAAATGCAGATATTTGTTTAGATATTTTGGCTAAAAATAAGCCAAAAAATGACTTTATGCGTCAAGTTGTTGAATATCATAACGAACGTTCTGCAATAGTTGTATTGAATAGTGCGCGTGATAGTAATGGTAAAGCGCTAACACCCATACAAGCAGCAACCGTACTTGGACAAGAAGGTAATACCGAGGAAGGAATTGAAACTTTAATCGTGATGATTGGCTCTAATAATGCGCTTGGTTCAATTTTAACGTTTAATGTTTCGTGGAGCGATGAAGGTTATCATGATATGAGTGTCAACGATAAATATACAGTCTGGCGCCCAACTCACTTCAAAGCTGAACTAGATTTATTAGTTACAGAAATTAAAAAAATTAAAGCTAGACACGTTATTGTCGCGACAGTACCTCACATTACAATAGTGCCATTTGCGCGCGGAGTCGGTGGAAAAGCTCGTAACAAGTCGCGGTATTTTCCTTACTACACATTACCCTGGATTCAGGACAAAGATTTTAACCCCGATAAACATCCACATCTCACAGAAAACGAAGCACGTGCAATTGATTGTGCTATCGACCAATATAACGATGCCATTACAGAAGTTGTACGACAAGCGCGCTTGGAAGGTAGAGATTGGTATTTAATGGAACTTTGCGGATTACTCGACCGTTTAGCATCACGTCGTTATATAGAAGACCCACTAGCGCGTCCTGATTGGTGGAGTCAAGTAGGAGGAGAGTATCAATTACCACGTGAACTAGAGGCAATTTCACCACCTTTAAATTCATATTTGTTTCGTACAGAACCAGGCAAAGGTCGTACTGATGGAGGTTTATTTTCACTGGATGGTATTCACCCAACAACAGTAGGATACGGAATTATGGCACAGGAAATCATCAAAATTATGCAGTCTTCAGGGGTGAAGTTTTATAAAGAAGACGGTAGTGCCAGAGAGGGAGAAGTAAAAGTAGATTGGAAGCGTTTGGTTGCACAAGATAGTTTAATTTCTCAAACCCCACCAAATATAGATAGTATTTTGGATTTCGTTGGTGGTATAGACAAATATTTAAATTTGTTTAGCGGAATGCTAAGAAGAAATTACTAAAATAAAGAGTAGGAACCAACTAATACACAAAACTAATGTTCGGCAAATTTCAACAAAGTCAGCTACGTATCGAAGTCGAGGCGCCTCTTTCTACTATACGCGACAGTTTACTGCGTCCTGGAAACCTTGGAAAATGGCTTCCATCCGGTAATTTTACCAACTCAATGCCAGAAGAGTTGCGTCCAGGATTAGAGTTTACGCGCGTTCTTGGACCAATTTCGATTCACCACCAAGTCGATGTCGTTAATTCCGACAGCTTACGTTTATTACTAAGTCAAGGAATTGACGGTTTTCACGAATGGTACTGGGGTGATGGTTGGGTACAGTCGCGTATAGAAGGAGTGACTGTTTTACCTTTGTCATTGGGACAAACACTCTCGTTATTAAGCTTGAGACAATTTTTAGCGAGTCAGAAAAAATCTGCCTAGTGGTTAAGCCTGAGTTTTACTTCAGGCGCCTACTTTGATTGAATAATTTGCTGTAATTTTTAAAAGCCTGATATTAAAGTTTTCATTTTCAAATCGTATACTTGGCTAAGTGCCTTGATTATGTCGCGTTTATCGCTTTCTAGGTTGAGCTTATCTACAGCTTGATTTAAAGTATTTCCACTGCGTATCAACTTTACTAAGCTTTTCTGCTCTGATTGATTCAATATTTTAGCAATTTCACGGTTACGTCCTTGATTTATTGCTTGAATCATTTGACGCTGACGGGGAGTAAGGTCGAGTTCGATTAAATTCGATTTTGTGACATTAGTGACAACTACATTTTTGTTGAGTTGTGGTGGTAGTGCATTTGCTATCCCTGGCGCCACAAATACGGTGGCGAATATCAGCACTATCAGTAAAAGTTGTCGAGCTAAGTAACTCATCAGACTCCCGTTCCTTCCAAAAAGTATCCACTGTTGTATAATTTACCAGCTAATGAGAACCAGGAACAGAGAATAAAGCATTAGTCATGAAACGAAATAATTGGATACTTTTGCTACATACTTGTGACTTAGTTGTAAGTATGGAACTGGTTGGTTAACTTGATAGGGTTAACGAGTGACGATGTATGATAGCTTTTGTCTTTAATGCGCTCAATTGCATAATTGCCTGAATTGTGTCCCATTGGTCGTGGTCGATGTCTAATGTGTTGATAGCGTATTCGAGGTCATGACCAGAACGAAGGAAATGTTCAAGTTGGTGTCGTTGTGACTCGTTTAATACGGAAGCAATTTCACGGTTACGACGCTGACGTACTGCTTGTAACTCTTGGCTTTCCTGTGGGGTAAGGTTTGTGTCTGTTGCTACATCGAATTGACTTGGCAATCCTGAAGCAATGTCCGGCGCGATCAAAACAAAAATGATAATTAGTGCCAAAATAGACAGCAATTGTTTTAGGTTAACAGCTATAGCCATATTGGTTTTGTTGATATTAGGTATGGAATAGGGAATTCCCCACTAAGAATAGTCAGTTCGGTTGGTTTAATATGTTCTCTCAATGACTTACCAAGGATATTGATAATTAAAAAAAATATATCAGTCCCATTAGAATTACAATCTTTTATATTTCCGGACTCAGGTTATCATCGAAAAAACCAACGAAGGTAACGACTATGAGCGAGCAAGTTCTGGAACAAGATTTAGTTAGCGCTGTTGGGCACGATATACAAGATACAATCGATACCCCTATTGATTTAGAAGCTACATTTCGCGAATCCCATGTGCAAGAAATCTTAGACCAGCTTGACCAAGAGTTAGTCGGGTTGCAAGCTGTCAAAAACAAAATCAAAGAAATGGCTGCTTTGTTGTTGGTTGACCGCGTTCGTAAAAGTTTAGGTTTAACCGCAGGCGCCCCAACTTTACATATGACGTTTTTGGGGAATCCGGGTATGGGTAAAACCACAGTCGCAATGCGGATGGCAGAAATTTTGCATCGTCTTGGCTATATCCGTAAGGAAAATGTCATGTTAGTGACGCGCGATGATTTAGTCGGACAGGGAATTGGACAAACTGCTCCGAAAACACGCGAAGTTTTAAATAACGCAATGGGTGGGGTATTACTCGTTGATGAAGCGTATACCTTATTCCGTCCAGATAATCCTGGTGACTTCGGTTTAGAAGCAATCGAAATTTTGATGCAGGTAATGGAAAATCAACGAGATGATTTAGTTGTAATTCTCGCTGGTTACAAGCAGCAAATGGAGCATTTCTTCCATAGTAATCCTGGAATGAATTCGCGTATTGGTTTACACATCGAGTTTAATGATTATTCAGTAGATAACTTGATGGTGATTGCCCAGTCATTACTGGTTTCGCAGCATTACCACTTTAGTCGGGATGCTGAGAAAGCTTTTCGTGAGTATTTAATTAGACGTAAAGCAATGCCACATTTTGCTAACGCGCGTAGTGTACGCAATGCTATTGATAGAGCGCGTTTGCGTCAAGCAAATCGTTTATTGAATATACGCGATAGACAGGTGACAAGAGATGATTTGATGACTATCGAAGCTGCTGATATTTTGGCAAGTCGTGTATTTAGAGATGGTGTACCTGATTGTGAGAGTGAAAGTTAGCAACGGATAAAACGGATGTAACGGATTATTTATTTGGAAGCATTAGCCATCCGTTACATCCGTTCATAATCCGTTGCTAGTTCTTACTTTGCAATCGTAAGCATTCAACTGTATAAAAAATAGCTGCTACAGTTAATAAAATAAGCGATAATTGTGGTAATTCTTTGATAGAGCTACCTTTTGATCATAGTAGTCCACCGGAAATTAGGAAGGCTAGAATTAGTAATATATATTGTTGTTGGAATAACTGTGGACGGACAATTGAGATTAAAGATAGTAAAATAGCTGTAATAATTAGTACAGTAACTAGCATTTTATTTGAATTTTAGTCTTAATAATATAGAATTACTTGCTGAAAATATAGCTGCTCCTGAAAGTAAATATTCTACGATTTGAATTTCTTGAGTTGTATATTTATCTTGAAAAAGAAATAAAATACCGCATAAGCTGAAAACTACTGCAAATACTGCATCATAATCGCGCGCTAGTCGTGAGTAAATAGAACGTAATAAAAATAAACCGACTCCGGCGCCAATTAATGCTATACCTAATAAAATAACCAAGGTGTCAGCAGCATCTTTAAATAAAAATACTAGTGCGCCGCCTGCAAATGGTATATATCTAACTGTTGATAAAGTTGGAGCTAACCAACTTGGAGGTGTTGATGTGCGTTGAATATCCTCCATATTAGTACCAACTGATATTTGTTGAACTGTTGCTCCTGATACCCTAGAATTATTATTTGCAATTACTGGTTGCGTTGGTGCGACTGGTACAGTTAACTGTTCTATATCTCGTAAAACTTCGCTTGCTGTTTGATAGCGTGTCGAGAAGTGATAACGCACCATCTTTTCTAATATCGCTTGTAATCGCGGTGATATCTGAACTTTATCTTGCCAAATTACTTCGCCAGTTTCAGGATTTTCAGTAAGTTGAGTGGGAAATAGTCCTGTTAATGCTTGAATTGCTACTATGCCAATTGCGTAAATATCACTATTTTGTCTTGGTCTACCTTGCGCTTGTTCGGCACTCATATAACCTGGAGTGCCAATTGCTACTGTTGCTGGCATTTGACTGTCAACAGCCACTTGAGTACGCATTTGTTTTACGGCACCAAAGTCAATTAGTACTAACTTTGCATCGGCATCGCGTTTAATTAAATTATCGGGTTTAATATCTCGATGAATTACTCCAAAACTATGTACAAAGTCAAGTACTTGCAAAATATCTCGCAGTATATGGATGACTTGACTTTCGCTCCAAGGTTCATTCGGACGTATGTAATGACTTAACGGGCGCCCAACAATTAATTCTTGCACTAAAAAAAACTGTTGTTCTTCCTCAAAGTATGCTAAAAGACGGGGTATTTGGTCGTGATTGCCTAATTGCTCTAAAATTTCGGCTTCACTATTAAATAAACGCCGCGCTATTTGCAAATACTGCGTGTCCGAACTAGCGAGTTTAAGCAGCTTGAGGACGCACTGAGGGTTACCTGGGCGCCTTGTATCTTGGGAAATGTAAGTTTCACCAAACCCTCCGGAACTCAGGATTTGCACGACTTGGTAACGTCCATCTAATAGCTTTCCTAACATATAAAGTACTGCTTACTCTACGACTTCGTTAACAGGGAACCTGTCTATTAACTGTACGGCACGACGCGCATTACTATATAACGCTTGCGATAAGTATGGCACATGAGGAATTTGTGAGAGTAAATCAAGCGTTCGGCGCAAAATTCTGACTACATCACCTTCATCCAAAGTTGTGTTTTCGCACAATGAAACCCATTCGGCGCCTAGTGCCCATTGTTCAACTAAAGCAATAATATTGATATAGCGGTTTTCTAAACCAACAGGTAAGGCAACACCATGACGATACTGTACTTTAAGCAGCGAACGCCGGATATTTCGCAACCGCGACCAAGCATCATCAATTTCTTGTGAAAGGTCGTAACGCACAAAGCTATCGGGACGAGGGGTTTCTGTTACTAACGCTGCAACTGTTGCCGCTAAAAAGTGAGGGTCGAGGTTGTCGAGTTCCCCACTATGAAGCGCTAAACCTAACCATAATTCGTTTTCACCGCGAATTGCTGCTGCGATTTGACCAAGCTGAGTAGGAAGCAAATTATCAAGACATTGGAAATGCTGCAAAATATCAATTAAATTGACAAACTCTTCCCAGTGCCGCTGCGATTGCTGTTCGACAGCTGTTTGCAACTCTTCAAGTTCTGTAGCTATTTCTGTTAAACGGTTTTTGCGTTTAAATATAGCAGAAACGTTACCCGACTGATGCAGAGGATGTGCTTCGATTTGCGCTTGAACTGCTGCAACACGAGCAAGCTGTTCTCTAACTTCTGGTGCTATATGTAAAGACGGGTCTGGTTCTGGTATTTGTGAAGTTAAAACTACTGTACTACCATCTCCTCGCCAGGTTTGTCCAGGTTTAATCGCTAACTCAGGGGGTGGAATTAAATCGGGTGGAATATCAATACGTGGCAGTTCGCCATATAAATCAACGACATCTGCCGTTGTTGCTACATACCAACGATTATCGCGTCCTAAACAAACTAAATAAGGCGACGCTCCAGACGCACCTGCTGATTTAGCTACAATTGTTGCGATAACTGGCGTCGAAACAACTATATTTTTACCTTTTAAACTAACTAAGGTACCTGACATGGCAAAACCAAGCATCATTCCGATTTCTTCTTGCCGGGTTATAACTGCTTGTTCTTGTAAGGTTTTCAATAGTTGCTTTTCTGCTTTCAACCGTTGCCGCAATTTTTCATATACAGCAATTTCATTTTCACCAACAGCATCGATTTGCGCTTGAGTTTCTTCGAGTTGGCGCCGTAATTCGTCGATATACTCGTACTGGGGTCGCAGATGCAGGTTCGCTAAATATTGCCCAAAGCTTCGCTCGATAAGTTCTTTTGCTTGGTCAAGGGTATGGGTCTGTAACAAATTTAGAACCATGCCATAGCTAGGAGAAAACTGGCTAACTAATGGGTCGGGTTGCGATGTTCCTAAATATGCTGCTTCTTTGGCGCCTTCAAATGGCGTTTGTAATGTTACCACATGACCTTGCTCATCCATGCCTCGGCGCCCAGCACGTCCTGCCATTTGCAGAAATTCCGAAGCATTCAGCAAACGGTGTCCAGTATCGGTACGTTTCGAGAGGCTAGAAATGACTGTTGTACGTGCTGGCATATTTATACCAGCAGCTAAAGTTTCTGTAGCAAAGACAACTTTGATTAAGCCTTGCTGGAAAAGCTCTTCAACTAATACCTTCCACGCTGGAAGAATACCCGCATGGTGCGCTGCAATACCTCGGTAAAGTGGAGCAATTTGTCCAGAACGACCTGCATCGGGGTTACGGTTTAAGAAATCGTCGATTTGTACTCGCAGTTGATATGCTTCATCTGGGTTAACAAGCCAAATATCTCCAACTTCTGCGACAGCTTTATCACAACCGCGACGGCTGAAAATAAAATAAATTGCTGGCAACATGTCGCGAGAAGAAAGTTGACTGAGAGTAAAAGCAATACTTGGCGCCTCGGGTCTACCGTTTCTACCCTTGTCACCGTCGCTTCTACGCTTTTTCTTTTGCATCAACCTAGGATTTATTTTATTTCCGCTGTCGTTCAGAAGGGGAAATAAACCTTTTGTATTGCCGAAATGAAATTGTAGAGGAACGGGACGGAAATCAGAGTAAATTAAGTCAGTAGGCCCGTGAACTTGGTTTAGCCAGTCGGTAAGCTGGTCACTGTTGGCTACAGTTGCTGACAAAGCAACTAACTGAACTTCTCTTGGACAATAAATAATCGATTCTTCCCATACTGTACCTCGCTGGCGGTCGTTCATGTAGTGGCACTCGTCGAGTACTACCGCATCTACGTCTACCAATGAAATACCAACTTGCCCAATCGGAGTCCCGTACAGCATGTTGCGGAAAATTTCTGTGGTCATCACTAAAATAGGCGCCTCACGGTTTATTGAGGCATCACCTGTTAAAAGCCCTACTTGGTCGTGACCAAACTTCTCACGAAAATCACGTAGTTTTTGATTTGATAGCGCTTTCAGAGGTGTAGTATAAAATACTCGTTTACCTCGTGCGAGCGCCCGATAAATAGCATACTCTCCAATTAGGGTTTTGCCAGACCCTGTAGGAGCGCAGACAACGACAGAACTTCCAGCATTGAGAGAAGCGATGGCATCAAGCTGGAACGTGTCTAGTTCAAAAGGAAATATGACTTTTGGGTCAACTTCTTGGGAAGGCGCAGTATAATTCACGAATGAAAATTACAACCAGATTTATATATATAGTATTTCAACAATCACCGTAAGAGGCATACACACCAACCTAGCCGTAACAGTTCAACCTTTTCACGGATGACTTTTGTATTTTTTCAGATACAGACTGCAATTATATCTAATTATTATATTATTTGCTATTAAATCATCACGCTTACGAAATAATTTTTAACTCAGAGGGGAAAGGCGAAAAAGTTATATCGCTTGTATTTTGGCTTGCTTGACGGGAATTTCAATTCTAAATTCAGTTCCTTTTCCTACCTGACTGTAGCAATATATTTTACCACAGTGTTGCTCAACTACTATTTGATAACAAGTACTCAAACCTAGCCCAGTCCCTTTACCAACGGGTTTAGTGGTAAAAAATGGGGCAAAAACTTTATAGGCGACTCCTTCACTCATGCCTTTACCGTTATCTTTTATACAAATTGCTACTTGCTCTTGGTGAGTGAAGTTGAGTATAAATATGGATTTGGGGATTACGGATAACTGCTTCACTCCCAACTCCATCATCAAGTATATCTATAGCGTTATTAAGGATATTCAGAAATACTTGGTTAAGTTCTCCTGGATAGCATTCTATAGAGGGAAGGTTATCATAACTCTTAACGATTTCGATTTCAGCACGTTTGGGTTGCGTTTAATTAAAGTAAGCTTTTAGGAGGCGCCGAGGTTTAATCAATGAATCAATCTCTTACAGGACAAGAAGTTCGGAAGCTTTGTCGAACTGGTAAATTAACGGCGCCTACTCCAGGTTTAGCAAATGGATACACTCAAGCCAATTTAGTGATTTTGCCAGCTTCAGTCGCGTTTGACTTTTTACTGTTTTGCCACCGTAACCCAAAACCCTGTCCATTATTGGATGTTACCGAAGTTGGCAACCCCGAAGCGCGATATGTGGCGCCAATTTCAGATTTGCGAACAGATTTACCACGCTACCGAGTTTGGCACCACGGTGAAATGGTCGAAGAAGTTACTGACGTTAAGCATTTATGGCGTGATGATTTTGTTGGGTTTTTAATTGGTTGTTCGTTTTCGTTTGAAGCAGCAATGCTAAATGCCAATATTCCTGTGCGTCATATTGAAGAAGGTAAAAATGTACCGATGTATAAAACTAACATTGCTTGTGAACGTGCGGGAATATTTTCTGGTAACTTAGTTGTTTCAATGCGTCCTTTATCACCAGCAGACGCAATAAAAAGCGTGCAAATCACTAGCCGTTTTCCTTTATCGCATGGGGCGCCCATACATTGGGGAGATGCAGCAAAAATTGGTATAAATGATATTGACAAACCTGACTTTGGTGATGCAGTTACAATTTATGATTCAGAGGCGCCTGTGTTTTGGGCATGTGGTGTCACCCCTCAAGTTGCGCTACTGCAAGCGAAACCTGAAATAGCTATTACCCATGCACCTGGGCATATGTTTATAACTGATATAAAGGAGTAAGATTTGGTACATGTATATTGATATAGTTTGACAACCATTGGTTGTCAAATCTCCATATATCATTTTTGACAACGAATCGTTGTCAAATTTTAGTTTTGATTAATTAAAAATGCCAACTCACTTAGCACACACGCAAGAAATTCTAGAAAAAATAGCCCAATTACAAGCTATCTGCGCTCAAGATGTAGGTAGAGGTATACAAGCGCTTGTAAATATAACACAAGGTCAACTTTTAGGCGCCGCTAGTTCTATAGTTAATCATTCATCACCACATGTAGTAATTATCACTGGATTTTTCTTGCCTCACACTAATCCACCTGTAGCTGAAACTGATGGTTTAATAGGAAGCGCGCAGTTGGCTGCAAGTTTAATATGTTTAGGTATAAAGGTAAGAATAGTTACAGACTCATATTGTTTTCCAGCAGTGAAGAGTGCTGTAGTAGCTGCTGGTGTGCTATATAGTAATATCGAATTTGATATTGTGCCTGTAGTACCAAGCACGCATCATGAAGTGATAACTCCGATATTAGATGTTTGGAAGTGCTTGGAAACTTCAATAACGCACGTTATTTCCATCGAGCGTCCGGGACCTGGTTATGATGGCATTATTCGCAATATGGGTGGACAAGATATTACTGCTCACACGGCGCCGTTACATCTATTATTTAATTTACCAAACGTCATTTCTATTGGTATTGGTGATGGTGGTAATGAATTAGGGATGGGTAAGATTCCCAGAGAAGTTATTTCTAACAGTATTCGATATGGTGAGACAATTGCTTGTATGATAGCTTGCGATTATTTACTTGTTTGTGGTGTTTCTAATTGGGGTGCGGATGCTTTATTGTGCGCGCTGGCTTTATTAAAACCCGAATGGAGAAATATTATTCAAGAACAATTAAATTCCGAACTTGAATTTCATATTCTTAAAACAGTAGTTAATAATAACTTAGCAGCCGATGGCATTACTGGTCAAGTAACTTTAACAGTAGATAATTTACCGTGGGAATTTCATGCAGAAATATTGAATAAAATTCGCATGATTTTAGTAGGGTGTGTGACTGCTTGAAAAAACAACACTAAAAACAAAAAAATACAATAGCAGTCACGCACCATTAACGTAGCCTTTGATGGTGCGTAACGGTAGATGATTGTACAATTCAGTGTTGATTTTTCGTGCCGTTACGCACCCTACTAAAATTTCACTTGTTCATAAAACACTCGTTTTACATTCTTGGCGCCACGAGCCAAGTTAACGCTGACGATTGCAGGCAGCAGTTGGGGAGTTAAACCGACTGCCAGCGCTAGAGAAAATAGAAAAGATTCTAGCACTGCCCGATGGATGTAGATGAAAATTTTAATGCTAGTTGAAGTTATACAAAATTTTTATATTATACTTTTATTTTTGGCAAAATTAAAATAAATTTAATATTCTTGTTGTTGGGCAAGGATGCCCACCCCACAAGATTTAATCTCACAAGATTTAATCCCACAATATTTACTGAGTGGCAATATTTTCAAATTCTGCTAAAGACTTTGTGGCTTCTTGGCATAATATATCGTGATATTCACCGTTACTTGCTAGTAAACCACCCCATTTGTTAATATCTTCTGTGTCATATAGCAATGTAGAATTGTCGTATCGAGTATATTTACCACCTGCTTCGGATAATATCAATTCCGGCGCCGCGATATCCCAGTCTTTAGGCGCCGACTTTCCAGAAAGCGAAATATAAACGTCTGCTTGTTGTTCAACAATAGAGGCAATTTTACAACCAATACTACCAACGTTTTTATGTGTTTGACAGGGTAATTTACTCAAGACGTAATCTAATGGTTTGCTACGATGCGAACGACTAACCAAAACTGTCAAAGTTTCAATGGGTTTTTGTCTTGAGACTTGCAAACGTTGAATATTACCGTCGCGTGTTTCAACGAATGTACCATTCCCAATGGTAGCATAATATATTTTATCCTGTTCAGGTACGGCAACTAATGCTAGTACAGGGCGATGATTTTGGACTAAACCAATATGAATTGCATATTCTCCCGTTTTGTCAATAAAATCGCGCGTTCCGTCTAAGGGGTCAATTATCCATACAAGTTCTTTGTTTACTTGCTCACCTTGATAAGTTTCTTCACTAATATAACCAAAATCTTCCTTTCCTAATTTTGCTTGCAGGTTTTCAATTAGATAATTACTTACTGCAATATCTGCTGCTGTTACTGGGTCATCAGTGGAGCTATCTTTATACTGTATATCCAAATCTTGGCGCCTGTTTCCATGATAATAGTCGCGCAAAATATCGGCGGCAGTCCAAGTAATAGGACGTGCAATTTCTAAAATTTCTTGTAGATTTTTCATTTATTTGAATATTCCTATTCTAGCCAACGACGTGTGCCGAAATATTGACACGAACGAGCAGCAACTTTTGCACTACAACGTATAGCCTCAGCAAAATCATGCTGGAGAATATAGTAACAAAAAGCACCGTGAAAAATATCTCCCGCTCCTAGAGTATCAGTTGGTTGAATACTTGGAACATTTATAGTCAAAATTTCTTTTTTGCCCATGCAGCAAATAGGCTGTTCACCGTGTGTAATGGCAATATTAGGTATCCCCATCTGGTCTAGATAAGCAAATGTATCTTGTTCGGTGCGACAATTAGGAGGATGAAAGTTGGCAGAGCAGATGGCGAAGTCAACGAAGGGTAAGATTTTCTCAAAGCCGGGTTTCCAACTTCCACCGTCGATAACTACTGGGATATTTCTGGCTTTGGCAAGTTGGGCAATATGGTAGCTGACTTCTATCTGATGTCCGTCGATAAAAATTATATCTGTATATTTGAGATATTCAAGAAGATTTTTTGAGATTGCTTGAGGACTAACCTGAGTTTTGAGGGCATTTATAGATATAACTGCTCTTTCACCTGTGGTTTGGGTGACAATGATTGATGATACTGGGGGAGGGTTTTGGAATGATGCTTCTAAGTCGGTGATTGTAACTTGGTATTTTTCTAAGTCGGTACGAATTAATTGCGTCATTGGATGCGAACCAAGTACACCTAGTAATTCCGCTTTACCTCCAAGATGATTAAATGCTACTGCTGCGTTAGTCGCTGGGCCACCTGCTGCCACCGTATAATCTGAAGCTACAAGTTTTTGGTTGTTTTGGGGTGGTGATGAGGCAAGGTAAATTAAGTCTAAGGTGATTAAACCGACGAATAATCCGTAATATTGGTTATTGTCCATTACCTAATTCCTTATTTTGTAATTCTTAATTCATGACATCAGGAACACTTTACGTTGTTGGTACACCGATTGGTAATCTAGAAGATATGACTTTTCGCGCGGTACAAACTTTACAAAATGCTGATTTAATAGCAGCAGAAGATACACGTCATACAGGCAAGCTACTTCAGCATTTTCAAATCAATACTCCACAAGTTAGTTACCATGAGCATAATCGCAGTACTCGAATTCCCGAATTATTACAAAAGCTAATTGATGGTAGTACTATTGCATTGGTTAGTGATGCGGGGATGCCAGGTATTTCTGACCCTGGATATGAATTAGTTAAAGCTTGTATTGATTCTGATATAAAAGTAGTCCCAATTCCAGGCGCCAGTGCGGTAATTACAGCTTTGAGTGCAGGTGGTTTGCCTACAGATAAATTTGTATTCGAGGGATTTTTACCACCGAAAACGAATCAAAGGCGCCAACGCTTGGAATTTCTTCTTAAAGAATCTCGAACTATTATTTTCTATGAATCGCCACATCGTTTGCGTGCGAGTTTACAAGACTTAGCAGAAGTAATGGGACAAGGGCGCCAAATCGTTCTCGCACGGGAGTTAACAAAATATTATGAGGAATTTTGGCGTGGAACAGTTGAAGAAGCTTGTCGTCACTACAAGTTACGCGAACCACAAGGAGAATATACTATCCTGGTGGGAGGTGTAACGAATGAAACCGAGCTTTCTGAAAGTCAAATTAAGGCAGAACTAGAAAAAATGATTAGTCAAGGAATCGCACGCTCGCAAGCAAGTCGCGAAATCGCACTTTTAACTTCGCTCCCTCGTCGCTATATATACCAATTAGCCTTAGAAATCGAAGATTAGATCAATCATAGTAACTTTTAATAACACAAATTCTAAAGAAAATCTTAAATGTTACGGAATATTATTATTTTGATGCCAGTCTAATAACAATAATAATTTGATACAAGCTAGTGTCAAGCACTTAGATGATTCTGGCTGTATACCCTATAAATAAGTTCTGTGGGACGTTTGTCCTATAGCGTCAGTCTTTTATCAAAGAGCTTGGCGCTAATTTTTAGGGAAGACAAAGGTAAAGAGCGGTGCAAGCTGTCCAAAATATGTTCATCCTTCGTTAATTATTTACAGTTTAAAAATTAATGAGTGTTATTCAAGTAGTTTCTCAGTATATAGCGTACAAATTTCCTTGGTGGGGAGTTTGTCATTTAAAATTTGACGTTATACAAAACAACATTTCTATTCACTGCCTAACTCCTGAATGTCGAGCAGCAATACTTAGAGACGCTGAACGACTAGCTTACTTAGACATAGGCGTAGAAAAGTTTGTAATTGTTTATCCTGGGTATAGCGATATTACTATTCCGCACATACCACGCAAAACTGCTTAATAAGAAAAAAGGGAAAACCCCCTTTTTTCTTTCGGCAAAATTATAAATCATTTAACGGATTAACCCCATCTATCGCGAGGGAGTTTTGAAACGCGATGGAATATTAGTAGACTTGTCTTGTCGATCCGAAAACGAGAGAAACTAATGAGTGGCAATTTAGCATCAAGACTTTATCCTACCCGCATCGATATTCCAACAGATGCTCGTAAACAAATAGTAGTAATACTCAATCAGACTCTAGCAGCTACATCCGATTTAAAGAGTCAAACAAAGCAAGCACATTGGAACGTAAAAGGAAGTGACTTCTACCAGTTACATGAATTATTCGATGAAATTGCTGGTGAACTTGAAGAGTATGTTGATATGTTTGCCGAGCGTATTACCGCTTTAGGTGGTTATGCAATGGGAACAGTCCGCATGGCTGCTAAAAATTCAATTTTACCAGAATATCCCACCGAAATTTTAACAGGCATGGAGCATGTAACATCTCTGGCAGAACGTTTTGGACCCTACGCAAAACACTTGCGTGAAGCTATTGACAGCACAGATGAATTAGGCGATGCTGACACCGCTGACCTGTACACTGAAGTTTCACGTACTATTGACAAGCGTTTATGGTTCCTCGAAGCACACCTACAAGCTTCTAGCATTACCAGTAACGGGGCGCCTGCAACTGCCAAAAATCTAGACACCGTTGGTGTTAACTAAATAGTTAGGAGTTAGGAGTTAATAACTCATAACTCATAACTCATAACTCATAACTTTTTTAATAGTATCCTTTTGGTAAGTACGTTACTTTTAAGTGCGTACTTTTTATTTTTTGTCAAGTTATCTAATATATAAATATACAAAAATTGACTTGATTCTCTTTACCACAGAGACTATTAGGACTACTAGAGTTGAGGTTAGAGAGATTTTTACTTAATAATAGGGGGAATTATGTCTAAAACAGTAACACATTTAATTCATGACAGAAACGCACGCGGAACTACACAAATAGGTTGGCTTGATAGTCGTCATACCTTTTCTTTTGGTAACTTCTATGACCCAAATAGAATGGGTTTCCGTAGTTTACGAGTTATAAATGATGACCGTGTGGCGCCTGGTGCAGGGTTTGCAACTCACGGTCACAAAGACATGGAAATTCTTACTTATGTTTTAGAAGGAGCATTAGAACATAAAGACAGTTTAGGTACTGGTTCAGTAATACTTCCAGGAGAAGCACAAATTATGAGTGCAGGAACTGGAATTAGGCATAGCGAATATAATCATTCTAAAACTGAACCAGTTCACTTTTTGCAAATCTGGATTTTACCTAACCAACAAAACTTAGAACCCAGATACGAGCAAAAAGCATTTTCTGTTGAAGAACGTAGTGGTAAGCTGCGTTTGATAGGCGCCAAAGATGGACGTGATGGTGCAGTTAAAATTTACCAAGATGTAGATTTATATACATCGGTTTTAAATGCTGATGATACTATAAATTATTACGTCCAGCCAAATCGCTATGCTTGGCTACAAATTGCAAAAGGTGTAGTTAACCTAAACGGTGAGGAACTACGCGCAGGTGATGGAGTACAAATTAATGGCGCCGAACAGTTAGAAATTAGTACTGCTGTAGGTGGAGAAATTTTGTTGTTCGATTTGGGCTAAAGTAAGGTGGGCAGTGCCCACCCTACTACTGTTTCTATCAAATATTATGTCTCAACTAACGGGAAAAGTAGCAATTGTCACAGGCGCCTCGCGAGGAATTGGAAGGGCTATAGCTTTAAAACTGGCAAGTAACGGTGCCTCAATTATTGTTAACTATGCTGGGAATAGCGCCAAAGCACAAGAAACCGTTGAAGATATTAAAAAATTAGGTGTCACAGCACACGCAGTTCAAGCTGATGTCAGTAAAATTTCAGAAATAAATAAACTTTTTGACCAAACTATCGAGCAATTTGGCAAAATAGACATTCTCGTCAATAATGCTGGGATAAATATATATAAGCCAATTACAGAAGTCACTGAAGAAGACTTTGACAAAATTTTTGATATCAACGTTAAGGGTACATATTTTGCCTGTCAACAAGCAGCGCTTCGCATGGCAGAGTCTGGACGTATAATTAATTTTTCTTCAACTACAACTGTAATGATGTTGCCTACTTATAGTGCTTATGTAGCTACTAAAGGCGCCATTGAACAAATGACACGGGTGTTAGCTAAAGAATTAGGAAGTAAAGGAATTACTGTAAATGTTGTTTCTCCTGGTCCTACCGATACCGAACTATTTCGTGAAGGTAAAAGCGAAGAAGCAATTAATCGGTTTGCCCAAATGGCTGCACTTGGGCGCCTGGGTAAAGTTCAAGATATAGCTGATGTAGTGGCATTTCTTGCCAGCGATGAGGCGCGCTGGATAACCGGGCAAAACATTCGCGTCAACGGAGGAATAGCTTAGAGGGAAAGATACAATATAGCTATTCGCAGCAATTGGGAAATAAAGTCAGGACTTACGCATAAAATCCTAGAAACCCGGTTTCTTCTTTGAAATCTGTTATAGAAATGACGATTTTGCGTAGAAACCGGGTTTCTTAGCGTAAGTCCTGAAAGTTAATCTTTGCTATTTCCCTAACTTACAAATCTTTAAAATTCTCTCTCTCTTGTGGAATGGGCGTCCTCTAGAGTCCCATTGGCTCTTTTATTCACGGGTGCCCCACCAGCTCCCCCATTTAGAGGCGCCTGATTGGCTTTTTATTCGGAGGCGGTTCGGGATGCCCGCTCCACAAGAAAGAAAGAATGATTCGATTTCTATAAGCAAAAAAAAACAGAGGCACTATTACATGTCTCTGGAATTTCCTATGCAATTAAACCATCCTCAAACGCCGTTTTTAGACGGGTTCAAGCTTTTGAATTCTGTTTTCTAATCCTGCTGCCATCAGCCCTATCATCTCTAGTATGGCTGTTCTGTCGCCTGCCTGACACTGCTCGAACAATGACCGCACATCTACTAGTCCGGCATTAACTGCTGATATATCGAGAGTGTTGGCTTTCGCGTTCAGGTTATTATTCGCGCAAGCAGAGTATAAGATTAGACCTGCCATCGTATACACATCCATCATTGGCTCATCACTACCATAATGGTTTGTCACGTTGGGAAAATTTGATAACGGATGGATAAATTCGCTAAAAGTTAGTTGCATCATGTCTTTCGCCGATTTAATACCGTAAAGTTTACACACTATATGATTCCAGTCCTTGCTTGGACTTAGGCGCCATAACAAGTACGTCTATTTATATGGCAAAAAATAAATGAGGTACTTAAGTTAACAGGTATTGCGTAAGTAAGTGGCAGCATATATACTAGATACATAGACAAAAAACCTCGGATTCCTTGTTTAGGTTGTAAGCTAGCAGCCACGTGGGGAGCTAGCAGTTAGGGTGTCCTACCATTCTTTTTCTTCAGCCACTTATTACTCTACACTTTTATACTAACTCTTGTCATTTTTTTATGTCAATATGTCATTTAAAAAATCTTGTACAAAATGTCTTGATTTTTAGGTTTCATGAGAGAAAATAGAAACAAGCGTTGGATAAAACACTAGGAGGACAGTCGAAATCATGACTGACAGAAGACGTTCTGACGAATATAAGCAAGTCAGCGGTTATGTACCAAGCACTCTAGCACGGACTTTCAAGAGTATTTGCGCTCGTGAGGGTTTGTCGCAAAGTGATGTTCTTGAGGAAATTTTGTACGAGTGGGTAGCATCTAAGGGTGTGTCGCATGACTTGGAGCCTTGCGTTCCAAGAACAGTAGCGGATTTAGTAAGGGTGAATATGCCCAAACTTAAGCGTTGTGGCGTTAAAAATCTGCAAGCAATAGCAAAAGGGGAAGTGCTACCAACACCAGGGGACTTTGCCATTATCACGTCTGCTCTGGCTCTAACAGAGGAAGAAAGAAAAATGATTTGGCAAGAAACGTACAAAGTTTCCGTGGAAAGCAGTTTATCTGGTGTAAAAATATATAAATATACTGGAGGTATAAAAGAAGGTGAGTGCGAGTATTCTTAAGATTCTGAATTTACCTGGTTGGGACTATAAAATCTCCTACGAAGGAGTTTCAATTGTTGCTCCCACAAAGCGAGATGCAACTCAGCTGGCTCAAAGTTATGGAGAAGCTTTGAGCGAGACGGCAGCTAAGTTTAATGGCAAGGTTCGGATTGGTTGGAGACGCTGTAAGCATCCAATTGAGTTTTACTCTTGGATGTCCTCTGAGGCTACTCCTACACCATCTGAAACTGCCGAACGTATTTTACGTACAGAAGGTGCCGTTTTTTGTAGCCAATTGGAAATGCCAGTTGGACTACTGCGTCGGATGATTGTAGCTGCTGAGTGCGAGCGACCAATTAGCATTGTTAGACAGGATACCCGCAAGCAAATTATCGTGAATCAGCCGATGGCTGATTTGTTACAAACCTCTCCTGAGATAGCCACCCAACGAGTTATGACTCGCTTTTGGCTACCGGAGGATTTGGCGGAACTTGAAAGACGACTGCATCAAGATAGGCAATTTACCTGGACTTATTCAGCTGGGTTAAATGAGCAAGCTTGGGCAGTTTTAACAACTCAATTTGAGGCCTTTGAAGTTGAGGGGGTTTGGTACAGGCAGGGTACTTGCTTGTCTACCCCTCAACTTGTACCCATTCCATCAGGCGCCTTTGTAGCTTAAGGTTACTAAGGCGATAAATTGCTTATCAAAATTATTATAATTTTGTCGAATTAATGACAAATAAAATTTTATATCTGGGTAAATCTGCTTATTAAGGTTAAATAATTAAAAACCCGGTCAATTAGAACCGGGTATTTTCATGCGTCTATTGTCCAGCTTTTTCGACCATTGCCTTAAGTCGCATGTACGCTTGTTCTGGTGTAAGAGGTTCTGAGTCAGTTTCATTGGGAATGTAATACTGCCGAGAGTCAGAGAAGTAACGGACTACAAAACTAGGTATCAAGCCCAGTTTTAAAGCTTGTTTACCCAATTCATCTGCTACTTCAGCTAATGTATATTCATCGTGAAATTTATACTGGGACATGGAATTGTCTCTTTTTAACTTTTTACTGCTTTTAACTAAGCATTTATCTGAAACATCCCAGTATAATTCAATCTATGTAAAGTACATTTTTTACATATTGTACTGGAACTTTTCAAGTATATCTACTAAGTTAACTTGGCATTGAAGTGGCAGCAAATCGGCTAAAGGTAATTCGCGTCTGCCACCACCAATTTTGACGGAGATTGATTGTAGAACTTGGGTAACTCGGTCTTCGCTCACAGACTTTGACGTTAGTAGCGGATACATTTTCTCAGCTACCACTGTATGCAATTTTGCATTCGATAAGTACAGATGCCACTTGGCGATATCAATATATATACTTTCGCCAATTTCAGCAGCTAAGGCTTCGAGGAGTTCTGTGGTATTTGTGTTTGCCATAAAAAATAAACCTCTGTAAAGATATTTTATTCAGACTCCGAGCTATTTATTCATTATGGCGCCCTTACCTAAATTGGCTCCACTACCTCAAGTTACAATTAAGAAGCGGCACCAGTATTATTCGATTATGTAGATTTTGGGGGTGTATCAGAATAATCTGCTAGTACGGCAATATATATAAGATGTGCTAGCAATACACCGAACCAACTGAGAGTCACCCAAGGTAACCACTCCCAAGTTGTTTTTAAAAAGTTATGAAAAAACCACATTCCAGAATTGGTAGCGGCAAAAATCGCCACATGCATCGCAAAATTCATGCGGTCATCCAATTTACGGTATTCGGGGTCTTGACGAGTGGGAATACGAGGCCAACGCGGAGGCATATATATACTTAAGAATCTTACCAATAGGATTGTATCCTATTCTACGATTCAAAGTTGGTTTTGAGCGCTTACTAATATATCGGATGAGCTGGTGCCCATCCGATATATTATCTAACTATGATGCATTCGCGCTTTGCATCTGGTTATTTTGCTGTCCGCTTTGTTGCCCGTTTATCGCTTGCTGATTTGTTTGTCCTTGAATATTAACGGTGACAACTTTATTTCGTTCTTCTTAAGCTTTAGGTAATCTTAGACACAACATACCATTTTGATATTCCGCTTGTACCTTATCGTTTTGAATACGAGTAGGTAGAGGAATCACTCTTTGCAATCTACCGTAACGGAATTCAGAACGTCGCATACCCTTATCTTCGTGCTGACTTTCTTGTTTCCGCTCACCAGTAATTGCTACTGCCTCAGATGTAACTTTTAGATCTAAATGTTTTGCATAAATTCCAGGTAATTCGATACGGAGGGTCGGTACCTCGAAACGGATCAAAACGCATTAACGCCATATAGATGACCTCTGAGTATTTAAGAAACTAGGTTTCTATGGCTTCAACTTAACAAAGCCAAAGCCGAAAATACACCTCATCAGTCAAGTGGATGACCTTTTTATTTACATAATTACGGATTGCTTGATCTTTTGATAGAGGTAGTTAATTTATTCGCTTGTAAATATATGAATGTTGCTTAAATTGAGAAACACTTTTATGGCTAAGATAAATCCAATTCAGTTACAAAAGCATTTAAAAGGCATGGATTATCCAGCAAGTAGGGAGAAGTTGGTCAAACAAGCTCAAAAAAATGGTGCCGATGACAATGCAATCTCAGTTTTAGAACAGTTACCCGATAATGAATATACTAGTCCTACTGCGGTTAGCCAAGCTGTGAGTGGCATGAAATAAATTGTATAAAGCCACAATTCTTGAGATGTTTAATTAAAATAATGGTTGGTAAATTGAGAGGGGTTATAAAATAATAACCCTTCATTTGTTGTCTTATCACCTTTACGATAATTAATTATTTTTATCGACATTAAGTATGGGAAACAATTAAATAATTTTACACTTATATTGCGTAGTCTCCAGATTTACCACCTGTTTTCCTTACTAAGTGAATAGACTCAATTTGAATCGATTTTTCTAATGCTTTTGCCATATCGTATAAAGTCAGTGCTGCAACGGATACTGCTGTTAAAGCTTCCATCTCTACCCCTGTTTCAGCTTTAGTTTTAACGGTCGCTCGAATTTCGTAACCTGGTAATTGCGGTTGCGGTATTATTTGAACTTCGACTTTCTGTATCGGAAGAGGATGGCACAGTGGTATTAAGTTCGCGGTTTGTTTCGCTGCCATTATTCCCGCAAGTCGCGCAGTCCCTAGTACATCACCTTTTGGTGTGTTACCCACTTCAATAGCAGCAAACGTTTCACTTAACATTCGTACTCGTCCAACTGCTACAGCAGTACGTACAGTAGATCCTTTTTCCGAGACATCCACCATCTGCGCTTGCCCTTTTTGATCTAGGTGACTGAGGTTGGTAGAAAAATTTTCGTTCATTAGCTTGTGTTTTTGTAATGGCTATGCTAATATTTATTCTTGTGAGTGCAAGGGCGTGTAGCTCAGTGGACTAGAGCACGTGGCTACGGACCACGGTGTCAGGGGTTCGAATCCCTTCCCGCCCGCTATAATTAGTGTAAAGTTGAAAGTGCGCTCGTGCTGAGTAAGAAAAAGAAATTTTTCATTCAGGACGAGCGCACTTTTACTCAGCACTATTTAATGTATACGCATCCCGACCTCTTCCTAAAGCAAACTGCATTGAAGAGTAGAGGTCTTTACTTGACTGAGTAAAGAAAATCATAATCGCTACCACAGTCAGCACACCAACGAAACCAAACATATTGCGATAACCAACTTGTTCCGCAACAGAACCTAATACTGGGCCTGCTATCGCAATACCAACATCAAACCCCGAAATACACAACGCAAAAATTCTTCCCCGTTCCTGGGGTAGTGAACGGTCTGCCATCATCGCTACTATCATTGGAATTAATGTACCACCCCCGGCACCTTGAATTAAAGCTGCTAACAAAAAGTCTACTGCGGTGTTTGCTTGCCACAATAAAAACATTGCGATGCCATAGCAGGCAATACCTATAGTTATAAATAAACCTCGTCCAATGCGGTCGCTAGTTTTGCCTGTAAATAATCTAATACTAAAACTTGTAATTGCTGCTGCGGTGTAAAACAATCCTGCATTCAAATCCACTTGTGTAGATTTGAGAAATAAAGGCACAAATGTACTTATGGTTCCAAATGCTAGTCCAACAAGCAGCATCACAATGGTTGGAACTCGGACTCTCGGACTTAGTAAAATTTCCCAGAATTTATATTTACCATTATTTGTTTCACCTGGGATCGGTGTCGCTAAAGGTGGAGTCACAACTTGTGATGTACAAAGCAATGAGAGTGTAGCTAGTGCAGTTGCAAGTAAAAATAAAGGTACATATCCAGCAGATTCTTGTAAATAACCACCTATTGCTGGACCTATTGCCATACCAATGGGGTTAACCAAACTCATATAACCTAGAATTTCACCCCGTTTATTACTTGGTGCAATATCTGTAACCAAGGCACTGAAGGCAGTTGCAAACGCAGCAATGCTAATACCGTGAAACGCGCGCAGAAGCATTAACACAGGTACTGATGTTGCAATTGTATAACCAAGTGGCGCCAAAGCAGCAGCTAACACACCAATAATTAGTACTATTTTACGTCCCCGTTCGTCAGCTAATTTTCCCAAATAGGGACGAAACAGCAACAAACCGATAGCAAAACTGCCCATCGTCACTCCAATTTGCTGCTTAGTTGCTCCAATATGCTGTATATATAAGGGCAGTGTTGGCAACAGCGAAGCCATACTTGACCAGAATAATAAACCTGCTGCGAATAATACCAGCAGGTTACGGCGCAATTTTGAATCAGATGTGTGTAAAGCGTCCACGGTAGATGCGTTTGGAGGAATTAGGAATTAATCCCTTTATTGTTACATTACTTCACATCTTTTGTTACAACTTCCCTCACACGGTATATTGGTCGTCCTTGTGACTCGTGGTAGGTACGCATTAGTAGTTCTGCGAGTAAACCGAAGCAAAATAACTGTACACCTGTAACAAGAAGCAGTACGGCTAAAATTAATAATGGGCGATTTCCAATATCCTCGTTAAATACTAATTTGACGAAAGTTAAATAAATACTAATGGCACCACCCGATACTATCGAGCCAAGTCCTAATAGTCCAAACACGTGCATGGGACGGGTAAGAAACTTTTTCATAAAGGCTATAGTAAGTAAATCCATCATGACTCTGAAAGTTCTTGACAGTCCATACTTACTACTACCAAAACGCCGAGCATGATGTCTAACAGGCATTTCCGCAATACGAGCGCCTTCGATATATGCTAAAGCTGGTAAAAAGCGATGCAATTCGCCGTATAAATTCATATCCGCTACAAGTTCTGTGCGGTATGCTTTGAGCGAACAACCATAATCATGAATTCGTACTCCAGTGATGCGACGAATTATCCAGTTGGCAATTTTGGAAGGCAGCAACCTTGTTAAAGCTTTATCTTGACGTTTTTGGCGCCAACCACTGACCATATCATAGCCTTCGTCAAGCTTTGCTAACAGTAACGGTATATCGGCTGGGTCATTTTGCAAATCGGCATCTAATGTTACAATTGATTTACCTAATGCATGATTAAAACCAGCAGCCATCGCCGCAGTTTGTCCGTAGTTACGACGTAAAATTACTGCTCTTAAGTCATTGCGAGTTTGTGCTTGTTGCTTAAGTAATTGCGCTGACCCATCAGTAGAACCATCGTCTACCAAAATAATTTCATAACTTAATTCATTGTGTATAAAAACAGACGCAATAGCATCGAGCAAGTGCGGGATGCTTTCGACTTCATTGTATACTGGCGCCACTATTGACACATCAGGAACAATTGGCGAAACCCCATTTTGCCCAATCATTAATTCCGAAATTAACCCACTCCTCATACCAATCCCTCAAAACTCTTAATAACCCTACCGGCGCCGCGCAGCTGTTTATAATATGACTGGCTAACAGCATCCCCTTGTTCCGAGAGGATATCAATACCAATGCCATTACGTCCTTGCTCTTTTCCAGAACTATGGATATAGCGACCATCACCTAAATAGAGTCCCACATGTGTTGCTTTTTGGGGAGTTCCAAAGAATACTAAATCTCCTGGTTCTAATTGTGAAACATTAATAGGTAATAAAAAAGCTTCCTGTTGATAGGCGTCGCGAGGAAGACGAACCCCTACCGATGCAAAAGCAGCTTGCATCAAACCTGAACAATCATAATTTGGCGCCACTGTACCACCCCATAAGTAGTAATTAGGTTGCTGCATAGCATGGTGGGTAAAGTCAATTACCTGTGGCAACAATTTTTTAATATCTTCTTCTGCAAATGTTTGAGGTTGATAAGGTATATTGGCTGGTTGTAGTAAATTTAAATCTGAAACTGCTAACCAGCCAGGGTAATTATCTTCACACAAAAGTACCTTAATAGCTGTATCCTGATTTGATGTAAATTTTAGATGTCGTCCTGCTGCTGCTTGCGTTGCAAGTCGAGAGCATTCAGGGGAATCATATACATTTAAGTCAGCTAGACATTTGTACTCATTCGTATACAACTGATTTTGGGTTTTAGATTCCATATTGAAAACAAAAAAAATGAACTTTTTTAGTACAGACGAACAATTAGAACAACTTGGGCAAAGTGTGTTAGAGACTACTTTGTCTCAATTTTCAACACTTGCCCGTGAACAAATTGCACTGACTTGGATTGTCTACGACCCGCCCGTACTTGTAAATACTGGTGGGGCACTAACACCAGATGCTTTTTGGAATCATCCTGTGCGTGGATTTAGTTATCGCGGAACAGAACGTGTGTATCCTGCCAGTATCGTGAAGTTATTTTATTTAGTAGCTGCACACGAATGGTTGGAAAAAGGGATGACAGGAGAGTCGAAAGAGTTAGAACGGGCAATGCGCGACATGATTGTTGATTCTAGCAACGATGCAACCAGCTTAGTAATGGATATACTTAGCGGCACAACTTCCGGCCCAGAACTTCCACCCGGCCCATTTGACACTTGGAAATATCAACGTTTAATAGTCAATAGATATTATCAGTCTTTGGGTTGGGATGAATTAGGCGATATAAATGTTTGCCAAAAAACTTGGTGCGATGGGCCATATGGACGTGAGCGCGCGTTTTATGGGCAAATGCTCGAAAATCGCAATATGTTAACAACTAACGCAACAGCTAGGTTATTACACAGTATTGTTGGTGGGGTAGCTGTTTCAAGCACGCGCGGAACTGCAATGATGAAGTTAATGAAGCGCGATATTAAGCCAGAATTATTACCCCAAGAAGTCGAAGAAGACCAAATAACTGGTTTTTTAGGCGCCGGACTTCCTGAAAATGCACAAATTTGGTCAAAAGCAGGATGGACGAGCCAAGTACGTCATGATGCAGCTTATATAGAAATTCCAGATTTACGCCCTTATTTATTGATTGTATTTACCGAAGGAAAACCCCAAGCCCAAAGTCGCGAAATTTTACCCTTTGTTTCACAGCAAGTTGTCGAAGCTATTCGCAGTTTAGGCAACGGATGATAAACGGATGTAACGGATAATTTATTTTATTGAATTGTAGGATAGGCGTCCCGCCTGTCCATTATTCAAATTGTAAGCAGGTATCGAATCCCAAGTAACAATATTAGCAACAACCTGTTTAGATTGGAAGGTAATGACACCTTAATTGGTAACGTTGGTGATGATTTACAAAGATGGTGGTACTGGCGATGATACTTTAACTAGTGGTTCGGGTAACGATACGCTCATTGGCAATTTCGGTAATGACATACTCACAGGAAATGCAGGCGCAATTTTTATACAGGTACTGCACTTAATACTTGTGGTAAAGCTATATATAATTATGTTTACCACTTTATTCAAATCGTTGTTTATTTGAATTACTGGAGCTGTTTTTACTGGTGGTTATGATTTTTATCTTCTTTTTACTAGGGGATAACAATTACTAGGGTTGATCTTTATGGCAAAAGGTGGTGCCAGAATTAGTACTACTTGTTGAGCTAACCAGTAGTACCAAGTTGTCCCAAAGGGGCGCGTATCATACTAAAACCCATATTCTAGACTTTTTGTTATAAGTAGTTTAATCTTTGAATTGGTATTATTTAATGAGCAAATTATTTTAATTCAGTATTTATATAGTATAAAACTCGGCTTTTTATTTTTGTCAGAGTATATATTTTCACTAGTGTAACTGTTATCCAAGAGTACTACTGGTTAACTTAAATTTTAGCTTAAGTACTAATGAACGGGCAAGGATGCCCATTCCACTCAAGACTACCCATTCCACAAGAGAATTGATTATTTTTTTCCGAAAACATGTTGTGTTACCCAGAGAGAAAATAATGGTAAACAGGTTACATGTGCCCACAAAACAGCTATTGCGACTCCAAGTATTGAAAATTTGGCACCAACTAATAGCGCAACTCCAAATATTAAAGTAAATATAACGTTCCAGCGCAAGTCTATATTTGGTTTACCTACTGCAAGAAGTAACTGGGAAGCTGCATCTGCAAAAGGTCGTGGAAGTGCTGATAAACACACTATAATGATAATGGGAATCGCATTCACCCGGTTTTGTCCGAAAACTATTGGCACATAAAACGGCGCCAGAGTTGATTGTAGTAATACGAAAGGGAAAATAATTAGCGCAATTATTTTAAGGCTATGAAAGTAAGTTTTTTTAAGTTCATTAATTTCAGAGCGTACTGCACATAAATGTGGTAAAATGGCAGAGTTTACGGCATTAATAATACTTAAACTTATTCCTAAACCAGCGTTAAAACCAAAGAAGTATATTCCTAGTTCTTTTACTCCTAGAAAATTAAATATTATTAAGTAATCTAAGTTATTCCGTAGCGTTTTGAATAAACCTATGGCTAAAATATTTCTACCAAAACTCCAAATTGAGCGCCAATATTTAGTTGTAAAACCTGTTTTGATTCGCCAGTTGTGATATTTATTGTAAATAATAACTTCCATTGGAGCAATTATGACAGGGGGTAAAGCAAACGCCCATACTCCTAAACCCATAATGGCAAATAAACCAGATATAATACTTGCTAAAGAGAATTGTAGACTGTCGGTAAATGCAATTATTTTGAAGCGGTTTTCTCTTTGAATTAAAGTTTTTTGAATGCTAGTAATAGGCCAAATTAAATAAGCAATTCCTGATATGCAAATAGGTAAAATAACTTCGGGAGTATTTTTAACCCAGCCAATTGGGAATGCAACAAGGCATTGAATTACAAACAAGCTACTAAAAATTACCCAGTTTAACCAGTACGCTGAGTCACATAGTTCCTTTAACTCTTTTTCTTCGGCTTGAATTATTTTGGCGCCAATGCCTAAGTTACTAAAATTAATCGCAAATTCTCGCACCATCAAGACTATGGCGCCTAAACCATAGTCATAGTCACTTAAAAACCTAGCCATGATGGCAACGAGCAATAAGCGGAAAATACGATAAATAATTTCCGCCATTCCCAACCAGCTTAGGTTACGCAGGAACTGGTTCGATAGCTTGTTTTGAATTTGTGCAATTAGATTTTGAATGACACTCACTTTAATTTTCCAAACTATTTGTCACCATTCCTAAAATTCCTATTCGTCCGGATTTTAACTCCTCTATTACTTGTTTGAAGCTAGGACGTCTTGTTTTACCTAGTCCAACGACGAGTATTGTACCATCAGAGTGATTTATCAAAGCATTTGTATCTAATCTTCCTAACAAATTAGGTGTGTCATAAATAACTAAGTCGAAATGCGTGCGTGATAGTTCAACAAAATTATCCATTTGGCTAGAGGTAAATAATTTGTTTGGGTTGGCTTTTGCTTTACCCGCAGTCAACACATACAAGTTTTCTTCTCTTGGTAATTGCTGAACAGAGTCTTTTATCTCTAGCCCTTGTGAAAGTACTTCGCTTAATCCTTCAGTATTTGGTATGCCTAATTGAGTATGAACTTGTGGATGTCGTAAATCAGCATCGACAAGTAAAACTCTTTGTCCTGCTTCGGCTGCTATTTGCGCTAGGTTAACTGCAACAGTAGTTCTACCTTCACCTGATGTTGTAGATGTTACAGATATTGAGCGAATTGGCATTTCTTGGCTCAAGGATTGTACGCGGTTATAAAGCGAACAGAACGCTTGCGTGAAAACCGCGTTTTTATCGTTTTGCTTCAAAGCAAGGTTTGATTCTGTCTGTTCTTTATCTCTAATGTTAAATTTTACGACATTGCTAATTGCGGGAATGGAAACGTTTCGACAAAAAGGTATGGTGCCAATAATAGGTAGTTTTGCTGTACGCTTTATTTCTTCTGGGTCATGGAAAACATTTTTGAAATTTTCTAGCACAAATGCGGCGCCTGTGCCAAGAAGTAAGCCAGCAATTCCACCCAGTAAAATGTTTTGCGAGGCAGCGGGTGAAAGAGGAACTAAGCGACCTTGCTTGTCACGTGGCAAGGTTGGAGGCATTATTATCTCCCAAGGAACTTCTTGTTGCGCTACATCAACCCGCAAAGCTTCTTGTCTTGCAAGCAGTTGATTTTGGGTATCGGTGGCTATTTGTAAATCGCGCTGTAAATTTGCGTACTGACGTGCGACTTGCGGATATTGATTGATTTGTTGGTTAAGTTGATACTCAGCTTGGGTCAATGCGCGCAAACTCGCATCTAGTGACTGCATTTGATTGGTGCTGTCAGCAAGTTGCTTGGTTAAATCACGTCGTACTGTGTTTTGATAGGTGGCAACGGATGATGGAAATCTTGCACCTGTACGGTTGCCTAATGCTAATTGTTCTTCTTGCTGTAATAACGGCAGGAGTTTTTCGCGCTGTTCTCGTAAACTTCGCATCACGGGACTTGCTTCTTGATATCGCACTGACTGAGCAGCTATTTGAGCATCAAGTTCTCCAATACGAGTTCGTAGTTGTTGATATTGAGGAGACTCCGATAAAGCACTAGCAGCGATTGCATCACTTTGTGACATACCTAATTGCCCTTGCAGTGATATATATAGTGACCGTGCTTCTAAAAATTTCCGCTCGGTTTCCAAACGTTGTACTTTAATATCATCTAGTCGCTTTAACAACTGCTCACCTTGTAGCTGTGGGTTGTAAAAATTGTAACGCTGTTGAAATGCTTGAAGTTGTCCTTGGAGTGTGCTGACGCGCATTTGCAACTTTGGTACTTGCTGCTCGACAAATTTCATGCCTTGTCGCAAACTAGATTGCTGCTGTTCGATACTATACTTGCGATAAGCTTGAGATACTTCTTGTAATACAGACTCAATTTTCTGTGGATTCTTATCACGGAAGCGGACTTCAATTACACGCGATTCGTCTTTTCCTTTCGCAAGCCGCGTCATTAATAGCGTACCTTCACGGTTAGCGGGTGTCTTTCCTGCTACATCAGAACCAACTAATTGGTCGTAGTTGATATCTGGAAACTCAATTCTTAATTCTTTAACGACTGGGCCAATTAACTTGGGACTCTTAAGTACCTCCATTAAAGCGTTATAGTCTAACGCTGTTGTGTTTTGCTTGGTAATCTCATTTACGTTCTGTTGAAGTGTTTTAGATAATAACTTCAATAGTTCGCTATCAGTAGTTTTCAATGGTTCCACCATTATTTGAAACCGACCTTCATACTTGGGTGTCCGCGTTGCTGACCACACAGTTGAAGTTGCTGCTACTGCCACTGTTACCCCTGCAATTAACCAGGCTCGACGACGCAGAACTCCCAAAGCTGGGATGAATACAGAGTTTTCTTCTTCTGGCTTTTTAATTGCCCAAAAAGCTTCGCGTGCTGTAGAGTAAGGATTTTTCACCCTTGAGGCGCCATTTTGCTTTGTCGGTATTTGTGTTCCCATGAAAACCCGTGATTGATTGTTGGATTATTAAATGGTTGAGTTTATGTTCTAGATATTTTTTACTTAGAATATATTACATATTACAGTTAAACACTTGCTTTAATATCACTGCAAAGCTCAACTTTAAGTTAACATGCAGGCGCCTTAAGTCGGGTAAACCTATTCTATATACGTCTTATCTCAGTTATTCCATGAGTTGATGCTCTCAAAGCCTCATTGCACCAAAAATTGTTCATATCTTTACGCATTCTTAACACTATGATGCTTTTATCAGTGTGGAAATACTCAAACTTTACTTTTCTTAACATATACGGTAAATCGTTCGACTGATTCGGCTTTACTAAAAATTTGTAAGCGAACCTATCGAATGAAGATTAAATGAAGTCAACCCAATATGACTACACTAATCATCATTCTTCTGAGAATATCATTACATATAACGCTACGCTTACGCTCGTCAACTTGAATGTTACTAAGCGTATTTCCATTGCAACAAGATTTATAGATTATTCATACGAGTACCTAAACAGGTTTATGATGTTCATGAGCAACAAAACTAGTTTTGTAAACTACGTATTTTTTTCTCTTTAAGAAGTAAAAATACTGAAGCTGATATCAACGATGCTTAAAACTCCAACGATTATCGAAAAACTATTTGCGGTGCTTTCCCTGTTCTTTTCCACAACTGCGGTAGTGCCTGTTCTTTTGGACAGTGAAGATGTTGCTGTTAATACCCCAGACCCGTATAGTCCTTTGATTTTCATGGGCATTTATGCGGTTACGTTAGTGTTAATTGCGTTTCAATATCCAAGTTTTCAGCGTGTTGTGAGTTATGATATTTGGGTTTGGCTGCTCGTTGGAATTGCCATTGCGTCGATGTTGTGGACAGTGGCGCCTGATATTACAACTCGGAGAAGTATTTTACTGTTAGGGACAAGTTTATTTGGCACGTATTTGGCTATACGGTTTAGTCTACGCGAACAACTACAACTGCTAGCTTGTGCTTGTGGACTAGTAGTAGTACTAAGTTTTGTGTTTGCGATAGCACTTCCGTTCTATGGCGTAATGAGCGTTCAAGAAGGAGGTGTTCACGCAGGTGCATGGCGAGGAGTAATGACGCATAAAAATATTTTGGGTCGAGTTTCAGTGTTAAGTAACATAGTATTTTTGTTCACTGCACTTGGCACGACAACAAAATACAATTATCAGTGGCTATGTTGGGTTGGTTATGGTTTATCGGTAGCATTGATAATACTTTGCACGTCAAAAACAGCAATCATTGCATGTATTGTGCTAACTGTAACATTCTTACTTTACAGGTCATGGCGATGGAACTACTCTTATGTCATTCCTTTTACAATTGGCATCGTACTTGTAGTTGGGAGTGGAGGTATATTGATAATCGATAATCTTGATGTTATTGCGGGTGCAGTTGGACGTGACCTAACATTAACAGGACGTACTGATATATGGTCGGTGATGCTTGAAAAAATTGCCGAACGTCCTCTGATTGGCTATGGATTTAATGCGTTTTGGCGTGATTGGGATAGTGAACTGACCGCTTCGGTTTGGCGGGAGTTGGCATGGGAGTGTCCTTATGGTCACAACGGGATGATGGACTTGCTAGCGGAATTAGGTATTCCCGCATTAATCGCATTTGCATGTAGTTACTTGATAGCTGTTTTCAAAAGTATTAAGCTTCTGCGAACAACACAGAATGTTGAAGGGATATGGCATTTGGTCTATCTGACTTTTCTATTTATTTATAACGTTAGTGAAAGTACATTGTTAGCAACTAACAGTATTTTTTGGATAATTTACGTTTCAACGGCGTTTAGTGTGTCAATTAACTTAGAGCAGTCGCAAGTCTATAAATATGCAACTGCAATTAGTAATGATGAATGGTTTGAATTAACAGCATCGAATACTGATGGGGAGGTTTAACGAATGTTAGTTACTATATGCATTGCTTCTTATAAGCGTCCATCCGGACTGGAACGTTTACTATTAGGGTTAAAGGAGCTTACCTTCAAAAAATCTGACGCACCTAATATTGAAGTTATTGTAGTTGATAATGACATCACAGGTTCGGCGCATGAAGTCTGTGCGAACATCGAAGCTGATTTTCCTTGGTCGCTAAAATATTGTGTTGAAGAACGACGAGGTATTTCCTACGCGCGTAATCGTGCAGTTGCATCAAGGAGCGAAAATACAAATTTTCTAGCTTTTATTGATGATGATGAGGTTCCTGATAAGTTCTGGTTAGATGAATTACTGTTTGTCCAACAAACTTACAATGCGGACATAGTGACAGGGCCAGTAATACCTCACTTTATGAAGTCGGATATTCCGCAATGGGTCACTAAGGGTAAATTTTTTGAGCCACGTTGCTATCCTACTGGTCATGAACTCGAAGTTGCAGCTACTAACAATGTTTTGATTTGCAGTCATGCTTTAGAGCAAATCAATAAATTTGATGAACGCTTTGCATTAACTGGTGGAGAAGATTCACACTTTTTCATGCGTCTTAAGCTTGCAGGAAATAAGTTTATTTGGGCACAGGAGGCATTAGTTCATGAATGGATACCTCCAACTCGCACTACAGTTCAATGGGTTTTGCAACGTGGTTATTTTGGTTGGAGTATTCATAGTTGCTGTGAACGCGAACTTTATCCTTCGATTTCAGTGATTAGTATACGTGTTCTAAAAGGTTTAGCACTAATTGCCAAAGGATTTTGTATGATTTTCCCCTCTGTTGTATTAGGGCAACATGCGCTAATTACAGCGTTGCTCAATGTTTACAGGGGTATTGGCACTATTGCTGGATTGATTGGAGTTCGATATCAAGCTTATAAAACTACACATGGAGTTTGATATAAAAGCATGAAAATTTTGTATTTAACAACGGTTCTTCCCAGTTCTAAAAAAACAGGAGGTGAAATTGCTTCACAAAGTTTCATTGATGTATTAGAACAAAATGGACATGAAGTAGTTATTGTTGGTTATCATCGACTTGGTGATACTGATGTCAAAAAAACAAACGAAGTTGTTGTAGGCGCCCGTTGCATAGAAACCCATAAATCTTCTCTATCTCCATTACTATGGATGGGCAGCAGCTTGTTGAGAAACTTGCCTTACTCTTCTACAAAATATTACTCATCAGAATATATTGGAATTGTCAATCTACTTTTAGATAGAGATGATTATGAGATTATAATTATCGACCATGCTCAAATTGGATGGATAACTAATTTACTAACGCAAAATCAAATCCATAAAAAAAGCAAAATTATATTTGTAGCTCACAATGTTGAGCATGAAGTTTATTTAGCTCAATATCGCAGTGCGCGAAACTTACTATCTAAGCAAATTTATTCACGCGAAGCACATCTAATTAAAAAGAGCGAAGATACATTAGCAAGTATAGCCCACCAAGTTTGGACGTTTACTCAGCATGATTCAAAGTACTTTCATGCACTCAATCCACATTCTACAGTTTTTGATTTACCTTCTAGCTTAACTCCAACCTACAAACCCTCACATTACCAGAATCAGAACAAATTTGACATTGGTATTATTGGTAGCTGGACTTGGAAAGCTAATTTATTGGGTTTGAAGTGGTTTTTTCAAACTGTTTACCCATGTTTACCCAAACATATATCAATACATGTTGCCGGAAAAGGCGCCGAATGGTTACGTGATGAGTACACTAATGTTGAATATTGTGGTTTTGTACCAAATGCTCAAGCATTCATGGCACAGTCTAAAGTCATCGCTATTCCCTCAGTAGCAGGTGGTGGTGTTCAGATTAAAACACTTGATGCAATCGCATCTGGTTTGCCAATAGTTGCCACTCCTACTGCTCTGCGAGGCATTCTTGGCTATCCATCTTTTGTTAAAGTCGCTCTTACACCTGATGAATTTGCCTATACTTTGGTTGATTTGTTAGAAGTTAGCAACTTTAGTGAAGACACTTCTCACAAGCTTTTTGACGAACGTCTTCAATGGCTACAGTCAAGACAGCAAAAATTTGTTACAAAAGTTACAAACGCTATCAATGACTAAATAAACAACTAGCAATAAATCACGGTTTGATATGTCACCTAATATTTATAATCATCTAACCAGCAACTATTTTGATAGTACATCAGAGTATAATTCTAACGGTAAAGCACGCATTCTAATTGCATCAATGCGCGGTTTTCATGCTGAAGCATATCGTTCAGCGGAATTTGAGTTTGAAGATGCGATTTGTGAATTTGATAGTGCCGATGTATTGGTGCCAGTACTTAATTCTAATTTCACAAACAAAGTATATAAACCTTTAGCAAATTATCTTGCCGTAAAAGCAGACAGAAAAGAATGGCTCCAATCTGGCTGTATGACATCACGTGTTGAACAAGAGTATGACTTGTTTTTTTTCATCTGCCAGCACTATTGGGATATTACGTGTATCAACTCGATTAAGGGATGGCGAGAAAAATGTCGTCAAGCAGTATTATGGATTGACGAAATATGGGTTAAAGAACTGAGCAATCCGAAAACAAGAGTATGTTTAGAACTTTTGAAAGAATTTAATTATATTTTCACAACTCAAAAAGCTAGCGCTAAAGCCATTTCTGATTTAATCCATCGTCCTTGCTATTCAATTCCTTACGCTGTTGATGCACTTCAATTTTGCCCTGTGACTACTGAGGTACAAAGGAGTATCGATATTTACAGCATTGGGCGCCGTTCTCCGATAGTGCATCAGTCATTGCTTGAGTTTGCTAAAGAGCAGAATTTACTATATTTACATGACACCCTTAAAGGTCTGCAAATGAATCACTATAAAGAACACCGAAAGCTTTATAGTGATTTGATTAAGCGCAGTCGTTACTTCATTGCAAATAAAGCAAAATTTGATACACCAGAACAAACTGGTGGACAAGAAGAATTAGGTTCACGCTTCTTTGAGGGTGCAGCAGGAGGTGCAGTCATGATTGGCATACCTCCAAACTGCGAAGCTTTTAGTGAATACTTTGATTGGGAGGACGTTGTGATTCCGATTGCTTATGACACAAATAATTTAGGTGATATTATTTGTGAATTGAATACACAACCTGAGCGTTTGCATAAAATCCGACAAAATAATGTAGTCAATACACTTTTACGAAACGATTGGGTGTATCGTTGGGAGAAAATATTAGAAAAAGTCGGGCTTGATGTTACGCCTAAAATGGTATCAAGAAAAGCATATTTATACACCTTAGCGCAATTGCATAAAAATTGAAATTGTAAAGACGTTACATGTAACATCTCTACATTTTCTTGTTAATATTTACCTGCGGTGTGCCAAGAATTACGGCTATCTTTAGAATTTTTCTTAAGATAGTCTTTTGTAAGGTAAAAATTTAACTTTTGTTTTAAAATTAAAAATAAAAAGGGGATATCTTCGATTAAATAACGTTTCCACAGTCTTTTTGGCTCACACAGCAATCTAAACAGCCATTCAAACCCAGTCTGACTAATCCATTTTGGTGCCCGTTTCATATTTCCTGCTTCAAAATCAATTGTTGCGCCAAGTGCCATAGAAATTTTGATGTTTTGCAATTGCTCCTTGTATTTACATATCCATTTCTCTTGTTTTGGGGCGCCAACTCCTATGACTAAAACAGTGGCGCCAGAATTATTTATAATTTCAAGAATTTTCTGACATTCTAAATCGTTGTTTTCAAACCCAAAGCTTGGTGAATAAGAGCCAACAACAATATTTCTACCAATTTTATGGTTGATATTCTGCTGTGCTTGAGCAGCAACTCCTTCTCTGGCGCCTAAAAGAAATATTTTAATGCTTTCATTTTGCTGATGGTGAGTATAGAAAGCTGGTAATAAGTCAGAGCCAGAAATTTTTTCGCGTAGAGGAGTACCCAATAGCCTAGCCGCTAAGAGGAGTATCTGACTATCACATACTTTATAGTTACTAACACTATAAGCTTGGACGAATTCTGGGTCTTTTTGCAGCTTCATCAAATGGTCTACATTAGGCGTAAATACAATACCTGATTGTAGGGTATCTAAAAATTCTACCTTTGATAAATTGTCAATTTCTAAGTTCAGTATTTTAACTTTATTCATGGTAGAACGCTGTTCATGTGATAATTAAGGTTAAAGGTTTAGTGCAAAGAGTGAAATAGTTTTAAGCAAACATAAATTGTTATGAGGAGATATTTGCTTGACGCGAATATTATTTGTTATCGTTTCTATTAATGAATTGTAAAAACTCAGTTAATAAGCATTGATAATTTTCTAATGTCTCAATGTTAAATTAGCATATTTATTTAGGTATTCATATATATTTTTTCTGCTTTTTACAAAAAATACATAATAAAATACTGGTTATTATCGAATAAAATGCTGTTATTACGTCGTTTCAGGATTTTTTTTAAATGAATCTACTGATGTCTTCATGAAATTTTCGTAAAGTCTTATTCCTAAAGATAGATAAACTTCTCCTGATAAAGAACAGACAAAATTTCTAGTTAATAAAAATTAAAAGTTACAACTTATATACAGAGAATATCTAAAATATAATCATTACACTATTCATTACCTATGTTATGTAAGATGTATTTTAAATATATTTAGAAAATCAACAATAATATCAAAGATGGAACAGAAGTTATTTTTGTTACAAAATAAACTTAATGCAAGCTTTGATTAATCAACAAAAAATACTATTTGATTGATTATAAAGTAAAAACTATAACGAGTATAACTATATAGGTATTTATCAATATTTTATGTTAATAATATAAACATGATTGCTATGTGTTCCAGTTTGATAGTGAAGTAAACATGTATCACAAGAATATACTAAGTTTTGTCAACCGTATAATCACTGTTATATGTCAGTACTTTCTGGTAGCAAATTTTAGATTTACTAGTCTCCGAGACGATGTTGAAATTAAATTTATGGTGTTAAATATTGAATATTGCTAAAAATCGCAGTCTAGCAATTAAACTTAATAATTGGTGTGACAGTATTTTTTGAGGAGTGAACGTGAAAAGTATTTTTTCTCGCAACGGAATTTTTTGCGCTTTAGGTCTAACGTCTATGGTGCTGCTAGCAAGTACCAATGTCCAAGCTGAAACGGCGCCCACAAGTGCCCAAAAGCTGAATAATGCTTTAAAGCGCGCGCATAACTTAGCGGTAACACCTGTTCCAGGAACAACAGCAACAACTTCTGCTGCGTTAATGCAACAAGAAGTGACAACTCCAGTTCAACAGTCAGAACAAACCCAGCAACAAACGACTAAACAAGTAGCACAAGCAGATATCGACCCAGGTCGAACAACTCGTGGTGGCTCTAGTTATGTTGGTGTGGCAGGTAATATTGGTCTTGGTGGTGGAGATTCAGCACTAGGAGATGGTAACTTTGCTGTGATGAGTAAAGTCGGGTTGACAAGAACTTTTTCAGTGCGACCTGCGGCAGTTTTTGGTAATAACACAGCTATTTTGATTCCTGTCACCTATGATTTTTCTCTACAGCAACCTGATGACCCATTTGTAGAACCATTACCAATTGCTCCTTATGTTGGAGTTGGTGGCGCCATTAAAACAGGTGGTGATAACTCACAAATCGCATTCCTGGTGACAGGTGGAGTTGATTTTCCACTAACTCAACAATTTACAGCAACCGCAGCAATCAACGCCGGATTTTTTGACCAAACTGATGTTGGACTTTTAATTGGTGTTGGTTATAACTTTGGCGGATTTTAATTAAGTTAGGAGTTAAAAGTTAGGATTTATGAATTAAGATTTGCATTTCTAACTCATAACTCCTAACTCATAACTCCTAACTCATAACTTTATTCTTTGATACGGAGAGGGAGGGATTCGAACCCTCGGTACGGAGTTACCTGCCGTACAACAGATTAGCAATCTGCCGCTTTCGACCACTCAGCCACCTCTCCAGGTGTACGAATAATAAATTTACATGATTTGAATGGCAATGTCAATAATATTTTAAAAATAGGGAATTTTGCTTTAATGCAGGCGCTTAAATGCAAGCAACGTAAGGATAAAGAAATTCTTTTACCCTTACGCGCCTGTTGTGAATTGCATTGTAATGAGTTTGCAACGTGTTACTAATGGTTTTCTCGCTTGTAATTCTGTTAAAGAACTTGCGCGCGTATAAGAGCGAGAGGCAAGCTGCCTAATTTTCGCCATTGTGGTACGTAAGCACGTTGCGAGAACACATCGTAGTTGTTGCGTTCGATTCGATCTAAGATGCGGCTGTAGTGAATTAAAGCAGCCCATACTGGTAGTCGGGCATCAGGCGCCAGGAAACTAATTCCCCGTTCAGCCTTAGTATAAAATTCACGGGCACGGGCAATTTGATACCGCATCAACGCACGCCAACGGTCATCAATTACACCTCTAAATAAGTCTTCTTCGGTGTAATCAAAGCGTGCGAGGTCTTCTAAGGGAAGGTATATCCTGCCACGTCGCGCGTCTTCGCCAACATCACGAAGGATGTTAGTAAGTTGGTTGGCAATACCGAGGGCAATGGCTTCTTCTGTAGGAACGTACAACTGACGGTTGCGGTTCCAAGGCGCCGAGTTTTGAGATATATCAATACCCATTACCGAAGTAGACATCAAACCAACGGTGCCAGCAACGCGGTAACAATAGATATAAAGTTGGTCGAAGGTGTCATAACGACTACGGAATAAGTCCATTCGTTGACCGTTAACCATGTCGCGGAACGGTTCAATGTCCAGAGGGAAACAATCAAGAGTATCTACTAATGCGACATCCAAATCATCACCTGGGCGACCTGCAAAAATCGACTCCAAGCGCTTCTCCCAATCGTCGAGAGTTTCGGGTGTGGTGATCGCAGCAGCAGGACCATCGACTAGTTCGTCTGTACGGCGACACCAAGCATAAATTGCCCAAATAGCTCGCCGTTTTTCCGGACTCATCAACAAAGTGCCAAGATAAAATGTCTTAGCGTACTTCGCCGTGAGGTTGCGACACAGATTGTAGGACTCTTCCGCAGAGACGGAGGTTTTCATGCACGGGGGGGAATCAGGCAGTTGCAGCATTCGTTGCAGGCTGGAGGGTTTGCGTTGGCTTGCTCGAGGTTTTCGCCTCTAGGTGTGCTTGGGCGTTTATCGCCTGCGCTGTCAGTTTACCAGAAAGTACGGCACCTTCCATACTGCCAAGGAATGGCTGCATGGTGTAACTCCCTGCGAGGTAAAAATTTGAAATTGGGGTAACTTGTGAAGGGCGGTATTTTTGACAACCTGGTGTTGCCGTATAAACCGAATGAGCTGTTTTGACAACGTGATGCTTCAGAAGCTTTGCAGGGTTTTCGCCACCAAAGTGTTGAGGAAATAGTGTTTCTAATTCTACAAGGGTCACTTTAAGAATTTCTTCCTCGGATTTGTTTATCCAATCCTTTGCTGGTGCAAAAACTAATTCCAGCATAGAACGGTCGGGATTCGCGTATTCCTTACAGGTATTGCTCATATCAGCATATACGCTGAGAAGTTTAGATCGCGAAAATAACAAATTGTCTATATCTGTAAGTTTACGGTCAAACCAAAGATGTATATTGATGACTGGTACACCTTCTAAGCCATCAAGTTTTTGGAAAAACTCGTTTTGCTTCCACTTTTGAGGCAGCATCACTTTCATCACATCAACTGGCATTGCTGAAACATACAGGTCAGCAGTAACAACCTCATCACTTTTACCATTTAGTCCACGAATTAAGAAACCCTTAACGCTACCGTCTTCGTTCAGTAAAATTTCTTTTAAAGGAGCATTAGTTTTAACTTCTCCCCCTCGTGCGGTGATGTGGTCAACCATTGGTTGACAAAGACGCTCGGTTGGTGAACCGTCTAGGAAAGCTACTTGTGAGCCGTTTTTTTGTTGTAAGAATTTATTTAGAGCTGTCAACAGCACTAAGGCAGATATTTCATCGGGGTCGATAAAATTTAATGATTTAGCTGCGGCGATAAATATGCCTTGTTCGACATCATCGCCAACACCTTGCTGTTTCAACCATTCTGAGAATGTAAATCTATCAGTTGAATCAACATATTTTTGTCCCCGCAGCATCGCCGGAACCAGTCCTTTCGCTAATTCAATTTTTTCACCCCAACTGAGCATGTCGTTGTTACGCAAAATTGCTGCTATCCCATTGAAGGGTGCTGGCAAATTGGGAAAATCGAAGCGGCTGTAAGTACCTGGCTTTTCTGGTTGATTGAAAATCATCGTATGCTGCTTCCATTGCAGTCGATCGGAAATTCCCAATTCCTTAAATAGCTGCAACATATTGGGATAGGCACCAAAGAAAACGTGCAACCCAGTTTCATACCAGTCACCATCTTCATCTTTCCACGCTGCGACTAAGCCGCCCAAAACGTCTCGACTTTCCAAGACGATGGGAGTATAACCTAAATCGGTCAAATATTTAGCGCAGGATAATCCTGCTAGACCTGCTCCGGCGATTGCTACTCGCATTTACTTTACTTTCTTCAATATTTCTTAACGGTTTTGCCGTTTTCATTATACGTTGCATTCCGTTACATTTGGCATCTCTTTTACATTTAAAGCTAATTAATACCTTTATGACCCATGTAGAGACGTTGATGCTAGAACTAGTGTACTGAATAGAGGTGCCGTGTGTGACAAAAGAGAATTAGACAACAAATTGGGAAAAGCAGGAGTCTGATAAAGCGCTTTTAACCAGTGGTGTTGGGTAAACAGGTGATGAGTAAAGACGATAATGCAAATAGCCAAGAGCAAGAAAACGAAAAACCTTCGCGTAAAGAATGCCAAACAACAATTAAAATATTAACTCAGTACGAGCGTTTAGCAAAAAAAAATTGGTAAGAAAATAGGAGACAATCGTGTTAGCGATTGAAATTTTAGAGTGTCCAATTGCTTAATTTATAATAACAAACAAGGCGCCAATTGAAAATTTATCTCAAACCCTGTTGTTTTAAAACCTCATTCAATCCAAGCAGTATTCTGTGGTGAGGGAGAAACAGGTTCTTAGGTGTAGTTAATTATCAAGTCATAATTACCTTATATATATAATTCATTAATTACAGTTGTATATCTAGTAGTGGTTCTATATGGGTTTCACGTAAAGGTAAAGCAAAAGATGGTATTGGAATTTGTAAATTAAATGGGTATAAATCAGCTTTTGGGCGTTTAGATACTCTAATGACCAAAATTTGATAGTCACTTTGAAGGTTATATTGTACTTGTTGAATTGGCTTACCTTCTCGCAGCAAATCAATTTCGACTAAATTAGTACAACTTCCTAAAACTTGTATCCGCTTTTTTTGATATGCATTTCGCCCTTCTCCTAAACGCTTATTTTTTGGAGAAAGAATTTCAATTACTGTTATGACATCCCGTACTTCTAAGTAAGTTTCTTTGACAGTTTCAGGCATTGTAAGGTCAACCGTTACAGCTTCGACAGATGGTAATACAACAGCGGTACTTGCTTTTTGTGGTAATGCTGTTTTTTGCGTATTCTGCACTGCGACATCAGCGACACAGCCATAAAACTCAAACCTCCTAACTGCAATGTGGGGAGGACCAGGCAAGGCGCCGTGAGCCGATTTATTATACAAATTCTCCTTGAGCGACCATAATTACTTTTCCCCCTACATGTACTTCAATGGGTTCGCTTGGTGATTTTTGGTGTGCTTTGAGGAGGATTAAAGATGGCCTGTTGATTTCGTAACCTTGTTCAACACGCGTATCGATTTCATTCTTACCAAAATATGAGTGTTCGACCAAATAACCTGCTAAACATCCGTTGGCACTGCCTGTAGCTGGGTCTTCGGGTACGCCTAGGAAGTCACAAAAGACACGTACATTTAAATGATTCTCTGGGTAGTAAGTCTCTGGACAAAAAATTAAAATACTTTTTGCTTCGATATTTTGAATTAGGTTGTAATACTTGCCTTGATTGACTTTTGCTCTTTTTAACGATGCCAAATTCTTGAGAGGAACAATAATAAAGGGTAAACCTGTTGAAACAGCTTGTACTGGATACTTGGTATCTATTTCACTTATTTCTATTCCCAAAACTTCCGCAATTATCTCTGTAGAAAATATTTCCTTGCTAAAAACAGGCGCCTTTTGTAGCATCCATAAATATGGTTCATTCGCTCCACTGCTGTCGATATTAACTGGTATCTGTCCAACTTGTAAATTCAAAATAACTCTTTGGACTGATTGCTTAATAACCTCTCGTTGAAGTATATAAGCCGTTCCCAAGGTTGGATGACCTGCAAAAGGAATTTCCTGGGCAGGTGTAAATATTTTAACGTTGTACCCCCCAGATACTTCTTGCTCTGAAACAATAAATGTTGTTTCTGAATAGTTGATTTCTCTAGCTATAGCTTGCATTTGCGCCTCGGTTAAGGCGCCTGCGTTGGTAAATACAGCTAATTGATTCCCAGTATATTTAGCTTCAGCAAAAACATCAACTATGTAATATTTTAGACTAACCATTTGAATTAATTAAGTAAAATGACTGTTGATATTAATAGTATTTTTGCATATTTTAAAACACAAAAATTTAGATATATAAAAAATTCAAATCAAAAAAGTCGAAAAAGTCGGGAACAAATCGAAAAGTTTTATTTGCTTGTTTAACAAGGACAAGATAATATGAATTCTGCTGGGGATCACTCCAGTAATTTATGTCCGGCTCTGTTTGGCGCTTAGGTCTAATGTTTTCCGTAGGCTATATTTGTTCTCGGCTAGCTTCAGTTTGCACTTAATTAATTATCTCAGGAGTAGGTTTACACCCGTTTGAGGTGCTGTTACCAAAATATAAACTACACCATGCTATTTCTTGGAATTTTTTTCGTAACTTCTTGGATTAGTAGTTTTTTGCCGTTGAATCAAATAGCTGTAAATGTTCCAAGGCAAATACCAACGGTAAAATTATCATCTAGTTCAGGAAAAGCTACTAGCAATCAGTTCTGTTCAGCTACAGCTAGCAATCACGAATCATCAACATTAGTAGCAAAGGCTTTGAATGCAGTCAAAACAAGCGTTTCATCAGCACCGCAGTTGCTTAACTCGAACGACAACGACAGTGATTTTGCAAACAAGATTTTGCGAAGCGTACGGTCCGGATTACCTCCCACATTGCGAAACTTGTTTCGTCTTCCGATTTCCTTCGAGTCTCCAAAGCGCTCATCGAATTTGTCTGTTGTAACCGTTCGTCGCGATGAAACTAACTATGAAGTTTGGATAGATAATCACTTGATTGCTAACTTGCCAAACCAATTACAGGCAAGTGTTATGCAACAACGCTTGAATAAACTGCTTCAGTCCAAAGTCTCAGACCCATCGCAATTACGACCTGCTACTGTAGACGGCGCCCCAGCAATAATGGCGGGTAATCGCTTTTTATTGGGAGTTAACAAAGAAATATCCGGCAATACAACCCGAAGTGCTGATTTGATAGCTATTGACTGGGTGAATAACCTTCGGAGTGCATTGAAGGCACCGAAACTTTCACTCACCGAAGGACAGCAAGATATGTATGGTTTGGTATATTCCAATCAGAAATTATCTGGTTTGGCTTCTTGGTACGGTGGCTATTTTCACGGTCGTACTACTGCCAATGGTGAAACTTATAACCAGAATGACCTTACGGTTGCCCATAAGACATTGCCATTCAACACGCACTTAAAAGTAACTTACACAACAACAGGAAAATCAGTAATAGTGCGCGTTAACGACCGAGGTCCATATATTCCACCTCGGAGTCTTGATTTATCACTCGCAGCAGCGCGTTGTATTGGCAGTGAAACACCTGGTGTTGTGAGTTATCAAGCGGTTATTATGCAACCAAACCAACCTAAGATGACTTTAAACGCAGCGCTAGCGTTAAGAGACAAGAAAAAACCACAACAATTGGCTGTTGTCTCAGAATTCTGAGTTCTAAGTTATGAGTTCTGAGTTATGAGTTCTGAATTTTAACTCCTAACTCCTAACTCCTAACTATTTACGCTGGAACTACAAATTTTTCGCTACCAGCTAAACCAAATGCTTCGTGAATGACTTGCAAAGCTTTAACACCTTGCTCTTGTTCAACAACACAGCTAATTTTAATTTCAGATGTAGCTATCATTTGAATGTTAATTTTGTTTTGCGCTAGTGCTTCAAACATTTTTGCTGCTACACCAGGTTGCCCAACCATGCCGGCGCCTACTATACTAACTTTTGCGATTGCACTATCTAAAACGACTTCGCCCCAACCATATTCTACTGCTGATTGTTGAAGCATTTGTTGGGTACTTTCAGCGTCAAGACGTGCGACGGTAAAAGCAATATCTCGTCTTGGTGCCCCATCTATAATATGGCAACGCTGTGACTGAATAATCATATCAACACTAACATTGTGTTGTGCGAGTAACCCAAATAACTTTGCTGCCATCCCTGGTTTATCAGGAACGTTACGAATTGCTAAACGCGCTTGGTTTAGGTCGAGTGCAACACCGCGAACGGGAGAGTCGGAGAGTGGGACGGTATTCGAGGATGGGAAAGGGGAGGTCGTAATATCAAAAGCTTTTGCTAGGGAGGTGACGGCTTTTTCGCAGTCGGTTTCGTCTACTACACAACTTACTTTTACTTCGCTAGTAGAAATCATTTGAATGTTTACACCTGCTTCAGCTAGTGTTGCGAACATTTTTGCTGCCACACCTGGGCGCCCAATCATCCCGGCGCCTGCGATACTAACTTTAGCGATGTTTTGTTCTACTAATACCTCAGCTTCTTCTGATTTTGTTGGGGTGCTGCGAAGTACTGGTGCAATAGCTGCTGCTACTGCTTCAGCTTTTTTTAAGATTGGTGTCATTACAGTAAAAGCAATGTCATTACTGTTACCGTCATGAATCGATTGGATGATTAAATCAACATCGACTTTTTGATGTGCAATTTCTCCAAACAAGCGCGCAGCAACTCCAGGTTTATCAGGAACACGCAATAAAGCTATTTTGGCTTGGTTGGCATCAAATTCGATTGCGTCTACTGGACGAGCTATTTCTAAATTCACCAGCGAACGCTCTTCGTGTTTTTTTGAAGTTACCCAAGTACCCGGTTGGTCACTCCAACTTGAACGCACTACTAAAGGCATACTGTAATTACGGGCTATTTCTACCGCACGCGGATGCAGCACTTTTGCCCCTAAACTGGCTAGTTCCAGCATTTCATCACAAGTTATTTCGTCCATTAACTGTGCTTCGGGAACTAATCGCGGGTCAGTAGTAAGAATACCTGGTACATCAGTATAAATTTCGCAGAAATCTGCCCGTAATGCCGCTGCTAATGCTACCGCTGAAGTATCTGAACCACCCCGTCCCAAGGTAGTAATTTCTAACGCCTCAGTACTGCTAATCCCTTGGAACCCAGCAACTACAACTACTTTACCTTCTTGGAGGTGACGCTCTAATCGTTCTGTTTCTATATGTAAAATTCGTGCGCGCGTATGGTGAGCTTCGGTAACAATTCCTACCTGGGCGCCTGTCATCGAAATCGCTGGTTGCCCAATTTCCTGTAAAGCCATACTCAACAAGGCAATAGTAACCTGTTCCCCCGTCGAAAGCAGCATATCCATTTCCCGACGGTTAGGAGTTTTAGAAATTTCATGCGCTAACTTCACAAGTCCATCCGTGGTTTTACCCATCGCAGAAACTACTACCACAAGCGAATTTCCGGCCTTGACAGCTTTGCTAATACGCTGCGCTACCGTTTGAATTCGTTCAACCGAACCGACAGATGTACCACCGTATTTTTGTACTATTAGCGACATAACTTTAATGAGGTATTACCAAAACCTGTTTTTTCCGGCGCCTGCGCTTTAATTGCGCGATTAGGCGTTTGGAGTGCTTCAGATTACTAACTTATCAGAATCCGATGCTACCTAAAAGAAAAACTTTACATTTTTTTGAGCAGTTTTGTAGTATCTACCAATATTTAAAAATCAATACTTAATAAAATGTATAAATTTTTACACAGTAAGCATTCCTGCCACGATAATCATTGGTAAAAGATAGTAAATAGGACGATAAGCAAGCATCGAACCGAAAAGTGCGGCGCCAGAAACTTTTGAAGAGAGAATAAGTAAGATTATCGTTTCAAATACACCTAGTCCGCTAGGGACGTTACTGGCAACTCCTGCAAACATTGCGAGTAAGTAAACACCTAAAAAGTCTAGAAAAGAAAGCGGTGTGTTTGCTGGTAGTAAAACAAAAAGGACACCTGTTGCTAATAGCCAGTCTAAACTCGATATTACAACTTGCACGAGTCCAGTTTTGAAATTTGGAAATCTAAACTCATGACCCCGTATAACAAGGGGTTGCTTTAGAAATAAACTGCCGAGTAAATATATAAAAACTAGTACTAAAAATAATACACCAACTGGACGAACGTCACTAAAAGCTACGTGTAATTGCGGTGGTATTTGTAGCGGATTAAGTACGAACATTAATCCGGCAACGACAATATTCCTAACCAAAAGGTAATATTTTCAAAGGCTATGACTTGCGCTATATCAACAGCGGGTACTCCCCAACTCGCATAAAATCCAGTATTTTTACGAAGTAAAGCGGTGCCAGAAGAACGGCAAAAAGCTAAGAAGATAGTTGAAAACTACGGTTGTTCATCGCTAGCATCATTTACATTTCTAAGTGATAAAAGTTACTATATTAGCCCATCCAGTCAAAGTGTAATTGCGTATGTGCCAAAAGGACGTGGCGCCATTGCATTAGGTGCCCCAATAGGGCCAAGCGAAGACCGTGAAGAAGCGATAGTGGGATTTAAATTATTTTGCCAGCGTAACGATTGGTACCCAGCATTTTATCAAACTTTACCCGACAACATTGACTTGTATAAATCACAAGGATTTCGAGCCATTAAAATTGGTGAAGAAGCAATTGTTGATTTAAAAGTATTTACCACGCAGGGTAAAGCTGGTAAAAACTTACGTACAGCAATTAACCGCATGAGTAAAATGGGGTTTGACGTTAAATTTTATAAACCGCCAATTAGTGATGAATTAATACGTCAGTTGCGACCTATGAGTGATGAATGGTTACAAACTGTGCAAGGTTCAGAGAAACAATTTTCTTTAGGTTGGTTTGACGAAGAATATTTACGTGGAAGTGAAATTGCCGTAGTTGAATCAAATGAGCGAGAAATTGCAGCATTTACAAATATAGTTTCAGAGTATCAACTCAATGAAGTCACCAATGATTTAATGCGTCATCGCAAGTGTATCGAAAACGGCACGATGGACTTTTTGTTTATTTCGATGTTTCAGCATTATAAAGAACGTGGTTACGACGGCTTTAATATTGGTTTAATTGCATTAGCTGGAGTCGGAGAAAGCTTACAAGGAAAAACTGGGCACCGGGATAAAGTGTTTAAATACCTCTATGACCACTTGCAGCGCTTTTATAATTTCCAAGGTTTGCGCGCATACAAAGATAAATTTCAACCGCACTGGGAACCGCGTTATCTTGTGTATTCAACTGTAACTGCTTTACCTGATGTAGTTGTAGCATTAGTGCGTGCAGACTCTGGTGACAGATTTTGGGATTATTTTAAACCTGGCGCTTAGATATTAATAATGTATTATATATGGGACGGGCTTTCTATGCCCATCCCACAAAAGTAATTGTAATTGTAGGTTGGGTGGAGCGAAGCGGGAACCCAACAACCACATGCTAAATAAACTATAATCAACAAAGCTGCTCTACAGCATAAGTTATAATTAAAAGCAGTAAATTCTTATTATAGGGTAATCAGTGGCAGTGAAGCATGAAGCCAGTACTGTTATAGCATAGGGATGTAGCCCAAGTTCTAGCTGGTCAACCAAAATTGTCTCAGGTTGAAGTTCTTCAGGTTGCAAGAAAACAGCCTTTCACAGTTCCAGGTGACACTCAGTAATAGACTTGAATCCTTTTAAAACTATTCTCGACAGTTGTTTGTCACTATAATTCCCCATCATGGAAAAATCTCCCAATACCCAGGCATTTTACCGCTATCAAACATGTGTAGTATATACAGGATTTTTAGTTAATGCCAATTGCTCTAGTAATTCTGTTGCCAGAGTAGGTGTATTGTAGCGATTAATTTCACCTTTAAAACTTTCTGCTTTTTCTTTATACTTCGGTGTGCTAAGAATCTTCATTGCGGCATCTCGAATTTGGTTAGTTGTGGGTGTACTAGTTTTTAAGTCTATTCCAGTTCCAGTCCATTGAACTCTGGCGCCAATTTCAGGTTTTTCTTCGGTTTGACCAGCAGTAACCATTGGCACACCAGAAGCTAAAGCTGTCTGTACACCATTAAATCCACCGTTTGTCACCATTACATCTACATAAGGTAATAAATAAGCATGAGGAATAAATTTTTCTAACCTAACGTTTTTGGGAATTGGATTAAGCTGTAGATTTTCTATCGGTTGCCCTCCTGTTGTCACAATTAATAATACATCTTCATTTGCAAGAGCCTCGATTGTTGGCAAGATTAAATCTCTTGCTTCTGTTGCGACTGTTCCTTGAGTGACATGAATTATCCGTTTATCTAATTTCAAATCATCCCACCAAGCAGGAGGTGTAAATGCAGGCGCCGGAGGTAAAAAGGTTCCGATAAAGTGAATTTGTGGTGCAAGGTCGCTACGAGGATATTCAAATGATGGCGTAGTGCCTTGTAAATAAAGAAATGGAGATAAAGCAGCAGTGAAAAAATCCTGCGATTTCCTTGGTAGTCCAACACTTTCTCGACACTGGTCAAGATGAAGTGTTACATCACGCATTAAAATGTTCTGCGATAGGTAATTAAGAAATCTATTTCGTAATTTTTCCCCCCAGGAATTACCTGGTGGAATTCCTAGCCCAAAAGGCGCCGTATCTCGACTGTTGAAAGGTAGCGCTGACATGCCAAATGCAGCCCAAGGTAAGCCTGTTTTTTCATGTAACCACGAAATACCAAGGCAGAAAACATCGCATAGCAAAACATCAGCCCGAAATTGATTCAATATATTAGTTAAATCTTCCAGTTGTGTTACTGCCGAATCAATAAAGCCATATTTGAGATAGAATTTAAACTGCGCTACTCCCTTTAAAGCATCTCTTTGTTTTATAAAAGTTGAGGGAATCGTATTAATATCAGTGTAATCTATACCTGTGCGAATAGGAACGTGATGGGCGCCAGTTGCTTCAATCTTTTCTTTAAAACCTTTCCCGGTATACCAACATACTTCGTGACCACGTTCAACGAGCTTACGCACGATTGGTAAAGCTGGATTAACATGACCAGCAGCAGCAATTGTAGCAATTAAAAAGCGAGTCATAATTATTTTTTGTTATATGTACATGTAGTTGATTTTGAGTTTTGGGAGGAACTAAGACAGGCGCCAACACAGAAAATTCTGGTGTTACGGAAAAATGTAGTGACGCAGTAAGGTAGCTAGAAAAACTTTGATTTCCATCAGTGCGAACTCTCGACCCATACAAACATGGGCACCACCTCCAAACCCTAGTAATGAAAACGCGACTTTTTGTCTTCTTTGCGTCCAAGTGCAAAGCGGTCTGGGTCGAACTGTTCTGAGTTGGTGTAAATTTCTGGCAACCGATGCGTGACCAATTGAGAAATAATAATTGTCCAGCCCGGTTCTATCGGATATCCTGCATATTCAATCTCTTTGACTACACCTCGAATTATTAATGATGTAGGTGGATATAAGCGCTCAATTTCTTTAAGAAAGTTGGTCATTTGCGGTAATTGGCGCAAATGTTCAATGTTTAATTCGCCTTTAACAACTTGTTTAAGTTCTTCTAAAAAACGTTCTGCTTGGTCAACTAGTACTAGCTTATTTGCCTCGGCGCCTATTAAAACTGCACATTTTTGTCCTAATAGTCGCATTTTGAATACAGAACCATAGCGCTGCCAGCTTTGCACTAAAGAGTAACCTTCGTTTCCAGCAAACTGAAGGTCACTAATAATTGGTACACCAAAACTACCCGGCATTTCTAGAGCCGATTTGAGTTGTTGCATTTTACTTAATGCATTAAAAATTTATTTCATAAATACAGCATGAACTAACAGTGGGGTGTCTGTCAATAGTTAATTAAAAATTTAATTCATAGCTTTAGTCTAAAAGGTGGTAACTATGAGCAAAAGCTTGTAAAGTCAGATAAAAGAAAAGCTAAACGCAATAACTGTGGGCAGTACTGATAATACACAGCCATCATCAAAAGTCAACCGGGCAACTCGTGATGCCGAGGTAACAAAACAGCAAATTCTTGATGCCGCACAAATTGAGTTTGCAAAAAATGGGTTATTTGGCGCCCGAACTGATGCAATAGCCAAAAGTGCAGGAGTGGCGCCAAGGATGATTTACTATTACTTTCAGAGTAAAGAAGGGTTGTATCAAGCAGTGTTAGAACGACCAGCATTAGAGTTTCAACAAATGCTGGAGCAAATGAATTTAGAAGAACTACCAGCAAAAGAAGCGCTACAAACGTTTTTGCAAACTGTAATTGCTTATGAAATTAAGCATCGCTATCAAGGGATGTTGTTATTTCAAGAAGCGAATCAAAATCAAGGTAAATATTTTCAGCACACAAATTGGTCGCAACCACTTACATATGTTACCAAAATTTTAGAGAAGGGTATGCAAGAAGGGATTTTTTGTCAGCAAGACCCATATATGACAACGCTGACGATAGCGGGAATATGCGTTTTTTATGCAAATGCTTATGAAAATTTAAAACACCTGACCCCAGATGTCGAGTTACTAAGTGATGAAATGATTGAACGCTATACCCAAGCAGCAATTAACTTAGTGTTAAATGGTGTACTTGCTTAAACACATACCAATATACCTAACTTCTTAAATAAGTCGGGAATCTTATTTTTTAAATTAATCAAAAAGAGAAATTACATTAATACTTGTTACTCGATGCATAGGCTTTGTTCTTTTTTCAGTTGTGATTAATTCTTCTGCACCGACTTAATAAGATAATAAAACCTTGACCAATCGGTTTAAGTAATGTTATGGTATGTATATGAGTCGAGGACCAGATAAACAATTTGACCCTGAAGTTGCCCTCTCAAAGGCAATGGACGTGTTTTGGGCACGCGGGTATGAGGCAGCTAGTCTCTCTGAACTGCTCGAACAGATGGGCATTGGCAAAAAGAGTCTGTACGATACGTTTGGCAACAAACGCGCGCTCTTTCTCAAAGCACTCGAATATTATGCCAAGACAGAGGTGAAGTTGATGCGAGACCAGCTTTTAGCTCCGGGTTCCCCCCTGGAGAATTTGGAGACGGTACTCCAAAATTTGCAACAGATGCATTCCTTGGCAGGAAGCAAAGGCTGTATGCTTGGCACGAATATTGCTGACTTTAATACTAGTGAGGAGGAGATTACAGCGACCTTACGTGGCTACCTGCAAGACGTAGAGGATGCCTTTTTTACTGCGATTACCCGCGCTCAAGAAGTCGGAGAACTTAAGCAGGTAGCAAAGCCTCGTGATTTAGCACGAATGTTGCTTTGTACTACACAGGGAATGGCTCTGTTAGGTCGGACAGTTGACACTGAAGCGCTTTTACAGAGTACCGTTCAGGCAACAATGGCACTTCTCAAGGAATCCTAAATTTTTTTATCTTAACTTAGACCATTCAGTCTAAGTTAAATTGATTAGCACTTACTAGGAGGTATTTCTATGGCACGATTGCAGAACAAAACAGCGGTTATAACAGGGGGGACGACAGGTATTGGATTTGAAACTGCCAAGCAGTTTGTTGCAGATGGTGCGCGAGTAATTATCACCGGACAAAACCAGGAGCGCTTGCAATCTGCCGCCCAAGAACTAGGCTCAAAGGTAATTCCTGTTTTAGCAGATGTGCGCGCGCTTTCAAACCTGAACACTCTGGCAGAACAAGTGAAAGCAGAATTTGGTGGATTAGATGTTCTATTTGTAAATGCCGGAATCGGACTTTTCGCACCCCTGGAAGCGATTGACGAGGTATTTTACGATGACCAATTCGATATCAACGTTAAAGGCGCCTTTTTTACTGTACAGAAACTTGCTGGACTGTTGAACGAAGAGGCAAGCGTGATTTTAAATGCCTCGGCAGTCCATGAGAAAGGAGCAGCAACAGGCAGCGTGTATTTTGCAACGAAGGCGGCTGTACGTTCGTTTGCCCGAACCCTGGCTACTGAACTTGCATCTCGTAGAATTCGAGTAAATACAGTTAGTCCCGGTTTTATACCTACTAATTTTCAGAGCAAAATGGGGTTGTCACCAGAAGCACTCGACAGTTTTGGAGAATATGTGAAGCAGTCCGCACCGCTAGGACGTTTTGGGAGACCAGAGGAAATCGCTTCTGCTGTTGTTTTTCTAGCTAGCAATGAGTCGTCTTACATGACAGCAGCAGATATCGTTGTTGATGGTGGCTATATGAACGTTTAAGTGCCACAAGCATTGATATTATTCTCGGTGTAACCAATTTAAAATACCTAAACCCGCAACCAAACCTACAAAGTTTCCGGTGATGCCATTCATGTTAGCTAGAGCGACAAAAATATCAAGCGCGCGGATAATACGGTTGGGGTCGATTATTGCTACACCTTGAGGTACAGCAATTGATTTTGCTAGTAGTACTGCAAGAGTGACACCACCTCCTATAATTGTTGCCAGCATTCCTACTAAGCTAGCAATAATACCCCATCGCACAATTTGCATCACTTCAGATTTCTTAGGATGTGTGCTAATTTCACCATTACGGAGTCGTCTGGCAAGTCTTGTTTGTCGAAACGCTAAGTAAACATTAAATAGCAACAGTAATATTCCACAACCTGCCCAAAATATACCAATTCCAAGACCTGGTGTAGTGGATTGAGTGTAATTAACTGCTGCTCCCGGTACAGATGCAGGGGATGTAATAGTTTGGTTGAAACTGCGTCCAGTAATGGCAAATAACAAGGTCAGTCCCCCAGCTACAGCAAACCCAAGTTCCACCCAAAAACCAATCCATCCTGCAAGCCGCAGGATATTGCCAATTTGTTCTAGCTTCTGCTCTATAACCTGTGTATTTGACCTTGTTTCCATTTTATAAGGTGGTGTAGCTAATTTAATGTATGAAAAATATTCTGTTTATACACAAAACGTTGTAGAGACGCAATATATCACGTCTCTACATATAATTAAGTTATTTAATTATAAATAGCTTCTATCTGCGGTATTAAAATATCAAGATTGCAAACTATTTATATTTAAATTTAGTTAAACTTTGTAAATAATAGTTATTATACGTGATTATAAATTTTACAACTTAACAACAGCCAAATGACATAAAGATAAATAATAAATTCTCTCCATCGCGAGGAAGATGGAACTATTACCATGAGTTTCTAGCCTGAGAAGCAGATAATTCCTGTTCTCAATCTCAATATTCATATTATCGAAATAAAAAAGGAACTCATGGCTAATAATTCTAACTCAAACAACGGTCATCGTATTCGTTACGCAGTAGTCGGGCTTGGGTGGATAGCTCAAGAAACAGTTTTACCAGGGTTTGCACAAGCGTCCAATTCCCAACTTACAGCATTAGTTTCTGACGACCCAACTAAACGAGAAGAACTCGGCAAAAAATATGGTGTAAAAACTTACTCCTACGACCAGTATGAAGAATGCCTCGACAGCGGCGATATTGATGTCGTATACATAGCATTACCTAATCATTTACACCTGGAATATACTCAAAGAGCAGCTGATAAAGGTATTCATATACTCTGTGAAAAACCAATGGCTGTAACTGAAAAAGAGTGCGAACAAATGACGCGCGCAGCCAAAGAAAATAACGTCAAATTAATGATTGCTTACCGTTTACATTTTGATAAAGCAAATTTACAGGCAATCGAAACGATTAAATCAGGTAAAATTGGTAAACCCCGCATATTTAATTCAGTATTTTCCCAGCAAGTTGCCGAAGATAACGTTCGGATGGAAGATATTTCCATAGGTGGTGGTACTGTATACGACATAGGTATTTACTGTATCAACGCAGTACGCTATTTGTTCCAGGACGAACCGACCGAAATTATTGCCGTCAGTGCTAACAACGGAGAAAAGCGGTTTGAAAAAATAGAGGAAATGACAAGTGTAATAATGCGTTTCCCTGGAGAACGACTCGCAACATTTACATCAAGTTTCGGCGCCGCCAATGTATCAAGTTACCAAGTAGTAGGCACAAAAGGTGATTTGCGGATGGACTCAGCTTACTCGTATCAAGGAGAACTTAAGCAACAAATCACCATTAATCAAGAAAAACAAGAAGAATCATTCTCAGCAGGTGACCAATTTGCAGCAGAAATAATTTACTTCTCTGATTGTGTTTTAAATAATAAAGAACCCGAACCATCAGGAGAAGAAGGACTTGCCGATGTTCGCATCATTCGTGCTATCTACGAATCTGCACAAACACGTAAACCTGTGCAACTAGGCACATTTGATCGACAACTTAGACCCGGCGCCGAGCAAATTATCGAGCGTCCAGCTTCAGAGCAAGAACCAGAACTAGTTCACGCTGCTGACCCATCAGGTAAATCGTAGCAACATAATTAACGTAGAGACTAAACATGTTTAGTCTCTACACAATCAATATTAAACGTCATTAAACGTCTACATCATTAAGTTAACTAGTACCCAGTAGCCAACAAGCACGGTAATTACGCCTACCCACAATTTTGCTTTATCCATAAGTCAATATCAAAGGTGAATTTTACAGATTGAGTACAAAGAATTCAAACGAGATAATTTGAAATGAATCAGTTTGTTAAATCTTTCTGTAATTTTGATTACTATTTTCAACTGTCAAACTGCACTTAAGGTAATATTCACTGTCTGTGACTCGAAAACGTTGATTAAGTATCGAATGTGTCATACTGAACGGAGTGAACTATTTTTAACGCTGCCCAAAAAGCTACTTCGAGCAAAACGCCTCATGTCCTGCGTACTGTTGACATTTTATACATAAATTCGATAAAGAAACATCTTCATAATCATCCCATAAACTATCAGTAATTACAACGCAAAAGCAAGCAGTGTGAGGTTTTTACTGATTCATGACAACATACAGCTTTCTTTAAAAACTTAATAAACGGGTATAGTATTACTCTCATAGATTAAATACCAATTATACGTTTACTAGCTTATTTATATAGCTGTACTAAATCCTTACTATTATTGTAGCAATTATAGTAGTACTAAAACTCTTACGCATGGTAGTTGTCAGTTTTAAAAAGCTATATCTAAACTGAACAACACTTGAAGTGTCTCGTTTAAGCAGTCTTTATAGTAGCTATCTAAAGGTATATTCCGGTAAAATATTTATTGTGGTAGGATAATTTCAATACTTCGGGTAGAGAGGGTTTTGATTTTCAAACCCTTAAAGTTCTTATCAGAATCTCAAATGCACTTTTAAATTCAGCTAAATTCAGCTAAATCGGCTTAACGTTTATTAACAAAATTAAGACTATCACAAGCGCCCATTAGAAAGGTGCAGGTGTGTCTAAATCACATTGAAGGAGAAAAAAATGCGGATTGCTCAAGTTGCTCCATTATGGGAAAGAGTACCACCACCAGGTTACGGTGGCACTGAGTTAGTGGTGGGGTTGCTGACAGATGAATTGGTTCGACGCGGACATGAAGTAACGCTTTTCGCTTCGGGAGACTCGCTAACTTTAGCAAAGCTCGAATCAGTTCATCCCCGCGCTTTGCGGTTGGACTCAAACGTTAGAGAGTACAGCATTTATGAAATGCTGCAACTTAATTGGGTTTACGAAAGGGCTTCGGAGTTCGATGTTATTCATTCTCATGTCGGCTTTAGCTCCTTACCTTTCGTTAATTTAGTTTCAACGCCTACAGTTCACACCCTCCACGGTATCTTTACGCCTGACAATGAAAAGATGTTCAAGTACGCCAAGCGTCAGCCGTATATCAGCATTTCAGATTCACAGCGTGAACCAAGATTAGACTTAAATTGTGTTGCAACGGTTTATAACGGTATAGATGTAGCTAGCCATAAATTTTTCCCTCAACCATCTGAAGAACCTTATTTAGCCTTTGTTGGTCGTATATCTCCAGAAAAAGGCCCCCATCACGCTATAGAAATTGCCAAGCGTTCTGGATGGACGTTAAAAATGGCTGGTAAAGTTGATGTGGTAGACGTTGAATACTTTGAACGCGAAATTAAGCCCCGTATAGATGGTGAGCAAATTCAGTATTTAGGTGAAGCAAACCACGTTCAAAAGAATGAAATTATGGGACGTGCGGCAGCAACGCTATTCCCAATAACTTGGCGTGAACCTTTTGGCTTAGTAATGGTTGAGTCAATGGCTGCTGGTACACCAGTTATAGCGATGAAGATGGGTTCCACACCTGAAGTTATCGCGCATGGTAAGACTGGTTTTGTATGTGAAAGCGTTGATGAATGTGTAGAAGCTATTGACAAAGCTATTGCTCTTGACCGCAACGTTTGCCGTGACTATGTATGGCAGAACTTTAGCGCTCAGAAAATGGCTGATGGTTATGAAGCTGTGTACCGTCAAGTTATTGCAGAGCGTTTAGGAAAGACAAATGGACACTTCAAAGGTTCAATTGTTGCAGCGACGAGCATGAATTAAGGAAAAGGTGGATTGAACTTATCCACCTTTTTTGTTAGTTTCGTTATCAAGCTTATGCCTCTGCATACCCTTGCAGATTCTCTGGTTCATAGGAGCGTAGAATCCGGGTTGCCGTATTAAGTAATTCTTGTGTACCGCGAACGATCACAAGATATTTGCCTGCATCGAGGCGGTTCCGATAGGGTAAAGCGTCGCCACTACCCACTGTTAAGCCAACTCCACCACCTACGAAGTACGCACCCAAGGCGCCGGATAATGCTCCTAAGATACCACCAAAAATATGATTCCCCAGATGACCAATCGGAAGTATTTCAATACCCGTTAAAACATTAAAAGCATAACCAGCAACATAACCAAACGGAACTAGCCACAGCGACAAACGTTTAAATCCTTTTTTAGCTTGCTGTTCAGGGTTAATTAACCCAAATTCATCAGCACTTTTGTAGCCTTTTCCTAAAATATCAATTTGATTTGTAGGCAAGCCTTCTTTTTCAAGTGCAGTATACGCTGCTTCTGCCTGAATTCTGTCTGGTAATACTGCTACAAGATAATTCATATAATTATTACCTCAAACTACGCTAAAATAAGTTTTATCTAAAAATTTAAACTCGCACACGTCTCAAAACCTCAATCTTGAGAATGATTTGTATTATTAGTACAATGGCGCCGCAAATATACATAATTAGATGTAGAGACGTTACATGTAACGTCTCTACAACGTGTATATTTTATGAATGATGCGTGGATTGCTATATATTATGAAGCTGTAAATTCTTTAACATATAAGCCGCTGGTATTTATGGAGAAAGACCAGGTATTGTTAAATAACTGGCATGTTATCGCGCACGCTCAAGAATTAAAACCTGGCGCCGTATTTTGGCTGCTTGATGTGATGAATAAATGTCAATGTGGTAACATTTATATAAATAATCGATGGTGCGTGACGCTACCAGATTGTCGTAATTAGTGCGAATTTGTTATGGTGTCACGCACCCTACCTGGTAATTAAACATTGACTGAGGCGCCACTCTCCAAGTTATCTACATGTGACGGACGTTCGCGCGTGATTGATGCGGCAGAGCGATTGTTTCGTGCGCGCGGATATAGTAATGTAACAATGCGAGATATTGCTAAAGAGGTAGGTATTCGACAAGCATCGCTGTACTATCATTTCGAGAGCAAGGAGCAACTATATGTAGCTGTTACTGAGCTAGAGTTTGAACATCATCACAAAGGTTTACAAAATGCAATACAACAACAAGATAATTTACGCACGCAGCTAAATTGTGCAGCAAAGTGGTTTCTTTCTCAACCTCCTGTGCATCTTCTAAGTATTCTGCACACCGATATGCCATGTTTAAGTGAAGAAAATCTTAAGAAGTTGTCGGCGAGTTGTCGTAGATGTATATTTATCCCTGTACAGCAAATGTTTGAACTAGCACAGCAAAAAGGCGAGATTCGTAATTGTCGTGCTAATGTACTAGCTGGATTTTTCTTATCGGTGATGGAAAGTATTCCAATGGTGATATCTGGAAACGAAGTTGAAGCTAAACAGGTCATAGTTAATGAAATGATAGATGTTTTGTTAGATGGACTGACCCCTAAATAATTTTTTTCGCCTTTACCTACCAATTGATAGGTAGATTATATTTGTTGAAATAAGTACAATATACGACTAAACATAAGAATTAATCTATGACTACGCTTTCAAACTTGCCAGAAACTCCAATTTCTCGTCGAACTTTATTAAAATTATTTGGTGTTGGTACTGTTGCGGGAGTAATGGGGTATTCACGATTTGTTAAACCCAAACCAACGGTATTTCAAAAAGATACTCTCTCGTTGCCGTTTAAATTAAATCAACCTAAGACTGCTGTGATAGTTGGTGGAGGTTTAGCTGGTTTAGCTTGTGCATACGAATTGAGTCAAAGGGGATTTGCGGTAACTTTACTTGAAAAATCTCCGCAGTTTGGAGGTAAAATTGCTAGTTGGCAGGTTAATGTCGGCGCCGATGAATTTAGAATGGAACATGGGTTTCATGGATTTTTTCCGCAATATTATAATTTAAATAGTTTAGTTAAAGATTTAAACGCTACAGATAACTTTCAATCGTTAAATTTTTATTCGCTCGTTTACCGCGAAAACTATAAACCAGAGGTATTTCGTCCCAGCAGTTCAGCTTTTCCGTGGAATATTGTTGATTTAGCAATTGCTTCACCAAATCGCTTAAAGTGGGGGATAAATTTAACAAAGATTAAACATTTACAGGTATTTCAAGCAATAGGTGGATTCGAGCGTGAAAAGAATTATCAACGTTTTGATAATATTTCGGTTGCTGATTGGGTAGCAAAAGATTTTCCTCAAGGTTTGTATGACTTATACTTTTTACCTTTTGCCAAGTCAAGTTTGAATGCACCTGATTTAATGAGTGTGGGAGAATTAATGCAGTTCTTCCACTTTTATTTTTTTGGTAACCCCGAAGGATTAGCTTTTAATGGTACTAAAAATGATATGGGTACTAGTTTAGTGCAACCAATTGTTGATGCAATAAAAAGTGAAGGTGGTCAAGTTGTTACGAATGCAATTGTTAGTCAAATTAAAGCCGAAAATAACAGCGTTAATTCTCTGACGTATCAAGTGGGTAGCGGCGCCAGTGATGTACCATTTTCTGTAAAGCGTAATCATATTGTTGCCGATAATAGCAAGATAGAATATTTTGGCGCCGCAGACGAGGTGTTCGCAGTGGCAGAAAATAGTCAAGAAGCTATCTCGCTAACTTGTACTCACCAAGGGTGTACCGTAAAAATGGCAGAGGATGGTAAATTTCACTGTCCTTGTCATGGTGCAGTATTTGCAGCAGATGGTAAAGTCCTCAAAGGTCCAGCAGAAAGAGATTTAGCCAAGTTTGAAATAAAAGGGCGCCCTCAGAAAGGTTACAGTGACGAGTTACAATTAGTTGCTATTAAACCGGAAACTGTGAAACCAGAGACGGTTGTAGCAGATTACTATATATTTGCCACTGATGTACCGGGAGTGCAACACCTTTTCAAACGTTTAGATGGAGACGTTAATCAAAAATCACGCGAGCAAATCGAAAAGTTGAGCATCGCAGACCCCTTTGCAGTATGTCGCTTTTGGTTCGACCGTGACTTTGCTTGGGAACAAAGCAATTTTACATCGCTATCTGGTTACGCACTCACAGACAGCATTACTTTATATCACCGTATCCAGCAGCAATTTATCGACTGGTCGCAACGTACAGGTGGTAGTGTCGTTGAGTTACATGCTTATTGCTATAAAGAGAAAGAGTTTCCGACTCAATCCGCACTGCTCGCGACTTTTGAGCAGGAACTGTATGATATTGTTCCTGAACTCAAGCAAGCTAATATCCTGCACCGTGAACTAGTCAACCAAAAAAACTTTTCTGGATATCCACCTAATAGTTACGCAGAACGTCCCGAAACTCGTAGTAATATTAATAACTTAATTTATGCAGGCGATTGGGTTAAAATGCCTTTCCCGTGCGGTTTAATGGAGCGTGCTGTCAGTAGTGGTTTGTTAGCAGCAAACGAAATTTTACACAGCGAAGGGCTACAAAGACGTGAAATTCTATCGGTAAATCCAGAGGGTTTATTAGAAATTTAATAGTTTTATCGCTTAATTTTAAGAGAGATTGGAATATTATGTTTACATCAGAACCGCTCTATTAGAATCGATTATTAAAATAATGACACTTCAGATTAGTGACATTTTATATATTCTCTTGATTCCATTAGCTCTCTGGTTGATTTTGAACTTGGCAGTGGGAAGAACACAAGCTGGTCGGTCACTGCTAACAATTCCTAATCGTGGGAGATATATCGGTCAAGTATTAGCTTTCCTTGCTGGAATACTGTTTGTAGTGTCAGCAGCAATATCGATTAGGTCATTTATTACAGATAACAACACTTCTGAAGGAATAGCTGGTGTCTCTCGACTCATTTTTGGTGTTTACATGTTGTTAAATGGGTTTACGTATCAACCCTCACTCATGGAAAATGGCATTTGGCTGGGGGATGGGGTGTTTGTTAGGTGGGAAAAAATTCTATTCTATGAATGGAATGTAAATCCTTCGGAACCAGATGTTGATGTATTAGCTGTACGAAGTTCGAGTCGTTTGGCGAAAAGAGTGTCTAATTTGATGGTTAAATCTTTACAGCGACAACCTGTTGATGATTTGTTACGGCAGTATGTTCCTACTATTAATGCTTAAATGGCATGACTATATTACTTCCTAAACTGCCTTTGCCATCTCCGCTTGTCGGCGCCGAAGTTGGTTCTTTTACAGAGTATACTGTTACGCAACGAATGCCTGCTATTGCTCGTCGCGTTATAGCTGAAAATTCTTTTACTAGTACAGTTAATAATAGTTTAGAACAACTTGCTAGTGCTTTACCTACTGGATATATACAACCTTTGGTAGATGACACAGGCGCCGATGTTGCAAATTGGAATGAATACCTTCAACCATTACTTGGGCAACGTTGGGTTGATATTCCGTGGTTTGTTGCTGAAACTTATTTTTATCGTTTAATTTTAAATATCACTGGTTATTTTGCTCCTGGTGAGTCGCAAGGTGTTGACCCATTCGCACTCCAAAAGCGTCAAGGTTTAGAAACTGGTTTTGAGGCTATTACTACACTATGTCATCAAGTTAATAGCTGGTTAGATAATTCTGAATCAGAAGAAGCATTATTAGGTTTATTATATTTTGCTTTATGGGGTAATCGCGTTGATTTAAGTTTGTGGTCTGCATTTGAAACCGACCGCACTCAATTTGATATTCAGACTCAGCAAGCACATATATTAGTTAACGATGCAGCTTCGGTAGTTGATTTAATTAACAAAAACCAGCAAGGACGTTTTGATGTAGTTGTAGATAATGCTGGGTTTGAGTTGGTTTGCGATTTATGTTTAGTCGATTTTTTACTCGGTAGCGGTTTAGCCAAACAAATTAAGTTACATCTCAAACCACATCCCACTTTTGTCTCAGATGCCATGATTCAAGATATACACAACACAATTGAATTTTTTGCTAAATCTAATAATTGGGATGTAACATTTTTAGCAAACCGTCTACAAGAATACTTGGGATTAGGAAAACTAGTTTTAAGCAGCGATTACTTTTGGACATCACCATTAGCCTTTTGGGAAATGCCCGATGTAGTTAGAAATGATTTAGCTGCTAGTAACTTGACAATTATTAAAGGTGACGCAAATTACCGTCGATTACTCGGTGATAGACACTGGGACTACACCACCAACATCAGCGATATTATCTCTTATTTCCCGGCGCCATTACTTGCACTACGCACTCTAAAATCTGAAGTTGCCGCAGGAATTAAGCCAGAAGTCATTCACTCATTGGCGCCAAGCGATACAAATTGGCTAACCAACGGTCAATGGGGTGTAATTCAATTAGTTCCAAAATTAAGATCATAAACAAAATCTTGTAACTCTTGTAACTCTTATAACTTATAAGGGGAGCATCCCAAGGAATGAAGAATTTAAATTGGGAAGCTTATTATTACGCGCGCAATGATTTAATTACCAATTGCAAAGCTAATGATTGAGCGGCAAAAACAAGTCCTTGAACATTTGGAGGAACTTTTGCTAGCCAAATTCCTAATAAACCAATTACTTTGTACAAATATCCTGCTAAAGCGGGTGCAAGAATATTACTTCCATAACTTGAGAAAAACTCTAGATTACTGGCACGGGTATAATATTGTTTAGTAACTAATAGCGATACTGATGCTGAGTATGCTAAAGACTGAAATTGACTGAAAGTGTTCAAACAATGGCACCAGTTAGGTAAAGATGCCAAATTTGTAAATGATTAGTTAAGTACAGCACCATAATAGCAATCTGCTGATTTTTTTAGAAAAAGGGTCATCTGAGTTATGCAAGCAGTTAAATTATTTAATCTATTAGACGATAAATAATATCATTAATCTGTTTGTGATGCAAGCGTCTGTAAAATACTACAATTACCCGCATTAGCAAGGTTATAATAATCTTCCCGTATTATCCTTGATAAAAACTACAAGCTATTTGTTTAAAATTGTATGACCGCGACTGCAACTCTGCTCATTTCTTGTCCTGACCAACGAGGGTTGGTAGCAAAATTCGCTAATTTTATTTATGCCAACGGTGGTAACATTGTTCACGCCGACCAGCATACAGATTTTGCCGTCGGGTTATTTTTGACACGAATTGAATGGCAGCTAGACGGTTTTCACTTACCCCGCGAACTAATTAGTCCAGCTTTCAACGCTATTGCTCAACCTTTAGATGCCAAATGGGAACTTCATTTTTCTGACACCGTGCCACGAATTGCGATTTGGGTCAGTCGTCAAGACCATTGTTTGTTAGATTTAATTTGGCGCCAGCGCGCGTCCGAGTTAGCGGCAGAAATTCCTTTAATTATTAGCAATCATCCTGATTTACAAGTTATTGCAAATCAGTTTGGTATTGATTATCATTATATTTCAATAAATAATGAAAATAAACTTGAACAGGAAGCTAAACAGTTAGAACTTCTACGACAATCTAATATTGACTTAGTGGTTTTGGCAAAGTATATGCGGATTATTAGCCCTGACTTTATTAGTAAATTTCCGCAGGTTATTAATATCCATCATTCATTTTTACCTGCCTTTGTTGGCGCCAATCCTTATGAACGCGCGTATCAACGGGGAGTTAAAATTATTGGCGCCACAGCTCACTATGTTACGGCAGACTTAGACCAAGGACCCATTATCGAGCAAGAAGTAGTGCGAATAAGTCACCGTGATGCTGTAGCTGATTTAATTCGTAAGGGTAAAGATTTAGAAAGAATGGTTTTAGCTAGAGCAGTGCGCGCGCATTTACAAAATAGAGTGTTGGTTTATGGTGATAGAACTGTAGTATTTGAATAGTTACTACTCTACAATTACTTCTAACCCAGTATCACGAGCAACCTTCTGTGCTAACGAAGCCTCCACCCAACCTACAGGTTTTTTAACATTACACTCGTTCAAATAAATCTAGTCGATATTGTTCTTCGTGTTGACTTTTTAGGTGTTTTAGTTGGGTTGGCGCCAATTCCAAAAACGAGTCATGGACTTCATCACCATTCAAACGATAGTCACGCGCGTATTCTGTCCAGTGTACCAGGAGTAAATTTCCTCCTTTAGTGAGATTTTCTAAAATTGCTGTTCTGGTAATGAAGATATTTTCTGTAATATTACAGATGCACCAGGTATTTCTGCAAACATTTCTGGATTTGTTGAATAACGTTGGTTTAGTAATTCAACAAAACGATGCTGAAGCTTTGATAACTCTTCTTCAGATGGCGCCCGGTCAAATTGCTCATGGAATATTTGTAAGCTTATATCTTGCACCATTCGCAACAAGCCAAAAGAAACCGGGTTTCTGTACGAGAGATTAAGCTTTTTTAGCGCAGTTTGTCGCAAGAAACCCGGTTTCTAGGTCAGGTGCAAGATGTCAGTAAGGTGATACCAGAGTCTGTAGTGTGTCCATACGTACTCCAGTTGGTATTTATTTGGGTAATTTCAAATACATTTTTAAAGGTTTCGATGAAGCACTCTGTATCTACATCGTTGGTTTTGGTCAACGTTCCGTCGATATCAAATATTATCAGTTTTATATTTAATTAGGGAATAAGACTGGCAACGGATAGAACGGATATAGCGGATAAATCATCCGTTACATCCGTTACATCCGTTGCTAACTGGTTACTTCTATATACATTTCCCAAGGGTGGGTGAAGTTGGAGAGCATTTCGGGTGTGAGAATAAATGCTTCGGGGTCGTCGTCAATTAGGTTTGTGGTTTGGGAACGGTAAGCTCTTATTGCTTTTTCTTTTAATGTCAGCATCTTACTTGTATCTAGGCGCCAGCATTGTACTTCACCTATAAATCCTCGTTGTTTGGGGTCCCAGTCCCAGATAGGATATTCAATAATACGTGGTTTTTTAAGTACATTTGTTGCGTCATGAATTAAGTTCCATGTTGCGCGATGGTCTGGATGTGGGTCTTGGCGCCAGGGTAAAAATATCATTTGCGGTTTTAATCCCGCTAAATACATACGACAAGTATCAGTTATATTTTTATACTGTTCCGATACTGAACCATCTTGTAAACCTAAGAACGTTACAGATTTTTTTTCCACTCCTAGCAAATGTAAAGCTGTTAGTGTTTCATTTTCCCGTAAGGCTTTTAGTTCTGGCGCCGGATATTTTATAGAATTAGGATGCGATAAGGTACCATCGGTAACTATTAATACGCGCACATCGCAATTTAGCGCACGTAATAAAGCAATGGTGCCTCCACAACCTAATGTCTCATCATCTGGATGAGGTGCAACAATTAATGCTGGACTTGCGGCAATTTCCTCTATTGTCTTTATAGGTAAGACATAAGGATTTGCTAGGGGTGATATCTCAAGGACTTGGTTACTCATACCACAATGAATGAGCAGAATTGTTTTGACTTAATGAATATTGTCCAACGCTGGAAAGTGCTGCATCAAATGCTGGTTGACGCAGGTACAGCGTTAAATCTCTTATTACCGTTCCATTTGATGCGGTGGCAGTAAACCACGAGTACCAACCGAACGTGTACACATCTGAATTACATCAATACAGATTTGTTCAATTGTACTTCGTACCATGTTGGCGTAAGCGACCAACTGATCCACTTTCGGATGTGGTTGTGTTGGATAACCGCCAAAAATTGGAGCATAGATTATTTATGACATCAGCGGCGCCTTTCAACCATAGATTCCCGCTTTCAACTGCCATTGCCATTCTTGCCACACGCTCTTGTTGGTATGGGTCATTTGTATAGTCCAATTTTTGAAGGTATTCGCGCGTTAGGTTAAACAACGCTTCGGCGCCACCTTTTAAAGTTTTAGCTTTAATATCCTCAACTACAAATACAGTAACGGGAAAAATTGAGGCTAGCCATTTACAAATGCGTAACTTCCACTGCCATCTTGCCTTTGTTGATGGAGGTAGTTTCTGTTTATTAACAAGTCGGTTTTCACGGTTTTGGCGGCATGGTGTATTGCGGAATCGTCTGGCACGTCGCATGTTACGACGTGTTTTTACATGTTCTTTAACCCAATCAACCGCGTGAGTTTGAATATTCAGGTAAATGTGAGATTTCGATTTAACTGTGTAACCTTCACGCTTAGAGCCAGGATCTATACCAACCGCGATTGGCTGTGTTTTTCTATCAATTGGTTCTACATTTAATCGAACACAAAATACTCCTTTTTTCCAGTATGGTGTAGCCTTTTTTTGTTTAATCCAACGCCTTGCTCTACTTGAAGTAGTTGGCATTAAGGGTCTTTGATTTGAATCTACTACTGGTACAAACATTTTTGTTTTGAACTGTAAGCCTTCTACAAAGTAGAAGTGTATATTTCCCATCGCTACTGACTGTCAAAGAGGTTAAAAACTTGGGAGGCATTTTTAACATTTAAAAGGCTACCACGCCCAGACAGTTCAGTTTGAGTTGTTAACTCGTAAGCTAGACACTGTTTTAGTCTCAATTGAAAAGATGGGTTAATTCTTTTCTTTCAAGCCCTGTACCACATGTGTAGGGATCAGTGACGTAACGGTTAATAGTATTATTGACGACAATAAATAAATACAGGCGCCCGATGCCTCTATCTAGTGCGTGATTTTTGGGTCTGACTCATGGAAGGTATTTATTAATCAAAAGTCTAAAATCTAGTTTGAATGTAAGTATTTATACGAAGGTGATTTATTTTATTTGATTTATACTGTATAATATGAAACATTTATTATTACTATTTTAAATAAATATGAATATATTTAATAGAATTAGGACAACTGTTGAAGAGTATATTATGTTTAGCAACGAAGCTAAACAATTAATTTTAAAGAAAAAAACGGTTTTACTTCTCTGCGAACAAGCACAATCTAGAGTTGAGCAGTTAAAAAGCTTACAACCAGATGTTGAAGAGGGGTTTATTGCGATAATGGAGCATAATAAAGTTAAAGTCCAATTACATTTTACTCCAGAGAAAATTACTCTTCACGAAGATACTTTTGAAGGGACATTGCGCTTACTAAAACCACCATCTTTTGATACAGATTCTTTAGTATATCGTTATCTTATCGCTGGTTGGAATACATTTTTAGGAGGAAAAATTCCTAACGGAGCTTTGCCAAAAGGGGTTAGGCTTGAAAATAACATAGTTTATTATACTCTATCACGAAATCAATCACAGCTTGTAGATGCTCTTTTCCATAATCTTAAAAATGGTTCTGCTTTAATAACTAATGTTAAACAAGGAGATTTAATTATTGAAACTTCAGCTTCGTTAAACTGGAATGATTTCAAGCTTCAAAATGTGCTCCAACTTGTGAAGTTCCAAAAATAAATAAAAGAATGGCGCCAAATTCCTAGAAACCGGGTTTCTTTACTTATTAAGTTCTGTGAGCCACAGTCGTATGTTTTGACGTTGATGTGGTTTGACATATCGCGATGCCTCAGTTAGAACTTGGCGCGGAAAAATATGTCTTAATTCTGCTAGCATTTGGGCATTTTCGCAATCATTGATACATTCAGCTACGTACTGAATCGACTCCGGGGTCAACCATTCTGGTGTCACTTCGGTTTCACAAATAGGGAGATTTTGACCATCTGCTGGTATCATTTTGTTAATCCAGCTTTATAAATTAATACCTGCACATATTACTTTAACTCGCTAAAGGAAAAGTCGCAGCAAGTGCCCATCCAAAAAACAAAGCATTACCAATAGCATAACTCCAAGGCTCGTTCAGCACGCTAGCTGTGAAAGAAAATATAGCCACTAACACAGGGAAAACAGGTAGTAATAATGCAATAAAACCAAGTTGAGGCAAGAGATAAAGCACCAAAATAAATCCACCTATTAACACTATGCTTTGTCCTAACCACCATAAAACTCGTTTTCCAAGCGTGAGATGTTGCTGCGTTATTCCCGATGCTAAAAACCAAGGAAAACAAGTAATTGCGAGGATGGGAAATAATTGTAACCTTACAGGTGCCAACAACCATTGTAACCAAACGACCTGTGCCATTGCGCCAAAAGCTATCCACAGCAAGGCAAATAGAGCAATTCCAGTAAAAAATGCCTGTATTCTCAGTCTTGGTAAACGTGCCATAATAAGCAGCCAAGTTATACCAGCGACACCATACCAAATACTGACTGCTCCACCAACCAACACTCCACCCAAACCATCGATATTACCAAAGCTATTAAACAGCATCAGCGCACCACTCGCAAAAAACGGCGCCGCCAATAAACCTGCCCAATCAACAATTTTTGGGCTTTTTTCATTTAAGCTAATATTAAAAATAGGGGTAATGGTGCCGAGTGCGACTAACCAACCTACCAACTGTACAAAATACCAAATAATACGGTTATCTATATAATTACTTTGACGCTGCACACCAAAAGTCGCATCAAGCCAGTTTTTCGCAGCTTGATGACTGCGTGTACGAAACAGTATTGTTATATGTTCAGCATTGGGAATGATTATTAAATTCCTTGCTTTTCCATCTGCAAAATTCCGATTTTCTCCACCTGCTATTTGCAATAACCGTTGTGCATTCGTAATAAATCTACCTTCCCAACTACCCGCTTGCAGTTGAAGGTTACGAGGTGCGTTTATTGTGGGTCTGGCACCTGTGGGTGAGACGGCGATAGTGGCAGCATAGTTATTAACGTTATCTATCGCAGCAGACATAACGGCGCCGCTTCCCATTGAATGACCAAGAGTTGCTAGACGTAATTTATCTACTTCTGGTTGTTCTATTAAAGCTGTATAAGCAACATTTAAATTTGAAGATAATGAATCTTGTTGTAATGGCTGCGTATTTGCTGCATGGCTGTTAAAATCCCACAACATTACAGCATAGCCTGCATGTGCGAACGTGTAAGCGTAACCAAGCATTAATTGTTTGGAACCAGCATAACCATGAGCAATAAGAACACCAGGTGCTTTTTGGTTGTTTTGTAATTGTGGCGCCATATATAGTAAAGGTACACCCACGCGCTGGATATGGCGAATTGTTAGAGAAGTTTGCGCTGCCATTACATTCCACCATGAAGCGGCGATTAGTAAAAGTGCGATGGTTAAGGCGAGGATACGCTTACGGTTCATGAAAGTATAAATAATTATAGGTTTTTTAATTATGTACTTTATAAGATACTCTTGTGGGATGGGTGTCCTCTAGAGTCCCAATCGTCCCAATATAAAGGGCGGGCAAGGATGCCCACCCCACAAGATGAAAAATAATTCAGAATATTTTTCATTCTTAATTATTTATTTCAATTAATTTTTGAAGAAAATCTCATGTGGCAAAAAGAAACGTCCTATTTTATCAGGACTTACGCATGAAAACCTAGAAACCTGGAATATACGTTGATAGCATGTAATAAAAATGACGATTTGTCTGCGACAATGAATGCGTAGAAACCAGGTTTCTTTGCGTAAGTTCTACTTTATGTATAATAATTTACTTTTACTTTCTAAGTGTATATTTTTATGCTTATATGTTTAGAAATACAATAAGTAATTATAAGGTTTTTACATCCATAGCAAATCTTTTTGAACTTTGATGCGTTGGGATATGCTATCAGCGTTACTACTGCGGTGAGGCAAGCTTAAGTCCTATAACTCCTGCAAGAATTAAACCAATACAAAAAAAGCGACGTATGTCAATAGGTTCTTTAAATACAATTACACCTAATATAACCGTACCTACAGCGCCTAAACCTGTCCAAACCGTGTAAGCAGTACCAATAGGTAAAGTCCGAAGTGCTTGAGAGAGAAACCAAAAGCTTAATATCATCAAGATTATGGTAATAATACTAGGAACAATTTTAGTAAAACCTTCCGAGTATTTAAGAGTAATAGCCCATCCGATTTCAAATAAACTAGCAATAGCGATATAAATCCAAGACATAAGTTTCATATATTAAATATTTATATATTTTACTTTTTATTTGCAACTTTTTAAACTCTCTCTATAGATAGAAGCATAAAACTTAAATAACAAAATATTTTGCTTTTAGTACTGATTGTTAAAACTATTTGCGGTGATTGCTACAATACCACATCTTACAGTACTAATATAGCTACGTAAAAAATAGTATGAAAAATAATGCTAGATAAGTACTCTAAAATTATAAGAATTACCCAACCTTTCAATTTAGGACGGCGCCGATTCCTTAGAAACGTCAGTTTGATAACATTAGGGGTAGTAACGACTATTGTAGAAACATTGCTAAGTGGTAAGAATAAAAAGGCAATTGCCAAGCTTTCACCCAAACGTGCGGATACACCAATCAAACAAACGCGCGATAGTATTACAGATATTTGGGGTAAACGAACTCCCTATATTAATAAATGGTCAGTTCGTGCAGACCAAAGAGTTACAGCAGAACCTGAACGTTGGGTACAGTCTGCTTGCGTGCTTTGTTCTTACGGTTGTGCATTAGATATTGGTGTGCGAGAAGGCAAAATAGTTGGAGTACGTGGTCGGGAAGTTGACAGAGTAAACCAGGGAAGGTTGGGTCCGAAAGGTTTGCACGGTTGGGTTGCTAATAACAGTCGCGACCGTCTTACCAAACCGCTAATTCGTAAAAATGGCAAACTTGAGCAAGCTTCTTGGAATGAAGCAATGAATTTAATTGTACGTCGCTCTAAAGAAATTCAAGCGAAGCACACCAGTAACGCAATTGCTTTTTACACCACAGGTCAACTATTTTTAGAAGAATATTACACGCTTGGGGTTATTGGTAAAGCTGGGTTGGGTACACCTAATATGGATGCTAATACCCGACTTTGTACTGCAACCGCAGCGTTTGCTTTGCGCGAATCATTTGGTACAGATGGACAGCCAGGTTCTTATGCTGACTTTGATACAACAGGCACCATTTTACTAGTTGGACATAATCTCGCACAAGTACAAACTGTCCTGTGGATGCGAATTCTCGACCGTCGTCGCGGTGAAAATCCACCCAAATTAATTGTAGTTGACCCACGTTTAACTACAACTGCAAGAGAAGCTGATATTCATCTTGCACCGCGAGTTGGTACTAATGTAGCTGTTCTCAACGGACTTTTAAACTTAATTATTCAAGCAGGACAAATTGACACCGAGTATATTAACGCTCATACTATCGGTTTTGAACAGCTTAAACAAATAGTGAGTAAATGGGTGCCAGAAACAGTAGAAGCAGTTACAGGAGTGCCAGCAGAACGGTTGCGCGCTGCTGCCTCCATTCTTGGTTCTAGCAAAACTTTGGTTTCAACTGCTTTACAAGGAGTATATCAATCAAATCAAGCAACTATTGCCGCAGTTCAAATCAACAACTTGCATCTAATTCGCGGTTTGATTGGTCGTCCCGGTTGTACAGTTTTCCAAATGAACGGTCAACCCACTGCTCAAAATACACGCGAATGTGGCGCCGAAGCTGACTTGCCAGGTTTCCGCAATCGAGAAAATCCACAACACATTGCTCAACTTGCGCGTATTTGGAATGTTGAAGAAGCTATAATTCCGAAAAAGTCACCACCACCCCACGCTTTACAGATATTCGAGCAAGCAGAACAAGGTTTCATAAAAATGCTTTGGATAAGCAGCACAAATCCGGCAGTCTCTTTACCAAACATACAACGTATGCGCCGCATCCTTCAAAAAGAGGATTTATTTGTGGTAGTGCAAGATGCATTCATGACAGAAACCGCTCAATTAGCTGATGTTGTATTACCAGCAGCAATTTGGGGTGAAAAAACAGGAACATTCACCAACGCTGACCGCACCGTTCATATTTCGTATCAAGCAATTAAACCACCAGGTGAAGCGCGTGCTGACTTAGATATTTTTCTTGATTATGCACGACGTATGGACTTTCGGGATAAAGATGGCGCCGCTTTAATTAAATGGCAAACACCAGAACAAGCATTTGAAGCGTGGAAAGAATGCTCGCGTGGGCGCCCGTGTGATTACAGTGGAGTTACCTATGCAAAACTAACAGGTAATTCAGGCATTCAAATTCCCTGCAATGCAAAAAATCCACAAGGTACACCACGTTTATATACAAATGGCGTTTTCAACACTAGCGCTGATTACTGCCAAACCTATGGTCATAACATCCAAACGGGTCAGATGATTCCACCTTCATCGTACCGTGCAAACGACCCGAAGGGAAAAGCATTAATTAAAGCTGGAGACTATCAACCACCAAGTGAGGTGCCTGACAATCAATATCCACTGATGCTTACCACTGGTCGAGTAGTTTATCATTGGCATACGCGCACCAAAACCGGACGCTCAAAAGAACTTAATAATGCGGCGCCTGATGCTTTTGTACAAATATCTCAAGAAGATGCAAAACAATACGGCATTTCTAAAGGAGATAAAGTAGAAGTGACATCGCGTCGAGGTAAAGTTATTGCACCCGCTCAAATTGGTGATATTGAACCGGGGTTAGTATTTATTCCCTTTCATTACGGTTACTGGGATGATTCTAACCGTATGCGTGCGGCGAATGAACTAACTTTGACTGTTATTGACCCTGTGAGCAAACAACCTCACCTTAAATATGCTGCTGTGCGAATTCGTAAAGTTGATTAAATTTTGATCCCCCTACGCCCCGCGTGGAAGGGGGGATCAAAAGATGCGTTATTTAGATTAAATAATATTAACGAGGTCAATTTTCTCGTCCATGATAAACGTTTAAAATTACAACATCATCTTCCAAAACAATATAGTGAATTACAAAGCCGTACTTTCCAAAAGGAACTAAAAGTTTTCGTAGCCCAGCTTTTTCATTTACTATGGCGCCTCTACGGGGATTCTGCTGTAGACTTTCACCCGAAGAAAGAATCGCCTCTAATGCACGAGAAGCAGCTTCAACATTATTAACTTTGATAAAATCATAGTGACGGTTCATATCGTCAATCGCGTTATCAGTCCAAACTATCTGGGGCATGGGCGTTCTTCATCAGTTCCTAAACTTTTTACCCATTCGCGCACGCGCTCATGCGACACGCCTGACCCTTTACGGCGATATGCTTCAAGTGAGGACAGGCTTTTCTCAACCATTTCAGCTTCAGTAAGTGGTTGAAAATTTAGTGCTTCGTCAATCTCACCGAATTCAAATGCTTCTTCTGTTATATGTTCAGATTGATTTATTAGCAGGACTTACGCTAAGAAACCCGGTTTCTACGCAAAATCGTCATTTCTATAACAGATTTCAAAGAAGAAACCGGGTTTCTAGGATTTTATGCGTAAGTCCTGATTAGTAACCGCTCAAAATCCTCTAAATTGCCCTCTGAACTACTTAACCAATTAAATAAGAGGATTTTTACCTGTTCCGGCGGTAATGGCTCAAGATGCTTTAAAATTTGTTGCCTAATGCCAGTTGCTGTCATAAGCTTCTTATTATTTGCGAATTTAAGCGCATTAAATGTCCTATATACACTTTACTTTAGCATTACCATAATAAACCGTTCGAGGCTTGGTTCTGGAATTTAGACAACCTCGCAGGCGCAGAAACTAATGTTGATGCTGTCGGTGTTTGTTGCTTGTATCGTATTGATGTGACGGGTTTAGTTTTATTATTATTATATATGGGGCAGATTGTAATAATTTGTCCATACCATTTTGATATGACCGATAAATATAGCACAGGCGTCTCGCCTGTGCCACATGACCTATTTATAATTAATGGACAGTATACTATGCGAAAGTTGCGCTAGTAATAGTATTTGACTGTACCCATTTTAGTGTTGCTAGTAAGTCGTTGCTGCTGGTAACACTAAGTTGTGTGTCTCCACCTAATTGACTGATGGTTATGTCGTTAAATTTGAAGCCGCTGCCTAAACTAATTGTGTCACTGGCGCCAAACCCATATACAGTAGCTTCACCTGCACCTTTATCGAGTTTCAAGGTATCTTTTCCGCTACCTGTGTAGATAGTGTCAATACCTGAAGAAGTTATTACATTGTTTCCTTCACCTGCGTAAATGGTATTGTTGCCATTTCCTAAACTAATAAAATCATTGCCGGCGCCTGCATATACTACATTATTACCGTTGCCAGCAAAAATGCGATTGTTACCTTCACCAGCGTAGAAGTTATTATTACCATTCCCAGCATCGAAGTAATCGTTTCCGGCACCTGCATACAAGTTATTATTACCTTCACCACCACGTATTAAGTTATTACCTTCAGCAGCGTAGATTGTGTCGTTGCCAGTTGAGCCGTAAATGTTATCATCTCCACTAGCACCAAATAAAGTATTATCTCCTGCACCTCCACGAATAGCACCAGCGCGCGGGTTAACTTCAAATTGGCTAACGATGCGGGGAGTACGGTTGATAATATCAGTTGGGTTAGCTTCTAGTTCTTCACGGGTATAAGCGTCAATACCATAAGTTGTTAATACTAGTTTTTGTGTGGTGGGTTCGATATCAAACTCAGTCCAACCATAGGTATGTGCTGCTACATAATCTCCTTGGAGTAAATTGGCGTTAATTAAACCGTTAGCTTGGGAAAGGTTATCGTTCAAACCGAGGGGGTCATAACCGAATGAGTTAAGTTGCTGGTTGATAAAGTTCTTAACAAAGTTGTCTTTACCAGGTGTGGGTAACGAGTCGTAGAAGGCTTTTTGTGCTGGGGAAAGTAAACCTAAGTCGCTAGCAATTCCCGCTAATGTTTGACCTAATGGGGCATCAAATGCTACTGAACCTGTAGTAATTTCAAACGCACCTGTAGCTATTTGACGCTGACCTGCTGCTGTTTGGTAGGTAAGATTATTTACCAATGTTCCGTGAATATCAGCGGAAACAAACACAACGTTATCGATGTTGTTGTCATCTACAAATTTTAAGATGTCGGTTCTTTCAGCAGCGTAACCTTCAAAACGGTCGGATGCACCTAAAACTCCCAAATTTTGGGCTGGTTCGGGTACTATGACAAATTTCCAGGTGACACCTTTGTTTTGGGCATCGAGTAAATCTTGTTTTAAGTCCTGCAATTGCGGCCGCCCCAACATGGTACGGTTAGGATTGAAGGAATTCACTAAAAACGAAGTTGGGTTTGTTGGGTCAGCAGCAGGTAATCCTTCGTCACGGAACGAACGCGCGTCTAGTACAAACGAAGCAGCATCACTACCATAAGTATTATAACGGTAAAGCTTACGTTCTCCTACTGTGCGTGCGTCACCATCACTGTAAAACTGGTCGCGGATGGGGTTATATTCTTGGAATGCTTGTAAACCGTTTTCGTACAATGGCGAATCGTTGACTAATCCTGTGTTGGCGCCATATAATGCTTGCTCGCTAGTTGAAACTTTGGCTAAATCTTCACCACCTTCAAAATCATTAACAACTTCGTGGTCATCGATAGTTGCCAAGATAGAAGTAGAAGCGCGTAAATCACCCCATGTATTTTGTCCGTAGCGCTTACCGTAAACTTCCGCGTGTTTGGTGCGATAATCATCAAGGGTTATTGCTTGATCCTTTTCAGTTCCGTCTGCATTTTTGAGCGCTGGTGAGGGATAATCAGCGTAGATAGTATCACCTAATTTAACGAAAAAGTCTAAATTACGCTCGTCAGCGTTAGAAATTGCTGGATAAGGGCTTAATTCTCCTCGCCAATCTCCTGTTGCACCAAATTTTAACCCGGCTTTTAGCCCTGAAGCTGCTGAGGTGTTAAATTTACCTGTAGCAGAGGTGCCTGCTGCATCAGTAACGCGGTAGTAATATTGAGTTCCAGATGTTAATCCGGTAATATCAACTTTTACTGGCTGTAAGGTATTCGTAACATTTGCAGTTGTTATACCCGCGATGCTACTAAAATCGGATGATGTGGAATATTCAAATTTAACGGCGCCTGTAAAGTTACTGCGCGCCCACAGTACAGTAGAATCTTGGGTAGTATCACCACTAGCAATTCCATTTAACAAAGAATTTGCTTGAGGAGTGCGCGGGTTATAGGTGGTAGTGTCAATTTTTAACGGATTAGAGAAAGCGTTAGCAATATTTTCCCAAGGTACAAATTTAAAGTTGGAAATAACGTTCTCACCATGTACAATTTTGGCAGGTAAATTATTTCCATCTTGGGTGACAAACAAACCGAATGGGAAGTCGGGGCCTAGTGGTATATTAATAACATCGGTGCCGTCAGATTCTTGGACACTATCAATTGCGCCGTTGTTACCAACTGCAAATCTACCTAAGAAGTCATTGCTGCCTTCACGAGTGTAAGCTGCAAAAGTATTATCTCCTTGACTGGAAACTAATAAATAACCAGTTCCATCTTTAGTGTAGTAAATGCTCAATCCTTCAACATCATCGGTGAGATGCTCACCACCCAAAGCTTTAACTTTATCGACTAAAGTACCAGCTTTACCACCATCGGGTTCTGCGTGGAACTTCCAAATACCAACATTTTCTTGTCCGATATAAAGGTTTCCAAGTTCTTGGTCTGCCACCATACCCTCGGTTTGGGGGGAACGTTCACCTGTTGGTGAAGGTAAAGTAAATTCCCGTACTCGTTCGGCGCCTATAGTACCGTTACCTTTATCAATTAGTTTATACTGAGCGACATCTCCAGTTGTTCTGCGGTTAACAAAGGCGTAATAATCATCAGTTTTAGGACTGCGATATAAAGCTAAACCATATGCGCTCCGCGATGATGGGGAGTATGGCGCCTCAAAGGGTTCTGCTTGGAATAAAGTACCTATACTGCTATCGGTAATATCTTTTAGATATTCACCTGGTGTACTAGCGTTGGGGTCTATTTGGAAAATTACTAATTTGTCGTTATTGCGGTCGGAAGCAACGGCAATATCTACAGATTTACCACCTAACTTGAAGCCGTACTGTAAGTCTACGTTGTTGTAACGGATATTACCAGGATTTATTTCTTGTAATAAATTTCCAGATAAGTCATAAACTCGTAGACCGCCATTTTTAACGCTTGTAACCACCAAGCTCTTTTGACTATCTGTAGAATTTACGTAGATAGCAGGGTCATCAGCATCCGCACGCTGACTAAATGGTAAAGTTGAATCATCTATTAAATCAGGACGAGTTTCGACGGTTGGAATAACAGTGGGTACTAAGTCAGCATCTAAAGCTAATATTTGGGTAAATTGTGTAGCACTAAAGTTATTATCGCTGACTAATACAATAGACTGGCGCCCGTCAGCAAGTTTTTCACCAAATGCTAAACCCTCGACGTTATCGAGTCCGGTAGATAAGTTCAGGTCATCAAGGTTTAATAACAAGCGTTTTTCTACAGGTCTTATTGCTGCTAATCTATCACTGCTAAGATTATTTAGTGAATCAAAAGTACTAATATCACTGGCACCTTGCAAAGTGATTTCATACAGCTTGATAGTATTACCTATACCTGTTGAGAAGGAACGTTCTAAAGCAATTAGTGTACCGCGATTATCGATTGCTAGTAAATCTACTAGTCCGTTGTTATTAAATGCTGTAGTTGGGTTTGATGGCGCCGCTACAATATCGGTATTATACAAGTATTCCTTCTCAGGTTGTCCGGTAACAACATTGTATTGAATTATCCGTGAACGAGTTCCATTAGTAGTTGTGGCAACAGCACCATCTTGGAACAATGCGTTTTCGGTAGCAGTGTAGAGGAATTTTTGGTCTGGGGTAATAGTTAAACTTTCAAACGCTAAGTTGTTGCGAACACCTGCTGTTTGAGTATCACCCGCATCAATATTACCGTTACCGTTTGTATCTTGGACAACGGGAAGGAATTTTTGAGGTACTGGTAGTGAGCGAATAAGCTGTCCTGTTGTTAAAGAGTATTCGTTAACAAACGGGTTAGTTACACGTCCTGCACTTGGGTTTGCTTCTCCTTCTGAGGAAATGAAAACTGTATCTTTGTTAGTAAGGGCAATACCTTCTGGGTCAAGACTTAATTCTGGATACAAGTTGCCGTTAGCATCTTTGATAGGAGTAACATTAGTAAAAGTTACACCAGTGGTAGAGATAGTATTGGGGTTGGTTGTAAAAGTATAGAACCGGGCGGGACCAAATTGCGAACGGTCATCAGAGATAGCATAATAACGCTTATTAACAGCATCGTAGGTAACACCCGATAAACCACCTAATGGTACTTGTTTATCGTTTATTGTACCTGCCGCGCCTTCAGGAATAAAGCCTGTAGGTATTATAGTTTGTCCCTCAAAACCAATATTTGGAACTGTTGCACCATTAGTAGAAGGGGAAACTTGGACATCTGCCCATACTAGACGGTGGTCAGAACTGGGGAACCCTCCTGGTAAACTAGAGTTAAATGTGCCAACTGGCGAAAATCCAGGGTCTGTATTTACAGGCCAATAAACTGCACTATTATTTATAGTTAAATTACTCGAAGGCAATACATAATCTACACGAAGATTTCCTGGAGCAGTATCAGAAAAGTCTGCTGTGTCGAAAGCTGGGTTGCCTCTTTGTGTAAGGTTGGCGCCACCTTGTAATTCGGTTTGTTGGAATCCACCTGCACTTGTAGGGATAAAATTAGTGTTAACGCGCGGGTTGTTGAGAATCTGGAGAATGGCGTTATCAAAGCTATCACCATCGTTGGGGTCAGCGTTTTGATCACCCATGATAACAAATTGTGAACTTGAATTTAAACCGCCTTTATTACCGCCATCATCATATATATAGTTATTTTGACCAGGGGTAATATAATCTGACCAAAAACGAATTTCGTCATGGTTGCGTTTGCCGTTGCGGTCTTCGGCGCCATCGAATGTGGGTGGTGTTGGATGACTGACTAAAACGTGAACGGTTTCACCATTTATTTTAATGGGTACATCCCAGTGACTTTTTGAAGAAAGACGCAAAGCTGCTTGTTCTTCGGGAGAGTACCAAGGTGTGGAAGAATCAGGAGTTGCAATAGTGGAAAGCAGAGAATTTGGCATATCCTTCCATAAGAAATTTTGGAAGGTGCGGATATTTGCTGTATCTATCGGGTATTTTGACAGCAGCAACATGCCAAATTGGCCGGGGAAGTTACCAAACCCGTATGCATCATCACCGTATCCTGGGGCGCCTGGTGTTGTGACAACGCTACCATTGTTATTGAGGTCAAAGCCAGAAGCTATGCCAGTGTTGGAAGGAGCAATGTAAATGTAGGGGTAATTAACGGGGGTGGCGCCGTTTTGACTGACCGAAAGATAATTTTCTTGAAGGAGTTTAACTGGTGCAAGCGGGTCAGTCGCAACGTAGTCAAATTCGTTGATAAGTAAGATATCTGGGTTGTTGCGTTGAATAATTTCAGCAACAGCTTTGGCTTGGGTATTATTGGGTGTCGATAAATCTCGTACTAAATCACCTTCATTGTTGCGGTTGAGGGAAGCGTTAAACTGTGAGAAGCGAATATTGGATGAATCCATAAATGTTTTTTGAACGCGGTAGATAGTGTTTATAATCATCAGGGGTTAATTTTGAACTAAGTTCTAAAAAAAAATCTATCTAAAGTAGTATTTTTATAAAATTTTCTATCTGAACTACTTTAGTTATTAATCCCTGTATCTACCATTGAATAGCTGTTAATTTAAATACTGATATGTTTCAGTTTATGTACTGGTTAAGGTTGTTGTCGGTTGGGTTACGCAAAACAGGAACCCAACCTATAGATGATGTGGCGCCTTTTTTAAGTATTTTTGAAGAGTGAGTATGTTACTTCTTTGTAAGAAATTAGCCAGAAATAAAGTGCGGCATTTATTCCACTAAATAGCTTGGGTATACCTTCTGAGAAGGTGGAAATAGTAGTTAGGTGTAGTGAGTCTATTAGGATTGCTATTGATAGTAGAACAATGCTAGTTAAGAGTAAAGGATAAGGTGTTGATTTTATTATTTTCCAGAATGCTTTGCCGTAGCTGAAGCCAATTAGAGCGTAAATTGTGATAGTTGTAAGCTTTGGGATGCCAGCATAGACGAGTGTTATATGAATTCTATATTTTTCATTGATTAAGAAGCCTAACATTAGCAAGGCAGAGCATAAAATAAAATTATTGTTCGCATTTTTGGGACGAATCTTGTTGAGTAATGCAAAGCTGAAGGCACAAACAACTGGTGGGATACAACATAATAATTGAAATGTATATGTAAATAATCCATCGGTCGGATATTGAGGACTTTCGGGTGGAGAAAATAATCCTTCTGTAGGTAGATTTAATAGTTTAGCCCAGGCTGTAAATAAGACTACTAGGAGTAAGAATATACCGTTAATTGCAAGTATGAAACGATACTTTTTCATGAAATTGTTAAGAAGTTATGTTTTTTAGATTATTTTATATTGATTCTGGAGGAACGGGCAGGATGCTCATTCCGCAAGAATTTACCAAAATGCATTAAATTATTCTTGTTGCTTTTTTCACATATACTATGACAAACGTCGAAATTATGACTAAGCATGTTAAAGTACCTAACAATGGCTTGGAAATTGATGCTTATCTCGCTCAACCACCTAGTACAGGAACTTATGGAGCGGTTGTAGTTATTCAAGAAATCTTTGGAGTCAACAGCCATGTTCGGGATGTTACGGAAAGAATAGCTAAACAAGGGTATGTGGCAATAGCACCTGCAATGTTTCAACGTGTTGCTCCCGGTTTTGATGTTGGGTACTCTCAAGAAGACATGCAGCTTGGTTTTCAGTATATGCAGCAAATCAAGGCGCCGGAGATAATGAGCGACATTAAAGCTACTATAGATTATCTTAAAACTTTACCCAATGTTAAAGCTGAAGCGATAGGCACCATTGGTTTCTGTTTCGGTGGTCATGTTGCTTACTTAGCTGCGACACTACCTGATATTAAAGCTACTGCTTCGTTCTACGGTGGTGGGATTGCTACTTCGGGTCTTGGTGCTGAAACTGCGACAATTAACCGCACTTCGGAAATAAAGGGCGCCATTTATGCATTTTTTGGCACACAAGATTCATTTATTTCAGAGGAGCAAAATCAGCAAATAGAGGCAGAATTAAAGAAACATCATATAAATCATCGTGTTTTTCGGTACGATGCAGACCACGGGTTTTTCTGTGACCAACGCGCGAGTTATAAACCTGAAGCTGCTGCTGATGCTTGGCAAGATGTATTAGAACTTTTCCAAAATAATTTAAAGTAAACTCTTGTGGAACGGGCAGGGATGCCCGTCTTCTAAAATACATAAAAAAATAAGATTTCAAATTCTTTCACAATTTGAGAATCTAATTCTTAAGAATTAATAATTTATCTTCCTCAAGTGCAGTGACAGGGAGGCGCCAGTCAAATTAAACATTGCATAAGTAAAATTAATTTGATACCTAGGTTAGAGAATAATTCACAAATTTGTAAGCTAAACCTAAAAATACTCATACAGATAGAAGTTTAGAATTGAAGCGAGAGATATATTAAAACCTAAAAAGAGAGGTACACTAATGGCAAGAGAAGTTACAGATACAGATAGTATCACTTGGTCATGCGTTCAAGCTTATGCAGGACTATCTGATAACGAAGAAAAAAGCGATGCAGCTAAAGTTAGTGGTGAAGATGATGCATATTGGGTTGTTTGCACTCCAAGTGGTGGCGCCAAGTCAGTAAGAATTAAGCTATCAGGTGATTGGGAAGATTCATGTTCAGATGAGGAGTTACTAGACCAAATTAAGCAAGAACTACAGCCAGCAGTTTAATCTTTATAAGACTTATAGAATTGGTATATAAAAGCGTTAAGTACGTGGTATTTGAAAAAAGTTCAACGTGGCAATAAGACTGTAAGGTGCGTGATAGCTATTAAAATCTACAATAAAATGAAAATTAAAAGCTATCACGCACCTCTCTCCATCACTCTCAATTGTCACAACATTTCGATTTACAACAATTATTAATTATTTCATTAGTTTGAATAAGTTTTGCAGCATAAGAAACATAAGTTCTTTTACTTTTTTTCTCACTCTCTTTGACATCTTTATAAATAGCCCAAAAGTCGTAATTAAATTCAGCAGCATGGGCTTCTCGCACTTGTCTTATTTCTTCTATAATTGGGTCTTCTTTCATTAGTTAAGTCTCCAAAAGTTCCTCTGGGCAGTGTTGTGCGTTTAACCAGCTTCATAAGGATTTTTGACTACTGATAAACCGTTATAATATTATTTTGGCTTATACAGAGAAAAATAGTTAGATAGTAATTATACGGACTTCAGCTTCTTTTTACAAACTTTAAATGACTGTGCGAGGAGCATGACTTAACGGTAGTATCATAGTATATATCTTTAGAATCTTGGTAATATAACTGAATTGCCTGAAAGCGCGATTGCTAGGTTGTAAATATTGCTTTTTGGTGGGAAACGCCGTAAAGACGAGAATAGTGCCAGGAATTAGAAGAGTATTCGATTTTAAAATGGCGGGCGCCGTTTAATAAACAGAATTGGACACAGTGGGGACAACTTTTAGAAATTTAGTACAAAATAACTATTAAATGGCATTTGTAAGTAATTACGATTGGCGCCTGACAAGAGTGCATAAGTTAATTTAGACCAACCCTATTAAACGTACAGAAGAAGTAAACAACTTCTTGCTTCATAAATTTTACGTTTATTATCAGGGAAAAATCATGAACGCTATCGAATTACAACAGTTGAAAGACGAAATTACAGAAAAAATGATTGAGGGTCTACAAAATCAGAATTTTGACAAGATTCTTGAGAAATATGATGTATTAGGTAAAGCCAAGCTCAAGTTTCTATATACTATTGACCTTGATACAGTTGAATCAACTGATGTTAAAGATATTCCAGGCCAAGAAGTTTTGCCACAAACATGCGGATGGTGTATGCCTTGCCCGTCAAATCCTAATCTAAAAATGTGTCGTTGTTGTTAGTTTAATATTATACAAGAATATTCCTTTAATTACGCAATAAGTATAACTGCATTTTAACTTCAATTTGATGTAGCCTATTTACTATAGTGCTACATTATTTTTGTTTGGCTAATTGTACGTGTGTAACAAACAAACCGTGCAATAGTAAGGAGGTAAGTATGCTGTTGAGTCAATATAAAGGATGTTGTATTGGTATTGCAATTACATGTTGTTTTACTAACAATGCTATTGCCCAAATCAAGCCGGATAGTACTTTACCAATTAATTCTAGTGTTACAGAATCTGAAAATGTGAGTGTTATTTCTGGTGGAACCAAAGCTGGAAGCAATCTTTTTCATAGCTTTGAAGAGTTTTCGATAACTTCTGGGCAAACTGCTTATTTTACCAATTCTACTAATATTGTAAACATAATTAGTCGAGTCACGGGTAAACAAGCATCTAATATTGATGGAAGTATTCGTGCTTCGGGCGCAACTAATCTGTTTTTTATTAATCCAAATGGCATTATATTTGGTACAAATGCTTCGTTAGATATTGGTGGTTCGTTTCTAGCAAGTACAGCTAGTGCATTCAAGTTTGCTGATGGTACAATGTATAGTGCAACATTTCATAAAGACAAAGCGTTGCTTACTGTTAGCACCCCAACTGGGTTGCAATTTGGAACTACTGCTTCACCTATTCGTATTACATCCCAAGCTAGCACGGACGGTGTAACTAATAGCTTAGGCGCCCCTGTTGGTTTACGAGTGCCAGACGGTAAAACTTTATCACTTATTGGTGGTAACATAATATTTGAAGGTGGAAATTTAACAGCATCTCGAGGACAAATCGAGTTAATAAGTGTTGCAGGTAATAATTCAGTTAATTTAAATCCGACATCCCAACTTTGGACTCTAGATAAAACAGAAGCTCAAAATTTGCAAGATATTAAATTATTCGAGAGAAATGTTGGTGGTCAAAATATTCCTTCGATGGTAGATACTGGTAGTAACATTGCCAGCGGTAGTATTTATGTACAAGGTCGGGTTGTGGAATTAAGTGGTAATTTAGTAAACTTAGGAACTTTAAATCAAGGCTCTATAGATGGCCAAGGAATAACAATTAATGCTATTAAATTAATTGTACGTGATGGCGCCCAAATATATACTTCTACTTTAGGTACAGGTGCTGCGGGAGATATACAAGCAAACGTTTTTGAATTAGTACAGTTAAGTGACAATTCAAAATTTTTATTCAATGATAACGTTGTATATACTAGCTTATTTAGCACAACTAGTGCAAGTGGGAGAGCAGGCAATATAACAATAAATACTAAAAATTTGTATATTCAGGGGGCACAGATATCTACAGGGTCTGAAGGAATAAGATTACTACTATTAAATCAATATATACCTGCTACAGGAGTAGGTGGAAATTTGACTATAAATGCATTGAAAGGAGTAGAAATAATTGGAAAAACAGATAATCCTAATATAGGTTTATTTGCCGGAACTGAAAGTTCTGGTGATGCTGGAAACTTGAAATTGACTACTGGAACATTAATAGTCCGTTCAGGTGGCGCAGTAACTGTCAGTAGTAAAATTACAAGAGATGAAATATATCTTGGAGATACAAGTAAATTAGGAACTGCGGGGAATCTTGATATACAAGCGCGCAATATTCTTCTAGATACAAGCGCAAAAATTACATCAGAAACAGACTTAGGACGCGGTGGGAATATTAATTTACTGGTACGCGACCTATTACTAATGCGTAGAGGTAGTCAAATATCAACATCGGCAGGTAGATTAGATTCCGCTGGAGATGGTGGCAACATTACTATTGATATCCCTACTGGCTTTATTGTGGCGCCACCTCAAGAAAACAATGATATTACAACTAATGCTTATCTAGGTAGTGGTGGCAAAGTTCAAATTGATGCAATTAGTCTTTTTGGTGTGGCGCCTCTGAGTCGAGAAGACTTAGTGAGAAAATTAAAAATTAACAATGGTACAAACTCAAGTGTACTTGACCCAGATTCGCTACCAACAAGCGATATCACAGCTATTTCCCAGGAAAATCCAACATTGAATGGTATCGTAAATATTAATACTTTAGATAACAGTATTAACCGTACAATTATTAATTTACCAACGCAGCTAGTTGAACAGAAAGTTGCCCAAAGTTGCTCCTCTAATATAGTAAGAGGTGAAAGCCAATTTGTTGTTACTGGACGTGGTGGACTCCCTATTAGTCCTAGAGACCTGATTAGAACTAATACTACTTTGGAACCCGATTGGGTTTCAGTTGGGAGAGGTGATAGTGAAAGCCGGCAAGATTCTCTTCCTTATGCACCGAGCAAAATAAACACAGATTCTTCGCGCTATCCGATGAAAATTGTGGAAGCGCAAGGTTGGGTGCGTTCTTCTAAAGGAGATTTGTACTTAGTTGCTAACACCCCTTTTACGAAAATTGATACACCTAGATTTCAATCTATATCTTGTAGAAGGTGATACTGGAAAGCATACTTGAACAGCTTTGGATGCCTGTTCCACAAGAATTTATCTTGTGGGATGGGCATCCTTGCCATTAGTGTCAAGTTAAGCTCAAACTCGTTACGTCTTCGGAGTAATTAGGGCTTGCTTAAAAATTAGGTTTTAGAGGAACAAAAAACGAACTTTGAATGGCGCCATAAATGCTTTGTTTATCAGCGTCGCTCTTAAATTCCGTATAAAAGCAAGACAAAAGTTCGTCTTTATACTTTGTTACTAACAAAACCTCCCGTTGACAAATGGATTTAAACCTTAAGTTGACACCAATGGCATCCTTGCCCGTCCCTTCCTCTGCTATGCCCAAGTCCACATTCCAGGACTATCATCAAGATGGTCAGTAACTAGGCGCCCAATAGCATCAATTTGTTGTAAATCTTGTTCTGATAATTTTACATTTCCAGCTTTGGCATTAGCTACAGCTTGTTCAGCATTTCTGGCGCCTACTATTGCATTACTTTGAGGTTGAGCTATCAACCAAGCTATAGCAAGTTGAGCAAGTGTACAGTTGTTACTTTCGGCAATAGGACGCAATTTTTCTAATGCTTGCTGCGCGCGTTCAAAGTTTTCACCTTGAAATAGTTTATTATCGGCGCGGTTGTCACCTTGTTCAAATTTGTGTCCTTTTTCAAATTTTCCTGTTAATAAACCTTGTGCTAGGGGTGAGTAGGCAATGATAGATATTTGATTTTCAACACAATAAGGCGCCGCATCTTTTTCTACGTAACGCCAAAATAAAGAGTATGGAGGTTGTAAACTATCAATACGTCCATACTGACTTGCTTCTTCTAGCTGTGCGCGCGAAAAGTTGGAAACACCTATTGCCCGTATTTTCCCTTGTGTCTTTAACTCATTTAATGCTTGCATTGTTTCTTCTATTGGCACTATTTCGGTTTTGAAGGCGCCGGAGGGCCAATGAATTTGATACAAATCTATGTAATCGGTTTTGAGGTTTTTAAGTGAATTCTCGCAAGCTTCTATAAGTTGATTGTACTTAAGATGGTTGGCGAATACTTTGGTGGCATATTCTACTTGGTCACGTATATCAGATAGTGCTTCGGCAACTATTTGTTCGGAGTGTCCTTGTCCATAAACTTCTGCTGTGTCGATGGTTGTAATACCCGCATCAACTGCCGCGCGTATCGCTTTTATAGAGTCAGTATCCTCTATTCCTACCCATTGTTTTTTACCTGCTTGCCAAGTTCCCATCAGAATGGGTGTAATATTTACATCAGATGTTCCTAAACGTCGTTTTTCCATTTTTCCTCCTTTGTATCTCTTTGAATACTGCCTTAGATAGTTACTTAATTTATCTAGCTGTGGGTTCAATTAAAATGAAAATTTATGATGGTGCTTATGGAATTAACTACAAATATTCACGCTTTGAAGGAATGGGCTGTAGCTATTCAAGCTTTGGAAGCTGGTGATACTGTGATGCTGCTTCGCAAGGGTGGTATCCACGAAAAAGGTGGACGCTTTCAAGTTGCCCAAGAACAAGTTCTACTGTATCCAACTTATGAACACCAACAGCCTTTGTTACTTAAACCAGAATATGCTAACTACGTCACTCCTGTAACATCTGGTTGGCATCCAGAAACGGTAAGGATTGCTAGCTTTGCTCAAATTACTCATATTTTCCCAGTTAGTGACGCTCATATTGTTAACCAATTATTACCTTTTCATATTTGGAACGAAGATTTTCTAGTTGACCGTCTCAAGTGGAAACCACGTCAACCTTTATTTGTGCTACTGTTACGTGCGTATAAGTTAGCACAAATTCAAGAAATTCCTTACCGTGATTCATATGGTGGTTGTAAATCTTGGATTGATTTAGAGCGGTCAATTAGTATTAAAAATGCAATACCTGTATTATCTGAATCTACTTATCACCAAACTGTAAATGAAATTCTAGAAACCGGGTTTCCTTAATAGAAACCCGGTTTCTTTACGTTATTACAATTTAGGCACCTCTTCTTCAATAAAAAACATACATCTCTGTCCCCCAACCTGGTTTTCCCGTTTTTTTCCGGTTCCTGCTTGTATGTTTCGCAGTGCTACATAGCGCTTCATTAACATTCGCAGTTGATCCGGTTGTAGTAATTTGGGAAATTTGTTAATTGCAAGTTCAAGGTCATCTATATAAGGTGCATTACTAGAAAATGCATTGTATTTAGCTTCCATCCATTTTGATGAGCTAGTTAGCAGAGTGTTAACTTCTTCTACACGACGTGCTGCATCAAGGTGTCTTACTAAATAAAGTAGTCCATAATTATCAAATTTTTGAAAGTCTACTTCTTCCCAAGTAGTATCTTGCTGATAGTGCTGAATAATCAAGTTATGGTAGAAGCTAGCATCACACCAGAATTCTCGACTACGTTTTTTATCTAGAAAATAATCACGTAGTGATTGGTGAAAGATGCTATAAGTTCCGTTATCTACATATAAAAACTCATGCAATTCTTCTAAGTAATGAGATATATTATCAATACTGGTAAAATTTTTTAGATGTTCTTGTGTTAAAGGTTGCTGCGCTACTGTCAGTATACTTAATATGTGCTGATAATGTTGCTGTTTATCTGCATTGATGTTATTGAGGAAGCTATGGTAAATACCATCTATACTTTTCGGTAAAGCTTCTAGGCTATCTAAAGATTGCTTTGCTACAATATTATCTATTAATAACTTAGTATATAAAAAATTACCCTTTGCCCAGTTGACAATTTGACTGCTTAATATTCCACTTGTAACAGGCGCCTTATCGAATATATTTTGAAAATGTGGTTGCTTTAGTCGTTCTTCTACATATTGCCAGATGTCTGTCAGATTTTCCTGCGATCTATTCTCTATGTAATATGGTGTGACAGAACTAAATTCTTGCAATAATGGGTCTCTTGGACGAGATGTCAAGATAAAACGCACTCCTTGAGGTAAATCTAAGTTAGATAATTGTGCGAATAGTCTAATTACATTTTCATCTCCTGTAATTGCAGCTTCATACAAAGAGTCTATAAGTATGACTATATTAGTCGGTTGTGACTGTAATATTGTTAAAGGCGCCTTGATTAAAATTTCAAGTTCATTTTCAGGGTCGTTTGGCGCCAAATTATCAATGTAAAGTTTAGCTATTTGACTTTCTGTCATCGACGAGTCAATACTATTGATTTGTGCTAGTAAGTCAACTGGTTTAATTGTACTTGCCAAAGCTTGACCATAGTTTGGCAGATTTCCCAACTGTATAGCTATAGACCTTAAGATGTTGCTTGATTTTGTCGTTTCTACATCCCCAGCTAGACAAAAATGATACGCAGTTATGCAGCTACGCTGAATTAATTGAGTTGAAATAGAGCTTATACCTACCCCAGATTCCCCAGTCAGTATAAAAAAACGCTCAGTTGTGTTTCTTAACCAGTTGTCTATAACTTCAAAGAGCCAACTACGCCCAGTAAAATCTTTTATAGAGGTTTTCATATTATTCGCATATAAAATAATAGTAAGCTGTCAATACCTCATAGGTATGATTGCCCCGGATGATATAAAGTTAAATTAACATAAGTTGGTTTATAAAGTCCCTGGCTGTTAGTCAAGTAAGCCCATATAAGCAAAATAGCCTACTTTACTCAAAGGCAAAGTAGGCGAAGAATCTTTGTTGCTACCACAGAGGTACAAGTTAATGCTGGGCTATATCACTAAGGTGTTTGACCTGGTGTAGGTGCCGGATTTGATTCGGGTGTTTGACCTGGTGTAGGCGCCGGATTTGATTCGGGTGTTTGACCTGGTATAGGCGCCGGATTTGATTCGGGTGTTTGAACTGGTGCTGGTGTCTGGTTTGTTTCGGGTACTGTGTTTGGCGCCTGATTTGGTTGAGTGCTGGGGTTTGATTCTTGTTGAAGTTTTGTTGCGATGGTTTTGCGTAAGCTTGATGGTAGAAGTACGCGGTTGATTGCGTGAATTACACCATTGCTCGCTTTAATGTCAGCTTGGGTAACGCTAGCATCGTTTATAATCACCTTCTGACCAGTCTTGCGAACTGCTACTGCACCACCAAGAGTTTTGACGGAACCACTTCTTAGTTTATTGGCAGGAACTCTACCAGCTACAACATGATATGAAAGCACTTGCCGTAACAAGTCTTTGTTTTGAGGTTCGAGTAAAAGCTGTAAGGCACCTTGAGGCAAGGAAGAACTAAAAGCTTGGTCGGTAGGTGCGAAGATTGTAAAATTACCGTCAGAGAGCGTGTTAGATAAACCTGCTGCTTCAACAGCTTGGGCAAGAGTTGTAAATGTACCACTCGATTGAGCTACTTGCAGTAAATTTTCATTTGCCGTATTTGTTGGAGTTTTGGCTGGTGTGGATTGATTTGTCGATGGTTCAGTGGTGTTGGTGGGAGTATCTGTAGTAGTACCAGGAGATTCTTGGGTGTTTGTTGGTGCCGAAGGGTTTGGACTTGTTTGTGCTGTAACAGGTATTGCTAATGCGCTGATACCTATGATAGTAGCAGCAATCTTGGCGGGATTTATAAATTTGTTAAACATCATTACACTGGTTTGTAATTAAACACGCACAATATTCAACTTGGTAATTAAACACGCACGGTAATCAACGTAGTTAAGATTTGTAAATATTTCCTCTAGCAAAAGTAGTATTTTTTATGTTTGATATTCAATTACTCCCCCGTATAAACGCTAAAGTTTTACGTCAAGATGGTAAACAATATTACGTTGATGCTAATGGAAAAAGTTTTCCGAGTGTGACAACAATATTGAATGCTACTAAGCCACAAGAAGACCGTGATAGGTTAGCTAATTGGAAAACACGTATTGGTGTAGAAGAAGCGACTAAGATTACAACAAAAGCTAGTCGTCGTGGCACTCAAACACATAAACATATTGAACGTTATTTACTTAATCAAGACCCTGTTTGTCCTGAAGCAAGTCTTCCATACTGGGAAAGTATTAAACCTGTTTTAGATAAAATTGATACTGTTAGATTAATTGAAGGTTCGGTTTTTAACTACAACTTAAATTATTCGGGTCAAGTTGACTGCGTTGCCAGCTATGAGGGTATAAATTGTATTTGCGAGTGGAAAACTGCTGATAAACCAAAAGGTTCTGTAGAAAGACTATACGAATATCCATTGCAGTTAGCAGCATATTTAGGAGCAGTAAGCGAATCTTACCGCGAGTATGATATTGAAGTGAAACACGCGCTTTTGGTTGTGGCTATTCCAAATAGTCCTGCGGAAGTGTTTTGGTTTGAGACAGAAGCTATGTCCGAGTATTGGTTGATGTGGGAGAAGCGCGTTAGCGAATATTGGGAAAAGAGAAAATACTGGAAATACTAGTCAGTATTAGTGTAAAATGGTTTGAAAATAAAATTTATCCTATTAATACTAAGCAAATGCAACTAGAAGACTATTTTGATTTTATATCGCCTGATGATATTCGCATTAAAAGTCATCGCATTGGAATTGACAAATGTACTTAATTATTACTTAGAGGGATATTCGCCAGAAGAAATTTTAGTTAATTTTCCTTCTCTCATCGCATAAATGAATAAAAAGCAAAATCTACAGCAAATGGCGCCAGAAACAACACCTTCATTATTGCCAACTTTAGCTCGTGGCGCCAGTAGTGCTTTAGCAGTACAAATATTAAGTGCTGCTTTAAATTATGGGTTTCAAGTTTTTTTAGCGCAGACTATTGGAGCTACAGAATATGGAGTGTATGAATACGCAACGACGCTAACAACTTTCTTAGCTTTTCCTGCTAGCTTGGGTTTTCCTACGACTGTGTTGCGGTTTATTCCTGAATATATTATTAAACAAAATTGGGCACATTTAAAGGGAATAGTTAGGGGTAGTTGGCTACAAACACTAATTGCTAGCTTGATAGTCTCATTTGCTAGTACTATAGTATTGATTTGGTTAGAAGTATATTATAAATTAGAAAATACCATAGCTCTGATTATTGGTGTTTGGGGAGTTCCTTTCCTAGCTATTGCAATTTTACAGCAACAAATGGCAAGGGGTTTGCATCGGATTATTTTAGCATTGGTGCCATATATGGTTGTTTACCCAATCTTATTTATGGTTATAACGGTGTTATGGAGTGTAGCGCATTCTTTAAGATCATATAATGTACTGTTTTGTTCGATACTATCTTTACTTATTGTTACAGTTGGGCAATTGATTTTATTATGTCTGAGTTTTCCTAGAGAAATTAATTACGTCAAATCAAGTTATGCATTGGGTCAATGGTGGAAAGTAGCATTAGTGGTAATATTTCTCGATGGTTCTAACGTGATTTTAAACCAAGCAGACACGCTAATGATTGGTAGTATGTTAGGAGTGAAAGCTGTGGGTGTTTACGGCGCCGCTTTTAAAACGTCACTGTGGGTAAATTTGTTACTAACGTCAATCAATTCAATTGCGGCACCGATGTTTGCTTCATTATATGTGAAAGGTGATATGGTTGGGCTACAAAAATTAGTATCGACCAGTGTTAAGTGGATGTTTTTTCCTGCACTTACGGTTGGTTTGGGAATGATTATTTTTGCAGAACCTATAGTGCGAATGTTTGGTGAAGAATTTGTCAGCGCTAAGTTTGTATTAATAGCTTTGATTTTAGGGCAATTAGTTAACGTGGGTGCAGGTTCGGTGGGATATTTGTTGCAGATGACTGGACATCAAAATCAGTGTGCGGTGGTCGTGGGTATCAGCGCACTCGTTAATATTGTACTGAATTTGATTGGTATACGCGCCTTGGGAATTTTAGGCGCCGCATTAGCAACAGCGTTTTCAATGATGCTATGGAATTTGTGGTTACATCGTTTGGTAGTCAAGCATTTGGGTATTCGTCCTTCAATACTAGCAGCGATACGATAGTAACTTTAGTCAAGTACTGCTAATACTGCTTTTGGTTGTAATTTATCTTTGAACCAAACGATACGCGCAGGTACGTCGTTTAATTTTACACCTGCTTTTTCTAAGTTGAGTCTTTCTGAAATAGCCAATATTAAGTTATTACATGCTGCTCGTCGTACTTGGGAAAATTTCTTTTGTAGATATTCTGGGCGCCAGTACCCTACAATTTCTAATAAGTAATCTCTACCGTCAGGATGAACGAGACGAAAATCGGGAATCATGACGCTACCAGGAATAGGAACTAAATCAACTTCCCGCTCAAGTTTCCATTCGGTTTTTAATGAATCCCATTTATCAGCAAACGATGCTTCTAACATGCTATCGTATGGTTTGCCAGGTGGGTAATGTGTGACTAAACCGCAATCTGCTGAATTCAACGCAAATCTTCCGATTTTCCAAGTATCGTTATAAGTATCGCGGATTTGTAGTGTTGCTGCCAGACTCCACTTCGTGACGTGAAGTATAGCGGGAATTAATTTAGCTATAGCAAGACCGTACCGTGTACTCGGATTAAATAAACTAACTGGCCCATCAATAGTAATAGTAAACCCGTGGTCTGAGTCTCCTTCGATATAAGCCATTAATTGAAATAATTTTAAATACCGAAATAATAACTTGTACTCTCCAGGGTTATTACGATGCGCGTTGATAACTAGTTGACTTGCTTTGTAAAATATCCCCTGCACTTGTGATAGATTATATCGGTGTATTAAAGGTTCAGGGTTGGGTTCTTCAAAAGCTGTTAAAATCCTATTTTCTGACAAATCGGCATATAATCCTGACTTTACCTGTTCGGGTAATACCTCGCGTTCGAGTTCTTTAGTTAATACATCAGCTACATATGTAAGTGTAGCCTGCGTTTGATTTTTACTAGGAACAGATAAAGCAGCGCGCGCGAATACACGTTCGCGTAACAACAGTGGGTCAATAGGACTGACTATTTCAAAATTACAAAAGCTGCTTTTTAGAATATAAGCTAATCCTCGCTTCACACGGTAATCAGTACTTTCCCCCTCTAATTCAGATAGTTGTCGTTCTAAATCACCTTGGGTTTTACCTCGCATACTGAGAAAACAATTAATTAACTCAGTCGCTAACTCTAAATTTTTTGATTCAATTTTTAAGCGTTTGGGTATAATTTGTTCACCATTTTGGCGATAAATCAATAAATCAGTCGTTAACATGGTCAATACCGTAGGGGCGGGTTAACAAATATCCTAAAACTGTATTACCATTTCGTAAACCCGCTCCTACGAGATTCCGGGTTATAAAAATTATTTAAAACATATACGACAATATACCTGTCAACGTTTTAATATTTGACTTTAAAATAGAACCCTCTTTGTTGAAATAACCAAGAGCGGGCAAGGATGCCCACCCCACAAAAGCTAATCTGTATTTAACTTAAGTCAAGAACGCACTAATTATCTTTTATTACCTGGTGTGCGTCCACCTTCGTCATTGCTGCCACCATGTGGACGGGAGTTACCTGGGTCACATCCTTCGGCGCCGTTTCCGATACCTTGGTTACAGGAACGTTTAGGTTTTTTGCGCTCCGAGTTGTCATCATCGTCATCATCGTCATCATCGTCATCATCGTTGTCGCGCGATTCAATTTCGGTTTTGTTTCCTCCACCAATATACTCAGAAGAAATGTCGCTAACTTCACCTTTGCTAACTAATGCTTTGTAAATTAAAGCGCAAACTTCGGCGCGGGTTGCAACTTTATCAGCATTAAGAGTTTCGATATTTGGATAGTTAACGACGATACCGCGTTCGGTAAGGGCAGCAATAGAAGAGCGAACATCACTGCGAATGGTAGTAGCATCGCTGTAAGCTGCTAATATTGCTTCGGTTGAACCTGTAACTGTGTAATTCAAACCGCGCGCTATTGCTAGCATTGCTTCCAGACGCGATAAAGCTTGAGTTGGTTTAAATTGATTGCCAGAGCTATTTAAAAATCCTGTTTGATAAGCTTCGCGAATTGCATTAAATCCCCAGTAACGAGAGGAAACGTCGCTGAAGGAAGCTACTTTACGAACTTTCGCTTTTTCAAATGCTTGGGCAATCATTGCTGCAAATTGGGCACGAGTTACTTGTTCTTCGGGACGGAAAGAACCATCGGGGAAACCTTCGATAACTTCCATTGCTGCTAACTCGGCAATAAAATCTTTTGCCCAGTGATTTACAGATACATCCGAGAATTTAACTTGAATACCGTTTGCAACACCTACTTCACGATAGTCCATCATCTTTTGACTGACATCGAAAGTTGAGGCGCCATCATCGCTAACTTCATTAACTTCCACCAGCTGGCTTGGCGCCGCTTTTAATGCTGCTGCTAGGTTAGAACTAGAAGCACTAATAGATTGTTGAACTAGCGCATATTCACCTTGGGTAAAAGATGCAGGATAAACGCTGCGACTGGCAACTGCTGACAATCCTTCAAGTTGGAATTGACTGACATTGACTTGCTGCGAACTCCTTAAGAAAGTAACGCGCTGTTCGTTTACTTGGGTGAAATAATCGTAAGTTTTGCTACCTGAGTCAATGGCGCCATCAAAATTGCTATCTAAACCATAAACGGTGCGAACAACTTTATAGCCACTAGGATTATTTGACAAAATCAGATTGACAGCAGTATTTGCCGACAAACATTCAAATTCGCTGTAGCCGATAAAGCGATTTTGAGTATCATACAACCGGACAACAATTCTGTCGCCAGTTTTCAAACCCTTAACAAATTTGGCTTTTTGTTGGATTTTGTACTTATAATCACCCAAAAAGCGTTCTTTGAGATAACTCTTACCGCGTTTACCTTTTATAGAAACGCGCGCTATCACTTCTTCAAAACTACCTGATGGTTGCAGAATTGCCAGACTGAAACCGGGTTTTTTGCTTTTTACGTCAACAGTTACAGCACTAACTTGCATACTACTGCGACTAACAGCATTTATATTTGCTTCATCCTCACGACTAACCGCAGTTGTTCTGGCAGCGAGTACTTGACTGCGACGTTCAACAGTAGTGACACGACTGCTAATTTGTTCGTTAACAGTTCGTGTTTTGAGAATTGTTGCAGTCACTGACTGACTTGATTTCTGATCAATTTTGGCTATACTGCCAGATTCATCAGTACGATAAACCCAAGCTTGGGTACTGCTAGCAACGACGACTTGCCAACCAGGAAGCAACGCTTGTGAACAAACTTCATCGGATTTTAAACCCAAACAGCCATTAGACCAAGTTGTCTTTTCGGCTCTAAGAACGCGCAAAGAAGCAACTTCAACATTTGCGCGTTGAGAAATATCTTTGAAAACAGATGTTTTAACAACTTCCGGCAAATCATCGTCATCGTCATCATCATCGTCTGCACTTGTTTGTCCATCTGATAGTGCTAGTACTTTTGATTCTTGCGGATTAGTAGATTCTTCAATGCTGGTAGGCAACCCTGATGCTGCATTTGCAGAAGCTATTGGTGAAACCATTGCCACATACGCAACTGCAAAAATAACTTTGCTAAAAAAAGCCAAGAAACTTTGATTTTGGTTTTTCATCCCACACCATATCGGCTAACTAAACGTCAAAGAAGCGATAATCACTTCTTGTCCTAGTTATCCCGCATGGCGCCTTAAACCAAACATCAAACACAAACCCTTAAGGAATTTTCATAAATTATGTAATTATACATAATAGTAAAATTATGGTGGGCAGTGCCCACCATACGCAGGTATTTTAAAAATTAGGTGTATCTCCTGAATCATTCCACAAACCTAATTGTTCAGCAGCGCGCGCAGTTTTCTTTTGCCCAGTACCATACACAACCTTTAAATTCCTCTTCTCCTCTTCTTTCCTTTGCGTCCTTTGCGGTTCATTCCTTCTTCTTGCCGAAGTACCTTCCTCAGTAGTATCTTCCGTCACCACCTCATACAAAACCGCTTGCTTATTCATCTCCTGACCCTTCCTCAACACCCGCCCCAACCGCTGCGTATATTCCCGTACAGACCCAGTACCAGATAAAATAATCGCTACCCTTGCAGCAGGCACATCCACCCCTTCATTCAACACATGAGAAGCAACCAAGCTCTTATACTCACCTTCTTTAAATTTGGTCAAAATCTCGTGCCTTTCTTTTACAGGAGTTTGATGAGTAATAGCAGGAATTAAAAATTCATTAGAAATTTTATACACAGTATTATTATCAGCGGTAAAAATTAATATCCTATCTGGATAATGTTCTGCTAATAAATCGGTGAGAATTCTAATTTTACCATCAGTACCCAAAGCAATCTCTTTCGCTTCACGATGGGCTAACATTGCTTTGCGTCCAGCTTGCGACCGTGCGGATGCCATGACAAAATGTTGCCATCCTTGAATGCTGCCCAAAGATATTTTAGACTCTTTTAAAAAATCGTTGCGAATTTGCATCAATTGATTATATCGCTCGCGTTCATGCTGCGATAATTTAACTTTAATTTGTACAATTTCGTGTTCAGCTAAAGCTTTCCCCGCTAAATCTTCCGCGCGCTTGCGATAAATCTCCTTACCAATCAAAATATTTAAATCAGCGTGTTTACCATCGGTACGTTCGGGAGTTGCCGATAAACCCAGTCGATAAGGGGCAATAGCATACTCCGCAATTACTCTATTAAAATCAGTCGGTAAATGATGACATTCGTCAAAAATAATCAGTGCGTACATACTTCCTAACGTTTCCGCATGAATTGCGGCACTATCGTATGTCGCGACTAATATAGGACTTTTATCGCGCGAACCTCCTCCCAATAAACCTACATCCGCATCTGGAAACGCTGCTTTGAGATGCGCGTACCACTGATGCATTAAATCTAACGTTGGCACCACTATTAATGTAGTTCGTGGTGTCGCTTGCATTGCCATTTGCGCTAAATACGTCTTTCCTGCTGCTGTCGGAAGCACTACAACACCTTGCCTACCTGCCAACTTCCACGCTGCTAACGCTTCGCTTTGATGCTGGTAAGGTTCCATTTCGAGACTCGGCGCCATGTCTATAGCATAAAATGCTTTAGCATCGTCGATGAAATTGGTATTTTCAGCTTGTAACGATTCCACCAAAGCACGGTATTGAATCGCGGGAATACGGAATTTTTCTACCCGGTCATCCCATGTGGCAAAATCCATCCAACTTCTACCTTTAGGTGGTGGATGCAAAATTAATGTGCCACGATCAAAAGTTAAAGTAGGGGTGCGAGCCATTTTTTCGCGGTTCCCGTAATTGTACCTGTTTTATCTATTTATTACTAATAGCGCAAAAAGCGTATGATTCACCTATTTGTTGAAGGGCAAAGTTGGCAACGGGTTATAAACGGATGTAACGGATGTAGGACGGGAGCATCTACTTTCGGAAGGAACATAATTATTCGGCGCCAGAAACCTTACTATATGGTTGGTCTAAAAAAGCCTATCTGCCAAAAGTGGATGTTCCCTGTAGGACTTACGCTGCGTGGCACATAAAAAACGTAGGGTGCGTGACTGCTACGAAAAAACTTCAACGTAGTTATAGGACTTATAGCAGTCACGCACCGACAAAGCGCCGAAGTGACAATATCGTAAGTCCTGGGATGAATGAATTATTTTTAAGGCGCCATAAATAATGGTTACTGTTTTCACAAAATAAATAATCCGTTACATCCGTTCTTATCCGTTGCCAATTCACCCGCTACGCCACGTTTATCTGTCGGCGCTAATCTAAAATAGTATCAGCTATAATTTCCCTTACTCCTCTATTTGATGAAGCTACCACTAACTCGACAAATTAATCTTGGTATAGCGTTGACGCTGTTACTGGTAATTTTTAATGCAGCGCTTTCCTATCGTAATACTTTGAAGGTAGTCGAGAATGTACGGTCGGTTGCTCATACACATGAGGTAATTAGTGAGCTTGAAAAAACTCTGTCTACGCTTAAAGATGCAGAAACTGGACAACGTGGTTATTTACTTACGAGTGATACCCGTTATTTAGAACCTTATCAGACTGCTATTAATAGAGTTAATCAACAAATTGGTGGTTTGCAGCAGCTAACGAGCGATAACCCTCAACAGCAGCAACGGATTGTTGATTTAAAAAAGTCTGTAGATACAAAGTTAACTGAGCTTGAAGATACTATTAATCTTAAGCGAACTCAAGGGCAACAAGCTGCTTTGCAATTGGTGCGAAGCAATAGAGGTAAGCTGATAATGGATAAAATCCGGCGCCAAATTGCTGATATGCAACTCGAAGAAAATAAACTGTTGCAGCTACATAATGCTGAGTCTAAAGCTAGTATTGATAGTACATTATTATCTTCAGTTATAGCGAATAGCGTAAATATACTAGGAATAGGAATTATTTATTACTTATTTCGTCGTGATACAATTCTTCGCTATCAAGAGCAAACCAAGCAAAATCAACTTTTTTCTGAGTTGCAAGCAGAGCGTAATCGTTTGAAAACGATGGTGCAACAATTACCTGTAGGTGCCGTAATAACAGATAATGAGGGAAAATTAATTCTTGGTAACAAGCAAGCAGAAAAGATTTTAGGACATGCATTTGTTACAACAGAAAATATGAATGATTATAATGAGTACCAAGCGAAACATCCAGATGGACGACCCTACGAAACTCACCAGTATCCAATGGTTCGCACTTTGACTACAGGGGAATGTGTTGTAGATGAAGAATTTAGGTATCCTCAACCCGATGGTAGCGAGCGAATTATTTATATTAGCTGTACACCTGTTCGCGAGTCAAACAAAATTATTGCTGCGGTTGCAACGTTCTATGATGTTACCCTGTTAAAAACAACCGAAGCAGAATTACGTAGCAGCGACGAGAAATTTCGCCAGTTAGCAGAAAACATTCATGAAGTTTTTTGGATTTTTGACCCACGTAACGGCCAATTAATTTATGTTAGTCCCGCATATGAGAGAATTTGGGGACGCACAGTTGAAAGTCTCCAAAATAATCCTATGGGGTGGAGTGAGGCTATTCATCCAGATGATAAACAACGTCATGCAGAACAACACCAAGAAAATATACATCGTGGAACGTTAAATGTAGAGTACCGGATAATTCGTCCAGACGGTCAAGTGCGTTGGATTGAAGACCGAGGTTTTCCGATTCGTAATCAAGAAGGAGAAATTTATCGAGTTGCTGGAGTAGCAGAAGATGTTACCGAACGCAAGCGCAAAGAGGCAGAAATTCAGCTACTTAACGAGACATTAGAGCAACGAGTCCAAGAACGCACTGTACAACTACAAGAAGTAAATGCCGAAATGGAGGCTTTTGCTTATTCAATATCTCACGATTTACGGGCGCCGTTACGAACGATGCAGGGTTTTGCTCAAGCTTTACAAGAAGACTACGGTGAGCAACTCGATGAAATTGCACACGAATATATTCAATATATAACCGAAGGCGCCGTTCAAATGGATGGTCTCATCGCCGATTTATTATCATACAGTCGTTTAACACGGGTTCAAATAGAACTACAACAAGTAGATTTGAATACCATCGTCCAAGAAGCATTGAAACAACTTGGCGCCGAAATCAAAGAAAAACACGCCTTAATTACAATAGATACGCTACCATCAGTAATGGCGCATCGTCCTACATTGATGCAAGTGATTACAAATTTAATTAGTAATGCCATTAAATTTGTAGAACCACTAACACAGCCAAAAGTACATATTTACGCACGCGAACAGCAAAATTTAGTATATTTATGGGTTGAAGATAATGGTATAGGTATTGCACCCGAACACCAAGAACGAATTTTCCGAGTTTTTGAACGCTTACACGGTACAGAATCTTATCCAGGTACAGGTATTGGTTTAGCTATTGTACGGAAAGCCGTAGAGCGTATGAATGGCAAAGCTGGGGTAGAATCACAAGTTAATAGTGGCAGTCGGTTTTGGATTGAATTGATAAAAAGGTAGGGTGCGTGACGCTACGATACGTAACGTAATAAGATTATGGACTAATAGCGTCACGCACCTGGACAACGTCTTATGAGTTAGGAGTTAGGAGTCAACGATAAAAATGCTCCATGTCTTAGTTATTGATGATAATAAAGCAGATCGTGCATTGGTAATTCGAGAACTAAAGCGCGAATTTGCTCAAATTGAGATTCAAGAAATTCTTGATAAAACGGAATTAGCTGCTGCCATAACTGCAAAACAATTCAATGCTGTTATTACTGATTATGACCTGCGTTGGACTACTGGACTTGATATTTTAAGAACTGTTAAACAGTTATACCCCTACTGTCCTGTAATTATGTTTACTGGTACAGGTAGCGAAGAAATTGCGGTTGAAGCGATGAAGTCTGGGTTAGATGATTATGTTCTCAAATCGCAATCTAAATATATTAAATTACCAATATCATTACGTATTGCGATTGAACGCTTAGAAAATCGACGCTCTTCTGAGTTATTAGAAATTCAGTTGCGTAGATTACTGAATCAGTTGCAGATAGGAACGTTTAGGGCAAACAGTAATGGCAATTACATTGAAAGCAATATAGTTTTTCTCAAATTACTAGGCATAGATAATTTAACACAATTACAAACCAGAGATATACTGAACATTCGCGAACACTACTTAATGTTAGAAAAGCTACCAGAATCACAACAAGAGTTAGAAATTGAATTGCAACGTCCTGATAGTACATTTATTTGGATAGCTTTAAGTATAACTTTGAATGAGATTGATAAAGAAAAGGTACTTGATGGCTTGATTGAAGATATTACTGCACGTAAACAAGTTGAAATTGAAAGACAGCAGCTAAACTCAATTTTAGAACAGCGAGTCCAAGAACGAACTGCTGAACTCGAAGCTACAAATCGTGCGCTAGATGAAACAAATCAAAAGTTAATCATTGCAAACCAAGATTTAGAAACATTTAGTTACTCGGTTTCCCATGACTTGCGCTCACCACTACGTGCAATTCAGGGATTTGGTACAATACTGCAAAATCAACAACTTGAGCCAGAGCGTCAAAAAGAATATCTACAGCGTATTATTATTAGCTCACAATCTGCTTCCAGACTTATTGATGATTTGTTAGCGTACAGCCGTATAAGTCGTAGCGAGTTACCATTAAGACTTATTGATTTGTCTTCTATAGTAGCAGAAGTATTAATGCAGTTAGAGTCAACAATACAGCAGAGACAAGCAACAGTACAAGTCCAAGAACCTTTACCTGAAGTTATTGGGAATTATACTATTTTAAGTCAAATAATTTCTAACTTAGTAAATAATGCGATAAAATTTGTTGCTCCCGAAGTTAAACCTGTGGTGCGAATATATGCCGAACGCGCTCTTAATAAAATACGTCTCTGGATAGAAGATAATGGTATTGGAATTGCTCAGAACTATCAAGAGCGTATATTTACTGTATTTACACGCTTACATAGCAATGACGAATATCCCGGTACTGGTATCGGTCTAGCTATCGTCCGTAAAGGCGCCGAGCGTCTGGGTGCCCATGTTGGTGTAGAATCACAGCCAGGACAAGGTAGTCGATTTTGGATCGAATTTAACTTCTAACTCTTAACTTCTAACTTCTAACTCCTAACCCCTAACTTTGAATAAATGAGTAGTCAAGATACTATACTATTGGTAGAAGACAATCCTAAAGACGTTTTGCTAATGCAACGTGCGGTTCGTAAGGCAGGAATTGCCAACCCGCTACAAGTTGTTAACGATGGTGATGCCGCAGTACTGTACTTATCAGGACAGGCGCCTTACAATGACCGTAATAGTTACCCCCTACCTGTGCTGATTTTACTCGATTTGAAACTACCACGTCGGTCAGGGGCAGAAGTCTTAATGTGGTTACGGCAACAACCCGGCATTAAACGCTTGCCTGTTGTTGTTCTAACTGCTTCTCAAGAATACATCGATATTAACAACGTTTACGACTTAGGTGTAAATGCTTATATCGTCAAACCTGTTGCTTTTAATGATTTAGTAGAAATTGTTAAAACTCTTAATTTACATTGGATACTTTTTAACGAAAAGCCACAAATAACTATATGACTAACAACATTCCTTTAAATATTCTTAACCTTTCTATAATTCTCAAGACTTTAATAAAGTTTATATTATGCTAACTATGTGATAATCTTTATATATTAATTATTGTTCACATTTATTGGTTACGTTTAATTTAAAAAGCTAAGTGTTTGTTTTCGCACATTGATAGTGAGTTGAAAGTGCGTATTTTACTTGTTGACGATAACTACGATGACCGCTTACTCATAGCTCATGCACTTGAACAGGAATTTCCAGAAGTAGAACTTCAAGAAGTTTTTAGAGCGCAAGACTTAGAAGAAGCTTTACTCTTAAGGCAGTTTGATTTAGCGATTACTGACTACGAACTGCGCTGGACTAATGGTTTGACAGTGGTGGGAGCTATTAAAAATTTATACCCAGACTGCCCAGTTATTATGTTTACCGCAAGTGGTACGCAAGAAATTGCTGTGGAAGCGATGAAATTAGGGTTAGATGATTATATTCTAAAATCGGCTCATCATTACGTTCGTCTACCTGCTGCCGTTAAGTTAGCTTTGGAGAAAGTTGAAACGCAGCGCAAGGTGGCAGGGTTAGAATCAAGATTACAAACGCTGCTCGATAATTTAAATGTGGGAATTTACCGTTTGAGTCAAGATGGGGTATTGCTCGAAGTAAATAAAGCATTTTTACGACTTGCAGGATTAGGTGATATCACACAAAGCACTGAAATATTGAGTAAATTACAGTTCAATGGTACGCGCGATAAAGAAATTATCTTGCGTTACGAGAATGATATACCAATTTGGGTACGGATTAGTCAAACTGTCACCACTAAACCCAGCGGCGCCATTATTATAGATGGGTTGATGGAGGATATTAGCTTATCTAAGCAACGTGAAGCAGAACGTTTAAAAGCGATGGCAGAACTGGCAACTGCGAAAGAGGAATTAAAAAGGCAAAACAAAGAAGCACGTGAAGCTAACCGCATTAAAGACCAGTTTATCGCGATTGTTTCTCACGAACTTCGTAGTCCGCTAACTGCAATATTGGGATGGGCAAAAATACTCAGAAGTGGAAAACTCAGTGAAACAAAGCAAGCACAGGGTTTGGAGACTATTGAACGAAATGCCAATCTCCAAAACACGCTTATAGAAGATATCTTAGATATTTCGCGCATTATTCAAAATCGATTACGTTTAAACAAGCAACCAATTCATATAGTACCGATTGTTCAAAGTGTTTTATTAGATGTGAAACCGCTAGTTCAAGCTAAATCCATTAGTCTTGAGTCTAAAATCGGCGCCTCAGTTGGTACAATAATGGGAGATGTAGCGCGGTTAGGGCAAGTTATTTCAAATTTGGTCAATAATGCCATTAAGTTTACTCCACAGGGTGGACACATATTTGTCGAGTTGCAACAAATTAACTCCTCTATTCAGTTTACAGTTAAAGATACAGGAGTTGGAATAGGCGCCGATTTTTTGCCACATGTATTTGAACCCTTCCGTCAAGCAGATAACACTAAAGCACGCACGCACAATGGTCTTGGTTTAGGTTTGGCAATAGTGCGTAATTTAGTTGAAATGCATAATGGCGCCGTAAAGGTGATGAGTGAGGGTATTGGTAAAGGTGCTACATTTACGGTGGAGCTTCCTATATATAGTATTTCTAGTCAGGAAATAAACGAATCGTTAGAAAAATCTAAGCAAGATGAAGTTGAAGAAGTTCCATCACTTTCTGGAATACATATATTAATAGTGGATGATGATAAAGATACACGCGAGTTACTAGCTCAAATAATTGAGGGGTATGAGGCAAAGGTTACGACTACTGCATCTGCCTCTGAAGCATTATCCGTACTAGTTCAATTAGAACCTGATATATTACTATCTGATATCGCCATGCCACAAGAGGATGGTTACTCATTAATTCGTAAAATTAGAAGTCAACCAGGAGATATACAGCGCATTCCAGCTATTGCTTTAACTGCTTTCGCACGTGAAGAAGATAGAAAACAAGCATTAGAAGCAGGTTTTCAGCAGCACCTCGTTAAACCTGTTAACCCCACAGAGTTAGTCACTGCTGTTTGTAGGTTGGGTGGACGCGCCAATCTAAGATAATGATTGTTGGGTTATCAGCAGTTACAATTGTATTGCTGCTATATATATTTTTTGCTGTGTCTGACTCTCCATCATTGCGCGATAAATATCTGGCTTTAATCTCGGAAATCGTCGAAGCCACGTTAAAGGGTAAGATTAGTTCTGTTGAGCAGGTTTATCAAATGCTGCTCAAGGGAGTTAGTGTTGATACAGGGGAAGTGTTTGAGATGATATTGGGGGAGCAAGTAAGTTCCACCCAGCTTTCGGTTGACTCTGAAAAGGACGAACTCAAAAAAGCCAAACTAACCCGTAGTCTACGTGCGATGAAGACTATTCAAACGCAATGGCAACGTGCAGAGGAACAAAATAAAGCGAGTGCGGTAACAGCATCGGCAATTAGAGAAATTATTACAGCAGACCCAGATAAACAGCTAAGTGTATTTTTACGTGCGGTTGACCCAAATCAAAAGCAACCTTTGAATATACAGCAAATTCAACAGTTGGCCAAGTCTTTGCAACAATATGCCCAAGCAGATTGTAATTTACAACAAATATATGATGGAGTCAATCGTGGCATTGCATCATGGCAGCGACTCCAAGATAACTTGGTAAGTTGGATGTATGAGCGACAGGAAACTATGGGGTTTGGTGGGGCGCCTTCCGAAAGTGGTCCTTGGGCAACTTGGGCAAAACACGTAAAAAGTGAAATACCCCAAGCGCTGTTCAAAACTTTGGCAGCAGAAAAATCAGCAATCGAATTTGCCGAACAGCGACGTGCGCTGCAATTAAGTGATTGGGTCGAGTTAGCTATAGTTTTACAATATATTCAGCGTGGGTTAGTTCATTGGTTCGACCAGCAACCGTACAACGTAAAAGCAGGTTCCAAACTTTCGATTTCGACGTTTTTGACTTTTGCCGTAATTTGGAGTTTGCTAGCAAATGGTTTTCAGAGTATTTCTAAGATGTACACTGATGGCTGTTGGCAAATCATGATACAAATATTACGGACTTTTTCGCAGCGTCAGTATTTCCCATTATATGGAGGGATTTTTGCGTCGTTTTCAGGTAATTATTTACGCGATGCATTAGATTATTTAGACGAACCGCTACGTAATGCTGAAGGAACGCAAGAAAAAGCCAGAATTTTAACGTTACTTGGTTATTCACAACGTGCAATGGGTCAAAACCAGCGTGCAAAAGGTTTTCATACCGAAGCTTTAGAAATAGCAAGAAGTGCAGGTGACAGAACTTGTGAGATAGCGAACCTCAACCATCTGAGTCGTAGTTGTGTGGAAGAGAAAGATTATAGTGAAGCAATAAATTATAGTCAGCGTGCATTAATATTGAGTCGCCAAGCAGGTGATAAAGTAGGGGAAGAGAATGCGCTGGTTAATTTAGGCTATAGCGAAGTTATGAACTTACAGCAAGAAGACGCTGAAGCTGATAGTTATGAAATGCCAATAAATTATTTACAGCAAGGTTTAAAATTATCTGAGCAACTCGGTGATATACAGGGTAAAGCTTTGTGTTTGAGTAGTTTGGGGATAGCGTATCAAGTCATTGGGGAATTACAGCTTGCTGTGACAAATTTAGAAGCAGGGTTTCAAGCAGCACAAGTAGCGGGAGATTTATATTCACAGGGATTAAATTTATCGCATTTAGCTGCGACTAATTATAGTCTCGCTAATTTTGAGCGTGCTGTATATACTGCTTCGTTAGGAATGTACTTATTAAATCAAATTGCATCGCGCGAATGGCATAAAGCGGCATCATTGCTTGTTAGACTAGAATCACAGTTGGGTGAGAACGGTTTTCAACAAGCGTTAACGCAAAGTCGTCCTAGAATTATTGCGGTTATCGGTGTAGATGGTTATGATTATCTTCCACAATTACTAGAAGATTATAAACGAGAATTATAATTATATGGAAATTACTCTTGTGGAATGGGCATCCTTGCCCGTCCCATTAAACAATATTAAACAATATACAGCAGATTGCGAGTAAATGAGGTACACCAATATTTGTCGTATAAATAGGTAAAATAGAAACTCTACCTAATTTGATTAATTACTAACATTTTAGACATTTTTCAATTACTGTACCTCACCAACCTGCAATCTGCTGTAAATAAGCCGAAAGTAGTACTAATGATTATCATTCTCTATTTAAACATCAATCTTAAACCAGTCGGCACCTCAACTAGTAAACGCCTATAATTTAATCTGATTATAAAAAGTAATTTGTATATAAAAACACTTATCCCCCTTTCCCCTCTCAAAGTATGACAACACTTATAAACTACTACCAACAAGTAAAAGATAAATTAAAGTCTCAGCTTCAACCTAACACGGCGCCTGAAGTAGCTGTCAAGGTTATTCAACGAGAAATTAATGCACTTACAGATATTAATAGTGAGTATATGCAGAGCTTGACGCCACCTCAAGCACGACTTGCGAGTACTTTGTTACAATCTTTGAGTCAGTATACAAGCGTTTTATTATTAGTCAAACCTCAGATAGATGAAAATAATGTATTACCACAACAAAATTTTGCAGAATTAACGACAAAGTTAGTATCACCGATAAAAAATGCAATTACGGTGCCTAATTATAAGTTAGCATTGATACAGAAAGCACAGCAAAGTAGAGAATTGCTTAGTAGTTTACTAGCTGGGGGTTTGGCAGGAGTTCTTGAAGGTGGATGGTATTGGGGACTTATAGGCGCCGCAATAGGTGGTATAACTGGAGGCACGATAGCACAGGTTATTAAGCCAAAAAAAGAAAATCAAGCTTTAGAAATAAATCAAACTGCTGTTACTGAGGTAAATATAGATATAGATAAATTACTAAACTATCTTTATCAAGCTTTACAGTCAATCGATATAACAGTAGCAGGGTATAGAAATGAAGATAAAGTGCCCAAGGAGGGTATAGAGAATAATCTTGATTTATTAGAGTATCTTCAAGATTTAATGGCAGATGGACTTGATGATAACATTCAGTTGCCTGTGAGTGTAAGGCGCCGGATAGAGCAAGCAGCTAGTATTTTAAGGCATCATGGAATTGAAGCGCGTACATATGAACCAAATGTAGACCAAGATATGTTTTATTTTGAGCCAAGTTTGGATGCTGAGATTAATGATTATATTACCCTAAAACACGCATTAGTAAAAGATAACCGCGTTTTATTACCTGGTTATGTTATTGAACCCGCAATAAATAAATAATTATGCAAGATTATCTAAATACAAAAATTATTGGTTTTGACTTAGGTCACGGAGAAACATCACTCACCTGGGTCAGCGCAAATAACCAAGATACCCCCCAAAGTCTACTAATTAACAACCGCAAAAGTCAAATTACCGCCATCGCCAACCACCCAACGCGCGGTACACTTATAGGTGATATGGCTTTTCAAATATCTGATGCTAACACCTTTGATATAGCATTCAAAAGTCGCAGGTTCGATGATAGAGAATATCAAAAGACTATCCAAGACTTTGTTAAAGCCATCTATGACCACTTAATTTCTACCACACAAATCCAACCCTCCGACACAAATTACTTCTTCATCGGTTGTCCTTCAGGATGGTGGCAAGAAGAAATTAACACTTACAAACAGCTTTTAGCAGAGATTTTACCCAATTCTAATATAGTAAAAGAATCGCGTGCGGCTTTGATGCACGCGAAAGAAAGCGGTATATTTACAATTCAAGAACTCCAAAAATCTGTATTAATCATCGATATAGGTTCCTCAACAACCGATTATACTCTGGTTAAGGGTATGGCTGACACACCTATTGACTTTGGATATGATTTAGGCGCCTCGCTGATCGACAAAGAAATATTACAATTAACTCTAGAACTACACCGTCAATACCGTCAAGGAGATGAAAAAATAATTCATCTTGCTGACCATCTTAGTGAAGGTGAAATTTTGCAGCTTGAAGAAGTTGAACAGCTAGAAGCAATATTTCAACAACATACTATATATAGAAACCGTTGCGAGTTACGCTGTCGCAAAGCCAAAGAAGAATATTTTAACTTTTTTCAACTGCACGAAGACAGTTTTGTGAATGTTGGTAGTGAAGATATTCAGCGTAAGTATAAATTTATGCCTTTGGTTAATGGCAAAATAATGGATGTTATTTTAAATAAACCTTTGGCTAAGTTAGATAATAACAGTTGGCGCCAAGCTTTTACTGACCAGTTAGTAACAGTACAGAAAAAATTATCAGAATTAGATATTGAACCAAGTGCAATACTACTTACAGGTAGTGCATCCAAAATGTACTTTATATTAGACACCTGTCAAGAAGTATTTCCGCAACTGTCTTGTAAACGTGATGGAGAACCCGAACTTAGTATAGCTAGAGGACTTGCACGTTGGGGAAGAGTCTATCTTCGTACATCTGGCTTTGTTAAAGAAATAAGTCAATTTCTTGACAATGAACTTACAGATATTGTAGGTAATTACGTACCAACATTTTTAGATAGACTTGCAGAAGAACTAGCAACTGGTTTAGTTAATGAAGTAATTACGACTAGTATAAAAGACTGGCGCCAGCGTAAGATTCTTACATTAAAAGCACTCGAAGCGGATATTGAGCAAAAAGCCAAAGCTTGGTTAGCAGGAAGTGAAGGAAATCAGAAAGTCACCAATTGCTTGTTAGACTGGTTATCTACAGTGCAAAGTGAAGTTCGCGAACAAACTGATGAAATTTCTCGTAAATATAGCTTGCCAATAGGTACATTAAATGCTAGGGAAATAAACTTAAGTGACCAAACCGAGAAAGTATCAACATCGGTATCATTCGATGACTTAACCGGACTTTCGGTGTTTATGGGACACTTAGTTGGGTTAATAGTAGGTGCCGTTTTAGCGGGGTTATTCCATATACTACTATTTGCGGGAATATTGGCGCCTATCTTAGGAATAGTCGCATACTTTGCAGGAGAATCTTTGGTTAAAGAAACTGATATACCAGGTTGGGTACGCAACTTCATTTCTGATACTCGCATTAGTAACCTAGCAACAACAAAGAAACCAGAACTACAGCAAAAAATCCATGAAACCCTAACAAAAGACCCTACTATTGCAATTAAACTAGCCAAAGCTATCAGTGAATGGTTAAAAGAAAGCGTTCAAGAACAAGCAGACAAAGCCCGCTTATTAATAGCTTAAAATAAAGTCTTGTGGAGCAGGCATCCCCGCCTGCCTCCCCCAAAAATATCTTTTTATTTACGGTAAGAAGATAACTATGACAAGCATTTTTACTGTTACAATATGAATCTGTAAAATTTGGTTGACCAAGCAATTTTCTCGTTGAAGCGCGCGTAATTCCTGTTGTCAAATAATTCTTCATCAAATCCTCACTCATATATAAACGTAAATTGCGACAATGTATGGAGATAGTTTTGTCGAACTACACTATCAAGGTCTTCATAATTACGAGTTATAATTTTGATAAGAACTCTAAAACTAGCTGATTAAATTTTTGTGGATGCTCTATTGGACTCCAGTGTCCACACTCATCGATAATTTCTAAGCGCGCGTTAGGTATATTTTTCGCAGCATTCACAGCATGACTTACAGGAACCATTGGGTCTTGTTTACCCCATATAATTAATGTTGGAGCACTAATTGTGTTTAACTTTTCAACGATTGGCTGATAAAATTGACTCCAAATATTAAAATTTGAGCTACCAACATTGAGCATAGCTTGTGTTGCTTCGGGAAGCGTTGCCATTTGATAAAATTCTTCGACTAACTCTGGAGTAATTAGTTTTGAGTTATAAACAGCTTGCTTACATAACATCGTTAAACCAGATTTACTAGGCTTACCTAATAGCTTACCTAGAATTGGAATTGTTGGAAGTCGCAATAGTAGACTTATTTCTTTCCCTAAACCTGCACTACCAACTATTACAAGCTTATCTACCAACTCTGGAAACTTTATTGCAACAGTAAGCGCGACACCTCCTCCAGCAGAGGCGCCAATTAAACTTGCTTTCTGAATATCTAGAGCTTGCATAAATTGGCGTGTAAAATTAGCCATAAAATCAAAGGTATATTTGGCGCCAGGTTTATCAGTAAGTCCTGAGCCAACCATATCAAAAGCATAAACACGATGATGTTTGGCTAGCTCAAAAATATTGTGCTTCCACAGTTCGATGTAACCACCACCACCATGAAGCAAAATTACTATGCTTCCATTTTCACCCAGTTGCCAGTATCGGGTGTTGACGCTCTCAATTTTGATGTATTGATTTAAAGGTAGTTCGGTGAGACTCATTCGACACACTCTAAAGTTTTAGATTATAGTTTAACCCTCAAACTTTACATAAATTTCTGTAGGGTGGGATTTTGCCCATTCGATGTCCCACGGGGTAAACCCCAAGCTTTGGTACAAAGAAGCAGCTACTTCATTTTCCTTACGATGACTCGTTGCAATTATCTCAACATCTGGACATAGTTTGAGGCACCGTATTACTTCTACCATTGTTGCTCGTCCATAACCTTGACGCTGATACTTAGAATCAATATTGAGAGTTGGCGCCAAACCTATAATGTTTTGGAGCAAGTACAAGTAGTTTGAAATTGAATAGAGGCATTAGGATGACCCTAACAACATATGGAACTCTGTGTACCGAAGTTTACAATATCACTAAGCCAATTGGTGGAGAGTATCCTGACGTAAGTTACTACATAAGGCACCTTTCTAAAATTGGCGGAAAAATCCTTGAGGTGATGGTAGGTACAGGGCGCCTACTTATACCATTACTAGAAGCTGGTTTACAAGTTGAAGGTGTTGATGTTTCACCTGATATGCTAGCTTCTTGTCACTCGCATTGTGCAGCCAGAGGTTTGTCTCCTGTTCTCTATCAAGCTAACGTCAAAGATTTAGATTTGCCCAGTAGATATAATGCAATAGTAGTCAGCTTTGGCTCGTTCATGCTGTTGGAAAGACGGTCTGCTGCTGTCGCTGCATTGCAAGCTTTTGCAACACACCTTGAACCACAGGGTCGTATATTCATTGATTTGGAACTTCCTGTTGAAGATTTTAAGACAGAAAATATTATTAAGCAATCTTTGCCGATAGAGTGTGCTGATGGCTCAATCATTTTAATACAAACTTCTTGTAATATCTCCTTTCTCTCCCAAATTAATCTAACTTTTATTCGTTATGAAAAATGGAAAGATGGTAAATTAGTAGCAACAGAACTTCAACGTTTGCCACTCCATTGGTTTGGACGAGATGAATTTATATTATTTTTAGAGCAAAATGGTTATAAAGATATCACGTTGTGTGCCAACTACATAGATGATTTGCAGCCTAGTTCGCATACAGATACTATGTGTTTTTCTGCCACCATATGCGATTAAAGGTTATATGTGTTTATATTGATGGCACCGTTAACCTTATACCTACTCGTCTTGACTCCACGTACATCCATATACTTCCCGTTACAGTTGCTATAAATAAATCAAAGCTTAGTGATTTTGCAGCAAGATTGCCTAAACTCTGATTTACAAAGTCCATAAAACCAGCATTTCCAAAAAACTGTAACTTATAGTACTAATGCGCTATAAGTCCTAGAATTGCTAGGATAAGATAAACTATTTTTTTCACACCCATACTTTACCCAGTTTAAAAATTGCATTTTACCAAGTAATCATGACTAATAATTATATCGAACTTAGAAGAAAAAAGTACTTCAAGCTTAGTTCGCAAATCGCTCAGTTAGATAATGCACAACTACGTTCTTTGTTTGATGATAGCAAGTCAAGTACGTCAAATTCAGGTTGGGGACAAAATCACACTATATTTATTGGTCAATCTAAAGTCTTTGTAAAACGTGTTCCAGTTACAAACCTTGAATATAACAACCTTTTCTCTACCAAAAACCTTTATAACCTACCAACTTACTGTAATTATGGCTTGGGTTCAACTGGTTTTAATGTCTTCCGCGAACTTGTGACGCATATCAAGACTACTAACTGGGTATTGGAGGAAGTAATTGCTAACTTCCCACTTATGTATCATTATCGGATTATTCCGTTCTCTGGGCGCCATGTGGATATGGATATGGGGTGCCTAAAAAGTTATATAGAATATTGGGGCAATAGTGTAAACGCAGGAAATTATTTGTTAGACCGAGCAAACGCTAACTATGAGTTAATTTTATTCCTAGAATATATACCATATGTACTAGAAACATGGTTACAGCAAAACCCTGACAAACTCCAGAAACTTTTAGATGAATTACGCACAACGATTAACTTTTTGAGGACAAAGGGAATTATCCACTTCGACGCGCATTTTCAGAACATCCTTACCGATGGCGAACATATATATTTGAGCGATTTTGGTTTAGTACTTGACAAAAGCTTTGCGTTGACTTCAGATGAAGAATCTTTCTTTGAGCAAAACATGTTTTACGATTATGGAGAAGTTCTACGAAATTTAGGACACTTAATTCGACCATCGTATGATTCATGTTCAGAAAACAATAAACGTAGGATACTGGAAAAATATGGTATAAAAGAAGGCTTACAACCTTATGAACTACGCTCGATATTACTGGACAACATCGAACAGATCCATGCTGATAGGGACATGAACTTAGATGAGTTTTATGTTGCCAGTATTATTAAATACCGTAGCGTCATAGCGCTAATGCAAGACTTCTTTTCTAATATGTGGGCAAATAATAAGAAAGACACGAAATTTGAAAACGTAAAATTACACTTATTAATTAAACAGATAGAGTTTTTATAAGTAGCAAAAATGTGCTTTATCGACCATTCTTATTGTTTAAATTACTAAAAATTGATAATTTGTAACAATTGTTATTCACAATTTAGATACAATAGAATTATTATATTGCTTTTGTCATAGTTTTTTGCTATTTCGACTTCTATGAAAACTCAATACTATACTGCTACTAGTTTGGATGGGTTTATTGCTGATTCTCACAACTCCTTAGATTGGTTATTTCAATTTGGTGAGGCAACAGGAGACAGCTATTCCAATTTTATTCGAGAAGTTGGCGCCATTGCAATGGGTTCAACTACCTATGAATGGATTTTAGCCCACCATATTAATAAAGATGCCGAGCGTCCTCAAGCATGGCTCTACGAACAACCAACTTGGGTTTTCTCCTCTCGTATTTTGCCTGCGATTGATGGAGCAGATGTGCGATTTGTAAAGGGGAATGTTCGACCTGTTCATCAGGAAATGCTTGCAGCGGCAGAAAATAAAAATATTTGGTTAGTTGGTGGTGGTGATTTAGTCGGGCAATTTTACGATTGTGGGTTACTCGATGAGATAATTGTCTCTATAGCGTCAGTAACGCTTGGTAGTGGAGCGCCATTATTGCCACGTATAATTGTCACACCTCCATTAAAACTATTAACTGCAACAGTGTATGGAGATAGCTTTGTGGAACTGCATTATCAAGTTCGTTATGCCTCCGAATAATAAAAATCAGCTTACTAGCTCCGACCCTAGGTTATTCTGAGCTATGGACAATTATATCTTAAATATTAATAACATTAAAGCACTGCAATGCAATATCCTGACCCAAAAGTGACGCATCCAATGCAAGGATTTCCACAGGTTTGTTTTATCAAAAACACAGTTACAAATCCAAATATAATTATTGGAGACTATACTTATTACGATGACCCTGAAGATTCAGAGAATTTTGAACGCAATGTACTTTATCATTTTCCTTTTATTGGTGACAAGCTTGTAATTGGAAAATTTTGTGCTTTAGCTAGAGGTGTAAAATTCATTATGAACGGCGCCAATCATAAAATGTCTGGCTTTTCAACTTATCCATTCCAAATTTTTGGCAATGGATGGGAGCGTGTAATGCCTCAATCAGGTGAATTACCTTTTAAAGGCGATACTGTAATTGGTAACGATGTATGGATTGGATACGAAGCAGTGATAATGCCTGGAGTAAAAATTGGCGATGGAGCAATTATTGCAGCAAAGTCTGTTGTAACTTCAAATGTACCACCTTACACTATTATAGGAGGTAATCCTGCTAATCTACTACGGCAACGTTTTGCTGATGAAACAATCAAGATTTTACTAGATATTGCTTGGTGGAACTGGGACATTGAAAAAATTACTAGGAATTTAGAAAAAATTGTTGGCGCCGATATTGAAGCCTTGAAAACCTGTATATAATTAATTTTTACTCAACAGCATAAGGAGTAAATTGACGCTTGAAAGGAGAATGAAAACCAATGACAATATCTGATGGAGGTACACCCAGTTTAACTAATCTGTCAGCAACAGCTTCTTCCGTACCATTATATTGAATCCATATTTTACTCTGAATAATATCAAAGTGCATGATAGGCCCGAATACTCTTTTATCTGCTTCCCAGCCAACAAAAGATAATTGGTAATGGTCGTTTTCATAGTCAAAAATTAATTGTGGCTTTACCGTATCGGCATCAATGCTAATGTGTGCATGTTCGCTCAAAATTTGTTTGATTATTTGCCGATATTTCTCTATTTTATCCATTGCCGTATTTCCTCCTTTTTTGGGTCATAAGTTTGTTAATTCAGGATAAGTATGTTAAAAATATTATGAGTATGTAACATATCTTTACTTTTTTTAACGGATGCAGACTACACGTTTGTTTTCAAATATAGAATTTAATGGTGATAAGTTACTTCACCAACCAGGTAGTGTATTGGGAAGTACTGCGTTAATTGCTGGAACAACGGTTGGCGCCGGAATTTTGGCTTTACCGACAGTGACTCTACCTTCAGGAGTGGCGCCTTCAACAGTGTTATTAATTGCTGTATGGTTATATGCTTTAGTGTCTGGGCTATTAATTGCTGAGGTTAGTTTAGATGTGATGCGAGAGGAAGGCGCCAACAGCAGTTTTTTGGCAATGGTGGAGAATATATTAGGGAAACCAGGAGCAATATTCGCTGGTGGTGCATATTTGTTTTTGCATTATGCGTTGCTGGTTGCGTATATTGCTCAAGGTGGGGAAATATTGCTTGCTGCGTTATCACTTAATTTGCCAGACTGGGTAGGTACAACGATATTTGCGCTGTTTTTTGGTGGAATTATGTATTTTGGGCGCCCAAAGTTAATTGAGAAATTAAATAGCGCTTTAGTGTTTGTAGTAATAGGTTCTTTCGCTGGATTATTGTTTTTGGCAAGTAGGCAAGTTAATTTACTACAATTTGTATTTCAGGATTGGACTAAGTTAACTGCTGCAATTCCGGTTATGTTAGTGGCGCTATTCTATCATAATGTGATTCCGGTAATTACAATACAATTAGAAGGAGACGAGCGGAAAGTAAAGCAGTCCATTTTTTTTGGTTCATTAATCCCACTAATAATGTTTATTGCATGGAATGCTGTTATTTTAGGTAGCGTCAATTTGGAGTCACTACAAGAATTTACAGGTGCAGAAAAATTTGACCCACTGGAAAATTTACGAAGTGGAAGTGATGGTAATTTACTGGGAATAATGGTTTCAGTCTTTTCTGAATTTGCAATTGTTACCTCTTTCATTGGATTTTTTTATGGACTGCTGAATTTTATCAACAATGTAACAAAAGTAACAATTGTACGCATATGGCAGTACGGCTTTGTTTTATTTCCACCAATGTTTTTAGCTTTATTAAATCCTAATATATTTTTAAACGCACTCGAAAGTGCAGGCGCCTTTTGTATATCAATTTTAGGAGCAATTATTCCAGCTTTAATGGCATGGAAACGGCGTTCTGATAATGAAAATACCGATAGCTATAGTAGATTAGTTTCTGGTGGCAAAATAACTTTAATAGCTGTAATTAGTATAGCAATTTTAGTTATTATTAATGAATTATTATCATAAATTTCATAATTATTTTTATATTATCAGCAATATGGGAATAAGCTGAAGACGGTTTGAAGTTAAAGAGTTATTCATTTTTAATTGCCACAATACCATACATCAAAGGTATATTTGGTATACTTTCGGGTGGAAACATTTGTCTTCCGGCTTCTTCTTTCATGTTCTCAAAAGGTTTCCAGCCATTTCAGTAAGGATACTCTTTAAAAGTAACTAATGTTAACCCAGCTTGCAATAATGCTGTGATTATTTCGCCAATCCCCCATTGAAACCCGTGTGAAGGATAGGGATTACGAAAATTTTGTATTCCGGTTTGATTATCTTTAGGCGCCAAACCTGTGTTGGACTCGGCAACATAATCGCTAACACCATCTTCGCAAGTAAATGCTTCTCCGTTTCTAAAGTAAGGGAACTTATGACTCCAATCAATATCAAAGATCATTGCTACCGGATGAAATTCCATTAAAATTAAGCGTCCACCTTTTTTAAGAATAGAAGCAATTTTTTTAGCCCAAAGATTTAAATTAGATATCCAACAAATTGCACCGTAAGACGAGAACGCAACATCAAATAGATTTTTGTTTCCAGGTTTTTCTAACCAATCAAATATATCTGCTCTTTCAAATATGGCATTAATACCAGAATCTTGTACCAGCTTTTGAGCAAAGTCTATTGCTTCATCACTAATATCTACACCAGTTACGTTGGCGCCTAAGCGCGCGAGTGATAATGTATCTTGTCCAGCGTTACATTGAAGGTGAACCACAGATAAACCAGCAATATCTCCTAATAATTCTATTTCTTCTGGAAATAAAGTGCTACCACCTTCAATAAAAAACTTTGCTTGATTGCCTTTATGACTGTTATGTGCTTTTGTCGCTTCGTTCCAAGATAAACGATTTTCTTCATGAAGTTCTTTTCTAAGAGGATTAGTCATAATTAATATTTATTTCATAGCATACAATCAATAATTATAACGACATAGACAAACAATGAGCGATAAAACATTTTTACACCTTGCAGTTAAAGCGCTGCATAGCTATGGTTTACAGAACGCTCAACTAACGCGGTTAGGTGGCGCCAGTAACACCAATTATAAAGTAAATGTTAACGATAAATCTTATGTGCTTCGTCTCCATACATCTGCCGTGCGTCATAACCGAGACGCTATATCATCAGAGCTAGCTTGGTTAAATAGCTTGCAAGACACGTCCCTGGTACTTCCTAAACCTATTGTTAATCTCCAAGCAGAACTAGTCACAGTTGTATCTGATGATAGTGAGAAAGAAACGCTATGTACACTTATGTGTTGGATAGAAGGAAAAATTCCACCTACTGTAGACGCGATGACTGACGAGGAACTAGCAAAAACAGGGTCTATAATGGCACAGCTTCATATCCACTCGCAACAGTTTAAAATACCCACTGGTTTTAAACGCAATACGTTTGATGAGGGACATTTTAGCGCGCGTTTAGAAGTGTTATATACAGCTTTAAGCAACACCGAATTTGATATAAATGGCCTAAATAATTTTAAGTCGAACGCCAACCATATAATCACTTATTTTGCTCAACTAGAGCGCGCGCAAGACAGATTTGGCGTTATTCATGCTGACTTTCATTCTGGTAATTACTTACTATGTGATGGCAATGTATATTTAATTGACTTTGACCGTTGTGGTTTTGGCTTTTACCTTTATGACCTTACTTTAGCACTGATGGAGCTTAACGAAGAACAGCGAAAAGCCTTTTTACATGGTTACGAAACCGTCAAACCATTGCCAGCTAATTACACAAATCTCAAACAAGTGTTTCTGTCTTTAGCTTATCTTGATAATCTTGGCTTTCTTATTGCTAATCCTGATGAGCTAGCTGGTGTTGTAGGAGAGTTTCCATTTGTCGTTGAAGCATTTCGTAATGCAGTTGAGAACATTGCTTAGTCTGTTACATCTTAATAACTCTTTCTTTGTGTCCCTTGCGTCCTTTGCGGTTAATTTTCTTAATTTTTTTACTGATAAAGATTATTACCACAGAGGCACAGAGGACACAGAGACGAATTTGGCGCCAACTTATCAAAGTAACAATAGTTAATGATGAACAAAATCACGCCACATTCCAGTCATAGAATAGGAATCATTAATTTTAATTGGGCAGAATTTATAAAAACCATGTCGCTCATAAAATGATATATTCCGAGAATTAGAAGAAACCAGGTAACAACCAACTTGTTTTGTATCAGCATAATTCAGAACAGGTTTTAACAAGCTCTTACCAATTCCTTTTCCTCGCGCTTCTGGTTTTAGCCCAAGAAAGAAAACTTCACAATGTGGAGCTTCAGGTTCGTTAGCACCAACTTTTTGTATTAGTTCCTTAAAACGATTTCCAGCTTCCAAACCACTAAAATGTGAAATTATTGAAATAACGTCAGCTAGCTTTTGTTCAAACTCTTCATTAAAAATTGGCACTTCCGCAGGATACCAAAGGCAAGCTCCTTGTTCTTCTGGAGCAATTATGACTTCACCACGCTGCATAGCATCAGTAACAAATATTTCAAAGAATGCATTTATTGCTTCGAGCTTATTTTCAGTTTCTCCAAAGACAAGGGAAAAACTTGGATCATCGATAAAACTCTGTGCTAAAATTTTGGTGCCTTGTTTGTATTTATTTACCATAACAGTTCTATAAGTTGACAATCGAAGAATCTTATGGTTAAGTTGCTTGCCTTCAGGTAGTAAGCATAACTAAAATTTAGATAGATTTTAGATTTGAATCTATTTAAATCTTGCGATACTATCAAAATCTTGCTACATACAAATTTTTTTGGATGCAACTAAAAGCGTAAAACAGCCATGAAGCCTACACCCTGCCCACAACCAAGGAAAATTACTTACTCATCAGAAGAGGGATTGATTATTTCCAGTCAGGACTTAGGTTGGGAGTCTATCGTTGTTAAAGAGTACTGGCTACCACCAGCACAAGGCTCTTATCAGGCTTTTCCACAGCATGATTTAACTTTATGTCTGGCGCCTCGTCCCCTTCGCATCCAACAAGTAATGGGAGAACAACGTTATACAGGAGTTTATAGCAAGGGTGATATTTGTATTACGCCTGCTGGGTTAGCTGGTGGATATCACGCGGAGGGTGAAGACCATTTCTTGCAAATTCAGATTGAACCGCATTTTTTAGAAAAAGTTGCACAAGAAGCAGGTAATATTGATTTGGGTTGTGTAGAACTGCTACCGAAATTTCGCGTTCGCCATCCCCAAATTGAGCAAATTATCATGATGCTGCACTCAGAACTAAAAAATGGGGATAGTTGGGGTAGTAAACTTTATATCGAATCTTTGACAAATGCTTTGGCAGTAAATTTACTACGAGATTATTCTACTAAAAAGGATAGTATTGCTTTATATCCAGGAGGATTAAGCGAACACAACTTACTTGTAGTTACTGATTACATTAATGACAATTTAACCACAGAAATAAAACTATCAGACTTGTCTGGATTAGTAGGGATAAGCCAATTTCACTTTAGCCGTCTGTTCAAGCAGTCAATGGGAGTTACTCCACATCAGTATCTAATAGCACAACGAATCGAACGAGCAAAATTCTTGTTGAAGAATTCCAAATTGTCTGTGACAGAAATTGCTTTTTCATGTGGCTTTAACAGTCACAGTCATCTTGGTAAATATTTCCGCCAATTAACAGGAATGGCACCAAATAATTACAGAAAAAGTTGATTCGCTCTTCTATTAACTAACTCTTAGGCAACTCAAAGATTTTACATACAACACTTTATAAGCTTGTAAGCATATGTCAATAGATAGTCTACTTTGTACTATTCCTGAAGAAAAGACTCTGTCGCCAATTTTTGAGAAGATTGTACGATTGCCTTCGGGTGGTGTTTCTTATGCTTGTAGTGTTTAAATATACCTAATAATGCCAATATATTAATTGTCGGTGCCGGGGGTGGGATGGAGATTAAAACTCTTGCCAAATTTTCTCCCACATGGCAGATGACAGGCGTTGACCCATCATCAAAGATGCTTGAAACTGCAAAATTCTGGATAGAACGTGCCAATGTCACAAATCAAGTTAAATTGATTGAAGGCTTAATATCAGATGTATCAAACGAAATTTTATTTGATGCAGTTACTTGTATTTTAGTAATGCATTTCCTTGATGAAGCAAAGAAAATACAGCTTTTACAAGATATTTATACCAAACTTAAGCCCAATGGCATTTTAGTTTTAGCGGATATGTCTATATCTAAAAACACAGAAGAGTTTGACATATTTTTTAATCTTTATCGTCAACATGCTAAGTTTAAGGGAGAATCTGAAGAAAAACTTCAACAACTTCTAGATGCACTAAATACTTCGACTTTCCCAATTTCAGCAGATAAAGAAGCCGAATTAATCACAAAAGCTGGATTTACAAAACCAACAATGTTCTTTTCTTCAGTTTGGTTTAAAGCTTGGTTTGCTAGTAAAGTGGTAAGTTAATACACAAGACATAAGGAGGTATACCTTTGGCTAAGAAAGTAACAATTACACTTGATGAAGATATTTTGGCTTTTATAGACAAGCGTGCTGCTAATAATAAAGAGACTTCTAACCGTAGTAGGTATATCAACGATGTTTTGAGTCAACATCGTCGTAAAGTTTTAGAAGCAGAGATAATTGCAGCGCTTACCGAAGATGCTAATGACCCAGAGTATCAGGAAGAAATTGCGCTTTGGGATTGTGTCGCTCCTGATGGAATTGAATAATGCCTCAAGGTAATTTAACTTATCGACGTGGAGAGATACGTTTTTGTAAACTTGACCCAACAGTAGGTACAAAATTACGAAAGACACGCTCTTGCCTAATTGTTCAGAACGATATAATGAATCAGCACGGTTCATTAACAATTGTAATGCCATTCAGACCAGGAAGTAAAAAGGCGCCTTACATTGTTAATATTGTAGCATCTGCTATGAATAGTTTAGACCAAGACTGTTACATTGATGTTGGACAAATTCGTAGTATTGATAATAGCCGAGTTCTTGGCTTAGTAGGAGTGTTGGAAGAAGAATATTGGGAATCGATTCGTACTGCATTAAACATAGTACTTGAATTTTCTTGATAAATTATTATTCTCAACAGTAGAGAGTAATAAAAATGTATAAAAAAAGCGCTTCACAGTGGAAGTGCTTGTAATATATCGATTTTTATGAGCTATAACTTCCTTGCTCACCACAATTTGTCCAGAGGAAAATTTACACTGCTTATGCAGTTAGTTGAGGCAAAATCGCGCAAGCAGGCATCAATCCTCAGCAGATTGCTTGCTGCTCCAAAAAAGTTGAAGCGCTGACTCATCAAATATGTAAGCTGACTCACTATCACGAATCACCCGTTTACCAAGCCTAGGAAAAACGCCAACATCTAAGCGTCCTGCTTCTCCACCTATAAGGTATACAAGGTCTTCATTGAATGGATTACGAAGGTGATGGGGTTGTTGGGGTAGCCCAAATCCCATGAAGTCTCCTGATTCAACTTCGTATTCTACATCTCCAATTTCCGCAATACCTCTACCTGACAATATGTAAACCCATTCCTCTTCATTATGGTGAGCATGATAAATGAAAGATTCCTTACCCGCAGGCACACGAGCAATCGTCACACCAATGCGTTTAAGACCGACAGCACGCCCAAGGAAGCGTAAATAAATTTCTGAATTTGGATTAAGCGGATGATGAAACTCAAACGCATCCATTGAATTAATGTCAGATGCTTTCAGCAAAGAATGTTGTTCATCAGTCATTTTGATGTCCTCCTATCAAGACGTTAGGTCTGCTTATTTAATGGGTTGAGGTTTGATGAAATTATGCATTTATCAGGTTATTGCCATTTTGATAATGATAATATATTACTTACGCATTAACTGTGTATATTTTAGCTGTTTGTATTATAATTATATTTTGCATTAGCAAACAGTTTTCCAACCATTTCCGCGCGCGATGCAACGCCAAGTTTACGAAACATTCTTTTTAAAGCTTGTTTGACAGAATTTTCTTGAATCCACAGTTCGGCGCCAATTTCCGCATTAGTTAATCCTTGTGCTACTAATTCAGCTATTTGAATTTCGCGCGCTGTTAATTTATTAATTGCTAAATAATTTGATGAATTTGAATTTTTCGCTTGTAATTGCTTTGTTGCGAGCCAGGTTGACAAATGTAAACTCATAGCAGTCAAATCGGCAATATTTCGAGAATCAAAAGGAGAGTCTTCGCGATTGCGTGTAAAGCCAACTCCTCCAATTAAATGGCCATTGCTAATAATTGGTCCTGCCATAACATGTCCGTGGTCGCCGCGTGGGCATATATTATTCCAGACTCCAGGTGGTAATATTAATTCTTCGTGGACTGGTGCGTGATTTTCAACTAAGTAACGTAAAACAGGATTATGTTCTACAGATAAAGCTAATTTGACAATCCTGGGAGTATTCTTGTTAATTAACGGCATTTCGCTTATGAAAAATAAACTTGAACGTTTTGCTGCAAAATATTGACCCGCTCTTATTTTGACGTACTGCTTCAAATCATACTCGTTACTGGCATTTTGAATCTCAGCTAGTAAAGACTGCAACGTATTTAGCACCATAGGTCAAAGATTGTACACTTTCGAGGACTAGGCAAGAACAATTAGTCAACACTATATTAGCTTTAACTCACCGATGTTACAACTTATCAGATTCTCAACAGAACTTTAACATATGACTATTAATCTAAGTAGTGGCGTGCAGACTACTAACTGGCGCCAACTTGGCTTTTACGTTTTAGCTCTACTTTTCAATCTTTGCTTAATTGCCCAAGTATTAACTGTTGGACTCGCGTACTTTTACAACCCTGAGTGGTGGAATACCCATGTTTTGCTAGTGCGTGGATATAGCTTACTGGCGCCAGTTATGCTTTTATGGGTGTTTCTTAGCCCATTTCCTCAACGAGTCCGAAAACTAACAGCAAGTATTCCCGTACTACTAGGATTGCAATTTATCACTATTTACCTGAAGTTACCTGTAAATGCAGGTGTATTACATCCACTAATTGGATTTTCACTATTTAACGTATCCACAACTTTAGTTCATCGGGTACAACATTTTGTTTTTCCTGCAAATAGCGAAAACGATGTCAACCAGGTATAAAAATATTTTATTAAGGAGAAAACTAATGTCTAAATACGCTTACCCTCAAGTTATTGTTGATACGCAATGGTTAGCGGATAACCTTAATAATCCTAATGTTCGCATTGTGGAAGTTGATGCAAGTCCTAAACCATACAAAGATGCTCATATTCCCGGCGCCGTTTTTTGGAATTTCATGACTGATTTATTACAGCCCAACTTCAGCATGAACCTGGAAACAAGTAATATCGAGAAATTACTCTCACAGTCTGGTATTGCTAATGACACAACTGTAGTCGCTTATGGTAGTTATCCTGGAACAGGCGCCTGGATATTCTGGCTATTAAAATTATTTGGACACAAAGATGTGCGCGTTCTCAATGGTGGACATCAAAAATGGGTAGCAGAAGGGCGCCCTGTCACCTCCGACTTGTCAACTTTCGCACCAACTCAATACCGCGCCACTGCTCCTGATAGTAGCTTACGAGCTTCCTATAAAGAGGTTAGGTCATCAATTGGTCAAAAAGAACGAGTATTATTAGATGTCCGTACACCTCAAGAATTTAAAGGTGAAGTTTTTATGATGAAACCACCTGAAGAAACAGAGCGCGCGGGACATATTCCGGGTGCAGTGCATATCGAGCATATACAAACCTTGAACGAAGATGGAACCTTTAAATCCTTTGATGAACTGCAAACACTTTTAAAAAATAAAGGAGTCACACCCGATAAAGAAATATTCCCTTACTGTGCCATTGGTGGACGTTCTGCGTATGCTTGGTTTGTCTTAAAATATTTACTAGGTTTCAACAGCGTTCGTAACTATGATGGTTCATGGAATGAATGGAGTCAGCATCCTGACAGCCCTATTGAAAAATAGTTTGTAATTATCATCTTGTGGAACAGGCATTATTGCCTGTTTCAATAAAATATAAAATTAAAACAGTGCTGTTAATATAGCTAAAGCTTTTCAAATTTTTGCACGGAAATCATAGATTTACAAGTATATACATATTATTTAATAACAACTATATAGTTATCATAATTTTGCAGTTTAAGAGTTTTGATCCCCACCAACCCCCGTGTGGAAGGGGGGCTAAAATTATCTTAAAGTTTTTATTATCAATGAAACTTCTAATTTTCTGAAAGTCCCCCTGATTAAGGGAGGTTTAGAGGGATAAAATTTGTATTATAAATATAATTAAGGCATTAATAATTTATGCGAGACTCAATTAGTACTTCTGGATAATTTGGCGAAGGTTTTGTGAGTATAGTTTCATTCTTTCCTTGGAGATACTGGTTAAAGAATGCTAATGTATAAACACTGATAATATTGGCTGCTCGCTGAGGTTCAATTGAACCAATCACTTGCTCGATTTGTGATTTTGTTTGAGTTATAGAATGCGCTTTGAATGCAGGCAAAATTAAACCCAAATCTATAAACGTGTTGTGTTTGCTACCTTTCAGAGTTAGTGTGTAAGCGTTGGTTTTCTGTCGTTGATAAAACAATTGCAACGCTTTATCTGCACCATCATGAGACATAACTAAAAAAGGACGATTCAAACTTTTGTTATTTTTACTACTTAAAAGCTCGCCATAGCTACCACCATCCATATTAATTCCTGCTTTTAAACGACGCTCTCGCCACATTGCCTCAATTGCTGTATCTCCACCTAATGAGTGTCCAAAAATACCAACTCGGTTTAAATCTAAACGTCCGGTGAAGATTCCTTGAGAATCTTTTACGTTAATACGATTTAACTCATTTAACACAAAACTAACATCTTTTGACCGAATTGATACTGCTTGATTGAAGGTACTATCAATTTCTGCCTTGCTAGCAGATGAAAAATTAAAGATACTCGATTGAGTTATAATTCTTCCGTTGGGAAACAAAATAGGCGCCTCATAAGTAGGATTAATAGCAACAACGACATAGCCATGACTTGCAAGCTGTTCAAATTGCGTACTATAAAATTTTGGTGTTGAACCAAAACCAGGTGAAAATATTACAACAGGATAACGTTTGGTTGCATTTGCGATTGGTGCTTTCGGTATAGCATTTGTTTGAATAATTTGAGTAACTAACTGGGTAAATTTATCAGGTGATACGCCAAAATTAGCTCCAAAACCTTCAGCAGTCGCTAGGGCAAAACCTTCATCGACATAAGGAGCAGTCTTTGCACTTGATTTTGATACCGCTGGATACCATACATAAACCATTAGCTCTCGACGGTTGGTTGGTAATGGATTTGTAGTCAGTTTCTGCGTTTGTAAATCATAAATCTCGCTGCTATAGGTTTCTTTACGAGAAGAATCAACTAAATAATAAGCAGTTGTACCTACTTTGTAGGCACCATTAGGAGTAGGTAGGCTAAAACTTGAAGCTTGGTTTGTTGATGTTGGTTGAGCTTGTAATGGCTGTACACGGAGAAACCCCACATTCATCAAAAGAGGGTAAACTCCTAGAATAGCTGTTGTGCCGACGATAATGGTAAATTTAAAAAAATTTTTCATCTTTTTAAGACTATAGTAACTTTTCTTTTTCCGTAAACAGAATTCGTTTAAATTTTATCTCGATATTCTTTTGGAGAATAACTTGTCAGCTTGCGAAACTGTTGTGTAAAGTGACTTTGAGTTTTAAATCCACATTGGAGCGCTATTTCGGCAATTGAACAATTACCTGTTTTTAATAAAACTTTCGCGCGTTCAATACGCTGTTGCATAACATATTGCCACGGAGTAACCCCTACAGATTCTTTAAAAAGGGTAGAAAAATAACACAAACTCACATTTGCAACTTGAGCTAAGTCATCTAACTTAATATCCGCCTCAATATTATTATCAATAAAATCTAGTACCTGCTGCAATTTTTTCTTAGATAACCTTCCAATATATTCCTTAAGCTTGGAAGGGTGAGATGTATAGTTTCTAAGCAGATGAATCGCTAGTACATTAGTCAAAGACTCAATATAAAGTTGACCACCCCAATTTTTCTGCTCCATCTCACTGTAAATAGCCATTGCAATTGATTCTATTTTTGTATCGCGCGTTTTCAGAACACTGATAAGTTCAAATTTATCACTACTGGGAAAATCTGCTTCTGATGCTACTCGTTGTAAAAACACTGGGTCAATAATAAATATTAAGCTTTCGTCAGTTGTTTCCCATGCTCCGAATGAAGGCGCCGACTTTGCGATTAAATGCGTTTCTCCTGGTAGTAAAGGTCCATCATATTCATGTCCATCAATACGAAAAATTTGGCGCCTGCCATAACTTAGTTGTAACGCTAAAAAGTGATGAGTAAGTCCATTCGGCGCCTCAGCTTCTGAGGGTGGTTGAATATGGTGTTCAACTATAACTCCACCTGCATGTAGAGTTTGACGAGATAACACCCAATCTTCCTGCATAATCTTCGGCGGGTGGACAGCTAGCTGAGAACGCATGAATTTAACCTCGTTGACTTGTCAAAAATACCTTTTCTCTAGGCTAAATCCTTAAAGGCTTCTCTTAAAATACGATAATTTAACTATAAAATCAAAATATTTCGACAAAAATCGTAAGAATTTGAAAGACAGAAATATAATTCAGCATCAATAATAAATTAGCTATAGTAATCCGACTTCTCTTACTTTGCGCCCTTTGCAATCCTTTGGTTGAAACCCTAGGCTCGCAGCGGTTCATTTACTAAACTATATAAAATGCAGCATAATAAATTTTTCTCAAGCTTACTATTTATAATCACCATTCTCGCATTAACCAGTTGTAGCAATTCTAACTCTCGACTAAATAGTACGAACACGAACAAAATGCAAAATCAAATTCACCAAGCAAACAAGCAGGAAGACAACAAAGATGTTTCTCTAAATTGGTTTACATTAGACATCTCCGAAATCTCTCAAACAATTACATACAGCGGTTTTACCCTAAAGAAGCGTGGGGAGCTACGGCGCCTAAAAGAAACGCTACAATAAGGGTTTGAGATATTTAATATTAGATACAAGCTAAGAAATAAATGTTTGCACAATCATATTTTACATATACAGACATGTTTTTTATGTAGGTAATATTAATGCTCCTATTCTTAATCGAACAAGCCCACAAATTATCATAATTATTTGTTTATATTTATGTGTATTTAATCTAAATCTTTCCTGAGCTACTCGGAATACTTTAATTAGGGTTTGCTGAAAAAGTCATGAAAAGCAATCTCAAGTGTTGGGCAGTTATTTAAGCAGAATTAACTATAAGTTTATATTGTTTATAGATATTAAGATGATAAATTTTAATTATATTAATT